>CAVOJX010000030.1:0-92308 GCA_963696305.1 Bryobacterales bacterium | reverse complement strand
TGTGACTGAGTTTTTCGAGGGCCAATGCACTTGGAGGGTAATGACGGACAATGGCGTTATCAAAAGGAAAAACAATGCAAAAGCGCAAACTGGGAAACAGCGGACTAGAGGTTTCGGCAATCGGGCTGGGATGCATGGGCATGAGTTGGGCTTATGGGCCGCCAAAGGACAACAGGGAGATGACTTCGCTTCTGCATGCCGCGGTAGAACGTGGCGTGACGTTCTTTGACACGGCGGAAACGTATGGTCCGTTTTTGAACGAAGAACTTGTTGGCGAAGGGCTGGCTCCTTTTCGTGGGCAAGTGGTGATTGCTACCAAGTTCGGTTGGGAAGCTGATCCGAATGATGGGGGCAAGTGGACTGCGTTGAATAGCCAGCCGGAACACATCAGGCAGGTGGCGGAGGCGTCGCTGAAACGGCTGCGAGTGGATGTGATCGATCTGTTTTATCAACATCGTGTGGATAGCAACGTGCCGATTGAAGATGTTGCGGGTGCGGTAAGAGAACTTATACAGGAAGGCAAGGTGAAGCATTTTGGCCTTTCGGAGGCGGGAGCGCAGACCATTCGCCGAGCGCATGCGGTTCAGCCGGTGGCGGCGTTGCAAAGCGAGTACTCGCTTTGGTGGCGGGAGCCTGAAGAAACGGTGCTGCCGGTGCTGGAGGAACTTGGCATCGGCTTTGTACCCTTCAGTCCACTTGGTAGAGGTTTTTTGACGGGCACGATCAACGCCGAGACGGAACTGGGTAGCGCGGATTTTCGCAACAACGTTCCTCGCTTCAGTGCAGAGAATAGAAAAGCGAATCAGCCGTTGGTTGCTCTGATCAGCCAGTTTGCAGAGCAGAAGAAGGCAACAGCGAGTCAGATTGCGCTGGCGTGGCTGCTGGCGAAAAAGCCGTGGATTGTTCCGATTCCCGGTACGACCAAGCTGCACCGGTTGGAAGAGAATTTGGGAGCTGCGGACGTTGAATTGACATCCGAAGATATAGCTGAGTTAGAAAACGCCTCGGCAAATATCAAAGTGACGGGCGCGCGGTATTCGGAATTCTTCGAAAAGCTGGCGGGCCGGTAGCCGTTGAGTATGAAGATTCTTGTCGTTGGCGGGACGGGTTTCATTGGTCCATACGTCGTACGCGAGTTAGTCCGGCTGGGCCACACGGTCTCTGTATTTCACCGCGGACACACCCAGGTGGACTTGCCGGCAGAGCAGATTATCGGCGAGCGGCGGGAGTTGGCGGTATTACGTCCGAAAGCCGACGTTGTTATCGACTTGATCCTCAGTTCGGGTTCACAGGCGGATTCACTGATGAGAACTTTCCGCGGCATTGCAAGCAAGATTGTCATTGCCAGCAGCATGGATGTGTATCGCGCGTGCGGGGTGCTGCATGGCAGCGAGGACGGTCCTGTCGAGCCTATTCCATTAAAAGAAGACTCGCCGCTTCGGGCGAGCCCGAACAGGTGAAGATGCTGCAGAAAGTTTTTGGCTGGCTGGATGATGAATACGACAAGATTCCAGTGGAGCGTGCTGTTCTGGGCGATTCCGAGTTGCCTGGCACTGTGCTTCGACTGCCAATGATCTACGGTCCGGGCGATCGCTTACGTAGGTTTCGTCCCATACTGCGACGAATTGACGATGGGCGGCGCGTGATTTTTCTGGAAGAAGGTTGGGCTGCATGGAAATCGCCGCGCGGATATGTGGAAAATGTAGCGGCAGCGATTGCGCTAGCGGCAGTTTCGGAACGGGCTGCCCGCCAAATTTATAACGTTGCAGAGACGCCGGCATTTTCGGAGCTTGAGTGGGCGAACAAGATTGCAAAAGCAACTGGTTGGAACGGCAAGTTCGTTGTTTTGCCAAAGGAGCGAATGCCCAAGCACTTGGCACAGCCGGGCAACTCTGCGCAGAATTGGGTGGCGGATTCAACCCGCATTCGCGAGGAATTGCATTACCGCGAACCGATAGCGCTGGACGAAGCTATTCGGCGAAGCATAGATTGGGAGCGTTTACAACCGCCGGGGGACGTTATTGATTACCGCGCAGAGGACGCTGCTTTAGCGGTATAACAGCGGAAGCTAAGACGGGCGAAATTCTTCCACTTCAAAAGAATGGCGAACGATGGCGCGAAGTTCGTCCAATGACCCGATATCACCTGTTGCCAGAGCTTGCGTCAGCGCATTACCAGCGGCAGTTGCTTCTACTGGCCCGGCAATAACGCGGCGGCCGGTGACATCGGCCGCCAGTTGGTTCAGCAATGCATTGCGCGAACCTCCGCCGACTATATGAATGACGTTGATGCGCTTGCCGGATAGGGATTCTAACGTTTCCAGCACTTCCTTATAACGCATGGCCAAACTGTAAAGAATGACGCGTGCCGTACTGCCCATGTCCTGGGGCAGCGCCTGGTTGGTTTCCTTACAATGTTGAACAATGCGTGCGGGATGATTGCCAGGTGAGATGAACTGATCCAGATCCAGCACCGTGTCCAGGGGCTTGGCCAAAGCGGCTAGTTCAGTCAGGTCAGCGTATGAGTACGATTTACCGGCGAGCTCCCAAGCGCGCTTGCATTCCTGAAGCACCCACAAACCTGGAATGTTTTTCAAAAATCGAATCGTGTTGCAGACGCCTACTTCATTAGTGAAGTTGGCGGCGAGCGAAGCGTCGTTAATGATGGGCTCATTCAATTCCAGACCCATCAGAGACCAGGTGCCGGAGCTGATGTAACACCAATCGTCTCCATGCGCAGGAACGGCAGCGACGGCCGAGGCGGTGTCGTGCGATCCAGTCGTGTAAACCATGGTTTCGGATTTCAATCCGCAAGCTTCGCTAATCGCCGGATGTACAGGCGCCAGTTCCAGGCCGGGATCAATCAACCTAGGCAGGAACGCGCCGTGAATGCCGAGCGCGCGCAGCATATCAGTGGAGAACTGTTTTTTCACGGGATTGTAGAACTGTGACGTGCTGGCAATGGTTCGTTCGCAAGCGATAGCGCCGGTAAGGAAATAGTTAAACAAATCCGGCATGAACACCAGATGTGCCGCTTGTGCCAGAACATGCGGAGCGTCGCGCTGCATGGCGTAAAGCTGATACAGCGAATTGATTTCCATGAACTGCGTCCCGGATTGGCGAAAAATTTCGTGGCGCGGCAGCTTCGTTGTTACCTCGTCAACCAGTTTGGTTGTGCGCTGGTCACGATAATGGCGTGGATTGTCCAGCAGACAGCCGTCCGGCCCCAGCAGTCCGAAATCAACGCCCCAGGTGTCGACAGCGATGCCATCGATAGTGCTGGCTTGCGAAGCGGCTTTGCGAATACCGGCGGACATCTCGCGAAACAAGCCAAGCGTATCCCAATAAAGTCCGGTAGGAAGGCGGACCGGCAGATTGGCGAAGCGATGAATCTCGGCCAGTTCAAGCTTGTGATTGGCAAGCGTAGCCAGCATGGCGCGTCCGCTTTCGGCGCCAAGGTCGAGCGCAAGAAAATGTTTATTCATGTCAGACGGTTGGGTGGTTTGGGCGCGCGCAATTGACTGTCGCGGCGTCGGCCAAACGCGGCTTCCACATAAAGTCGCAGGGTGCTAGGCAGTTTGGTCATCAAGGCAGTAAGCACACGATAGCGCCAGCCTGGCACAACGAAAAGTTGATTGCGGCGCATGCCGGTGATGGATGCATCCACAACGAATTCGGCTGTGTGCCAGAGTTCTCGCCCAGCCAAGGCGGACCGGTCTGCGCCCATGGTGTCGTGGAATTCCGAATAAGTAAAGCCAGGGCAAAGCGCTTGTACGCGGACGTTAGAACCAGCGCCTTTCAGATCTAGGTACAACGCCTCGGTGAAGGCAGTCATCCAAGTTTTTGTAGCGCAATAGCTCACCGACCCTTGGCTGCGCACGAAGGCTGCAACGGAAGCGACATTAATAATACCGCCGGAATTGCGCTTGGTGAGATTGCCCAACGCCGCATGCGTCAGGCGAACAGTAGCCATCACATGCAGCCGGTGCATGGCTTCTTGCGTTTCTAGCGACGCTTTCCAAAAGCGTCCCTTGGCGCCAAATCCCGCATTATTCACCAGTAAAATAAGATGCGGTTCCGTGGCCAGACGATCCGCCACGGCTGCGGTATCGCTTTCCTTGGTTACATCGGCAACCAGAATTTCGGCGCTGCAGGCGTATTTCTGAGTGAGCTCCGTTGCCAGTGCTTCCAGTTTGTCGCGGCGGCGGGCGATGAGCAGTAAATCGTGTTCGGGCGCAAAACGGCGCGCAAAGGCAGCACCAATGCCGCTTGAGGCGCCGGTTATGGCGATGAGAGTTTTAGCCAAAGCAGTCTCAGTGTACTGCAATTGTCCTTAAGCTTTTTGGAGTTCTTCGACGTGCTCACGCTGGAAATTGACACGCATGTCTTTGTAACGGATGCGGCGAAACTCGGAATAAATACCGGAAGCCGGATCAAGAAAAGCGCGCTTACACTCGCCATCCATAGCAACCGAAAAAGCGCGGATTGATTCAGGATTTCCGAATGGTGGACACACCTGATAAACACGGCCTTTCGGCAGTTTGTCGGTGGCTACATCGTCACGTAGCTTACGTTCAGCCTCGTCCACTGTACGTGCGTACAGGGAAAAACTGCGATCGATAGGCAGGACAACTGTACCGGCTTCGACGCCGCCGTCCTGGTCACCACTTTCAAAGGCGCGAATTTTGTAGCGATGGCTCATTCCTAAGTACTCCTGTTGGGCTTGGCTCTAGATGACTTATCGGTATGAGATGCAGTCGGGCGAAAAATTATTCATTGTAATGTTTTTCGATTTGGTTTCAGGTTCTCTTGTTAACTGGTTGTGCGTCGCCTTAGGCGAGTGCGCATGGCGGTAGTAAGGCGTAGGTAAAAGGAATGGCAACAGTACCTCTCCCACCGTCAGACAAAGGTCTGACGTTTCCAGTTCAATCATCGGCGTTGTACCATCGAAATCTGCGTAGGCGGACAGTGGAAACGTACACTTTCGATGAAATCTATGTGAGTCGCTTGGCGAGCGGGGATACCCCGACAACAGAGCACTTTGTTCGCTATTTCTACAAACTGCTGCTGGTGAAGCTGCGCTCGAAGATGCGTGCGTCCGATCTGGCTGAAGATGTAGCCCAGGAAACGTTATGCCGTGTCATCCATATTGTGCGGCGGGATGGCGGCATTCACAGCCCGGAGAAGCTAGGCGCTTATGTTAACAGCGTTTGCGACAACGTGGTTCTGGAAACCATTCGGCAATCGGGCCGGTTTCAGCAGGTACCCGAAAACGCCTTGGAACCGGTGGAACGCGCGCTGGACGCCGAGCGCAGCTACATTACTAATGAGCAGAAAGACGCTATTCGACGCGAATTGGCGAAATTAAAGAAAAGCGACCAAGTGCTGCTGTCGAAGGTGTTTTTGCTGGAGCTAGACAAGGACGCGATTTGTGCGGAAATGAACATCGACCGGAATTACCTGCGTGTACAGGTATTTCGAGCGTTGGCGCGTTTCCGGGAGGTTTTGAAAAAAGGCGGCAATGGCAAGGCAAACGGGGCTGCTGCAAGTTGAAACGCTTTGTCAATTGCATTCACAGTAGAAATGAGTAAGATATGAACCATCAATTAGCCGAAACGCAACATTCGGTTGAAAAGTACATCTTGGAAGAGATGTCGCCGGAGGAGCGGACGCAGTTTGAGGAGCACCTTTTTGATTGTCCGGTTTGTTCGGACTTGGTGCGTCAGAATTTCACTGTTACGGAGAATTTGAAAGAAGTTTTACGGGAAGAAAAGCTTTCGCGCGCAGCGGTTGGCTGGCGGGAATGGCTGCGATGGCCATCTTTGGTACCGGCGTTTGCGGCTTTAGCGCTGGCGTGTGTGGTGGGTTACCAAAACTTTGGCGGTTCGGCGGAATATGTACAAGCAGTACCGGAAACTGCGCCATTGATGACTGCTTCGCGCGGTGCCTTGGCTGAGGTACATCTGGATCGCAAGTCTTCGGTTTTAGTGTTGCCCGTGAATGTGGACAAACTGGCGGCGGGTGGATTTGAAGGTTATCTGGAGACGGCAGACGGAAAGAGGCTTGTGCAGGGGATTAAAGGCGAGAAGCCTGTGGATACAAACGTCCTGATACCGATTCCTACAAAAAATCTGCAACCAGGCCGCTTGAATCTGGTCTTACGTTCTACGTTAGATGGTGCGCAAACTCAGACCTACGCATTTGATTTGCATTACTCTAACTAGAGCGAGGATTTGCACATGCCTGTAGAACTGCCCATAGATAGGCGATTTGTATTTAGCGGAAGCGCAGTTGCCTTCGGCGGCCGCCTTCGGAGGCCGGACGACGTTTTCTTGAAGACTGCGGCTGCTGTGAATTTGCCTGTGACGGGCGGCCTGTCGGAAGCGCATATCACAGGAGATGACGTCAAGCAGTACCACTACAAAGACTATTTGAAATTTAGCGAGGCTCATTCGCGCGCACAGGGCGACTATTCGGATCCTCGCAAAGCTGCCGAATACACGCATGGCAACCACGGGCAGAATCCGCTGCCAGCGGTGACGACCGTGGAATCGTGCCTATTGGGTCTCAGCATTGATGCGGAGCCGGATGCGACCGAGAAAACACCACGAAGAATCTTCAGTGCCGAGAAACTGCAAGTACACATGCAGACGACAACCGGCACGCAGGAAACGACAATCCGGTCTTTTTCAGCTGCATTTGAAGGTATTAGCATTGCAGGCGAAGATTTGGCGCCGTTTCCCGTGGTCGTTCAGACGGCGACAGATATTTTCGGAGATAACGAGTCCAAGGCAAAGTTGATGGCTCGTTTTGCGGCGGACGCAGATTTTCGTGAGAAGTACGCCACGTGCTTTCACCCTCTTGGCGAACCGAAGAAGAACATGTTGGCAAATTTGATCAGCAAACATGAGATTCCGAATGCGGACCGGGGACCGATTGTGGCCACGTTTGTGACTGGCCTTCAATTTCCACACGGTCTGCCAGATGGAGTGGAGGCCCTAAATAATAGGTTGACCATTCGTGGGCTGGGGCGGGTGTATTTCGGAGAGATTATCATCAATGACCATTCCCAGCGGGCAACGCTGCTACGCTTTGAGCTAGGCTCAGGTATTGGCGGCGGCGCATCAGCAGGTGAAGCATCTTCAAACGGGGGACACGTCCCGCCCCAGGGTTAAAGCCTCCAAATGGCTCGCGTCCTTGGTGTGTCTTGTCGCTTTTTCAATTAATTGGGCATGCCGCGCGCCGGAGAACGACGCAGAACTCCGCAATCAAATCGTCGGCTATATCCAAGCCGGCGACTACAACTCTGCCCGCGCCAGTGCCCAGCAGGCGATGCAAAATGCGCACAGCGTCGAGTCTCTATGGCGTTTTAAGGCACAATACATTGAAGCTCTGATTGCGCTAGGTGACAAGCAACAAGCTGACCTTCAACTGAGAGCAGACGTGCCAGTTGCCCTAGGCGTCTTGCGGCCGCGATACCAATACTTGAAAGCTTACTTGGCATATCGCAAATGGAAGAAAGATCCGGGCGCCGTCGAGCTATTTGAATCATCCGTTCGCTTAGCGCAAGAGCATGATGATCCCTTAACTGAAGGTGAGGCGCTGAATTTCCTGGCCCTATTGGAGGAGAGTCGTCAAACAGAGTTTTATGCTCGTGCTCTGGAACTGGCACGGGCGAACCACCTTGACTATTTGGAGGCCGAAACGTTGTGCAATTGGGGTCAAGACAAACACGACGTGGGCCACTATGCAGAGGCTGAGAACTACCTGCAGCAAGGTATCCGACCAGCCAAACTGAGCCGGGCGCACTTTGTCGGTTTAATGATTGAAACCAATCTGGCCGAATGTTATCTCAAATTGGGCAATCTAGATAGGGCTGCGCAGAGTCTCGAAAGCGCACGCGCCCAGTTGCTTCCCGCCGACCCGCTCCAGATTCACGCCGGTGTCGATATGGAACTTGGAAAAGTCGCCTCCATGAGACTGGACAACAGCACTGCGATGGAAGAGTTGAACAGAGCGTACTCGTTTGTTCGCAAAGACCCCGACCTGGAACTCTATGTTCCGGTTGTTCAGAAGTTGGCGGCCGGCTACCTTGAACAGCACGACTTGGGCGACGCGGAGCACTTTAACCAACTGGCCAGGGATGCCCTGGGGCGTCAGCACGATGAATACGGAGAGGCTTGGTTCAAGTTGAACGCCGGTGATATCGCGGTCCAACGCAGCCAGCCAAAAGATGCCGAACATTGGTATCGCGAAGTTCTGAATGGCAACCGTTCAAGATTGGGTGATGCCGAATGGTCTGCATATGCTCGCCTAGCCGAGTTAGAGGCACAACAAGGTCGTACACAGGATGCATCGCGAGATTTTGAAAGCACTGTAACCGCGATTGAGCATCACCGTTCTCAGCAAGAAGAAGTGGAAAATCAAATCGCGTTTCTATCCACATTGATCCACTTCTACCAACAATATGTCGAGTTTCTGGTGAAGCAGCACAAGCCTTGGCAAGCTTTGGCGGTAGCAGATTCCAGCCGCGCCGCCGTGCTGACACAAGGCGCCGAATCCGACAGAAGCATTCAAGATTTCCTTCCCCGACTGCGCGATACTGCTCATCAGTCGAACAGCGCGATCGTGTTTTATTGGCTCGCTCCCCATAAATCTTGGGTGTGGGCAGTAACGCCGACGACGGAGGATTTCAAGGAACTGCCGGGTGAAGATTTGATTGCGGCCGACGTGCGTGAATACTCGAATGCGATTCAAAGTGTAGGCGTAGATCCGGCCAATGCACAGACCCCGGCTGGCCTGCGTCTTTATCAAACAGTTGTCGGTCCGGTCGCAGGTCATCTCAAAAAGGGAACACGAGTTGTCGTTGTTCCCGACGGAGCCTTGCATGAACTGAATTTCGAGACCCTGCTTTCAACTGACGGCGGAACGCCACACTACTGGCTAGACGACGTGACGCTGGCAGTGGCGCCATCACTACGCACCCTCTTGGATAGCCAGCAGAATCACCAAAGTTCGGGCAAGGCGTTGATCATAGGCGACGGCAACTATGCCGGAACCAACTATCCTGTGCTGAATGAATCAAAGAATGAAGTGGCCGACCTGACAAAATTATTTGGAGCCGATAACGCTACTGTTCTAACGGGACAACGGGCCGTTCCGGAAGCCTATAAAAAAGCACGTCCCGAATTGTTTTCCGTCATCCACGTTTCGGCGCATGTGGAGGCGGATAAGATGAGCCCCTTGGATTCTGCCATCATCTTGTCTCCCGGTCAATATGGAAATCGAGAACTCTATGCGCGCGATTTGATGTCTGCGGCGCCGTTGAACGCTGATTTGGTCACCATTTCCGGCTGTAACAGCGCTGGGAAAAAACTGCTGGCGGGCGAAGGTATGGTTGGGTTTGCCTGGGCTGCTTTCAAAGCTGGTGCGCACAATACTGTTACCAGCCTTTGGGAAACTGACGATCAATCCACGCGCGAATTAATGAGCGAATTTTATACGGATATCCGGCTGCGCCATAAACCCTATGCCCAAGCTCTGCACGACGCCAAACTACAAATCAGGGCCAAGTACAACAAGCCTTATTATTGGGCTGCCTTCCAACTCTATAGCCGCAGTTTGAGTCAGAATTGATCTGATGAAGACGATTTGCCTGCCGCTGTTCCTTGCCGGCATCATCTTGGGCCAGGACAACGAATTGCAGCGCTATATGGAAGGCGCGCGGGCACATGTCCAGCGCCTGGAAAGTTCGGTGCCAAATTTCGTTTGCGATGAACAGATTATTTCCCGTGCCTACGACAAACAGAAAGTTCGGAAAGAAACGCGCGCCGAAGCTGTGCTGACGACCACGCGTAGCGTCAAAGAAGGACATGGAACCTTTGCCGAGACGCGCGCTCAAATGCGCATCAACGGAAAGCCGAGTGCGAAGAACGAGATTTCAGGACCATTTGTTTGGAGCGGTGGACCTGCTTATGGCGACTTGCACTTTCTATTCAATTCAACACTCGGCGCAAAGTGTTTAAACCATACGTTGGTTGGTCCCGTAAAACTGGGCAATAAAGATGCACTGTTGATTGAAACCCATGCTCCGGAGAATGTTGAATATGACGATGCCTGTAGCGATTTGCGTCCCGATTCAGCGGATAGAATTTGGATCGACCCAACAACCTTGAACGTGATGCGCGTGGAAAGTCACGATCCGCCTGCCACGCGAATTCCAGGAACTGATTTAACGCTGACTGTCGAATACGCCGCGGTCAGTTTTGATGGGCAGGAATACTGGCTTCCATCGCATTTCATTTCACGTTTGGATTTTCCCGGCACGCCCCGCTACATGCAGTATGAAGCCTTCTTCAGCAACTATCATAAGTACACGGCGGAATCGTCATTCCATGTCGATCCCGATCAATAAACGATCAGGCGGATAATGAAAGGCATGGAAGACCTTCTAAAAATTGCGGGCCGCACGTTTCATTCGCGGCTGTTTGTGGGTACTGGAAAATATCGCAGCAAGCAATTGATGGCCAGGTGTCACCACGCTGCCGGCACCGAAATGGTGACGCTGGCGGTTCGGCGCGTGAATCTGACGGACAAGACCAAAGAATCAGAGTTGGATTTTATTGAGCGTTCGAAGATTCACATTCTTCCGAACACTGCCGCCTGCTACACCGCTGAAGATGCCATCCGAACCGCTCGGTTAGCGCAGGAAGTGGGTTTGTCGAATTGGATCAAGCTGGAAGTAATTGGCGACCAGAAGACGCTGTTTCCCGATAATGAAGGGCTGTTGGAAGCCACGCGCGTGCTGTCCAAAGAAGGTTTCATCGTCCTGCCTTATACAACCGACGATTTGGTGAACGCTCGTAAATTGATTGACGCGGGTGCCAAAGCTGTCATGCCGCTGGCCGCGCCTATTGGGTCCGGCTTGGGTATTCAGAACGTAACCAATCTGAAGATTCTGCGCGAAGCAATTACCGAAGTGCCGCTGATTGTCGATGCGGGCGTAGGGACGGCTTCGGATGCGGCAATCGCAATGGAACTCGGTTTTGACGGCGTATTGCTGAACACGGCGATTGCCGAAGCTGAGGATTCCGAACGCATGGCCGTGGCAATGAAGTTGGCGGTGGAAGCGGGACGGGCAGCGTTTCTGGCTGGACGCATGCCGCGGCGCGAATATGCTGTTGCCAGCAGTCCTTTGGCAGGCACTATCGCATCAGTCATTTAGAGATCGTACGTTACGGTTGCGCGCGCACCAACTCCAATTGGTTCCAGTTGCCTCTGATATTGCCGTTTGGGTTGTAATTAGGATCGTCGCTCATGACGTACTCGTTTGAACCATTACTCCAGGCATGGTCAAACTGGTTGCTGAGCTCAAAGGTAGCGCCGGTTGCCGGGTCGCGAAACGTTTGCACGCTGCGCACTAATTGATCCTGCCCAAATGCTGACTGGTTTGCGCCCGCCATCTGCCTTGCCGTCACACCGTTGATTGTGTCAACAACGTGCTGCTGGAACTCCGCGATCATAGCGCGCTGTTTCGCCAGTTCCTGTGCTTTTTTCTGATAGAGAGAGGAAATGACTCCGTTACTCCATTGCTGCCACTGCGGCTCCGGGTGAATAGTGGACGCCATCAATTGAAACAATCTATCGTTTGCGTCAAGCTGGCCTTTGGGAGCACGAAAGAACATAACCATGATGGCGTGTGAATCGTATGCTGCGCTACCGCCGCTGGGAACTCTGCGCACAACCGTAGCGGCAGTTAGCCACGCATCATTAGGCTTTCCGGATTCATCGATGTAAGACATACGAGCGCGAGCGGCTTGAATCCGAAGTCCATTTGTATTGGATGGCGCCCCTAGCCTGTCGCGGACGATCCGCTCTAATTCCGGGAACGGCTCAATGCCGACCAACGTGGCGTTTTTAGGAGCTTTTGGCATAAGATCCTGACGCAGGAAGTCTTCCGCATTTACCGGCGCGCGCACTGGGCACGGCTTCATGCCAACTTGCGCATCGCGCTGATTTTGCACCTGCATTTGCTGCTGGCCAGCGGGGTTATCAATGTATTGCCAAGTGTATTGGGGCAAGATCTGCAGTTCAATTGATCCATCCGCGTTCTTTGCATCTCCAAAGACGGAAAACCAATCGGCGAAACAGCCGCCTTCCGCAACATGGACGTTGACCCAGCCTTTGAATTGCCAGGTCGTTGGAATCATAAGATCGTAAGCTGGTTTCCCTTGGCCCAAGCCTTGGTCGATGATTTTGACTTGCTTCATCAAGAAGTAGCGTCCCGCCGGGCCCGCTGGGGTGTTGGCTACAGAAATCGTCCCATTGGATTCCGCAGCGGCAACGGGTGCATTGGTTGGAGTTTCCGGCGCGCTTGGCGCGGGACTCATCGCAGCACCCCCTGAAGATGTATTCCCGGAAGGCGCATTCCCGTTGGATGATTGCATCGCCGTTCGGATTGCTTGCTTACAACCATCCGAGACTTGGTCCTTATGCTCCTTCAAACAGGCAACGATTCGCCCGCCTCCAGGCTGTACTCCCGAACACAAATTCTGTATGTCGGCTGCGCAAGCTTGGCGCGGATCTGTAGTTTGTGCTGTGAGTCGCAGTTCGCTGAGCGAAAGGCAAACCAGGGAGACCATGAATAAATTGGAAAAGACGTGTACTGGCTTCAACGCGAGTTTCCTCCTGGCTCGGGTCAAACAGGGCAATAACAGTGTACAATCCCAGCCGAAGCGCGCTGCTGCAAGCAGTGTTCGCGATACACTTCAGGCGATGAAACATATTCTGGCGTTGGACCAGGGTACAACCAGTTCACGCGCGCTTCTTTTAAGTGAAGATGGCAAAGTGCATGGCATGGCGCAAGCGCCGTTCAAACAGATTTTCCCCAAACCCGGGTGGGTGGAACATGATCCGCGCGAGATCTGGTCCACGCAATTCGGCGTGGCGATGGATGCGTTGGCTCAGTCTGGCGGGCAATCCGATTCGATAGCCGCGATAGGCATCACTAATCAGCGCGAGACGACCATCGTGTGGGACAGAAAAACCGGTGAACCTGTTTACAACGCGATTGTGTGGCAGGACCGGCGCACGTCGGCATTCTGCGATCTGTTGCGCGAGCAAGGCCATGCGCCGTTGATTCAGCAGAAAACTGGCTTGGTCATTGATGCCTATTTTTCGGGCAGTAAGGTGCGTTGGATTTTGGACAACGTGCCAGGAGCGCGAACGCGCGCCGAGCGAGGCGAGTTAGCATTCGGAACTGTTGATAGTTGGCTGATCTGGCAACTGACACAAGGCGAAGTTCACGTCACCGATGTAACGAATGCCTCGCGGACGATGCTGTTCAACCTTAATACGCTTGCCTGGGATGATGAGCTGCTGCAAATTCTAGGTGTGCCCAAGGCTGTGCTGCCGCGCGTGGTCAGTTCTAGTGAGGTGTGCGGCAAAACCAAAGGTGTGCTGGACGGCATTCCTATTGCCGGTATTGCGGGAGACCAGCATGCGGCATTGTTTGGACAAATGTGCATGCATCCGGGAATGGTGAAGTGTACTTATGGGACCGGAAGTTTCATGTTGCAAAACACCGGAGACAAGCCGGTGGTTTCAAAAAACCGCTTGCTGACAACGGTTGGCTGGTCCATCAATGGCAAGACCACGTATGCCCTGGAAGGTAGCGTGTTCATTGCGGGCGCGGTGGTGCAGTGGTTGCGCGATGAATTGCAAATCATCAGGAGCGCAGAAGAGATTGAGGAACTGGCCGCATCCGTTCCCGACACGGCGGGAGTCTATTTCGTTCCGGCATTTTCCGGCTTGGGCGCGCCGCATTGGGATCAATATGCGCGCGGAACGATAGTGGGCTTGACGCGCGGGGCAAACAGAGCGCACATTGCCAGAGCCGCGCTGGAAGGAGTTGCCTTTCAGGTAAGCGATATTTTGCACGCGATGGAGAGCGACTCCGGCGTTCCGTTGAAAGAGCTGCGCGTGGATGGCGGCGCTGCCAGGAATAACCTGCTGATGCAGTTGCAAGCGGATTTACTGGGCTGCAAAGTGACGCGCCCGCTGAATCCGGAATCCACGGTGTTGGGCGCAACTTATCTGGCAGGACTGGCAGTTGGATACTGGCCAGACCAGGAAACCATTGCGCGCCAGTGGCAGTCAGACTGCGCTTTTGAGCCGAAGATTTCGGCCGACCAGCGAAATACTCGTCGCGTAGCCTGGAGTCGCGCATTGGAACGGGCGAAAGCTTGGGAGGAATAGACTGATATGCCGCACGATCTGCAGCGACAAAGCTTGTTGCGGGAGATTGGTTCTGCTGGGCAGTGGGATGTGATTGTTATCGGCGGCGGCGCGACAGGGTTGGGCGCGGCAGTAGATTCCGCTACTCGCGGTTACAAAACGCTGCTGCTGGAAGCGGTGGATTTTGCCAAGGCAACATCCAGCAGGTCTACCAAACTGGTGCACGGCGGCGTGCGGTACCTGCAAAAAGGTGATGTGAAGCTGGTTCTTGAGGCATTGAAAGAGCGCGGCCGGATGATTCGCAACGCTCCTCATCTAGCCAGCAAGCGTGCCTTTGTTGTTCCGGCTTACCAATGGTTTGACATTCCGTTTTATGGCGTCGGATTGACTCTTTATGACGTGCTAGCAGGCGGCGAAGGTTTGGGCCGGTCGCGAATATTATCGCGGGCCGGCACGATCAAGGCGTTACCGACTGTTCATTCGGCTGGGTTGAAGGGCGGCATTCTTTACTACGACGGACAATTTGACGATTCGCGTTATGCGATTGCTCTCATGCGTACGTTATTCGATAACGGCGGCATAGCGCTGAATTACGCACGCGTAACTTCGTTACTGAAAACGGCGGATAAAGTGGCAGGCGTAGCGGTGGAAGACACAGAAACTGGCACCACGTTCGATTGCCAAGCCAAGGTAGTGGTCAACGCGACAGGCATTTTCTCTGATGATGTCCGGCGCATGGATGAGCCAGGCGCGAAAGAGATGCTTTCGGTGAGTCAAGGCGCGCACGTGGTGCTACCGCGAGATTTTTTCCCCGGTAACACTGCTTTGATGGTGCCGCGAACGTCCGATGGGCGCGTGCTTTTCGCCATTCCATGGCATGACCGTGTTGTAGTCGGCACTACGGACGGTCCGGTTCCAAGGCCCGAGTATGATCCGTCGGCCAAACGCGACGAACGCGCATTTTTGTTGCAGCATATCGAAAAGTATTTAGATCGGAAACCAACTTCCAAAGAGATCGGTAGCGTTTGGGCGGGGCAAAGGCCGCTGGTGCGCAACGAAAATGCATCGGGCACGGCGGCAGTGTCGCGCGAACACACTATCCTAACTTCCAAATCGAATTTAGTGACGATTTTGGGTGGAAAGTGGACCACATACCGGCGCATGGGTGAAGACGTTGTCAATAAGGCTATCCTGGCGGGCGGGCTTACGCCTTCCGTTTGCCGCACTGCGGAATTGCGCCTGCACGGCTACACCGAATCGCCGCAGGCTGGCTGGCAAGGCGTTTATGGCGGCGATTGGCAGCAGATTCAGACGCTGCCTGAATCGGGAAAACAGATTCATCCTCAATTGCCATACGTGCAGGCTGAGGTTGTTTGGGCGGCGCGGTTTGAGATGGCGCGAACCATTGATGATGTTTTAGCGCGTCGTACTCGTGGTTTGTTTTTGGACGCGCGGGCGTGTGTGGAAGCGGCGCCCGCGGTGGCGCAAATCCTTGCCCAAGAATTGAGTCATGATTTGCAGTGGCAAAACGCTCAAATTGATGAGTTTAGAAAAGTGGCTGCCGGGTACATCTGGAATGAAGCGGCGTAGTTTTCTTGCAGCTATGGCGGCGACGGGTCTGTTTGCCAAGCCGACCAAGTATGAATTGTCGGTTGAAGGTTACATTTTCCAGCAAATGGCCGAGCGGCGGAAAAAACCGCTGCGCGAACTTATTGGAGAGTATTTACCAATGGCGCGCAAAGCTGGCTTCAGAAATATTGAGTTGAACCCCGCGTTCTTTGCCGATGATATTCGCGAACAAACTTTGAGCCTACTGCGGTCGCTGAAGCTGGGCATGCCGTCCATTTATGTCGGCGGAGTGATGCATACGCGCGAGAACGCAGACAAGACGATTGAAAATGCGCTCAAGCACCTTCGCCTGGCGGCTCCCTTTGGCTGTAAGGGTTTGGTGACGAATCCCGATCCGAAGGCGGGCGATGGCATCAAGACAGATGCTGAACTCAAAATCGAAGCCGAGAGTTTAGACCGTATGGGACAAGCGCTGGCGAGTGAACATTGCGAATTGCGCGTTCATCATCACAC
Organism: Bryobacterales bacterium; assembly: GCA_963696305.1. Taxonomy (GTDB): domain Bacteria; phylum Acidobacteriota; class Terriglobia; order Bryobacterales; family Bryobacteraceae; genus Bog-105. Next base: position 75,992 of record CAVOJX010000030.1, on the reverse strand, counting down.
GCCGCAGCTTATTCAAGACGCGCGCGAGTGGCGTTACATACTTGCGCATACCGATCCAAGAACGGTCAAAATCTGCGTGGATGTCGATTGGGCCTACGAAGGTGGCTTCGAACCGGTCGCGTTCTTAACGGAGGTGGGAGACCGGTTGCGTGAAATTCACGTGCGCAGCGCTCGCGATAAGGTCTGGCTGGAGGATGTCGAAGACAGCGATATTGACTATGCAAAGGTTGCCGCCTATCTGGAGTCCCATAATCTACGGCCGCTCGTCGTTGTAGAACTGGCCTATCGCGCTCAGACACCCGTTACCAGGCCGCTCGAAGAAGACTTGCTCCGCAGCCGTATCTATACAGAGCGCGTGCTACATTTTTCGTCCGGGGATCACGTCCACTTGTAGCTTTGCGTCGGTGGCCGGAATGTAGTGTGCCGGGAAGCCGAGCTCACGGCGGACAATGTTGCAGCCTTGTGCAATGGCGCTGGCTTTGTAAAAGGCAATGTCTCGATTGCAACCTTGGCGTCCGAAACCGCAGTCGCTGGAAAGAATGAGCTTTTCCACCGGAATATATTTCAAAGCTTTTCGGATTTCGCCAGCCACATCTTCCGCGCGGTCTGCTTGCAGCGTGCGGTGGCTTACAACGCCGATGCAAATTTTCTTCTTCAGATCGTGCTTGAACGGTTCAAAAAGCTCCAGATCCGCTTGATTGCGATCTTTCATTTCGAGCGTCCAAACATCGCCACGGCAGCGTTCCAGGTATATTTCAATAGAGTTGGCATAACTGGTGTTATCCATGACGCGCTGCATATTCGGGTTGCCCCAGCATGTGTGAATCCAAAGTTCCACATCGTCCAAGCCCTGTACTTCGCGGTTAAAGGCGTCAATCATGAACTTTACTTCTTCATGATCTTTTCCATAGGTGTTGGCCATAAAGTGGAAAGTGGGTTCTTCGATCTGGATGCAGCGGCAGCCTGCGTCGCGCAATGCCAGTAATTCCTTATTCATGGCTTCGGCCATGTCCCAGATCACTTGCCGTTTGTCCGTATATTTGGGCGTATGGATATCGAGGAACAGAGCCATCACTTGCGACGAGCAGGTACCGAATTTGAGAGGTTTTCGAGTCTTCGATTGAGCCATCCGCCACAACTTTGGATAGTCCAACGGCCGGTGCTCAATTTTGTCCACAACGTGCGGCCAGCGCCAACCGGTATAGATGTCGTTCAACAAGGTTCCGGGCGGATAGTGCAACCAAGGCGCAGTGGTTTCTTCGGGTTGCAAATGATCGCCTTCAAAGCCAGCCCACCGCTGCAAAGGATAGTGGTGCCAGGATCGGCCCGCCAAATCTTCATCTAAATGGAAATCGCCGTGAGTGACGATATCCAGCCCCGCGCGTTCCTGATCGCTCAGGACAACGGAAAGGGCGTCCATGAATTTTTCACGGAAATGGATATCCAGCATGCAGGTGTCGAGTGGACGTCCCCACATACTGACGTCGAACCAGCGCGGACGGGGAAAGGAACCTGTAACGGTGCTGGGAAGGATGAGATTCGCGGTTGTCGTGTACATAAAGCTTGATCCGTGGCTAGTGTATCGCGCCCTTATTTTTCCCTCATTTCTTTTTTACGAAATCCTTCTGAAACGTTTATGGTTTCCTTCTGGTACGACTTCTAGATTTGGACTAGATGATCCACAAAAGATACTGTCCGCTTCTAGTGGTTGGATCTTTAGTCGCCGCCTTGTCCGCATCGGCTCAATCTTCCACCACTCAAAATCTGACTTCGCCGTCAAACTCAACGTCAGCATCATCATCCTCTTCTTCGTCACCTAGCGCACCCATCGCTTCTCCAGTTGCCACGGCGCAGCCTCCCGGGTTTTGGAAGCGCTTTATAAAGGCATATGCGGACGACTGGCACCCTTCGCCTATACCGGCGCCTGCTGCTGCCAACGCAGCGCCAACTTATCGTGGGGACCCTCCGCCCGTCGATGCTCCTCCGTTTCCCTTCACTGTTTGGCCAATTGGCGGAACACCATGGATTGGATATAACAACGCAACCGCGTACCCGCTCACAACCGCGCTCCAAACTGGTCCGAATGGTGATTGGTGGAAGAAGGCTAACATTCAAATCTACGGCTGGCTCGACGTAGGGATGAACGTCAGTTCTTCTGGTGGGCGGCCCTATGGCAACCTGCCAGCAGCTTATGCCGAGGTTCCAAATACCTTTCAAGTAGACCAAGCCACCCTCTATTTCGAGCGCACACCGGATACGGTTCAAACCGATCACTTTGACTGGGGATTTCGATTGACGAATCTTTATGGGCTTGACTATCGATTTACTACTGCCGAAGGATACTTCAGCCAGCAGTTGCTGAATAATCCAAAATCGAATGGAAGTATCGGCAATAAGTATGGATACGATCCGGTGATGGCTTATGTGGATTTATACTTTCCCGGGCTTGGTGATGGCACAGATGTTCAGGGTTGGTCGCTATATCTCGCTTCCCGATATCGAAGCCCAGTTAGCGCCCAACAACTACACCTACACACACTCGCTGACTTACACATACGACTGCTACACACAGACAGGCATCAATATGACCACCAAATGGACCAACCACTGGACCACTCAGGTAGGATTGTCAGGCGGTTGCGAAGCTGCGCCCTGGGCTCCGGATGCGAAAGCAACGGTGAACGCTTGCGTCGCGTACAACTGGAGCGAGGGGGGCGACAATATTTATATTTGCGCAAATTCCCTGAACGACAGCAAATATAACTACAACAATTTGGCCGCTTACTACGTCACCTGGTATCACAAATTCGGCAAGTCTAAGTGGCACACGGATTGGGAGACATGGTACCAATACATGAAAGACACGCCTAATGTGCTCAATCCAGCGGCGGCATCACTCCTCGTAACAAACTCAAACGGGGCGTACTGCGACACGCCGACCGAAACGACCTGTTTTGCGCCTGAGTGGGCGACGGTGAATTATGTTGCACGGCAGATGGGCAAGAGTGACGCACTTATTATTCGAAATGAATTTTTCGACGATTTGAAAGGTCAGCGAACAGGCTTCAAAACAAGCTATTCAGAACATGATATCTCCTGGAATCATTGGATTGGCTCAACGGTCGTGTTTCGCCCGGAAATCCGCTACGAACATGCGTATGACTATCCGGCTTATGACAACGGCACAAAGAAAAGTCAAATCATGTTTGCCGCGGACATGATCTTTTTCTATTAACGTTGGGTTTCCTGCTCCACCCAGTTTAAGTAGGCGGCGCTGCCGGCAATTACCGGCAATGCGAGAATTTCCGGATTCTCATATGAATGCGTCTTCTTGATTAAAGTTTCGATCTCGCCATAGTCGGCGGCTCGAGCTTTTATCAGAAGACGCACTTCTTTTGCAGACTCGATTACGCCTTGCCAGCGATAAGTGCTGTGGATCGGATTTGCCTGCACACAAGCAGCAAAACGTTTCTCGATTAATTCTTTCGTTAACTGTTTTGCTTCGTCGTCGTTGGCGCAAGTGGTTATGACGATGATGTACGGCGTCACCATGGTTTGGAGAGAAGTTCTGTTAGATCGTGCTGCATGCGTTTGAAATCCACATCCAATTGGGCGTGGACTTGGCGCAAGGTGATGACTGGTTTATCTTTTTCACTCCAAATTAACGTGTCGCCGTAATTCGGACCGTGGACCGTATTCACATCCATATAAACGACGCGTTCGCGCAAAACGATGCCGGGATCAAGCCAGGCGGCAGCCGCGAGTTCGTCCCACATATACGAACTCAGTGGACGAGTGGTGTATTTCGTTAAATACTTCGCTGCAGGGGAATTAAGGCGCGCCCAATCGGCAAACATCTCTTCATTTGGCTGGGTTTCGATAGAAGCATCAACAGTGGTGTCTAAGACACGAGCCCAAGGCGCGCGGAGAACGATTTGTGCGGCTTCTGGATCGAACCAGAAATTGAATTCGTGTCGCGGCGCGTTTACAAATTCGGGGTCTTCGGTGCGCGGGTTTAGACTGCCGCCCATGATTACTAATTCTTTTGCAAGTTCCGCAAAATGCGAATCAATGCTGACTGCCAAAGCGATGTTGGTCATGGGGCCGGCACCGTAGATTGTCACTTGATGTGGATATTTGTGCACCATGCGAATCATGAAATGAACCGCGTCTTCCTCAGCTGCTTTGGTTATTGGCGTCCCTTCGGGCATCGGCGGAATCACTTCCGCGGCGTGTCCGTTGTCGCTCCAGGCGCCGTTCCAATCTGCTTTTCCGTACAGTTGTGCAAATAATTTTGTTTCTTCTTGCGTGCGCACCAAAGGATGGTCTGCGCCGGGATAAACCTTCACGTCTGTTCTGCCAATTAGTTCTAAAAGCCGTAGGGTGTGCGCCACTTCTTCGTCGCGCCAGGCGTCGCCGGTGACGACTGTGATGCCGAGAAGATTTACATCGTGCGATTGCAAAAAAACAAGTAGGGCGATCATGTCGGAACCGGCTGGTCCGGAAGCGTCTTGATCGGCGATGACGTAACGCGGTTCAGCGGCGGAGATTAAAAGCGCGGAAAAGAGAAAGGAAAGAAACAACTTCATCAGGATCAGGGTACTAAAAGGCTGTACAATCTACGCGTGAGTCAAGTTCGCTTAGTGATTGCGGTGTTCGCTCTGGCGCTGACGTGTTTGGGGCACCAGGCCGCTCCGGAAATGAAACAGGATGATTCTACGCCGACGTTTCAGAGCAAGGTGAATTTGGTTCTAGTGCCTGTCGTTGTACGAGATGGGCGCGGAAAGGCGATTGGGAATTTAACCAAGGCTGATTTTGAGCTATTCGACAAAGGGAAGCAGCAGACCATTGCCAGCTTTCAAGTGGTGAAACGCGGAGGCTCGGCGAACGTCGCTCCTGGCGAGACCACAGAAGCCAAGGCACCGGAAGCGACCATTGTTGCGCCTGACCGATATGTCGCTTATGTTTTCGACGATTTGAACATCCAAGTTAGCGATTTGATGGTTTTGAAGACGGCGGCTATTAAGCACGTGCAGCAAGGTTTGCAACCAAATGATAGAGCCGCTGTTTACACGACGTCGGGACAGACGATGCTGGACTTTACCGACGATAAAGCGAAGTTAGAAGACGCAATTTCGAAAATTCATTACCAGGCGCTGTATCAACATGCAGGGCGGCAATGTCCCGACCTGACATATTACTGGGCAGATTTGATTGCCAATAAGCATGACACGAACGCGCTCAATGCGGCGATCCAAGAAACGTACGTATGCGCATCGCTCGACCCGACGCAGCCGGGATCGCTGCAGATGGCGACTCAAATGTCGCAAACCATGGCGCAACAGGAGATTCAAGTTGGAGAGCAGGGGACGCGCGTAACGCTTAGCACGATTAAGAACATTATTCGCCGAATGGGCGCGAAACCCGGGCAACGACTTGTCGTGATGGCATCGCCTGGATTTTTGACGGAAACAGCGGAAGCGCTGGAGGATAAGACGCAGATCATCGATTTGGCGGCGACGATGAATGTCATGGTTAGTTCGCTGAATGCACGCGGATTGTACACACAGGGCGGAGATGCGAGCCAGCCCGGATCGTACAGCCAGCAAGCGCAGGTACTGATCTCGCAATACGAACGCGAAGCCGATATGGCGAACGAAGATGTGCTGGCGGAATTGGCCGACGGAACCGGCGGGAAATATGTGCATAACAGCAACGACTTGGCAGGTGGATTCGCGGACTTAGCAACGGCGCCTGAAGTTTCTTACATCCTTGGATTTTCGCCGGCATTGTTGAAACCAGATGGGAGCTACCACAAATTGCGAGTTACTTTGGTGACTTCAAAAGGTTCGAACATTCAGGCGCGGAGAGGATATTATGCAGTCAAACGGACTGGGGATGCGGAAGCGGATGCGAAGGCGGATATTGAGGATGCGGTGTTTTCGCGGGAAGAGATTCGTGATATTCCAGTAGATTTGGAAACCAGATTCTTTAAGCCAAACTTAGATTCGGCTAAGCTGACGGTGGTTGCCAGGGTGGATTTGCGCCGGTTGCCTTATAGGAAGCTAGAGGGACGGAACCGGGATGATTTGACGGTGGTGGCGGTTTTGTTCGACCGGAATGGCAATTACTTGAAAGGTACGTCGAGGCATATTGAGATGCGGTTGCGGGACGAAACGCTGGCACGGTTGCCACCAGCAGTATCCGTAAAGCAGGATTTTGATGTGACGCCGGGTGGATATGTGATCCGGCTGGTGGTTAGAGATTCGGAAGGTAAAGAGATGGCAGCGCAGAACGGCGCGGTGGAAATTCCATAAGGGGTGAAAGATGCGAAAGCTAGCTGGGTTATTGGGGATATTGATTGGCGGTTGCTCGATCTTGGTTGGGCAGGATTCAGGACCGGTAATCAAGGCTGAGAAGAAGCTGGTTTTGGTGGATGTGGTTGTTACCGATAAGAAGGGCGAATACGTTCACGGGCTGACTCAAAAGGACTTTCGCGTTTGGGAAGACAAAGACGAGCAAACGATTGAGTCGTTCTCAGCGGAATCAGATGCGGACCCGTCGGTACCGGGAAGGAATCACTATATAGTTCTGTTCTTCGATGCCACGAGTATCGGCTTTGCCGAGCAAATGCAGGCGAGACAGGCAGCGCTGAAGTTTCTGGACAAGAACGCTGGGCCAAATCGTTTGATTGCGATTGTCAATTATGGCGGGGCTCTACAGGTTGCACAGAATTTCACATCGAATGTCGATCGCCTGAAGCAAGTGGTGAGTGGCGTCAAGAGTTCGGCCGTTGCGTCTAATACAGACGTGGCAGGCGGCGCAGCGCTGACTCGGGCGGAAACGAGTTTTGGTGCGCGCACGGTGCTGCTGGGGCTGCGAGATTTAGCGAAGAATTTGGCGACAGTGCCAGGCCGCAAAACGCTGGTGTTTTTGAGCGGAGGCTTTTCGCTGGACATGGAGGGACGTTCTGAATTGACGGCTACGATTGATGCGTGCAACAAATCAAACGTGGCGGTGTACCCGATTGATGTGAGGGGATTGGTTGCGCCGCTGCCGGGCGGGATGTCGTGGCGATTTGGCGATCCGAAAGTGGATCCGGCTTTCGTTAAGGCAGGGTACTTTCAAGCGAAAGGTGGTGGTGGAGGCGCGCCTTCGCATGGCGGCGGAACATCATCGCCAGTATCTGCGCCGGGCAAGTCAGGTGGAACGACAACAACTGGAACAACCAATACGAATCCGGTGCGTTCGCCATTTAATACGAACACTACTAATCCGCTAAATCAGCCGCGCGTGATATTGCCGCACCTTCCGGATGTAACGACTCAGCAGGATGTCTTGTATGCATTGGCGTCAGGGACGGGTGGTTTCGTGATTGTGAATACGAACGACTTGGTGGGCGGCCTTGATCGGATTGCAAATGAGTTGAAGGAGTACTATGTGCTCGGTTATTCACCCGTGGATGATGCGCAGGATGGTTCTTGCCACGAGTTGAAGGTGAAGTTGGACAAAAGCGGAGTGAATATCCGTTCGCGGACCGGTTATTGCAGCATGAAGCCGGTTGACTTGCTGGCTGGAACGTCGAAGGGCAAGGAATTGGAGAGTCGCGCGGCTGGTTCGGAGGCGGGAACTATAACTGCAACGATGCAGAGCGCGTACTTCTTCACGGCTCCGAACACGGCACGGGTGGACGTGGCGATGCAAATGCCCGCAGATGCTGTGAAGTTCAAAAAAGAGAAAGGCAAGATGCGGGCGGAGATCAATTTGCTCGGCGTGGCCTACACACCGGACGGCGGGATTGGCGGCAAGTTCAGCGACACGTTGAAGCTGGAATTCGAGAACAAGAAGGAAGTGGAGGAGTTTCAAAGCAAGCCGCTTGATTATGAAGCGCAATTTGATTTGGCTTCCGGGAAGTATACGTTGAAGGTTGTGTTCAGTGCGGCGGGCGAGGGCTTTGGGAAGTTAGACACTCCGTTGGTGGTGGACGCGTACGATAGCAAGAAATTCAGCCTGAGCAGCGTTGCGATGAGTACACAGATGCACAAGGTAAACGCAGTGGACGCTAACTTGGACGCGACATTGCTCGCCGACAAAACGCCGCTCATTGTGGGAGGGCTGGAACTGACTCCGGATGCATCGCACGTGTTCAAAAAAGATACTTCAGGGGCGTTCTACCTGGAGATTTATGAGCCAGGTATGTTGGAGGCGAAACCGCGCACAGTGTCATTGCAGATGCAGGTATACGATAAGGCGACGAACGAGAAGAAGTTGGATAGCGGCTTATTGAATATGGCTACTTACGCGCGCCCTGGCAATCCAGTAATCCCGGTGGGATTGCGGATTCCGGCCAAGGAACTGGCGGCGGGTTCGTATCGGGTGGACTTCAAGGCGGCCGACGATGCGGGGAACGTGTCGGCGGTGCGTTCAGCGGATTTTGAAGTGCGGCAGTAGCGCGGGGAAACTTAGTCGCGACTTTGATGCGGCTCATCGGGAATATGCAGGCGCTCCTCGTCGGAGTCGTATTCGAATAACTGTGCATAGCGGCCCCAATCGACAAGGGTTTCAAATTGATGCTCGGCTTCGGAGGCGGAGAAATGCTCGTCGAGAATGTCGAGCAGGAATTCCTTGCTGATGCGACCGTCGCGAACGTGCCGGAGCGATTCCATAACGGTGGAGATAAACGGGACGTTCTTGAGGAGTTGTTCCTTAAAGATTTCGTGACTGCGATGGATACCTGCAGTGGCAAAATCCCTTCCGGCGTCGGTGATGAGGACATCACCTTGCTCGACGGTAGCGAAACCGAGGAGAGCGGATGCGTCAACTGCGGGAAGAAGATCGTCGACTTCGAGACGGAGGCTGTCGGCGAGTTTGGGTAAGTCTTCGCGACCGCCACGGTCGTGGATGATTTCGAGCAGACCGCTGATGCCGCCGACGCGAGCGTGGGGCAGCATGGGGAAACGGTCGGGTTTTTGAGGCAATTCACCGACAGGGGCTTGCGGATGAGTCATGACGGTGTAGATATAGTCAACGAGAGCGGTAAAACGGGGTCCCTTTTTGTCTCGCGGGCGGGGCATATCGACACGTACCTCGCCGCGAATGATGCCGGGATTGGCTCCGAGGATGACGACGCGGTCGGCCAGAAGGACGGCTTCTTCGATGTTGTGGGTAACGATAAGAATGCTTTTGGCGGGGAACGCACCGCGCTCCCATAGGTCGCTGATTTCGCCTCGGAGGTTTTCGGCTGTGAGGACATCAAGAGCGCTGAAGGGTTCGTCCATCATGAGGACTTCGGGTTTCATAACAAAGGCGCGTGCGAAGCCGACGCGTTGACGCATGCCGCCCGAGAGTTCTTTGGGATAAGCGCCTTCGAAGCCTTCCAGACCTACCATGCTGAGTGCAAGGGTGGCTTCCTTTTCGCAGGTTTCCTTAGGGACGCCGCGCGCGAAGAGGCCGAGTTCGGCGTTTTGCAAGACGGTGAGCCAAGGAAGCAACGCGAAGCTTTGAAAGACCATGGCGACACCCATATTGGGACCTTTGAGTTGGTTGCCGTCGATTAAGACTCTACCTTTGCTGGGTTCGATGAGGCCGGCGAGGATGCGCAATAGAGTGCTTTTGCCGGAGCCGGAGCGGCCGAGGAGAGCGACGACTTCGCCGGGCGAGATGGAGAGGGAGACTTCTTCGAGAACGGTGTGTTCGCCACCGGATGGGACCTTGAAGGTTTTAGTAACGTTTTCGGCAGTTAGCAGAGTGGTGGTTTGTTCCATGTCAGCCCAATCTATATTTTTCTTCGGCCAAGTCATAGAGAGGTCTCCAGACGAGGCGGTTTATTCCAACAACAAAGACGCTCATGAGGCCGACACCGAGGACGATGCGCGGCCAGTCGCCATTGGAAGTAGCTTCAGCGATATACGCGCCGAGGCCGCTTGCTTTTAGGGTTGTGTTACCCCAGGAGACGAGTTCGGAGACAATGCTAGCGTTCCATGCTCCTCCGGATGCAGTTATTGCGCCGGTTACCCAGGTGCCAAAGACTCCGGGGCCGATGAGTTTGATCCACTCCCGGGAACCTTTCAGGCCAAGGCTGGTTGCCATCTCACGGAGATCATTGGGAATGGCTTGTGCGCCTCCGATGATATTGAAAAGGAGATACCATTGCGCGCCTAGGGCCATAAGCAGCATGCTGCCCCAGTTGAGATGGATGCCCGCTTTGATAAATCCGAGGGTTGCAAAAGGGAAAAGGAAGTTAGCCGGAAAGGAGGCGAACACTTGCACCAGGGGCTGACTGATGCGGGCGAGTTTGGGGCTAAAGCCGATGGCGACTCCGACCGGGGTCCAGACAATGGTACTGAAGACGATGAGTGCTAGGACGCGCAGACCTGTGTATAGGCCGAATAGAGCCGCGTGACCAACCTCCGACAGGCCGACTTCACCCAGTACGAAACGAATTCCGGCGAGGGTAAGGACAACGACCATCAAGATCAGGAATGCGTTGTAGATGCGGTCACCGAGTTTGGAGGGCGTGCGCTCGACCGTTTCGCGCGGGAAGGCTGTGAGTTGGGAGAGACGGCGATCAGCCCAACGGATGACGGGTTCGACCGCCTGTTCGATGTGGCGCGGGAGGGTGGCGGTTCGCCAGAGATCAACGATCCAATTGCGTCGTTCTTCGCTCGCACTCAGTTCGAGCTTGTAGCGATCGGCAAGAGTGACGAGGGGTTTCCAAAAGAACTGATCGATGAGCAGGATAAGGCAGATCATGGTGACGATTGCCCAAGCGAGAGCGGGGAGATTCTTGGCAGTTACGGCGGCGGCGACATAAGAGCCTAGACCGGGAAGAGTGTACTGGCGGTTGAGGACGCTGATAGCTTCGCTGGCGGCAAGGAAGAACCAACCTCCGCCGAAGCTCATCATGCCGTTCCAGACTAAGCCGATGACGGAGACGGGGAGTTCCAGACGAGTGAAGCGCTCCCATTTGGAAAGGCGATAGAGCGATGCCATCTCGTCGAGTTCGCGAGGCATGGAGCGGAGGGATTGATAGAGAGAAAAGGTCATGTTCCAGGCTTGGCCGGTGAAGATGGCGAAGATGGATGCGGCTTCGAGGCCGAGGAGACTGCCGCGGAAGAGGGCGATGAAGGCGGTGACGGTTATGGAGAGGAAGCCAAGGACGGGGATGGATTGCAGGATGTCGAGCAGGGGGATGAGGATGCGTTCGGCGCGGGCGTTGCGAGCGGCGGCGTAGGCGTAAACAAATGTGAACAGCGTGGATGCGATGAGCGCGATGAACATGCGCAGAGTGGAGCGGGCGGCGTAGTTGATGAGGTTATGCGGGTCGAGGTTGATGGAGGGGATGATGTCGGGCGGGCTGAAGCGGACGAAGGATTCCGAGCCAACGCGGGAGATGGTGTAGAGCAGGGCGAGGGTGCCGAGACCGATGGCGAGGTCGGCGAGGGTGGAGCGGGAGGGGCGGGCGGTGCTGAGGGTAGGGAGGGTGGGGAACTTGTAGGAGAGGTTAAACGGCATTGGGCGAATGTTTCGATGCGGTTACAAGGAATTTTGCGTGTTCGCTTCACTATGGTACACAGCGCCAAGATGCCCGGCGGCCAGGGTGGCAGGGCAGAGGGAAGAGGGAACAGAAGAGGCTTTCGAAACGAATGGCGAAGGCGTGGCGAAGACGAGGTGGTTGTGAGGGCGTGACAGGGCAGGAGTCATTCATTGCTGATCGGTTTGAGGAATCACGGGCGCACCTGGGAGCTCAGCCACCGAGGAGCATGGAGTTAGGGAGGTGAATTGGTGGTTGAGGGAGTGGTTTTGGAGGTGTGAACGGGGTTTTTGTTGGGGTTTGGACGGAGTTAGGATATTAGTGGTGGCGGGTTAGATTGGAGGGACGAGTTAGAGTTCGTCTTCGGTGGGTGGCGTGAAGCCTAACGAGATGGCTTGTTTTTTCATGTCGTCCAGATGCTCTTGCCAGGTTGGTTCTTTTTGGTTGTTCTTCTTTTTGAAGGCTTTCAAGCGTTCTTCGAGAAGAGCTAGTTTGGCGGCTCGGTCGAGTTCGGCTTGACGGGCTTTGCGGTGGTCTTCGACGGCTTTTTTGGCTTGATTGAATAAGTTGGCTTTGGCGGTTTGATAGCGCTGGAAGCGGCCGAAGGTGCGCTGCTGCTGCTCGGTCCATTGGCTGGCGTTCGGGTTGGCGTCGTAGAGGTCGGCTTCGACTTCGGTAAGGGCGTTGGTGGCGCGTTGGTAGAGCCAGTCGGCTTTGATTAGTTTTTCGATGAGGTTTTTTTCGCCTTCGTCTTTGGGTTTGTAGGTGGTGAACCAGGTGGATTGGAGAGCTTTGTAGTCTTCTACAGACTCGTGTTCGAGGATGAGAGTGTCGGCGCAGCAGCCGTGTTTTGTGGCATTCCGAGCGGAGCGGTCACGACCTTCGAGCGTGGCGGGCGCTGGGGGTTCGGTTGGTTCTAGAACTGGTGGTGGCGTGAGTTCTTCCATGGCTCCTGGCATGAGTTCTCCGATCATGGAGATGGCGTCGCGGATGGCGTCCGGTAGCAGGGACGCGGATTGCGAGATTTTGTTGCGCGAGTCTAGGTAGGCTTGTTTGCGGGCGAGGCGTTCGGCTTCGCGGCGTTCGGATCTTTTGGACATGACGGTCGTCTCCTGAATCGATTTTGAAAATGCAAAAGCTCGCAGGAAGCGCGTTGGAACGTGCCTCGGCTGCGAGCCTGATTGGAGCATAGCAGTCAATAGGGGCGTTTACGAACTAATAAGTATCAATTAGCTTGATGGAAGTGATTGTTGGGATTGAGGTTAGGGTTTGAAAATAAATGTTTGAAGGCTGTGATCGTGTTTTCTTGCTGGCCGCGAATGTTGACGAAAGTGAAAAACTCACGGAGGGAAACTTTAGCGAAGCGCTAGCGTCCAATTCGCGATGTCTAGTTTGGTGACCGCCAATATCTTTTTTGATCAGGCCACGAACAAATGAGATTTGGGCAAGCAACTGAATTTCTCAAGAATATCGTGAGGGCTGTGCGGACTCTCGGGCCAGTGCCATCGCTTCAGTGGACGATTGGTACCGCGCAATACAGGATGAAATTTCGAAATCCAAAAGTCTGGCGTTTACAAACGCACCACAGCAAGGCCCCCCTGAAGCTTCGGGCGTTTACAAGTGATTTGTTTGTCTTCCGGCAGATCATGATTGAACAAGAGTACCTGCCACTGAGACATCTGTCGGTCTCGACGATTATGGATCTTGGTGCCAACATTGGTTTGGCAAGCGTATGGTTACTACATCGATTTCCGAAGGCGAAGGTGCTTGCCGTGGAACCGGATCGAAGTAATTTTGACACATGCAGCGAAAATTTGGCTTCTTTTGGAGAGCGAGCCAAACTAGTTCGTGGTGCCGTGTGGTCGAGATCTACCAAGGTTGCGCTGAGCCAACTAAGTTGCCATGCTGATGGAATCATTCATGAAGATGTTCGGGACGACTCGAATCAAATCCAGGCGTGGGATTTTCTGAGCCTTTTTAAGTTGAGCGGCTTTCCACATATTGATCTTTTGAAGATCGACATCGAAGGCGCGGAATCTCAGTTGTTTTCGGCGCGGAATGCGGAATCGTGGTTGCCCTTCGTGTCCAATATCTGCATTGAGTTGCATGGATCTGCCTGCCGGGATGTGTTTTTCGAAGCGTTATCGGGCTATCGATTCGATCATCAAATCTCGGGAGAACTGGATATTTGTACGAACATCAGAAGGAATGGTTTAAGCGTAGGGGCTTCGTGAATGGTTCTGCTTGAAGACTGGCGCCACTTTCGGTATATAGGGCGCGAGGAACTAACTGCATGTGCTGAGCGAGGTGGACTCGATGTGATTCGAACCCGCTGGAGGTGTATAACTGCTGAAGGCGTCGTGCCAGGTTGACCACGCGCAGGTGCTGTTGAATATGCTTCGGGCTTCGATTGTCGGTGCAATGCTATTCCTTCCGTTAGGCGTGATCGCCTTCGCTCAGGAGCCGTCAAGACCAGTGAGCGTTTGTCAGCTTCAGAATGACCCCGCCGCGTACAATCACAAGCTGGTTGAAGTGACGGCGTTCGTTTCGCAAGGATTTGAGGATTTCAACCTGTTCGATTTGAGTTGTCGTTCGTGGCAGGGGATCTGGCTTGAATATGGTGGCAAAGCGAAGTCGGGAACTGTTTATTGCTGCGGCGACACGAGCGACAGGAACCGACCGCGACAATTGAAGGTCGAAAACACACCTATACCGCTGGCAGAGAATGAGCAGTTTCGTGAGTTTGATAAGCTGCTTCAGCCCCCATTTCGGTCAGACAGTCATGGAGCGGTGGTGCACGCGACGCTGATGGGTAGATTCTTTTCCGGAGAGAAGATGGTGTTGCCATCTGGAACTTTTTGGGGCGGTTATGGACATATGGGTTGCTGTAGTTTGCTCGCGATTCAACAGGTTAGATCCGTTGATGCTAGGAAGCGTGACGATCTGGATTATGATGCGTCTGACGAGCAGCCTGACAGCGGCAAGACCGGGTGCGGTTTCCGATGGCTTATTCCTGTCGAGCCTAAGAACGATTTGTTGAAGGCGCAGCGAGATGCTGAGCTGGGGCAGCTTAATTGGGCTTTCGACGATCCAAAGCGAGTTGCGATTGATGCGCTGTCACGGCTTACCAATGTGCGGGAACAATCAATTAGCGGAATCAAAGAGACGCAAAAGACTTTGGGGCGGTATGTCTATTACTGGAAACCGGCAGGGAACAAGGAAAGCTACATGATTGTTGTGAGCCGTCCCTATGTGCTGTCTTTCTATGCCCGCGACCCCAAGCGGGTTGCGTGGGTGGTGACGGGTGCATTCGCGTCTTCTTGCGGCAATGGCGACCGGCAAGGCATCGGGGATTTGTGAAATTGATGTCGGGGTGACTCGGCGACAATTGCCTAGGGAATCTCGCGCCGACGCAGATTGTATAAAGCAGATCAGTTTTTAAACGACGTTAAATGGGTGTTTGAGCATCATGAAAATGTACTGGCGTAACTGCTGGCGTGAGGTTCGATCCAACTGACTGAGGACTTATGGAAACCAGCCAGGACTTGATTAAACGATATTTGGAAGACGCGATCGCTGCTGAAAAGAGCTTCGAGACGCAATTAGATTCATTCGCGAAGGAAGGCGATAATGCAGCGGTGAAGGCCACTTTCGCGGCACACTCGGTTGAGACGAAGAGCCAGTATTTGAGGCTTGAGGCGCGATTGGATTCGCTGGGCGGGAGTGCATCGGCGGCTAAGAGCTTTCTGGCGCACTTGTTTCAATTGGGTCCGCAGACGGCGAAGATTGGACATGAGAGAGAAGAACGGACAACTCAGAATCTGATGATTGCTTTCGCGGTTGAAAATAGCGAGTTAGCGATGTATGAGGCGTTGGCCACGGTTGCGGAAGCGGCTGGGGATGGCTTGACGGCTCGTTTGGCGCGGGAGATTCAGGATGAGGAGAAGGCTGCGGCGGAGAAGGTTTGGAAGTTGCTGCCGATAGCTGCGCGGGAAGCGTTTGTGAGGGTGACCAGTGAGCCGGATGAGCCGCATATGACAACTACGGCTGCGGTGTAGAAGGGTATGAGCTTGAGGTTCAGCCCGCGCGGGAGCGGGCTGAACTGCGGGCGATGCCCAAATGTCAACGATGATCGGGCTTCGTCACCATTGGCGATGGGTTACCCCGGAGCGATCTCGGGTAGCTGCATAATGTCAAGAAATTTGGAGACGGGTACGATTGGTATTCCAGCAAAACTCCCAAGCTGCAAGAGATGTTTGTCGCCACTAATTACGTAGTCTGAACTGGCTGCGACAGCGCACTCCAGTATCCTGTTGTCCGAGGGATCATCCTTTATCGCGTCTATTGGCTGGGTTGGTGTGGCAAGGTCGGAGATTCTTAAAATCCAGTCCGTTGCCTCTTTTGTTTCGGCTTCAGTCCAGCCGAATTTCTTGCGCTGAAGCACGTCGAATACTTCTACAAGGATCGCCGGCGAAACACAGAGCCGGATGACACTTGCTTCTACAACAGCCAGCAATCGCCGAGGATTTCCGCCGAAATTGAGACCGGAGACGATGATGTTGGTATCGGGAGTTACGCGCAGCACTATTGCGCACGTTCAGAGCGATAGGCGGCTATTTCCGACTCGACATCTTCGGGACGCGCGCCGGTGCGCTTGACGTGGCGGTCACCTATAGGAACAGCCGACGGGAACCCTTGTTACTGACCCGCTGCTGAAGGGCATCCTCCACTAACTCTTCGACAGAGATCTTTTCACGCTGGGCAGCCTCCTTGACCTTCAGCATTAATTGATCTGGTATGCGTATAGATTTGATGCTCACGACGCCTCTCCGCCATTATGATTCAAAGCCCGATGGCGGCTCCCGATCGGGTTTTGGCTGCTCACTGTGCCTGCTTCGCTGCCACATTAGAAGCGATGGACCTTTTTGAGCCAATGATTTTGGGTTGTTGCGCGATGGATTACTTGGATCCTCCAAGTTCGTCAGCAGTTGGCCGCCGCTCGCAGTAATTCTTAAAACGCTTCATGCGTGTTTGGCTGCGCTCGCGCCAGATACAATCTTGAGCGCAGGGGGCTCTAGCGAAGAATGCGGTTCGTGATGCCAGGTTTTGACTTTCTAACGGCCGATTTCATTCTGGGCGAGGTCGGAAACCCAAGGCGGCGCCGTTAGATGCATGAGACAACGGCTGCGGATGCTGCTTTAGCAACGCTTCGGGGGCAAGTAATCGATATCGTGGTGGGAACGGTTTTCTTGTCGGTTGGAGCGACGGCGTGCGCCATTGCTGCGATTCGGTGGCGCAGGGGAGTGCGCATTCTTGTTTTGTGGGGAATTTGGAGTGGGATGTATGGCCTTCAAACGTTGGACCAAACACCCACCATTTTGACAATTATTCCAAGCGTTCTAAAGCCTGTGATGCCCTATGTCAGTACAACCGTGCTGTATTTACTTCTGGTCTCGGCATTGTTGGCTTGGCGCGAGCTGACGATTGGCAAAATCAGGTTTCTGATTGACCTGGAAATCCTGGTTGGGTTGGTAATTGCGTTGATCGGTATCGGCACGTTTGTCTTAGGTGGACCGGCCAACAAATGGATGGTCTACAACAACCTGCTGGCAGTTTTTTCGATGCTGGTCTTGCTGGCAGTCGTGGTGGTTCCAAAGTTCGCTTCCCAATTCCTGGTGGTACGGAATCACCGCATTCTCGCAGCCGGTACGGTCATTTTTGCGTTGGAGGCCCTTTACACAAACTTGTCAACCGTGTTGCGATACCCCACATTGCCAATGGTTGCGCCATTGGGTTTTGCCGCTCTGTTGTTCTCTTTGGGATATGTGGCACTGGACATACTATTCACGAACGAGCGTCAGTTGCTGTCCATCGAGACGGAATTGGAGACAGCACGGCAGATACAGTCTTCCATTCTGCCGATGTACGTGCCTGAACTTGGCAAACTTGGCATTGCCGCGACTTACCATCCGATGACCGCTGTGGCGGGCGATTTTTACCAGTTCATTCGGACGGACGATCAACATTTGGGCGTACTGGTAGCAGACGTTTCCGGACACGGGATTCCAGCCGCGATGATTGCTTCCATGATCAAAGTGGCGATGCAATCTGTAGTTGTGTTTGCGGATGACCCGGCGCAATTGCTGGGCGGCTTGAATCGCATTCTCTCTGCCGAGTTGCGAGGTCAGCTGATTTCTGCAGCCTATCTATGGATTGACACCGAGTGCCACAGCGCGCAGTATTCGGCGGCGGGACATCCGCCGTTGTTGTGTTGGAAGGATTCGCTGGGTGTGGTGCAACGAATTGAAAGCAACGGTTTACTTTTTGGAGTTTCGAGGAATTTGGAATACCCGGTATGCAGTCTTGTGCTGGAGCCGCGCGACCGTTTTGTGATTTACACCGATGGGCTAGTGGAACCCGAGAACGCGCGCGGTGAAGCGTTTGGGGACGCGCGACTGGAACAAGTGATCCGCGAACAGCGCTTGCAGCCAGCCTCCGAGTTGTCGCAGCGGTTGATAGCCGAACTGCGCAAGTGGCAGTCGGGTTCCACGAGCCAGCAGGACGATATCACGCCGATTGTCATTGACATTCTTTAAGTGATCCGGCTGTCTTGTGGTTTCGGGTGCGCTGGGGCTTTGTTCGATAATTGCGGCATGGCGTTAGTTGAGGTTTTGGTTGATGGTGTTTGCGGCACGTTGATGCTGAATAATCCGGCGAAGCGGAATGCATTGAGTTCGGATTTGATAGGCGAGTTGGTTGCCGGGCTCGATTTTTTGGCTGAACGGCGGGTGCGTGCGGTGGTGTTGCGGGCGGCTCCGGGGGTGAAGACCTGGTCGGCGGGACATGATATTGCGGAGCTGCCGACGAATGGGCGGGATCCACTTACTTACAATGACTCGCTGCGCCAAGGGATTCGGGCGATTCAACAGTTTCCGGCTCCGGTGATTGCGTTGATTGAGGGCGGTGTTTGGGGAGGCGCGTGCGAGGTGGCGATGTCGTGCGATATGGTGCTAGCGGCGGATACAGCTACGTTTGCGATTACTCCGGCGAAGTTGGGCGTGCCTTACAACATTGCTGGGACGTTGAATTTGATGCAGTCGGTTAGTTTGCCGATTATCAAGGAAATGATTTTTCGGGCGACTCCGATTACGGCGGCGAGGGCGCTGGAGATTGGCATGGTGAATCATGTTGTTCCGGCGGATGAGTTGGATTTAGCGGCGGCGACGATTATCCGCGATGTTTTATGTAATTCGCCGCTGGCGATTACGCTGCTGAAAGAACAATTGCAGGTGTTGGCGACATCGACACCGATGAATCCGGGGACGTTTGAGCGGTTGCAGGGGATGCGGCGGGAGATTTACGACAGCGAGGATTATAAGGAAGGCGTGCGCGCGTTTTTGGAGAAGCGGCAGCCGAAGTTTGTGGGGCATTGATGGAAGGGCTGTGACGTGATATGGTCGGGGTGACCGAAGACCGGGAGGTTTTTATGGGCGGTGATGAACAAATTGCGACAGCTTCGCGGCGAGCCGATGAAAAGCTCGGCTTTTATGTGCACTTGGCCGTGTACTGCATTACCAACGGCATGCTGTATGTGATCAATATGATGGCTTCGCCGAGCATCCATTGGTATCGGTATGTCGTGGTTGGATGGGGCATTGGTTTGGCGCTGCATTTCTTTATGGTTTATGTGGTGGATGGGATGCATTTGCGAGAGCGGCTGGTACAGCAGGAATTGAAGCGAATGCAAGGTAGCGGACACTAAGGCAGGGTGTTCCCACAAATCGGTGCTAGACTTCGGGCGTATGGTTAAGCCGCCGGATCGCATGCTTCTGAGCTATTTGGCAGCTTACGATCCGCAGATTTCGCATTTGACGCTGGCCTTGCGCGAGATGGTGCTGGAGGAAGCGCCGGGAGCGATTGAGTCGGTTGTGAAGGGCTACGCGGTGGCGATTGGGTTCTCTTTTACGGGAAAGCCGATGAAAGATGGCTTTTGCCACGTTGTCGCGTATAGCGCGCATGTGAATTTGGGATTCAATCGTGGTGCTCAGCTTCCGGATCCGAACAAGCTACTGGAGGGAAACGGGATGTTTATTCGGCACATTCGGATTCGGGATGACAAAGATCTGAATCGTTCCGTTTTGCGGCGGTATTTGCAGACAGCAATCGAACAAGTCAGACATCCGGCGAGCTAACGCTTTGCCGGGCATGATCGTTTTGGTCTATCCTAGACCGTTAAGGAGAGTTCCGATCATGCGTACCGTTCTATGCCTCTTGGCGGCACTTAGTTTGCAGGCCTCTACGACGCTATTTCAGAATCAGGCGGACCGGTCTTGGACGACGGTTCACGGGTCGGTTGTGCCGGATGATAGCGTGCGGCATAACGACCAGAAGTCGCTGCGCATGGAAGCGAGTTCCGATGGCGGCGACGCGGTGGCGCATTCGAGTGCGATTCACCTAGTGGTGGGCAAGACCTACGAGATCAGTGGCTGGGTGCGTACGGAGAATCTGACGGTGAAGGATCTTGGTCGATCTCCGATTTCGTCAGGAGCGACTATCAGCATGGAGTCGATGCCGTTTGATGTGCATGCGGAGTCGGTTGGGGGGACACACGATTGGACACGGCTAGCGTTGCGATTTGTAGCTACTCGGGAAGAAGACCACATTGTAGTTAGCAGTGGGAACGGCGGGGATCTGAAGGGCAGGGCGTGGTTTGAGGGGGTGACGATTGACGAAGCGTCGGCGGCGGATAGCTGGCCTGCGAAGGAAGCGGTGCGGACGTTTGGGCCGGCATACCGATATCCGAACGGGGGATGGATTTATCTGCACATTGAGGGGAAGCCGTATGAGCGCGGGTATCAGCATGGATATTTGATGGCGCGCGAGATTCCGGAGTATTTGACGCGCTGCGCGATTGATTTGGACGGGAAGGCGGACGAAGAAGCTTGGAGGCGAAATCGGACGACGGCGGATGCGTTGTTTCTGCGTGGATTTAACAAAGAGATTTTGGAGGAAATGCGCGGGATAGCGGATGGCGCTAATGCGGGAGGAGCTAAGTTTTTTGGACACAAGCTGGACTTGATTGACATTGTGGTGGCGAACACGACTGTGGAGATGGGCGAACTGGCGGCGGCGATGCCGATGACTCCGACGGGGCTGGAAGGCACGGAGTTCAGCAGGCCTGGTTATGGTTCCGAGGGAAGCGGCAGGGCGGACCATTGCAGTGCTTTTGCAGCCACAGGGCCGGCCACGCGTGACGGCAAGATGGTGATTGGGCATGTGACGTGGTGGTCGCAGACGCTGGCGGAACAGACGAACGTGATGCTGGATATCAAGCCGGAGACGGGCCACAGAATGCTAATTCAAAGTTATCCGGGCGGGATTGAGAGCGGAACGGACTGGTATCAGAACGATGCCGGCATTGTGCTTACAGAGACGACGATTGAGCAGACGCCATTCAATGTGCAGGGGACGCCGGTGGCGTTTCGCGCGCGCATGGCGATTCAGTATGCGGACAATATCGACGATGTTGTGAAGGAACTGGGCACGAGCAATAACGGGCTTTATACGAATGAATGGATTATTGGCGATGCGAAGAACAATGAAATTGCGATGTATGAACTGGGCACGAAGCATACGAAGCTTTGGAGGAGTTCGAAGAACGAATGGTTCGGCAACACGGCGGGGTTTTATTGGGGCGATAACAACTCAAAAGATTTGACGGTGAATTTGGAATATTTGCCGGACCCGCATGGAGCACCGGAATATGTTCCCTATGTGCCGGGCGTGCGTGATTTGGCTTGGATGAAGTTGTATGAAGAGAATAAAGGCCGCATAGACGAGCAGTTTGGTTTTAAGGCTTATGATGCTTCGCCGCTGGTTTCGGGGAGTACGATGGACGCGAAGATTGCGACGGCGGACATGGCGAACCACATGATGGTGTGGGCGGAATTCGGGCGGCCGAACGAGAGCGTGGCGGCGGCGCGAGATTCGAATCATGGTCTTTTCCCGGGTGGATACCGGCTGTTGGATGCAACGGCGCCGGCTTCGTTGAGCGCGGCGATGGCGGAGAGTTCGAAGAAAGCCACGACAGAGAAGAAGGTCGAGCCGGTTTCGTGGAGCGAGCGCAGCGACAAGCTTTGGAAGGGATGGTTGCTTCCGGCGAGCGATGAGGATGATTGGTTTGTGGCGGGGTCGGCGCAGTATTACCATGTGCTGCAGGCAAAGGATGTGGATGAAGCGATTAATGAGGAGAAGATTCGTTATCGCGGATTGAAGTTGGCGCCGGATACGCCCGCGAATAAGTTTCGATTGGTGCAGGTTTCTGGTGTGTTGTTTCTGGATTCGCTCCGACACAAGATGGGCGACGATGCGTTTCTGAAATTGATGAACTCCTTCTACGATTCGAACACGACCAAGACGGTGAGTGCGCAGATGTTTTTGCAGGCGGCGCAAGCGAAGTATGAAGTTCCGGATGTAGGGGATGGGCCGGCGTATCTGGCGAGCGATTTGGAGCGGCGGTTGGCGTCGGTGGTGATTGTTTATGGAACGGTGCGCGAGGCGGGTACGAACCGTTATGTGGCTGAGCAATTGCAGGCGCACTACCGCGAGCGTGGGCAAGGTGAAGTGCCGATTTACAGAGATTTTGAAGCGGGCGAGAGTTTGATTGGCGGCAAGGATGTGGTGTTTGTTGGGAGACCCGAGTCGAATTCGGCGCTGGCGGCTTGGCAAGGCGAGATGGGCTTGGATTATACCGGCGCGATGTTCAAGTTGGAAGGAAAGAGCTATGCGTCGGAGCGGAATGCGTTAGTGTTTGCGGCGAAGAATCCGCGGGATGCGCATCATATGGTGTTGGTGTATGCGGGGAACTCACCACTGGAAACAGCGCGGGCTTCGCAGGCTAGAGTGCAGGGGGTTGCGGTTGCTTTGGAGGATGGGAAGCCGGAGAGTCGCGGGGTGGAACAGTAGCTATAAGGCTGGAACTCAGTTAAATCGTTAAGCGCGATGGCGCGGTATTTGTGTCCGGTGATACTGAAAAAAGCAGATCTGGATGAACTCAACCCGAAAGACGGCACGCGTTGCAGGCGCGCTGTATCTTTTAAGCGGAGCGACTGCCGGCGTCCCTCTTTTGTATGTTCCCAGCGCGCTAATCGTGTCTGACAACGCGGCGGCGACCGCGAACAATATCCGGGCTTCCGAGATGGTGTTCCGCGCCTGCATCGTGAGCGAACTGGTCGGCGCGATCCTGTTTGTATTCCTGGTCAGGACTTTGTACCGGCTGCTGGCGGGGGTGGGCAAGACATACGCGTCTCTGATGGTTACCTTGGTGCTTGTCTCCGTCGCAATCACGTCCGTTAATGTGTTGAATGACATCGCTGCGCTGACACTGCTGCATGGCGCAAAGTTCCTGTTGGTATTCGGCGAGCTTCAACGAGATGCTTTGGCAATGTTGTTCCTCGGATTGCATGGGGACGGCATCAACATTGCCAATATCTTTAATGGTCTCTGGCTTGTTCCCTTCGGCATTCTGGTGATGAGATCGGGTTTGATACCGCGACTTCTGGGCATATTGCTGATCGCGGACGGCTGTGCATTAGTCGCGGTCAGTTTTACGACGCTGCTGCTGCCGGCTTACCTCGATATGGTGAGCCGGGCCGCGATCGTCCCAGAGCTTGGAGAATTGTGGATGATGGCATGGCTCCTGATTAAGGGTGTTCGGAAGGAAGTCCCACTTACGGCTATTGAACATAGTTAGTTAGTCATTAGAGTTGCGGGGCCGATGTCGCCGAGGTGGCGCTTCATGCGTTCGCGGAGTTCGGCGCGGGCCCGGAGGAGACGGCTTTTGGCGGCGGCGACGGAGATCCCGAGACGTTCGGCTACTTCGGGCATGGGTCGGTGTTCGACATCTCTTAATAGGAAGACGTTGCGAAGCAAGGGCGGCGTGCGGCGGATTTCGGCTTCGAGGACTTTGGCGACTTCTGTTTGGCCCAGTTGCTGTTCGGGTGACTGACGAAAATCTTTTAATTCGATAAGCACGGTTTCTTCGTTTGGCTGGGTGTCATCTATATAGGCAAATTTGACGCGGCGGGACTGGCGCAACTTCATCAGGCATTGATTGACGACGATGCGTGTAAGCCAGGTGGAGAATTTGGAATCCTGCTGAAACTGATTGATGTGTTGATAGGCCTTCCAGAAGGCGTTTTGCACTTCATCTTCGGCATCGAGCTGGTCGCGAACGATGGAGAGAGCGACCTTGGTGGCGGCGGCTTGGTGGCGGCGGATCAGTTCGCCGAAGGCCAAATGGTCGCCGGACTGACAAAGTTGGACGAGTTCGACGTCGAGAATTTCACGATAGGGCGGACGGTTTTGCATCTGCCGGTATTTAACGTCATCCATGTTTTTAAGCCTCTATGAATGAATTTACGTTCAAAAGAGGTGAATTGGATGATGTCACTGAAAGTGAGTTCAGTATGATTGATGTTTTAGAAGGCTGCGTTAGTGTGGGTGAACCGACCGTGAAGGACAATGAAAGCGCGGACGATGGTGTCACGCGGGTACTGAACAATTACGAGATAGGTCAGAAGCTTAGACAGTTGCGACTTCGAAAGAAGATTGCGCTGGTGGATTTGGGAAAGCACACAGGCTTGTCGGCGTCGATGTTATCGCAATTAGAGAACGGAAAGCTGGTGCCGACGTTGCCGACGCTGGCTCGAATTGCGATGGTGTTCGATGTTGGGTTGGAGCATTTCTTCAACGACCGCAAAGGGAAGCGCGTGTTTTCCATTGTGCGGGCGGGGGATCGATTGAAATTTCCGGAACTGCCCGACAGCGCCATTCCTGGTTATTACTTTGAGGTGCTGACGTTTGGCGCGACGGATAAATCGATGTCGGGATATTTGGCGGATTTTCCAAAATTGGATGGACGTCCGGCGCGGCACCATGCTCACGACGGTGCGGAGTTCATACACGTGTTGAGTGGAACGTTGACGATAAACTATCAGTCGGAAGACCATGATTTGAATGCGGGCGATAGTGTCTATTTTGATGGGTCGGAACCACATTCATACAGTTGCCATGTGGATAGTGGCGCGAAAGCAATTGTGGTTACGACGCTGCCTCGGCTTTAGTGTTGCGTTGTGGCTTGCGGCGGGCGCGCAAGCGGCGGAGAAATGGACCGAGTACAACTTGGGTCCTTTTTACGTGGACACGAATGGGGATGCGGCGGCTGCGCGATTTGATTTGACGCAGTTGGAACAGGCGCGGTGGGTGATGAGCGGCCTGTTAGAGATTAAAGATCTGAACGCGACTTGGCCGTTTCGGATTCTAGTAACGAATTCGGCCAAGCCGACCTCACATTTTGTTTTGCACGACGGGTATTACCTGTTGGTGACGACGGCGAATGCACGAATGCCGCTGGGGGAAGTGGCGCGCATGCTTTTGGATTCGAATACGCCGCGATTGCCGGAGGAAGCGGAGCGCGGGGTGGCGGAACTGTTCGACACGGTGAAGGCAAATGGGAGCCGGGTGACGTGGGGTGGACCTCCGATGGGGCGCGCAGATATGGATTTTGCGCGCATGCAGCTTTTCGCGACAAAGTTCGAATATGGGGCGAGTTTTCATATTTTTTTGAGTTCGTTGCGCAATGGAAGTACGGTGCATGCGGCCGAGCATAATGCGTATGGATTGGATTATCAGGCGCTAGAGCGTGAAGCTGCGGCTCGATTGGCGGCAAACGATTGGCAAGCGGTGGCGACTTCTGGAAGGCCGTTGGATCCGAAACGGGATTTTGGAGACCATTCGTTAGAGGACAGCGCGGCGCGGGCTTATGCAACGGCGGCGCAAATTGACAGCGATCGGGATGGCGCAGAAGCGGCGCTGAAAAACATGCAAGGGGAGGGCGGACAGACTAAAGCGTTAGTGATGGACGCGCTGGCGGATGTGGCAGTCCTGCGCAAAGAGAATGCAGACGAGTTGTTGAAGGGCGCGATGGATGCGGGGAGCAGAGACGCGGCGATTTATGCGGCGTATGCGAATGACATGCCGCCGCAGGATGCGCTGCCGATTTTGAAGAAGGCGCAGTTGCTGAATCCGTATTGGGCGGAACCGGTGTTTCAGCAGGCAATGGCTACGGAGGATTTGAAAGAACGCCAGGAGTTGATGAAGCGGGCGCTGAAGATGAATCCGAGGGCGACGGATTATTGGGTAGCGCTGGCACGATTGCAGACGGAGAACGGGCAAACGGAATTGGCGGCGGGTAGTTGGTCGCGCGCGGAAGATTCGGCTCCAGATGAGACGCGGCGCAAGGCCGTGGAGCAGATGCGCGATTCAATGGAGACGGCGCGGCTGGACGCTTCGGAAGCAGATAAGAAGCGGGAGCGCGATTCGGCGGTCTTGGCGGACCAAAAAGCGCAGCAGGCAGAAGCAGACCGGATTCGCGCAGCGGAGGAGAAGGCAAATAAGGCGAATTCGGCTTTGAGTCAGGGGAGTTCCGGCGAGGTTGTGGATTACGGTGCTTTGGTGAAAACAGAGAGAGTTTCGGGTTCGGTAGTGGCGGTGGATTGCAAGAAGAATTACACGCGAGTGACGGTTAGGGATGCGAATGGGAAGACGCGGCAGTTGCTTTATTTGGGCGATGACCCGGAGCAAAAAGTGTTTTCTTGTGCGGCCAAAGCGGAGCGGCGGGTGGTGATTAGGTTTCGTCCGCAGGTAGATAAGACCCGGGGAACGGAAGGCGAGATTGTATCGGTTCAATCGCGATGAACGTCCGGCTTAGGGGGGCGACGGAGGCGGATGCGGGCGAGTTGGCGGAATTGGAACTGGAAGCGTTTCCGGATCCGAGTTGGGCGGCCGAAGACTTCCTGAAATACGAATGCACAGTGGCGGAAGTAGGTGCGGCGATAGCAGGATTTCTAGTTTCGCGAGAGACGTTTGTAGGCACATCGGATACACCACGTGAGCGGGAGATATTAAATATTGCGGTAGGGGAAAGATTTCGTCGCAAAGGTGTAGGGTGGCAGCTTTTGCAGCACGAATTAAAGCATGGCGCGAACGTATACCTGGAAGTACGAGAGTCTAATATCGCTGCGATACAACTGTATCAAAAGGCAGGGTTTATCGAGGCTGGACGGAGGCGCGAATATTATCAAAATCCCCTTGAATCCGCTATTGTAATGCGGATGAAATGGTGATAACTTTGGGGTGCTGATGAGGAGTAACAGGAAACCATCAGCCAGGAGAAGATTCGAAAAAATGGAGCAAGTAATACACGACGAAGAGCTGAAAGCGCATCTGCTATCGACTAGCGACGAATACAGATCGTTAGTGGAGCAGCATGCGCATCTGAAGCGTCAGATAGAAGCTATCGAGTCAAAGCCCCACGTTACTGGGGAGGATGAGCTTGAAGAGCAGCGCTTAAAGAAGCTGAAACTGAGCGTGAAAGATCAGATGAATGAACTTCTCGCCAGCCATCGACACGCGAGCGTCAGTTGAAACTCCCCCGTTGGGCCAGGAGTTCCCGAGCGGCGCTCCTGGCCTGATCCAAATCTTCTGCCCACCTGTTGTACTGCCTGACTATTTAACAAACCCCAAAGATTCTAATTGCGCCTTAGGCGATGGAGCAGCAAAAGCTGCCTGGCCGAAGGTCTGCTTTACGACGCCGTCCTTGAGCGCGACTCCGTAGGGAGGATCGACGAAGGGGAAGGCGTTTTTCATTTTGTCTACTTCGAGGCTGGTTTCGGCTTTGAAGCCGGTATCGTGCAGGAAGCTGGCGGCCCATTGCGGGTTAACAGTGGGTATGGCTACGACGCGCGTGTCAGTCCAATCGAATTTGCCCATGAAGCGTCCTGCGGCATCGCAGTGCATGCAGGAGGGGTCGTAGAAGAAGATGAAGACTTTACCTTTGGAGAGGTCGGCGGGTTTGTTATCTACTATGACGGGGTTCGGGATGTGGGCGTGGACGACTTTAGATTCGTTCCAGGCGTAGCTGGCTCCGGCGAGGACGGCCAGGGCGGTGAGAAGGATGACAGGCGTTTTGAGAGACGCTACGTGTCTGGACCAGAGCCAAGCGGCGAGGCCTAAGAGCAAGAAGATGCCGTCCGAAACAAAAAACATGGGGCCAACGGTGCGTTTAATGATGGGAAAGCAACTACATTCCTGGCCAACGAGTTTGTGATAGTAGACTGCGATCCAGCCGATGAAGAAGATCATGAGCGCGGAGCCGAGAATGCCGCCCCAGCGACGGTAGCGTGGACTGAAGAGTAGAAGCGCGGTGAAGACTTCAAGCGTGCCTAGGGTAGCCGCGCCGAGTACGCCCCAGCCCGATGGGACTTGGGCCTGTTCGAGGAGTTCGCCGGACTTAAGCGGGTCGAGCATTTTCCAGCCGCCGGAAACGACGAAGATGATGCCGAGCAGGATGGCTGAGACGGCAGCGAGAAACCGCAGGGAAGGTTTCGAGTCTTCTTGCATATACACACGTTTATTGTAGCGAGGGGGTAATAGTTGAGGCGGCTGCACGAAGCCAGATGGCAATGGCGCGCGCTCCGGGGTCGGGATGGCCGAGAACACGATCGCCAAGGTAGCTGGAGCGGCCGAGGCGCGGTTTCATTTGCGCGGTGGCTTTGACGCCTTGATCGGCCGCTTCGAGGGCGGCTTGGATATTGTGCGAATTTGCCAGGGCTTCGGCGAAGGGGTGGAGTGCATCCAACATGGTTCGGTCGCCGGGCTTAGCGCCGCCTAATTCACTGATGGCTTGGCAGCCTTCGAGGATTGCCTGGCTGACATGCGCCAGGGTGACGGGGTGCGTATTTTCCAGAACGCTTGCGCAGCGCAGGAAGAAGACGCCGTAGAGGGGTCCGGATGAGCCACCGAGTTCGTTGCGAAGCGTTTGGGCGAGGGCTTTGAGTGTGGCGGACGAATTGTTCAAGGGATAGGTGGCGATGGATGCTTGTATGGCTTGGGCCGCGCGTTTCATGCTGGTGCCTAGATCGCCATCGCCGGTGATGCGGTCCAGTTCCGTTAGCTCAGGCTCTGCTTCGATGAGTGCTTGGCAGGCGGCTTCGATAGCGCGTTCGGTGGCTTCGTCATGCGCCGAGTTTGTAACGGGTTGGGAGGGAGGCGTCGCAGCAACTTTGTATTCGTTTTTGGAGGGGCGTTGCGCGGCAGCGTAGGGCCAGGCGGGTGCGGTTGTCGCGGCGTCGAGCCAGCAGAGCCAATCGTCTTGGATACCGAGAATGGAGATGGAAATTCCTGCCATATCGAGCGATGAAAGAAAGGTTCCAGCGTAGAGGCGTTCTACTGAATAACCTTTGTCTTCGAGAAAGGAAACAGCGCGGCGGGCGATTATGGCGATTTCCATTGGAGTGGTGGCGCCCAAATTGTTCACCAAAACGGCGACGCGTCTATTTTGGGAAAGTTTTGCATGGAAAAGGATTTTGGTCAACAGGGTTTCGGTGAGTTGGTCGGCTGGCTGGATGTTGGTGCGCTGCGCGCCGGGTTCTCCATGAATGCCGAGGCCGAGTTCCATTTCGTCGTCGTCGAGTTCAAAGCTGGGCTTTCCCACTGCCGGCGAGGTTCCGGCTGAAAAAGAAACGCCCATGGTGGATAACGATGCGACTGCCATTTTGCCGATAGCTACCAGGTCGGCTAAGCTTTTGCCTTCAGCGGCTGCGGCTCCTAACAGTTTGTGGATGAGGACTGTGCCGGCTAAACCGCGGGCACCGGTTGCATGGGCTTGATCTGCGAGGGCGACGTCGTCATCGACGATGACCATTTCCACTGGGATGCCTTCGCTACGCGCCAACTCGGCAGCCAAACCGAAGTTCAGTCTGTCGCCTGTGTAGTTTTTGACTATCAGCAGAGCGCCGAGCTTTCCGGCTACAGCGCGGATAGCAGCCAAAACAGAATCGGTGCTGGGGGAAGTGAAGATCTCGCCCAGGACGGCAGCGCTTAGCATGCCTGAGCCGATATAGCCTGCATGTGCGGGTTCATGGCCGCTGCCTCCGCCAGAAATGAGAGCCACTTGTTGATTGCGGAGTGGGTCTGCATCGGCGCGAATGAGGACTTTTTGTCCAGCAAGGCGAGCCGTTCGCGGATACAGAATGGCCAGGCCTTGCAACATCTCTTCGACGACATGTTCGGGACGGTTGATGAACTTTTTCATGAGTTATCCGCGATGGGAATCGAGGCGGTGGAGGCGCTTTCGAGTATCAGGATATCAACCTGAGGGGCGGTCAGATGTGCCGGGCGAGCGCAGCGTTGGATTGACGCCGACCTTTGGTTACCTGGGGGATTCATAGTGAGAACACTAAACACGTTCGTGAACAATCAAAGTGGCCGAGTTTGTCAGTAATGATCCCCAACTATCAGCAGTCTTTTCAGGATGAAGCACGCGAATTGCTGGTGGAACTGGAATCGGCGTTATTGGAGTTAGAGGAACGGCGTGACGATCGAGAACTGATTGGACGCGCTTTTCGGGCGCTGCACACCATCAAGGGAACAGGTGGGATGTGTGGTTTTACTAACATCGCAGAGTTTGTGCACGATATCGAGAATGCATTCGAAGCACTGCGATCAGGAGAGCTTGGCGCGACGGCGGAGCTGATTAATGTCAGCCTGGCAGCGGGCGACCAGATTCGATGCATGTTGGATGAAGCCGCCGGAAGAGGTTCGGCGGATGTTAGTCGATCGGCCAAGATTCTGGCAGAACTGAATCAATTGACAGCCAAGTCGGGTGATCAGCGACACACAACACCATCGCAGCCAGCGGTGGATGGCGAAACGAGCGGAGGCCGCACGCGTGATTGGCTGATCCGATTTCGCACGTTTCCAAGCATTTTCTTGAACGGAAGCGATCCGTTGTTGCTGCTGCGCGAATTGTATGAGCTAGGCGAAGTCCAAATCAAGATCGACACCAGTGTAGTTCCGCCTCTGGCGGAGTTGGATCCAGAGCGCTGCTACCTTTCCTGGGACATTGTTTTGACCACGACGGCGCCAAGCGAAACGATCCGGGACGTTTTCATGTTCGTCGAGAGCGACTGCGAATTGAAGATCGAGCGCGCGGCCGATTTGGATGAGAAAAAAGTTCCGGTTGCAAAGGCGTTGGAGAAGAAAGCCGGAGCGGCGGGACGGAACGCGCAAAGCGCCGGAATCGCGTCGAGCATTCGAGTATCGGCCGACAAGCTGGATCAGTTGGTAAACCTGGTGGGCGAACTGGTGACGGTGCAGGCTCGCCTGAGCGAATTCGCCAGCAACGGCCAAGACGCCGAGGTGCTGGAAATATCAGAATCGGTTGACCGGCTAACGGCGGCGCTGCGAGAGAATTCGATGAGCATCCGGATGCTGCCACTTAGGTCTGCGTTTGAGCGCTTTCACCGGGTGGTTCACGACTTGAGTAGCGAGCTTCACAAGGACGTGGAGCTTAGCATCGAAGGAGCGGATACCGAGTTAGACAAGACGGTGATCGACCAGTTGAACGATCCGCTGGTGCATCTGATACGCAACAGCATGGATCACGGTATCGAGACGCCGGAAGCCCGGCGCGCCGCCGGCAAGAGTTCCAAAGGCAGCATTCACCTTTCTGCGAAGCATTCCGGCGCGACGGTGCTAATTCAGGTAAGTGACGACGGAGCAGGCGTCAATATCGAAGCAGTGC
Source organism: Bryobacterales bacterium (assembly GCA_963696305.1). Classification (GTDB taxonomy): domain Bacteria; phylum Acidobacteriota; class Terriglobia; order Bryobacterales; family Bryobacteraceae; genus Bog-105. Next base: position 44,814 of record CAVOJX010000030.1, on the reverse strand, counting down.
GTGCGCGGGCTATTAAACAGTGTCTGATTGATAGCAGCGCACGGCTGTCAGAGAGTGAAATTCTCAATCTTGTGATGGCGCCTGGCTTCTCAACCGCGCAACAGATCACGGGCGTTTCCGGCAGAGGCGTTGGGATGGATGTAGTGCGGCAAAATGTGGAAGCGTTACGTGGATCCATCGAGATGGCCAACCGGCCGGGCGTGGGTCTTACTGTAACGCTGCGACTTCCGCTTACGCTGGCCATTATCGACGGCCTGCTGGTGCGTGTGGGGCAGGCACGCTTTGTAGTTCCTTTGACCAACACGCTTGAGTGCGTGGAATTGACGGAACAGGATATAAAGAGTTCGCACGGCAAGCATCTGGCGTACATACGCGGTGAAGTGGTTCCTTACATCCGGCTTAGCGAGTACTTCGAAATAGAGACAGAGCGCCAGGTAACTGAGCAGATAGTGATTGTCGAGACCGAGCACGGACAACATGGCTTCGTAGTGGACGAAGTACTGGGCAATCATCAGACCGTAATTAAGAAGTTAGGCAGGGTTTATCGAAATATTCAGGTGGCTTCTGGCGCCACCATTCTGGGCAACGGGACAGTGGCCCTGATCTTGGATCCGCAACGCTTAGTGCAGCATGCGCTGCAGAGCGAATCGCTGAAGAATCGCGCGGATGGGCATATGGCGCTTCCACGCGACATCACCGGCAAATCAAAAGTTAAAACTGAGAACACATTTATCTTGAAGGAAAAGCAGAATTGATGTTACACAAAGCAACTGGAAAACAAAAATCGACTCGCAGCAACAAGGCCGGTACGGCTGTTTTGAACCGTGGCTCGCGAGCCGGCGCAGGCGGCGCTTCGAAGGTAGCCAAGACAGGGAGGCGGAGACTGTCACAAGAGATCTCACGCCTGGTAGAGGCGTCGCGCGAGGGTCGTCTGGATGAACGTGGACGGGCCAACGAATTTCAAGGTGTAGAGCGCGAGATTGTCGACGGCATGAACGCGATGCTGGATGCGATTCTGCTGCCCATTGGTGAGGGCAACCGCATTCTGGCGCAAATTTCCAACGGCAAAATAGATGAGTTGATCGCCCAAACATATAAAGGTGATCACGAAAAGATGAAGCAGGCGGTCAATAATGTGGGGACCGTCCTGCAAACCTTTCAAAAGATGTTCGAGAGGCTAACTGAGGCGTCCAGGGAAGGGCAGCTCTCCGAGCGCGGAAAGGTCGATCACTTCCAAGGCGCGTACGCCGACATTGTGCGCGGCGTGAACGCCATGCTAGACGCGATTTTATTGCCAATTGCTGAAGGTAACCGCATCTTAGCCCAAATCTCCAACGGCAAAATAGATGAGTTGATCGCCCAAACCTACAAGGGCGATCACGAAAAGATGAAACTGGCGGTCAATAATGTGGGAACCGTCCTGCAGAGCCTGCAAGAGGAATTGGTATGGCTGACCGAAGCGTCGCGAGAAGGAAAACTGGCAGAGCGCGGCAAGCCGGATCAATTCCAAGGCGTGTATGCCGACATTGTGCGCGGTGTGAATGCAACGCTGGACGCGATTCTATTGCCAATTGGTGAGGGAAACCGTATTCTCGCGCAGATTTCAAACGGCAAAATAGACGAGTTGATTGCCCAAACATACAAGGGCGATCACGAAAAAATGAAACTGGCGGTTAACAATGTAGGCACGGTGCTACAAGGCCTTGAAAAGGAATTCGTACGACTTACAGAGGCGTCACGAGAAGGGCAGCTTTCTGAGCGCGGCAAGCGCGAGCAATTCCACGGCGCCTATGCCGACATTGTGGGTGGCGTGAATGCGATGCTGGACGCTATTCTGCTGCCGATTGGCGAAGGCAACCGCATTTTGGCGCAGATTTCGGACGGCAAAATCGATGAGCTAGTTGCCCAAACCTACAAGGGCGATCACGAGAAAATGAAACAGGCCGTCAACAATGTGGGGACTGTGTTGCAGGGTCTGCAGAAGGAATTGGCGCGGCTGATTGAGGCATCGCGCGAAGGGCAACTGGCAGAGCGCGGCAAGTACCAGTTGTTTCAAGGCGCCTACAGTGACATTGTGCGCGGCGTCAACGACATGCTGGATGCTATTTTGCTGCCGATCGGCGAAGGCAATCGCGTTCTGGCGCAAATTTCCAATGGCAAAATCAACGAGCTGATTGCCCACACCTACAAGGGCGATCACGAAAAGATGAAACAAGCCGTCAACAACGTGGGAAAGGTTCTGCAGGACCTGGAAAAGGAATTGGCCCGCGTGACCGAAGCAGCCCGTAATGGGAAGCTAACGGAACGAGGTGATCAGGATCAGTTTGAGGGTGCTTATGGCAAGATTGTCAGCGGCATGAACGCCATTCTGGATGCCGTGATTAATCCGCTGAATGTTGCGGCAAATTATGTGGAGCGCATCAGCAAAGGTGACCTTCCGCCGCAAATTTCCGACACTTATCACGGCGAATTCAATAACATTAAGAACAATCTGAACAGCCTCATCATCGCGATGAACGATGTTACGCATGCCGCCGAAGAAATTGCGCAGGGCAACCTAACGGTGGCGGTAAGAGAACGCTCGCCACAGGACAAGCTGATGCAGGCCCTGATTTCTATGATGGAGGGCCTTACCCGTACAGTAGCCGACATTCGCAACATAGCCGGGGAAGTATCGGCTGCCAGCCAAGGGATCAGCAGCGCTTCGGTTCAATTGTCGAACGGAGCTAATTCACAAGCTGCGGCGGCCGAAGAGGCTTCTTCGTCGATGGAGGAAATGGGTTCAAATATCAAGCAGAACGCTGACAATGCACAAGAGACAGACAAGATTGCAACCAAATCGGCGAAGGATGCGCAGGAAAGCGGAAAGTGTGTTTTGGAAGCCGTCTCTGCGATGAAGGAAATCGCGAGTAAGATTTCCATCATTGAAGAGATTGCACGCCAGACAAACCTGCTGGCATTGAACGCCGCAATCGAAGCAGCGCGCGCCGGTGAACATGGCAAGGGATTTGCGGTAGTGGCGGCAGAAGTACGCAAACTGGCCGAACGGAGTCAGAAGGCGGCCGGTGAAATCAATCAACTCTCGCTTACGACGGTCAAAGTGTCGGAGAAGGCGGGCGAAATGCTCGACAAACTTGTGCCGGATATCCAGAAGACCGCGGAACTGGTGCAGGAGATAACGGCAGCGAGTAGAGAACAGGATACAGGCGCAGAGCAGATTAACAAAGCGCTTCAGCAGTTAGAGAAAGTAATTCAGCAAAATGCTGCAGCGGCCGAAGAAATGGCTTCTACGACCGAAGAGCTGACTGGACAGTCCGGCCAGCTTATCAGCTCGCTTGGATTCTTCCGCACAGGAGAGGAAGCACGGACTCCGGCGGCACGGACAACAACGACTCGAAAGGGAGGATCACTTTCCAAGCTGCGTGAGGCGGTATCCCACGGTTCTGCCTCGCGATCCCAAAAGAGTGGTAAATCGGGAGTTTCGTTCGAGATGGACGAGGCTGAAGACGCCACTGACAAGGAATTCGAACGCTACTAAGTGCTCAACGTCGCAACAAGAGAGGAGCTAACTATGAGCGTTAATGAAATCACCGATACGCGGCAGTACCTGACCTTCAAACTGGGAGACGAGGTATTCGCCATTGACGTCGCCAAAGCGCGGGAAGTGTTGGACTTCACCACCATTACGAAGATCCCTCGTACGCCGGATTTCATGAGTGGTGTGATCAATCTGCGCGGCAATGTGGTGCCGGTCGTCGATCTCCGTTTGTGTTTCGAGATGTCGAGGACGGAGAAAACGGTGAATACCTGCATTGTTGTAGTGGAAATGGACCTTGAGGGCGAATCGATTGTGATCGGCGCACTGGCCGATTCGGTAGAAGAGGTGATCGACCTGGAGCCGGATCAGATTCAGCCGGCGCCGAGGATCGGCACACAAATTCGCACCGACTTTATCAAGGGGATGGGCAAGCGCGATGCGCAGTTCATCATGATTTTGGATATCGACCGCGTGTTCTCTGTTGAACAGCTTTCGACTGTTAGGGGCGTGGAAACGGGTAAGCCTCCAGCAGAGGTTTGCGTTTAGAAGGAATCGGAGGGCGGCTTGGTCGTGCCTCCGATTTGATTCACGGCTTGATGCCTTCGGAGGAATGCCGAAGCGCCTTCCAGTTTCAGGATAGCAACTTAAATAGGTGATAGCTAACGCATTGAAAATGGGCGAGATATTCGCTTAGTTCCGCTGCGAAAAAACATGGATTTGAAGACCGCAATCCAGTACCATCAGCAAGGTATGCAGGATTCTTTGAAGGTTGGGCCCAACGGCATCGAACTCTGCCCGTAGCTCGAAGACGACGCACGGCAAGCCGTTGGAGACCTAAGGTGCCAAGGGATGCAGAATGACCGATCAGTACATCTTTTCTGGGGGCGTTCCTAGTGGCCACGATCTCAAGTAGGTGCGCCCGTTTGTCTCCCGGTAAGTATTAAAGCGAAAGATTTTCTCGCGGGTAATTGGGAGGATCCACGGCTGATACTGCACAACGATTGCGAAATCAGCCCAGGCAATGCCTCTGAACAGTTCTGAGGTATTGACCGTAATCTTGTCGTCCATATCTAGCCGATGATTGGCCCACTCCACACGGGCTACCGTGCTTTTGAATGTTGGTATAAATCGATAGTTTGGCTTGGCGAGCGGGTTGCCCATCTGTCCTATGCCAAAAAATATGTTCACATGCCGAAGTGGTACATATCCGGAGTTTATAACGTCGAAGGATGTGGACAAGCCATTTGCAGGATCGAACGGTTCGGCCTGAGATGACACTGTGACGCGAGGTAGAAGTGAAGTTGCTCCAAAAGCTCCAAACAAAAGGCTGAGTAATGTTGCCGTTGCCCCCAGAAGTTTTTTTGATTTGGCTTTTGGATCTCGCTTGGTAGCCTCTGGGATAGAAGGTATCGGACGACCATAGGCATCGAATAGTCTCATTGGGCTTAGGGACGATACTTTTCTTTGGCACTGGCGCTTCTAGGTCGCTTGCGTGTGCCTGATTTGTACTGACAGCCGAACGTTAATTCGCTGCAACACTCGCAATTTGCCCATTGCTCCTTGTGTTGGCATCTCCGAAACAGCTTTATGCGCAAGAACCCGGTTAACGCTTCATTTATCGATAGCGGATTGCGAATGTTATCTCTCGTGCGTGACACGTTCCCATTATGACCGCTCCCGCTCACCTCTCAGCCCCCCACATGTAAGTCTCGAATGTCTGGGGCCGAAATAAAACCCTTGATGGTCGCCGCCAACTCGGTTCCATTAGTCATTCGATTTGTTAATGGCATAATTCACGGAGTTTTTTCGCCTTGGCGGTTCTTTTGGCACGCTTTCGCGAAGTGATCGTTGAGAAAGGATCAAACGCTCGCGATGGCTTAAAGAGCCCTCGTCCAGTTGCACACAACCGGCAGTCAAAGACGGCGGTTGCCAAGGCGTTTCAAAAAAGGCCGTCAGGTACTTAACGGTATGTGGGCTCTGCAACCTCCGTTCGAGCCGATTGGGGCTGCGAGCAACAAATGCATAGGGAGGCCTTCCAGTTTCAGGATAGCAACTTTAATAAGTGATAGCTAACGCATTGAAAATGGGCGAGATATTCGCTTACTGTCGGTGCGAAAAAACATGGATTTGAAGACCGCAATCCAGTACCATCAGCAAGGTATGCAGGATTCTTTGAAGGTTGGGCCCAACGGCATCGAGATTGTGTTCGAGCGGTTGGGCAAACCGGATTCGCCGGCGGTGTTGCTGATTATGGGTGTAGCCGCGCAGATGATCCATTGGCCGGATGCGTTTTGCGGTGCGCTTGTGGGAAGCGGACTGCAGGTGATTCGGTTTGATAATCGCGATGCGGGGCTTTCTACGCATTTGCGTGATGCTCCCGTGCCGAACTTACGGGCCGTGTTGGATGGTGATTTGTCTTCGGTATCGTACACGCTGTCGGATATGGCTGGTGATGCGGTGGGATTGCTGGATGGTCTGGGCATTGAGAGGGCGCATGTGGTTGGCGCGTCGATGGGTGGGCAGATTGCACAGACGATGGCTATTGAACATCCGGAGCGAGTGCGTTCGCTGATTTCGATGATGTCAACAACGGGGAACATCGCGGTTGGGCAGCCGTCGCCAGATGCGCTTCGTGAGTTATTTGCTGGTGCGCCCGCAACGACTCGTGAGCAGGTTGTGCGACAGATGATGCGCGCGTCCCGCGCTGTTGGTTCGCCGGGATTTCCGCACGATGAGAATGAAATTGCGGAGCGAGCGGGGCGGGCTTTTGACCGATGCTACGATCCGATGGGCGCGGCACGGCAGGCGATTGCGACGGTGGCTTCGGGTGATCGTACGGAGCGATTGCGCGGGCTGAAGCTTCCTGCGCTGGTGCTTCATGGGTTGGCAGACAGGATGTGTGATGTGAGTGGTGGGCGGGCTACTGGGGAGGCGATTCCGGGGGCGGAGTTGGTTTTGATTGAGGGGATGGGGCATGATTTGGCTCCGGGGTTGCGAGAGCGGCTGGCGGAGTATATTTGTGAGTTTGTTTGGCGAGTGGAGGGGTGAGAAAGCGAGACGGATTGAAGGTCTCGCTGTCGATGTATGTGCTGGATCTTTCTTACTGCGCCGCTTGCCGACTCGGCGCACGCACGAACCAATAGAACGCGACGAAATGCGTGATCATCAGTAAGGGTACGTAGATGATTGGGATGGCGTAAGCGGTGGCCAACTGGCCGGCCAATGCTGGAAGGCCGTTTTGCACGGCATGGTAATAATCGAGGATGATGTCGGCCGCGCCTATGATATTGAAGGCAACGACGAACAGCCAGAAAAGCGCACGTATCCGTACCGTGAGAAGCGCTAACATGGCGAGCAAGCCGGTCGCAAAGTCGCCGTAGGCAGCAAACGTGGCGAAATTCGCGGGCAGGTTGGAGCCGACGACTCCAGGAAGAATAAAAACGAGACCAAAGAAGCGAAAACTGTGCAAGGTGGCGATGGCGCGGTACGCTTCGACCCGGCCCAGCGATTCTAGCTTGGGCAGGATGTAAGTGCCGAAGCAGAGTAGCCAGACGACATACCCTAAAACGAGTTGAATACTAAAGATGGTTTCTTGGGACATGTGAACTCCTGTGGTATTGGATTGAGGTAGGTTAGCCAATTATTGGGACTTATCGGGCTGTTCGAAATCGAAAAGTTTGGCATTCGACCGGAAGAACTCTTGCAACGTCTGCGGATTCCTGCCAGTGACCGCACGAATGGCGTCTGTGGGTAGGCGGCGCTCCTGGGTTTGCCGGAAGTATTGCCAAAGGTGGCTCAGGTGATCGAGCGCATGAGGATTGATCCGCTGCTTCATTGCATCGAACCACTGTTCGTCAGTAATTGGCACATATGCAATCCCGCGCCCTATGGCCCTTGCCAGAGTCTCGACGATTCCACGGACTGTCGGAGTCTCGCTCACCAACGGGTACCTGAAGATGGACAGCGCCGACTCGCGCCCAATCGAAGACACGATCTATCCGCCGATGCTGCAGGTTCCGAAATGAGGGAGCCGTTCGGAGATCACGAAACGAGAAATCGCCCGGTATGCCCTGAAATTGGGAGTTATTCACCACCAGTTCCAGTTCTGAATCGCGAGCGGCTGCAGCGAAGATTGTGGCTGCTTCAAGCAGCCCAGCGGCCACTGGATAGGTGAAATACGCTCGCTTTACTCCTTTGATTGCAGCGTGGACTGACGCTGGTTCAAGGAGATCGCCTTCGACGACTTCCGCGCCTTGAAGGTGTAGTTCATCGGACCGGGCATCGAGCTTATGGACGAAGGCGCGAACGGGAATATTCTGCTGAAGCAAGAAATTCGCGACGAGGCGGCCGGTTGAACCCTGTGAACCGCCGGCTGCGCCTGTAATCAGGATTGGGTGAGACATTTAAGCTCTTTCTTTCCGCTTGTAGGATGAGAGGCATCATCCTAAGGATTCGCTTTTGTTCTGGAGGCTGCTAGCGGGGGGTCGGGTGGGATGATGCCAGACATCCTACAATAAGGCATGCGATACGGACCCGAACACAAAGCCAGAGTCCATGAGCGGATTGTAAAAGACGCTTCGCGACGCGTACTTACAGAGGGCTTGAATGGAGCTGTGGTTGCAACGGTCATGCGCGACAATGGCTTGACACACGGCGGCTTTTACAAGCATTTCGGGAACAAAGACGAGCTAGTGCTGGAGTCACTTCGCGAAGCTTTCCAAACGATCGCCGAAAACTTGGCGCATGCGGGCGAACAGTCAAAGCGCGAGACGGCATGGAAGGCGATTGTGAAAGCCTATTTAACGCTGGAATACTGCGAACACCCTGAGCGTGGGTGCCCGTTGACAGCACTAGCCCCTGAATTGGCGAGGGTGGACAAGAGGATGCGGAGCGAAATTGTTTCCGACCTTGTGAACTACAAGGACAGAATGCTTCCCTTTATGCCCGGACGACGACTGGTGGACAAAGAGCGCGCATTTTTTTCGATCTTTTCAACAATGATCGGTGCAATTCAAATCGCGCGCATGCTACCGGAGTCCGCTATGCGAGAGAGAGTACTAGCGACTGCAAGAGAATTTCTATTAGCGAGCTTTTGATTTTTGGGCAGAAGAACGCGCCGTATGAATGGTTGAGCCTGCCGGTAAGTTGTGTAGTTGGGGACCTATGACGTTAGAAAATTTGTAGTTCTCTTTCGCATCATCGTCGATGTTCCAGAACATGGCGCCGAGCATTTCCGGATAGCCACTTGGTTGACGTATTCTGTACGTGGTGTCGGAGGTCTGCTGGCCAGTGATGAGGTAGCGCATGGCCTGATCGACAATTTGTGGAGTTGCATCGCCCGTCAGAAAGCCGGCGGCAACTTGGTTCTGCGGGAGTGCCGGGAACATCTGCCCGGCATCGTACCCTATGCTGAAGCCGTTTAGAACGAGATCGGTCATGGCGGCGTGGTAATCGACTGTTCCGGCCTGATAGATTTCACCGTCCAAGCCTTCCACTGGAGGCGTGTTGTAGTCCTGTACATCCATGAACGAGAGGATGTCGCGGATACCATAGGCGATGGGTAAATATGAGCCGAACTGGCCGCCATAGGTCATGTGTCCTGCGGGTATTTGCGGGCCTTCCGGCACCAAGCTGATCATGAATGACGGACCTAACTCGTCTTTCAATTGGCGCAGTCCTGCGATCATGTGGATGGTGGATGGTGTGGTCGGGTGTTTGAAATCGGTATCTCCGGGAACCACGACAAGCGACGGAGTTTCGAAATCTAGGTCGATGCCGTCGAAGCCATACTCCTTCACGATGCGGCTCACACAGGATGTAAAGATTGAAACGCTGTCGGGCTGGTCAAGCGTATAAACTTCGCCGCCGCCCCCTAACGAGATCAAGACTTTCTTCCCGTGGGTCTTCAAAGCAGCGATGTCGCGCTTGAGATCTTCTGGATCAATCCCGTGCGGAGGACGGAAGCGCAGTGTGCCTTCCGGCGCGCTGTGATCAGGCGTTGCAAACGAGACAATAATGATGTCCCATTGCGGTGATACGTCGCGAAGAGGAAAGGGTTGGTTGCCGCGTCCTGAGCCTGTCCAATAGCCGATGAGTGCGTGTCCGTTCGTGGACTTCGCGGCTGGTAGCGGTGCCGTGGCACTTGCGACAGACGCTTGCCGCTGCTCCCGCATTTCGCGCGTAGGACAGGCCTGGGCGGGTTGTGGAAGGACGTCGGGATCGGGAAAGCTGAACTGCCTTGCACTTTGCGCCGAGCCGAGATACCACGGGAGCAGGGCAACGTTTTGAACATGGTATCGCATCTCTGCGTGTCGCGCAATGAATGCCTTTGAATACGGCAGATTGTTTTTGGGATTCGTGTCCGTCGGCTCCAACAGGAAATAGGCAGTGGCAATACCGCTTCCACCGCAACGGCCCTGATCTCCTGGGCGCATGGTGGATGGCCGCTGCCATCGAGGAAATTGGTTGCCAATTTTGTCGGCACCGTTTTCTACGCGCACTAAAGGATCGTGCAATGGGTCATAGATCAATTCTGCAAGCTGCTGGGTGAGTGGTTGCACATCTTGATCTTGCACAACCGCAGGGGCATGGAACAGGTATGACGCGAGAACGAACGAATTTCCGGTTGCCGAATCTGTGCCATGCGTTCCCCAGGAGCAACAGAGGGTAGCGTCGCCCTCGGTATAAAATGCCGTGTTCTTTGTCACGGCTATGACCAACTTCCCGTCCTGCTTGGGCACTTGCTTGAAAAGTTCGCGCTGTACGTACTCAATATCCGCAATTGCGAGTAATGTGCCGCTTTTCTTCGAGCTTAAGACGTAGCCGTACGCGGGAGGAATGGTGATGCGCACGCCTTTCAGCAAATCAGGTTGTGCCAGTACGGTGTGCCAATCATCTTTGGCATTGGGGATGCTGGCACGCAGGAGTGCGTCGCTATATTGCGTGGCGGTTTGGTTACCGAGCGGATAGGTGCCGAAAACAGGTGACCGTAGCAGCGCTGGGATTGTTTCGGCTGCATCCAATGAGGATTCCTTATACGAGGCGAATGATAGTTCGATTGGTACAACAACGACCGGGATTGTCGTTGAGGCGCCGGCAACTGGATCGTGGCCGACCAGAGTATAGGTGTTGGAACCCGCCTTGTATTGGAAAGTGGGTATGGTCTGCGGAAAGGCACTTAGGGCGGAAAGCGCTGACATTGCAAGAGCGAGTCGAAAGCCGGATCGGTTCAAATAGGTCACTCTTGATAGCCTAACGCGTCCAGCGAACTGGGCGGACGGCGGTGTGCAAATGCTTGTGGCGATTCGCCTGTGGCTCTCTTGAAGGCGGTGCTGAAGGCGCTTGCGGATTGAAATCCTACGGCAAATGCTACCTCTGAGACGGACGAGTTCGGTTGCCGCAGCGCGTGCCGGGCGAGAGCAATACGCCATTGAGAAAGGTACTCGATGGGGCCGAGACCGACGGCTTGCTGAAAGCGAGCCGCGAAGCTGGAGCGGGACGCTCCAGAAACTTTGGCGAGTTCCCTTACCGTCCATTTCCGGATGACCTGTTCGTGCATGGAGCGGAGCGCACTCGCCACCACGGGATCGGCAAGACCGCACAGCAGGGACGGAGGGTTATCCGTCTTTTCGTTCATGCAGGTTCTTAGCAGTTCGACCAGAATGACTTCCATTAATCGCGAAACTACGAATTCCTTGCCGGGGAGTGGTTGGAGGGATTCTTCTGCGTTCAGTGCCAGAAGTGTGCGGATGCGTGAAGAGGAAGAAGCTGAAGAACGAATGAGGATGATTGCTGGAAGTATGGGCAGGAGCAGCTGTTCGTTTGCGGTATCGAAGAGGAATTTGCCTCCTTGTAGCAGGACGAGGCGGCTGTTACCTTGTCCAACGCGGATGGTTTCGCCGCTCGCATTTGAGAACGCGTCCTCGCTTCTCGTTCGCTTTGCGGCTTGATCGGAAGCGAAACAGAACGGTGTAGTTGTCCGAATCAGGGCGAAATCACCTTGGTTGAGATGGATACGAGATTGAGCGGGACGCAGGATTTGGCACTCGCCGCTCACTACTGAACAGAACAGAAGATCATCGCGCTGCGGAAATGATACGGCCCACCGGCCAGTTGCGGCGATGCTCTTCCACAGAGTGGCGGCGGGCTTTAAGAGCCGGATTAAGTCAACTAGGGGATCCATTTATTATCTTGGACTCTTACGCATGCAGAATAGATTCCTAATTATTCACAGTCCAGACTATTCTTGTTAATTTCGCATAAGGGACAGCTAATAACGGGCTGAACCGGAATGAGAGCTGCAATGGCAAATGAACTGCATAGAGGAATTTGGGATGCGTATGAACGCGCCTGGAATAGCGCGACGGCTGAAGAACGGAAGGTGCTGCTAGGGCAGGCGGTAGATGACGAATGCACTTTCGGTAACCTAATCGTGTCAGGAAAAGGAATTCTGGAATTGACTGCGGTCATCGACCAGTTTCAAAGAGAGAATGCGGGCGGGCGCTTTGAAACAATCGAATTCATTGAGCAGCACGAACAGTCATTGGCGCACTGGAATCTTATCGATGTGACTGGCTCTGTGATTTTGTCCGGGTTTAATTACACGCGTTACGGGAGCGACAGTCGTATGGTCCATATCGCAGGAATTCTTCAAATTAAATAGCGCAGAAGCTGCCGACTCGCATCCTACAGTGATTTAAATGCGAGGGATGTCTTCCAGACGGTTGATGTTTTGGAAAGGAATCATCCAGCCGGGGTATTCGGGCGGAAGTTGACTGACTTCATCAAGCGATTTGATTTGATCGGCAGTCAACTTTAAGTCGACGGCGGCGAGGTTTTGTGTGAGTTGATCGGGGCGTTTTGCCCCAATGATGACTGATGTTACGAAGGGCTTGGCCAGGACCCAGGCAAGGGCGAGAGTGGCGGGTGAAACTCCGAGATCTTTCGCCATCGGAACCATCACGTCGAGGATGCGCCAGGTACGTTCTTTGTCCACGATTGGGAAGTCGAAGCCGGAGCGGCGCGAGTCTTCGGGCTCTGGCTTTTCGCGCGTGTATTTGCCGGAGAGGAGGCCGCCAGCCAGAGGACTCCAGACAAGCAAGCCAATCTTTTGATCTTCCAGTAGCGGAACGATTTCGCGTTCGAGATCGCGGCCGGCGATGGAGTAATAAGCCTGCAAGGTTTCGAAGCGCGCGAGATTTCGGCGTTCGGAGATGCCGATGGCTTTCATAATTCGCCAAGCTTGCCAGTTAGAACAACCAATGTAGCGGACTTTGCCGCTGTGCACCAGGGTTTCGAGTGCGCGGAGAGTTTCTTGCTCGGGCGTGTGGAGATCGGTGCCATGGACTTGGTACAGGTCGATGTAATCGGTTTGTAGACGTTTGAGAGAGGCATCGACGGCGTCCATAATGTGGCCACGTGAAATGCCAACGTCGTTCCTGCCGGGGCCGACGCGACCGAAGACTTTGGTGGCGATGACGATGTTTTTGCGGGCGATACCGAGGTTTTTCAGCGCTTGGCCAACGACTTTTTCGGATGCGCCTTCGGAATAAACGTCGGCGGTGTCGATGAAATTGACTCCGGCGTCAACCGAGGATTTGATCAAGGCTTGCGAGGCTTGTTGTGAAAGGGAACCGATCACATGCCAGATGCCTTCACTTTCGCCGAAGGTCATGGCTCCGAGACAGATTTTGGAAACCTGGAGGCCGGTATTGCCTAACATTTTGTATTGCATAAAAGATTCTTCTTTTTGCAGTCTGACATACTGATTCTCCAAAGCGATGAAAAAACTGTTTTTGTTCTTTTGCGTGATGGCGTGGGGTGTGATGGCGCAGACGAAGACGCCGGAGCACGGAAAACGCTATGCACGGTTGGCCATCCGCAACGCCACGGTGCTGGATGGAAATGGGACACCGGCGGCGGGGCCTAAAGACATCATTATCGAGAACGGCACGATAGTTGCGGTGGTGCCGCTGGATCCAGTGGCGATGCGCGAGGACAGAGTGAAGCGTGTGCCCGCGGATGCGGAAATTGACGCGAAGGGAAAATATGTTCTGCCGGGCTTGATTGATGCACACGCGCATATTCAGGATGAACGCGGTGGAGTTCCTCAGCCGCTGGATTACGAATTGAAGATCTGGCTTTCGTGCGGCATTACGACGGTGCGGGATGTAGGCAGCGATACAAAGAAGGCGCTGGGGTTGAGGGCCAAGACTGCCGCGGGTGAAGTGGCTTCGCCGCGTATTTTGGTTTACCCGATGTTTAATGCGGTGACACCGCAGCCGACGACTCCAGAACAGGCGCGCGAATTGATTCGGCAGTTTAAATCGATGGGCGCGGACGGCGTGAAGTTTTTAGGCGTGTATCGCGACATTATGGAAGCGGCGGAAGATGAGGCGCACAAGCTCGGTTTGCCGGTGGCGCATCATGTGGGGGTAGAAGAAACCAACGCGTGGGACGATATTCGGTTTGGCACGCGCAGTATTGAGCATTGGTACGGCATTCCAGACGCTGCAATTCCGGATGGCGTGCAGAATTTTCCACCCAGTTACAACTACAACAACGAGGCGGACCGGTTTCGCTATGCGGGGCATTTGTGGCGGGAGGCGGACCCGAAGCGATTACAGGAAGTTTTGAAAGGGATGGTGGATGCGCACGTGGCTTGGGTGCCGACGATGGACATTTACGAAGCTAGTCGTGATTTGCAGCGGGCGCAGAACCAGCCTTGGTTTGCGGAATGGCTGCATCCGACCCTGGCGGAATATTTCAAACCGAACTTGAGCAACCATGGGTCGTATTTTGTGAATTGGACTTCGAATGATGAAGTGTTCTGGAAAGAGAATTATCGGATTTGGATGGCGGCGTTGCGCGATTTCGACAGGATGGGTGGATTGATTGGCGTGGGTGATGATGCTGGGTTTATTTATCAGCTTTACGGTTTTGGTTTATTGCGCGAGTTGGAATTGCACGAGGAAGCTGGGTTCAATCCAATTAAAGTCATTCAGCATGTAACGGGGAACAACGCGAAGATTTTGGGGATGGAGGGGAAAATTGGAGGAATTCGGCCAGGATATTCCGCGGATTTGATTGTGGTGAATGGAAATCCGCTGGAGAACATGAAGGTGCTGTATCCGCCCGGGATTGAGTGGACGATTAAGGAAGGTTATGTCTATAGCGTTCCAAGATTGGCTTCGGAGGTGAAGCAGATGGTGGCGGAGGCTAAGAAGGCGAAGTAGTTATTCGTCGCGCAGGACTTGCATCGGTTCGACGGCTGCGGCGCGCAAAGCTGGAAGCAGCGACGCACATGCGGCGACAGTAAGGACAAGGAGAGCGACAGCGGCCCAGGTGGGCAGGTCGGTTGCTGTAATGCCGAAGAGCATGTTGGACAGAGCTTTGGTGAAGGTGAGTGAGAGGCACAGTCCGATAACGCAGCCGATGGCAGCTACGCGAAGTCCTTCAACAAAGAAGCGAGTGAGGATTTGATTGCGAGTGGCGCCGAGGGCTAAGCGCAAGCCCGATTCACGACGTCGGACGGTGACGAAGTAGCTGAGTGTGCCATAGATTCCGGTTGCAGCGAGGGCAATGGCGCTAAGTGCGAAGGCGGCAAGCAAATAGGTTCGGAGGCGGCTGGGCGCGACGTCATTAGAGAGATGGACTTCGAGCGGTGAGATGTTATAGACGGAGCGCGCGGGTTCGAGTATATGAATCTGGCGCCGGAGAGTTTCCACCATGGATGCGGCGTTAGAACGGGTTTGCACCAGGAAATAGGGAGTAGGAAAGGGCGCGCTGCTGCACCAATAGAGAGTTGGGCTGGGTGACTCGTTTAGGCCCTGTTCGTGTGTGTCGGCCGCCACTCCCTTTATTGTTGCGGGTCCCATGTTGAACGAATCTGGGTCTAAGTGAAGGTGGTGACCGATAGGGGAGATTCCGTGGAGGTAAGCGTTGACAAAACTACGATTGACGAGGACGCTAAATTCGGATGACCCTTGCTTGCAGCCCTGGCCGGAGAGCAATGGGATCTTTAAAGTTTGGAAGTAGCCATTGGAGACGAAGCGATTTTGCGTGGAGATTTTGCCGCTGGTTGCATTCGGAGCGTCGATAAAGGAGACTTCGGCGCGATTATCGGTGGCGATGCCGGGGAGCATGGCGGTGGTGGCTGCGGCCACGACCCCTGGGGTGGCGCGAATGGTATCGAGTGTGCGATCCATGCGGCGGGTTAGACCGGGCATGTCTGCTGTTTCGCCCCAATTGCCACTGATGCGGAATGTCAGGATGTGGCTGATTTCGAAGCCGGCGGACACTTTGCCCAGTTGCTGGAAACTGCGAAGCATGAGTCCAGCTCCGACCAGGAGCATGACGGCGAGCGCGACCTGAGAGCCGACCAGCAACCATTGAATGGAGTTGCGGCCGGAGACTTGGCTGCGTGTGAATTTGTTGAGTCCGGCATTGATATCGCGGCGAGTAGAGCGGATTGCCGGGATGAGGCCGCAGATCAGAGTTGCGACAACGGCGCAAGTCAGGGTGTAAAGCACGATGTGCCAATCGAGCGTGATTTCTTCCCGTCGCGGAAAGCCATTGGCCAGCTTTTGGAAGAGCGTTCCACCGACGTAGGCGAAGGCCAGGCCGAGCGATGATCCGGCGAGGGCGAGTAAAAAACATTCGGTCAATAACTGGCCGATGACTGCGCCGCGCGAAGCACCCAAGGAGAAGCGAACTGCGATTTCACGCTCACGTTCGGCTGAGCGGGCCAGTAGCAACGCTGCAATATTGATGCAGGCGATGAGCAGCAGGAGCGTCACGGAGGCGTACAAGAGCCAGAGCGATTTTTGGGTGCCATCGACTAATGTCAGTTTGAGTGCTAACAGATTGACGCCCAGTTTTCCATCGGTTTTTGGGTATTGGCGTCCGAGTTGAGATTGAATGGCGGCTAAATTCGCTTCGGCTGCCTCGGGTGAGACGTCTGGCTTTAGTCTTCCAATTACTTTGTAGTACCAGGTAGAAGAGCGGTCTTGCGCGAAGGGGGCATCGACTGGGCTGGGTTGCCAAATATCTACGTCATGATCCAGGAAGCGAAATCCTTGTGGCATAACGCCGACAATGGTGCACGTCGATTTATCAAGCTGGATACGTTGGCCAAGAATATCGGGGTTGCCGTTGAAGCGGTGCATCCAATAGCGATGGCTGATGAGAATGGCGGTCGGCCCGCCAAAATGCTCTTCTTCAGGTAGAAAATCGCGACCGATCTGGGGAGATATGCCCCAGACACGGAGGAAGCGAGGAGCGACGAGAGCTTCGGTGATTTTTTCTGGCAGCGGGCCGGAGAGGTCGGAGATGTCGTCCGTGTAGTAACCGGTAATGGCCTGGAACGATGTATTGAGACGATTCCAATCTTCGACGCGAGTGGGTGCCGCGAAGATGTAAGGCGCTTTGGCCGCGCGGTCGAATTGACGGAGTTCCACCAACTGCTGGCTGTTGGGGAAGGGAAGCGGACGCAGCAAGATGGCGTTAATGGCTGAGAAGACGGCGCTGTTGGCTCCGATGCCCAGGGCAAGAGTGACGACGACGGTAGCGGAAAAGGCAGGAGACTTTCGGATAAGGCGCAGAGCGAAGCGGAGATTGGCGGCAAAGGTTTCCAGAAATGGAAGCCGATGGACGTCGCGCAGTTCTTCCTTTAGTTGTTCTGTGCCGCCAAATTCGAGAATGGCTTGACGGCGCGCTTCGGATTCGGACAGGCCCGTTTTGACCTTTTCCTGGATGAGTTGATCAAGATGGAAATTGAGTTCGGAATCGAACTTCGGAGTGTCGGAATTCTTGCGAGGCCACATCGTGAACCTCCTTATTCGACGGTGCGAAGGATGAGGCCGACGGCATCTGCCATACGGTTCCAGTTCTGCTCTTCGGCGACGAGTTGTTTGCGGCCTTTCGCTGAGAGTTTGTAGAACTTAGCTTGGCGGCCATTGTCGGATTCGCCCCAAGTGGAATCCAGCCAGTCGCGCTTTTCGAGACGGTGGAGTGCGGGGTAAAGCGAACCTTGCTGCACCTGCAGAACTTCGTTTGAGATTTGGCGAATTCGCTGAGAGATGCCGTATCCGTGAACCGGGCCGAGGGCCACGATCTTTAGGATCAGCATGTCGAGCGTTCCTTGGAGGAGGTCTGACTTTTCGGTGCTCACGCGCTTTTCTCTATGACTGTCTACATAATGCATCTACATATGTAGAATGTCAAGGAGAAAGACGCGCGGAAGTTTTATCAGCCAGCTAGTCTACGGGAACCCGTGTTCCTTTGGCTTCGGTTCTGGAAAGGTGATCGATGCGTTCGTCGATGATTTCGCGAAGGCCCATGAGAACGTGTTTTCTGGCTTCGCGGAAGTGGGTTTGCACCTTCTCGCATGGCGAAATGGCGCGGCCGAGTTCTTCGAAGGCCGTTTTGAAAGCGCTGGCAACGGATTCGGCGGTCGCTTTCGAGGCGTTGGGGTTTTGTTGTTCGGTCATACGCTCTCTTTCATTTCTACAACCAGCATACGCTCATTCAGGTGCGCTTTCACTGGTGTGAGGGACGTCATAGTGGTCGGCAGGCCAATGTGGCGGCGGATGGTGCCAACTTCAATTACCAGTTCGTCGTGCTTTTTGAACAGCGAGATTTCGCCTTTTAAGGCAAATGGCATCTGCAGGCGCACTTCGTAGTGGCCATCTGCCCGAACGAAGGTAAAGGGCGGGGTGTTGCGAGTGACAAGGGCCGGGTTCTCGCCGTTTGGATACAACTGCTGAGCCATGAACTTCAGACGTTCGAAGCCGACGACTTCTTGTTGGAATAACGGGACGGTTTTGGTTGGGACGGGGTCGAAGTAGCGGACTATCTCGTCCAGAGTTTTACGCTGGGAATCGCGCCACCGGCTGAAGAATACGTCTTGAATGGATTCGGGCAGGATGCGATTGACGATGATGTGATCCACGGTGAGACCGTGAAGCGTGAAATAGACAAAGGCGCGTTGGGTTTCGCGGAGAACCATTTTTTCGGCGTTGGTGACAAGACGGACACTGGTGAGGTTTGGATCTTCCAGTACTTTGTCAATACCTTCCAGTTTGCTGAAAAGATCTTCGATGTTTTTGAAATAGCGGTCGGGCGGCAGATCGACTGGCGACATGCGATTCAGGACCGGGCGGGCCGCTTTGAGGAGCGTCCGCTGGAAGCCGAAGATGTGTTTCATGTACCAATCGAGCGTGGACGGAAGGCTGACAAAGCGGAGGGATTCCGCGGTGGGTGCGCAATCGAGAATGATGACGTCAAAAGCATTCGATTTTAAGTATTCGTTGACGTACATCATGGCGCTCATTTCTTCCATACCGGGGAAGATGGCCATTTCTTCGGCTTCGACGCCGGTAAGTCCGGTGGTTTTGAGAACCGATGTGATGTAGGCGGAAATGTCGGCCCAATGGCGTTTCATTTCATGGTTGATGTTGACTTCCTGGAGGAACAGACGGTCGGCGACCTTAACGGGTTCGGATGTGCCGCCGTGGAAGAGGGCATTTTCGAAGTCAAAAGAGTCGGCAAGGCTGTGGGCGGGATCGACGCTCATGATGAGGGTACGCTGACCGCTTTCAGCTAAATGGACGCCGGTTGCTCCGGCGACGGTGGTTTTGCCAACTCCACCTTTGCCGCTATAAAGAAGGATTCTCACTCTTCTATTAGATGCAAACATAGGAGTGTGAGTGAATTTAAAGTTGCGTTAGTGACCGGAGCGGGGAGCGGCATTGGCAGGGCGGTTGCGTTAGCGTTGCAGCAAAATGCATTTGAAGTGGTGCTGGTGGGGCGGCGTGCGGCGGAGTTGGAGAAGACGGCTGAAATGGCGACGGGGGAGCGCGTGCACGTTGAAGCGGCGGATGTTACGGATGCGGTGCAAGTGCGCAAAGTTTTTCAGCGGGTACGAGATAACTTGGGCCGATTGGATGTGCTTTTCAACAATGCGGGCATGGGCGGACCGGGGAAGCTTTTTGAAGATTTGAGTTATGAGGAGTGGAAGGCAGTTGTGGATGTCAACTTGAGCGGTGCGTTTTTGTGTGCGCAGGCAGCTTACATTTTGATGAAGATGCAGAAGCCGCAAGGCGGGCGAATTATCAACAATGGAAGCATTTCCGCGTCTGCGCCAAGGCCGAATTCGGCTCCTTACACGGCGACGAAGCATGGCATAACGGGGTTGACGAAGGCGCTGGCGCTGGACGGGCGCAAATATAACATTGCTTGCAGCCAGATTGATATTGGTAACGCCGCGACGGAGATGACGGAGCGCATGGCGCAAGGTGTTTTACAGCCGAATGGGGAGTTAGCGGTTGAGCCGCGCATGAATGTGAAGCATGTGGCTGAGGCGGTGGTTTATATGGCGACGCTGCCGTTAGATGCGAACGTTCAGTTTATGACGTTGATGGCCACGCAGATGCCGTATATCGGGAGAGGGTGAGGATGGGGTTTCGAGAAGCGATTCAGGAATATATTACGGCCGAGGCGAAGCCGCGCGACAAGTTTGGACATCAGCCGCGCTTGTATGCGCTGACAAAGCAGGTAGGCGCCGGGTTTGATTATGACGACGATGTAGTGTTTGCGACCGTTTGGCTGCATGATCTAGGCGTATTTGTTGGACATCGTCCGGAAGATCTGGAGCAGTTGAAGGTTTGGGACAACACGAAGTATGCGATGGAGCGTGCGCCGGAATTGCTAAGGCAGTTTGGATTCCCTGAGCGTAAGATTGATGCCGTGGTGGAGGCGATACGTACGCATCAACCCGCATTTACGCCTGCAACCATGGAGGGAAAGATCGTTCGGGATGCGGATATCTTGGAGCAGTTAGGAGCGGTGGGAATTATACGAACTGTTTGTAAGATTGGGCGGGATACGAGGTTTGAGGATTTCAGTTCGGCAGTGCGATCGCTGGAAAAGGCGTTGAAGGAATTGCCGGGGAAGATTTTGTTGGATACAACGCGGCGGATGGCCGAGCCACGAGCTGAAGGTTTGCGGGCGTTCTTATCGAGTGTGAAAGCAGAGGCTGGGGAAGAGCTTTATTAGTAGATGAATGGGAGCAGCCTTTTCGTGCGGAGCATGTATTGTTCATACTGTGTGCCGAAGGCGGCGACAAGGATCTTTTCTTCAAGTTGAATTCGATAAAGCAGCGCTATGGTGCAAGGTACTACGGCGCAGGCAAACGCGATTGAATTGCCTTGGTGAAGACCTACGGCGACGAATATGATTTCCAATCCCAGATAAGAGGGGTGCCGAACGAAGCGATAAAAGCCGCTTTGATTTAAACTTTGGGATTCGCGAATGGCGACGTTGGCGCTGAAGGCTTTGCCAAGGGACAGGACTGCGGTGATGCGGATGAACAAGCCGAGGAGTATGAGAGCTGTTGCCAAAGTGGGCACGTGAAACGGGACGATGGTTGCAAAGTAATATCGGGCGAAGCCGGCAGCAGTCATAGCGAGGGCGATGGTGATCCAAAGCAGAGGCATGGTGCCGCGGTCTTGCACGTCACCCGATCCGCGCTTCGTTCTAGTTAGTACGGCGATTAGGATCTCAACCACGATCCATCCGATATACAGCGTTTGCCAGAGCATGAAGAGTATTGTGACAGGATAAGGTTCGCTACGCTGGTTAAAGTGTCAAGCACCGCGGTAGAGTCTACGCCGGGGAGAGACTCCGGATTTCATCCAGCAAAAACGATTTTCCCCATTCTTGCAGGAATCAGCATAGGGCATCTGTTGAATGACACAGTGCAATCGTTGATTCCGGCGACGTATCCGATTCTGAAGAGTTCGTTCCACTTGGATTTCAGCCAAGTGGGATTGATTACGCTTACCTATCAATTGACTGCGTCGTTATTGCAACCGTTTGTCGGACTCTACACAGACCGGCGGCCGCATCCTTTTTCATTGCCGTTGGGAATGATCATCACGCTGGGCGGCCTACTTTCGCTGGCGTTCGCTAAAAACTATTCGATGTTGATTTGCGCGTCGGCATTGGTGGGACTGGGTTCATCTATTTTCCATCCGGAAGCGTCGCGAGTGGCGCGAATGGCATCCGGTGGTAAGCATGGCTTGGCGCAATCGCTGTTTCAGGTGGGTGGAAACGCGGGGAGTGCGATGGGTCCATTGCTGGCGGCATACATTGTCTTGCCTAACGGACAACATAGTATTGGGTGGGTATCGATTGCGACGCTTTTCGGCATTGGATTATTGACCTGGGTCAGTTTTTGGTACAAGGAGCATCCGGCGCGTAGCCTGCCCAGAACGGCAGCGAAGCGAATCAGCAGTGTGTCCACAGGCAAGGTTGTTTTTGCCATGGTGATTCTGATTTTGTTGATTTTTTCGAAGTATTTTTATCTGGCCAGCATTTCGAGTTACTACACGTTCTATTTGATGAGCAAGTTTCACTTGGCTGTGAAGACGAGCCAGTTGTATCTGTTTCTATTCTTGGGCTCGGCGGCAGCGGGCACGATTATCGGTGGGCCGGTGGGGGATAGAATTGGCCGCAAGCCGGTGATTTGGGCGTCGATTTTGGGAGTGCTGCCGTTCACGCTGGCGTTACCTTACGCAAATCTGTTTTGGACTGCGATATTGACGATTGTTATCGGGATAACGCTAGCGTCGGCCTTTACGGCGATTCTGGTTTATGCGCAGGAATTGATGCCAGGCAATGTTGGTTTAGTGTCTGGAATTTTCTTTGGATTCGCGTTTGGAATGGGCGGCATTGGCGCGGCGGTTTTAGGCAAAGTTGCCGATGTCACCAGCATCACGTACGTGTATCACGTCTGTTCCTTCTTGCCCGCGATTGGATTGCTGGCGGCATTTTTACCTAAGACCGGCAAATCATCCTGATGTAGATGTTCGGCGCGCCGGTGCCGGTGACTGTGAATTAGGTTGGAACGTTCCAGCAGGGCGTGATCGTGCAGGATTTCATCCGGCGAACCGCTAGCGATGATGGAGCCGTCTTCGAAAACGACGCAGCGGTCTGCAATGTCTTCCAGGGTATGCAGGTCATGCGTGGCGGTGATGATGGTTTTTGATCCGTGGGACCACTGGGCGAGAATATCGATGATTTGCATTTGGCTGCGCGGATCGAGAGCAGCGCACGGTTCATCGAGCAGGATGACGGCGGGGTCGAGGATCATGACTGAAGCCAAGGCAACTTTCTTTTTCTCGCCGCCGGATAGTTGGTGGGGAACGCGATCGGCCAAGTGAGCGATCTTCAGCAAGTCCATGGTTTGCGAGACGCGATCGTGAAGCATGTCTTTGGGCCATTTGAGTTGCAACGGGCCGAAGGCGATTTCTTCATAAACGGTGGGGCAGAACAACTGGACATCGGGATTTTGGAAGACTAGGGCGACTTCGCGGCGATAGGAGAAGGCGAAGCTTTCTTGTTGAAATAGATTTTCTGTCAGAGTCGTGCCGCGATAGCGCAGTTCACCCGAACTTGGAAAATAGAGGGCATCAAGCAGGCGCAGCAACGTAGATTTGCCCGAGCCGTTAGCGCCCAGAAAGGCCAGACGTTCTCCATCGGCGATTTGCAGGCTAAGCGATTTCAGCGCGGCGATTTTGCCGTAGTTGAAGTGAAGGCCGACGGCTTCGAAAAGTGGTGGTTGGGTCATCGGCCTAATAGAAACGCGGCGAGTGCGACGGAAGCGACTGCAACCAAGGTAACCCAATCCTTTCCGTGCATTTCAAAATCTTCCAGGACATGAATTTCGCCGCGAAAACCGCGCGAAATCATGGCATGGTACACCTCATCACTCATTTGAACTGATTTTCCCAGTAGAACGCCTGCGGTGGACGAGATGACATGACGGGTTTCGGAGGCATTCATTTTTCCAACAATGCGGCTGCGGCGCGAGAGAAGCATGTCTTCGGCAGTTCGAACAAGCAGAAAGATGTAACGGAAGGTCATGGAGACGACGGCGACGAAAACGGTTGGGACGTAGATGGCGCGGAGTGCGCGGAGGACCAGGTTGAAGGGGGTGGTCATGATGACTATAAGCCAGCAAGTGAGAGAGGTCTCGCTGCGAAGAACAAGCAGAAGCGCTAGTTTCCAGCCATGTGTGAATGCGGCGGGAAGGGCGACGATGGCGGCAAAGAAAAGGCCTCCAGCCCAGGCGGTTAAGATGCGCGCGGGGGTGATTCTCATGAGAAGCGCGGTGAGAGTCAGCGAGAGAAACAAGGCTGAAATGACCGGCAGGCGCGTGGCGGCGACAGCGGCGGCGGTGATGAATAAAGCGCCGATGACTTTGACGCGCGGGTCGAGAGGCAAGGAAGTGCTTTGTCCTTGTTCAGCCTGCTCCAGAGTGCCGGAAAGGTGAGACAGGGTTTTCTCGAGAACGCTCATTTGAAGACTACAACCGAGATAAGGAACAGCGCGACAACGCCGATCAGTGCTGACACGATATAGCCGATGGAACGATTGTGGATGAAGGCTGGGGTGTATTGGCTTAGCGGGGCGGACCAGAGAGTTTCTAAGCGTGCCATGCCTTTGGGCGCTTGCGTGGGAAGGGTGGTGCGATTTGCAACTTGCTGCATTGCACTTCTGGCATCCGGGTTTTGAAAGTCGTGCGACGACCATTCTCCGAAAGCGGCGCTGGAGGTGAGCAGTCCCAGGGGAGTTAGCAAGATGAGGATGGCTAGAACGGCGACGAATGGTTTGGCGCTAGCTTCCGCATTGGCGGGTGACGCAATGAGATCGGGGAAGGCTTTCTTGAGATAGGCAACAACGCCGCCGGTGATGAACAGTTCAGCAAGGCCAAAGAAGGTGAGATGACCGATCATCATGGCGGGAATGGCGACATTGAGTGGGAACGGGCAGTAAAGTGGATGACCGGAAGCGTCTTTGAAAAGCGCCGGCTGGACGCCGAATTCAATAGCCGCGCAGAACGCAGACACATTGATGGCGATGTAAGCGGCAATGGCGGCTGAGACAGCTTGTCCCCAAGTACGCGTGGCGAAAACGCGAAGTAGCAAACGATAGACGGCGTAGGTGACGAGGCAACCCACTATGGCCATGTTGAAGGAGTTTGCGCCGAATGTGGAGATGCCTCCGTCGCCATAGAAGAGAGCTTGAATGAGCAAGGTTGTGGAGATAGCAAGGATGCCTGCCCATGGCCCGAGAACCACGGCAGCCAAGCCGACCCCGGTTGCGTGGCCACCGGTTCCGCCCGGCAATGGAATGTTAAACATCATTACGACAAAAGAGAAGGCGGCGAAGAGGGCGATGCGTGGGACGAGTTTCGTGTGGAGTTGCGCTTTGACTTTTTTTAGTGCGACATACCAGAATGGAGACGCCGTTGCGTAGAGCGCCGCGCATGTGGAGGGGCTCAAATATCCATCTGGGATGTGCATGATTCAGCTTAGAATAGTTGACGGCTAAGGAGTTACTATGCGCACTTTCCTTTTATTGTTTGTGTTGGCAGGCCTTATTCGTGCGGATGAGCCGCATGCAGTGCTGCCGATTGGGTCGCCCGCGCCTAATTTTGCATTGACGGGAATTGACGGCAAAGTTCACCATTTGGACGATTATGCGAAGAGCAAGATTTTATTAATTGTTTTTACCTGCAATCATTGCCCGACCGCGCAGCTTTACGAGCGAAGAATTCAGAAGCTGGCCGATGATTACGCGCCGAAAGGCGTGAAGTTGGTGGCTATTGAACCCAACAATGCGAAGGCGGTGCGTCTGGATGAACTCGGATATACGGACGTCAGCGACAGTTTGGCCGATATGAAAATTCGGGCGGAATACAGGCACTTTACCTTCCCGTACTTGTACGATGGCGAAACGCAGGCGACAGCCAATGCGTATGGACCACAGGCTACTCCGCATGTTTTCATTTTTGATGAGGCGCGCAAGCTGCGGTATGAAGGGCGGATTGATAACAATCAGCGTGAGTCGCTGGCGAACACGTTCGACACGAGAAACGCTTTGGACGCACTGCTGGAAGGAAAGCCCGTACCGGTAGAGCATACGCGAGTGTTTGGATGTTCAACGAAATGGCTATCGAAATCTGCGACGCGGACATTGGAGGAAGAGAAGATTGATGCGGAGCCCGTGACGGTGGAGGCCGTTTCGGCAGACGGACTGAAGAAGCTGCGCATGAATGGTACGGGGAAGGTTCTGCTGGTGAATTTTTGGGCGACATGGTGTGGGCCTTGTCTGCATGAAATGCCGGATTTGCAGGACACGTGGCGCATGTACAGGCACAGGGATTTCGATATGGTGACGGTTTCGGCGAATATGCCCGACGAAAAGGATGGTGTGTTGAAGGCGCTGATGAAGTTGCATGCATCGAGCCGGAATTTGATTTTTGGTTCGACCGACACGGATGCGATGCAATCGGCATTTGAGCCAAGCTGGCAAGCGGGCGTGCCTTATACGGTTGTGCTGTCGCCAGATGGAAAGATCATTTATCAGGAGCAGGGTGAACTGGACATCTTGAAGATGCGCCGGGCGATTCTTGCGAATTTGCCAGATCCGGATTACAAGGGACATCGTGCCTATTGGGCCAGCCGTTAGCGGTGAGGCGGCGATCGCGCATTGCCGCCGCATTGCAACGTTCAGCGATGAACCGGGATGGATTACTCGAACTTTTTTGAGCGCCGCCATGCGCGATTGTTTGAATTATTTTTTGGACTGGGCGCGGCGGATTGGATTGTCGAACGTCCGGGTCGATGGCGCGGGAAATTTTCGCGCAATTCTTGCGGGCGAGACCGATAAACGGCTGGTGATTGGATCGCATTTGGATTCCGTGCCGAACGCGGGGGCGTTTGATGGAGTGCTGGGCGTGGTTATGGGGATGCTGCTCGCTGAGAGTTGCGCTGGATCGCGGCCCCGATGCACGATTGAGATTGTTGGGTTTTCTGAAGAAGAAGGCGTGCGGTTTCAGCGGCCGTTTATTGGAAGCATCGGTTTCGTTCAGGGGTTGAGCGAGGAGTTGTTGGGGTTGGAGGATGCAGGCGGTATTTCTGTTCAGCAGGCAATTCGAGACTTTGGATTAGCGGGTGGGGCAACGGCGCAGATGGAGCGAGCCGATGGTTACCTGGAGTTTCATATCGAGCAGGGGCCGGTATTGGAGAATCTGGGTTTGCCGGTCGCAGTAGTGGATGCGGTTGTGGGACAGACTCGAGCCAGTGTTGCATTTGAAGGACAAGCGAACCATGCTGGAACGACGCCAATGAGCTTGCGGCAGGATGCGTTGTGCGCGGCGGCGGAGTGGGCGCTGAGTGTTGAGAGTATTGCGCGGCACACAGATGAGTTAGTGGCGACGGTGGGAAGCGTAAAGGTATCGCCGGATGCGGTAAATATTGTTCCGGGGAAGGCAACCCTGTCGTTAGATGTTCGGCATGCAGTTGATGAAGTTCGCAACTCAGCGTTTGAGGCGATGGTTCGCAGAGCGGAGGGGATTGCGGCGCGGCGCGGCGTGAACTGTACAGCAACGGTGAGGATGGATCAAAAGGCTGTGCCGATGGATGCGGAGCTGGTTAGGTTGGCGATGAAAGCTGTTGCGGATACGGGGGTGCGAGTGCATCGAATGACGAGTGGCGCTGGACATGACGCCATGATTGTTGCGGAGCGGGTGCCGGCGGCGATGATTTTTCTGCGCAGCCCAGGGGGTGTGAGTCATCATCCGGACGAGACGGTTTTGGCGGCGGATGTAGATGTGGCGTTAGCGGCTGGCCGGGTGTTCGTGCAAAACTTTTGTTAATGCTGCCGCAACAACTTGGTTCCTCGCGAACTTCTCTGAAGCACGACCATCTGTTACAGGCTCCGGATTCCTTTGTGCGTGCGCCTTTGCCGGGCATGCGCAAGGCCACTGCGATTGTGCATACGGCGCCGGCGCTGGGTGCCGGATTTACGGAATATAGCGTTGAAATGGAGCCGGGCGGCGAACTAGGGCCGGCAGTTGGACAGCGACTGATTTTCGTGTTGAGCGGACAAATTGATGCGGATCGCGCCGAGCTGAGTCCCGGCGGATATGTCTATGCTGCGGAGCGAGTGGTTGCCAAAGTGGAAACACGGCTACTGGTTATTGAGAAGAAATATAAGCCAATGGGGGATGCCAAGCCCACCGGGTTTAACGGAAATGTTTCAGCCGTAGCGAAACAAACTTTGATGGGGGATGAGGGCGTGCAAGTGCAGACACTCGTTCCGGATTCAATTGAGTTCGATTTTGCCGTGAACTTGATGACGTTTGCTCCAGGCGCGGCGCTGGGCATGGTGGAGACGCACGTAATGGAGCATGGACTGTTGATGCTGGAGGGCAGCGGCATTTATAGGCTCGGAGATTCTTGGTACCCCGTCATGGCGGGAGATTTTATTTGGATGGCACCCTACTGTCCGCAATGGTTTGGCGCTATCGGCAAGACGCCCGCTAAATATTTAATCTATAAGAATTGGAACCGGCATCCGTTATGACACGCTTTGAACTCGAGTTAGAAGAGCTGGCTGCTTTCTCCGAGGTGGTTTCGCCGGCGGTAACTCGGATTGTTTTTTCGCCGCAGGATATCGCGGCACGAGCTTGGTTCAAGCAGAAATGTTTGGAAGCTCGGTTAACGGTTCGAGAGGACGCCGTCGGCAACACATTCGCGCGATGGAATGGCGCGGATGTGGATGCGCCTGCGGTAGCGACTGGATCGCACATTGACGCAATACCTAGTTCGGGTCGTTTTGATGGAACGGTGGGTGTGCTGGGCGGTTTGGAGGCTATTCGGAGGTTGCAGATTGAGGATTTCGTTCCTAAGCGTTCGATTGAACTGATTCTTTTCACTTCGGAAGAGCCGACGCGGTTCGGCATCGGATGTTTGGGTAGCAGACTGATGACGGGTGTTTTGCCGTTTCAGCGCGCCAATAGCTTGCGTGACAAAGCAGGGAAGACATTCGATGAGTTACGGGCGACTGCAGGGTTCGATGGGCCGCTGGAATCGGTGGTGCTGAAGCAAAGGCACTATTCGGCGTTTGTGGAATTGCACATTGAGCAGGGGCCATTGCTCGAGGCGCAACAGTTAAATATCGGCATTGTGACCAGCATTGCTGCTCCGGCGAGTTTGCGTGTGTCGGTTGTTGGAAGCGGCGGCCATGCCGGTGCGGTATTGATGCGTCAGCGAAAGGATGCGTTTGTCGGCGCTGCGGAGATGGCGATTGCGGTAGAGGCTGCGGCATTGCGGACCGGGTCGGTGGATTCCGTGGCGACGACCGGAATTTGCGACGTGTTTCCAGGCGCTGTAAATAGTGTGCCTAGCAAAGTGATGCTCGAGATCGACGTGCGCGATATCGATTTGCATCGCCGGGATGGAATGATCGACGACATCACGCACGCGTGCGCATCGATTGCGGCGCGCCGCGAGCTGGAGGCGCACGTGGAAATTGTGAATTCAGATGCCCCTGCAACTTGCGACGCAACAATTGTGAATTGCATTGACGAAGTTTGCGTTGAATTGGCACTCAAGCGCCGGCAGATGGTAAGCCGCGCCTATCATGATTCACTTTTCATGTCTCGCATTGCGCCTACGGCCATGATTTTCATTCCGTGCCGTTTGGGTCTGAGTCATCGGCCGGATGAGTTTGCATCCACACAGGATATAGAAAATGGCGTTGCCGTTTTAGCGCGAACCCTGAAGCGGCTGGCCTCTTAATACGACGTTTTGTTGGCGGAACGAACCCATTCATCGAAGGGCAAGTGGCCTAGTTCCGGCAAAAGCGTGAGCCCGGCGATAATACGCGACGCTGGCGCAAGTGGAATTTGGTCGTAAATAAAAGCATCGTCAAAACCGGCTTTGGCGGCATTTTCACGATTGCACGAAAAATAAAAGGCCTTCACGCGAGCCCAGTAAATGGCGCCCAGGCACATAGGGCAGGGTTCGCAGCTTGAGTAGATCTCGCAATCCGAAAGTTGAAAATCTCGCAGCTCTTTGCAGGCTGCGCGGATGGCTACCACTTCGGCATGCGCGCTCGGGTCGTTAGTGGCTGTAACGAGATTAACGCCCGTGGCTATGAGCTGATCGTTTTTTACGACCACGGCGCCAAATGGACCTCCACTCCCGGAGCGAACGTTTTCCAACGCTAGGTTGATGGCTTGTTCCATCCATTGATTTTTTGAGTCCACGCGTAAAATCCAAATGCGACAATACCAAGAATCTCACGTGATGAAGTCGGTTCAATCGCGGCGTGTGGTGTTGGATGGGGCTATCCGTCCGGCGCGTGTTGTTTTTGAGAACGGGGTGATTACCTCTGTTGAGCATTATGAAGCTGGGTCGAATGTTCTGGAGTTTGGTGATCGGCTGCTGTTGCCCGGCTTGGTAGATACACACGTACATGTGAATGAACCGGGACGCACGGAGTGGGAAGGATTTCGAACTGCGACGCGCGCAGCAGCGGCCGGGGGCGTGACATGCTTGGTGGATATGCCGCTGAATTCGATTCCGGCAACCATTACTGTGGAGGCATTGCAGATTAAGCGGCAGCATGCGTGCGAGCAGAGTGCCGTGGATTATGCGTTTTGGGGCGGCGTGGTTCGAGGGAATGCCGGCGAGATTGCCGGACTGGCCAGGGCTGGTGTGCGCGGCTTTAAGTGCTTCATGGTTCCATCGGGCGTGGATGAGTTTGAAATGGTAACGGAGGCGGATCTGCGATTGGCGATGCCTGCGATTGCCGAGACTGGTTTGCCCTTGCTGGTGCATGCGGAATGGCCTGCGATGATCGCTGATTCTGAAGGGCGGTCTTGGCATCGGTATGAAGATTATTTGGCTTCGCGGCCGGATGTATCGGAATGCGCGGCGATTGAATTGTTGATTCGGCTATGCCAGGAGTATCGATGCCGCGTTCACGTTGTGCATCTGGCCAGCGGCGAGCCGGTCAAGACGTTGAAGACTGCTAGAGAAGAAGGGTTGCCGATCTCAGTTGAAACGTGCCCGCATTATTTGCATTTTTGTGCGGACGAGATTGCTGATGGCGCGACGCAGTTCAAGTGCGCACCGCCTATTCGGCATCGATCAAGGCAGGAAGAATTATGGGATGCCTTGCAAGAGGGCGTGATTGATTTTATTGCCAGCGACCATTCGCCTTGTCCGCCGGAATTGAAGCGCATGGATGTCGGCGACTTTGCGAACGCGTGGGGCGGGATTGCATCGCTGTCGCTGGGGCTCTCTGTGATTTATACGGAGGCTGAGCGGCGCGGTTTGCCGGTGACGGAGGTGGTGCGATGGATGAGCGAGAATCCCGCGCGATTGGCGGGTTTGGAAGCGCGCAAGGGCAGAATTGCCGTAGGATGCGATGCGGATTTCGTTGTGTTTAATCCGGACGCCAAGTTCACGGTAGCGACAAACGATTTACATTTCCGGCATGCCGTTACGCCCTACTTGGGGCAGCGCTTGCAGGGGCGAGTGGAGCAGACGTTTGTACGCGGGGAACTGGTTTTTGCAAACGGTGAAATTGTGTTGGCGAACGCAGGAACTGAGTGTAAAGTGTGAAGATGCAGCACCGCTTCGTGGGTGAACCTGTTAGGCGTGTTGAGGGCATCAGCAAGCTGACGGGCAGCGCGCAATATGTGGATGATGTGCGACTGCCCGGAATGATCTACGGTGCAACGATTCGGAGTTCGGTTCCGCGCGCGAAGATTCATGGCATTACTTTTGACGATGGGGTTGATTGGCGGGAGTTCACGATTGTCACGGCCGCCGATATACCAGGCAAAAATTTGGTGGCGTTGATTTATGAGGATCAGCCATTTCTTGCACATGACGTGGTGAATCACTCGCAAGAGCCTATTGTGTTGATTGCGCATCCGGATAAGGATCTGCTTGAGAAGGCGCGGCGGTGTGTTCATGTGGAGTACGATCCTCTGCCTGCTGTGTTTGATGTGGATGAAGCATTGTCCGCAAGAACGGTAATTTGGGGCAGCGATAACGTTTTCAAACGCTACACCATCAACAAGGGCGATGTGGACTCCGTTTGGTCTCAAGCCGCGTTCGTGGTGGAAGGTGAGTATTCAACCGGTGCTCAGGAGCAGCTTTACATTGAGCCGAACGGAATGGTGGCACAAGTGGACGAGGACGGAACTGTGGTTGTGCGCGGTTCTATGCAGTGCCCATTTTATGTTCACAAAGCATTGATGGCGCTGGTTCATTTGCCGGCAGAGAAAGTGCGTGTGATTCAGCAGGAGACGGGCGGCGCGTTTGGAGGTAAAGAAGAATATCCGTCCATGCTGGCGGGTCACGCGGCCCTGCTTGCGATGAAAGCTGGCAAGCCGGTGAAAATGGTCTACGACCGCGAAGAAGATATGACGGCGACGACTAAACGGCATCCGTCGCGGACAAGACATAAGACAGCCGTGTCAGCGGATGGACGATTGCTGGCAATGGATATTGAGTTTGTGATCGACGGTGGTGCTTACGCAACTCTTTCAGGCGTAGTGTTATCGCGCGGCACGATTCACGCCGCAGGTCCGTATCGTTGTGACAACGTACGCGTCAGAAGCACCGCTGTGGCCACGAATGTTCCTCCGCATGGTGCGTTTCGCGGTTTTGGCGCGCCGCAAAGTTTGTTTGCGTTGGAACGCCACATGGACAAGGTTGCGGGGGCGTTGAATCTTTCACCGGAGGAATTTCGCGCGCGCAATCTATTGCGAACTGGCGACACGACGGCGACTGGACAAGAGATCAAAGACAAGATCGATTTGGTGAGCTTGCAGCGGCGGGCGCTGGACTTGGCCGATTACGGTGCAAAGCGCAACACGTTTGAACAACAGAACGGGACCGGGAAAACGAAGCGCGGTGTAGGCTTTGCGACGTTCTTTCATGGGGCTGGCTTTACCGGATCGGGCGAGCGCTATTTGCAATCGGTAGTGGAATTAGTGGCGCACGCGGACGGTACGGTTCATGTATTGACTTCAATGACGGAGATGGGGCAGGGCACTACGACGATTCTTTCGCAGATCGCGGCGGAAGCGTTGGGGATGCCGATTGCCTGTGTTCGCGTTATTCGACCGGATACCGCGCTAGTGCCGAATAGTGGTCCCACGGTGGCGTCACGAACGGCAATGGTGGTGGGAAAGTTAGTGGAGCGCGCAGCAGGGAAATTAAAGGAGGCGTTGAAGCATCCGCACGAATTGCCGCTCTGCATTCGGGAACAGTATCAGGAGCCACCCGGTGTGTTTTGGGATGATTCGCAGTATCGAGGCGAGGCTTATGGCGCGTTTTCATATGCAACTTATGTGGCCGAAGTGAGTGTGGATACGCTTACCGGAAGCGTTCAGGTGGAAGATTTTGTTGCGTTGCAGGAAGTGGGTCGCGTGCTGAATCCCACGCTGGCGAAGGGACAGATTGAAGGCGGCGTGGCGCAGGCGGTGGGTTATGCTCTGTACGAAAAAGTGGAATGGCGCGAAGGTGTGATGGCGAATAACCAGATGACGAACTACATAATGCCATGCGCCGTGGATGTGCCGAACATACGCGTGTTCTTTGATGAGATTCCTTACGAACATGGTGCGATGGGGGCAAAGGGAATTGGTGAATTGCCGATGGATGGGCCTGCGCCGGCGATTCTGAATGCGGTTGAGAATGCGCTGGGGATCTCTTTTCAGCAATTGCCGTTGTTGCCGGAGGATGTTTTGGCTGCGCTGGAGGAGCGCAACGCGGCGTGACGCTGACGGTTAACGGCAAGCAGCGAGACGTATCGGGTCATTCGATGCGACGTTTGTTGGATGTGCTGCGAGTGGACTTAGGCTTGACGGGTACGAAAGAGGGGTGCGGCGAAGGCGAGTGCGGCGCGTGCTCTGTGATGGTGGATGGCAAGTTGGTGAATAGCTGTCTGGTTCCCGTTCTGGATGCGCAAGGCTGCGAGATTGTCACGATTGAAGGCGCGTCGGATGACATTTTTCGCCGGCTGCAAGAGTCGTTTCTGGAGACGGGCGCGGCACAATGCGGCATTTGTACCCCGGGCATGTTGATGGCTTCGTGGGAGCTCTTGCGGCGGGTGCCAAAACCTACGCTGGATGAAATTCGCGAGGGCCTAGCGGGAAATTTGTGTCGCTGTACCGGATACATGCGCATTTTTGAAGCGGTGCAAAAGGCTTCTGAAAAGGCATGAGAAGTTATCCGCTTGATTTTGAGTTGGTGGCGGCGAGAGGTTTAGCGGACGCGGTGGAATTGGTGGGCCGAGGCTTGCAGCCATTTGCCGGTGGAACCGATTTAATGGTTTTGTTTAACGCCGGCAAACTACGGCCTGGGGCATTTGTCGCGGTTAGTAAGTTGAACGAGTTGCGACGCATCCAAAGCAGTGCCGATTTCTTGGAGATTGGGGCGGCTACAACGTATTCGGAGATTCGAGGGCACGCGGAAATTTGCGAGAGTTTTCCGCTGCTGGCGCAAGCGGCCGGTTGGACTGGTGGCATTGCGAATCAGAACCGCGGCACACTGGGCGGAAATGTGGCCAATGCATCGCCGGCTGCCGATTCTGCACCACCGCTACTCGCTTATGATGCCGAGGTGAAGTTGGTATCGGCCCACGGCGAGCGTTGGTTGCCCTATTCGGAGTTTCATCTTGGCTACAAATCCATGGCCATGAAGAAGGGCGAATTGATTGCAGCATTTCGCTTGCCGAAACGAGCGGCATTCCAAACGCATTATGGGCGGAAGGTGGGAACTCGCCGGGCGATGGCGATATCGAAAGTTTCGCTTGCAGCCACGGTGCATAACGGTGCCATTCGGATAGCGGCTGGAAGCGTGGCGCCTATGCCCATTCGCTGCAAGCAGACGGAAGAATTTGTCATGCGACAAAGAATCACTCCAGCAGCTATACAAGAAGCAAAGAAGATTGTGTTGCAGGATATTTCGCCGATAGCGGATATACGATCAAGCCGCGAATATCGTTTGAAAGTAACGCAGAATCTGCTGGGCGATTTTTTGGAGATGCTGCTATGACCCTAGAGCAATTGATCTCTTGTTGCGGATCTAGCGCATGGGCGAATGCGATGTACAACCGCCAACCGTTTGCGGATCATGCCGCTCTGCACCAAAGTGCGGACGAAGTTTGGTGGGCACTTTCTGAAAACGATTGGCTGGAGGCTTTCTCGAAGCATCCGAAAATTGGGCAAAAGTCGAAAGCGAAATGGTCTGCGCAGGAACAGCGCGGAATGAGCGATGCCAGTTCATCGGTAGCGAATGAGATGGCGCGCTTGAATGCGGAATACGAGCAACGATTCGGTTTTATTTATATCGTTTTCGCCACAGGCAAGAGCGCAGAGGAGATGCTGCAAATTCTGAAGAGCAGGATTGCAAACGATCGTGAACAGGAACTACGCGTTGCGACGGCAGAGCAAGCGAAGATTATGCACTTGCGACTGGATAAATTAATAGCTGAATGAGCGGCATATCTACCCACATTTTGGATACGGCGAAGGGCCATCCGGCGGCAGGGGTTCGGGTGCATTTGTTTCGAGAGAATCTTTTGATCAATTCAGCCACTACGAATCCCGATGGACGGATTCCAGCTTTGCTGCCAGCAACAAAAGAACTGCAGGTGGGAATATATAAACTGCAATTCGATATCAGTGAATATTCGCCCGACGCGTTTTATCCGGAAGTCCACGTTGTCTTTCGAGTGAATGATGCAGCCGGGCATTATCATGTTCCGCTATTGCTAAGTCCGTTTGGATATTCAACCTACAGGGGGAGCTAGGAAATCGTGGCAAATTTAACGTTTGATAATTACGGCAAGACGCGAGTGCGGTTGACGCAAGTGCTGCGCAATGGCGATCAACACGAGGTGGTTGAGTTATCGGCGAAGATTCTGTTTCGCGGTAAGTTTGCGGATTCCTACACGAAGGCCGACAATTCGATGGTGCTGCCTACCGACACGATGAAGAACACGGTGTATGTGATTGCGCGGCAGAAGCCAATTGAAAACATCGAACAGTTCGCACATGATTTAGCGGCGCATTTTTTAGGGTCGGTGGCGCATTTAGACGCGGTTCGAATTGAGATTGAACAAACGCCGTGGCAGCGGATTAATGGCCATGGTTCGGCATTCGTTTCAGGCGGCAAAGAACGCAGAGTGGCGATGCTTGCAGCCACGCGCACGGAGAACAAATTAGAATCCGGCGTGCACGGCTTGGAGATTTTGAAAACTGCAAAATCTGCATTTACAGATTATCTGGTGGATGATTTGACGACCCTTGCGCCGACCCGCGACCGCTTGTTTGGCACTGTAATGGACGCGGATTGGACTTATCACGACGGAACCGTTGATTACAACGCCGAGCATGCGCGCATTCAATCGGCGCTTTTAGAATCCTTTGCAAACCATGTAAGTGAGTCTGTTCAACACACGTTGTTCGACATGGCCAAGGCGGCATTAGAGCAGGTGAAAACACTGAAAGAAATACATTTGGTCATGCCCAATAAGCACAGACTGCTGGTTGATCTAAGCAAGTTTAAGCTGAGTAATCCCAACCAAATCTTTGTGCCGACGGACGAACCTTCGGGCTATATCGAAGCGCGTGTCAGCGCTGCTATCTAACGTGCGGGAAGCCGAGGTCCACTTTGCTGGTACCCGGATCGGGCCAGCGGCTGGTGACGACCTTCGCGCGAGTGTAGAACTGAACGCCCTCTGGGCCGTACATGTGAAGATCCCCGAAGAGCGACGCTTTCCAGCCGCCGAAGCTGTAATAGGACATCGGAACGGGAATTGGTACGTTGATACCCACCATGCCCACTTCGACATCGAACTGAAATTGACGCGCAGCGCCGCCATCGCGTGTGAAGATGGCGGTGCCGTTGCCGTAAGGGTTATCGTGAATTACCTTGAGCGCTTCTTCGTAGGTGTTGACGCGAACCACAGCAAGCACCGGGCCGAAGATCTCATCCTTGTAGCACTTCATTTCGGGTTTGACGTTGTCCAGCAGCGATGGCCCCATGAAGAAGCCATTTTGGGTAGTTGGATTCTTGCTGCCATCGACGACAGCACTGGCGCCTTCGGCCGATGCTCCGGTGACATAAGAGACAACTTTTTCGCGATGGTCTTTCGTGATGAGAGGGCCCATCTCGATTCCATCTTCCGAGCCGGGACCGACTTTGATTTTTGCGATGCGTTGTTTGATGGCATCGATTAGCGGGTCTGCAACTGCGCCCACGGCAACGATGACAGAGATGGCCATGCAGCGTTCGCCGGCTGAACCATAGCCGGCGGAAACAGCGGCGTCAGCCGCCATGTCAATATCGGCATCGGGGAGAACCAGCATGTGGTTTTTCGCTCCGCCAAGTGCCTGGACGCGCTTGCCGTTGCGCGTAGCGGTTTCGTAGATGGATCTGGCAATGGGAGTGGAGCCAACGAAGCTGACGGCCTTCACGTCTGGGTGTTCGAGAAGGCGTTCCACGGCGGTACGATCGCCTTGAATAACGTTGAATACACCGTCTGGGACGCCTGCCTTCTGCAATAGTTCGGCTAGGAAGAGACTCACGGAAGGGTCTTTCTCGGAAGGTTTGAGAATGAAGGTATTGCCGCACGCGATAGCGTTGGGGAACATCCACATGGGCACCATTGCGGGAAAGTTGAAAGGCGTAATGCCGGCAACGACGCCCAACGGTTGACGGATTTGATAAACATCCACGCCGCGGCTGGCCTGTTCAGAGAAGCCGCCTTTCAAAAGGTTGGGAACGCCGCAAGCAAATTCGATATTTTCTACACCGCGTGCCACTTCGCCCAATGCGTCGGCCGTGGTTTTGCCATGTTCCGCAGTTAGAAATGCCGCGATTTGACGGCGGTTCTGGTCAACCAGTTCGCGAATGCGGAAAAGAATTTCAGCGCGGCGCGAGAGGGCAGTGGCGCGCCAGGCGGGAAACGCGGCTTTAGCTGCAGCTACGGCTGAATCGACTTCGGCGACGCTGGCAAATGCGACTGCGGCTTGCTGTTCGCCAGTGGCAGGATTCCAGACGGCGCCAGCGCGGCCGGATGTGGATTCCACCAGTTTGCCGCCAATCCAATGATTGACTGTGCGAAGTTGAGCGGGTGTTTCAAGGACGGGCATGTACTAACTCCTGTTCAGAGACGGGAACTTGCTGAAGTGCTTGTTCGATGATGTCGAGACCGTGTTTCAGTTCTTCCTGCGTGATGATCAACGGCGGGCAGACCCACAGCATGTTGAACCGCGTGAAGGCGTAAACGTGTTTCGATTTTAGATAGACTGCCAGTGCGGTCATCTCAGGGCTCGAACCGGCGAACGGGGCCAGGGGCTCTTTCGTTGTTTTGTCCTTCACCAGTTCGATGACGCTGAAGAGACCTTTGTAGCGCACGTCGCCAACGCACGGAATTTCCGCTTTCATGCGCTCCAAGCGCGAAGCCAGATAGCGTCCTTGCACTTCAACGTTTTCAAAAACGTGCTCTTCCTCGTAGATGCGAAGGTTCGCTACCGCAGCGGCACAGCAAACCGGATGGCCGCTGTAAGTAAGGCCGCCCCAAAGCATGCGGGATTCAAAGAACTCTGCAATGGGGTCAGAAACGATCACCGCGCCCAATGGCATGTAACCGCTGGTAAGGCCCTTGGCGCAGGTTACGATATCGGGCTTTATGCCGTAGTGCTGCGTTGCGAGCCATTTTCCCGTCCGACCGAAGCCGCTCATGACTTCATCGTCAATTAACAAGATGCCGTATTTGTCGCAAAGAGCGCGCAGTTTCGGATAGTAATCGTCAGGCGGCACCAGCAGACCGTTTGAGCCGGTGATGCCTTCGACGAGAATGGCCGCGATAGTGTGCGGACCTTCCATTTGAATGATTTCTTCGATGTGGCTGACGCATTCCCGCTGACAGGAATCAACAGTTTTCCCGAACGGACAGCGGTAACAATACGGATCAAAGACGCGCACGCTGCCTGGGACGCCCGGTTCCACCGGCCAACGGCGCGGATCTCCCGAAGCAGTCATGGAGCCCATGGTTGCGCCGTGATACGAACGATAGCGCGTGATGATCTTATCGCGGCCAGTGAATAGGCGGGCTATTTTAATCGCATTTTCATTGGCTTCGGAACCGCCCAGGGTAAAGAACGATTTTGCAAGTCCGGTCACTTCGCTTAGTTTTTTACCCAGCAGCGCGCGCGGTTCCGTGGCGAAGCCGGGGCCGGCGAAGCAGAGTTCATCCACCTGCTTTTTGATGGCATCAAGCATGCCTGGATGCTGATGTCCGATGTTGAGGTTGATGAGTTGCGAACTAAAGTCCAGCCACTTGTTGCCGTCCCCGTCCCAGAACCAGACACCCTGGCCTTTGGTCATGTGCATGGGGTTGGCGCTGTTCTGCACCGACCAGGAAAACAACGTGTAATCGCGATTGTCCTGGACAACTCTGCTTGGAATGGAGGGAGTCCATAGTTACTTCTCCTTGCTCAAAATCCACTGTATCGTTTTGCTGGCTAGCCTGTCGTAAGCGGTGACTAGCTTTTCCAGATCTTCTTCTTTTGTGTCTTCAATCTTGTTGTGGCTGATGCCGCGCAGCGATTGCACGAACATCATGACGGTTGGAATGCCGCAGCGGCTGACTTCGGCCGCATCATGCAGAGGACCGGAAGGCAACGGTGCAGGCCCTGGCCTGCGGTTTCTTGGATGGCGGCTTACACAGTGCGACGAGGTCGGGATGAAACGGCACAGGTTCAATGCTCCAGATGCGCGACCATTCCACCGTGCAGCGCTCTTCCGACGCAAAACGATAAGACGCGGCATGCGCTTCGTCGATACATCTGTGCCAGAACGGCTGGATCCAGATCACGCTGATCCAGAGTGGCTTCGCAGCGTCCGACGACGGCAGTAACAATTCCGGGATATGTTTTGACGCTGCCCATAGTGCAAACCGCATCGGGGTGTTTTCGCGCGATCGGACGGATTTCCAGAGCGAGTTTAGCCGCTGCGGCCAGAGCGTCGCGGCGGACGGCCATGGGCGTGGACCCGGAATGCGCTTCCTGGCCGTGGAAGGTGATGGCATGCCGCTCAACACCTTTAGTGCCAAGGACGGCTGCCAATGGCAGACCCGCATTTTCTAAAACCGGGCCTTGCTCAATGTGAACTTCGAGATAAGCAGCGGCGTTCTTTTGCTCTGCCGAAGCGTCGGCGACCTTTTCGATGTTGACAGCGCAGCGAGCCAAAGCTTGTTCAAGCGTAACGCCATCGCGGTCGGTCCGAACCCGGTCAGCTTCGATGCTGTGCGTGCCCGCGAAAGCTGACGAGCCGAAGAGGCTGCGGCCGAAGCGCGCGCCTTCTTCATCGGCCCAATCAACCAAGCGAATCGTGACAGGCGGCTTGCCGGCGAATTCTTCATGGATGCGGCGCAGCACTTCCAGAGCTGACATCACGCCCAGGCGCCGTCAAGCCAACCGCCGTTGGGAACGGAATCCAGATGGCTTCCCAGAATCAGCGCTTTGTCAGAATGCGCCGGGCAGCGTGATCCAGTTGTTGCCTGCATCATCGCGATGTTGTTCGACGCCCAAGCCGGCTAGCTTGGTGTCGTACCATTCTCGTGCTTTGAGCCAGGTGTCGGTCCAGGCGATGCGTTGTGCGCCATTGGCTGTCTTCGGTCAGAGCACGAAGTTCTTTTAGTTCGGCGAATGCTGCGTTGGGGATCGAGTGGCATGTTAATGGACAGGGTCGCGCTTCAGGAACACGCCGCGGCCGCGTTCGCCCACGAATTCGCCATCGCGCGCTTGCACTTTGCCGCGAACCGCGACGGCGGAGGGTCGGCCCTGCATTCGACACCCTTCAAAACCGTTGTAGTTGTTGTTGACGTGCTGGCTCTTCACCGACACAGTGCCTTTGTAGGTAGGATCGAACACAACAAGGTCAGCATCGCGACCCGACAGCAATTGTGCCTTTGCGCGGAAACAGTCCGAACAGCTTGGCTGCTCTGGTGCTGGCGGCATCGACGAAACGGTGAATGTCCAAACGGCCTGTTTGACTCCGTAAGTGTACAGCAGATTCACGCGTTCCTCGATACCGGGGATCCCGTTGGGGATTTCCGTGAAAGCCGCTTGACCCATAACTTCTGCTCGGTATCGAAGGGACAATGGTCGGTGCCAACGGTATCGATGAGGCCTGCGTTTAAGGCCTCCCATAGTTTCGCCTGATTGCTTTGCGCGCAACGGCGGCGACATGACATATTTCATGCCTTCGACGCCGGGACGTTCCGCATACGTTTTATCGAGCAAAAAATGCGGAAGCACGGATTCGATATGAATGTTCACTCCGCGCTTTTTGGCAGCGAGGGCAGCTTCCAATGCGGGTTCACAGGACAGGTGAACAACGTAGCCGGCTGCCCCGGTGTTCTCAAGAAAAGTTGCGAAGTGATGCGTGCCATCCGCCTCAACAGATTCGGGGCGGCTTGGTTCATGCCACTCGGGGCCGATTTTGCCTGCGGCGATTAGGTCCTGCTGCAGGCGCGCGACGAGTTCCGCATTCTCGCAATGCGCCGTACGTAATGACGCCAAGCTTTTGTGCCAGCGCAGGGTCTGAACAATTCGCCGTCCTCGACGCCGAAGAAGTTTTTGTAGGCGAGGAAGACTTTGAAGGAGCTGGTGCCGTCGCGGACGATTTCGCGCAACTGCGATTCGGTTTTATCGCCGAACTTAGAGACAGACATGTGGAAGGCATAATCGCAGGCGCTGTGTCCATCGGCCTTCTCCTTCCAGAGGGCATAGCCCTCTGCGCATCGTCCAAACGCGAAGGGCAGCACATCTCTATGTACGTTGTTGTGCCGCCGATTAGGGCCGCGATGCTGGCGGTTTCGTGCGTGTCCTTGGCGAAAGTGGACATAAAGGGCAGATAAATATGCACGTGCGGATCAATGAAACCAGGGAAAACGAATTTGCCAGCGGCGTCAATGGTTTCAGTGCCAGGCGGCGCATCCAGATTCTGGCCGATTCTGGCGATGGTCTCACCTTCAATATAGAATATCTGCCTTGGTTCGTGAGTCGGAAGTAATCAGTTCGCCATTTTTGATGAGCAGCGGCAACGTAGTGACGCTCCTAATGGATGTGAATTCCCTGTTGCTCACGATATTGTTTCATGGCTTCCCAGTCAGTCGTGACCTCCGGCCGTGTTTGCGAAAGTTGCTCCCACGTTATGGAGGGGCGTTAGGGCGGAAGTTCCACCATTTCGATGCAATCGTGGACCGGGCAGACGTTGTAGCAAAGGCGGCAGCCGACGCAATCCGCTTCGCGTACGCGCGGTTGGGGACGAGTCCCGGTTGCTTCCTGTTTCCCATTCGAGGACGCCGCGTAAGCATACGGCTCAACAATCGCACCGGAAGCGGAGACCAGATCAATACACTGATGGGCGGTATCGTTGCAGGCTACGTAGCAAAGATTGCACTTGATGCAGCGGTCTGTGTTGATGCGCGCGACCGCTTTGAAAGATAGGTCGAAATCTTTGAAATCGGAGATGTGCCGAAGGCTTTTGCCGCTGACTTCCGCGATCGAGTGAAAGCCTTTCTGGTCCATCCAGTTCGATAGCCCATCGCACAAATCCTCAACAATGCGGAAGCCGTAATGCATCACAGCGGTACATACTTGCAGACTGGTTGCGCCTAATAGCAGAAACTCGGCGGCATCCTTCCAATTCGAGATGCCACCCATCCCGGAAATTGGCAGTTTGGATTTGGCAACTGTTGGGTCTGTGCCCAAGGCCGAAAGCATGTTCAAAGCAATCGGTTTCACGGCCGGTCCAGCATAACCGCCATGCCCGCCTTTGCCCCCAATGTTAGGCGTGATTTCGAAACTATCCAGGTCCACGCCGACGATGGAATTAATTGTGTTGATCAGTGAAAGCGCATTGGCTTTCGCATTCACGGCGGCCCGCGCGGGCGCAACGATGTTGGTGATATTGGGTGTCAGTTTAACAATGACAGGTATATGCGCGGCAGCAGTCACCCAACTGGTAATTTGCTCGCAATATTCAGGTACTTGTCCGACTGCTGCGCCCATTCCGCGTTCGCTCATACCGTGCGGACAGCCGTAGTTGAGTTCGATGCCGTCGGCGCCCGTGTCTTCAATACGTTTGACAATATCAGTCCAAACCTGGGGCGTAGATTCCACCATCGCGGATACGATAACGGCGCGGTCAGGCCAGTTGCGTTTGACGTCCGCAATTTCGCGCAGGTTGACTTCTATTGGGCGATCCGAAATCAATTCCACATTATTGATGGCCAGCATGC
Source organism: Bryobacterales bacterium (assembly GCA_963696305.1). Lineage (GTDB taxonomy): Bacteria > Acidobacteriota > Terriglobia > Bryobacterales > Bryobacteraceae > Bog-105. The sequence continues at coordinate 2,078 of CAVOJX010000030.1, read as the reverse complement.
GCTGTTCGCCGTAATGCCAGGCGCCGTAGCGGTTCGAGACATTCAGAACCGGCGCGCCGATGGTTTTCCAGACTGCGCCGCCCCAACCGGCTTCGAACGCCTTATGCACCTGCGCTCCGGAATTTCTCGGAGGCGCGGATGCAAGCCAAAATGGGTTCGGTGATTTAATGCCTGCGAAATCGATTTTTAAGTCAGCCATGCGCGCCGTCCTCCATCAGCTTGTTGTGAATGGCCGCAGCGGCGAGCTTTCCATCCTGGACAGCCATAACTGTGGAGCAGCTTCCAACGCTACGAATGCAATCGCCTCCCGCATAGATCCCGGCCAGGCTGGTTTCGAAGTTGGCATCCACTTGGATGAAGCCGCGCTGGGTGCGAAGACCCAGCAGACTGGCTAAGGTCGGACGCACCTGGCCAATAGCTTTCACAATTTGATCGGCAGCCACAATGAATTCGCTACCCGGGATTCGTTCGGCGTTGGGACCAGTGGCCACGCATTCCACACCCACCATCTCGTCGTTATCCAGCAGCACTCGCGCCGGCTGAGTGAAAAAGCGAAACTCGATGCCTTGCCTCAGCGCAAATTCATATTCGTGTTGATAGGCGCTCATTTCGCGCTCCGAACGGCGATACAGCACGGTGACGCTGGATGAACCGAGTCGCTTGGCAATGGTGGCGCAATCAATGGCGGTGTTGCCCGCGCCGATCACAATAACCTTGCGGCCAATCTGCAGTGCGTGTGGGCTAAGCTTGCTCTGTTCGATGTAGGCAAGGCCGTCCAGGATGTGCTCCTCGCCAGGAATACCCAGCTCCGGTGTGTGGCCTTGTCCGCCGCTTAGAAACACGGCTCCGAAGTTCTTCTGCAGATCGGCAACCGAGAGATCTTTGCCCAGTTCCACTCCCAGTTCGACATCGACACCGGAACGTCTCAGCATGTCCACTTCGGCGACCGCAACTTCTATCGGTTCCCGCAGGCTGATAATGCCGTACGTCGAAAGGCCCCCGGGAAGGGTGCGCTTTTCGAACAGCGTGACGTTGTGCCCGCGCCTCCTTAGTTCGCCGGCGCAAGAGAGTCCAGCGGGGCCTGCGCCAATGATGGCGGCGTTTTTGCCGGTAGGTTCAGCGGCGGCGAAGGGCAGTGCGCCATGCGAGCAGAAATCATCCATGGCGTAACGCTGCAGACGGCCGATTGAGATGGGTTTATGGTCCACGCCCAGCACGCACGCGCCTTCGCATAACTCCTGCACCGGGCAGACCCGGGCGCAAGTGGCGCCCAGAAGATTTGCTTCCAGAATGGTGCGCGCGGAGCCTGCCAGGTTACTACTCGCGATTTTTTTGATGAAGCGCGGAATATCAATGTGGGTCGGACAAGCATGGGTGCAGGGCGCATCGTAGCAGAACAAGCAGCGGTTGGCTTCCACCAGCGCTTCATGATCGCTTAGCGGCGGCAAGTGCTCAGCAAGCGCGTCAGTTTGCATTGAGATTAACCATCTTAGCTCGGGCCTGCGCGTTGTTGTCTCGACGGTACTGTTTTTCGTCGAAATCATTTACCCTAAGCAGATGGCGACCGTCGAGACCATCGTTGGATACGATCCCGCGCTTTACAACCATGATTTGGCGCCCGTTGAACCGGCACAAAGAACCTGGGGCACGTATAACTACGCTTCTTTATGGGTCGCTATGTCGGTCTGCATTCCGACATATATGCTCGCGTCCGGATTGATCGCCGGAGGCATGAGCTGGTTGCAGGCAATTGGGACGATTCTGTTGGGAAATCTGATTGTTCTGGCGCCGACGCTTTTGAACGCACACGCCGGAACAAAATACGGAATTCCATTCCCGGTGTTGGTGCGTGCTTCGTTTGGCGTGCGTGGCGCGAATGTGCCGGCCGTGCTGCGTGCCATTGTGGCTTGCGGGTGGTTTGGCATCCAGACTTGGATTGGCGGACAAGCCATTTATTCGATGCTGCGAATTGTCGACCCGGCATTGACCAATGGCAGTGCGGCCCCATGGATCTGTTTCTTCCTTTTTTGGCTGCTGAACATAGCGGTGATTTGGCGCGGCATCGAAACGATCAAGAT
>CAVOJX010000029.1:0-137014 GCA_963696305.1 Bryobacterales bacterium | reverse complement strand
AGTGTTGTCAGACCGCGGCTGACTCATACGCTGAGTTCGCTGTCGAGTGCGATTCCGTGCCGTCATCATCATCATTGCGCGAACAGTTCCTTGGGCAGGCAACGGAGGCACGCTATATGGCAACTCTTGTAGAGGACGCCTACGAAGTTCACATCAACGCGCCTGGGCTCAGCGACAAGGCCATCACGACTGCCCAGTACAAGGACGCAGTGCGTATCACAAACGAGAAGTTCAACGAACTCAAAGCAAAGAGAAAGGAGACGTATGACGACAACAACCCCCGTCCATGACGACTTAGATCAGTTTCTTCTGCAAGAGGCCATCGTTCGAGCGCAACGGCGCATCGAAGAGAACCTCAACAAGCTGGCCGTCGTGTCATCTAACGCTGCAAAACAGCGTGACGCGGCTGGCGTCAACAACGTATTGACGTTGTCTGGCAAGATCCAGGACGACGTCCATTTCCTGCAACTAATGGAGGCAGCTTAATGTCCCCCGCGCTTGGTCAATATGACTGCGAAGTCTGTTTAGATGCTGGCGAAATCTGCCCGGTCTGCGAGGAGCCACCAAAGCATTGTGAGTGTAAGACCGACGTATCGTACGAGGCATGCCATGCATGCAATAAACCACAAAGGAGAAATTGAATGTTTGAAGTGAGGTCATCAGGATACACCTTCCAGCACGAGACGCTGGAAGATGCGCGTAACCGAGCCATTGAGGAGTCATCACTGTGCTCTGATGAGTTCCGAATCTTCGAGACGAATCTGCCGGGCGCTAATCGTGGTACTTGGTTAGAGGACTGGGAACGAGGTCTTCGTATGACGTATCGCCTACCAGGCTTCGTGAACGCTAGATCGGTGAATCGATCCCTGTGCAACTACAGCAAGACGGTGTACGGCATCGATGTGGACGGCGATAAGCATCGTATCTATAAGTACAAAGGCATTCCCCGCCGCAACAACGAAGTCGATCCCGTACGCCAATTCGCCAAGGGTAGGCTGCTGAGCACCGGAAAGTGGATAGACGTTGTAACCGTGGAGGTCGAATGAATAAACCGATCAAGTACAAAGTATCCTACGGCGACCTTTACACCGTCGCGGACAGCGGGTCTGAACTAGATCTACTTTTGCGTGAGCTGTTGTACATCCGTTGCTATCCTGCCGAGAATCTCGTGATCGAGATTGTACAGGAGGAACCAAATAGCATGTCGGTAACAGTTGACAACAGACTCCGGCATGTGCTGTAATAGATTCATGGGGTCACAATGACCCTTACAAACAAACAAACTTAGAACCTTTAACGGACGAGTAGTACAAACGCTAGAAGGAGAGCTAAATGTATGTAACAAAGGAAGTTGTCAGCGCCTGACAACAGAATAAACAGCGCAGGGGCAGGATCGACCACGCCAGTCACAGTCCTGCCTCTACTGTAAAGCTACTCCGCATACTGTGCGGACGGGTTCAAAGTCCCTAAAGCTGATGACAGATTCACCACCGAGAAGGAGCGGGATGAAGCATGTTCATTAAATTCCAAACGAGGCGGGGTACGGTCGTCACCGTGCCTATACAAAACATTAATCTGCTTGGGCAACATGACGCCGCGTGGTTCGCAGTTTCCACTAACCACGACAACGAAAATTACTGGTCAGTGGATGAGGAGACCTACAACAAGATCAGCAAGCTTATTGAAAGCGAAGGAGTTTACAACTTATTATGCAAAGCCTAACCATTGAACGGACGGGCAACTTCACTGTTAAGACGTTGGGCGACGTCCATTGTGGTACGCCGACACCGTCCGGTTATCTGCGGATCAACTACGATTTTATCTGCAAGATGAACCCTGATTCGCTCGACGAGCGGGAATTCTTGTTCGACCAAATTGGTATCGACAAGTTCCTAAACACCATCAAATCAACGCCGCTGAGCTGCGAAAGGCTCTGCATGGACATCAGCCGCAAGCTGTATGCCAAAATCAAGCGCGAGAACCCCAAGGCCGATCTATCACAGATCAAGCTGACTCTGTCGCCGGAGCCGCACGCCGCCAAGGTGATCTTCGACTGGTCAGATGGGGAGGCCGATGTCATCCACTAGAGCCCTACTAGACATAACCCGGTTCGCTACGTTGTATACCACGTTGTTACTCGTAGCAACCTCGTGCATTGCGTTCTTCACCCATACACAGTTGAGCACCGCACTAAAGACGGCCATAGTTGGTTGTGCCTTCAAAGCGGTGTTCGTCAGAGTCCATGACTATGTATGGGACACCAAGAAACGTAGACAACTGAAGGAGCAGCACGAATTCATCATGGAGGTTGGCAAGAAGTATGGCCGTCTCAAAGTCGCAGAGAGTTAAGGCTGTTGCCAGGGAACGCATCGGATCTCCGAAGCCTTCCCTGGTCATCCCTGACAAGACCAAACGTAAGAAAACCAAAACACAAGAAACGAGAACAGGAGTAATGAACAAGAATTTAACGAGGCTGATCAAACGCCTCCGAAGTGGTAAGTACAAACAGGCCAAGAAAGCACTGAGGATAGGACCGCTGACTGATAGGTGCCTCTGCGTTGAGGGCTTGATGTGCGAGATGTTCCGCCAAGATACCGGCAAAGGTGAGTGGATTTCTCGTGACTGGCACGGAGATTATCTGTTTAGCTTGCGCGGCAATTCTCTTGCCGATGCCTACGAAACAGCGCCGCCAGAGGTCTATGACCATTTCGGCCTGCCAGTGCCAGAGGAGTGTACCAGCCGCGCCTACGACGGTGTGTATGAGTTGAACCAGTTGAACGACAAGGGCTACAGCTTCCCGAAGATAGCGGATGTATTAGAGGAGGTCGGAAAGAACCAATGACGAATCAAGAAGCTTTCAACAAAGTGTGGGACGCGTACGTCGTCCGGGGTGAGAGGCCCGGCTACGAGGTGGGCAAGTGCAAGTATCCCACCAAAGATGGTGGCAAGTGCGCCGTCGGGCAACTGCTGACTGAGGAGCAATTAGCTAAGGTCAAGCAATTATTAGACGAAGGTTTTAAGCCACGACGAGACCTTTACGCCTCAACAATCAACGACGTAGTAGCGGTGTCACTGTTCTCGTATATAGGTTACGAAGCTCCAGTTACAGATGTGTTTCTACTAACTTACCTACAAACCGCACACGACAGCGCTGCTAACATGGCAAGCGACCTTTCGGGGGCTGATATTGACCTCGCGTTATTCCGAGACTATGTCGAGGAGCGGCTGCGCCTAGTCGCCACAAGTTTCAATCTGCAAATACCTGAGGAGAAATCAAATGCTAACTAATCAACAGATCTTTGACAAGGTATGGGATGCGTACGTGGTACGCGGTGAAAAACCGGGCTGGCAACAAGGTAGATGCGCCTACGTCACCGACGACGGTAGGTGTGCGGTAGGTCAGTTACTAACCGACGAGCAGATAGAAAAGCTTAATCAGCTTATTGCTGAGGGCTGGCAGACGGATACCTGCACCGGCATTAATCGTCTTAACGTGAGGAAGCTGTTCAGTGTATTGGGTAGTGATCCACCGACCGACGACATGGACTTCTTGTCATCCCTACAAAGAGCCCACGACCTAGCAGCAATGGCTCACTTTATAGATGGACTGGACTTCAGACAGGAAATAAAGCAGCAGCTCGATTGGCTGGCTGCACGCTTCCTGCTCAGCATTCCAAAGGAGGTGGGTTCATGATCAACGGGTGCAGGCAACACGGCTACGCCGACGTCAAGTCTGCTAAGTCTGTCGCCAGATACACCGAGAGATTAACCGGCATCAAGTTGGTGCCGGTGACCTGCACACTATGCAGGCGAGTTCACTTAGACAAGGAAAAGAATGGACGCATTGAAGGAGTTTCGCAAAGGCTATTTGTACAAGGACGTATCGAAGCTATATCGTCAGCAGCGCTTGCGGCGTAACAACCGGAAGCTTGGGATGTACGAGATAGTAGGAGACATTGTACAGGCGCTGATAGTGATGTGTGAATCGCGCAACAGTAAGTGGTCTAAGGCGCGTGAGACTGGCGAACGTCAGTACCGGGATATGGGATACGTCCCAGACCCAAAACCACCAAAGAAAAAAACCAAGAAACAACGAAAGAGAGAAACAACATATGCAGAACGCCAGCTCAAGCTACAACTCAAAATCGCAGCAGAAATCCTCGCAGCAGGCGGATACGCCGTGGGCGGTCCAATGCCCTCATCACGGACAAGTGTTCCTAAGCCACGAGGACTACGCAAGTCAGATGAGCAACCCCAATGACGGCTGGCGCTGCTTCTGCGGCAGACCAGCGGAGTGGGATGAAGACAACTACCAGAGATACCTGGATGCGCTGGAAACGGAGGCCGCTTGATCCATCTTGATAAGCAACAAATCGGGATGATCTACAACGTCGCTGACCGAGCACTTAAGCTGGCGAAGTACGCACACGAGCCAGTATGCTTTGTGTTCAACGACGTCGAGGTCATAGTACATGAGCATGACGCATACCACGACGTACTAAACCGCTGGGAAGCAGGTATGTACGCTAAGAGCCTACTTGGGCAATTGAAAGAGAAGGGAAGCTTTGTATGAGCACAGTACACTTTGAGAACATTGGCCGGGATGAGCTGACCTGGGATCAACCGATGCGCCAGGACGACGATCAGCACATCATCAAGGCCATCAAACAACAGACCAAACTGGTGTCAGATCTTAACCTGATCTGGAACGACAAAGGCGACGTAGCAACCGTCGTGATAGCACCGTCCGGTCGTCCGTTCGGTACCGTGGAGGTTTACTAATGACTTGGACAATGGATGATTATGTCATCGAGGTAGATGAATATGGTGTTTTCAGGGCCAACGTAGATGACCATAGTATCTGCGAACAGACACTGGAAGGTGCTAAGGAACAGATCAGCAAGCAGCTAGAGCGGAAGAAGAAAGCATCTAAGCGGAAGCTGAACCTCGCTGTAGTGGACGAATACGGTGATGATAATGTAATCACCGGCATCCACGCTGGTAACGGAAAGCTGTTGTTAGCCAAGCCAACTAAGCGTGGCACATTCAATAGGGCTCCTAGTGTCTATACACTGCGTGATGACATTGTGGCCCTGGTGCATGAGGTGAACGACCTGGATCGCAAGCTGACGGCTAAGCGGAAACAACTGAGTAGTTACCGTATTGAAGCGGAATACAAGGAGTACGGCAAGCCCTTGGACGTCGAGGCTTCCCTGGACAAGCTGGAGCGCTTGTATAAGGAACGCGTGCGTACTCAGGTCCCTTCAAATAGTTGACAACAGACGTAGACGGGTGATATACTGAGGAGCGATGGCCCTAACAAAACAACTTCACGGAGTCAGCGGCGAATGCACACTGTGCGCTGACTACGTGAGGTTTGGAGTATTGACAGCAGAGCACGGTTTCATCTGCGATCACTGTGCCGCAAAGGAATCAAGCAAAGATGAATCTCGAACAACTATTAAACGCGTCGGCGCGAAACCCAAACGCAAACTTACCGGATCTAAGCGATCTCAAAAGCTTAAACGACGAGGCACCAAAAACAGCGTATAAGCTGTACGGCGGCGACGTCGAGTTAATCTTCGATGAAGGCGAACATGCCTACTTCGTGGGTGACGTCAAGGTCCCCGGCGTAACAGACAGCGTGCATATCCTGGACAAACCAGCGCTGGTACCGTGGGCGGCTAAGATTGCCGTCGAATACCTCCGCGATAACTTCGACCCGGAGAAGGCTTACACCGTCGATGAATTCGACGAGCTGCTGAACAAAGCCAAGTCAGCGCCGCGTGACGCTAAAGAGGATGCCTCGGTAGTCGGTTCTATCGCGCACGACTGGATCGAAAACTACATCAAAGCCTGCATCGCAAACGACTTTGCAAGGCAGGAAATGATGCTGGCTCATCGTCCCGAGGATGAACGTGCAGCCAACGCTGTCAATGCGGCGCTGGACTGGATGTACAAGCACAACGTCAAGTGGATGAAGACTGAAGAGAAGATCTACAGCATCATTCACAAGTACGCCGGGACTGCCGACGGTGTGTGCCGGTTCTCGGCCTGCGGTGATCCAACGTGCTGTGGCGAGTGGGTGTTTAGCACCGACGCCAACGGCAACGAGACCGCCAGTCTTGAACCGCTGACATTCAAGCACGTCATCTGCATGGCCGACTGGAAGACCAGCAACGGTCTGTGGCCGGAGTACGAGTACCAGACAGCGTTGTACGTACAAGCCGTGAACGAAGAGTCCGCGTACCTGGACAACAAACATAGCAATCCTTGGGAACCAGCGTCTGAGCAGATACAGTACCGCGTATTGTGTCGCCTGGGCAAAGAGGATGGCGAGTTTGAGGCCAAGCTTCTGACGCCGGATACGCTCGAAGCGGACACGAACATCGGCCTACAGTGCCTTCGGTTGGCCAAAACCATAGACGACAAGAAGGACCAGTATTCCACTCTCAAGGCGCGGCTGAACAAGGTCAAGAAGCAGACTCGCGAACAAGAGAAGGAAGCACAACGTCTGGCGAAGCAAGCGGAGAAGGACCGCAAGATTGCTGAGAGGGTAGCCGCGAAGCTGTCTAAGAAGCCTCGCAAGACAAAGACAACCATTCAATAAGGAAAAAAATATGAAATACGTTTTACTTTTCATCGGCATCGTTGCCATCGGACTCGGCCTGGAATGGGCCGGTGCATGGCACGACCTCGCCTTCTACAAGTACTTCGCACCGAAGCAAGAAAACGCCCGGCGCGAGGTATACGAACACACCGACTCATACGTCAGCGGCAAGATAGACTACATCAGTGAGCTGCGTCTGGAGTACGAATCAACTAAGGACGACTCCCACAAAGAGGCGTTACGCCGTATGATTCTGTCTCAAGCGGAGGGTCTCGACAACGATGAGATCCCGCGTGACTTACGCGTCTTTATCGCGGAACTGAAGGAGGCACAATGAGGCTGGCTATCAGTAGCATCGTGCTTGCGTTCCTTATCACGCTGACAGCGTGCGACGTCCCACCCAAAACATCGGACGACATCCAGAACCAGCAGCAAGAAAAGACCCTCAAAGAAGGCGCATCCGAGGTTGGGATACCCGGCGTGACGCGCTTCACGGAGAAGCGACTGCTGCACGACCTCTATCAACTCCGCGACAAAGGTGACGTCTCGACGTACGCCTACACGCAAGACATGGAAGGACGTCTCTGGCACATCTGTGATTCGATTGGGTACGGGTTGCCGTACGCTGTACAGTACACTGCGCCGGAGCGCATGGCACCCTGGCAGCTACCAGAGCTTAGCATGAGTGGCGTGCGGGAATACGGCATCGACCGACTGCCGCAGCCGGAGCCTAATGGACTGTTCATGCCATCATCCGCCGACGGTACTTGGATTGTCTGTATAGACCACGGTGCGCGTAAGCCGATCTACTTCGAGCCGCACGTCATCGTGAGCCCGTTCAAGCTTCACGCCTACGGCGAATACCAAGAGCCTCAGTAAAGGAACCTATGACCTACTTCACATCCGATCTACACCTTGGACACGCGAACATCATCAAGTATTGCTCCAGGCCATTCGCCTCCGTCGAGGAGATGGATGCGAAGATCATAAGCAACATCAACACTGAGGTGCGACACCCAGACCGCGATGAACTAGTGATTGCAGGCGACTTCTGTTTCGGCGGCATAGATAAAGCTGTGTCATACCGCGAGAGAATAGCCTGCAAGAACGTCCGGTTGGTGTTGGGTAATCACGACCTCAATCTATACAACAAGCATCTTGTACAATTCACCGGACTCTTTGCATCGGTGGATGACATACGACTAACCAAGGCCAGGGGGCATGATTTAGTGGTCTGCCATTACGCTATGCGTGTATGGCCTGGATCACACAAAGGTAGCTGGCACCTGTACGGCCATTCGCACGGCACTCTTCCTAGAGATGAGTCGAAAAGCTTTGACGTCGGTGTTGACTGCTGGTCCTACAGGCCGCTGTCTGAGGCCGAGGTAAGCAATCTGTTTAGAAAGGAGAAGCAATGAACATATACGAGGAGACGGTCGAAGAGATACGCAGTAAGTACGCTGTACTAAGCACCGAGTCACTGGATCATTTATTCAGTCTCTTGGAGCGTGCCATGCAAGATGCTTATGACCGTGGCAGAGAGGATCAAAACAAAATCGACCATGCCATCACCGTGCCGATACGCCAATAAGCCGAACTGCGGCTGTCAAGCTTGCATGGACAAGTACTGGGAGTCTCAGCTTAAGAATTACCTGACGCCTGAGAAGGCCCTGGCGCTGCCTAAGATGGATGACAAGGCAGGCTGGGAGAAGTTGTTCCTGCGTTCGCGTAATGCCCCGCGCAACCGCCGTAAGCGGCTGGTAAGGGCTATTAGGCAAGAAGGTCGGGACGCGTGCAGCGCCGGTCGTCACATCGACACCAACCCGTACCAGTGTATGGATGCGTATCAGTGGCGGCGCGGGTGGTTTGAAAGAGACGAAGAAATGAGTAGTATTCGCCACGCACTGAGCGGCGTGGAAATCTAAACAATAGTTGACAACACGATCAGTATGTGTCATAATAACAAGTGACTCCTATTGATCTAGGAGACAAAGCTACACAATGAGTGAACAACAATTAACAACGACGACGGATCTTGTCCTAGCCGCAGAGTTGGTCGAACCGGAAGATTCCGGTATGGATCTGGCTGCATTCGGACTAGGCAACGTCGGTCCTACCATCAACGAATTGGAGTTGATGCAGAACAGCAAAGTGCGCGGCGTACCAAACGGCGTGTTCTACGACAAGAATGCCAAGGAGGTCTTTGAGACTATCAAAGCAATCCCTGTCAATTTCCGTCAGTCTCGTACCTGCTGGCCTAGCGGTGAGATCGGCAGCAAACCGATCTGCAAGAGTAAGGATGGACTGTTCCCAATCCTCAACAACCCCAATCTGACTCCGCAGGCAAAGCGTTGTGGATACTTCCACAATGGCCGATTCAAGATCGTCTGCCCCAAAGCGCAGTTCCACAAAATCAACGGCAGAGATATCAAACCGCAATGCCGCCAGGAAGACAACATCATCTTTGTCAACCCGGAAACAGGCATGGTCTACCGGCTGCAAACGCGGCGCGGCGGTACAAAGCAGCTCGATGAGCTGAAGAAGCGCCTCGCACAAAAGATGCAGGCTGGTGCGTTCCAGAAGCGCAAGGTCTCCCCGGTCGATCTCGTATTCGAGATCTCTATCGCGGAGAACAAGAAGGGGTCCAATGTCTATTACGATCCATTCTTTGGTGAGATTACGAAGCACGGTGACCCGTCACTTGCAGAGTATGCAACCAACATCGCTCAGTTCCTGACTGACAACGGTCAACCGGAGTTCGACGATGAGGACGATGAAAACCTCGTCAAGGACGCTGTTGCCGACGGCATCAACGACGGTCGTTTTGACGACGACTATCAACCATCGGACGACGAGATACCGTTCTAGTTGAGTTACTTGGCCGGAAGGGTAGACAACCCTTCCAGGCCGGGTACGGAGTCAAAACATGGACATTGAAATTGTAAAGACAACGGAAGGCAGGCCGACTCAGGTGCTGCAACGTGTGCAGGAGATCAAGGGTAAGCTCGTCGTGCAATCGCTGGAGCTGGGCCGACTCCTGAAAGAGATCAAGGAAGGTGGTTACCACCTCGACTACGGATTCAACAACTTCGGAGACTGGGTAGAGAGCGCCGGTCTGGATCTATCAGAGCGCAGCGCCTACTACCTCATCCAAGTCGTGGACCTACAAGACCGACACGACATAGCCAACGACGTGATGGAAGCCATTGGTATCTCCAAGCTGAAGCAGATTGCCTCGATGCCGGATGACACCGAGAAGGAAACCATTGACGAGTTACTAGACGCCGCGCAGACATCCTCCCACGAGCAGATCAAAGAGGTGGTGGCCGAGTTGAAGGGTAACGACCACGTCATCAAGACGTTCAAGCTTGACCGAGAGTTCTCCCAGACGTTGCTGCCTGAGGCTTTCGAGCGAGTACGCCGGATGACAGCCGCAGACTCCAGCGATGGACGGTGTCTGGAGCTGATAGTTGCCGATTTCCTCGCGCAAGTTGTCGTGGAAGAACCCCAGGACGAATACCGGAAGCTGGTGGAGTTCGTCATGGAGCGCGACGGTTATAAGTGCAGAGTGTGCGGATCACGACAGAACCTACAGGGCCATCACGTCGTGTTTCGTAGCCACGGTGGACAAGACACTCCACAGAACCTGCTGACTACGTGCCTGGACTGTCACGAGTCAATTCACAAGTATGAGCTAGCGCTTATAAGTTGGTTTGGAGATGCGGCCCTGCCAGTGACTTACCAGAAAGGAGTTAATTACATAGATGTCTAACCTTATTGAGCTTCAAGAAATTGACGAGTACACATCGTGTTACTTGTCCGACGACGAAATCGCCAACATTGAGCGCGAATTCAACATCATCAAGGGTGATTCCAAAACCCTCCTGGTGGACCTCGACCGTCCAGTGAATGTGACAATGCACGAGCCGTTTCTACGCGGGTTGCAAGCAGTGGACAACTTCGCCGGAGTGTCAGATTACAGCTATTGGCTGTCTAAGAGCTACAACGTACACGTCGTTGTGCATCTCAAAACTGAGGTGACGAATAAACACGCCGCCTTTCTCGAAGGGCTGCTGGGCAGTGACCCGGTGCGTGCGGTGTTGATCTACAGAGGAATATCAAATGCCGATAGCTCTCTACCACCTCGTGTTTTGTTTCAACCGAAGTGGGCTTCGGTGCAAGCTGTGAACTACGAAAGGAACGTATGAACAACCCAAATAAAAGTTTGAAGAAGTTGATACGCCGTCTCCGCAGCGGCAAATACGAGCAGGCCAAAGGAGCGCTGCGCGTCGGCGCAAAGAAGGACAGGTGCTTTTGCGTCGAGGGGCTCATGTGTGACATCTTCTACGAGGAAACCGGCGAAGGCGAGTGGGTAAAGAGCGAGGTCTTCGAACTTACACAGAAAAATGAGTACGAATTCAGACTGCCTTCTATGCCCTACTCTAGCCAGTCTGCGCCTAAAGAGGTAATTGAGTACTTCGGTATACCACAGAATATTCCGTGGTCACGTCCTTGGGAGAAAGTTCAACACATGTACCGTCTGCAAACCCTGAACGACACTGAGGGACTCACATTCAAAGAATTCGCAGACCTACTGGAGCCTTATGCACAATACGAATAAAAGTTTGAAGAAGTTAATACGACGCCTGCTATCCGGAAAGTACATGAAGACTATCGGAGTGCTGCGGGAAGGCAGTCTTAAAGACAAGTGCTTCTGCACGGAAGGCTTGATGTGCCAGATCTATCACGAAGATACTGGTCTGGGGGATTGGGTGAGAGATGAAGGCAGCAACACCTACATGTTCCGCCGTCCCTTTCAGCACGTTGCGGAGCATACCGCGCCACCAGAGGTGTACGAGCACTTCGGCCTGCCGCACGAGTTTCAAGGGAAGCCGCCGTACGGTGATAGCTGGCGTCTGAATGCGCTCAACGACCGTGGTTTGTCGTTCAAGCAAATTGCCAAGGTGCTGAAGAGGTTCGTGAAATGACAAAAGGAAGTAGTATGCCGCCTATACCGGCGTTCACAAACGACTACATACAGCGTGAGTTCGACTCCTTCTGCGACCGCAACCCCGAGGTCTACCAGAAGGTAGTCGCTCTGGCTTTGCAGCTCAAGGAGATGGGCTACCAGAAGTACTCCATCGACGCTGTACTGCACAAGATCCGGCTCGATACCATACTGCAAGGCGAGTCATCCGGTAGGATCAACAATAACTTCACCTCGCGATTCGCTCGTAAGGTGATGATGGAGTTCCCGGCGCTGGATGGGTTCTTCCAGACTCGGAGGTTGCGTGCTGGATGACCTCTCCCTGACCGGAGGGTTAGTAGTTGCGCTGATAGTCGGCATCCTGGTAGGCAGGTACTTCGACTTCAGCATCGTGAGCCTGATGATGTCCATGCTCATAGGTGTTCTTTGCGGCATACTTTCTAGCCGCCTGGGATCGAAGTTGAACATCATAGTAGAAGTCAAGAAGTTTAGGCAAGAACATGGAAACAAGACCTTATCAAACAGACTGCCTGAACACGATCAAGAATCGGTTCGATAGCGACGTACTCTCGCAGCTCATCGTCATGGCAACCGGCACCGGCAAGACCGTTATCTTCGTCAACGCTGCAAAGTGGATGGGGATTGAGGGCCGGGTGCTGGTACTGGCGCACACCGACGACTTGATCGATCAGGCTCTAGACAAGCTGATGATCTGGCACGGTGACGACGCAGTTACCTTGGAGAAGGGCGACTCAGTCGATGACGGCAAGAGCAAGTTCTGCGTCAGCTCCGTCCAGACAATGGACATACGCAAGGGCAAGTTCAACCCTGACGAATTCGCATTAATCATTGTCGATGAAGCACACCGGGCGGTGGGAGACCAGTATGGCCGGGTGCTTGATTACTTCGGTGCCGGTTCACTTCAGCCTTTGCTGGGGTTCACGGCTACGCCGGAGCGCGGCGACCGGAAGGCTATGGCTATCCGGTTCGACGAGATTAGCTTCTACTACGGCATCCTGGAAGCCATCAAGGATGGTTGGTTAGTGCCTCCGCGTGGCAAGCGGATGCGTCTGGCCGTCGATCTGGACAAGGTAGCGATACGTGGTAAGGACTTCGACAACCACGAACTGAACATCGCCATAAACACCCCAGAAACCAACGCAAAGATGGTGGAGTTCTGGCAGCAGGAAGGCGAGAATCGACGTACGGTCGTGTTCTGCGTCAGCATAGACCACGCCAAGAAACTGGCGGCAGAGTTCAACCGTGTCGGCGTTAGCGCCGAGGCGACCTGGGGCAAGGACAAGAACGGCGCAGACAAGAAGGCACGCTTCAAGAACAACGAGTTCAAGGTACTTCTTAATTGCAACCTACTAGTGGAAGGCTGGGACGATCCAGGTGTGGAGTGTGTTATGTTCGCCAGACCTACGAAGTCCAAGCTGTTCTATATCCAGGCACTGGGCCGGGCTCTCCGGCTGGCTGCGGAGCTGAAGACCGATTTGAAGACGGCCCTGGCCGCTGGCTGGCTAGGTAAGAAGGATGCGCTGGTGCTGGACGCCGGATGTGTCACGCGTAAGCACACTGTGCAGTCGTTGCCGTCAGTGTTCGGCCTGCCTCCCAAGCTGGACCTCGAAGGCAAGACTATTACCGAGGCCATCGACGAGACTGCAAAGATAGCAGAGAAGTTCGTGCGCGAGGTGGATGCCTCGCAATTCGAATCGATTAAGGACATGCAGGCGTACGCGGAGCACGTCGAGCTGCTGACGCTGGAAGTACCCAGTGAGGTAGCAGAGTACAGCGAGTTACTCTGGATGTCCGACGGTAAGGGTGGCTACAAGCTACTCCTGCCGAACAAAGAAGGCAAGGTGCATATCCGCAGGATCGAGGGCAATCCGTTCTGTACCTACGACGCATTTGGATCGGTGGCCGGGCTGGACTTCCATAAGAACTGCCTGAAGTCACTCAGTGACGCGTTCAGGTACGCCGACGACCGTGTCAGGACATTCGGTAGGCACATCATTAACCTGTTGCGCCAGAAGCCGTCCCTGGACAGCAAGGTGGCGCATGACCCGCTAACTCCTCAGAAGATACCCTGGCTGCGTTCATCGTGCCAGAGATTCGGACTGCCGGAGCCCAAGTGGGAACTGATGTCGCAGCATGACGGACACCTACTGCATCTAAAGATCTCCGAGCTGATCAATGCAGAGGCGCGTAAGCAGCCGGTGGAAGTGAATTATGAATAAAGTGAGCAGACTAGTAATGAAGAAGGAGAAGCTGATTGACGGCTTCGCCTGGAGGGTGGCGGCGTGGGGAGTCACCAAGCACGACGTACCTAGCATCGAGGACACGATGGCCGCAATCCATCACACGGTGGCGGTGAATGAAGACCAATTCAGCAATGACGATAAGGATGTGCTGGATAAGGAAGAAGCAGCCGACATTTCCATATTCACCGACGCTGACGGTGCGGCGTACCGCTGGGTGGACTTCTATTCAACGCGTGGCGTGTTCGCCAAGATCAACTTCTTCCCGGCTGATGGGTATGAAAGCTGGCATCGGGTGAACTACAGCAGGGTCATCCTTAAAGATCAATAGTTGACAACAGACGCAGAGTGTGCAATAATAGGAAGGTTGATATGGCAAAACAGAAATGGTTAGCAGTTAACACCTACACTATCGAACAAACGGGCGGCAAACCTCCAATTACCTTCAAGGTCTACAGCAGGTTCGGTCGTAGTTCGATCATCGTGCGGGTGGAGAAGGATGGAGACACATCTAAGTACGCCGAGTGGGACATGCCCAAGTCTCTTGGATTAGACGCAGCTATGCACCAAGCGGCGCTGCAAACAAACGAGATGGACTTACAACCATGAACATTGAATTCACAAATAATCCAAAAAGCAGGACCATATCGGCACTGTTTATACCAGTAGGTACGGTGTTCTCCGCTACAATCGGTGGTAAATCAGGACCATTCCTGAAGACATACAGTCACATAGTGGACCTCACCGACGCTAACCGCACCTGGGGGTTGTATGCAGAGCAAGAGATCGATCACTATGTGCCTTACCCACCAGACAAGGTAAAGCTGGTAATAGACAATTCTTAAGTTTCGGTT
This sequence comes from Bryobacterales bacterium, assembly GCA_963696305.1. GTDB lineage: Bacteria > Acidobacteriota > Terriglobia > Bryobacterales > Bryobacteraceae > Bog-105. Next base: position 122,302 of record CAVOJX010000029.1, on the reverse strand, counting down.
GGCGTTGAGACCTGTTCGAGCAGGTTATAGCGTTACCTCACACGCGTAACTCCGCAACCGAATGCCGTGGCCGGGCGCTGTCATTTCTGACTCCTTTCTGACAGTTGCCCTGGCCGCGATGATTTTGTAGTTAGTAATGGCTATCCGGGGTTGGCTGAACAAGTCACTGCCGGTGCCTAAAGCAGGTCGGCTTTGCTGAAAAGCATAAACCGTACCGTTGATTTTGTGGCAGAAGTGTAAAGGTGAAATAGCCGAGGTTGGCCAACCTCGGCGACGTAAGAACTGGACAAATCGTAATAACCATAACATGACGGCTGTATCCAGTTGGAAGTAATCATTCTTCCCGTTCAATAAAAGAACCAACGAGAATCGCGAGTTCGTTGGGAACGTGCCCGAATAACACGCTGCTGCCGGATCTTGGGGGTAATCATTAATCCCGTCCATCCTGGGTAGCCATTTCTAACGACAAATGAAAGACAGTAAAGCGTTACGATACATCATCTCTAAGGGGTGGTCGTACAACGAATCCTCGGATCAGGCAGTGCTCGACACTTGTCCGATCAACGGATGTAGCAATCACTGCTACGTCAATATCAGCGGTGAAGAAAAAGATGGTCTGTGGGATTGCAAGAAGTGCGGGGAGCGCGGCAACCTGCACACTATGCGCGAGTACCTGGGGGACAAAGGCAACTTCCAGCAAGTGTCTATGCGCGAGGTGGCGGCAAAGCGCAGTGCGCCGGAGCCTCTGCCAGACGTGCAAAAGGCTCACGACACACTCATGGCGCTGGAGACGTTGGAAGCCAAAGCAGCATTCGACTATCTGATAGACGAGCGCGGCTTCACGCTGGACGTCGTCGAACGCTTCAAACTGGGCGTCGGACAGTTCTATTCACACAAGAACGATGGCAACGTCACCGGCCTGCTCATACCCTACTGGCACAACGGTAAAGTCGTGCAGGCGAAGTGGCGTGCTCTGCCCCCCGCCAAAAAAGACTTCAGGGGATTGTCAGGACGCGATTCGCGTATCTTCAACGAAGACGCAATCAAAGTCGGCATGGAGCTGTTGTTTCTGGTAGAGGGTGAGCCGGATACTCTGGCTATGCTCAGCGCTGGCATCAACGAGGTCTGCGGCCTACCTGGAGCTAACAGCGGCAAGGCAGGGTGGCTGACGACGCTGGACAACGCAAAGATCACCAACATCTACCTGCTCTACGACCGTGACGACGTCGGTCAGAAGGGTGCCAAGGAGATGGCCAAGCGCATCGGCATGGAACGCTGCTACAACATCCTTCTGCCGGAGTTTGAGGTGCCTACCGAGGACGGTGGGACGAAGCCAGGGAAGGACGTAAACGAATGGTTCCGGTACGGTGGCGGCAACAAAGAGAAGCTGTTGGAACTGGCGGCGCAAGCCAGCAAGTTCCACATCGACGGCGTTGTCAGTACCGGGGAAGTAATCGAAAACATCCGCACACGGCTGAAGGGCGGCAACCTCGGCCCAAAATACAAGACCCAGTTCGCCGGTCTTAATCAGATACTCGGGGGCTTTCGTGAGGGCGGCGTCTACGGCGTCAATGCCCCACCTAAGACGGGCAAGACTACGTTCTGCCTGAACCTCATCGACTATCTGGTTGAGGAGTACGGCGAGACTGGGCTAGTCCACTGCGAAGAGATGCCACCAGATGAGTTGGTCGAGAAGTGGGTCTCCATGAAGACTGAGACGGTCGAGGAGGACATCACAGAAGAGACGCTGGATACGGCGCTGGGCATGGTAGCAAACTACAAAGCCGATCTACTATTCGCCTACACCGCGCAACGCAAGTTCAATCTGGTAGCAGACGTGATCCGGCAGGCAGTGCGGCGCTACAACTGCAAGTTCGTCGTGTTCGACAACCTGCAACTACTCTCCTCGGCTAAGGACAACTGGACCCAGGAGATCGCCAACAACGCCAACGCATTCAAGGCCCTGGCGATGGAGCTGAACATAGTCCTGCTCTTGGTTGTGCAGCCGCATAGCCTGAAGCAAGGCGAGTTCGCCACGTCGGACAATGTCCACGGATCAAGCCAAGTGAAGGCAGCGGTGGACGCCATGATCAACCTCAACCGTCAGGCACTGACTCCAGACGTAGACGCTGCGGCGCTATCGATGGTCGGTACGGTGCAACTGACCGAATCATTCTCTCCTATTTGCAACGTGTACGTAGATCGCACGCGCCGGTCGCCGGGCGGCTTCTATCCTTTGCACTTCGAGGGAGCAATCAGCAAATTCTTCGACCATGCGCCGGAGAGCGCCAACCCGGTCCAACCTGTGCAGCCGATAGCTCACAATGTACCGCGTGACTGGGAGCCTCCACAAGACATGGTAGAGCCATAAAGGTAGACAACATGTTCATTTATACCATCGACGATCACACAATTCACTACGCGCCAGCGGCAAAAGGCGAGTTCATCAAGAAGGGTGTCAAGCCGTACGTCATCACTAATATATGCCTCAGTGGTACCACGCCGTACTCCAACAACATCCATGCACTGGACCGTCACAACGGACCAATTCCACCTAACCTGTACCACATTGGACCCGTCTTTGATCACGTTAAGTGCGGACGTCAAACGATGTACCTTACACCGATTGGCAGCAAGTTCATGTACAACAAACAGGATGTCTACTTGTACGACATCGAGGAACTGGATATGTACAGCGATGCCCCGTTCGGTATTAGGGTGGGCGACGACGAGGCGCTGGAAAAGATCAATGCCTCGTCTGACCGTTACCTACTCGTTGTCAGGACGATGTCAGAAGCCTTCGGCCAATAGTAGACAACAGAGTTAGTTTGTGGTAAAATAGTAAGTATGAAAGCGAAAAAAGAGCCAGAAAACAAAGGTGTTCCGTTCCCAGCGGACGAAGTAGCTAAGAACTACCGTGTTTATCTGCGCTTCAAAAATGGCGAGTCCTGCGTCGGTACGTTCACATTCCTTGAAAAGGAAGTCATCGACTTCTTTCACAAGGTAGCGACCGTCGGGTGGGTCTACAAGAAGGGTGACAACTGGCAAGCATTTGGCCCCGAAGAGTATATCTCCGGCGCGGCTCAGTTAATTCCAAGTGAAAACAGCGTCGGCTAAGGCCAAGGGTCGCAAGCTACAGCAGTTAGTTCGCGACCAACTTAGGCTCATCCTGAAGTCCTTCGACTCCACCATCGTAGATGACGACGTCGAAAGTCGTGGAATGGGTCAGAACGGCGTAGACGTCATTCTGAGCCCAGCCGCGAAGCGTATCCTACCACTCGATATAGAGTGCAAGGCACAAGAAGCTTGCAACGTGACCACAGAATTCTGGGACCACTTTGGCAAGTACAAATCCAAACCCACGGTGAAACTGCTCATCCACCGACGCAACCACACGGAGGCGCTGGTGACTATCCGTTGGGAGGATTTCGTGAAGTTTTTAGAGGGGAGCGACGTACGTTCCATTGCAACCACTCAATCTTAATAAGTACTTCCGTGGCATCTTTCGCCGCGTGGTCACAGCGTACCACCGAGCCAAGAGTCAGCCGCCACGGTTTGATCGATTCACTCCTAACTCGGATGCCGGGCAGAGCAACCCGTTAGTGCATTTACCTTGCAGCTTAGACTTCGTCGCAGACGTCGAGCTGGCTGCTAAGGCAGTTCTGTCGCCGGAGCATTACAAGTTCTTCTTACGTTTCTTCTTAGATCAAGACTGGGACAACGCGGTAAGGCTTCTCAACGAAGAAGACCGCGTAAACCTGGAACGTACTAAGTCCAAGATACAGGTTGTCTTGGGACGAGAGTTCAAGGCCCGTTCTCTGCACCCAGTGAACCTGTACATGCACGCTCAAAGCAACTCACTTGGTAAGAAGCGTTGTAAGTGCATCGACGGCGCTCATGAGCAGGCCGCTGGTGACTCCGACCTATGGTGCGTTGGTGGGTGCCGTCTGAACATGGCCTACCACACCCCGGCTCATTGGGTCGTGACTAGCAGCAAGATACGTCTCTGGTGCGAAGACTGTAACCAGAAGCGATTGCTGGAAGAAGCAACGGAGGCCGAATGATTCAGTCGGCAGTGCTCACTGTGCAGTTGAAAGACGACATGCGGTTGCTGGATCTGAATGCGGAGGAGTTGGGAGAGGTGTTGCAAATGATGAAGGAGACTTACACCAAAGCAGCGGAAGGTAAAGGCTTCTACGTCGTTGGTGAGATAGATATCAAGGACATGAGTGGCACGCTGGATGACGTCAGTACGGTCTATGCATCAGCAGAGACAATCCCCGCTTACGGAACCCAGCGTTCAAGGATGGTTAACTAATGGCAAAAGGCAATGGTGAAAAAGTCAAGGCGATACTGGCGCGGAAGAATTCCGCTGATGCTATTGACAAAGAGAAGGCAATACAAGCCGCTATCGAGAGGATCAATAAACAGCACGGTTCTGGTTCTAGCATGCGTCTTGGCGATAACACCGGCATCGTGGTCGATCCTCTTCCTACTGGTGTCTATACTCTGGATCATTATGCATTGGGGGTTGGTGGCTTCCCGCGTGGCCGGGTGGTGGAGATCTTTGGACCGGAGTCATCCGGTAAGACGACTCTGGCACTAGCTACTATCGCAGAGGCTCAACAGGCCGGTGGACATGCGGCGTTTATCGACGTCGAGCACGCGCTAGACCCCGCCTGGGCCGAGACCAACGGCGTAGATATCCGCTCTCTAGTGGTATCGCAGCCAGACTTCGGTGAACAAGCCCTAGACATCGCGGACAGCTACATCAACAGTGGCGCGTTCGATGTAGTTGTGGTTGACTCGGTTGCGGCGCTGACACCCAAGGCAGAGATCGAGGGCGAGTACGGCGACAGCTTCATGGGTGTGCAGGCTCGTATGATGTCCCAAGCACTACGCAAGCTTACCGGCGCGTGCAGTCGCACGAAGACGGTGCTGATATTCATCAACCAGATTCGTGAGAAGATCGGCGTCATGTTCGGTTCGCCGGAGACCACAACCGGTGGCCGCGCACTGAAGTTCTATGCATCGGTTCGGTTGGATGTACGACGTATCGCTACCGAGAAGACGGACGAAGTTGCTACCAGCAACCGGGTCAAGATCAAGGTGCTGAAGAACAAGGTGGCCCCTCCGTTTCGCGAGACCGAGGTAGACCTGCGGTATGACTCCGGCATCGACAAGGTAGGTTCGTTGTTAGACGCAGCGGTAGATGCAGAGGTGGTGGAGAAGTCCGGTTCCTGGTACAGCTTTCAGCAAGAGAGATTAGGCCAGGGCAGGGAAGCGTCGCTGGCGCTGCTGAAGCAGAGTCCAGAGGTGCTGGAGAAGATCAAGGAGAAGTTGGAGGCTATCAATGGAGACGTCATTGCTTAGTGTGCTGAGCGCTACAGCCGACATATTCCTGAGTGAGGTAGACGCAAGTAAAGAGTATTGCGTCTCCTTCGCAGTGGAGGGAATCTACCCCACCAATGAGGCAGCGTTGGAGGTCAAGTTGACTTGTAAAGCGGACGGCGCGACAGTTACCAACCTCACGTACTTTTGCCTGGATATCACTGACCTAACGATGTTAGTTGAACACATGCGTAATGCTCTGAAATCTTTGTGGGCAAGTGTTGACAACAGACGCAGAGTGTGCAATACTTAGAAACGTAGCCGGTTAATACGGCGATTAACAAAGGAAAATAAAATATGCCATTTACACCAAGCCAGGAAACGGAAAAAGCTATCACTGACCTCTCTGTACAGGTCCGTAACAAGCTGCGTGCCATGTCGCCAGGGGAGCGAGACGCTTTTGCGTATGCTCTGGAAGCGGCTGGTGAACTCAACAAAGTCACGTTAAATGCCCTCGAAGAGAATACCTTGAAGGAATTCTCCGACAACGAGCTGGAGCTGAAGGTTCATCAACGGCTGAACAACGAGGGGGCTTTGGCAGTTGAGCACGTCCTTGCGTGTCTGGCCGCGTCTGTTATGTTCGCTGAACTCGAACACTTGCAGAACATCTTTACCGCCGACACGTACGACAGTCAGCAAGAACCAGCCGCCGTCTAACCGTAGACAACAAAGAAAGAAAGAAAGGGAACAATGCCAACAACACAACATCAAGCCATTTTACTGGGTGCTATAGCCGAATTCGGCTCAGCAGCCAAGGAGTACGACGACGCCGGACAGCGTGCGATCCAAACCGCCACCAACGAAACCGCCGAAGCGGTTGAAGAACTGATTTCAGATCGGACGGATGTGCTTAAGGCCACCGTGCGTAAGAACTTCGAACAACCCGATGCCTTCATGGACGGCGTTGAGACGATTCTAGACGTTGCGCTCACTCGCGCAACAGTGGACTACTATCTCGCTAGTACCACCGGCAATCGTGACGCCGCTGAATGCGCCGCCGCAGTGCGCTACCTGATCGGTAACTTACGCGCCTCGCGTAATGTCGTCAAGCACTACGCGCTTGAGGCTGTTATCGAAGAGTTTGACAAGCGCGTCGGGCAGGCACTAAGCGATGTGTCTGCGGAAGGAGCGGCTGCTTAATGAGTACCACTACCGCCGCGCCCAGCGCCGAACAGTTAGCACGCAACCAAGCTGGCGTAGAGACTGTCATGAACATCTTTGCCACGTCTCTTGAGTCGTTCCGAAACGATACCATCGAGGACATCAAAAAGCTGGATGACTACACCTTCCAAGCACTAGAGAAGTCCTCTAAGTCGATTCTGGAAACCATCAAGAGCGAAGTGCTCAAACACGAAGAACAGACTGAGGGCTTCATCGCCGGTATCAATCTGTTGCGCAGAGTGTTCACAGCTATCGCCTCTCAACGTCTGTTCATCACCACTCACGCAGAGAACGGCAAGTACACTACAGAGCAACTCGATCCAATTCTGCGCGTGGCTGTTGGGCTGATACTGCTCAGTGACGAAGCCATCACAGATGCGGCACTCACAGCGCACCTAGACAAGATTAACGTAGATGCCTTAGGCGGTGGATCGACCAACGTCAGCAGCGCCAAAGATCGCGTCTTGAACTAGTTGTTCCCTTGTTAGTCACCGGGAGGGCCGGGTAACTCTGGCCCTCTTTTTATGTCAGGAGAATCAAATGGACGAAGCAAAAATCAAAGAAATCGTGGAAGCCGGTCACGCGGCGGCGCAAGACTTCGTGGAAAAAGTCAGCTTGGCGCATACTGAGCAGGAGTTGTACTTCTTTGCATACGGCATCGAGTTGATGCTCAGCATCCTCAGAAGCTACTCGACGGCTCGTGCGCTGATCTTGGAGGACATGGACGTGAAGGCACGCACCGGGCAGGACTCGTTCACGCCGGAGCACATGAAGAATGCCATGTTCAACGAGAACGCAAACATCATCCACTACGTCACGAAAGCACTGGACTATGCGAATAAGGCCCTTGCAGACGGCATCATCAGCGTCAATGCCAGTTCACCGGATGTATCGGAGCTAACCCGGTTATTCAATCTGAGCACAGAAGAACCACCACAAACCAATGCCACAGAACAGAGTAGTTCCTAAGTTTTTTACCCAGCAGCGGCAAGGTTTCCCGCAACGCTGGCCGATAGGCGCGGCAGTCATGGTCAACCAGCTTGGCCCACAGAAGTACGCCGTTGTCGCACAAGGAACCAAGTATTACCACCTCGTCAAATGGGACGAGTGGATCGAGCGCGGCGATGCCTTTAAGAAGTACCTGACGTCGTTCGATGCTAAGCCATTCCGTTGGAAGACACAGTTAGGCGTCCGGTCCACCGAGATCATGAAGTACGTGGAGGCCGCGCCGGAGCCCCAACCCGTCGATCTAGAGAATCTAAGAGACCCAGTGTCGGCCTTGCAGATGGACCCAGCTACGGCTGCATTTCGCGCCAAGCTGATTGCCGACCTCGAACTGAACGCCAACAAGGACGGCAAACGGTACGAGCAGGCCAAGCCGGAGGATGACGGCGCTGCATTACGCAGCAAGATCGAAGCAGATCTGGCGTCCAAGTTAGGGAAGCAACAATGAACACTATCCAGGTCACGACCAAAGAACCAAAAGTCATCACCTTCAACGACATCAAGTTAGGTGAATTTTTCACAGCATACAACCTCTATCACCATAGGCGCATGCTTTATCTCAAGACGAGCCAAGAAGTGCTGCAATTTATCAATGGGTACTTCGAGTTCTACGACACACTCGACAGGTTCCAGCATCATGGCACCACCAACACCGACCTTCGTAAGGCCGAGGTAGACATGAATGTGAGGGAGTTGACCTAATGAACAACATCGACTTCAGCAAAACAACCCCAAACCTAACGATTGACGACATCCAGATCGGCAGACTGTTCACTGTTTACAACGAATCACTCGATCAAACCCTGCTGTTGTTCAAGGTGGATGAAAAGGAGGTTCACCGTATCGTCGAAAGTGGGGTGATCTACTACCACACAACGAACGGTGTTAAGGAGTCGAAGGTGCTGACTAATTATCGTCTCGTTGACCTCGACATTAAAGTGAGACCAAGTTTCAAATAAGGTAGACAACAAAATGCCATTCTTTGATTATCAATGTGAAGACGGTCATGTGACCGAGGAGTTTTTCAGTACCATCACTAAGGGCGAGGAAGCAGAAGGGAAGCCGGGCGTTTGCGCGGCGTGTGGGAAACCTACTCAGCGCGTTGTTTCGAGCGGCGTGGCCGTACACTTCCTGGGCAATCCAGCCGGATGGTCGAAACCGTCGCCCAGTCAACGCCACAGCTACAAGACGCGGAATAGTTGGGGTAATAGCGGAAGACCGCGTTGACAACGAACTAAATCCGTCGTACGCTGTAGGTATGAGTAATATTCTACAGGCAAAGCTAACTGAGATCGACCAGGATATTGCCGCGTTGCAAGAGCTGCGTTCAGTCATAGTACGACAGATTGGTGGAAGCGCCGTGGCTGCACACTATGCGCCAGCAAAGGAGCAATCCACGGTGAAACGTCGTGCAACCAGACGTCGTTTCAAAGCTGCCCTTGAAGCAGCACCGGCACCTGTTGTGACGCATGTTACGCCAGCGCCGGTCGAAGTACCGACGACGTCTGATGCACCGGCTATATTGACGCCGGAGCAGCAAGCAGCGCTAGCGGCCCTCAGCTCACCGGAACCACACAAAGTAAAGAAAGTGAAGCCCTGATAAAGGGCTCAGCAAATGTAGACAACTGACAATAAATGTTGTAGAATAGGACTTATGGCAAAGAAGAAAGAAGCAACCCAGAAGAAAACAAAGAAAGTCTCGGAGCCCGAGGCGGTAGTTACCGAGGCACCGGTAACGCAGTACCACGTTCCGCTCAACGACTTCATTGACGTTCAACTGCAAAAGCAGTTTGACGAGATCATGGCCGGAGTGTACCTAAATAGAAACAGCTCTACACCGGACAATCTAGTGGAAAACGGAATGCCTTATATCCATTTCGACCCGGACGTCACGGACGACGGAAATCTTGTGATACATACACCGGACGGTAACACCTACCAGTACTGGCCGGATCAGGCTTGTGATGCATCCGACATCCGAGTGCTGTCCATGTTCGTGAGTGAAAGCGTCGTGCAGTTGCGGCGGCGTCTGTCGCGTTCGGAGAAGACAAAGAGCCGTTATCAGACTGAGCTGCAAAAGTCGCTGGTGCGGGAAGCTGAGGCTGCGTTCAAGCTGGCCGAATACAGGGAAAACTGGAACAGCATCTCGTTCTGCATCGGTCGCGCTTTGTCGCTCATGGTGACCAAACCATTGCAATTCGTCGCCAACCTTTTTCTCACCTTCTGGAACTAATATCAACCATGTCGTACCAATCTATTGCCCAAGCCTCTGAAGCGGAGATCCGAGAGCAAGCGCTGGCGGATCACAAGTATTTCATCACCAACACTCTGGCCACCAAGACGGAAGATCTGGCTGTCGTGTCACTGCGTGATTCGACGCTTTCGGACATTCCAACCAAACTGTTCGACATCCCGTTCGATGGTCCTTACATCGACGACACGTACGGTGTGATCGATGCCAAGCTCAGCTACAACAAGCCGGTAGCCATCACCTCTAATCACCGAGGTGAACTACACGCGGCTGGTGGTGTGGCCCTCGGAATCAAGTTCAACAACGTACCGGCAGTGCTCATCAAGGTGAACCAGAACTACTTTGACCACGGTGCTTACAGCGGCGTCATCGTCGTGTGTAAGAAGAACGACATCAAGGCAGTGATGGAGTTTCTGACATACCAGGATAATGGTGGCGGCAAGAAGTACATCTACAACCAGTCCGGGGAAGACTTCAACATCAACATTAAGGAAGACCCTTGGTCGAACATCGTACTGCACCCCGAGACCCTGGCTGCTGTCAAGACGGACTTCGAGCGCTTCCTGAATGCCAAGAAGTGGTATCACGACCGGGGGTTCTCCTGGAAGCGTGGTTACTTGCTGTATGGATTGCCGGGCAACGGTAAGAGCAGCACCGTACGAGCGATGTTGCTCGACAAGCGCGTGAACGGCTTCAGCATCGATTTAGGGGATAGAGAGATGGATAACGGGTCTCTGACTGCGGTCTTCACTCGCGCCAGGAGCAAGACTCCCGCCGTCGTCATTCTCGAAGATATCGACAGATTGTTTGTTGGCAAGGACGGCGAGAAAGAGAAGTCCTCCGGCATCACCCTCCAGCATCTTTTGAACGTCATCGACGGAGTGCAGGAGAACGACGGAGTGGTCATCGTCGCTACGGCGAACGAGCCTAAGCACCTGGACCCGGCGCTTACGCGTCCTGGACGGTTCGATAAGTTGGTTGAGTTCCGCATGCCGCAGGTTGCTCAGCGGTTGGTTTACTTCCAGCAATTCAACAGTCCTTTGTTGACTGCGAACGACGTAACGGCGCTGGTGGAGCTGACGGACGGTATGTCCTTTGGGCAGCTTCATGAGATCGTCGTGCTGGCCGGGATGAAGGCATTTGAGCGCGGTGATAACGACGCCAGTGCCGAAGACCACTTCGCTGCGGTCGATGAGATCAAGAACGCCGACAAGAGCCTGAAGCGTTACAAGAACGTCACCGGCAGCAAGCGTGCCGACAACTTAGGTTTCGAGCGCTTAATGTAGACAAATGCCATTGTTGTATGATATGATGGCTTGGTGATTGTATTTTTGCAGGTCTTTTTGGTACTCGCGCTGATGGCGCTGTTGGACTGGTGTTTTGAGGAAAGGAAATAATGAAGAAACTACTGACTACTTTATTGTGTGTGGCGGCACTGGCCCTCGGGCAGCAGGACAAGCCAAAGGACGAGCACTGGGGCTCTACCAATACGGACGACGTCTTCCCATACAGCCTGCCTAACAGCGTCATTGTTTGCGTGACGCAGGATTGTAAGACGGCGGCTGATTACCAAGCCATCTACCACGTCGGCAAGCGGGAGGTGGTATTCACGCTAGAGAACCGTGTTTACTTGCCGTTCGGTAAGTGGCGCGTCTTTGACGTACACACAAGTGTAGACAACCCGGAGCGTCACGTCGTAAAGAACGGAAGCTATTTAGACTTCTGCTTTACAGCGTACGGCGTACACCACCCCTATGACGCGGATGATGACGAGTACGATTGTGATTCCATCGTGCGAGTGCATGAATCCGGGATGTTCTCGGTTAGTAGCTATACCGCCACCGGGGTAGGTATAGACAACACGCACTTCCACACCTTCCGCGCCGCCCTCGACTTCGCCCAGTGGCTATATGACGTCACTGCCAGCGACGAAGTACCGGCCAGCGTAAAGGCTGACCTTAACCAGCAGGAGCAGGAGAAGACAGCACTATGATCAACCATCCAGAAAAGGTTGCTGTCGAGTACGCGGCTATGGCATACAAGGCCATCGCGGGTGACAACATCTACCCGATCATTCTGACCAAGTCCCTGGAGGACTGCGCAGTGTGCAAGGCACTTCACCAGGACGCCGTCGGTAGCGTGTTCGGTTACATCGTGGTTCCACACGACGACAAGGACTTCGACCTCATCGTGACGTTCCGTGGAACTCAGAACGTAGCGGAGCTGGTGCAGGAAGCGGAGATGAAGGTCAGTCATATGACCGAAGATGGCTTTCGCGACATCTTCAGTCGCTTGAACTTCAACGACGTCTGGTACAACGTGCCTATCAAGAACCTGAACCGTGTGTTATTCACCGGCCATTCCTTGGGTGGCGCTCTGGCTCTCTTGGCTGCTGAGGATCTCGGCGTCAAGACGGACACCATCGTCACGTTTGGATGCCCCAAGACCCTGACAGCGGTTGCTGCGGCGACGTTGGTGCGCGAGGTCCCAGACACGACGCACGTACGAATTAAGGACGATGTAGTGCCTGATCTGCCTTGGGGTTCTGAGTATGTCAACCGTGGCGACATCATCTATCTGCCTCGGGTGGCCGAGGTATTGGACTTCCTTGGCAATCACCGTATCGAGTCCTATCAAAAAGCGATGGAGGCATTCAAGTGCGAGTAAGCATTGAACTCAACGAAGAAGAACTGAAAGAGGCGCTGTACTCTTACATGCTCAGCTCTATGAACGTTGACCTAACACGATTCAAGATTCGCCAGATCGAAGCGAAGAAGGCTTTCGTAGAGGGCGAGGTGCCTGAGTACGACGCGGCTGGGAAGGTCACAAATGGCTAAGATGAACAAGTACCATACACCTCGCATTCTGACGCCGGAGGAGGCACTAATGGTAGCTAACCCAGCTCCTACCCGGCAGCTCGTACGACGTAACGCGATTGGCAAGCTACAACGTATTGCGCCGGGCAATACCCGGTCTGAACGCCGTAAGACGGCGCGGAAGGCCCTGAAGAAGTTCATGAAGGTGGTACCGGCCTGATGCCACTCGTATTGATTATCGTGACGTACTACGTCATTACCACCTCAATTTGTCTCTTCTGGTGGTTAGAAAACGAAGAGTTAATGAGGGTAGTTGACATGCTTGCACTACTCTCATTCGGGTGGTTCCTATGGGTGGTGTTCCTGTCGGAGATGGTAGGAGAAGCGCTTGAACGGTGGGATCTTAATCGAGTGATTTGGAGACGGTGAGGTATGACGGGCGACAAGCCGGTAGATTACGTCGTGGCCGGTCTCATAGTCGGCGCGTTGATCCTCATACCGTCTGGCTCCATCTGGCTTACCTTTTGGGGCGCGGCGACTGGAGGCAGTATCGGTCTGTCGATATACGGGTGGGTGGGGAAGAAATGACGCTGGATCAGTACATAGAAAGCATGGAGGCTATGCGCCTTAAGCACGGTGGGGATGTGCGCGTCGTAAATATCAGGGGTGGAGAACTTCGTGAGCCGGATCGCCCAGTGCCTATTCACCTAAAGCTGTCGGAGGAGCCGGGTATCAAGGTATGGATTAAAGCGGACGGCGAAGGTACGCGGGGAGAGAAAGTGATTTGGATATGAGTGAAATACCGTTTAACGACATGACACCGGCAGAAGTCGAGCGACTAGTGCTTCTGTCTGAAGAGTGTGCGGAGGTGCAGAAGATAGCGGCTAAGAGCCTACGGCATGGGTACGAGAGCTATAACCCAGATGAAACGATGGGACCGTCTAACCGCTCAATGCTGGAGATTAAAGTAGGCGACTTACTGGCCTCGCTCCACCTTCTAGCGCTGCGTAACGACATCGATATTAAATGGTCACGATCCCTTGCTGCACTGAAGCTAGGATACGTCAATAAGTACCTGCACCACAACGAACTGAAGGCGGAAGAGATTGAAGAATTTCTGAGGAAAGCAAAGATACCGCACGACGTGATAAACGACATACAGAAATACACAGTAGCAACGGCGAGGATGAACAGCAATGACCAAAGCACAGCGTAAAGTAGATTCCGCCAGCGTCACCAGCGCCACTGACATGGCCATCAATATCTGCCAGGACATGGTCAAGGCAGTTATGGGGTTCTTGACGGACCCACTAGCAAAGGAACGACGCAATCACGCTGGCGAATGCAAGAAGTGCTTCTATATCTACCCGGCGCGTATAGGTGGGTCGGCCATGACGATGGAGCCATGCGGGGTATGCGGCAAAGAGGTTTGGTACGGCAACACCTCCACCGACAGATTATGCATGACTTGTGCGCTTGAGCATAAGCTTTGCAAGCACTGCGGGGGCGACGTTGAGATGAGACCGCGCCGTAAGTACGTGTCGCCGGAGGAGGCCAATGAAGCGTAGAGCAATAGCAATGGCGCTGGTCAACTTTGTCTTTGCAATGCTTTTCTTCGTGTCGCTTGGTCTCCAAGTAGGACATTGGGCGCACCTGTTCATGGTCGCTCTTTATTTTGTGATAGTTGGAAGCAATGTAACGACGTTGGCGCAGGACTGGCTGAGCAACTTAGGGAAGGAGATTGGAAATGAACAAAGAACTGAAACGCCTGCTAAAGGATAAGGACGAAGCATATACGTCGTACTTAAATGCGTACGCAGACTACAGACTTACTGAAGCCGCTTTGAATGAGTATTTTCTACCAATACTCGCACAGTTCGGCATCACCGGGGGTGTTCAATTTGAGTTCCATGTGAACAACAACGGTTCGGTGACTTTGGAATACTCGCGCAGTGTTCGAGGTTCAGTGAACTCCAATCTAATTGACATCCCTGAAGCCGTCATCAACTCGGATGACCCTGTAGAAGCAGCACGCTACTTCGTAGCTCAAAGGATAGACGACGAGAAGAAACGAAAGATAGCGTCGTTGCAAGAGGAGATCGATGAACGTCAGCGGCAGATGGAGGAGTTAAAGAAATGAGCGTGTATTACGGCGAACCCGTCTATGACTTCAAGCAGGGGCTAGTAGACCTGCTCAAAAAGCACCTCGGTGAGATGCTAACAGCGAACGGTCTGCAAACCCTAACGCGTAGCTACAACCATCGCTACAACCATCGGAACACGCTGGGGTACGAGGTGGCATTCACCAACGGTGTCACGGTGAAGTTCACACAAGAGAATCTAATGGAGATGCAGGCGGCGCAGGACCGCGCAGTAGTCGAAAGCCTGAACGCCATAGACAAGATCTTGGAGGAAGCAGATGCAGCAGAATAAGCACGAAGCACCGATGCAGAGCTACCCAGAAGCCAAGACCTTCCACCCGACTCATGTGGACGAGAAGGGGCGGCAATGGGGTTGGGTTGACAAGGTGCCGGTCGGTCATTATCCGATGCACCCCTATGTAGTCTACTTAGTGAACGACGCGTCTACGCTGGCGCACAACGACACAGAGAGGCTGGACTGGTTGTCGAAGCGTCCGTACGCTTACGCTGGCACCTACAACGGCTCACCGTACATAGAGACGGTTGGGTGCTCTGAGACGGGGATCTCTCTGCGGAATGCAATCGATAAAGCAAGGAAGGGAGACAAATGAAAACAATTTACATCGTGCAAGGTAGCACAGACAGCTACGAATGGGTGGTCGAAGCGTACACGGACAAGGAAGCAGCGTTAGCCAGGGCTGCGGCAGAGAACGCAAAGTATGTTGCGCTGATGCCGGATATTAAAAGACTGAAGGCGCGTATTAGAGAAGCCTGGAACGACGAAGGCCGCGCATTCCATGAGAAGGTCCCCAAGATACTGGCAGTGCCTGCGGAGTTTTCTGTGTTTTGGGACGGCCCATTGAACTACTTCGTCACTGAATGCAATATAGTGTGACGGACGTGGCTGGAAAGACTAATTTATGTGGAATCCATTTAAGAAAGAGCCGGTCACACAAGAACCGGAACTGAATTTAGACAGCAGTATAGTCTGGCGGTGTGGTGAGATCTCCGAACAACTTTCGAAGTTGAAAGCAGAGAGACATCTCGAAGTAGCCAGTATTAATATTGCACAAAGTAACATTGCTGGAATCGACGCGAAGATTAGCATAAAAACCAAAGAACTTGAACGTCTTCTCGGTCGGATAGCGAACGGTCTTGCTAATAAGCAGGCTACTGACTCGGAATAACCGAGACCGATTTTGTACACGATTTGTACACGGAAGGGCTTGAATAGCGCCGCTAATGACGCTGTTTAGGCCCTTTTCTCGTAAGTTATTGACTTAAAAGTTGTGCCGCATGTACAAGCCGAATATAATACGTCGAGTTATGAGATTTCCATATGTGTTTGTGGCAGCGCTGGCGACGGCGGTTTGTTTGTTGGCGCAAGGCGAGATGAATGAAGAAATTCTGAAGAAGATTCCGGCGCGAACGAAGGCGTTTGTGGACGACCAAACAGTTGCCGGGGTTGTGACGATGGTTCTGCATGACGGCAAAACAGTGGAGCTTGATGCGGAGGGCATGGCGGACGTGGAAGCGGGCAAGGCGATGCAGAAGGACACGATTTTTCAGATCATGTCGATGACCAAGCCATTTACTGGCGTGGCGATCATGATGCTGGCCGAGGATGGGAAGTTGGCTATTCGCGATCCGCTGGAAAAGTACTTGCCGGAATTTCATGGTGTGCGGGTGGCTACGACGACGGGGCCGGATGCGGGACGGCTGGGTGAGCCGTTGCGGCAGATTACGATTCGCGATTTGATGACGCATACGTCGGGCATGATGGATGCGGCACCGGCAGAGATTCGCAATTACATGCAGGAAGCGAATATTCCGCTGGTCGATTTGACGAAGACGTTTGCAAAACAGCCTTTGTTATTCCAGCCGGGTACGCATTGGAGCTATAGCAGTCCGGGAATCGATATTTTGGGCCGCGTGATTGAGGTTTGTTCGGGGCAGAAGTATGAGGATTTCATTGCGGAACGGCTGTTGAAGCCGCTGGGCATGAAGGACAGCTTCTTCTATCCGGATGCGGAACATGTTGGGCGCATTGCCATGGTTTATGAAGGGCATGAGGGGAAGCTGACTAAGTCACCTAACACGATCATTGGTGGCGACCCGGCGCGGCATAGGCAAGGAGCGAAGTATCCGGCGCCGGCGTGGGGTTTGCATTCAACGGCGGAAGATTTGTCGCACTTCTATCAAATGATGCTGAACGGAGGCACGTACAAAGGCACTCGATACTTGTCGAAGTTCTCTGTGGATTTGATGACGGAGGTACACACGGGTGAACTGAATCCATCGGGCTGGATGGGCGGATCGGGTTATGGATTGACTTGGGAAGTGGCGAAGGACAGCTTGGGCGAATCGGAAGGGCATTCGTTAGGGACGTTTGGGCATGGTGGCGCGTTCGGCACGCAAGGGTGGATTGACCGGAAGAATGGGTTGATTACGATTATGCTGATTCAACGGTCGAATGGGGGAACGGAGAGTTTGAAGGACGTGGTGATGACGATGGCGGAAGCCGCAGTAATTAGGTGAGTTTCTGCGATGAGGCTGGCAGCATTTTTCTTATTACTTACTGTCCGTTTGTTTGCAGTTGAGTCGAGCTATGACGTCGTTGTTTATGGCGCAACTGCTAGCGGCGTAATTACCGCGGTGACAGCGGCGCGACAGGGTTTGCATGTTGTGCTGCTTGAGCCGAGCAAGCATGTGGGCGGGATGGCTACCAGCGGCCTTTCCCGCACGGATTTTGGGCAAAAGAAAGTGATTGGCGGTTATGCGCTTGAGTTTTATAAACGCGTAGGCGTGAAATATGGCCTTGAGCGCTTTGGAGCGGATGGGGGATGGTATTACGAACCGCATGTAGGCGAGCAGGTTTTTCAAGAAATGCTGGCCGAAGCGAAGGTGGATATTCGCTTCGATGAGCGGCTTTTAGAACATGATGGTGTTCGCAAACGCGATGCGCGCATTATGTCTGTAAGTACAGACCACGCCACTTATTCCGGAAAAGTATTTGTAGATTGCAGCTACGAGGGCGACTTACTGGCGCAGGCGAAGGTTAGTTACACGTGGGGCAGGGAAGGTGTGTCGCAATACGGCGAGTCGCTGGCAGGGGTTCGAGAGAGAACTCCGTTTCACCAGTTTCTTGTGCCGGTTTCGGCTTATGGCAGCGACGGTAAGTTGTTGCCGGAAGTTGGCGCTGGGCCGAAAGGTGAAACGGGTCAGGCGGATAAGAAAGTGCAGGCTTATAACTTTCGAATGATTCTGACGGATGATGCGGCAAACCAGCTGCCTTTTCCGAAGCCTGAAGGTTATGATGCAAGACGGTTTGAATTACTGGGCCGATTGTTGAAAGCGATGACGGAGGCGAAAGGGCGCGCGCCGAAGATTGGCGAGGTGCTTTCGGTTTTAGAGATTCCGAACCATAAGGTGGACGTAAATAACAACGGCGCATTTTCGACGGATTTTATTGGCGCAAGCTGGCAGTATCCGGAAGGTAGTTACGCATTGCGAGAGAAGATCTGGCAGGCACACGCGGACTACACGAAGGGGTTGCTTTATTACTTAGCGCACGATGAGCATGTGCCGGAATCGTTACGGCTGGAAATGAACAAATGGGGATTGCCGAGAGATGAGTTCCAGGATTCGGGGTACTGGCCGCGGCAACTTTATATTCGCGAGGCGAGGCGAATGGCGAGCGACTTTGTGATGGCGCAAAAGGATTTGCAGACAGAACTTAGTAAGCCGGATGCGATTGGAATGGGTTCTTACAACAGCGATTCACACAATGTTCAGCGGTTTGCGCGGGCAGATGGGAATGCAGAGAACGAAGGCGACATGCAGGTTCCGGTGCAGCCGTATCAGATTCCTTATCGGGTGATAGTGCCGAAACAAGCTGAAGTGGAGAATCTGTTGGTGCCGGTTTGTTTCTCGGCTAGTCACGTAGCGTATTCGTCGGTGCGAATGGAGCCGCAATACATGATTTTGGGTCAAGCTGCGGGAGTGGCGGCGCGGCTGGCGATTCAGCAGGACGTGAGCGTGCAGGCGGTTCCCGTTGGGATGTTGCAGAGCGAACTGAAAAAGGAGGGCGCTGTCTTTTAGACGCCAGAGGCGAACAAGACTTTGGTTGGCGTGACGGGGTTGGAATTGGCAGGTTCAATGCTAACCGCCATGGCTTTCCATTGAGAGACATCGACGGGCCCCTTAACGACAGTAAAGCCGAATCCGTTTTTGTCGGTATCGAAAGATTCGATGGGTTTGGGTGCGCCTTCTTTGGGCACGACCCAGCTTTCGTACTTGAAGCCGGCGGGCGCAGTGGGGAGTTTGGCTACCAGCATGGCGACGCCCAGTTCTTTGTGAATGAAGAGACTGCCGTGGGGCAGGTTTGATTCATCGATTTTGAAGGCGACTTGTTTTGTTCCCGGTGCCTGGACGATGGAAAGCATGGCGGCAGTGTGTTGGGCTTGGGTGCGATTAGCAGATTCGATAGATGCCGTGTAGGACTGTTGATCTGAGCGGCGCAAGTTTTCTTCGTAAAGGACTGCGCCTACTAACGCGATCACAGCGGCCGCCGCGAACAGCCAGGGCGCAATGGAAGGACGTGTTTTGCGCGCTGCAATTGAGGTAACGGACGGCGCCGCAGCGACGCTGGCTGCAATGCGATTGCGAAGGCTGGGTGGTGGTTCGACCACCGGTACCGTTTCTGAGATTTCCGCTGCCAGCATGAGAGCTTTTATAAACCGAGGACCACATGTTTCGCATCCAGTATCCAGATGCGCGCGAATGGCGTCGGAATCGGCCTTATCAAGCGCGCCAATAGCGTAGAGGTCAAGCAGATCAGCAAAATCATCGCAGATCATTGTTCTGTTTTTCCCCCTTCCATGGCATCGCGTAACTTCTTTAGCGCACTGCGCACCAAACCTTTTACCGTCCCCAGCGGTTTGCCCAATTTGCCGGCAATTTCGGTTTGTGTGAAACCTTCATAATGTGTGAGCTGGATGACCGCCCGCTGATCCTCAGGCAATTGATTCAGCGCCTGTTCTACAGCATTTTGATTGGCCATCCGAGCTGATGGATCTAATTCAGAGCAAAAATAGCCGGCGCGATCAAGATCGTCCAAGCTGGAAGCAGCCAGCGCAAAAGAAGTCTGCTGGGTGCGCAGGTAATCGAAAGCGCGGTTTCGGGCCACCGTGATCAGCCAACCTTGCAGATTGCCGCGATCACTACTGAAAGTGTGAATACGGTTCCAGACCCGGATGAAAGTTTCCTGGGTGAGGTCCTCTGCAGTAGCGGTACTGCGGACGGCACGCATAATCACAGAAAAAATCAGTTTGCCGTAACGATCATACAAGTCAACCATGGCCTGAGGGTCGCGCCGTTGAAGGCGTTCAATCAGATCATGCTCCGGTTTGCCTGCTATTTGTGCGCCAGATGCCTGATAACTCATCACGGAAACAGAATCCAGCTACAAACACTGAAACTGGAAACTTGCAACAGGAACCATTGTAATCGCAGCCGCCTAATAAGTCAGTTGCAGTTAAAAAAAGAGGGCAGCAAGTAAGCCACGCTGCCCTCTGGGATTTCAGCCGCACAACAATTCCAGGAGTTATTGTTTAGTTGGGCTGAAGCACAGAATCGATGACATGAATGACGCCATTGGACTGCATCACGTTTGCGACGGTGATGTGGGCCTCACTGCCTTTTTCATCTTTTACGACGAGATCAGCTCCATCCATAGTGAAGGTTAAGTTGTCGCCTTGAACGGTCTTAATTGTGGCTGTTCCGCCGTCCTTCATTACTTCTTTCTTCAACTTGGCAGCGGTATATTTGCCCGGCAAAACGTGGTAGGTGAGGATCTTGACGAGCATGTCTTTGTTTTCCGGTTTTAACAGCGTATCGACTGTGCCGGCGGGAAGTTTAGCGAAGGCTTCATTGGTTGGCGCGAATACTGTAAATGGACCAGAACCTTCCAACGTATCGACGAGGCCGGCGGCCTTTACGGCTGCCACCAACGTGGTGTGATCCTTTGAATTCACTGCGTTTTCGACAATGTTCTTGCTGGGGTACATGGCTGCACCGCCCACCATTGGATTGTCGGCAGCGACGGCAAAAAGTGTGCCAGCAAGCGCGAGTAATGAGATAGGCAATAGTTTTTTCATTCTTGATTTCTCCGTTTTCGTTTGGTCTTTGCGACTCGTTAACTGATACGGACATGAAGGGCGGTTCGGATCAAAGGCGGCAAATTGCTTTAGGCAATTGATTTAATAGGAGGGTCTATGAAGCTGAACAGTTACACGATTACCCAGGGCAAAGACCGTGCGCCCGCTCGTTCGTTCTTGAAAGGGATCGGATTTTCCGATGAGGATTTGAAGAAGCCGATTATCGGCATTGCCAACACATGGATTGGGACCATGCCATGCAACTTCAATTTACGGGAACTGGCGAAAGATGTGGCGCGCGGCATTCGCGAAGCTGGCGGCACACCGATGGAGTTCAACACGATTGCCATCAGCGACGGCATCACGATGGGTACGGAAGGGATGAAAACTTCGCTGATCAGCCGGGAAGTAATTGCCGATTCGATTGAACTTGTGAGCCGCGGACATATGTTCGACGGCATTGTTGCGTTAGTTGCCTGCGACAAGACAATTCCAGGCGCGGGCATGGCGCTGTTGCGATTGAACATTCCCGGAGTTGTGCTTTACGGCGGTACTATTCTGCCGGGACGCTACAAGGGCAAGGACATTACCATTCAGAACGTGTTTGAGGCGGTGGGCGCAAACGCGGCGGGGAAGATTAGCGATTTAGAATTGCTTGAAATTGAGAACGCGGCATGTCCCGGCGCGGGCGCGTGCGGCGGGCAGTACACCGCGAACACGATGGCGACGGTGATGGAGGTCATTGGGTTATCGCCGACGGGTTTGAATTCGATACCGCAAATGGATGACCGCAAACACGATGCGTCGCGCTCGTGCGGCGAAGTGATCATGAATGCGGTTAAAAATAATTTGCGTCCGCGCGATATTGTGACGCGCAAATCGATTGAGAATGCAATTGCCAGCGTGGCGGCGTCGGGCGGATCGACGAACGCGGTCCTGCATTTATTAGCGTTTGCGCGTGAGGCGGAGATTCCGCTGACGATTGACGACTTTCAAGAGTTGAGCGGCCGCACTCCACTGCTGGCGGATTTGCTCCCGGCGGGTAAGTACACGGCAGCCGATGTGGATAAGGCGGGCGGTATTCAAGTAATTGCGAAACGGTTGAACGATGGCGGGTTTGTACACGCCGATGCGATTACGATTACGGGCAAGACATTTGCCGAAAGCGTGGCAGATGTGAAAGAGACGCCCGGTCAAGAGGTGATTCGTCAGTTGGACAATCCAATAAAGAAGACTGGCGGATTGGTGATCTTGAAAGGTTCTTTGGCGCCGGAGGGGGCGGTGATTAAAGTAACGGGGCTGAACCGTACATCGCAGACTGGGCCGGCACGGGTGTTCGATAGCGAAGAAGATGCCATGCATGCGGTGCTGGAAGGTCGGGTTAAGGGCGGCGACATTGTTGTTATTCGTTATGAAGGGCCGCGTGGCGGACCGGGCATGCGCGAAATGCTTGGTGTTACCAGCGCGATTGTGGGTCAGGGATTGTCGGAAAGTGTGGCCTTAGTCACGGACGGCAGATTTAGCGGAGCTACGCGTGGTTTCATGGTGGGACATATTGCGCCCGAAGCGGCTGTTGGCGGTCCGATTGCGGCCATTAAAGAAGGTGATTCGATCACGATCGACATCGTGTCGCGGCAGATCACTTTGGATATTGCCAAAGATGAGTTACAAAAGCGTGTTGCTGCCTTCAAGAAGCCAGCGGCGAAGTATACAAGCGGAGTTATGGCTAAGTATGTGGCGCTGGTAGGGTCGGCGGCGGACGGTGCAACTACTTCGAGACCTGGTTTGTAACCTTGCGTTTATTGATTCAACGCGTAATTAGTGCGCAAGTTACAGTTGAGGAACAAATTGTCGGGAGCATCGGCCGAGGTCTAGTAGTTTTCGTGGGCGTGCGCGGGGGCGATACCGAGGCCGATGCAGACAAAATGGCAGCAAAGCTAATTCAGTTGCGTCTTTTTTCAGATGTAAACGGCAAAATGAACCTGGATGTGCGAGAAGTAGGCGGCGAGTTATTGGTTGTGTCGCAGTTCACTCTGTATGCGGAGACTAGCAAGGGCAATCGGCCGTCTTATTCTTTAGCGGCTAAACCTGAGGCTGCGGAACACTTATATAACCAATTCGTCGATAAATGCCGTAAGACGGGAGTTAGGGTGGAAACGGGAGTATTCCGGGCGCATATGGTCGTGAGTATCAATAATGATGGTCCTGTAACCATAAGTTGCCAGTCGGAAAGTAAGTAATTCAGGAAGTGATGTAACTTTTCGCTAACTTGTGTTACTAAGAGAGTATGGCGAAAACGCACGCGGCTCCGAGCAGAGAGATTCTGGAGGCTGCGCTTGTTGGCCTGGAATCACAGCGCGAGAAGTTAGAAGAACAGATTGCGCAAGTACGCTCGCTGTTAGGCCACAGAGTTAAACAAACTACCAAAGCAACTGTTAGTCTTGTTCGAGCAATAGGGAACGGTAGGCGGCCGTTGAGTCCGGAAGCTAGAGAGCGAATTGCCACTGCGCAGAAAAAACGTTGGGCGGCTTTTCGCAGAGGTAAGAAGTAACATAATAGTTATTTCTGATTGGGGTTGATAGCCGCGATGGATCTAAGTATCTCGGCTTTTTTCGCGTCGTCGGTTTCATTACTGGCCAAATCAGTTAGCGTTTCGCGATCTGCCTGCATCACTAAGCCATCCAGAACAGCTTGCTGCACCACCGGTTCGTGGTCTTCCCGATAAATATCCTTCAAGACAGCGCTATGGCCGCCCATTGCGGCGAGCGAACGAACGGTGGCGGCGCGCAGTTTTGGATCGGGTTGTTGTTTCAAGAGACTTAGGACGGACTGCGAATCCTGTGCTGAAAAAACGACGCTGAGAACTTGTTGCTTTTGAAAGTAATCAGTGCGATTCAAGACGTATGCTGTGGCGGGCTGCGCTTTGACAGACAAAGCGGACAAGTTAGCCATGGCAGAACTGCGAAGATTGGCGTCCGGTTCGGTTTGAGCGACTTTGAGTAAAGCGGTTTTTGAGCCGGACAGCATCATGCCGTTGAGAATTTCGCGTTTCACAGCGAGATTGGAAGAAGTTTGATACAGCCCGGCCAGTTCGCGCTGAGAACCTTCATCGCCCGTGACGCCGATGATGCGAACGGCCTGTGTTTCGAGAGCCGGATCTTGATCTTGACGGGCGAAGGTGAGAAGAGCGTCGTGCGCTTCCGGCGACGGACTTTGCGCCAGAACGAAGAGCGCGTGCTTTCTGGTTTTGTCAGATGTGTCGCTCTTCACCATTTTTATGATGCGGGGAACGGCTTTCTTGGAATCCTTTTCGAGCAGCCGGTTCAGCGCCAGGAGTTTGGCATCTTCCTTTTCCAACTGAACGTGTTGCAGGGCGGGAACGTTATTGATTGCAAGTTCCGGGCTATGGATGGGCTGGTTTTGAATGGCGGTATTTCGATGCCAAAAAGATGCCGCCAAGGTGAAAACAGTGAAGGATGCCGCAACGGCCAAGGCGGCCATTCCGAGGCGAATGATTCTTGGGTTTTGAGCAGGCAGGCGAGGCGCCACACGCTCCCATAATTCGGCACCGTAATTCGGGCCGCGCGGCGGCACTTCTACCTCACTAGCCATATCCAACGCTTCACAAAGCTTTCGATACAAAGCGGCGCATTCAGCACAGCCGTTGATGTGGCTTTGCATGTCCTGGCCAAAGCCCGTGTAGTAACCCTCCACCATTTGTTCCTCGCTCGGATGATTGGTCAACGTATTTCCACCTCCCATGCCGGCTGTAACGCTCGCCTGAGTTTCTGGACGGCGCGAAATACGCTGTGTTTAGCGGCTCCGGCTTGCACGCCCAGGGCTTCGGCGATTTGTTCAATACCCCAGCCCTCATAATGGCGCAAGATAAATGCGCTCCGTTCGGTGTCGCTGAGTTGTTGCATGGCCGGTTGCAGCAGGTTGGCAATTTCGCGGCTTTGGGAAAGCCTTTCGGGCGAAGGAGCGCCGCCAACGAGTTCATCTAACCAACTTTGCGCGCCTTCCTGTCGCCGTTTCTTTGCCCGAATTAAATCCAGGCTGCAATTGACGCAGATGCGATACAACCAAGTTCCAAAAGCGGCGCGACTATCAAACGTTTTCAATTGCACGTAGGCGCGCAGAAATGTTTCCTGCGCGATGTCTTCAGCGTCTTGTTCATTGCCAACCATGCGGAATGCCAGTCTGAAAATGGAGTGTCCATGGCGTTCCACGAGCACGCGGAAAGCCGATTGGTCGCCGTTTCGGGCTCGGCGGGCGAGGTCGTTATCGCTGACCTGTTCGCGCTGAGTAGCTGCTTGATCGGTCCGGTCTATGCTTGATCGCTGCACACTGTGAAAGCAATTAGACTCCAACTTTGCTGTACGGTTAGCAAGGAACGCTAAAATGCTCGAATGCTGAATCGACGCGAATGGATCTCCACCACTTCGGTAGCCGCGGCCGCACTTAGCGGTACCCGCGCTGCTGCCTCTGCCGGTAAACGGCCCGTTGTTATCTCGAGTTTCAACGGCATGGCCGCGTGCGCCAAAGCGTTTGAAGTGATAAAAAACGGCGGTGACACTCTGGACGCCGTAATTGCGGGCGTCAACATAGTGGAACTGGATCCGAACGATACCAGTGTCGGCTACGGCGGCTTGCCGAACGAAGAGGGCGTGGTGGAATTGGATGCCAGCGTGATGCACGGGCCCACGCGCCGGGCCGGTTCGGTTGGGGCAATTCAGGGCATCAAAACGCCGTCGAACATCGCCAAGCTGGTGATGGATCATTCGACGCACGTGATGCTGGTGGGATTGGGCGCCACCAAGTTTGCGGTTGCCCACGGTTACAAGGTGGAGGATTTGATCACCGAAAAGTCGCGCACGGCCTGGTTGGTCTGGAAAGAATCGCTGCGCACGCCGGCGGCTTTTAACAACTGGGTGTCGATGGATCAAAATCTGCATGCCGAGAGCCGGACGCCGCAGGAACTGCTGAAAGAAAGCTTTCCGACCGTAGACGCTGACACTCTGGCTTGGGCTTGGCGCATGGCGAACCATCCGACTTACGGGACGATCAATTGTCTGGGTTTAAATGAGAAAGGCGAGATCTCAGGAGTGACCACAACTTCGGGTTTGGCTTGGAAGGTGCCGGGCAGGGTGGGCGATTCGCCGATTATTGGCGCGGGCTTGTTTGTTGATCCCGATGTGGGCGGCGCAGGGGCGACCGGCGTGGGCGAATTGAATATTCGTATTTCAGGCGCGCATACGGTTGTAGAGGCGATGCGGCGTGGGGCATCTCCTAAGGATGCAGTTTTGGAGGCGCTGAAAAGAGTTTCCAAGCTCTACAACGACGACAAAGCGATTCTGCAGAAATTGGACATACAATATTTCGCGCTTCGAGTGGACGGCGAGCATGCGGGCGGCTCGCTTTGGTCGAATCACAGCACTAAAACATATGCGGTGAACGATGGCGGCGAGAGCCATGCCGGTCAGATGGTGTATCTGTACTAACGATTAAAGGCCGGCTTTAACAAAAACTTTGTCGGGAGCGGCGAGGCTTGCGTCTTTTTCAATGACGCTGATTTTCACCTGACGCAGGGTGGCTTTCTTTTCGGGACGCGCGATGAAGGTTACACGGTATTGGTGCTTAAAGCCTTCCAGGATTGAGTTCAGGAATGGTTCGAATGAAACCGGCGAGCCATAACCGATGCCGTAGAACTCGCCGCCCGTTTCGTCTGTGGTTTGTGATAGAAAGTTTTGCCCCCAGGTAGATCGCCAAAAACTGTGACCGGCGTGTCCCGCGCTGGGGCTGTAGATGGCGTAAATCACCAAGCCGGCTTTCTGCGCGCTCTCAATGCCAGCGTTGACATAAGGATTGTCTCCGTTGAGGCCGCCACCCAAGCCTTCAATGCCGCCGCTGATCATCACTACTTCGCGTCGGGCCGTGGGATCATCGGGCCATTTTTTAACCGCGTCAGAAATTGAATCCCAAGGGCTGACATCCGCGCCCGCAGGGCCGATGGGCAAGCGAATAGAATTGGCTGCCGCTGCGTGGTCGGCGGTGAAATTGCAAGCGATATCCGTGAGCCCGTTGCGCATGTAGCCGACTGCAATTTCGCTGTTCTGGGGCAGGGCGTTGATGAAGTTCTTCAGCACCGTGAGTTCGGTATCGAAGCTTCCGGCGGCGGATTCGTCGAGCATGAGCAGCACCTGCAGCTTAGCGTTGTTTAGCGGTTCAAGAGATACAATCGGCCGTTTCTGCCGTTCTTCGGTAACAGCGATATCTTGGGCCGTGAGGTCTGCGATTGTTTTCCCGTGTTTTGGTTCGGCAGTGACCACAACGCTAACGTTGGTTCCGGGCGGCGTTGCATTCTGAGCTAATGCGGACACGCTAGATAGCAGCAAGCCAGCGGAGAGGACGATCCAGTTTTTCATAAGCTTCTCTGTTTGTTAGACGTGTTACAAACTCTGAACAGGTCCGAAAACTTTTACGTAACCTTTGGCAAGACTGCCAGTATTGTTGAGTGAAGCCGGTTGGAAAAGCAAACTGATAGCGAGCTTATGAACATGATTAAGGCCGGCGATCCAGCCCAGCTTGCGCCGTTGTTCGAACGCCACAATGCGACGGTATTTCGCTATCTGTATCAATTGACGCGCAACCGGGCTCTGAGTGAGGATTTAACGCAGGAAGTATTTTTACGGGTTTTGAAGTATGCCGCTAGTTTCAATGAACATCTTGGTTTTCGCCCTTGGCTCTACGGCATGGCTCGCAACGTCTGCCATGATAGCCGTCATAAAACACGCGGTGAAACAGCGGAGTCAGAGATGAGCGAGTTTCAAAGCCGCGAGCCGTTGGTGCAGGAAGTGATGGAGCAGCAGCAGAATGAGAAGTTGTTGGCCGAAGCCTTACGACGCCTGCCGGACGATAAGCGGGAAGTGCTGGAACTGAGCCGATTTCACGGCTTGCGATATGAAGAGATTGGCAGTATTTTAGGCTGCGAAGTGGGGGCTGTGAAGGTGCGCGTTTATCGTGCGCTAAAGGCGCTACGTGAGCAGTTTCTGGAATTGAGTGGGGGGCAAACCGCATGATACCGGATGAATTGGATCCTTTAGAAGCATGTCAAGAAGCCTATAGCCCTGAAAACAGCAGTTTGCGTCAGATGTGGCATGACCTTGGTTCGTTGCCCGCGCCTGAGCCGAGTGCGGCTATGCGTGCCCGGTTCTATCAGAAACTGAATGCGTCGTTGCGGCCGGAGCGCAAGCCGATGGCGTGGTGGAAAAGAAGCTGGGTTTGGCAGACATGCGCCGCGGCGGTGATCTTTACGGTTGGTTTGAGCGTGGGACGTTTTGCCCAGACCACCAAGCCAACGCCGCAAAATGATGTGGCGCAGTTGCGAAATCAGGTGGAGGGTTTACGCGAAACGGTGGCGCTTTCGCTGCTTGAAAAGCAATCGGCGAGTTCGCGCTTGCAAGGCGTGGAGCAAACCAGCCAGCTTAATCAGCCCGATACGGAATTGATTTCGGCGCTGGTGGTGACGCTAAATCAGGATCAGAACATCAACGTGCGTTTGGCTGCGCTGGATGCGTTGGAGAAGTTTACTTCGGATGGAAATGTACGCAAGGCTTTGGAGCAATCCATTCCAAAACAACAATCGCCGCTAGTCCAAATTGCGCTGATTGATTCGCTAGTGCATGCGCATGATCGGTCGGCGACGGACGAATTCAAAGAACTGTCGGGCAACCATGCAGTAAATGCAGTTGTCAGGCAGCGCGCGCAGTGGGCGGTTGACAAACTAAGTCTCAACTAAGGGGAAAAACAATGAAAGTTCTAATGGCAGCCGCATTGGCGTGCGGCTTGGGGATGGTGTGCCTTGCCAACGATCATTCCGGCAATTGGCCCACCAGAGAAGAAGAAACCATTCAAAAAACATTGACGCTGACAGGCTCGCCTATGCGGCTGGTTATCGACAATGTGGATGGTTTTATTCATGTGAAAGGAACGTCGGGCACTGAAGTGCGTGTGACGGCACACAAAGTGATCCGTGCTGAAACGGATTCGGACTTGGCGCTGGCGAAATCGGAAGTGAAGCTGGATATGACAGAGCAGCCCGGCAGCGTGACCGTGTATTACGACGCGCCCTGGCGATGCGACGGTCCGAATCGCAATTGCCACGGCAGTCAGCGGCGTTTCTACAACGTCAGTTACGACATTGATGTGGAAGCGCCCGCGGCGGCCCGCCTGGTGGTGTCGGATGTCAATGGCGGAGATATCCGTGTGGACAGAACGGACGGAGACTTTGACGTAAGCAATATCAATGGCGGCATTCACATGTCGGGCGTTGGGGGATCCGGAGATGCGCATACGATCAACGGTCCGGTAAGCGTACACTTCACCAAGAATCCAGCCGGTGCTTGTTCGTTCAAGAGCATTAACGGCCAGTTAGACGTGTGGATGCAGCCCAGTTTTTCGGCGGACCTGCTGTTTAAGACCTTCAACGGGCAGGTGTATTCAGATTTCGAAGTTGCGCCGCGTCCCATACCCGCATCCGCGTTGACTGAAAGGCACGACGGAAAGTTTGTTTATAAGAGCAATGGGATGGCAGGCGGAAGAGTTGGCAACGGTGGACCTCAGCTAAGTTTCGACACGCTGAACGGTTCCATCCGGTTGCATCGTGAGGAATAAGGAAATGTCAAAACTATTTGTTAGTTGTTTTATCAGCTTATTTTGTGCAGCAGCACTGCACGCGTATGATGCGGCGACTGATCCGGTGATTGTTCCGCTGCATGACCCATCGCGTCCGTCCTCGGTTCACATTCATTTGATGACGGGCGGAATTCGAGTTCGTGGAGAAGACCGCAAAGACATTGCGGTGGAAAGTGAATCGCATAGTGGCGAGGGGCGTGAGTCGCGCGAGTCTCGCGAGGCGCGGTCGGATGGGATGCATCGCTTAGACCTGGGCGGCGGCGGGCTGGATATCACGGAGGAAAACAACGTGGTGCATATCAAGACCGATGTGTTTCATCAGGGCGGGGACGTGGTGGTTATTGTTCCACGTCATACATCGCTTGAATTGAAATCGCTCGCCGGAGGTGAGATTGATGTTGACAATGTGGACGGCGACCTTGAGGTGGAAGACCTGAACGGTCCTATCCATTTGAGGAATGTTGGCGGGTCTGTAGTTGCACATTCGCTGAACGGGGAAGTTATTGCGGACCTGCGAAGTGTGGACCCCACCAAGCCGATGTCGTTCAGCACGATGAATGGGCGTATTGAGGTATCGCTTCCGTCGGATGTGAAGGCAAGCGTCTCCATGAAAACCGACAACGGCGAAATTCTAAGCGATTTTGAAGTGAAGTTGGATTCCAACGCACGAACCGATAGCGGCGGCGGGCGGCAATCGGACGGCACGTATCACGTTCACTTAGACAAGACTTTACACGGCACCATCAATGGCGGCGGTCCCGAGTATAAGTTTCGATCCTTCAACGGGCAGATTGTAATTCGCAAACGAAAGTAGGTTGTAAATGTGGTTGCTGCAAGACGTTCAACTGGCGTTACGCGCGTTTAGAAAAGCCCCCATGTTTGTGGCTGTGGCGGTGTTGTCCTTGGCTTTTGGCATTGGCGCGAACACCGCCATTTTCACTCTCACAGATCAGCTTCTGTTGCGCGCCCTGCCGGTGCAGCATCCGGAACAGTTGGTTTTGTTTAGCGCTAAAGGACAGCATTACGGGAACAATCAGGGGTGGAACAGAATCTCGTATCCGATGTATCAGGACTTTCGCGATCACAATACCGTCTTCAGCGGCATGTTCTGCATGCGCGAAATGGATTTCAGTTTAGGTTTTAGCGGACGGACGGAACGTGTTTCGGGCGAGATTGTTTCCGGGAACTATTTTCCCGTGCTGGGCGTGAAGGCGGCGCTAGGGCGATTGTTCACGGCGAGCGACGACTTACAGCAGAAGTCGTCTCCCATTGCCGTGCTTAGCTACGGTTACTGGCAGCGCAGGTTTGCGGCAGATCCGGCGGTGATCGGCAAGAAGCTGGAAATCAACGGACATCCTTTTACGGTGGTTGGCGTTAGTCCGCCGAATTTTTCGGGTACAGACCCGGGGCGCGCGCCGGAAGTTCGCGTTCCCATGATGATGGCGCACGATTTAAGCGGCTGCTGTGATTTGAATGATCGCCGCTCGCGCTGGGTGACAGCGTTCGGCCGCTTACGACCCGGCGTTAGCGTTGAAAGTGCAAAGGCCGCCATTCAGCCTTTCTTTCATCAGATCTTAAGGATGGAAGTGCAGCAGAAAGAATTCGCGCATGCCTCGGCTGAAATGAAGAAAAAGTTTTTGCAGATGTCGATGGACATTTTGCCTGCCGAGCGGGGCCGATCTTCCCTGCGGCGAGACTTCTCAAAACCGCTGATTGTGCTGATGGCGACAGTGGTGCTTGTGCTGCTGATTGCGTGTGCGAATGTGGCTAACTTGCTTATCGCGCGCGCGGCATTCCGGCAAAAGGAAGTGGCGGTGCGTTTGGCGCTCGGCTCCAGCCGGATACGTATTGTTCGGCAATTGCTTGTGGAAAGCCTGATGCTGGCGGCCGCGGGCGGCCTTATCGGACTCGGCTTAGCAACTTGGGCCGATGACCTACTGGTTCTGTTTCTGCCGCCTTCATCGGTACCGCTGGCGCTTTCGACCGCGCCCGATTGGCGAGTTCTGTTGTTCACCTGTTTGGTAACTATTCTTACGGGGATCGTATTTGGATTA
The DNA here is from genome assembly GCA_963696305.1 of Bryobacterales bacterium. Classification (GTDB taxonomy): domain Bacteria; phylum Acidobacteriota; class Terriglobia; order Bryobacterales; family Bryobacteraceae; genus Bog-105. The sequence continues at coordinate 90,631 of CAVOJX010000029.1, read as the reverse complement.
GCTCCGGCGTTACATGCCACGCGGGCGAATGTGGCCGAGGCATTGAAAGAGAATGCGGGTGCGGTTGTAGGTGGCACGTCGGCCAACGTTCGCAAGGCATTGGTGATGGTTCAGATCGCACTATCGTTGATGCTGTTGATCGGCGCAAACCTGTTTATCCGGAGTCTGCAAAATCTGAAAGAGCTGGATCCGGGTTTCCGAACCTCTAATCTGATTGCTTTCAAAGTGGACCCGACTAGAAACGGTTACGACACCGAAAAAAGCAAGATCTTTTACCGCTCGGTTCGGGAGAGCCTGGCTGCCTTGCCAGGCGTGCAAAACGTCGCGCTGGCGGTAGTTCCGGTTATGGAAGACGACGAGTGGGATAGTTGGGTGACGATTGATTCGTACTCGCCGAAGGTGGGCGAACTGCCAGATCCACACATGAATTATGTTTCGCCCGGCTACTTCAAAACCATGGGGATTCGATTGCTGACCGGGCGGGATTTCAGGAGCAGCGATGTTCTTCATTCGGACAAGGTCTGCATTGTGAATGAATCTTTTGCCAAAAAATATTTCGGAACCACCAATGCCGTGGGCCACAAGATTGGCATGGGCATCGACCCCGGGACAAAGACAGACATAACGATTGTTGGTGTCTCGCACGACACGAAATATGAAAGCCTGCGGGAGGAAATTCCGCTGGAAATGATTGTGCCGTATGAACAGCTTGAGTTTTCAACTGAAGTTACTGGTTATGTACGCACATCCCTGAGCCCAGATCAGATGTTTAGAAGCATCCAACAGCGCTTGCGTGAAATTGATTCTAACCTGCCTGTTTATGACATGATCACGCTGGAACATCAGACGGAGAACTCGCTGGCGACGGAGCGTTTGGTAGCGTCTCTTTCCAGCACCTTCGGCTTCCTTTCCACTGGCCTGGCGGCTATCGGCCTTTATGGAATGCTGGCGTACACGGTTGGCCGCCGCACACGTGAGATTGGCATTCGCATGGCGGTTGGCGCTGAAACGGCGGATGTTTTGTGGCTGGTGCTGCAGGAAGTTTTAGTGTTGCTGGCGGTAGGCGTCGCACTGGCTCTGCCGGCGGCATGGCTGCTGAGTAAGTATGTTCAATCGCAGCTTTACGGATTGCAGCCGAATGATCCCCTGTCCATCGCGCTTGCCGTAACAGTGATCACAATTGTTGCAGCGGCGTCTGGCTATTTGCCCGCACGACGCGCGGCCCGAGTGGACCCGATGCGAGCGTTGCGTTACGAATAACAAACCTGGAAAAATAACTGAGAGCGGAAGGTTGGCCCCATCACCTTATTGGCATGGGCAACCCAGCCCGCATCATTCCACTAGCTGCGCTTCTTGGTTGTTTATGTGTTCCAGTAGCGCAATGTCACGCTGACGATGTAAGCGGCGACATCCAAGCTCTCTTGCAAAGCGGGCGAGAATCATTAGAGATTAACGACTCGGTTTCGGCTGAAAACGCTTTTCGCATGGCATTGGAAAAAATGGACACTGCGAACGTTCCCTCGGAAACTGTGGTGCATGCGCTGATAGCGCTCAGTACCGCATGTTTGGAACAGGGGAAAATCTCACAAGCGGAACGCGCATTGCTCAAAGCCGGTCTACTGAAAGCAGAGCCGGTTACAGCCGTGGAACTGGCAAACAACTGGGCCGTTGTTCACGCTAAGTTGGGCCGCGAACAAGAATCGCGAACGGAACTGATGCAAGCACTGGCGCAGTATGAAGTCTCACCAGACGCCAAGCCCGTTCTGCCAAGCTTGTTGGATAACCTGGCTAGCGCCGAGATCCACTTGGGAGAATATCCGGACGCCGTGGGACACTTGCAACGTGCCATCGTGCTGTGGCGAGAGTTTCTTCCAACGGAGCACCCGGTGCTCGCGAAATGGTACGCAAGCCTTTCTACGGCACAATATCTGGCCGGCAGTCCGGAGGCGGCGCACTCTTCCATGGAAACGGCCATTGGGATTGCGCAACGCGCTTATGGCAAGCATGATCACATGGTGGCGTCGCTAATACAAAGCGAGATGGTTATCCTAACGCGTTTAGGGCTGAAAAAAGAGATTAAAGCAAGGCGACGGGAGCTTAGCCAGATGGGACTGGCCGCTTTGCCGAGCAGCGCTACGTATACTTTGGCTGCCACGCGGTAACGTAATTTGCATCCAGCGCGACCGGATCTACCCATCGCTCGGGACCATCGATCTCGGCACAAAGTGCAATGATAGCTGCTAACGGTTTGTCCACTGTGATGCGCTCCGCTTCCGTCGGCGGGTTCCACTTTTCAATCGCGATCAAAACTTCGTCTGCGACGAGCTTCAATTCGGCGTTATAAAGACCTGTATAGATGTGCCCTGGCCGAGCTTCCAGAATGGGGTTGCGAAGCGGGGCTGAACCAAAGCTAGCCATCGCCCGCAGATTGGAGACTCCAGACACGCGCTTACCCGTAGCTTCCGCCAAGCCTTTCGCGGTGGCCACGCATACTCGAATTCCGGTGAATGAGCCGGGGCCAGCAGCGGTTGCGAAACAATCCACTTGGCGTAAGGCGATGCCGGCCTTTGCCAAAACGGTCTCTAGCATTGGAAATATGCGATGACCGTGGCCCTCGGTGGAATGCATGGTTTCTTCGCAAACCGTTGCTCCATCCCTTCGCACAGCGAGGCTGGCGGTATCGCTAGTTGTGTCGATAGCCAGAATGATCAAGGCTTCAACTCGTACACCTTGTCCACTTCATAAGCCTTGCCGTTGGCATTGATGGCTTCGACGCGGATATTGATATTAGGTGCGTCGGCGGCCATTTTGTTCAAAGCATCAGACTTGCCGCCGGAGCCGATGCCCAGGACACGGGCGCCATCGCCGCCATGCGCAATTTCGCCCCACCAAACATATTGCATGGTGCGGCTGGCGCGGTTTGCGCGGGTCAATTTCACAGCGTAGGAAATCGGATCCGACAAGGAAATGGAGTCGCCGCCCGGTTGCGAGATTTCGAAGGGCGCCTTGGCGGGATCGGTTTCCACTTCCTGCACCGGCGGTTCTTGCGATTCGAAGTAATAATATTTGGCCATGCTGGCCTTCTCTCCGTCACGCGGCACCGTCAATACCCAGTCGTGCGCGTCATCAGGTGTTTGACGCGAAAAAACTTCGCCGCGATAATCCTTCAGCGGAATCTGCTCTCCCGTTACTGGATTTACCCAAACTGGATTGTACTTGTGTTTTGGCAGCGTGATTTCCAAGATGCCAGGCTTCTCCGCGTAAGCCAGATACTCCACTTCATCCAATCCGGTTGCGCGCGCGCCGTTCACGTCGAAGTATGGTTCCAACTCCCAGTGGCGGGTTTCAGAGACGACCTGGAACCAAGTCTGGGCTGCCTTCACGTTCTGCGGATCTTGCAAGGCCGCATAGGAAACGGACGGGTACTCGCCGTTGGTGGTGGCATTCCACAGTTCATGCCGAAAGGCGGCGGGCTCGGTCGCCTGAACTAAGTGAATCTGCGGTTGTTCGGTGAATTGATGTTCCACTGCTCCCAGTTGCGGACTGGGGGATGCTTCAATCAGATACGTCATCCAGCCGTCGGCAAGCAAAGGGGAGGACGAATCGCGCGCGTCAGTCGAACGTGGATGCTGGTAGGTGTCGTATTTCTTCAGAAGCGCGCCTAAGTCTTGCAGTAAAGACCGACTTCCAGGAGAACGCTCAAACTGTTCAATACCCTGCCAAGTGGCATTTAGGCCGCCGTAACGGGCCACAACATAGCGAACCAGGGGTTCCAACTGGTCGCGCTGTTTTAGCAAAACCGATTCCGTTATGGAGTTGTCAAACAATACCAGGTCAAGCGTTAATCCTTTTTGCGCCACGGCTGTCAAGCGGTCGTCCAAGGCGGAAAAATAGCTAGGGTTGGGCTCTAGAGCGGGGGTCAGCGGCTTTAAAGTACCGCCACTGTTTAAAACAATTCCACGAATGTGTGTAAAACCATCGTGCTTGCGGGCGTCCAGCCAGGTCTGAAAGGAAGACGGATCAATTGCGAGGAACGGGGCTTCCGCGCCGAACCACAGATGGGGCCGCTTGCCGGTGGTCCAGAAATGGCGCAGATTGGCTACTCCAACCACTCCATTGTTGTTTGATTCGGCAACGTTGAACGTGCCTTCCTGGTTATCCAGGCGCGAAATCATACTGGTTATCTTGTATGTCCAGGCGCCGGATTCCACAGGGGTGAAGCGGACGCGCAGAACTTGGCGGTTATCGCTAAACTCTTGCATCCGGTACGTTGTGCCTTTGGGAGAACGAAACTCAACTGCAAGAATTTCGTCTTTATAAGTGGAGAGAGTAGGTCCAAGGTCGCCCGTACGCAGAGTGAATTCGAGTTCACAAGGCAAAAAATTTTGGGCGTTTTGCATGCACGAAGATAGTGCTGAACAATACGAAGGAATCGTCGATAAGACTAAGCATAGGGCTAAGCGAGAAGAGCCCAAGAAAGACATGATTCTCAGCATATCGCGCCATGTGGGTAGTCGCTGGCACTTGACCGTGATTGCTGCTAAAGTTTAGGCTCGAGTGCGCAAATGCTTGCTAGAAAGGCACTCTGTTCTTAAAATGAGGTGAACCTATTGACCGAGTTTGTCGATAGACAGCCGAATTGAGCTGTTTAGAGATGAGGTGTGACGTGGAAATTATAGGTGATCGAAAGTTTGTGGAAGTGCCGGGCGGCAAGACGCATGAACTGCCTCCGTTGCTGGTGCAAACTGTGCCCGATGTGAAGCGGATGGACAAGATGATGGGCATTGCGGCGGAAATCATCGAGCAGGAAGAAGTGATGTCGGCCGCCGGGCTTCCGCTGGCGAGCGAAGACGTCTTTGAAGCCCGCAAGATGGATCTGGCGCTTAGCCTGGTCAATCAATATATGGGTTTGCTGAGCCACTGGCACTGGGGAGATGCGGTGATTGAATGGATTCGCCAGTGTGAAGTGACATTTGGTGAGCGGATGGAACTGCGCAACCTATTGCGTAGTGACCTGTGGCCGCATGCCGGACGAAGCAGCTTTGTGAAACTTCTGGAAGATAAATCTGTGGAGACGGGTCCGGTTCAGTTGAATAAGGCGGTTGGCATTCGGCTGGCTTACCGGCGCATGCCTCCACTGGCTTGTTTTACAGACCAGTTCCTTTTCTACCTAAACGAATCGGCTTTTTCGAATGTGTACCGGTCTTGGATGGGCATCACGCCCAGCAACGATGCGTCGCTGCCACCGGAACGGTTCCACTTCGATGTAGTGAATACGTCGCTTGAGATTATCCATTAACGACGATTCGTTCGAATAAAGCTTTTGGCGACAGCGCGGCTAGTACGGAACGCGTTGTGGTTTCGTGGCTGATGCCGTTGCACTAGCACGGCCTGCTGAACTTCTGCATCTACTGCGCCCGATCAAAAATAGTTGGCCGCTTCTCGGACGCTCGAACCGGTTCGCAGGAACGTAAATGCTTAGCTGGTTGGAAGCTAAGCTGGGATCCATTTTTCTTCCTCTTGCAGTACTAACAAGCCTGGTAAAGCTCCGATATGCAGCTTGAGGATTAATGAATTTACTTCGTTCAGAAGTCGCCTGTCTGTCACTGTCGCTGTTGTTTATTCAGGGCGCGGCGTTCGGGCAATTAGTACGGATTACCGAGCCACTGCAAGAGGGGGATCGGGTTGCTGTGGTTGGCAATGTGCATCCGCTGATTGCTCAAGCAACCGCTTCTACCCCGGTGGAACCCAGCACAAAGATGGAGCACTTAGTACTTCACCTGCAGGCCAGCGCCATGCAAGAGGCTGAGTTAGAACAACTCATTGCGCAGCAGAACGATCCGCAATCGCCGAACTATCATAAGTTTCTCACTCCGCAACAGTTTGCGGCCCGTTTCGGAGTAGCTCCGGCAGACATCGAAAGAGTAAGTGCGTGGCTGCAAAGTCATGGCGCGACGGTGGAGCAAGTGCCGGCCGGTAATCGTGCGATTGTGTTTAGCGGCAACGCAGAGCAAGTGGCAAACGCCTTCAACACGGAAATTCGGCAATATACGGTGAACGGCGCGCGTCATCTGGCGAACGCGAGCGATCCGGAGATACCGAGGGCATTCGCCAACGTGGTGGGCGGAGTATTAAAGTTGAATGATTTTCAACGTGAGTCAAGACCGGTAAGAAGCGCCGAGCAATTCCAGTTTCATGGCGTGATGCCAGCTTTTGCCCCCGCCGGTTTGCGGTGGTTAGTGCCCGGGGATTACGCGACGATTTATGATATTAATCCTTTGCTGAGTGCGGGAATTGATGGGACCGGGCAGGCGATTGCGGTGCTGGCGCGTTCCAATATCTACCTGTCGGACGTCGAGAGCTTCCGGCAGATGTTTGGGCTCAAAAGCAACGATCCGAAGATTGTCATTACTAACAGCGATCCGGGCGAAGTGGCGGATGACACGATTGAGACCACGCTGGATACGGAGTGGGCTGGCGCGATTGCACCCGGAGCGACAGTCAAGGTGATTGTCTCGTCTTCGGGCTCCGGAGGAGACGGGATTGACTTATCAGCGACGTATGCGGTGAACAATAACGTGGCGCCGATTCTTACACTAAGCTATGGTAGCTGTGAAGCCCTGATGGGCTCTACCGAGCTGGCATTTTATAACTCACTGTGGAAGCAAGCAGCGGTACAGGGGCAAACCGTATTGGTAGCCGCGGGCGATTCCGGTGCAGCCGGTTGCGACTCGGGCACTGCAACTGCCAGCCAAGGCAAAGCTGTCAATGGTTTATGCAGCTCGCCCTATTCGACTTGTGTCGGCGGCACGGAGTTTGTGGAAGGGTCGAATCCAGGCCAATTTTGGCTGCCATCCAGCCCAGGCAGCACGGCGGCGTCGGCGTTGAGCTACATTCCCGAATCGGTTTGGAATGAGAGTGGCACGGTAAGCGGCGGCAGTGGATTGTGGTCAGGCGGCGGTGGCGCTAGCAAGGTCTATACGAAGCCGAGCTGGCAGACCGGACCAGGCGTACCGGCCGACAATGCACGCGACGTGCCTGATCTGTCGTTGACGGCAGCTTCGCATGACGGCTACACAATTGTGCAGGGCGGCGCTTTAGGTTACATTTTTGCAGTAAGCGGCACTTCGGCATCTACCCCTTCTTTTGCCGGCATTATGGCGCTGGTAGGCCAGAAGAACAACTCAGCGCAAGGCAATATCAACGCGGTCTTGTATCAACTGGCTGCCAAGCAGGCCACCGGCGGTGCGGCCGTGTTTCATGACATCACTTCGGGCAATAATTCGGTTCCGGGATTGACGGGCTATTCGGCCGCCGGCGGCTACGACTTGGCATCTGGACTGGGTTCGGTTGACGCAAACCTGCTGGCGACGCTTTGGAATACAGCGACAGCGAAACCGGCTAGCTTGACCGTAGCGGCTGGTGCCCTGGTAGTGAGCCAAGGCCAGAGCGGAACCACGAACGTGACTACCGTTGCGAATGGATTGAACGCGGCGGTGGCGCTTACAATATCCGGATTGCCGACTGGTGTGACGGCCACGTTGTCTTCAACGAGCGTTGCCGCACCGGGATCAGGAACCGTTACTTTGAAACTGGCGGTGGCAGCAAACGCCACGGCAGGAACCTACAGTGTCACGGTGAAAGCTGCAGGCGGCTCGCAGACCTCGACAACGACCTTTTCATTGACAATCGGACATCCGACATTCACGCTGTCTTACAAAGGCGGCGAGTATCCTCAATTGATCTTCGGACCGAATCCACCTTACGCTCCGCAAGCGATTCCGTTGAAGATTCTGCCATCGAATGGCTTTAACTCAACGATTACATTCACCGCGGCAGGGATGCCCACGGGCATGACGGTGACGTTTGCGCCCACAACCGTTTCGGGCGGTTCGGTGAGCAGCACGACAGCTACGGTTACGGTGGCGAGCACGGTGAAGGGCGGAAGCTATCAAGTGACCATCAGCGCATCTGGCGGCGGCGTAACACAGTCGGTCACATACCTGATTCAAGTGTTTGTGCAGCCCAGTTGCGCGATCACGCCAAACCAATACAGCGCAAGCTTCAATGCAGGAGGGGGCACAACATTCACATTGAGCTGCGCGGGCGCGGCGACGAATACGAATCTAGTGACGTTGAGCGCAGCGGGGGCGCCGGGCGGGGTAGCCACTAAGTTCTCGTCGCCCACAGTGAAAGCTGGCAGTTCGGCAACGCTAACGCTTACCAGCACGGGTGCGGTGAACCCAGGGACGTATGCCTTGACCGTTACCGGTTCGGAACCGAATGGTGCAACACAGACACTGTGTTTGTTCGTCGCGATTTCAACGCCGGTATTCACGCTATCTTCTAACCCAGCGCAAGTGGTGGGCATTCAAGGCACGACGACGCAATTCACCGCAGTGGTGACGCCAAACCCTGGATTCACAGGCGCGGTAACCGTGTGGATTGGCGGGTTGCCGAATGGCGTCACGGCTTCGTTCAGTTCTGCGCCCGGTTCGAGTTTGAGTAAGGTGATCACTTTGACGGTTGCCAGCACCGCCGTAGCTGGGAACTACGTCTTCAATTTAGGTGCCGGAGCAATGACCGGATATTCGCTGATGATCACGCCGACTTTGACGATCCAAGCGCCGCCGGCTTGCACACTGGCGTCGGCTTCAACGACGGCGGGGCTGAAGTTAACGCCCGGACAATCGGTAACCACGCCAGTCACTTGCGTTGTGAGCAAAGGAGCTTTCCCGGCGCCACTGAGTTTGACGGTGAGTGGCTTGCCTTCGGCAGTGGTGGGTCAGTTTTCGCCCGCGACCTTGACGCCAGGATCTTCAACTACACTTACGCTTACTGGTACGACAGCGGCTGCCACCGGCAGTTCTAAGATCTCCATCACGGCAACGGGATCTGGCTACACGCAGACGATCTCGGTTCCGATAACCGTGGTTGCACCATCCTTCTCAATTAGCACGGGGGCATCGGCTGTGACTCTAAAGGTCGGGTCTACGGCGACGGTTGCGGTAAATAGCAGCACTGTTGGTCTGTTTAATTCAGCCATTGCACTGGCTGCTTTGAATTTGCCGAAAGGTGTGGCAGCGACCTTCTCAAAGACTTCCCTGCCGGCGCCCGGGACGGGCTCGGTGACTATGACGCTGACTGCCAGTTCGACAGCTACAACAGGCAGCTATACGATCAACCCGACCGGCACCGGGGGCGGCCTGACATCGGCTGCAAACCTGTCCTTGACGGTAACGCATTAACAGGATGGAGCTGATGTATTTCACTTCGACGTTGTCAATACGTCGCTTGAGATCATCCATTAACGACGATTCGTTCGAATAAAGCTTTCGGCGCCAGTGCGGCTAGTACGGAACGCGTTGTGGTTTCGTGGCTGATTCCGTTGCTGCCCCTTTCTACCAGCACAACCTGCTGCATTTCTGAACCGTCGCCTGACGCAAAATATCCGGCGAGTGCTGTTTCCAAAGGCGGCAAGCTGGGGTTGAACGCCACATTCTCAATGTAAGAACCGAGAAAGATCTTTCCTGAAGCTGTGCGCATGGCCACTCCAGACGGAGACTTTGTATAGGGCGAGTAGGATGCGTTGGCGGCACGCAAGGCTTGTTGAGCCAGGTCGCCGGTAGCATTGTGGACAAGGTTCCAACTTGGATCTCCGGCTGGAAACGCGCCGCGGTTCACTCCCAATGCCTTGGGGCCGAATGCCTTTGGCAGTAGCTCGGCTAGTTGCATGGGCGATGCGTTTGGCACCAGGACTCGGAGGTTGATCTCAGCCGACACTTCAGCCAGGAACTGCCGGCAGTGGCCGCAGGGTGCGCCGGTGACTGCGATGGATTCAATTCCGCGTTCGCCAGCCATATAGGCATTGGCGATGGCGGACTGTTCCGCATGGACCGCTAAGCCGAGCATGTTGCCGGGTATCTCAATATTCTGGCCTAGATACAACGCTCCGCTGGTGCCCAGTGCAACAGCGCCTACAAAGTAGTTTGAAAGCGGAGGATGGGCATGCTTACGAGCTATCGGTAGCAGCTTGAGCATCAGTTCGTCACGGCTGATGTTTTCTTCCTTCATCAAAGCGGCAACTTGCGATGGGTTTACTTGTCCGTGAAACTCACTTTCGCTTGTTAGTGCCAGCATTGACAGTCCTGCCATCCATTCCCGGCGCGTCTGGTTCACAGCGGCCGTACCATTTCAAACATAATTTCTGGAATAATCTCGGCATAGCCGCTAGGACCACATGCGCGCAGGATTGGATGCGCCGCAGCCGTGTCATAAACGCCGCCCTTTAGCAGGCTTTTGTCGATGTGTACCATCACCACTTCGCCAAGAACGAGCCAGCTTTGAATTGGCTCTCCACCAGCGGTCTTCAGTTGCACGATGTCGGCAACTTTGCACTCCATCGCGGCTCGAGATTGGCCTACCCTGGGTGGCGATACCTTGATGCTCTCCACCGGGGTCACACCCGATAGCTCAAACTCATCGACGTCGGATGCCACCATTGCAGATGTGGCGTTCATCTGTTCTGCCAGCGGGCGGGTTGCAAGGTTCCAGACAAATTCTCCAGTCTGCTTGATGTTCCTGACGCTATCTTTGAAACCAACGGAAGAGAATCCGAGAATCGGAGGAGTGTAATTGAACGCATTGAAGAAGCTGTAAGGCGCCAGGTTCCGAGTGCCCTTGGCATCGAGGGACGAAATCCAGCCGATTGGTCTTGGACCGATGATGGCGTTAAACGGATCATGCTTCAGGCCGTGGCCTTTCTTAGGGTCATAACTATGCAAATCAGTGACTAACATCTCTCACAAGAATTGCATTGTTGCGAAGCGTGCTACTACAGAGTGATGCTGCGCATTGTGGAACGGCCGCGACCCTGTTCTTACTTGCCGGCGGAGCGCGCGTCGCTGGAGATCACGTTCGATCCACGGCTGACGCCTGAAATTTATGGGCAATTGCTGCAGCGCGGCTACCGGCGGTTTGGCTGGCAACTGTTTCGTCCGGTATGTTCTAAGTGCACTGCTTGTATCAGCGTGCGAGTTCTTGCGCAGGAGTATGAGTTAAGCGCCGGAGACCGTCGCGTGCTGCGCCGCAATCAGAATATAGACTGTGAACTTACGCCTGTTTCAGTTACTGATGAACACGTTGATTTGTACAACCGATATCAAGCCTTCATGCACAAAGAACGTGGGTGGGCGCTTCAATCACATACACCAGATTCGTATTTCGAAGGTTTTGTGGCCGGGCCACGGAATATAGGGTGGGAATGGCGCTACTTCGATCGGGGGAAATTAGTGGGTATTGCTTTAATGGACACCGCGCCACAGGCGATTTCACTTGTTTATTTTTTCTACGATCCGGCATGGCGGCCGTGTTCGCCGGGACGATTTTCGATTTTAAATCAAATTCTTTTCGCAAAAAAAACTGGATTATTGTACGCTTATCTTGGATATTGGGTGGAAGCTTGTCAATCGCTGAATTACAAAAATCGCTATCGCCCATTTGAGACATTAGAGAAATACGTGACGCTGAATGAAGAGCCTTTTTGGTCTCGTCCTGCGTCCGTTTAACTAAATTGAGCTTGTTTCAATGCAAGACCCGCTTCTAGACGTCCTTTCCGGCGAAACCTTGGTTCACGCAAACGCGTTGGCTACGGTTACGCGCAATTGCCTGGTTGTAAGGAACGAGCACAAGCAAGCGGTAATTGGCATTCAAGCGGTCAGGGAAATGCGCAAACAGAAATTCACGAATTCGAATTTGCTGGTGATTGCGGCTGGTATTTTTACCATCGCAGCGGCGGCATACGCTTCCCATAGCGGGTATGAAGTTAGTATTGCCTTAGCCATCATCGGCTGTGCATTTGTTGCGGCTTACTTTTCAACTCGGCGCGCCTCTATTGTTTTTTTGCTCGACGATCAAGCCATCGAATCAGGCAAAGGAACTTACCGCGAAGCGACCTCGACCATGCGCGCGGTTAACCGCATTCTTGAGGGCGACCAGACTGCCAATCTGGACTTTGACTTTTCTTCCTAAAACCTTTCCACTTTCCCGTCAATCCAAGGTATTGTATTTATTACGCCAGTTCTGGACTACATGAGTTCATCGCTTGTGCATGCGGCGCTAGCCTTGTTGCAGGCCCGACCCTCGGGGCTTCCCGAGCACCGTATTGCCGACATCATGAAGCCTTTGGCAGATCCTGCCGAAGCTGAAAAAAACATCGCGCTTTTTTCTTTCGCGATCACGGGTGTGATCTTTATTGTTGTCGCAGGCCTGATCGTTTTTACGATTTGGAAATTCCGGCGAAAACATGAAGAAGATGAATTCGAAGAGCCGCCGCAGGTTTACGGCAGTAACCAGATTGAAGTGGCTTGGACAATTATTCCGGTCTTAATTGTTTTTATTTTGATTGGTGTTTCAGCGCGAGTAATTGCTTCGGTTGAGAATGCGAGCCCGCCGAAAGATGTAACTAAGGTTACTATCATTGGGCACCAATGGTGGTGGGAAGTGAAATATCCCGACTATGACATTGTTACTGCCAATGAGATTCACGTTCCCACGAAACCTGATGGCTCGGTTGCCACTTATTTGAAGTTAGAGAGCGCCGATGTTATCCACAGCTTTTGGCTGCCGCAGTTGGCGGGGAAAACCGATTTGATTCCGAATCGTGACAATTTTATGTGGATCAATCCGAAGGAGCCGGGCGTTTACTTCGGGAATTGCGCGGAATACTGCGGGACGCAGCACGCGAACATGTTGCTGCGCGTGATTGCGCAGAGTCCGGACGATTTCAAGAAATGGGCGCAAAGCGAACAGGCGGATGCAGCTTCGGCGGCTAAAATTACGCCGGAGCGGACTGAGTTTGAATCCTTATCTTGTGTGAACTGTCATTCCATCAAAGGAACAGTTGCGGTAGGTAAGTTCGGGCCCGATCTAACTCACTTGATGGCGCGTCGAACGCTAGGCGCGGGAGTTATCGACAACACTCCGGCAAATTTACGCGTGTGGGTGAATGATCCGCAAGATCCTAAGCCGGGTTGTTTCATGCCGAGTTTTAAGTTGACAGATCCGCAATTGAAGCACGTTGTAACTTACTTGGAGACATTGCAGTAAGTGGAGGGTAAAGATGGCGACGGTTGATTACCCGATACATGAAAAAATTCCATACGAAGAATTTTCGTTTTCAGAAGTTTTTTACAAATGGGTTGCAACGGTAGATCATAAGCGGCTGGGGCTGATGTACATCGTCACGGCGCTGCTGTTCTTAGTTATTGCAGGAATTATGGCGGCGGTAATTCGGCTGCAGCTGGCGTTCCCGAACGGCCACGTGGTCGATCCCGATACTTACAACCGGCTGTTTACCATGCATGGAACAACGATGGTTTTTCTGGTTGGCATGCCGATGGTGGCTGGATTTTCCAATTACCTTGTGCCGCTAATGATTGGGGCGCGGGACATGGCCTTTCCGCGATTGAATTCATTTGGTTTTTGGATTTTTCTTTTTGGTGGATTGTTGCTGTATTTCAGCTACGTGGGCGCGAACGGTTTGAGCGGCGCCGGTTCTGCTCCCGATGTCGGTTGGTTTGCGTATGCGCCCTTGACTTCGCGAGCGTTTTCGCGCGGTGCTTCGACGGATTACTGGATTTTGGGAATTCTAGTTTCGGGCATTGGCAGCATCGCCAGCGCCATTAATGTGATTGTCACCTGCATTTCCATGCGCTGCCCGGGCATGACGCTGGCCAGGATGCCGATGTTTGTTTGGGTAATGCTGATTGATTCCTGGCTGATCATTATTGCGCTGCCGCCTCTGTCGGCCGCACAAATCATGCTGTTGGTTGATCGCTTTCTGGGCGGAACGTTTTTCAACACGCAAGCTGGCGGGTCGGCGGTGTTGTGGCAGCACTTCTTCTGGATTTTTGGACATCCGGAAGTTTATATTTTGATTTTTCCTGCGTTCGCCATGCTTTCGGAAATCATTCCGGTTTTTTCGCGCAAGCCGATTTTTGGAAAGCCGGCGATGGTGGGAGCCGTGGTTGCGATCGGCTTTATCAGCTTGGGCGTTTGGGCGCATCATATGTTCGCGGTGGGAATGTCGTCGTGGTCGAATACGTTCTTCACGGCATCAACCATGCTGGTTGGTATTCCGACCGGGATCAAGATTTTCAACTGGACCGCGACGATGTATGGCGGGAAGTTGCGCTTCGATACACCGATGTTGTTTTGCGTTGCGTTTCTGTTGCAGTTTTTGGTGGCGGGACTAACGGGAATCATGCTGGCGATTTCGCCGTTTGACTGGCAATTGCACGATTCTTATTTCGTGGTTGGCCACTTCCATTTCACTTTGGTGGCGGGTTTGGTTTTTGGCCTCTTCGCTGGAATCTATTACTGGTTCCCCAAGGCGACCGGGAAGATGATGAGCGAGAAGTTGGGCAAGTGGCATTTTTGGCTCTTCCTGCTAGGCGTGAATATTACTTTCATTCCTATGCACTTTTTGGGTTTCTTAGGAATGCCGCGGCGTATTTACACATACGCTCCGCAACGTGGATGGGAAATGCTGAACCTGGTGACATCGCTGGGCGTGCTTGTTCAAATGATCGCGATTTCGATTTTTGTGTTCAACGTTTTGCATTCAGTTTTCAAAGGCATGAAAGCCGGCGATGATCCGTGGGACGGATGGACATTGGAATGGGCAACATCTTCACCACCGCCTGAATATAATTTCGAAAAATTGCCGGTTGTACGCAGCGGAAGGCCGCTTTGGGATTTGAAGCATCCGCAGGATCCGGATTGGAGATTTGAGTAGCCGATGGAAGAGTTGGTTCCTGCAGGCGCGCTTGAACTAGAAAAGAATTGGAGTTTGCCGGATCGCGGCAAAGTGGGCGTCATTTTCCTGATTATTACGGAATCGGCGCTTTTCACGATTTTTGTGGTCGCGTATTTGGTTTATATCGGCAAGAGCCTAAGTGGTCCGCAGCCGAAAGATGTTTTAGAACTGCCGATTGTGTCGTCGATTTGTTTGCTCTCGAGCAGTTTGACGATTGTTTTTGCGGAACGCGCGTTGCACAAAAGAGCGATGGGCACATTCAAGCTTTGGTGGGCGCTTACGATTTTGCTGGGGTTGGAGTTTTTAATTTCAACGGGCGTGGAATGGTATCACCTGATTTACAAAGAAGGCTTGACGATCAGCACGAATCTTTTTGGAACAACGTTTTATTCGCTGGTTGGTCTGCATGCCAGCCACGTGATTGTCGGGCTGATGTTTCTGTCGCTGGTGATGGCGGTGACGTTGCGCGGATTCCCGATTGAAACGCAGGAGCGGCGTGTGATGTTTCTTTCCTGGTACTGGCATTTTGTAGATGCGGTCTGGGTAATTGTTTTCACTGTGGTTTATATCGTCGGGCGGTGATGGTATGTCAGTAGAACTTCATCATGGAGAAGCGGGCGAGCAGACGGACGAATCGCACATTCCGATGCCGGCGGGCAGTTTTTGGCCGATGGTGTTTGCGTTCGGCGCGACGCTGGTAGCCGCGGGATTGGTGACGCATTGGGTGGTGAGCGCGGTTGGTTTTGTGGTTTTTGTGCGCGCCGCGTTGGGATGGTGGAAAAACGTCATTCCACACGAAGAACACGAAGCAGTGGAAGTGGACATTGCACTGCGGCCGCAACCGATTGAATTAGGAAAACGGTCGGTAACGCATTTGGCGCCGGGACAAGGCGGACATCGCGTGCGTGTTCCGGAAAAGATCCATCCTTATTCGGCAGGTGTGTGGGGCGGTTTAGCGGGCGGTGCGGCGATGGCGATTTTGGCGTGCTTGTACGGCCTGGTTGCGCAGCACAGTATTTGGTATCCGGTGAATTTGCTGGCCGGCGTGGTGATTCCGGATTTAGGAAGCGAAACGATTGAGCAATTGCGCGCGTTCAACAGCAGCGCATTTATTGCCGCCAGCTTGGGACACGTGACCATCTCAATACTGGTGGGAATTATCTACGCCGTTATGCTGCCGATGTTTCCGAAAAATGCCCCGTTCTGGGCAGGTATTTTGATGCCGGTGGTGTGGAGCGGACTAGTGGCCACGACGCTTAATATTCTGAACCCCGCATTGAATTCCCGAATTAATTGGCCATGGTTTGTGGTTTGTCAGTTGGGATTCGGGCTGGTGGGCGGATTTTTCATCGCGCGCAGCACGAACATACAAACGCTGCAGACTTGGAGTTTGGCTGATCGCGCCTTTTTGCATGTGGGGCATCGCGATGATGAGGGCAAGAAGTGAAGTGGCGCATATCGCTTGTCGCCGCTTTGGCGTTATTGATGGCGGCGTGTGAACCGCCAGGAAAGCCGACGGGCGAGGAAGATGAATTAAAAGCTCCGAGCGATTTCAAAACGATTTTCGCGGTGAATTGCTCCGGTTGTCATGGCGCGAACGGGCGTGAAGGGCCGGGACGAGTTTTGAACGATCCGTTGTATCTGGCGATTTCGACCAAAGAGAATATCCGCGACATTGTGGTGCATGGGCGGCCAGGAACATTGATGCCTGCATTTTCAATCAGTAACGGCGGACCGTTGACCGACGCGCAGATTGCCACGCTGGTTTATGGAATGGAACAGCAATGGGCAAAGCCTTTTTCAGGCACTGCTATTCCGGCCTACGATGGCGCGGGTTTGACGGGCGACGTAGAACGCGGACGAAAGCTTTTTGGCAAAGATTGTTTTGCGTGCCACGCGAAGGGCGGTGTAGCGGGGCCAATTGTGGATCCGACATATCTTTCGCTGTCATCAAACCAGAATTTGCGAACTTCGATTATTGTGGGGCGGCCGGATTTTCCGCTGCTGCCGATGCCGGATTACCGGACTTTGAATACCGGACATGCGCTGGCGGACCAAGATATTGCGGATATTGTGAGTTTTCTAGCTTCGAAACGGCCGGCGGAAGCGGCGCAGTTGAATAAGGACTAAGAGAGATGACGACAGGGGAGCCTGAACACAAAGAAACACCGACGCGACGGAACTGGCTGCTGATGTTTGGCGTGGGCGCCAACGCGGTGGCCGGGGCGCTATTAGCAATTCCGCTGGTGGGCTTCATCTTTTCAAGCTTCGTGGAGAAGAGGGACCCGCGTAGTTGGATTGCGCTGGGACCGCTGGAAGGTTTTCCGGAAAAGACGACGCGGCTGGCGACGTATAGAAATCCGTTCACGCGGCCGTGGGATGGCCAGACGGCGGATATTCCATGCTGGGTGCGGCGTACCAGAGGCAACCAGTTTCAGATTTTCGCGATCAATTGCACGCATCTGGGTTGTCCGGTGAGATGGTTTGAAGAATCAGGACTGTTTTTGTGTCCGTGCCATGGCGGCGCGTATTACGAAGACGGCGCGAAGGCAGCAGGGCCACCGCCGCGCGGGCTGTTCGAATACGACTACAAAGTGGAAAAGGGACAATTGTGGGTGAAGGGCGGCGAGATGCCCACGCTATCCAACCCAGTTTAGGAACGCGCTATGGATGACTTCGAGAAACGTGGCGGTCTGGCTGGATGACCGCCTTCATCTGACGGCGCTATATGCGTCCACCGCCGGCCATGAAGTACCGGCCAGCGCCGGCAGCTGGTTTTATGTGTTTGGCAGCGCGACGCTGTTGTGCTTCGTCATTCAGGTTATTACCGGCACGCTTTCTGGCCTTCGTTTATGTGCCTTCGACCAACGAGGCTTATACCAGCCTGCAATATTTGAACCACGCGCAATTCTGGGGTTGGTATCTGCGCGCGGTGCATAACTGGGGATCGAACTTCATGGTGGCGATGATGACGCTGCACATGATTCAGGTGTTTCTGTTTGGCGCTTATAAGTATCCGCGAGAGCTGACCTGGGTCAGCGGCATTTTTCTGCATGCTGTTACTCTGGCGATGGCGTTCACGGGCCAGGTGCTTCGCTTCGATCAGGACGCTTATTGGGGACTCACGATTGGCGCGTCGATCACCGGACGCGTGCCGCTGATTGGCGGGCAGTTGGTGCATTTGCTGCTGGCCGGACCTATTATTGCAGGCGAAACGCTTTCGCGATTTTTCACGCTGCATGTGTTTATTATTCCGGGCACGATTATTGCGATTGTCAGCATGCATTTGCGGCTGGTGCTGACGAAGGGAATCAACGAATATCCGAAGCCCGGCCATCCGATTCACAAGGCGATCGACCTACGATGCCGAGTATGCGGAGATTTTGCATAAGGAAGGTGTTCCGTTTGTGCCGGACGCGCATCGGTAAGGATTTGATTTTTGCCGGCGATCACTATTGTCGGTGATCCTGGGCGCGGCGTTGATTTTCGGACCAAAGGGACCGGGAGGTCCGCCGAATCCAACGCTTGTGAATACGAATCCGCGACCTGATTTCTACTTCCTGTCGATCTTTGCGATGCTGGCGCTGCTGCCGGATTGGATGGAAGTTTTCGTTCTGTTCGTTGGACCAGCGTTGATGCATTCGTGTTCTTGCTGGCGCTGCCGTTTATTTCAGGGACGGGAGAGAAGAGCGCGCAGAAGCGCCCGGTGGCGGTGCTTTCGGTGTTATTCGCGATGGTTACGATTGGCACGTTGACTTACATGGGCGAGACTTCGCCATGGGCGCCCGTGATGGATGCGTGGAGCGGTGCGCCGATTCCGGTGCAATATGTGGAGGGACGGTCCACGATCGAAATGCAGCGGCGCAGTTGTTTTCCAGAACAAACAATGCCGGAACTGCCATTCGCTGGGTGGAGAGGGCGGAGAACGTGGACCTGCATTGGATGCAGTGGCGACGCGCTTGACCGAAAGACGAACTGGTGCGCCAGGTGATTCAGGGCGGCGGCAACATGCCGGCATATGGAAAGAAATTGAGCCCGGCGGAGACCGAAGCGTTAGTGGATTTTATGCTGACGCTGCGGCCGAAGACGACGCCAGCGGTGAAGCCATCGATTCAGCCGGAGAATCATTTGCCGCGGGATGTTGCGACACTGATAGTTAAGCCGCTTTCGGCTCGACGTTAGTGGAAACAGCATCAAGCGCCGCATTCTCATCCTGGACATTCGATTGGACTGCCATCATTGCTCTGACCCTGACGCTGGGGCTGTATCTAAGGGGATGGTTGTACGGGCGGACGCTGCTAAGGGATGAGCGCGATGGCCCACGATTAGCGTTTTTTGCGGGCGGATTGGCGATTGTGTTTCTGGCGGTAGCATCGCCGCTGGATGCATTCGACAGCCTGTTCCTTTCGGTTCACATGACGCAGCATTTGCTGCTGATGATGCTGGCGCCGCCGCTGATCTTGTTGGGCCGACCGTTTCTGCCGTTGCTGCGCGGGTTGCCGAAGACGTTTGTGGTGGAAGGCATTGCACCGTTTCTGGCTTGGCCGGCGTTGAAACGGGTTGCAGCTTGTGTGACGGCACCTCCGCTTACGTGGACGGTTTTCGCAATCAACACGATTTTGTGGCATGTGCCAAAGTTCTATGAACTGGCACTGCAATCGGCATTCTGGCATGGGATGCAGCATGCTTGCTTCTTTTGGTCAGGCATTTTGTTTTGGTGGCCAGTGATAGAGGGAAATTCGAAGTGGCCGACTTGGGCATTCATTCCCTATCTGTTAGTTGCCGATTTCATCAACACGGGCATTTCCGCGTACTTTGTCTTTTCGAATCAAGTTCTGTACCCGACCTATGATTTGGTGCGCGCCACGAGTTTGAAAGCGACGGATGACCAAGTGCTGGCCGGTGTGATTATGTGGGTGCCGGGTTCGCTGGTGTATCTGGTTCCAGCATTCATTCTGGCGATGCGGGTGTTTGCGGGCACGCCGAGACAGATGGCGGTGAAGTTTGAGCGAGTGCGCGATCGGCGGGAGGGAAAGCGATGGTTGCCGGAGGTGGCGCAACACAGACGATGGCTGCAAGCGGGGTTGCTGGTAGTGGCGATTGTGGTGATGGCGGACGGATGGTTTGGGAAGCAAGTTGCGCCGGTGAACCTGGCAGGAACGATGCCTTGGATTTACTGGCGAGGCCTTTCGATATTGGCGCTGTTGACGGTGGGCAATTTGTTCTGCATGTCGTGTCCTTTTATATTGGTTCGAGATTTAGGGCGGAAGGTGTTGCCGGCGAATA
The DNA here is from genome assembly GCA_963696305.1 of Bryobacterales bacterium. GTDB lineage: Bacteria > Acidobacteriota > Terriglobia > Bryobacterales > Bryobacteraceae > Bog-105. Next base: position 70,527 of record CAVOJX010000029.1, on the reverse strand, counting down.
GAAAGTGGCCGCGGATGCTGCGCAACAAGTGGACGGCATGTGCGGTGTTCACGGCGTACTTGTGGGTGTATGAGGCGTTTGCGCTTTGGGACAGTCCGTGGATGACGGCGTGGCTGATTGCCGGATACTTTTTGGGTGCGCTAGTGATTGACGGCGTGTTTCGAGGCGCCAGCTTTTGCAAGTATGTATGCCCGATTGGGCAGTATCATTTTGTTATTTCGGCATTGTCTCCGCGCGAGATTGCGTGGAAGTCGCCGGAAGTTTGCAAGAGTTGCAAGACTTTTGACTGTATTAAGGGCAACGCGACGGCGCGGGGCTGTGAATTGGATTTGTTTGTGCCGAAGAAGGTTGGCAACTTTGACTGCACGTTGTGCCTGGACTGCGTGAAGGCTTGTCCGCACGACAACATTGTGTTGAAGAGCGTGATGCCGGGGGTGACGCTGTTGAACAATGCGTACCGGTCGTCGATTGGGCGGTTGGCGAAGCGCTGGGACTGGGTTGCGTTGATTCTACTGATTACGTTTGGCGCGTTTGTGAATGCGGGCGGGATGGCCGATCCGGTGATGATGTGGGAGCACCGATGGCATGCGCGGCTGGGGATGCATGCAATGCCGTGGATTGTGGGCGCTGTGAATTTGATGGGAATGGTGGTTGCGCCGGTGGTGCTGGTTGGGTTGGCGGCGGTGCTGACACTGGGGATGAAAGCGGTGGACGCGGCGCGCAAGTTTGGAATTCTGCTGACGCCCTTGGGTGTGGGCATGTGGGCGGCGCATGCGGCTTACCACGCGCTGGCTTTTTACGTTAGTAATGTCACGCCGGTAGAGATCTTGCTGATGGATGCCGGGGCGCTGGCGACGCTGTTTCTGATTTGGCGGGAGGCGCGTGGGAGTTTTCGGCTGGCAACGCCTTGGGCAGCGCTGACGCTAGGGCTTTATGCGGCGGGACTTTGGATATTGTTTCAGCCGATGCAGATGCGGGGGATGATGTGATGATGCGTTGGATGGTGGTGTTGGTGGTGGGGTGCGCGGCGGTTTGGGCGGATGGCGGGACGGTGCTTTTCCGAAAGGCTGCTGGCGATTTTGATGTGACGGTATTCAGTAAGTCGGAAGCGCTGCGGGCCGGGGTGAATGATTTGAGTGTGATGGTGCAGCGGGCTGACCATTCGACGGTGATGGATGCGAATGTGCTTTTGCATTTGACGCTGAAGCAGCCGACCGGCGAGATATTGCGGTTGACTTCGATTGCGAATCATAAGAACGCTACGAATAAGCTGCTGTACGCGGCGACGGTGAATATTCCGGCGACCGGGAGTTGGAAAGTCGAGGCGGAAGTAACGGCAGATAAGAAGACGGAGACGGCGGGGGGCGAGATTCAGGTGTTGGCACCGCTGCCTCCGGCGGAGAATTATTGGCCTTATATTGCGATGGTTCCGGCTGTAGGGATTGCGTTTTTGATTAATCGGAAGTTGCGGGAGCGGTTTCGGGCGAAGGTTCGGTAGGGGGGCAGGGAACAGGGAACGGGGCGCAGGGAACAGGGCGCAGGGAAGGGTTTGCATTGGTGATTCAGAGTTATAAAGATTTGATCGTTTGGAACAAGCCTATGGAGCTAGTTCCGAGTGTTTATGGGCTTGTTAGACGCCTACCCAAAGAGGAGATGTATGCTCTTGGAGATCAATTGCGTAGGGCGGTTGTTTCTGTTCCGGCCAATATTGCAGAGGGGCACTCGCGACAGCACAGACGAGAGTATGTTCAGCATTTATCGATTGCTCGGGGTAGTTTGGCAGAGGGGAGACGCTGATTTTGGTTGCTTTGCGGGTGGGTTATTTCCATGACGAAGACTTGGCAGATACCCAGAGCGAGATTGAGGAGTTGCGGAAGATCCTTTGGGGCTGATGAATCGACTCAAACAATAGGGCACCGAGGGCGCTACGAAACAAAGGGAGGTTTCTGGGGTGGACTCTAGGCGAATGGGTATCGAAAGTAGTGAGCTGTGTGGTTTGGGAACGTCGTATGTGGCTTGAGAGGTGGGTGGCCAGCTAAACGGGTCAACGTTGAGAGTGGCGAGAAGGCGAAGAAAGTGCAAATGAACGGGGTTATTGTTGGGGTTTGGACGGAGTTGTCCCATGAGGCTGGAGGGGGTTTTTAAGAAAGACACTGGCTCTCTTAAGTAGCAAGCTTGATTGATCAGAGCTCGTCTTCGGAGGGTGGCTTGTAGCCGAGGCGTGTTGCTTGTTCGGTCATCATTTGCAGCTGTTCTTTCCAAGTTGGTTCAGGCGCGTTCTTCCTTGCGGAGGTTTTGAGCTTCTCGGCAGCGAGTTTTTCGTTGGTTTTAGCTTTGCGGTGGTCTTCGATAGCTTTGCGGCACTTGGCCACGGCGTTGGTATGTGCGGTGCGGTAGCGCGTGAAGCGACCCATGGTGCGATGTTCGGCTTCTGACCAATCGAGCGGATTTGGTTTTTCGGTGTAGAGTCGCTTTTCGATTTCGAGCAAGGCCTTGGTGGCGCGTTGGAGGAACCAGTCGGCGTGGACGAGTTCCTGGACCATGTGTTGTTCGGCTTCGGTTGTGGGCGTGAATTCCTTGATCCAAGTGTTTTTGAGGGCTTTCAGGTCTGCGGCGTTTTCGTGCGGCAGGAGCAGGGTGTCGACAGCGCAACAGCCGTGCTTTAGTGCATTCGTATTCATGATCCGAGTGTGGGGGATGGGGTTGCAGTTCGAGGTTGGGACGTGGGGTTATGTTGTTGAAGTTTATGGGGGATAATTCTTTTCAAACTTTTGTGACCGGAATTTCTGTGGTGGCTGGATTTGGCTCAATGGGACGGCACGAGCTATCCGCCATCAATCCATTGCCAAGCCAGTGAGCCTTGCGAGACGGATCTATCGGTGTTTTGAGCCGAATACAGGACAAGCATGGGTGGCATGCCGCCGACGTCATTTGGACGCGGGCCATTCCATGCCGGAAGGTCGAAATCAAATGGAATCTCCAGATGCCGGTTTGCAGAGAGAAATTCCTGTGGCACGCTGAACAGTGTTGCAGTTGTTTATGATTCGGCGCCTTATGCGAGTGCTTGACTCATTTGACAGTCAGAGGGCCTCGCCCGCGTGGTCGAACTTGATGTAAACAAATGGACGGTCGGGTTCGAGGAGAAACGTGGCGTTCTGCTGAGACGGCGAAGGCTGGATACTCAACAGACAGACCAATCCAAACTTCCGCAGTGAAGGTTTCATAGATGCGTTCCGCCTATGATTGTCGCTCGAACGCGGATTGTGAAGCGCGCTTTGTCAGCCGCGTATTGCCTGGGATAGCAGCAGGAGCGTAGGCTGAGATAGATGACGATGAAGTATGCGCCGTTTTGATCGAATTACTTGGAATCCCAATCAGATGAACGGTCAGCCGTGTGTCCGGGGAATGCGGCTCACAGTCAGGCGGGTAGTAGAGGCCGTGGCGATGTACCCTAATCGGGAGGATCTTCTTCGCAATTATCCTGAACTCGAGCCCGATGACATCCAGCAGGCGCTTGGGTTTGCCGCCGCCAATCTGGAGGACATGGCATCGGAAAGCGACGCGGCCTGATTGCCGGCATTTGCGCTCGGTCTTTTTCTTGACCAAAGGTGTCCCTCGCGATGCCGCGAAAATTTTCCGTGAGCTGGGATTTGTATGCACGCATGTCGGCAAGATCGGCATGAGTCAAGCGGACGACAAAGATATCGTTGCTTGGGCTGTCGAGGATTCTGCTGTTGTTCTTACGCTTGATTCGGATTTTCACTCGCTTCTGGCGGTCTCGGGGGCGACTGCTCCTTCTGTGATTCGTTGCGGATTCAGGGTGTCAATGTGCCTAAAGTTGTTGCCCTGGTGCAAAACGTCTTGGCTCAGTTCGAAACTGAACTGAGCGCCGGCGCTTATAACGGGTAAGCAACGGAAGATTACAGCACATAGTTTGCCTATCGGACACTAAGTCGGCATTGGGGATTAGAGACAAAGAATCCGGATAATGGTTGTGGGCCCCTCTTGTTGAGGGATTCTATGGATCGCGACGAAGAAGTTTCGGCAACTGCCACGCACCCAGCGACGAATCGTTTATCGTCGATACCGGACGAGAGAACTGATGAGGAGTTGTTTCTTGCAACCCTCGAAGGGGATTACGAGGACGAGGCGCCGTGGGCCGCGGTTAGCGAATTGAGACGGCGGAACACTGAAGCAGTCTGTCGCCTTGCTGTTGCTTATTGCGGGTCCGAGGTTCCTTTACGCAGGGTCCGCGGCTTAAATGTCTTGGCTCAGTTAGGTGCGGGTGTGCCGGAGCGAGACCGCCCCTTTTTCGAGGAGAGCGTGAATCTTGCCATCACTCATTTATCGGACGGCAATAGCGCGGTAGTAAGCTCTGCCGCATGGGCGCTCTCGCATCTTGGCGATGACCGTGCCGTATCAGCGTTGATTCAGCTTCGAAACAATTCGGATCCTGATGTTCGGTGGGCGGTTGCGTGTGGTATGTCGGGCAGTGAACGACCTGAGGCTATCGAAACACTGAAGCAGTTAATGCAAGATGCTGATGACGATGTGCGGAATTGGGCGACGTTCGGGCTTGGTAGTCAGTGCGCGGCGGACTCGCTGGATATTCGACTTGCGTTTAAGCAACGCTTGGATGACTCTTTTGGTGAGGCGAGGGATGAGGCGCTTTGGGGTTTGGCACGGCGGAAGGATCGTGAGGCCTTAGTTGCGTTGTTAGCGCGTTTGCGATCTGAAAGGTGGCTTACTGGGGACGAGATGGCTGCGGCGGAGACTCTTGATGTTGACTACGATACGCCGGTGACTGAAATGTGCAGCGGAATCGAGAAGTTGCTCGGGATGGGGTGTGGGTGACTTGTTTAGTCAAGATGCGACGCAGTTATCGAGCAAATGAGGAGTTTATGCCTTGATGCGGGGCTGCGAAAATGGTGCGGCGCGGCGTCGTTTTGTGGGCTGAAGAATTAGGCTAAGCCATTGATAAAAAGGTGTTTTGTGGTGTTTTGTTGGCGTGCCTTGTGAATAAATGGTGCCGTCGAGGTAATCACGCGTGAATTACGCGTAAAAAGTATGGTGGAGTCATGGTAAAATGACGATAAGATTGTTGATGATGATGTGTAGGGTTTGTTATCTGAGCGAAGGAAGGAAATAGTCGGGATATGGCTTCACACGCTCGTCATTTTGTGGCTCCAGCTGGGCTGAGCGCGTACCGCGAAGCGGTTACCATGGCGTTCACAGATGTTGTGCGTTCGCTGGTGGCGATTGTTGGGCGGAAACAGACTGCTTTTATTGCGTCGGTTAGGGATGCTCGAGCAATTGATCGGTGGATGGACAACGCGACGCCGCAAAAGGATGTTGAGCAGCGGCTTCGGTTGGCTTATCAGATTGCCAGTATGCTTCGGCAGCATGATAGCGAGGCGGTGGTGCAGGCGTGGTTTGTTGGATTGAATCCGGAGTTGGATGATGCTGTGCCGATTACTCTGCTGCGCGAGGGGAAAATCGAAAGCGATGGGAAAAGAGTCCTTAACGCTGCTAGAGCGTTCGTAACCGGTGGCTAGGCTCAGCCTTCCTTTTCGCACAGTCAACGCACCGCTTTATCGAATTGGTCGAAAACCCGATCCGTGGATGCCTCCTGACTGGGCTTTGGTGGGCGATGACGGGACTTTTGGCAATCGGTTCGATGATGCCGAAGGGCGTTTTCGTGTGCTTTATGCGTCTTCGACGCCGCTGGGGTGTTTCATCGAGACTTTGGCGCGATATCGCAAGCCATTGGAGGTGGAGGAGCTACGTTCCCAGTTCGATGAGATTGAAAACGTTGAGGGTGAAACGATCCCATTTGCCAGGGTTCCCGGTAGTTGGCTTGAGCGACGATTTTTAGGCAAAGCGAACTTTCAGGGCGGTCGGTTCGCGGATATTTATTCGGCCGAATGGTTGGCTTATTTGCGTCCACGTTTTGAGCCTGGCTGGCGGACGTTGCGCCGCTCTGGCGAGGCGCAACAGGAATTCGATGTCGCGGTATTGCTTTCGCAGCAGCGCCGGATTACGCAGGAAACGGCGACTATAGCGCAGCATTTGGGATTTGATGGGATCTACTATCAATCGCGACTGGGCACGGATTTGGAGAACTGGGCGCTGTTTGAACCTTTTGCCTTGGAGATGGAAGCGCATGTTGCGCTTTGCGTTGAGGATGGGAATTTGCAGGTGGCTCTGCGGCTTTTGAATTTGGCGTTGGATGTCGGGGTGTAGGTTGCGGGGGCGGTTTAAGACTTTTTACAGGATAATGAGAAGCTTTGGGATAGGAAACCGTTGCGATGCCCTCGATAAAGAACCTTTCAGCCGAGCCGGTGGGCAAGCTACATTCGTGGATTCCGCACGATCTCAAGGCAGAGGAATTTGTATTCCTTCCAGACGCTTGTCCCGGTAAGTCACCTCTTCCCACCGGAACAGCGGTTCTGACGCGGCAGGAGGACTGGCGAAGATTCGCTGTTTCCGATTGCGGGTGTGGAATGCGACTGCTGCGTTCTTCTGTGCCGGTGAAGGAGTTGGATGACAAGCGATGGAACACGGTTGCTAACTATCTGAGAGAGAACAAAGGCCGACTCGGGGACTTGGGCGGAGGCAACCATTTCCTGGATGCTCTTGCGCCATACGAGGATGGTCCGGTTTACTTTCTGATCCACACAGGTTCTCGTAACGAATCTGGACATGTCGATGCGCTGGTTGACCAGCCAAGCGAGTTTGATAAGACATTCGATCAGGTCGTTCGTTGGGCGGTTGACAACCGCGCCACGATTCATGAAAGAGTCGAACGTGTATTCGGGAGACTTGAGGTGGTTTTAGATCTAGCGCACAACACCTACGAGCAATTGGCCGATGGTGGTGTGATCATACGCAAGGGTTCCGTGCGTATGATGCCTGCTGAGTTGTCGGTTCTCCCCTCCCACATGTCGGGCGATGCAGTGCTTATTAGGGCGAACGATAGGGTCAGCGAGATTTTGAATTCAATGAGCCACGGAACGGGACGCAAGATGGCGCGCAGCGATTGCAAACCGTTCGCCGATGGCTATGATTACCAGGCGTTGAGGAAATCGATTTTGATTCCATCGGGTATTGACGACGCTTCGTTGCGGACCGACGGACCATTTGCTTATCGCGATCTTGACGAGTGTCTGGAATTGATCTCGGACTACGTCGAAGTGGTGGCTAGATTTGGGGTAATCGGCTACATGGGTCATTTGGGCTAATGTCGAGTCAAATTGGATTGCTAACTGATGACTAAAACTCGTAGCTGGCCAGCGCTGCACCGACTTGTGGCCGAAGCTCGGAAAAAGAGAGCCGAGTGTCGGCGTGAGGAAGTCGTGCTTGTGATGGTAGAGTGCGGGAATGAGTTTGATTGCTAAAGGGACGTTCTCGGTTAAGGTTCAGCCTTTGACGCCGGTGATGGCGGAGGGGATTGGGCGATTCTCGATTGATAAGGAGATTGAGGGGGATTTGGTGGCGACGACGAAGGGAGAGATGTTCTCGGCTGGGAATCCGAAAGCAGGGTTTGCAGGGTATGTGGCGATTGAGTTAGTCACGGGGACTTTGCATGGCAAAGTGGGCAGTTTTGTTTTGCTTCACCGGGCTACTATGAATGGGGCGGAGCGGGTGATGGATGTGGTGATTGCTCCGGGATCGGGGACTGGGGAGTTAGAGGGGATTGCGGGTGTGTTTGAGATACAGATTGCCAACCGGCAACATTCGTACGAGCTGACTTATCGCTTGCCCTAGTGGCTCTGGGACCCTGAGGAAGTTTGTAATGACGGAGTAACAATCGTCGTTTATGGATGGTGTTGCAGGTATTTGAGCGTCAATCGATTTGGGTGGATAATAGCCACGGCGATGTGGCGGCCGCATTATCGAGCGACGAAGATGGAGGAGATTTTGAAAATCAATTTGAATCTATTCGCATCGACTATGTGCCTCGCTATTGTTGTTGTTTCAGCAAATGCGGGCGCTATCCCTTATCCGAATTCGGGCACCCAAAATCCAGTTACTTACAGTTTTGTTGCTTCTTCCACAGGCGATGTGGTCGCCTATTTTGACGGAAGCGGCGCATCGTATACGGAGGTGTTGGGGCTTGAAATTAACGGCGTTGCAACGGGTATTACCGGGCTGAATAACCATTCAACTGCCGTGGGCACCTCACTTGATCTTGGATCTGCCAATGCCGGTGACACACTCACATTTTTTATAGATGTTGAGACGACTGGAAACACGTGGTATTCCAACGAGAGTTTGAACAGCGACGGGGCGAACCATATCTATTCCACGTCGTTCTCTGGAAATGGGACAATTCCAGCAGGCACATATGTTGGATTTGAAGATTTGGCGGCACCTGTGTCGGACTTTAACTACACCGACGAGCAATTCGTGTTCACGAACACTACCACGACCACTGTTAGCGGCACGCCGGAACCTTCAACCTTTGGCTTAATGGGTTTGGCATTTGCTGGAGTTGGCGGATTGCTAGTGCGGTTAAAAAAGCAGCGCGGCTAATTTCGCTCGGATTAGGTTTGATTTCGGCGCGCCCATTGCGTTTTGAAGACGCTTTAGGCGCCGTTTTAGTTTAACGCGCACTACGTTCGACGAACTTGCGAAGCGCTTCACGTGCTTCATCACTCTTAAGGCGCTCGGTGAAGATCAGCTTTTCTTCATCGATTCTTGCCAAAAGTGAATTAACATCGCGCATGAGTTTTTTCGTTGAGATTATCGATGCGGCGGCCTTTAGAGCGAGTGTCTTGGCTGCGGCACGCGCGGCGGTGAGCACTTCGTGTTGCGGCAGCACTTTGTTGGCTAGACCGAGAGCGACGGCTTCAGCGCCAGAAATGCTTTCGCCAAGTGCGAACATGGCGAAGGCGCGAACGTGACCGATGACAGCCGGTAAAAGTATGCTGGAGGCGGCTTCCGGAACTAAGCCCAGATTGACGAAGGGTACGGATAGTTTGGCTGTCTCGGAGACATAAACAAGGTCGCAATGCAGCAGCATCGTCGTGCCGACTCCGACTGCGAGTCCAGGGACCGCTGCCACGATGGGCTTTTCGGCGCGGGCGATTGCTTCGACAAAACGATGCGCTTGTAACTCGCCGGACTTGTCGCTGGCGAAGTCGGCAAACTCACTGATGTCGTTGCCGGCTGTGAAGGCATCGCCTTCGGCACTGAAGAGGATGACGCGGATGGCGTTGTTTGTTTGCGCGCTCTCTAAGGCTTCGCAAACGGCAGCATACATGGCATTGGAAAGAGCGTTCTTCTTGTCGGGCCGCGCGAAGGTGATTTCGAGTACGCCGTCTTGTTCTTTGCGTTTGACGTGTTCGCTCATGGTGGAGATGTTAGGGACGTGGAGGAGTTTCTAACTGATGGAAGGTGGAGCCCGGGGAGAGCGCGGAATCGACGACGGTTCCGGTGTGGGAGTTCAGCCATTTGTTAGCGCCGCTGCCGGTATAGACGTCGCGGGTGGCTCCGGTCCAGGGATCGCGAGTGTAGGTGACGCCGGAGATGACGTCTTGGGCGTAGTCGGATTCGTGACGCATCATGTCCATTTGCTTTTGGAAGTGGGCGCGGTCGATTTGGGTTTGGCGGGCGGTGTTGGCGGCGATGGCCTGGAGAAACTTGGTTGCGTCTTGAACGCGCTGGGCTTCGCCTTTGATCCATTCGGGATTGTAGGCCATGGATTCGCCGGAGTGTTTCAGCCATGCGCCTGCGGCTTGACCGATGGGTTTGGGCGCGATGACGCTGGTGACATGACGACATACCAACTGGATTCCAAGGGCCCGGTAACGATTTTGGTTTCAGCATAGACGAAGCCCACCATGGGTTGGCCGTTGCGGGTGCAGGAGAAGCCGGCTGCCCCTGCGGTGACGCGGGAAGGACCCCATGACTTGTTGTAGATGGGCTGTAGAGGGCCAGCCCTAGTAACTTGGACATCCTGACATAGTTGACCGAAGCGAGTAAGTCCGTACTTACTGGCATATACATCGCCGGTAGCTATTCGGCGACGCCTGGGCCGGGAGGATGCATGGGGCCGGGGCTGGTGTAGTTGGGGATGGTGGGATCGCCGATGCGGATGTTGACCATGCCGTCGGGCGAGGTCATATCAACGAAGGGCCGGGGATTGACGAGGCGGAAGCGATACATGCCACCGACGACTTTCCAACCTTTGGGGACATCGACGGAGAAGGCTTGTTCGAGGTTATCGCGGACGGTGATCCAAGTGGGTTGTTGCTGGGCGAGGGCGGTGGCGGCCCAGACAAAAGCGATGAGTGCGGATTTCTGCAAGAGATGCCTTTCTGGGAGACTTGGATTCCGATTTTATCCCGGTGCGGATTTGAAGACAAGTACGGCTGGATGGAGGACAAAGGTAAAAAGCGAGAGGGTTGGAAAAGCCGGTGACAAAAATTGAAAAAAAACTTTCTTGCTTGTTTTCAATGACTTGAGTCTTCGAAAAAGTAACGGGCGGCGGATCGGCGGGGTAACTTCATGGGCGGATGAGAAAGAAATTCGACATCGAACGGAGAGCAGCGCTGGCTGACAACGAGATGGCAATACATGGATGTGTGCTGCACGGGCTTTTGGCTTCGCAGTCGGAATTTCAGAGGTTGAGAACGAGATTGAAGGGATTTTCCGGACCGGTGGGTTCTGGGAAGAGCGCGGCGTTGTGTTACGAGACGCTGCGGCGGGCGAGGATAAACCGGGGCAGGCAGGGATTGTTGGCGGCACCGACATTTGGAATGTTGCGGGATGCGTCGCTGGTGAGCCTGACTGAAATGTTTGAGCGTATGGAAGTGACATGCGAGCACAAGCGGTCGGACGGGGAGATTCATTTTCCCGAGAGCGACAGCGTGGTGCTGTTGAGGTCGCTGGACGAACCGGAGCGGTTGCGGGGTACCAACCTGGCTTGGTTTGGAGTTGACGAGTTGTCCTATGCGAGTGAGGATGCGTGGTTGCGGTTGGAAGCGAGGTTACGAGATCCACAGGCGAAGGAGTTGTGCGGGTTTGGAGTGTGGACGCCGCAGGGACATGACTGGATTTACAAACGATTTATCAAACTCGATTGTGGCTGGTTATGGGTGTGTGAAAGCGCAGCCGTTTGAGAACAGATTTCTGTTGGAGCAGACGCCGGATTATTACGAACGATTAGAGAGCAGTTACGATCCGCGGTTTTATCAGCAAGAAGCGCTGGGCGAGTATGTGAACAGCCGCGCGGACCGCGTGTATCACTGCTTCAACCAGACGATCCACGTGATTGAAAGCGGATATGAGCCGCACTTGCCGTTGATGTGGGGAATGGACTTTAACGTTGCGCCGATGAGTTCGGTGGTGATGCAGAAGAAGGGGAAGCGGCTGGTGGTGATTGACGAGATTATTTTGGATCGGGCGACGACACAAGATGCTTGCGAAGAGTTCCGGAACCGTTACCAAGGGCATGCGGCCGCCATTGAAGTCTTTGGCGATGCGAGCGGAAACATTCGCATACTACGGGAACGACGGATTATTCGACGGTAGGAGTGCGTTGTACCAGGCTGGTTTTCGCAATGTGAAATGAGGGTTCCGAAAGCAATCCGCCGGTGCTGGATAGGGTTCGGAAGGTGAACGGGCTTTTGACGAATGCGCTGGGCGAAGTTTCGCTGGAAGTGACGAGAAATGCAAAGAACTGATTAAGGATTTTGAGGAAGTGATGTTCAAGCCCGATTCGGGAGTCATTGACAAGCAGCGACATCCGTGAGAACTCACGCTTCAGATGCGTTGGGATATGTGATCTGGGAGCTTTTCGGTGAAAGGCTCAAAGCCGGCATTCGATGCGAACGAATTCTGTAAGTGGCAATAAATTGGGACTAAGGAAAAAGAAATGATAGAAATTGACCGCGAACACCCCAGTTACAAACACGAGAAATACGTGTTGCGGATGTACCGCGATCTGTATGCCGGGAGGACATGCAGTTTAAGATCAGAGCGGAGAATTATCTGCTGCAGCGGCAGAAAGAGCCGGGCGACATTTACCTGGAGCGACTTCACCGAGCGTTCTATGAGAATTACATCGGCTCGATCGTCGACTGGTACGGCGCGACGTTGTTCCGCGCGAACTCCCAGCCTGCAATTTGAGAGCGGATTGGAATGCGGACCAGGCATTTCTTCCCAACTTTACGGACGATTGCGACATGCGCGGCACCAATCTGTCCGCCTTCTTTCCGAACCTGCTTGATCGGAAGCGCTTGTAAGCTGGGCAGAAGCCATATATCTGGTGGACTTTCCGGCAGCAGACGCGAGCTGCCAAGAAACCGCGCGGAAGAAGACGCGAGGGATTGTCGCGCGCGTTTTTGTCTCGTTATACGGCCCGAAGAATTGATCAATTGGAGCATGCGATGACCGCGGGCGATTATGAATGGGTTGTTCTCCGGACGGAATAGCGAGCGGCAACTGCGTGTAGACACGCCAGAGATGGTGAAGGAAACACGCTGGGCATATTACGACCGGAGCGAATTTCGGATCTATCGCCGGCAAGTACGGCCGGTCGGAACGGGCGAGATCGCGCTGGTTGGCAAGGTCCGCACGCAATAGCCGATCTGAACAGAGTTCCTGTGATGACTTTGCGGTTAAACGATGGACTCTGGCTGCTGAATAAAGCGGCGCACTTACAGTTAGAGCACTTTAACAAGTCGAACTCGCTGGGGTGGGCGATCACGATGGGGTTATTCGCAATGCCGGTGGTTTATTCCGATCGCGAATGGAACCAGATAGTGGGCGAGAGTTACTACATACAGTTAGGCGCGAACGACCGGTTCGGATGGACGGAGCCCGACGGCAAGGTTTATCAGATTGCGGCGGACAATCTGGAAGTTTTGAAAGAAGAAATTTACCGGGTTTGTTATCTGTCGCAAGTGTCGGGCGAGGCGCTATCGGGCCATGCACAATCGGCATCGAGTAAGCAGATAGAGTTCACAGTGACGCAAGAAGTGCTACGAGCCTACGGCAGCATTGTGAAGGAGGCCATTCGCAAGGTGTTGACCAGCATCAGCGAAGCCCGCAAAGACGAGATTCAGATCTACATTTCTGGTCTGGATGAAGTAGATATTAACGATTTTGGGACGGATTAGACCAAGCCAACAAGCTTCTACAACTGAATATTCAGTCGCCTTCGCTGCGGAAACAAATCTTCCAAAGACTGGCGTTGAAGTATTTGAACGACGCAAGACAAGATACCAAGGACCAGATTGCGCAGGAAATTGAAGCGCAAACGAACTAAGGATACGAGGTGTAAATGATAGAGCAAAATACAAACGAGAATCAGCCGGCGAGACAGGACATCAAGGACATTGTCCGGCAAGCGATCCAAGAGTATGTGCAGACGGAGCAGAGGAAAGCGGAACCCGCTTATAAAGCCGAGTTGCACGACGAGCGAAAACGGCGGGAAAGTCTTGAGACCCGCCTGAATCAACTTGTTGAAGAGAACAAGAAAGCGCGCGCGATGGCCGATGAGGCTGACCGTAACTCGCAAATTAGAAGCGAATTGCAACGGTTGGGAGTTTCGAAAGTGGACCTAGCATTTAAGGCCATCAAAGACGACATTATGCGCACTGACGATGGGCGATTACAGGGCAAAGGGCCTGAGCCTAAGTCTTTGCAGGATTACCTGGCAGGATTTGTGCAGGAGAATCCGGAGCTGTTGCCAGCGCGAATTTCCGGTGGAAGCGGCGCTAAGGCTCCAGCGAGAAGTGCTTCGTCTGAAGGCACCGTCCGGGTATCGTGCTTGAAAGCATCAAGCCCGGAATGAAGAAAGAAGAACTTGAACAAGTTCGGCAAGAGATTGCGCGGATTGCACAACAAGCTATTCGGGGGCTCGTAAGCCGGTTTAGCCGTTCGAGAACAGAGTATTGCCGCAGAGCGGGAAGCGCACTGAGAGGTGCGGCCAGCGCTTTTGCAAATTCAATTAACGCGGTGCAACGGCGCCGCTATTTTTTTTAGGAGACTTATGTCGATCATTACTTCCGCAAATTTGGCGAATGCCATTGTCAAGCTGGTTGCCGCTGATGCATTTCCTGCTTTGATGGGAAATCTGGTTATGGGCAACCTGGTGAACCGTGATTATGAGCCTGTGCTGGCGCATGCCGGCGACACGGTCAACGTGCCGATCCCTCCGGTGCTGGTGGCAAACAACATCGCGGAAGGCGGAACCGTTCAGCCGCAGAACCCGAACCTGGGAAATGCACAGATTGTTCTGAATACGCACGCTGAAGCCACTTTCCAGATTCCTGACGTGACCAAGGCGCTTGCTTTTCCTGAACTGTTGAAGGCCTATATGCAACCCGCCGTGGTCGCGATCGCTTCTCGCGTAGAGAGCGATCTGTTGGGTCTCTACAGCCAGTTCACCGCGAACGCACCGCTGGGCGCCGCGAACACACCGGTTACCGAAGCCGTTATCGATTCGGCTGAAACCGCATTGTTCAACGCGATGGTTCCGGCCAGCGCCGCGAAGTACCTGGTTGTTGATTCCAGCACTTATTCGCAGATTCGTCAGATCCCTCGCTTTAGTGAATACTACAGCTCGGGTGAGGCTGGTTTGAAGGCGTTGGTTGAAGGCAACGTCGGCAAGATGAAGGACTTCTTTATCTTCCGTTCGCAGTTTGTTCCGACCACAGGCGTGACGACGCCGAACACGCATAACCTGGCGTTCACACGCGACGCTCTTGGTTTGGTTGTTCGCCGCTTGCCGCAACCTCTGCCGGCACCGGCGCCGTGGCTGAATACGCCGAGATGGGTAACTTTGGAATCCGAGTGGTGATGAGCTACCAGCCGAACACGCTGGCACAGCAATTTACCGTTGACATTCTGTACGGTTGTGGCGTTCTGCGCAACAACTTTGCCGTTCAGATCAACAGCTAGTTAGGCAAGAAACAAAACGGCGGGCTTGGCTTAGTAAGTCGAGTCCGCCAACTACTAACACAGGAGTAAGTGACATGGACGTTAGACAGTACTATCGCAAATTAAGAGAAGTGGAAGCTGGGATCAGCGATCCATTCGTGTTGGTCAGCAGCCTGGAGACGGCTGATGGCGGCAAGGCCGGAATCATAAATGAAGTTACACGTGAGCAAGCGGCCAAGGGGATTGTGGAAAGCCGCGTGAGGCTTTCGACGGAAGCAGAGCAGAAGGCTTACCTGGCGAAGCGCACGGCCGACCGCAAAGCCTATGACAAGGCTGAGACGGCGCGGCGGGTGCAGGTGACTATTGTGCAGAAAGATGAAGCGGAGACGAGCGAAGAAGAAACGACGGCTCCGGAAAAGAGTTCGAGGAAGTAGCAATATGGCACTGTTTACTGACGCAGGGGTTGTCACGATCAACGATCTTCTCGAATATGAAGGCACGCTTGTTCAAGTTGCCTCGGATCATGACATCAACGTATCTACAAAGATCCAGCTAGCCATGAATTCGATTGGCGACCGGATGATGATGTGGATGCTGAATATCGGCGCATCGGATCCGCAGTTTTTGACACGGCGTGTAATCGGACTTTCGACGGTGGTCGTGACCGATCCTCTGCGTCGGTGGGTAGTGTTTGAATCGCTGAGCCGAGTGTTTTCCGAGGCGTACAACTTGCAATTGAACACACGCTTTCAAGGCAAGATGCACGAGTATCAGCAAGCGGCGAAGGAAGCGGCTGATTTCGCCTTTCAATCCGGGATCGGCATCGTGTACAACCCATTGCCGGAGCCAGGGATGCCATTGGTGTCGGTGCAAAGCGGCAGTTCGCCTGCGGCTGCGCTCTATGTGCAGACGACCTGGGTTGACGCGAACGGTAATGAGAGCGCTCCGAGTGTGGTGAACGGTTTGATTTTGCCGGTTGATTCGACGATCAGCGTGGCGATGGCGGAAGGCGTGACCGGCGCGCCAACAGCGGCGATTGGTTGGAACGTTTATATAGGAGTCGATCAAGGTCAAGTTGTGTTACAGACGACAGCGCCGCAGCAGATTGGTTCCACCTGGCAGTTGCCCGGCAGCGGAATGATTAGTGGGAATGTGGCTGGCGACGGGCAAATACCGAACTATTACATTCGGACATCTAAGCAGATTCTAAGAGGCTAAATGTTACCGCTTACGCTATTAGGGCCGCAAAAGGTAGTGAACTTACTAACTACCAGTGCGGCGTTACAGAACGCTGTCAACGCGATTGGGAAGGCTACCGGGCAGGTGCTGCCGCCGATTGCAAACAGCCAAATAGTTGTGACATCGATGTCGCCTGATATGGCGGATAAGAACGCACAGCTGACTTATCCGCGAGTTTGTGTTCACAGCACGCAGATAAACAATACGCACATGGAAAAATTCCGCTCGTTTTCGGGCGGCCTCGTGGTGGTAACGGATGTCTGGTTCAGCGCAAGCCTGATTGGCCCAACGGAGACCGGACTGCATTACTACCTGGAAGCGATCGCGTCGATCTTACAGGCGAACACGGGTGATTGGGGAGATGGAGTTTATTACTCCGGGCTCTATGATGTGCAACTTCAGCCGGCGAAGGCTGGAGGGTTTGGATTTGTGGGTTCGGCGCGCATCAGTTGCTCGCTGGACATCAATTTGACTTGAGGAAACTTTTGTGGCGAACTATATCTCAACAAACAATAATCGATTCTACGCGGCCGTAGAAGCGACTTTCGGCCAGACGCCCGCGATTACGGCGGCGAACCGCATGCCGGCGGTGGAGCTGAGCGCTCACCAGCAATTGCAGCAATCGCTCCGCCGAGACAAGACGGGAACGAGAACGTATCTGGGATCTTCGCCACTGATGCGACGGGCGACGGCATTTAGTGTGAGCACGTACTTAAGCTCAGGCTTTGGCGGTGGGGTGCCTGGTTATGGTCCGTTACTGCAATCGGCGTGTGGCGGGGTGCCTTCCTTAGCGAGCGGTCTTACGGTTGCAGCAATGCCGGACGCGCTGCACTTAGTCACGACGACGGCGCATGGATTGGTAGCCGGGAACGGAGTTTCACAGGGCAGCGAAGTGCGATTTGTGGAAAGTGTAGTTGACAGCTTAACGGTGCTGTTAAACGCTCCGTTTTCAGCAACGCTGGCGGCTGGGACGATGTTAACGCCGTGCACGAGTTATCCACTAGGAAACTCTTTGCCGAGTGTGAGCTTGTTTGATTATTGGGATCCCGCAGATGCGCTTGACCGGATTATAACCGGCGCAACGGTTGACACGCTGGCGGTTTCGCTGAACGGAGCGTTCCACGAGATGACGTTTTCTGGACTGGCGGCGGATTTGTTGGATTCGTACAGCTTTGTGACCGGCAGCGCAGGGTTGACTAGCTTTCCGACCGAGCCGACAGTAGGCGGATTTGATTACTCGATTGTGGCCGGCCATCTGGGCGAAGTGTGGTTAGGAGCGAATGCCCAGCAACTATTCACGCTGACGGCGGCAACGATTGAAGTGAAGAATAATTTGGTACCGCGAAACATGGAGTTCGGCAGCATTTATCCGCTGTCGATACCTGCTGGGCCGCGGGATGTAGCTCTGACGTTCTCGGTTTATGCAGACGATAGCGCCCTGGTGACAAACCTTTACATAGCTTCGAAGCAGCGAATGCCGATTTCAGCGATGTTTCAGTTAGGGCAGCAACAAGGACAGATGATGGGGATCTACATACCTTCGTTTGTGCCGGAAATGCCGCTTTATGACGAGAGCCAATCACGATTGATTTGGGATTTCAAAGGCAATATCGCGCAAGGAACGAACAATGACGAAATTTATATCGCGCTTGCGTAAGGGGCACGGTTACGAGAGCCTGCTTTGGCTGCAGAGCGAGCTTTTTCCCGGTGTGGAGTTCAGTTTGCGGAAGATGTCGCTGGCGCAACGGATTGAATTGACCTCGCGCGTACGCGAGTTGACGCTGCGGAACGAGTTTTTGCGCGCTGGGGAGATTAAAGACCACCTGGAAGCCACATTGGCCGATTTGATGGTGCAGAAGCTGTACGTGGAATGGGCAGTTGTCGATTTGCGCGGACTGCGGATTGACGGCCAGGCGGCTTCGCTGGACTTGTTAATTGCGCGCGGGCCGGAGGAGTTAGTGAAAGAAATGGCCGAGGCGATTCGAGAGCACCTGGAACTGACGGACGACGAAAGAAAAAACTTTTAATCGCATTCCATTTCAACCTTGCGACGCAAGCCGCGTGGAACTGCGAGAGATGCAAGAAAAGCGGCTTGGTGAAGAAACGAAGCTGTGCGTGGGCTGGGCATGAGGAACCGGCGGCGCGGCCGGTTTGGGCGCGAAAGAGCGTGGTGGCAATGAATTGTCCAAAGTCGGTGATAACCGCTTGGAGCTTAGAGATGTTGGACAGGTTCGGATGGTGGAAAGCCGCCGGTGGGTCGTTGATGGGTGAGGACGCTAAGGTCGCGGACGCGATTTTGTTTTTGAACGAACAGTGGATACAGGAGCAGAGCAATGGCGAAGTTAAAGAGTAGTGGGAAATCAAGCAAGACGAAGCTGCCCAGTTTGGGAGCGGGTAGTGCGTCTGGCGGGAGTATTCCGAAGACCGCTGCTCCGAAAGATGTCAGCGGGCAGATTGTCAAGGTCAACACAGCCGGGAGAGTTGTACAGGCACTGAACTTTGGCTCGCTGCACACGAAGGTGTCCGGGTCGAGCAGCACATCGCAGTGGGGCGGATTGTTGAACATGGCGACATCGGGCGGAGGAATCTTGGGCGGTGGCCTGCTTTCGACAGGAACGCTGGGTTTCATCGGCAAGCTGTTCAATCTGTTCGGTGGGAGTAAATCGACTCCAGCCGCTCCGACACCGTTCGTGATGCCCGCGCCGCAGACAACTTCCTTAAATGTTGGAATCGGCGGCGGTTCGTCTAATGTGTCGCTGGGTGTGCAAGCTAGTGCGGGCAGCGGGGCGCAGAACGGTCCTATCTATCAGCAGACGGTATTGAGCACGGCCGACCATGCTACGCAGAGCGCGCAGGTGGTGCAGATTGTGAAGCAAGCGCTGCTGACTTCGAGCTCTTTAAACGATGTGATTTCGGAGATTTAGAAAATGCTACAATTTCCAACTTTGAGCACGGGAGCCGTTGCGCAATATCCGTTGCCTGTGTCCTATACGTTGCCGGTGGAGATTATCCGCTTTATTGACGGCACGGACCAGCGTTTTATGGGGCGGGGGAAAACTCTGCGCGCCTGGCATGTGCAATTGCAGTATTTGAACGATGCCGAGGCGTATCTGGTGGAGCAGTTCTTCGAAGCTTTAGGTGGGCAGTACTCGATGTTTGCGTTTCCCGATCCGTACAGCGGAACAACGGTTCCGAATTGCGTCATGGGCGAGACGACCTTAATAACCGATTACCTGGCAACAGATTTGTCGTCAGCGAGTTTTTGGGTGATGGAAACCAATGGCTAACTTAGCATTTCCTCAGTTGTCAAGCGGCGCGATGGTGCAATATCCGCTGCGCAGACGGCGTGTGATTCAAACCGCCATCAATTCTTTTGCCGATGGCAGCATGATTGCGACCAATATTAATGCCAATACCCAGACGCTGTGGGATCTGTCGTACACAGACTTGACGAGCGCCGATCAAGCGGCATTGCAGAATCACTTTTCGGCTTGTCAGGGGCCGTTTGAACCCTTCATCTTTATTGATCCGACGGGCAACATGTTGAGCAACAGTAGCGCTCTGAACATCGGTTCATGGCTGGCGGATCCCTTGTTGACTGTTAGAGGGGGCACGTCTGATCCGCTGGGTGGAAACACAGCATTCACGCTGGTCAATGCGAGCCAAGTGGATCAGGCACTAAAACAACAAATTACAGCGCCTGCAAATTATCAATACTGCATGTCGGTATACGCCAGCGCGGCGGTTCCTAGCAACGTCAAGTTGGGATTGAGTGCGGCAAGTTCCCAGAGCCAAACCTACGCGGTGAGTACGAATTGGGTGAGACTAGTTAACTCGGCGCAGCTATCGGATACGCAGATGAGCTTTACAGCATCAATTATTGTGCCGGCAGCGCAGACGGTTGTGGTTTGGGGACCACAACTGGAGCCACAACTTAGTCCGTCACGCTACAGAGCGACGGCGGCATCGGGAGGCGTTTATCAAAACGCGCACCTGATTGGAAATACCATCACATTCACTTCGGAAGCCCCCGGGCTTTATTCGACTTTGATCAGCATAGAAACCACGTAACTGTCGCCATGGCCACCATTAATCAGGTAAAGCAGCTCGCCGCAGCTGATACGCCCATACTTTTCTTTCAGTGCGAGATGCCCAGCGGGGACACGTACTACTGGAGTTCACACTCGATCGCTTTTGAAGGGCAGCAGTATACCGCGCGGGTGTTGAAACACAATTTGTTCACGCTACAACTCTCTGGCGACGATGCTATGGATGGCATGACCCAACTTTCGATTGTGTTGGGTAATGCCGATGCGGCGATGTCGGAATTGAATGCAGCTATTGGTTTCCGTGGATCGCAGCTGACGGTCTATTTTGCCTTTGTGGATTTGGTGACAGGCACGGCTACGACGGAAGCGACGATGCTGTTTCGAGGTGTGGCGGGGGATCCGCAAGAGATTACCGAAGAAGCGCTGACGCTAACATTTACCAACAAACTGAGCTTGCAGCGAGTGTCGATTCCCGATGCGCGCATTCAGCGCACGTGCCCTTGGAATTTTCCGGCAACATATGCGCAGCGGCAGGAAGCGTCGAACGGCGGAGAATACGGACGGTTTTCGAAGTTTTATCGGTGTGGCTATTCGGCAGATGTTCCGGGTGGCGTGGGCAACTTGAATAGCACAGGCCAAGCTTACACGAGTTGCGATGGGACACGCGCGCAGTGTCTGGCGCGCGGTATGTTCAACACGGATACCTCCGGAAACGTGAATAACCGCTATGGCGGGTTTGAATTTATTCCGACATCCTACCTGGTGCGGGGTGCAACGGATAAGACATCGCATGCCGCGGCAGTGATTGACAATACCGGAAAAGCCAACGATGCGGTTCCGATTGTTTATGGCACGGGATGGTTGAAAGCGCCGGTGGTCTTCGCGCGAAACGACGGCAACTTGACGCATATGGAAGTTCTGCTCGGGTTGGGGCCGATTAGCGGCGTTTTGAAAGTTGTGGTGAACGACGTTGAAATTCCGCTCTATTCCAGTTCCACTAACGTGACTGCGACCGGCTGGTATTCGATGGTTTCAGATGGAAGCCGGAAAGGCGCATTCAACCTGGACTTCACCGATTCAGCAAACAATCCGCTGGGAGATCCGCAGGGAAGCATGGCAGTTCTTTCCGTGGTTGTACCAAATGCAATCAGCCCGGGTACAAGCGCGCCGACCGTACAAGTTCTGATGACGGGCATGATGGTGGATACGTATGATTCATCGGGGAATCTGCTGCCGCCTTCGCTCAGTAATAATCCCGCTTGGATCATTCTGGACGTATTGCAACGATCAGGGTGGACGCCCAGCGATTTGGATATCAACAGTTTCTTCCAAGCCTCGCTAGTGTGCAGCGATGTTATCAATACGGCCGATGTGAATGGCAACCCGATTTCGATTTCGCGCTATGGGTGCAATCTGATTTTGAATAAGCGGCAGAGCGCCGCGACATTAGTGCGCGGGATACGCGTAACGGCAAGTCTGATGCTGCGGTACGGGACGAACGGCTTACTGCAACTGCTTCCGGAAGGGACGCTAGCCTCGCAACAACCTACGTTGCCGGACGGCAGCAACAGCTCCCAGGAGTTGAACGGCGGCTACCCGGTTTATGAGTTTAGCGATGCGTCAGCTAACTATTCCGGCATTGCCAGAACATCGAAAGGTATCTCGAGTCTGGCGTTGACTGCTTCGACGTTGGCGGAAACTTATAACCGGATTTCGGTAGAGTTTCAGGACGAGCAGAACGAGTACCAGCAGGACTCACTTTCGCTGGCCGATACGAATGACTCCGACTTGATTGGGTTTGAAGTGGCTAGCCAGTCGAACGCGCAAGGATTGCCCAACTTCAACCAGGCGACACGGATTCTGCTGCGGCAGTTAGACAAGTCGATTGCGGGCAACCAGTATGTGCAGTTTCAGACGAGTTTTAGAGCATTGAAAGTTCGACCTGGCGACATCATCGCGGTCACCTATCTAAGAGAAGGGTTTCAACGTACGCCGTTTCGGGTTTTAAAGCTGTCGCCATCTCTGAACTACGAGATGGTTACCATCCTGGCGCAGTTGCATGACGATGATTGGTACAGCGACGATCCCGCAGTGCTTCAGCTTTCCGGCCGGCAGCCGAACGCCAACATCGGCACGCCTTTGCCGTTGATGGGCACAATAGCGCATGACGACAGCTCGGGCAGTCTTGAGTATTTTGACTTCGCGCTGAGTGAAACGGTGAGCACGTTGCAGGATGGATCGGCAATTGATTCGATTTCGATTGGATTTACAGTGCCGAACAAACCGTCGGCAACTGCCACATACTTGCCGCTTGTCAGTTTGTCGCCAATTCTTGCGACCACTGGCGGAACGATTGAGGGTGGGAGCACCTGGTACTACGCGGTCACGTCAGTTGATGCGGATGGGAACGAAGGACAGTTGTCTTTCAATGTTCCGGCTTATATACAAGCAACCACGAATACGAATAGCGTCACGTTGCAGGGGCTAAGTTTCCCGAGCGTAGCCGCGTCATTCAATGTGTACCGCGGAACCTCTCCGCAAGCTTTGTACCGAATTGCGAGTGCGCAGCCGATTGCGGCAACTTTTACAGACACTGGATTGACCGCGCAGCCAGAGGGCCCTCCGGATCCCAATTTTGACCACGCGAATTTCTATTATCGGTACGAATATGCAGGCCCCTTTCAGGCGGACATTTTCTCTGCAACGACAATCGGTTGGAGCGATATGGGCTCGGTTGCGGGCGCGTACACCAACATGGTGGTTCTAATAGCGGATGGAACTGGCAGAGGACAAGAGCAGAGTATTGTGTCGAACACAGCGACCATTTTGACGGTGGCGACGCCCTGGAGCGTAACGCCGGACGCCACCAGTGTATTTGTAATCGCGGAAGCGGCTTGGCAACTGGCGGCAATTTCATCTAATAGTCCGGCTCAGTTCGACATCTCCTACAGTTCGGGTGCGGTGATTGAAATTACCGGCCGGGCAGCAAACATTTTGAATCAGGAGAGCAATCCGAGCCTGGCGCCGATCACGCGCATGCAGGTAGGAAGCGGTGCGACCGATGCCGGATTGCCGGGCACACCGTATTGCAGCCTGGAGACACCAGGCGCGGGCGACCTTACAATCTTCGGTGTTGGTTTTGACACGCTGAATAACATAGACTCAGTTACCAGCGGAACGCTGCAGATTTTCTATTGGAACGAATTGGACACGCCGAGCGCGTATTCGCTGACTGCTGCTATTGATAACGCCACGACGACGATTGCGTTGGCGGTGCCGGCAAATCCGTACACGCCGTTCGTCGGGCAGTTCATACAGATTGACCAGGAGATTATGAGCATTGTTTCGGTGAATGCGAGTTCGAACTCCTATTCAGTGGCGCGAGGTGCCGCGAATTCGATTGCAGTTGAGCACGCGGCCGGAGCATTGGTGCTTCAGTTGGATTCCTCAACTGTAGTGATGCCATTTTCGCCCGGATTTTTCCAAAATCGGGCATCGAACAACTACATCAATACCGTAAACGTTCCCGATATTCGGATTAGCGCCTCTGAATTGTTTGTTACCAATTCCTTCGGAAACAGCCAGTCGAGCTTGACGAGTTATACCGCCGATACGACCTTGCTGCGGACGCTTTCGGGCGGGCAGTTTGCGTTGCAGGTGAACGGTTATCTGGCAACGCAACAGAATGCGGCACCTCCGTTAGTTGTGGAAGCCAGGCATGCCGTGCGGGACATTCGGATGACTTTAAACCAGCCGCCGATGGGGTACGTGATTACGGTAGATATCATGCAAAACGGCGAGCAGTATTGTGAGCTGACGTATGACCCCAGCCAAATAACGCCCACACAAGTGATCGACGGCACCAACATGCCGCCGGTCGTAGAAGGCGCGCTGCTGACCATCAATATTACTTTGACGATGATTACGGGCTCGGCGCAGCTGAGTCCTGGGAATGATTTGACGGTGACGATTCGGTTTTAGTTTAGTATGGCGCGTTAACCCTATAACCACGGTTCCGAGTTTTGCTGCCAATCGCCAACAAATCAGGTGGGGAGCGGCCTTTCGGAGGCTTCGTTAATGTACGACGCGATCTGATTGATGTGAATTCGACATCTCCAAATTTGAAAGGCTACGGTTCACGCTGAGCTTTAGAAACCTTCCACCATCCAGGCGTTCCGGCTGGAAGACTCGCTCTTGATCGCCAGATAGCGCCCATTAGGCGAGGCAACCGCCCAAATATCCGTTAAACCGTTTGTAGCCCACAACGGTTGGATCTTCCCATCCAAGCCGACACGAAGTAAAGTGGTCTTGTTCGGGCCCTCATGTGCAGAGAACAGCGCCTCACCATCCGCCTGCCAGTCAAGAGTAACTAAATAGGGCCAACCGTTCACATGAATCGTGTTTTCCAATTGGCCATTCAACGATAAAATGCCAATGGAATTGTCGTCTTGAAGCTTGGCAAGATGTGACCCGTCCGGTGATACGGTCCAGTTTGCATAAGTTGCACGAGTTTGTTGGCGAAATAGCTCTTTTAGCGGACCTTTTAATGGATCGAAGGCAAAGAAGACAGAGCTTCCGGAATTGCCTGCGCCGACTGAGTCAACTTCAATAATGCAGTCCCGGCCGGCCTGTTTGGGGCAATCCAGGTTGCACCCGTAAGCATTGGGGAAATGCTGAACTACCTGTCGCGCCCCGCCGGAAATAGGCAAGCGCATTAGGGTTCTACCGGCCGATTGCAATGGAAAACGGTAATCCGGCACGGTCAGGTAAACAATTGACGAGCCGTCCGGAGTCACCCTCGGGACCCACAGCGGTTGAACGCCGGTTGGAATCAGTTCCGCCAATTCTTGGTTAATCTCCTGCCGGTAGATTGCGGTGACGCCAGTTCGATCAGAAACAAAAATGACGCTCTTACTGTCAGCCGTCCAGTCAAACGGCATATTGGCGTGGTCGTCCTGCGTCAGTCGCCTCGGCGTCTCCATTTGTCCGCTGGTCTTCAGTTCGCCGATGTACACTTCCGCGCTTTCACTCAGGTTCAGGACAACCGCCTTCTTGCCATCGGACGACGCGGAAATCTCAAACATCGAAAACCCCGGAACCTTTGTCACCTGGCGCGGAGATCCGATAGTCTTTCCGCTTTCCGGATTCACCGCCACGCTCCAAAGGTTTGAATCCCGCTCGTTTGGCGCAGGCTCAAGCTTTTGGTAAAGAAAATGGCCGTCCCGAAGCCAGCGGAACTCAAACCCATCGAAATCCCTCATCAGAACATGGCTTGCGCCGCCATCCCACTGAAAGGCTTCAATGTTTTTCGCTTGTGGCTTTGCGTTTGTGTGAAGCGCGATGTAAGCAAGCAGCTTGCCGCCGGGCGACCACTGCACACATGCGTACAGAGTCTCGCCATCATTTGAAACCAGCTTTCGCGCGTTCTCGCCATTGGGCCCCATAATCCAAATCTCGCGTCCCCATGGATTTACGAGGTTAGGCCGGAACGGATAGTTCTCAAATGCGCGGTTGGCGATGAAAGCGATCGTCGAACCATTTGGCGCGACAGCGGGAGAAAAGGCGTCGTCCCTGAGCTGGATTGCGTTTCCCAAAACCGGCGCGGACCACACGCTGCTGCGGGCGCGGCCGTCGGCGTCGGTCGTCAGGGCGGTCGCTAACATATGCGTTCCATCCGGAAACCATGCCGTGGGGAACCACGCGTCGTTTTCAGTTAGCGCATTTGGAGTTGGAAGGGCATGCGTCTGACCGGTTGAAATCTCCTGAAGTCGAATACCGGCCAAATCGCCATAGGCCAAATAATTTCCATCAGGCGAAATAGCAGCGTGCGAGATCGGGTTCTCAATGGAGTGAGTGGTCAGTTGCCGCAGCTTCAGCTCTAACGGTGGTTCCTGCCTCGAATGAACAAACCAGAACACGGCAAGCAAAAGCGCAACAGTGGAAGCTATCCAAATTGTTGGCTTCCAGCGCCGGACAATGGGCTGCGGAAACGGCTTAGCCTTTGGGGCATCGACAACAACATCAGGAGCCGCAGCCAGAACCGGCCCCACAAACCTGTATCCCCGCCTGGGCAGAGTCTCAATAAAGCTAGGGCTCTCTGCGGAATCGCCCAACACCTCGCGGATACGGTTGATGGCACGGTTCAAACCACTGTCAAACTCGCCCGCCGTTTCGCCGGGCCATAGCTTTTCCTTCAAATGCTCACGTGTTACAACCGCGCCAGCATTCTTTAACAGCTCAACAAGCAATTGAAACGGCTGTTCCTGAAGCTTTACCTTTAGCCCTCGCTTAAACAGTTCTCCTGTTTCGAGGTTGGCTTCAAAGACAGAAAATCGGATGATCTCTTGCGTTCCCTGTCCATCCATTTTCTTCACCCCCGGGGCTTGAACGCGACATGATTTTATCACCGATTTCGCAGTTTTGTTTGACTAGTCCTCCAACTACTGTGACGCGAAGACAAATCAAGAGTTAATCCACTCCGGGAAGCCTTTGATTTTGCTCCGGTTAGCAAGCGATAAGCAGATAAGCCAGCAGTAACTCAGCCGCCATCGACTGCGAGATAGATCCCGGTCAAAGTTCTTCCAGATGCAGCCCGCATCGGGAGGTTTGACCGTGAGACGTATTCAAAGCATAGTGGCGTTAGCAATCGGACTGAGTTTCGGTTGGAGGTGTGCGGCCTTGCAGCCAGTTTCGACTCTCCGAGTCGTTGTGTATGTGGACAAAGATCCTAGGTCGGTTGGCGAAGCCGAGAGGTACGCAGACCGAATATTTGGCGAATCGGGAGTAACGGTCATTTGGCAAAATTGTTCGCCCTCCGACCAATGCTTGATTGCACCTGATTTGCCCTACCTCGCACTGCGCATTTCTCAGAGCGCTCGCGGCGAATGCATGGGCAGTTCGCTTGTGTCGAGTACCGGTGGCTTGCATGGCGACGTCGGCATGGCGAATATTGAAAGATTTGCGGCCGTATTCAATCTTCCGGTTGAGCGTGTTCTCAGCGTCGTGATCGCGCACGAAATCGGCCACCTATTATTAGGTCCACATCATTCATCCGCAGGCATTATGCACGGTTATTGGGACGTGAACGACCGTTGCCGTCTAATGCAGGGACGGCTCCGGTTCGATCTTGGCGAGTGTGCTGGCTTAGCTTCAAAAGTGCGGTCGTTAACGCGGTATGACCGAGTATTAGCCGAAGCACGCTAGTGGTCTGTCGCTGCCAGCTTAGCGTTAGTCGTAGACCGTAGAATAATGTCAATGGACGTTGTTGAAATACAGGAAGCGCTGCGCGAGGCGAAAATTGATGGATGGTTGTTTTTCGATCATCACAGGCGCGATCCGCTGGCATATCGGATTCTGGGAATTCCAACGGAAGTAAGCGCAACGCGACGTTGGTATTACCTGATTCCGGCGAAGGGTGTGCCCCGCAAACTGGTTCACAAGATTGAGAGCGGTACGCTGGACACGCTGCCGGGCAGCAGGGCAACTTATTCCAGTTGGGTTGATCAGCAGGCGAAACTCAGTGAACTCATTGGGGGCGCGTCTGTTTTGGCCATGCAGTATTCACCGAAGTGCGCCATTCCGTATGTAGCCATGGTGGACGCAGGAACGATTGAACTGGTCTGCGCCACGGGTGCAAAGGTTGTGAGTTCGGCAAACCTAGTGCAGCAGTTCGACAGCCTTTGGACTAAGGCGCAATTGGAGATGCATTTGGAAGCGGGGAAGCGCGTGGATAGGGCCCGGCGCGAAACATTTGATTTTGTCGGAGAGAAGGTCCGAGCAGGCGAGGCGGTAAATGAGTTCCAGGTGCAACAGTTCATGAGCGGGCGATTTGCGCAGCTAGATTTGTTTCACGATCATGGACCGATTGTGGCCGTAAATGAAAACGCGTCTGATCCACATTACGAGCCTTCCGAACAACGGAACGCACGCATTGGACTTGGCGATGTCTTATTAATTGATTGCTGGGCGAAACTGAACAAACCATCAGCTGTTTACTACGACATTACCTGGACTGGGTTTTGCGGCGAAGCTATACCGATAGATGTAAATAAAATTTTTGAGATTGTCAGGGATGCGCGTAAGGCCGCGACCGATCTGGTGATAAAAAGAGTTGCCGCTGGCGAGATTCTTGCGGGTTTTGAGGTGGATGACGCTGCGCGAGACAAAATCTCAAAGAGCGGGTATGCGGAATATTTCGTGCACCGCACCGGACATAGTATTGGTGAGGAAGTACATGGTACAGGAGCTAATATGGATAACTTAGAGTCACACGATGAACGGCGAATTGTCGCAGGATCGTGTTTTTCTGTTGAACCTGGCATCTACTTACCCACGTTCGGCATACGCTCTGAAGTGAATGTGTTTGTTGAAGCCAACAGGGCCTTTGTGACGGGAGAGGAGCAAAACAAATTGCTGTTGATTTAATTCAGCGGCGCTTAAAGCACCACCGAGGATGAGGTAGATCAAATATTTTGATTGGCGCAGCGCTTTGCGCGCGTTCTAACCTCGGGTATGGCGACAGTTATTCACATGGAACCGCCTCCGACACTGGTAGGACTACTACATAGGATCAGCAGCATCGTTAGCTCTGAGCTTTCACTAGACGAAATGCTTGGTGAAATTGTAGGTTTGACGGTACAAGTCACCGATTGCGATGCATGCCTTGTTTACCTAATTGAACGCGAGGCAAACGAGATTGTTTTGCGTGCATCTCAGGTTCCGCACCAAGGGGACCTTGGCAACATCCGATTGAAGATGGGAGAAGGTGTAACAGGATGGGTGGCAGAGCACCGATCTGTTGTGGCCTTATCGCAGCATGCAGCGGCTGACAGCCGCTTTAAGCGTTTCCAAGCTTTAATTGAGGATACGTACGAGGCCTTCCTTTCCGTACCGCTTGTTAGTGGCGGCGACGTGATTGGCGTTATTAACGTCCACCATCGAGCACCACACCACCACAGCGCCGACGAGATTGGATTGTTGACGTTTGTTGGCGAACAGATGGGCGGTGCGATTTCCAAGAGCTTTTTGGCTGAAGAGAACGCGCGGCTGGTGGAAGAAACCGCCGAGATGCGACGCCAACTGGAAACGCGAAAGCTAGTGGAACGCGCCAAAGGCATTTTGCAGCACCGGCATAATTTGACGGAAGAGGAAGCTTACTTGCGATTGCGCAATGAGAGCCGACGCCTTCGCCGTCCGATGCGCGAGTTAGCGGAAGCCATTATTCTTTCGGAAGA
This sequence comes from Bryobacterales bacterium, assembly GCA_963696305.1. Lineage (GTDB taxonomy): Bacteria > Acidobacteriota > Terriglobia > Bryobacterales > Bryobacteraceae > Bog-105. The sequence goes on along the minus strand of CAVOJX010000029.1, from coordinate 41,114 downwards.
CCTTAGCCGCAAGAGTTAAAAAATCAGTTATTACCGATTGGCGGGTTGCGCGAATGCCACGCGCAACGCGGCGTCGGCAGCATTTAACGCTTCGGCCAAGCGAACAGGGTCTGAACCTTCGTTGCTTTCGAGCATTGTCAAGCAATGTTTGGTGGAGGTTTGTGCTTCGGAAACAGCTTCCGGCCAACGACCATCGCTATCTAAAATCGACTTCAGCGCTGCCTGCATCGCTTCCTTGGACGCGAGCAAGAGCGGATTCGAATATAGATGAACGGTAACGCCAGCTAACCCCAGTTCCCCGATGGACAGCGGCGGCAGGTTGCCCACGGCGGAGTGATCTACTGCGATTGGCTTATCTGTCAGTGCGCGAATGGTCAAGACATCTTCGAATGACGCTGCGTCACCGACCAAAACCACATCAACATCGGTTTTGTTAAGCGCGTTAATGCGCCTTGCCAGCTCTTCGCCAGCGGCATTAATTTTCGCCATGACGCACATGGAATGACGCTGCGCCAAAACAGCGTCCAATCTTGATAGGTAGGCTTCCAGAGGAAGCAGTTGATCGGTATCGGAACGACGCCGGTGAGCCGGGCGGCCTTGATCCTGCAAAAGAACCATCGCGACACCCATAGTTTCCAACTCCCGAGTGACTCGACACACTATTCGGTTATTGGAATAACCGTCGTCGAGATCGACCAACATGCGATGCGCCGGTTGAATTTGGCGAACGCGCCCCACTGACTGCACCAAATCGGACCAGGAGGCATAGCCAGAATCTGGTAGTCCGTAATAGCTGGCGGCGAAACCGAAAGCGGAGTATAAAAGGTTGCTAGAGCGACGGGCGGCAACAGACGCAGAGAGGCAATCAAACACGCCGATAAAAGGGTCGATTACGTGTGGTTGCTGGAGATCGTTGCGTAAGCTCTGGCCAAGATGCATAGTTTGCGGTCCTAAACCAGAATCGGCAGGATTACGCCGGGGCATTACATCAGGAAAAAGTTGAGCGCGTTGCCGATATATGCTTTCATGTCGGGGCGTTTGACGATGGCGTCCAGAAATCCGTGCTCCAAAAGAAATTCACTGCGCTGAAAGCCGGGCGGCAGCTTTTGACGGATGGTTTGTTCGATGACGCGCGGCCCAGCGAAACCAATTAATGCGCCGGGCTCCGCAATGTTCAGGTCGCCGAGCATAGCGAAACTGGCGGTAACACCCCCGGTGGTTGGATCAGTAAGAACGCTGATATAAGGCAGACCGGCCTCATCCAATTGCATCAATCCGGCAGATATTTTTGCCATTTGCATGAGGCTGATAGCGCCTTCCTGCATGCGTGCTCCGCCAGAAGCCGAAATGATGACGAGAGGTGTCTTGTACATCAGGCACCGTTCGATCGCGCGGGCGATTTTTTCCCCAACCACTGCCCCCATGCTGCCGCCAATGAACTTAAGTTCAAGTGCGCACACCTCGACAGGACGGGAATTGAGGAGACCACCGGCGCAAACCACGGCGTCGCGCATTTGCGTCGCCTCTTCCATATCTGTCAGGCGCTTGGAATAGTCTTTTGAATCGTTTGAATCAATGAAATCCAGCGGGTTGTTGGACCGCAGACCGGCGTCGTGCTCGGTGTATTCTCCTTGGTCGAACAGATGTTTCAGGCGATCATGTGCGCCAATCCGGAAGTGATGACCGCATTTCGGACAAACATTGAGATTATCTTCGATGGCTTTGCGCCAAATTATCTGTCCACAGGCATCGCACTTCTGCCACAAACCTTCGGTACGAATGCTCTTTTCACTGTCATCGGGGGGCTCGCTATCAATAGGCGGCTTTTGACGGGTAAACCAAGCCATGGATCAGCCTTAACAGTAACATGTGAGACGCCGCCAGCCAGCCCAAAAAAAAGGGAGTATCCGTAGATACTCCCGTGTGTTTATTGGGGCAAAAGAGCTTTTAAGCGCGTGAAAGATTTGAGAACACTTTGCGGCGGGCACCGAGCAACACCAAGCCACTTCCAACCATTATTGCGGTTGCTAATTCCACTGTCGGAGTTTCCGCGGCCGTTTCGGTGGAGGTTCCGGCGTAGAAATCGGCCAAGTCGATGCTTGTACCGGAAGTTGTGGATAAGGTGAACGATGTTATGTCAGTGCTGCTGGAGAATCCCCAAACCAAGATGCCGCCTACTGTGGGACTGGCTATAAACGTTTCGCCGTCGGATAGGGTTATGGTGACTGGCGCCGAGTTACCGGAGATACCGAGGCCTAGGTCGGCTGCGGTCAAACCACCTGCCGCTGCGGTGAAAACCATGGTACCGATGCCGTTGCTGGCGCTTTGCAACGATTGATAGTTTCTTCCGCCAGAGACGTAGGTTCCTTCGTTTAGTGTGTAGCCAGAGCCGTTCGGGCCTTTGACGTTAGTCGTCCCGTAGGTAGACGACGAGGTATTTAAACTATACCCAGCGGCAGTATCGTAGCTACCGCCGTTAGGAAAGGTGAAAGTCCATTCCGAATCTGCGCTTGTAGTGCCAGTCCAAGCCGCGAAAGTGGTGCTGGTGACGGTGGTCGCACCAAGCTGAGGGGTCAAAGCCAGAACCGAGATGGCGACCGCCGTCAGAATCTTCGTCTTGGTTTTCATTTTGTAATGTGTGCCTTTCTTGAGTGCTTACATACGTTAAAGTGCGGGTCCCCAGGTAGTCGTCTTCGAGGATTTGCCTTTACGCGCACTTTCAAAAAGACACGTGCGTTGCAAAATGGAAAGTTATCGCAGGCTAGCGGCTATTTGTTTGCCGTATTCTTCAGCTTTCTTGTAAATCTCTTGCGCATTCAGGGTGGTGACTGTGCGGTCTGTCATAACGGCTTTGCCATTGATGAAGACATCTTGGACGTCGCTTGCTTTGGCTGCGTACACGATGTGCGAATAAACACTGTATAGAGGATAGGCAGTGGTTTCGTTGAGTGACATAACGACAAGATCAGCCTTCTTGCCATCCTCTATAGAACCGATTTCGCGTTGCATTCCAAGTACCCGAGCGCCGCCCATAGTGGCCATTTCGAGCGCTTGCTCAGCAGGCAGAACGGTTGGATCCATGCGGGTGACCTTTTGCAATTTGGCGGCAAGATCCATTTCACGGACCAGATCTGCGCTGTCGTTGCTGCCCGCAAAGCCGTCGGTACCCAGGCCTACCGCGATTCCCAAATTCAACATCTCCACGACATGGGCAACGCCGCTAGCGAGCTTTGTGTTGCTGGAAGGGCAGTGCGCTACACCGGTGCCATGTTTGAGGAGAATGTGAAGGTCGTTGTCATCCTGCCAAACACAGTGCGCGGCCACGACGCGGCCATCCAAAACGCCAAGCTTTTCCAGAACTTGTGTCGGCGTCAGATTTCTTTTGGTGAGCGAATCATCGCGTTCTTTCTGCGTTTCGGCAAGATGAATCAGCAGCGGCTCGCCATACTTTGTGGCGAGCACGTGGGCAGCCACCAGGGCTTCATCCGGAGTTGTGTAGATGGAGTGGGGCGCGACTGCGGGTGTGATGAGATCGTCGTGCAGATATTTCTGCATGTATTTTTCGGTGCCGTCGATGGCTTGCTGCCAAGTCTTATAGTCGGGCGCGGGAAAGCCGATGATGGTTTGCCCAAGGACGCCGCGCACTCCCGCCTGTTTCGCGGTTTCGGCTTCGACATCTTCGAAGTAATACATGTCCGTATAGGTTGTTATGCCGGCGCGAATCATCTCCAAGCAGGCGAGACGCGTGCCCCAACGGACGAAATCCGCAGTCACGTTTTTCGATTCGGCCGGGAAGATATAGTGCGTCAACCAATCGTCCAAGCGTTTGTCGTCGGCAATGGCGCGCAGCAAGGACATGGGTGCGTGTGTGTGCGTGTCGATCATGCCTGGCATCAGCAATGCATTGGGCCGTTCAATGATTCGTTTGGATGTATAACGATCGGAAACTTCAGACGGAGAACCAACGGCGACAATGCGATCCGCAAGGATGGCCACTGCGCCCGGAGAGATGACGCGATGTGCTGAATCCATGGTCAACACGTACTTGGCATGGATGATGATGTCGGCATTTTCAGCGGCTGATGCTGGCATGGTATGAAGTGCGAATCCGAGAGATGCGGCGGTCAAAAGGATTTTAGAGAAATGATGCATCGAAGGCCCTCGGAAAGATGCTGCTCATTTTAACGGTTTCCTGCTGGCTTCGCAGATTAGTCAGAGTAACATCGGTATCGCCCATAAACTCCCAGATAATTTGGCGGCAAGCTCCGCACGGTGGCGTGAGACCGGGCGTATCTGCGACTACGGCGATGCGTAGGAGTTTGCCCGCGCCTTCCGAGACGGCTTTGAAAATGGCGACTCTTTCGGCGCAGATTGTGAGGCCGTAGCTGGCATTTTCAATATTGCAACCGGTGAAGATATGGCCGTGTTCATCTTCAATGGCAGCGCCAACCTTAAACTTTGAGAAAGGGGCGTGCGCTTTCTCGCGCGCAGCCCGAGCGGCTTCGATCAGAGTATTCATGGACTTCTCCTACGTTATCGCGGGAGCTGTCGCGATGCGGCTTAGTGTGCGTTCACCAATTGCTGAATGGCATCCAATTCCTTACCGGCCTCAGACCATTTGCCTTGGGAACTGAGTTCGCGGTAGCGCTGCAAGTGCGATTGAACCTCTTTCAGCTTTTCGACAGCTTGTGCACTTTGTTGCGTTTGGGCGGCGGCGAGCGCGGCGGGGCTGACGGGCGGCGCGTTAGATGCGGCGGGCGTTGGCGATGACGTTGGGCCCAGGCCTGTGGCGGGCGCGGGCGCGGAGGAGGTCTGGTTAATTAAGTCCTGCAGGGCTTCTTCATATGTATTGGCGTACGCCAGCAGATTTCCCATTGCGAGGGCCACTTTCTTTAATTGCGGCATACTTGCTTGCTGCGCCTGGATGTAGATGGGTTCGATGTAAAGGAAGCTGTTGTCAATTGGCAAAACAAGAGTTTGACCGCGCAGAACGGTAGAACCTTGCTGGTTCCATAGCGACAGATCTTTCGAAATGGTCTGATCCTGATTGATGCGCGCATCAATTTGCATGGGCCCATAGACGATGTTTTGCTTGGTGAGCTGGCTGAAAACCAAGTCGCCCAGGTGGTCACCATCGCAACGCGCGTACATGACGCCGATAAGGTTGTCTTTGTTGGCTGGTGTGAATGTGGTGATAAGCAGGAACTCCGGATCGTTGCTGCCGGGCAGCGTGGCCACTACATAGGTTGGCGAAACATAGTTGGGTTGCTGGTCGGACCGGTTGCTGGTTTTAGCCAAATCCCAGAAGTCAGCGCGGTTGTAGAAGGCCTCCGGGTCGCGCATGTGAAACGCGCGGTAAATTTCGGCCTGCGTTTGAAAAAGGGTTTCGGGATAGCGGACGTGGCGGCGCAGATCAGCCGGCATTTTGGATGCAGATTCGAATAGGGCAGGGAAGAGTTGGGCATAGGCTCTTAGCAGCACATCATTTTCGTCGAACCTGTAGAAGTGAACTTCGCCCGTATACGCGTCAATTGTTGCCTTCACCGAATTGCGGATGTAGTTCACGTTTTCGTCATTCACTTCAACGGCGCGGGAATAAGGCTGCGCATCGGAAACCATGTAGCCATCGGCAATCCAAACCAGGCGGCCGGAATCAGTCAGCACAATGTAAGGATCGGAATCCCAGCGCAGGAAGCCAGCCAGTTTGTGCAGCCGGTCTTGAATCTGGCGGTGAATCATCATACGGCTGGTGCCGTTCAAATACTCGGTCAGCAAAAGGTTTGTGTCGCCATATTCAAGCGCGGCCGCTAGACGGGTTAGCGGACCAATGCGAAAGCCGCCGGTTCCGGAATAAGTGGTTTCAACTGAATCGCCACCGGAAGGATAGTCGAATTCGCGCTGGCTGGTGTCAACGAAAACTGGTTCATGAGTAACCTCGCTGTAATAGATGTCCGGCTGAGTGAATTTCAGCGACTTCGAAGCCATTACAGGCGGCGCATCTTTAATAAGGAGCACCGGGAGCCCATCGGCGGTGATGCGATTGGCTTCTGCCATCACCACGCCATAGCCGTGCGTGTAAATCAAATGCGGGTTAATCCAGCGTCCAGCAGCGGAGGCGAGTTGTTTGATATCCAGTTCGCGCGGCGCGATCAGCACTTGCCGGATATTTCCGTCGATGATGTAGCGGTCAATGTCGGTGTCTTCGTACGTGTAGGGCCGCAGCGGTTGAATCTGTGAGATGGTGTCGTGAAACGCATGCCAGTCCCACAGGCGCACGTTATCCAAAAGCGGTTTGTGCGAAGCATAGTTCAATGGGATTTGAGCCTCCGCGGGAACCTGCGTCTCGGTTACATTCGTGCTCAGGCCAAATCCCGCACGAGTGGCATTGATGTGGTCTTGAATATATGGTTTTTCGAGCCGAAGCTCGTTCGGCCGGACATAGACGCTGCCCATAATTCCAGGTACGACAAAGCGAATAATCAAAACCAAGCCAATCAAAGCCACAGCCAGCTTGTAACTTTTGGCCGATACGAGTGCTGCGGCGATCACGAAGGCCGCAATCAGTGCCCACATGAGCGGCAGCACAATATTTGCGCCAAGCCAATCAACCCCCACCAGGTAGGACCCGTGATCCTCCATCAGGAGGCCGAAGCGATCCAGATAGATTTTGGCCGCCATGCCCAGCAAGAAGAAAGCGATGCACAAGCGAGCGAATTTGCTGTTCAAGAGATTTTCCAGGTGCAGCCCTTCGAATTCGAAAGTTGCCGAGGGTCCCATAGCGAATTGGGGCTGGTTTGCAAGTCTTTCCGCGTTTGCTGCCAGCGCCCAGGTGATCAAGGTGATGATGGTCGCCGACACAAGTAGCGTCAGCAGCATGTGTGCAAACGGCAGAGTGAAAAAATAGAAATGCGCTGGCATGTGGAAGATCGGATCAATGTATTCGTTGGCTGGCGGAGCTGAACGAAGGCCGCCCAGGAATCGAACTACGGTCCAGTTATCGACAGTCGCGTTAGCCACTACAAATGCGATGAGGGCCAATACTGCGATCGCAATCTTTACAACTGTGCCGCGCTTGATGATGCCGATGACCGGAGTTTCCATTGATCGGCGCAGCCCTACTCGCAGAGCCGTCCAAAACAGTATGCAAAGGGCGGCGAAGACCAGCAGTACGGGAACCGTGCCATAGAGGATTTGGTTGAACCACGTATCCAATTGGTGCATTTCCTGCCACCACTGATAGTCGATCCATACACCAGCCAGATAACGGGATCCTGCCAGCAGGACGAACACTCCGATTACCAGCGCGATCAACCAATTTGGGCGACTTCGCCTTTGCCCTATATATTCCATAGCTGCCCTAATTCTCGCTCATTGGGTTAATGGGAAGGCTGGTTACGCTCCGTGAGGCTCGCCATTTCTAAATTCCTTTGGAGGTTTTTCAGTTGATAAGCTCATAGCTTGTTTCGTGTACCATTTGCACTTATCAGTCTCAGCCTGATGTTGGCGTCAGGCACTCAGCCGTCCGGCACTCCTTCAGATGACAGCACGATGGTGGTTGCTGTTTCGCGTGACAAATCGCTTTTGGAGGGTGGACTTTCCTCGGCCGACAGAACTTCAGAGGGAAGGATTGCGATTGAACCAATAGCGCTTCTTTCCGCGTCCGGCGTTTGGCATGCACTGCCCTGTCGTCCAGGCGAGATCACGAAGTGCAAGCAATTCGAAAAGGATTACCTTAGCCATCCTCATACCTACAAGGTCGTCAGCGACGACGGGCACGGCGCCAACGTTCATTCGGGTCCGGTGAAGCTGACCGAATGCTTCTTCTTTACTGGGATCGGCCGATACACGGAAGGGCAGATTGAAAACTCGGCGATTGCAGCTAGCGCCGATGGTCCGTTTGGCCTTAGTAATGGCGTTAAGGCGTTGGGGCCGGAAAGCCGAACATCTATCCTCCGCGCTCTCGCGAGATTAGACCGCTCTCAGTTGGATTCACTCAAAAGCCTAAAGATAGAGACGTTGCAAATTGAAGGTGAGACTTTTGCGATTGTGCGCCGCAATTTCGATGATATTGAGGCGAATCATAATTCCCCACGGTTGAAATTCTTTTTTGGCATCGGTCAAATCAGAGATTCCGGATTTCAGCTTCTTCACTGGAAGAAGAACATCGAAGACGCAGACGAACGAATTATCGGGGTTGTTCGTCTGCTGAACGGGCGCGAGTTCCTGATTACATCTGTGAGCGACCCGGAATCTCAGTCATTTCGCATTTATGGTGTTGTCGATCACCGTCTGAAGTTGGTGTTTTCCGGCGGCGGTTCCAGTTGCTGAGTTCTGATACTTGCCGCTGCTATTCTTGTTCTTCTCATGCCTGAACCCCTGAAAATTGCTGTCGTCGGCCTAGGTCGAATGGGCGCTATCCACGCGTTCCACGCCTACGAATTGGCGCGTGATACCGGAAGCTGCGAATTTGCTGCCTTAGTCGAACGGCAGACCGAAAGGGCGAATCAGTTCCTTCGCGAAACTGGACTGAACATACCTATATTTCAATCCATCGACGAACTGATTGCTTCCAAGATCTGCCAAGCCGCAGTCATCGTCACTCCAACTGAAGAGCATCGCAACCACGCCACCAAGCTGATCTCCGCTGGCTTTCGCGTCTTGCTCGAAAAGCCACTAACCGGAACGCTAGAGGGCGACCGTGAATTTGCTGATGAACTGGACAAGAGCAATCCCAACTCGCTGATGCTTGGTTTTCAGCGGCGATTTGATGCTCCCATTCAATACGCGAAACAGCTCATGGATAGCGGAGCCATCGGGCGCGTGTTCAAAATCTATTCGGCGCTGGAAGATTCAGGCCCAGCCCCCAACGGCTTCAAGAGCGGCGGAATTCTATCAGACATGTCGATTCACAATGTCGATGAAGTAATTTGGCTCAGCGGCGGCAACCCCACGAGAGTCCTGGCCATCGGCTCTAACATCTATGGGCATGCGCTCACTACTGCGATTGAAGATTTCGATGATGCGTTGCTGTGTGCGTGGTTCGACAATGGATTGCTGGCGCACGTACAAGTCAGCCGCAACCACGTTTCGGGCTATCGGGTAGAAACCATCATTTTCGGCGAAAACGGGCAAATTCATATCGGGCATTTCGATCAGAAATTAACCAGCGTGACTGTAGAAGCCTATGGGCGCAGAGGATGCGGGGAACCGTTTGCCAAGAAGACATTTCAGATGCGCGATTACCAGCGTCCGCTGCCGGAATTCATTGATCGCTTTGGTGCCGCATACAAAGCCGAACTAGCCGCTTTTGTAGATTGCTGTCGAAACGGCAGTGCGTTCCTCATCACTCATCGCGACGGGTTGCGTGCCCAGGAAGTGATATCGGCTGGTGTGAAAAACATGCTCACGTAAAGCGCGTAATGCGCCACAGGGCAACGCCGCCCACCGCCAAAATCCCCACCAACGCTACAGCAAATATCAACAGCCATTCCACCTGCATCTGCATTTTAGGAATGTGCGTGAAGCTGGCAATCCAGACGAACAACGATGTTGTTGCGATAATCACAAACCAATCCACCCACGTGCGGCGCACTTGGCCCGCGCCGACATCGTGTCCCTCCATGCGTTCGGTTACGTATTGGGGGTCGATGTTGTATAGCTTCGTCTCGCGCATGGCCGCTTGCTTCCAACTGGCGTACTCGCTTTCAGAGGTCGAACTGGATGAGATGGCAAGTGCGCCAAACGCCATCAGCACGGATCCGGAAATAATTTCGACATAGACTCCAACCGGCAATCCGCGCAATTCATGAAACACCAGAACGCCCAGCAGCAAGCCCCAAAGCTGATTTGTGTTCGACAGAGGAATGCCACGGCTGATTCCGAGGTACTTAGCGGCGTAATTTTGGAAAAGATCGCCCACCACCCACATGAAGCCGCCGAGCATGGGCCACAGAATGATGCTGCGGTTAGCAACCAAATCATGCCAGAACGGAGCCGCACCGCCGGAAAAGACCAAAGCGATTACCGTAACCATGGCCATTTCGCCGATGGTAAAAAACGTGATGAACGTCAGCGGGTTCATGCCCGTGATATAGGCCTTGCGATAAGAAACGTACATCGTTCCGAACATAAAACCGGCACCTAGCGCAGCCGAGACACCGCGGAAGGCATCGTGGTGAGTGGTAGCAGAAGCAGTGGTAGCGGCCGACAGCAGAATAGCGCCGATGAAGATAATGACCGCGCCGCCCACAACGCCCAGCTTTCGCATCTTGCTGGCGCCATGCAGTTCTTTAAATAAGAAAGTGCCCCACATGATGCCAATAAGGCTGTTCGAATTCCACAGCGGAAAAGCCAAGCTGAGACTGATGTCGCGCACGGCGAAGGACGTAAGAGTATTGCCGACCGCCCAAAGGCATCCGGCCATAATGCCCCACACAACTAAGTGCGGCACGCGCCGAGCATCCTTGAAAATATCGCCAGTTCCGCGCACAAGAGCCGGCAAGCTCCATCTGGAAACGAACGCGCCCAGCACCATCATGAAAGAGATGAGGACAGGCGGAACGTCAATCGTCACCAGCTTTTTTGGCGTTTCAGCGCCGGCCAGCCAAAGTGCCGCGCCAAATCCGCAAAACAAGCCTAAGCGATGAAGTAGCCGGCGTCGCGAAGCGTCAGGCAGCGACGGGTCCGGAAGATTAAGTTCAGGAGACACGGCGCTATTCATACAATCCGCAGCAGAATCACGCCAATAATGAGAACGCAAAGCGGAACCCAGAACTGGATATCCCGCAAAATGGGCGCCAGCGAGAACTTGGGTGGCGTTTGTTGCATTCAGGCATTATATTGAACGCCGTTTTGAGTTGACGTTCAGATGCTGCCTAGGGGGCTACAACGAGCAATTTGAACGATCCCGGAACGGCTTGTGGGCGCGGGTGCGGATTGTCTGCCGTTGCTGCTGGCGCTGGCTCATAATCGGCGCTAGGCAAATACAGCTTGTGTGTTTTTAGATCCAATGCCATGGTGCGCGCGCCGCGTTTGGTCTGCACGGTCTCGGGCGTGTATTTATCGTGGCCATCCTCTTTGATCACTGTCAGACTTCCTTCGCCATTGGAAGAAAAGATAGTGTGTGTGCCGGGATCGTAGGCCGCGGCATCGGGTCCGTCGCCAATGGGCACAGTGGTGACAACTTTGCCGGTCTCATAATTCACGACGACCATCACTTTGCCATCACAAACAGAGAACAGGCGATGATGCTCGGTATCGATGGCCATGCCGGAAGGTGAATCAGCGGGTGCGATAGACCAGCGCGCCTTGATTTCCAGCGTCTTGGCATCGATATGTAGAATCTCATTCTTATCCTCGATGTTGACAAAGACATTTCCTTTGCCGTCTACGGTTGGGAACTCCGGCTTGCCGCCGACATCAAAAGTATTCACCACGCTGCCATCTTTCGCGTCGATGACGGTTGCGTTTTTGCTGCGTCCGTTGAACGCGAAGACGCGCTGTGTCTTTGGTTCATAAACAATGCCGTCGGGATTCGTGCCTGCCTTCGCAGTACCGGTTGTAGCCAGCGTCTTCATGTCGAAAATGACCACTTGATTATCACGACCCGCACTAATGAACCCTTTGCCCAGTTCCTTCGCCAGTGCAATGCCATGCACGCCATTGGTGTTGGGAATTTGGCCGATCACTTTTTCGGTGTCCAGATCAACCACGTCGACAACGGTGGCATGCGAGACATATAAACGGCGGTTCTCCGAATCCGCTAGCAAATAATCCCAACCGCCGGCTCCAGGAACCACGATTGGGGCAGCCAAATGATAGCTGGTGGCCGCAAAGGCTACAGTGCTGCCAAGGCACAAGATGAGTTTCGATAAGCGCACGAACATTCTCCTATTTGTTGTGTGTGAAAAAGAAATGGGCTGCCGGTGTCACAATCAGCGAAAGCACCATCGAGGCTAGCACGCCGCCAATTACGGCGATTGCCAGCGGTTGCAGCATTTGTGACCCTTCGCCAAGGGCAAGTGAGAGTGGAAGCATGCCGGCCACGGTTGCCAGCGCGGTCATCAGAATGGGTCTGAGACGTCGAATGCCTGCTTCCACAACGGCATCCACCGGCTTCATACCTTCGCTTCGATATTTTTGATCGGCATCCAGCAAAAGAATTCCATTTTTTGCCACAATGCCAACCACCATTATTAGTCCCATGAAAGATGAAATGTTGAACGTGATGCCGGTAATCAGCAGGGCAACCAACACGCCCGATGTGGACAGTAATGCCGACGCCAGAATCGCGGTGGGTGCGGCAAAATCGCCGAATTCAATTAGCAGAACAATAAATACCAGCACGATGGCCGCAATCAAGACAAACAGAAGCGCTTGGAAAGAGCGTTGCTGTTCCTGATACAAGCCTCCATAGATCACCCGAATGGCCGAAGGCACATGCAGCGACCGGACCTTTGCTGTCACCAAGTCCATGCCCTTGCCTAAACTGATGCCTTCGAAGCGTCCAGACACGGTTACCAGCCGTTGCAAATTCTCCCGACTCACTTCAATCTGCCCAGGATTCATTTCCGCGTCCGCCAACGTTCCCAGCGTGGCTATGTGCCCTGTCCCGCTCACCAGCAGCGTATTGCGAATGGAATCCAGAGAACTGCGAGCTGAATCGGGGAAACGCACGCGTAACGTGTAAGCGCGTCCATTCAAAATAACGGGCACTGTCGCCGGTTCGCCACCAATCAGCGCGCTGGCGTCCAATTCCGCTTCTTGCGGCGTGAATCCGGCATGCGCCGCCACAGCTTGATTAACAGTGAACGTGATTGCCGGTCCGCTGATGGTGTCTTCAATGCCATTCTTGACGTCCTTCACTTCCGGAATGGTTTTAATAGCATCGGCCACTTTCGGAGACCATTGCTGCAGCAGGTCTGTGTTCTCTGAAAAAAGCTTGATCTGAATGGGATCCGGCGAACCTGTTAAGTCGCCGATTTGATCCTGCAAAATTTGAGTGAAATCTGTATCAAGCTGCGGAAAGCGCTTGTTAACGCGCGCGCGCACGTCCGCAATAATGTCTTCCATATTGCGTTTGCGGTCTGGCTTCAGTTTCACTAGAAAATCGCCGCGGTTCGCCTCGGTCACGGCCGCAAAGCCAAGCTGCAAACCGGTTCGGCGCGATGTGCTCTCCACTTCAGGGACTTCCTTCAGAGTCGCTTCAATTTCAATCAGCACGTCGTTGGTATCTTTCAGCGACGTGCCGGCTGGCGTCAGATAATCCAGCACGAAAGTGCCTTCGTCCATAGCGGGCAACAGATCGCTGCCAAGGTGACCATAGCAAACCCACGAAACGCCCACTAGCAAGACGCAGAGAACACCCAACCACACCGGATGCGCCAGCGACAGGCCGATGGTTCGCCGGTACAAAGAATTGACTCGCGACATGAACCGGCCGTGTTCGTCGTGGTGCTTGCTGTTATCGCGAACCAGCAAATGGCTAAGCGCGGGAGTCCATGTCAGAGCCAGTACCAAGGATGTGAGCAGAGCCACGCTCACCGTAATCGCCAGCGCGCGCAGGAACACGCCCGTGAGGCCCGGCACGGCCATAAGCGGTATGAACACGACGATTGGCGTGAATGTAGAACCAAGCAGCGGCTTACGAATTTCCAACAGCGCTTTGCGTATGGCGTCGCCTCGCGATTCGCCGTGATCGCGGTGCAGGACGATATTCTCCACCACAACAATGGCGTCATCAATCACCAAGCCCACCGCCGCAGCCAAACCGCCCAACGTCATCAGGTTGAAGCTTTCGCCGATGCTGCGCAGAATGATAAACGTGATGGCGATGGTAGCGGGAATAACTAACCCGGCAACGATGGATGTGCCCCAATCGCGCAAGAAAAGAACCAGGATGACCGCGGCCAGGAAAAGACCAATAATGATGGCGTCGCGCACACTCGAAATCGAGGCTTTCACCAAGTCCGATTGATCGTAGAATGATTCAATCTTTGTGCCCGGCGGAAGCGTCTTGCGTAAATCGTCCAGCGTAGCGTGTACTTCGTCGGCCACCGCGACGGTGTTGCTATCCGGCTGCCGAAAAATATTCAGCAGGACCGCTTTCTTGCCGTTGGCCGTGACAATTGTGTACACAGGCATGACGGAGGCTTTCACGGCTGCAACATCGCGAATATGCACAAGTGAACCCGAAGGCGATGTCTTCGCTACGATGTTGCCAATGTCATCAAGAGACTGGGCCTGCCCACTCACCAGCGCCAGCACAAGCTGATGGTTGTGGTCAATCAAGCCGGGAGAATCGATCAAATTGCTTTTAGAAACCGCATCCAAAAGCATGGGCACCGAAACTTGCGCCTGCACCATTCTGGCCGGGTCTGGTTCAATCGCGAACTCTGGTTCCTCGCCGCCTTGCACCACAACAGACGAAACGCCACTTAAGCGATTCAGACGCGGCTTCAGCGTGTACGTTGCCATTTCCCACAGCTTTGTTTGAGGCACGGTTGTGGATGTCAAGCTGTAACCCATCACCGGGAACGCCGCGAAGGTGATTCGATTCGCATTCACCACCGCAGTAGAAGGCAGCGTACTTTGAATGCGCGCTATGGCAGCATTCACGCTTTGCAGCGCCTGGAAAGTATCCACGCTCCAGTTGAAGAACAAATCGATTTCAGCCGATCCACGGCTGGTGACCGAAGTTACGTGATCGATTCCCGGAACCGTATTGACCGCTTCCTCTAACGGGCGCGTCAGCATCACCTGCATTTGGTCTATCGGCATTACGCCGTTATCCACACCCACCACGATGCGCGGAAAATTGGTGGCCGGAAAAACCGCAATCGGAATGGAAAAAGCCAGATAGACGCCCCACGCCACCAACGCGACAATAATGAAGATGATGGCTTTGAGGTGCCGTGCGGTCCAATGTTCGGCCATTGGCTACTTATCGTCTCCTGCTTTGTCGGCTCCGGGTTTAGCAACCTCAATCTTGGCTTTGTCGTCCAAGCCCAGCGCGCCTTTGGTGATGACGTTCTCGCCCGCCTTCAAACCACTTACAACTTGAACATTGTCGCCGTCGCGAATGCCCACTTCCACCTTGCGCTCCTGCGCCGTGCCATCGGCCAGCGCCACCATCACCTTCTCACCACCTTCATCGGAAGCGAGAATGGCTGAAGCAGGAACCGCAATTGCGTGCACGTCGCCGGCTTCGATTTCAATTTTTACTGATTCGCCAGGGCGCAAACTCTCATTGGTGTTTGGGACTTCCACCCAGACCTGTGCCGTCGTTGTGTTGGCATCGGCAGACGGGCTGATCACCGTCACTTTGCCCTTCCACGTGCCCAGAGCAGTTCGTATAGTGGCCGCTTGCCCTGCATGCAATCGCGCCAGTTGACCCATCGGAATGTTCGCGCGCGCCACCACTCGCGAGATATCAACAATCGTGAAAAGCGGAGTGCCGTTGCCCGCGATGTCGCCCAAATTAATTCCACGGTCGGCCACAATTCCAGAAATCGGACTACGCACTTCGCTGTAAGAAGTTTGCGCCGCGCTGCTTTCGTAATGTGCTTTGGCCGCGTTAGCCTGCGCTTCTGCGCTCTTCAATTGCGCTGGTTGCCCCGCATTCTGAATGGAAGCCAAATGCTGTTTCGCCGTATCCAGTTGGCTCTGCGCCTGAACCAGCGAGACTTTGGCATCGTCCACTAACTTCTGAGCAATGGCGCCTTCCTTAAACAATCCCACCCGGTTGTCATAGACCTTCTGCGCCGCGTCTAAAGTCTCTTGTGCGGCCGTCAAATCACTCTTTGCTTTTGTCAGATCATCCGGCATCTGTGACGATCTTGTGTTCTCCAGATTCGCTTCGGCCTGCTGGTAGAGTTGTTGACTTTCGATCGCCGAAGCGCGCAGGTCACGATCTTCCAACACCGCCAAAAGCTGGCCCTGCTTCACATGGTCGCCGCGCTGCGCCAGAAATTGCCGGACCGGAGCGGTAATTTTAGGAACGATAGTGGCTTGGTTAACGGGATAAAGCACTGCCTCCGCTGTTACCAGAACATGTAAATCTTTCATCTCCGCGGGCGTCACTTCCACGGGCGCAGCCGCAGCGTCGTCAGCAGCCTCTTTCGGCTTGCTGGAGCAGGCAACCAGCAAAACCAATACGGCGAAAGATAACCAGAGTTTCATTTGCTTAGAAATTCCCCGTCAATTGTTGCAAAGCGGCAAAGCCCACGCGATAGCGCAGCAATCCGTCAGCATAGGCATTGCGTGCTTGTGTGACCGTCGTCTGCGCGTCTACCACCTCCAGCGTTGTTGACTCGCCCGATTTGTAACGCAGAAGCGTCAAACGCAAACTCTCTTGCGCCAAGTCAGCCGATTCACGCAAGGAAGCGACTTCCGCCAAAGCAGTCTGCGCCTCTTGATAAGAAGTGATAACGCTGGCATCTAACTGCCGCTCGGTCAGCGATAGATCCAGTTGCGATTGTTTCTCGCGCAATGCTGCTTGTTGCACCTTGCTATGTGTCGCGCCCCAATTCCAAACCGGAATGTTCAACGTTGCTTGCGCCGAATAGCCAAGGTTCTGGCGATAAGGCACTAGATAGTCGGGCAAAGTGCTGCGGCCGCTCTCTGGCGTCGGGTAATCGGTCCGGTTAGTGAATTGGTTCGCGTCGATGCCATAGAAAAAGTCCAATGCGAACGATGGCAAATAGCCGTAGCGCGCCACATTTACCGATTCTTTAGCTTGGTTGGCCGTTGCGCGGGCCGACAGCAGATCGGCATTGTTTTCCTTCGCGCGATGTGAGATTTCATCTAAAGTCGGCAGGGCGGGGAGCTCCGTCATGTCGTCCACAATCTCGAAATTCTGCTGCAGTGTGGGAAAAATCAGCACGGCCAGCGCCACCTTGGCTTTATCCAACGCCAACTGCGCGTCCTGCAAATCGCGTTGGCGCTGCTTCGATTGCAGCAACGCTTTAATCACGTCCGCATGCGCCGCCTCGCCGCCCTTCTCTTGCTTTTGCGTAATATCCAAAAAGTTGTTGCTTTCCTGCCGGCTCTGCTCCGCCGCCTGCAACTTCCGCAGCGCATTAGCTATGGCGTAATAATCCTGAATCACGGTTACATTCAGTCCTCGGGCTGCAACATCAGCCTTCGCTCTGGCAACCGCTTCGGCGGCGCGCGCTACACGAATCTCGCCGTGCCGGACAAATGCCAGCACCTCTTCGTGAACAACCGCTTGTTCGTTATAAACGTGAATGCCGTCATTGGCGACAAACACTCCGGAGGCCGTGCCATTGCCCTCCGTATAGATGAACTGATTGAACGCATTCACCGACGGCAGTGTGGCTGCCGTCGCTTGCTTCCGATCTTCCGCGGCAAGCTGGGTCGCAATCGTGGCCGACTGTATCTGGTTAGAATACTGGCGCGCGCGCTCCAACGCCTGGCTCAGATTGATGGTTATAGGTTGTTGGGCGCTAAGGGCAAATGGCAGAAAAACAAGCGAGATTAGCAGTCTCATCCTTACGTACAAGATACACGGCGTCGCCAATCAAACAGCACAATTCCAGTTGCTACCGAGACATTTAACGAAGCCACTTCGCCGGCCATCGGAATCCGAACTAAAACATCGCAATGCTTTTTCACGGCTTCGTGCAGTCCTTTGCCCTCGCCGCCCATCACAATCACGGTTGGTGTGGCATACGCAACCTTGTCGTATGGCTCGGTCCCGCGTTCATCCAAGCCGTACGTCCAGAAACCCTGCTTCTTCAGTTTTTCCAGCGTTTGTGTAACGTTGGTAATGCGCACAACAGGCAGATACGCCAACGCCCCTGCTGCCGCCCGTGCAACCGTTTCGGTTAAGGGCGCCGACCGGCGCTCTGGAATCACTACGGCATCCGCGCCCGCCGCATGAGCCGTGCGAACGATAGCGCCCAGGTTATGCGGATCTTCCACGCCATCCAGAATCACCAGCAATTTTGCGTTGGCCGTAACTTCATCCAACTCGACAACCTGATGTACGGCGCCAAATGCAACCACGCCCTGATGCGGAACACCTTTGCTAACACGGTCCAATGCTTCGCGCGGCTCAAATCGCACCGGCACCGAACCATCGCGGCATAAATCCACAATTTCCTGGACTCTTGGACCTGCCGCGCCCTTTGCAATCATCACCTTGTCTAAAGGCCGGTGCGCCAGCAATGCTTCACGTACCGGATGAATGCCCACCGTCAACCGTTCTTCCGCCACTATTTTGTGTCCGTACCGTCCAGCGCGAACGCCACCACGTAATCTCCCAACGGAGCCAGTTGCTTTATGCCATGCCCACCCGCGCAAACCACCAGATACTGCCGTCCATCTGGGCCGCGATACGTCATCGGAGTGGACCTCGCGCTCGTCGGCAACTCTCCCACCCAAAGTTCTTTGCCGCTATCGGTATCAAAGGCGCGAACTGCGGCGTCCAAGGTGCCGGCTGCAAATGTCAACCCCGCAGCGGTCATCATGGGACCACCCAGCGATAACGACCCCCAAGCTTCCGGCGCGCGTGGCCCGAATTTCCCCAGCGGGACATCCCATTTCAATTCCCCCGATTTCATATCCAGCGCCACCAGCGTACTCCACGGCGGAGGCGTGCACGGCAATCGCTTCGGACTAACAAGAATGCGCCGCATCATCCCATACGCCGTGCCCTTTTGCGGCGCCAGTTCCCAATCGCCATCCAATTTGCGCTCGCGCGAAGAGCTCAGCTCGTCAAAATCTGCGCGCGGAATCAATCTCACTTCAGAAGCCACATGATTCTCCGGCAATACCAGCAATTCGCGCGAAGCATCATACGCGAACCCTCCCCAATTTATGCCGCCAATATTTCCCGGCAGCACCAACGTCCCCTGCAACGATGGTGGAGTGAAAATAGGCCCCGTTCGCAACTTAGCAATTTCCGCCTGGCACCAAGCCTTGTCTTCCGGAGTGACGCCCCACGCATCAGCGGCCGTTATGCCCTGCTTGGTAATCGGTTTGGGAAGCACGGGAAACGGCTGTGTTGCCGAAGCTTCCTCGCCGGGGACATCCGATTTCGGCACCGCTCGTTCTTCCACACCGAATATTGGCGCGCCTGTTTCGCGGTTCAAAATAAACACATTTCCTGTTTTCGATCCGATCGCGATAGCCGGAATAACGGCGCCATTGCGATGCATCTCGAACAGCAGCGGCGGCGTGGCAACATCGTAATCCCACAAATCGTGATGAACGGTCTGAAATTGCCAAACCACTTTGCCTGTAGAAGCCTGCAGCGCAACAACAGAATCGGCATAACGGTTGTCGCCCAAGCGCTCGCCGCCATAATAATCAGGGCTCGGGCTACCCGTCGGAACAAAAACCAGTCCGCGCGCGGTGTCCACTGCAATGCGCGACCAAGCGTTACCTGCGCCTGTCTTAGCGGCGCTGTCGCCCTTCCAAGTGGCCGCCGCCGGATCGTTCTTGTCCTGCGGAATCGGATCCCATGTCCATTTCAATTTCCCGCTCAGCGCATCAAAAGCGCGCACTTCACCGCTGGGTTGCGCAGCCGAGTAGTTATCCGCAATCGCCGAACCAACGACAATCGTGTCGCCAATAATCGCCGGCGGCGATGTTTCCTCGTAGTCTGCATAGCGATGCTGTCCCGCGGCGATTCGCAAACCCTGACGCAAATCGATAACGCCGTTGTCGCCGAAAGCAGCGTCCGGCTCGCCCGTGGCGGCATCCAGCGAAATCAGATGCGCATCAATTGTCGCCACGATGATATGCAGCTTGCCATTCGCCGATTTCCAAGCCGACACGCCACGATTCGAATAATCACCATAGCCGGCATCCTTATTTATATGTGGGTCATACACCCAAAGCTGTGTGCCTTTCACCGGATCAAGTGCAAAGGCCCTGCCCAAAGGCGTACTCAGGTACAAAACGCCGCCAATGTAAAGCGGAGTGGCCTCAAACGCGGTTCCCCTGCCATGCTCCGGTTGATAAGCATCCCCCGTGCGAAACGTCCAGGCAGTTTTCAAGTGACTGACGTTATCGCGATTGATTTGGGTCAGCGGAGAAAAGCGCTGCCCGCCATCATCGTGACCGTAGGATGGCCAATCCCCCGAGTCCGATACGAGCCCACTGGCTGCGAACACGGCTTGCGCGAAAACAACTAACAAGCCGAGCAGTTTCATGCTAGCGGCAGCCCATGTTCTTCGAGCATCCCGCGAACCTCCTTCGGCGTCAAACGCGATGCGTCATATTCGACAAACAGCGCCTGACCGGAAGAAACAAGCTTGGTGGCAAACATCCCTATGACAGAATGCACCCTGGCAATTTGCTTCAAATCTTCATCGTTCAATCCACGAGTCAACTTGAATGTGGTTTGTACCTTCGTCATCGGGATTCAGAATAGCATTTAGCTGGGGCAGTGTAATTCATTCGCCCGGCAAAACAGTTGTGCCTTCTTTTGACCCACTCTTCACCCCCTGAGCGTTAACTTAAGAGCGACAGTCTCTGCATGACGCGTAAGCCGACCATTATGGATGCGATGTGGTCTCAATCATCGGATAGCCGACTTCACAGCCCACGTGCACGTCACACCCGATTACCGGCAGAGGGGCGGCACGCGCAACGTTCTCGGAGAGAGTGTTGCGTCGCACCGACACTTCGTTCATAATCATAGTCAAGGCGCGGACGCTCGAAGGTGTTCCGTTGATCCTTACCTCGTCGCAGACGGAGAAATGCCATGTCCCCTATTGCACACCGTACGATGCCGTTTAGCCTGCTGGCCGCCGCTTAATTTAAGTAGGTAGTTCCTCGGGCTTTCGCCCATCGTCTCCAACAAAGCCAATGGATAGTCCTCCGCGCACTCAGTGTGCCTGGAGGAGCGGTGCGTGTACCAATAGGGGAAATGTTTTGAGAAAGCATAATGGTGGGCGAAAACGCTCACAGTCTACTGATCCAGAATTCGCCGAAGCGCTGCACGAAGACAAGTCAAGTCACTCGTCTTCCGACCGTCAAGCCGAGAGGAAAACACAGCAGTTTTGTCGACAGGTGCAGCGGGCGCTAAACCTCGCGCTCGCAGACAGGAATGTTGGCGATGGCATAAACGATCTTTTCGTCGAGGAGGTTGTTCCAGCCCCCGACTGCGGGCACCTTCTCGTGCATATGGTTATCCCGGCAGGACTGTCTGTTGTCGATGCGATGGCTGCACTCGGACGCGGGGCTCCGGGACTGCGCTCGGAGGTGGCCTCAGCAATAAGTCGAAAGCGGGCGCCGGAGTTGTGTTTTATTCCGGCCCATCAGGACGGGAGTTGCGATGAGTGAATCGTCAATGCCCGCAATTCGGACGTGGCTCGCGGCACCAATGGGGCACGAGGTTTCGGAGGCGCTAGAGCGCCTCCGGCGTGCCCCAGATGTACAACAGATCGCGGTAATGCCCGACGTGCATCTGGCCGACGATGTTTGCATTGGCGTCGTTGTTGCCACGTCGCACCTCCTCTATCCACAAGCAGTGGGAGGTGACATTGGGTGTGGCATGCTTGCCGTTGCCCTTGATGTAGAATCAACTACCTTGCATGTTCCCAAGGTTGCCGGCCGGGTCCTGGCTGAACTTGGCCGTGCTGTGCCTGCCCGCAGGCGTAATCGACGCCTAGTCATTCCTCAGCCGGAGCCCGTGGCAAACGATAGACTCAGCCATCCGGTCCTGGACTCTGTCCGTCGAAAGCAGGGCGAGACCGAGTTCGCAACACTTGGAAGCGGTAATCATTTCGTGGAAATTCAGGCGGACGAGGACGCCCGACTTTGGCTAATGGTGCATAGTGGTTCGAGGGCTCTAGGGCAAGCGATCCGAGATCACCATTTGATCGCGTGCGCAAAGCCTGTAGACAACCGACTTCGCGCGCTTGATGCGAAATCCGACTGGGGCGTTGACTATCTTCACGACGCGTCCTGCGCCCGACGTTTCGCGGATGCATCGCGGAGGGCAATCGCCGAAGAGGTTGGCCGAGTGCTAGACAGGAAGCTGGGAGCGCATGTCGATTGGGACACGGTCATAACCACCGACCATAATCACGTGTCGCTCGAACAGCATGGCGGGCGCGATCTCTGGGTTCATCGAAAGGGTGCGATGTCGGCTCGGCTGCGGCGAGAGCGGGGTCCTCCCTGGGTCAATGGGCAGTCTGAGCTTCCATGTTGAGGGGCGGGGCTGCGAAGAAGCATTGTGTTCGAGCGCCCACGGCGCTGGCCGGGTGATGAGCCGGACGGCAGCTCGACGGCAAGATAACCGAGCGGGCCCTCCGTCAAGCAGATGGAGGGAATCTGGTACGACTCGCCGCAAGACGGATGGCCTCCGTGATGAGGCACCGTCCGCTTACAAAGATATACGCGCCGTTTTGAGGGCTCAGAAGGACATGGTGAAGATCACCCGTACCCTTAAGCCGGTGCTCAACTACAAGGGCCTGTGAGCACAAAGCTGGGTTGTCGCTGTCTGTCTTATTAGGCGATGAAATATTTATCGCCTAATAAGCATTCGCGGGCGATGCCACCTTGCCGTCTAACGCGCGTCACTGGGCTGTGCAGGCTCGAGTAAATGCCATGAACGCTTCCACCATTGCAAGCGCGCTGTTACCACCAAATACTCGGCAACCCACGAAAAATCCGCCTTAAGTTAACGCCTATGCCCCTCACCCCTTCCCCTGATCCACCTTCCACTGGATCTGCCGCAAAATCCCCTGCCAAGTCCGCGCATCCCCTGCATTAATCCCCAACCGCTGCACCAACAAGCGCAATCGAATCTCCGCCCCCTCCGTCTGCCGTTCCTCCACATACCCGCAATCACTCAACAACCTATGTAGTGAACTAACAATCCGTTCAAACTCCGCTCCACTCGCCCGAGGCATCTCCTCAAATCGCTGCGTCGCCGTCTCGCCCTTCCGACGCAATTCATATAAAGTCACAGCCACAGCCTGGCCCAAATTCATCGACCCATGCTCACTCCGCGTAGGTATCCGAAACAGCCACTGACAATAACTCATATCCTCGTTCGACAAGCCGAATTTCTCCGACCCAAACAGCAGCCCGGCTTTTTGTTCTGCGGCCCCAATCGCGGCCCGCACAATCTCGCCCGCTGCCTCCAACCGGTGCAGCGGCAAATGCAGATCTCGATTCTCCGCAGATGTGCTACCGGCAACTACAGCGCAATCCGCCACGGCAGCCGCAACGGTGTCAAACACCTGCGCCTGTTCCAGAATGTACCCAGCTTTGACCGCTGACTTCGCCTCGCGAAACGCGACATCATAAGGATTCACCAGACGCAAGTCCGTGTACCCAAAATTGCTCATCGCGCGAGCCGCCGCCCCGATATTTAAAGGATTGCGTGGCGAAACCAGCACCACGCACAAGGCATCTGCCACTTACTGTTCCAAATAAGTGTAACCCTGCAAGCCCTCTTCGTAGAACTTCAACAGCCGGCCGGATTCCTCATAGCCAATCCGTTGTTCCCGCACCGCCAGTTCCACATCTTTGCGGAAATCGTCCAGCAAGGTTTGTGAATTGAATTGCACGTAGTTCAGAACTTCGCGCACCGTGTCGCCCTGCACCACCGTCTCCAAAACCGTCTCGCCATGCTCATCCAAACTCACGTGTACGGCATTCGTATCGCCCAACAGATTGTGCAAGTCGCCCAAAATTTCCTGATAAGCCCCTAGCAAAAACGCCCCCAAGTAATACGGTTCATGGTTGAACGAATGCATGCGCAGCGTCTTCTTGACATCGCGGCGGTCAATGAACTGGTCCACCTTGCCATCGGAATCGCACGAAATGTCGCCTAAAACTCCGTTGCGAAGCGGCTCCTCATTCAAGCGGTGAATCGGCATAATCGGGAACAATTGCTTCACAGCCCAACTGTCCGGCATGCTTTGGAATAAGGAGAAGTTGCAGAAGTAAGTATCCGCCAGCATCCCTTCCAAACCTTCCAGTTCCTCCGGAAAGTAATCCAGTTCCTTGGCCAGCTTCAAAATCTTACGGCACAACGCCCAATACAAATTCTCCGCCGTGGCTCGCTGCTCCAGCGTCAGATATCCCAAGCTGAACAGATTCAGCGCGGAATCCAGCGCCTGTTGCGCATCGTGATAACTCTCCAGCAGATTCTTCTTCGTAACCGACTTGTGCGTCTCAAACAAATCAATCAGCGGTTGTTCGGATTCCTCGGCCACACTCGCCGGCACATCGTTTTCGCCGAACCCGCTCACTCCCAAAACATTGAACACCAACATGCTGTGGTATGCCGCCACCGCTCTTCCGCTTTCGGTAATGATCGTCGGATGCGCCACTTCTGCCTCATCACAAATGTTCTGAATGTGATACACCACGTCGCGGGCATACTCTTCCAACGTGTAGTTCACGCTGGATTCGAAATCCGTCTGCGATCCGTCATAATCAATGCCCAGTCCACCGCCGACGTCCAAATACATCAGTCCAGTGCCGGCTTTTTTCAAGTCCACATAAATCCGAGCCACCTCGATAATCGCGGCCTTGATTTGGCGAATGTTGGTAATCTGGCTGCCCAAATGGAAGTGCAGAAGCTGAAGCGTGTCGGCCATGCCGCGCTCCTTCAAAAATTCCACTGCCTTCAACGCTTCCGTCACGGTTAGGCCGAATTTCGAACGATAACCACCCGACGATTTCCAACGGCCCGAACCCCGGCTGGCGAGCTTCACACGCAATCCAATCGTCGGCTTCACGCCTACCTGTTCTGCGTGCCTGACAATCAACTCCAGTTCGGTGAACTTTTCCACTACAGGTGTGATGTTGCGGCCAATCTTCTTGGCCAGCATCACCATCTCTATGTACTCGTCGTCCTTGAATCCGTTGCAGATAATCGGCGTCTCGTTGTCAGCCACAGCCAGCACCGCTAACAACTCCGGCTTGGAACCCGCCTCTAATCCAAATTTGTATGGCCGGCCGAAATTGAAAACCGCCTCCACTACCTGACGCTGCTGATTTACCTTAATGGGATAAACGCACTTGTAGCCGCCGTGGTAGCCATGCTCGCGAATGGAGGTATCAAAGGCCTGATGCAATTCTTCCAACCGGTGCTTAATAATGTCGCCCACACGTATCAAGATGGGCAGGGAAATGCCGCGCCACTGCAGCGTGTCAATTAACTGCTTCAAGTCGAAGCGGCGCTGCGGATCCTTCATGGGATGAACGAAAAGATTTCCGTTTTCTCCAACCGAAAAATATCCCTTGCCCCAACTGGCTACGTCGTAAAGTTCCGCGGCCTCGGTCGTAGTCCAGCGATCGGCAGGCTCGCGTACCTGCGCGCCCGTAGGTGTGTTCACTTTTGTGCTCAGAGCAAATTCTCCCAAACAAGAAAATGACCAGCGCAATCCTAGCGCCGGTCAGCCATAAAACTCAATTAGATCACGAAAAAACTTCAGACGTTTGACGGCATGGATGTTTACCCTAGACATCTTTGGCAGAGCGGTGGTTCTTTAGCGGCTGAACCAGGACGAGTTATCGGACCAACCTTATTAATGGTCTTCCTGATTAATGGTCTTCCTGGAATCGGGCAGCCGAGGGTGTAGCACCAGTGCAGCGCGGCTATAGGCATCCAGTCTTCGTACGGGCTAAGGGTTCCACTTAGTACTCGAATTTGTGCATTTTCGCAACATCGCTCCAGAGGACTTAAAGCCAAATCGCACTTTCGTCGATAGAACATCAGGAGCGAAAACGATTCCCGATCGAATCGTTTGATCTTGATGAACGCAAACGCATTTTCCGAGGAGAGCAATTAACGGATGTCTGCGAATAAACCCGGCCCAAAGTCTTCAGTATCTGCGCCCGAGACATCGGCCATGGACGTGCAAGAAGTTCCGATTGTCCGATGCAATATCCTGCTGGTAGATCCCAACTCCGAAAACCGTCGCGAGATTGGCCACGCTGTCAGTGATCTAAACCATCAGTTAATTGAAGTAGGTTCTTCTTCGGAAGCACTAAAGGTGGTTGGCGCGCAAACGCTTGATCTGATAATCACCGAGGCCCAAACTCCGGAATTAGGCGGCATCGCGCTGTGTCAAAAGCTCAGAAAAACTGCTTCTACCGCAATGGTCCCCATCTTCATCCATTCCAATAACGAGAATCCGGAGTTAGAAGTCCGTGCGTTCGGAGCCGGAGCGGATGAATTCTTCGTTGGGCCGCTCAAACCGATAGCTTTACGCGCTCGTGTGCAGGCTACCCTCCGCCTCAAGACCATGATGGAATCGCTCGATAACGCCGAATCCGTCCTATTCTCCCTCGCTAAGTCCGTGGAAGACCGCGATCCCGATCTTGGTCAGCATTGCCAGCGCCTCGCGCTTATGGCTTCGGCCATGGGGTTAGCATTGGGTCTGCCGCCCGCCGCTATTCGCTCTCTTCAACACGGCGGCTATTTGCACGATATCGGAAAAATCGGCATTCCCGATAGAATCCTCTTCAAAGCCGGGCCCCTTACCTCAGATGAGTGGGAAATCATGCGCTCACACTCGGCTCGCGGAGAACGCATTTGCGCCTGCATGAAATCGCTGGCGCCGGTTCTGCCCATCATTCGTCATCACCACGAAAAATATGATGGTACAGGATACCCCGACGGCTTGAAGGGCGAAGAAATACCCTTGCTTGCCCGCATTCTGCAAGTGGTCGATATTTACGACGCTCTTACTACCGAACGCCCCTACAAGCGCGCGTACACCCCGGAAGAAGCCCTCACCATCATGCACGAGGAAACGCAAAAGGGTTGGCGCGATGCACGCTTGGTAGAAGTCTTTGCCGACTTGCTGCCCATGTTTCGGCATCCTTCCGTCACTGATACATCTCGCCTCTCACTCCAAGCTCTGGCTGAGCCGCTCGAACGTTACCGCAAGAATTCACTTCGCCAGCCAATACCCGCTTAGCGGTACACTGCGGGTTTGCCGCACGCTAAGAACGACGCCCTCGCGCAGTTGAACCGCCAGATCATTGGCTGCCGTCTGTGCCCGCGCCTGGTCGCTCACCGTGAGGTTATAGGCGAAGTCAAACGTCGCGCTTACCGGGATCAAGACTACTGGAGCCGACCGGTTACCGGCTTTGGAGATCCCGCTGCACGCTTGCTGATCGTTGGCTTGGCTCCCGGCGCACACGGCGCTAATCGCACCGGGCGCATCTTTACCGGAGACTCATCGGGAGATTATCTCTACCGCGCGCTATACCTGAACGGCTTCGCCAACCAACCCACCAGCGTCTTGGCGTCAGACGGTCTCCAATTGACCGACGCTTACATCACTTGTCCCGTTCGCTGCGCACCCCCTGACAACAAGCCGCTTCCGTCCGAAATCTCCGCGTGCCGGCCATACTTTATCCGTGAATTGCAACTCCTGAAGCAGGTCCAAATCGTAGTCTTGCTGGGACAAATTGCGCTCCATGCCTACCTTTCTGTTCTCCAACAGGACGGCAAAATATCCTCCAGGGCGTCATTCCCGTTCGGGCACGGCCTATCTTATTCCACCCATTTATCTGGGCCCGAAGTCCTCTGTTGTTACCACCCAAGTCGCCAAAACACCTCAACAAAGCGACTAACAGCCGAAATGTTACGCCAAATCTTCGCCCAGGCCCGCTCAATGCTGAGGTAAACGCTCGAAATTTAGTGCGAAAACGGCTAAAATAGAACTGTCGCTGACAGATGCCTATACACCATCCGTTTTTCTTGCTGCTTTCGCAATCCGGATTTGGCTCCCGCATCGTTACGAATTTATTTGACGATACATTCTCCGGCATCTACCGCCTTTCGCCTTTTGATTGGGCTCTCCTCATTCCCTATTTCGGCATACTGATTATCCTGTCCGTGTACGGCCTTCACCGCTACGAAACCATCCTCCGCTACCGAAAGTACAAGAAGAACCTTCTCACCGCGCCGCCCACCCGTTACGAATCTCTACCCCGCGTCACTGTCCAGCTCCCTCTGTATAACGAGCGCTTCGTGGTGGAACGCCTCTTGGAAGGTATTTGCAAACTCGATTACCCCCGCGAACTCCTCCAAATTCAAGTTCTGGACGATTCTACCGACGAAACCCACCCCTACACCGAACGTCTCTGCTATCAACTCGCCGCCGAAGGCCATCCCGTCGAATATCGGCACCGCACCAATCGCCACGGCTTCAAAGCCGGCGCTTTGCAAGAAGGTCTTGAAACAGCTACCGGCGAACTGATCGCCATTTTCGACGCCGATTTCATTCCGCCCGTAGACTTCCTGCAGCGCACGGTTCACTATTTCAGCGATCCCGTCGTTGGCGTCGTGCAGACCCGCTGGAGCTATCTCAACCGCGAATTCAACATCCTCACGCAAGTGGAATCCATGCTGCTCGATGCGCATTTTGTGCTCGAACACGGCGCTCGCTGCGGTTCCGGTCTCTTCTTCAATTTCAACGGTACCGCCGGAGTATTGCGCCGCGCCGCCATCGATAGCGCCGGTGGTTGGCAGCACGAAACACTGACCGAAGATTCCGATTTAAGCTACAGGGCGCAACTGGCTGGCTGGCGCTTCGTCTACGTCCCCGACATCGATTGCCCATCCGAACTTCCTGTCGAAACCTACGGCTTCCAAGTGCAGCAAGCGCGCTGGGCCAAAGGTCTCACGCAGGTTTGCATGAAGCTCCTCCCGCGCATCCTGAAAGCAGATCTACCATGGCGCGTAAAAGTCGAAGCTTTCATGCACCTGACTCCGAACATCTCCTATCCCATGATGATCGTCGTCTCCATGCTCATGCTGCCGGTCATGATCGTCCGTTTCTACATGGGCCTTTTCCAGATGGTGCTGATCGATTTCCCGCTCATCATCGCTTCCTTCTGGTCCATCTCTGCGTTCTATCTCTACGCGCAGCGCGAACTTTATCCGAAATCGTGGTGGAAAACCATCGCCTTCCTGCCCATGCTGATGGCCGCCGGTGTGGCGCTCACGGTCAGCAACAGTAAAGGTGTTTTGGAAGCGCTGTTCGGTATTAAAACCGCCTTCGCTCGCACGGCAAAATACGGTGCCGCCGGCGGCCAAAAGGTCAAAGTTCGTCAAGCCGCTTACAAGCGTCGCAGCGGCTGGCTTCCCTACATGGAACTCGGCATTGGCGCTTACTTTGTGTACATGGTTTGGTTCGCCATCGAGACCATGAACTATTTTGCCCTTCCATTCCTGTTGCTCTTCGTGTGCGGCTATCTCTGGGCCGGGTTCTCCACGCTCTATCAGGAATACCGCGACAAGCTAGAGTGGCAGCGTGCCCAGCAAACCGCTGAAGCCAACTAGAAACCTTCACGCGGCACTTGCGAAGCGCCTTCATCCGCTGCTTCAATCCTGGTTCTCCACCACATATCCGGGCTTCAGCGAGATTCAAAAACTCGCACTTCCGCACACGCTAGCTGGTGAAAACACCCTCATCCTCGCCCCTACCGGCAGCGGCAAAACTCTCGCCGCTTTTCTCTCTGTCCTCTCCAAACTCGCCGCTGTCGCCTCTCAAGGCCAACTCAAAAACGCCATCAGCGCCATCTACGTCTCGCCGCTCAAGGCACTCGATAACGACATCCATCGCAATCTCACCCCCGCCCTCGAAGCCTTAAATGCTCAACTGCCCATCGGGAGCCGAATCCGTATGGAAGTACGCACTGGCGATACCTCAACGGCAGACCGCAACCGCCAAAGCCGACTCCGGCCCCATCTGCTCCTGTCTACGCCCGAAACTCTTAGCTCGCTGCTCTCGCAAAGCGTCTGGCGCGAGGGCGGCTTTGAACCCGATGCCGTCGTCGTTGATGAAATTCACTCTTTCGCCGAAAATAAACGCGGCTCGCTTCTGGCACTGGCCATGGAGCGCATCGAACACCGACTTGGCCGCCCTGTCCAACGCGTTGGTGTTTCCGCAACAGCGTGGCCTCTCGAAGCCATGCAGAGATTGCTGTGCGGCGAGAGACCATGCGCCATTGCCAAGGTGGATATTCGCCGCGCCCACCGCCTGGAAATTGTGCCGCCGAAAAAAGGCGATTGGCTCCCACCTGCCGGATATAACTCGTTCCGCATCGCCCCGGTGGTGGCCGATCTCGTAGAGAAAGCCAAGTGCACCATCGCCTTCGTCATGACACGTTCCGGCGTCGAACGCCTCGGCCTCGCCCTGCGCATACTATTGCCTGAAATTGACGACGAAATTGCTGTCCATCACGGCTCTGTTGACCGCGAAACCCGCCTGGAAATCGAAGCGGGTCTCAAAGCCGGCGATTGGCGCGCCGTCGTCGCCTCCAGCAGTTTGGAAATGGGTGTCGATTTCGCCGCCGTCGATCAAGTTATTCTAGTCGGAACCCCGCGCGGAGTCAGTATCGCCTTACAGCGTCTTGGCCGCAGCGGTCATCGCGTCGATGGCATCGCCCAAGGCTCTCTCGTTCCGCTATCACTGCCCGATTTGCTCGAATGCGTTGCCCTCCGCGAAGCCGCGCGCGAAGGCCGCCTCGACGCCCTCCGAATTCCCAACGCTCCACTCGACGTTCTCGCGCAAGTCCTCCTCGGCATGAGCATCGAACGCGAGTGGAACTTCGACGAAGCATTCTCCGTTATTAAACGCGCCGGTCCCTACCTAAACCTCCAGCGCGAAGATTTCGACTCCGTCCTTTCTTATCTGTCCGGTCAAGGTAAAGTGCTTGGCCCCTATGGCACCTACGGAAAGATCGAAATTCACGGCCAAACCTTCCGCGTTGCCAACAAGAAAACCGCCCGCGAATACTATATGAACGCGGGAGTCATCAGCGCCGATTACGAAATGAGAATCGTATCGGTGAAAAATCGCAATCTCGGAGCTGTCGAAGAGTCGTTCATCGCCGGCCTTCAGCCCAACGAAGCATTCATTATGGGTGGCCGTCCCGTTCGCGTCGCGCGCATCCATCAAAACATCGCCGTCGTTGAACCTGCCCAAGGCGAAACGGTAAAAACGCCGCGTTGGATGGGCAATAAAATGCCACTTACTGCCCAACTCGCTCAGGAAGAACTCCGCCTTCGACGTGAAATGCGCGACGCTTTCGCACACGGTGGCGCCCAGGCCTGCGCCAGCCATCTCCGCAGCGCCTATTCTGTAAGCGACAACGTTGCCGAGCGTTTGGGCAGCTTCCTCGAACGCCAATCGCACGCCACGCCCATTCCCACCGCCTCGCCCATCATCGCCGAACGCATCATCACCGGGAAAAACATGCTCTTGCTCGTCCAAATCGTCGCCGGCCGCGCCGTCAACCGGTCACTCGCGTGGGTAGCCGCCGCTCGCCTCGGGAAAGATCGCAGCGTTGTCGCCAACTTCGACGATCACAGCTTTCTTCTTTCCATGGATGCGCGCATCATCGTCCACGAGCCCGAACTGCGCGCCGCCTTCAACCCCGAGAATTGGATGCAAGATCTGCGCCGCGTTCTCTCCACTACCGAAACTCTTGGCACCAGCTTCCGTCGCATCGCCGAAATCGGCCAACTCCTCGCCCGCAAAAACTTGCGCGGCAATGTCTCACCCAGAGCCGCAACCTGGAATGGCAGCTTGCTCTACAAGACTCTTATGGCGCATGAACCCGACCATCCCCTCGTCCGCGAAGCCGTCCGCGAAGTGCTTGAAGACCAATGCGACGCCCCCAACGCTTTCAAAGAAACGCAACGCATTTTTGAAACTCCCATCGAAATCTACGATCTCCCACGGCCCTCGCCCTTCGCGCTTCCCCTTTTCACCGCTTTCAACCGCGAAGTCCTCATCTCCGCCGACCCCGAGAGAGCGCTTGACGATTTAGTAGCCTCAATCTATGGCGAATGGGAAGTGGCCGACTAAAATCATCTGCACTCTTCTTCTCCTGCCGCTTTTCGGCGCGCCGTCATCGCAATCCATCGACGCCATTTTCCGCCCTCTCATCGATACGCAATCGCCCGGCGCTGCCGTCATGCTCCGCCAAAACGGCCACACGCTTCTGACGCGATGCTACGGAGTGTCCAACCTCAAAACCCAAACTCCCATTGGTCCCCACACTAACTTCCGCCTGGCATCTTTCACCAAACAGTTCACCGCCATGGCGATCATGCTTCTCGTTCACGACGGCAAACTCCGCTATGACCAAACTCTCACCGACCTTTTCCCGGCGTTCCCCGCCTACGGACGCAGCATTACCATCCGCCAGCTTCTCACTCACACCTCGGGCCTGCCGGATTATGAAGATCTCATGGGCTCCGATTGGCCAAACACCAGACAGATTAACGATGCAGACGTTTTAGCGCTGCTCGCCAAACAGACCCACGGCAAATTCGAACCCGGCGACAGTTGGGCCTACAGTAACTCCGGCTATGTCGTGCTCGGCTTAATCGTCGCGAAGATCTCCGGCATGCCGTACCCGGATTTCCTGCGTCAGCGCATCTTCGAACCGTTGAAGATGTCTCGCACCATCGCCTACGTCAACGGCGCCAGCACCGTTCCTAATCGTGCCTACGGCTACAGCAAAAACAATGGAGTATTCGAAGACACAGACCAAAGCTCCACGTCGGCCACGCTAGGAGACGGAGGAGTCTATTCCAACCTGGACGATCTCACCAACTGGGGCGATGCCCTCCGCGCCTCCAAACTGCTTCCCAAATCGGAGATGTCTTCCGCCCTCGATCCGGTCAAACTCAAAAATGGCGGCCAAACCTACTGGCCGAAAAGTACCGGTGATAGCGACAATCTCGCTCCTGGAAAACCCGTCGCTTACGGCTTCGGCTGGTTTCTCAGCCCCGTGCTCGGCCATCCCTGTATGTGGCACACCGGCAGCACCAGCGGGTTCCGCACCATCATCGAACGCTTCGTAGATAACGGCAAAACCCTCGTCATTCTGCTCAATCGAACGGACTTTGATCCTCAACAACTAGCCACGCAAATAAACCCTTAAGCGTTTCTTCTAAACCTCGCCCAACAAGCGCCGAAACATCACGTGCTCCCGCCGTACCTGCTCACAACTGTCCGTCAGCGTCACGTCCTGCGTCCAGCGCTGGCCCTCATACTCACTATCAATGGAACCCTCGTACCCAATCTCGTCTAACGTTTGAAAGACTTCGTCATAAGGAATGCTGTATTCCTTCAATTCATCCGTCATCTCGTAAAACTTGCCATGTACATTGAAAATATAGGGTCCAAGACGCTTCAAATCCCGTGGATGGTTTGTCACCGGCCCATATCCAAACGCCAAAAAAGCACATTGCAAGTCAATCTCCGACGGATTCATCTTCTGAACCGCCGCCACTGACTTGTCATTCGAGACGCCATCCTCAAACGCCTTCATCACATACTCCATCACCTGCTTCTGCACTCCGTGGCGTGCCCAATAAGCCATCGATACACGCGGTAGCCGTTGGCAGAATATGCCACAATCCATCGTAAATCCAAAATGCTTTGTGCCTGTCTTGTGAATCAGTTCCAGATAAGAATCGATGTACTGCCCGTCCAGCGGAATCGGCGCATGAATTTCGGGAGCAATCCGCACATCGTACTTTTCAGCCATAGGCAGCGCCCGTTGCACCATCTCAACCGCAGGTGTTTCCACAGGCCCGGTCGTCGGCCGTACAACTTTGAACCCCAATAGATGCGCCAGCTTAATCTGACCCACCAGCGTGTCCACAGATTCTTGCATCGTCATGTTGCGGTGGCCGCCCAAGTAAATATCGACAAACGTATCTAAGTTTGTCGGATGTGTGCCGTAAGTGGCCATCATCTTGTGCCAGTCGTCCACCCACGCCGACGGAGGATTCGGATAGTTAGGAACCATCTCCTCGGCAATCAACTGGACGCCCGTCGCCCCCATGGAGGCTACTTCTGCAAAGCAATCCTCCACCGTCATCTCACGCTTGTAATACTCTTCCTGATAGCTATAAAACGAAACTCCGCGTTTGATCTTCGATTTCGCAGCCGGCTGAGCTGCAAAAGCGGCTACCGGTACGGCTGGCAATGCCACCGCAGCCGAAGCTGCCACCAATAACTCTCTTCGAGTCATTTGCAGTTTCCTCCGTTCCCCTATACCACCAGCGTCATTCGTTTGCGCCCCGTTGCCCGAAACGCATTCGGAGGAACATAGCTCGGATTCATTACCTGTGAAACCAAAACCTCATGAATCCCTGGCTTCAGGCCTCCAGACGTCAGAACGGTAATCCGCATCGGCGTGCCGAAGTCCCAATGCACATCTTCGGTCTTAGCCGCCTCATCCATGGTGAATGTCCGCCCCGCGACATTCAAGCGCAATTGTTCGCGCGAAAACTTGACGTCATCCACAGTGATGTCGAACGTCCCGATAATGTCTAAAAATGTGCCCCGATAATAGGCCGTCTTAATCTGCAGTTGAAAGCCTATCGCCTGACCGTCTTTATATACGTTGTGAAATCCTCGCGTGAGGATCATCTGATTTTCGTACATACCGGGCTCTAATCTATCACCCCCGCTAGGTATTGTTTCGAAAGCTCTCTAAAGCCGGAATCGTTCGAGCATCGAACGCAACTGCAACGCCTGCCCCGACAAGTCCGCCGCCGCCGCGCCCAATTTTGACGATTGCACCACGTTGGCTTGCGTAACGTTGCTCATCTGCAGCACGGCCGAGTGTAACTGGTCCACCCCAATGCTCTGTTCGCGCGACGCAGATGCAATCTGCAGAACATAATCCGTGACCGCATTCACCGACGACGACAATTGCGCCAGCATATCGCCTGATTGGTCGATCGACACGCATCCCTGACCCACCGCAGTGGTCGATTCTGTGATTAGATCTCGTATCTTGCGCGCCGATTCCGCGCTCCGCCGCGACAAATCACGAATCTCGCCCGCTACAACGCCAAAGCTTCTGCCATGCTCGCCAGCACCCGCCGCCTCAATCGCCGCATTGACCGACAGCATATTGGTTTGGAAAGCCACTTCATCCATCGCCTCCGCGATGAGCGAGATTTTATCCGACGACCGGCTAATGGCGCCCATCGCATCCGTGGCTGTTGCAACCACGTCGCGGCCCTTCTGTGCAGCGTCGCGCGAATGCGTCGCTAACTCCTGGGCATGCCCGGCATGTTCGGCATTATTGCGCGCTGTCGCCGTTATCTGTTCTAAAGTCGCCGATGTCTTCTCTAGCCCCGAGGCCTGCGCTTCCGCTCCTTGCGACATCCCCTGTGCAGTCGCTGTTAGCTGTTGAGACAAGTCCCCCAACGAAGTGACTGTTTCCCGCACGTGTTCCAAAACCATTCGGGTCGATTCCAGCGCCGTATTTAGTGCCTGCCCCATCTTCCCAATCTCATCCTGACTGGAAATCGTCAGCCGCTCGGTCAGATCCCCGTCCGACGCCTTTTTCAGCGTCTCCAATACCTTCATCAGCGGCCTGGCTATCATGCGCAGTGTCAACACACTGAGAGCTATCGAGAAGAGCAGGGAGATAGCGGTGCATGAAATCATCGCAATCTGGCTTCGCTTATATGTGCGCTCGTTTTCCACCTGAGCCGCTTTGGCCAAGTCTTCACGTTCGCGACAAATCTCCGCAATACTCGCGTTCACGCGGTTACTGATCGCGTTGCCCTCCTTTAACGCAGCCAGTGCACCCTTCTGGTCTCCGGCCGCGGCGCGCTCCGCCACTTTTATTGCGGCGGCATGGAACATAGGTATCTCCCCGCTGATCTGCTTCAACTTCTCTTTGCTGCTGCTATCGGCGAAGGCCTGCTGCGCCGCGGTCATCCATTCATCTACCGACGATTGCAGTTCCGTCAAAACCTGCTTTTGGTCTTCAACCGTATCTTTATCTCCGCTCGCCAAGACCAGATCGCGCAACGTCCGCGTGCACTTCATTTGGAAGATGCCTACTTCTTTAACGGCCGAAATGCCGCTCAAGTCCTCGCTGAACAACGATTGGGACTTACGTTCCAGCGTTGCTGCCGAGCGCAGCCCTACCAAACTGACCAACAGCGTCAGCATGAACAGAAAAGCAAATGCGGCCATAAGTTTAGTGGTCACATGCAGTCTGCCCAAAATTGAAAATAGTCCGAATCGTCGATGTTTCACGCAAATCCCTCGCGGCGTTTTTGAAGTTACAAGAGATCTGTCGGCGTGAAGCGACTCCCGTAACACTGGCAATCATACCAGTATGTTTCCACTAAACGTTTACGAGAACGCAGTCGATAGAAACGGGGAAGCGAGAATTCACCGTGACTACTTTTGCCCAACGTGTCCTCCATACAGCCATAACAGCTGGTTTATTGTTACCGCTCAGCTATGCCGCTGACTCGGCGTCGAACAACTCGGAAGCAAGCGCTGCCGCCGTGCCCTCAGTCGCTGGCAAGAGCCGGCACGACTGGATGCAGAAATATGTGCGGCCAGCCACCACACCTTTCCCGGCGGACAATGCCTACACAGTGGATCGCGAAATACTAGGGAAAGCACTGTTCTTTGATCCGCGCCTTTCCGGCTCCCATTCCACCTCTTGTGCCAGCTGCCACAACCCCAGCTTCGCCTGGAGCGATGGCCTTCCCAAAGGCGTCGGCTCCGGAATGAAGCCATTGGGCCGCCACACTCCCACCGTCCTGAACACTGCCTGGGCCGACCTTCTCTTTTGGGACGGCCGCGCCGACAGCCTTGAGGCGCAAGCGCTCGGGCCTATCGCGTCTGCTGCGGAAATGAACATGCCGCTCGACAAACTGCTCGAAACGTTGAACAGCATTGATGGTTACAAGCCGTTATTCGAACGCGCCTATCCCGGGTCCAAGATTGATGCCCCAACCATTGGCCGCGCCATTGCCACCTACGAACGGACTATTGTTTCCGCCCAAGCTCCTTTTGATCGCTGGGTGGCGGGTGACGAGAAAGCCATCTCCGAGAATGCCAAACACGGCTTCGATCTCTTCAACGGCAAAGCCCACTGCGCCGAGTGCCATAGCGGCTGGAACTTCACCGATAATGGGTTCCACGATATTGGCGTTGCCGGCAATGACCGTGGCCGCGGTGCTAAGCTGCCGCTCGATTCCATGCAGTTTGCCTTCAAAACGCCTACTTTGCGTAATGTGGAGTTGCGTGCTCCTTATATGCACGATGGCTCAGCCGATACGCTGGATCGCGTTATCGCGCTCTACAACGATGGCGGTACCGAAAAGCGCCCCAGCCTGGCTCCCGAAATCACTCCCCTGAACTTATCAAGCGCCGAAAAGAACGACCTCGTCGCGTTCCTCAGGACTCTCACCAGCAACGACAAGCCGGTCGACATACCGATCTTGCCGCGCTAACTACATTCACCAGAAACCTACTCAAAAGGAACTTTTAAAACATGTCTCGACAACTCATTCTTGCCACACTCACACTTGTCGCCGTTCTTCCCGTGCTCGCTGCCGACCATGAAATCGTTCAAAGCGACCGCCAATTCTCCAAGCAGGAGATCACCATTAAAGCCGGCGATCAAATCGTCTTCAAGAACGACGACGAAGTGGCCCATAATGTCTATTCGACCTCTGCCGGCATGTCGTTTGACCTAAAGCGTCAAGCCCCTGGCGCTTCCTCCACCGTTCCATTCCCTAAGGAGGGAACTGCTGAGGTACAGTGCTCCATTCACCCCAAGATGAAGCTCATTGTTCACGTCACCAAGTGAGCGGCCGTGAGATTCCTAACTCCGCCAGTCGTACCGATCATTGTGCTCGGCTGTGTGTTGGTTGCCCGATTTAGTCCCGGCACGCCGCACAATCCGGCAATCGACCCGAGTCACGCCTTATCAGCTTACGTGGCAGTCCCGGCGCCGGTGCAGCGTATCTTTCAGCGTTCCTGCTATGACTGCCACTCCAACCAAACCCGTTGGCCTTGGTACTCCAGTATTCCCGGAGTGTCGAACATGCTGCAGAGCCACATTGCCCAAGCACGCAAACATTTGAACCTGACCGACTGGTCCGCCAAAGTCGCCGAAGGTCCCGATGAAGCCCAAGCGGCTCTTAACGGAATCTGCGAAGAACTCCGCGCGGACTCCATGCCGCTCAAGAGCTACCGATGGCTCCATCGTGAGGCCCAACTTTCGCCCGAAGAGGTTGAGACCGTTTGCCGTTGGAGCGCCTCGCCAACTTCGCAAAAATAGACGAATAACACACAAGCTGGTACGCGAAAGGTCGAAACCATAGATCTACAATCGGAGACAGGCGTAGAGTTGCTCAGGCGCGCGACATGTCAGAAATTCCATGATCGTGGCCCCTTGCCGGCAAATTGCTGTCGCCGTCGTGAACGCACAGAAACTCACACCAGTTAGTTTCGCGCCCGTGAAACGCTTCTGGCCGTGAACAGCGAGCAAATCGGGTCCGGCGCAGATATCTATAGCGTGCTGAGAACCCGAGCAGCGGTCCATCGATTTTGCGACGCCGCCACTTTACGGCCAGCCAGGCCAGTCCAATCGCAAACAATGCAGCGGCCCCGCCATTGCATAGAATCCAATCAGAGCGAAAACAGCCATACACGGGGCGAAAGCCAGTAACGGTTTCGTTGATTTTGCCCAGTTATCCGAAAGATCATCAATAAACATTGATTTCGCGTCTCGGAAAGGTCCGCCAGCCGTGTTGCGTGTTGCTCTCAGCTGTCGCTGCTGAGCATCGGCGAATTGGACTCCCAAGCGAACGCCTCATTCAACAACTGGCAACGTCACGCATCCGACTCGCAACAACCTAGTCCTTCCTCTGACATTTTCCTCGATCCGGCGGCGCCGCTCGCTTAAATTTAGCGCTATGACAAACTTGAGCAACGTTTTCCACCCAACGTGCCCTCAGGCCGTATATCCCAACGGTTCACGGGCCGCTTTTGGCCTCTCGGTGTTGAGTCTCTTTGCGTTTTCAACTGGCATTATGCGCGGAGCCGAGACCACCAGAATCGCCATGACAGCCGATCTTTGGCAGGCGGAAGGGAACGCGGAGTTCATTCAAATGGATGGGCGCGAGGCGTTGGAACTAAAACCGAGAAACGCCGAATTGAAGGTGGCGACCGGACGCGCGGTCTTGAACGACTTCATCTTTCGCAACGGAACCATTGAGTACGATGTCAAGACGAGCGCTACCATGGGAGCCGGCGTTGTTTTCCGGCAGCGCGACAAAGATACCTACGAAGAATTCTATTTGCGGCCGCGCCCAAACTGCGCCGCAGCGCCGGACTGTCTTCAATACGCGCCGGAGACTCACGGAGCATTGCTATGGGATCTGTTTCCGCAGTACCAGTCGCCGGCACCCTTGAAGGAAAGCGACTGGAACCACGTGAAGCTGGTGGTCTCGGGCCGTCGGATGAACGTCTACATCAACGGCGCTGCGTCTCCCGCACTGAAGGTCGGTAATCTTGAGGGCGACGCTCCGGAAGGACGCTTAATGTTCGAAGGACCGGGCACCTTTGCCAATCTCACTATTAAGGTGGGAGCGGTAATGGGACTCTCGCCCAAAGCGGAAAACGACGAAACCGCAACTGACCACCGATATGTTCGCAACTGGCAGATTGCGCCCTTTACCCCGCTCGCGAACGATCATCAGCCAACCTTGGCCGATGTTCCGTCGTCCAACGAACCATGGCGGCCGATAACTGCCGAGCGCGGCGGCTTGGTCAATATCAGCCGTGAGTATGGATTGCCGTTACCACGACCCGACCGCGCGGTTGTCTGGCTCAAGACAATCATCACTTCGGACAAGCGGCAGACAAAGGAAGTGCAAATCGGTTGGAGTCGAGAACTCTGGGTCTTTGTCAATGGAAAGCAGGTCTTTGCAGACAAGAACTTGTATCAGCCCCCCTCAGCCAGGAAAACACCCGACGGTCGATGCTCGTTGGAGAATGGATCCTTCTCTTTGCCCCTTCAGCCCGGCAACAATGAGATCGC
Source organism: Bryobacterales bacterium (assembly GCA_963696305.1). GTDB lineage: Bacteria > Acidobacteriota > Terriglobia > Bryobacterales > Bryobacteraceae > Bog-105. The sequence goes on along the minus strand of CAVOJX010000029.1, from coordinate 1,259 downwards.
TGCAGTTGCGAATAATTTTTATGGCTGGGCGATGATTATGCGGTTGGGTGACGCGAAGGATGTCGTTCTCGCACACAAGTAATCGTTCCGGCAGGCGCAGAATAAGAAGTAATATGAAAAATCTTTCCAATCGAAGGCGACGTTCTAGATAGCATGGCCTACCGGCTGACGAAGACTAAGACCAGTCGGGTTTTGTTTGCTGTTATTGGCTGGACCATTCTGGGATGCCTGTTTGCGTTGCCCAGCATTTCCGCTCGGGGCAACTGGCGGATGTATTTGTTCCTCTCGCTTGCCCAGTGGTGGTCTTGGGGCTTACTCGCTCCGCTGATTCTTGCGATCGATAGCCGGCTGCCGTTCACCGACAACCAACTGCCCCGTCGCTTTCTGGCACAGTTGCTGCTCAGCTCGCTTTTTACGGCTGCCTACGTCTACGTGTTTGCCGGCGTGCGCGCCATTCTGAACCTAGGTCCGTGGAAAGCCGTGTTGAATTTTCAGGTTCTCGCCAGCGCATTGCAAGGCATGTTTCTCTGGAGCTGGCTGGTCTACTGGTTGATTTTAGGAACAGCCCAGGCATATCGGTATTACAAACGCTATCTATCCAGCGAGTTGCGTGCGGAACGGCTGGAGCGCAGCTTTTCAGAGGCTCGCTTGAACGCGCTTCGGATGCAGCTTGATCCGCATTTTCTTTTTAACGCTTTGAACACTATCTCTTCCCAGGTCGAGCGCGACTCGAGGCTTGCGCGCGCCATGATCGAACATCTCGGCAATCTTCTGCGGCTCTCACTCGATTCAAAGGACCGTCAGGAGATTCCGCTAGCTGAAGAAATCGCCTTCCTCGATCACTACTTGGCCATTCAGCGAATTCGCTTTGGCGATCATCTGAAGATCGAGATGCGCATTCAACCCCAGGTAAAGTACGCCTTGGTACCATGCCTTCTCATCCAGCCTTTGATCGAAAATGCAATCCGGCACGGTATTTCAAAAAGAACCTCTGGGGGTTGTGTCACCTTGTTGGCGCAAAAGGTGGAAAACGAACTCGAAATCCGTATCTTGGACGACGGTGTTGGCTTGCCGCCGGAATGGACGATGGAGACGTCCGCCGGACTCGGACTGTCGGTCACCCGTGAGCGCATTACCAGCCTTCATCCCAATGGAAGCGGTCAGTTTACGGTCCAGCGCCGGGATGTTGGAGGGACGGAAGTGAGAGCAATACGTGGCCATGTTCTCCGCGCGGTGGCTCGGCTCCGTGGTCTTGCTAC
>CAVOJX010000028.1:0-53671 GCA_963696305.1 Bryobacterales bacterium | reverse complement strand
AATTGAGCCGAAGGTTTCAACTACTGAGACAAATCCGACCAATGGCCCAGGCTCCGCCGAATCTGCCCGCATGGACTTTCGCGAGGCAGATCAGGTGGACGACGACGAACTGACCGCTGTTTTGTGGAAAGCTATTCGACACAACGATCCGCCACCGCCCACTCGGAGTGCCTTCGGGCGGTAAGTCGAAAGCGGGGCAGACTATCTTCTCACTAGCCTGCCGCCGGTCAAGTCACGCATCCAAGGCCAGTCATATGAACGGCTTTCGCAGTGGCGGCAACGGACTGGCTTTGCTTTTACCAGCAGTGCAAGAATATCCGTCCATCGCTTTTGTGAATCGCGCAGTTCTTTAGATCGGCAAACAGGACACATTTCGTCTTCTCTCCTGAGCAATTAGTGGTTCCAAGCTGCGTGTCTTCAGGGTCAGGAATGTCTCAGCAACTGGTTCCGTTTTGAATTTCGTCCTACCGAACCGACCTGAGATGAATCTGCTGACTGCGCTAAAATCGGGAAACTCAATCGAATATCGTGCCTCAGAATCGACTTCATCAAATCGTCTCCGAACCGCTCGCGCAACGCGTTTTTGGGATTCTTCTTGGCAATGAAGCGTTAAATATTGACGCCAGTTATAAAGGATCGACGAAGCCACGCTTCCCGGCTCGGTTGGCCACTGTTTTGTTTCTAGTTGCAGTTCTGGTGAACGTATTAATTGCCATTCGTGTCACAAACGGCGTTCAAGCAGACGGCCCATTCTTTATCGGAATTGCGCATCGTCTTGCCGCAGGAAAAGGATTCGTCAATTCGTTCTATGGTCGAGACTTGCCAACGATGACTCGCGCTCCATTGTGGCCAGCCATTCTTGCGATCTCAATTCGTCTATTTCCCAATGCATCTGATGCTCACCTTCTGCGTGATACCGCAGTTGTTGTCAACATTCTGAATTCTATGCTGCTGTTTGCATTGACGTGGTTTTTGAGTCGCAGCGGTCGAGTATCAATAGTGGCCGGCCTTGGATACACCTTATATCCCAGCGCTCTTGCTATGGCGGCAGACGGATATTGCGAAATACCGTTTGTATTCTTTGCCATTCTCGGAACGCTCTTAATCATCCTGGGTGGTGCATGGTCTTACTGGGGTGCTCTTTCCCTGGGATTGTCCGTAGTGACACGGTCCAATTTTGTTTTGCTCCCATGCTTGGTTGCACTCACTGCGGTTGTTTTGTTCGGTGTCAAACGTGTGCCGTTGAGATTTATCGTTTTGGCTATTATTTTTTGGATTCCCGCATTCCTCTGGACCGTGAGGAACTACACGGTATCTGGTGAGTTTCCTGTCTTAAGCACCCAGGAAGGCGAAACACTTTACGGCGCAAACAACCTCTATGTTGCAACAGACTTAGGCCAGTGGGGCTACTGGGTCTTCCCGGACGAAATCCCAGGTGAACCCATCAAGAAAAGCTTGGCTGTCACCATGACCGAAAGCCAGATAAATCACTATTACCACCAAAAAGGTATAGCATTCCTCAAAGCAAACTGGTTCGCCTTACCTCGTTTGGAGCTCGGGAAGTTGATTCGAGGTTTTGCTCCCATTCCCTGGGTCCCTTCCTGGGGATCATACTTCGCATTCTTTTGTCGCGGCGTGCTTTACTTGGTGGCAATTCTTAGCCTTCGGTTCTTTCGTAAGTTGAATCCCAATTTTCAGGTAATGCTGGCAGCTGCCTTTCTTTCTGTCCTGATGACGACCGTGATTTACTACGGATGCGCCCGTTTTTCGTTCTGTTTTGAGGTATTTCTGATTCCGTTGGCGATCATTGGTCTTTTCTGCCGCGCTCAAGAAATTGCTGGTGGATTCGAAAATGATGCACCTACGCTTGTGGATGCATGACAGTGTTCCAGACCATTGCCACCGTCAGCATTATCACTACCAAAGCAGTTCCCCAACCAACGGCGTTTTGCCATGTCTTGTTTTTGAATCTTCCCATCAAACGCGGCCGGTTCACGAGTTTGAGCATGTAGATCAGAACAAACGGCAGCAGTACTCCATTGGCTACTTGCGACCACAAGATGAACTTCACCAACGGCAACCCCGGTATTAGGACAAATGCCGCTCCGCCTGCAATCAATAAGGTATAGAGCCAGTAAAAGATCGGTGCTTCTGAAAATCGCTTGTCAATTCCAGATTCAAACCCTAAGCCCTCGCAGACGTTATAAGAGGTGGCTAACGGCAGAATCGCCGCTGAAAGCAGCGATGCGTTCACTAGTCCCACGGCAAACAGTACAGCAGCAAACTTACCCGCAAACGGGGCCAGTGCAGCTGCCGCCTGTGCTGCGTCGTTCAAATCATGTTGTTTCGTGTGATAAATCGTTGCGCCGCACGCGACAACAATGAAAAACGCGATTACGTCAGTGACGATGCACCCGACAATTACATCCAGGCGGCAAAGACCGTAGTGACGTGCGTCCACTCCCTTTTCGACGACTGCCGCCTGCAAATAAAACTGCATCCATGGCGTAATTGTTGTGCCAATTAAACCAACAATTGCAACTACATATTCTGGTTGGCTGCTCAGCGTCGGCAGAAACGTTTGCTTTACAACCAGATCCCAATCCGGCTTCGCAAGAAAGGCCGAAACCGGATATGCAAAGTAAATCAATGAAGCAATAATCAGGATTCGTTCGACTGGCTTATATTTGCCACGCACAATGACAGTCCAAACCAAGAGGGCGCCAATCGGAACCACAATGTATTTGCTGGCTCCGAAGATTCCCATGCCGGAAGCCAGTCCCGCAAACTCAGCAATGATATTCCAGAAGTCTGCCAAGCCGAGAACCACCATGGTGAAGAAGGTTGCGCGCAGGCCGAACTCTTCGCGGATCAGATCCGATAGTCCCTTGCCGGTAACTGCACCCATGCGTGCAGCCATCTCTTGAACCACAATCAGTGCGACCGTTGTCGGAATCAGCACCCACAAAAGCTGATATCCAAATTGCGCTCCAGCTTGCGAGTACTGCAGAATTCCGCCAGGATCGTTATCCACGTTGGCGGTAATAAAGCCGGGCCCTAACACGGCTAGAAACGCGATCAACCGCGCGCTGATAAGGCCAATAGGGGATCGTCTTCTGACGGCAGTCTGGCTCATGGCATCACGACAGGAATAACCATTGTCAAACAGCGCAAAACAAACTCTAGTCTTTGGCCTTTGCGGGTGTTTCCGGTTTTAGGTACTGATCCAGCCATGCCAGCACCGTCGAATACCAATATCTACTGTTCTGGGGTTTTAAGATCCAATGGCCTTCGTCTGGAAACAGAACTAATTTTGAGGGAACGCCACGTTCCTGCAGTGCCGTGAACAACTCTTGGCTTTGTCCGATAGGTACGCGATAATCCAACTCACCCTGGGTAATCAACGTCGGGGTACGAAAGTTGCCCACAAACATATTCGGCGACCAAGCGTCGTATTGAGCAGTTGCGCTTGATTCCCAAGGAAATCCTTTGAACTCCCATTTCACGAACCAAAGCTCGTCGGTTGTCCCGGCTTCACTGCGTAAATCATATACGCCGGCATGCGATACAAGTGTCTTAAACGGGTGGCTGTGACCCAAAATCCAATCAATCATGTATCCGCCGTAGGATCCGCCTGCCGCCGCCATTCGGCCCTTGTCTACGTAGGGCAGCGTAGCGACATAATTTGCCACATCAATAATGTCCCGATACGGCTTGCCACCCCAATCACCGCTAACCGCGTCCGTAAAATCTTGCCCATATCCAACTGAACCATGTGGATTTGGCATTACCACCACAAATCCTGCGGCCGCGAACACCTGCGGGTTCCAACGGTAACTCCATGTCTCGCCCCAGTCACCTTGCGGCCCGCCATGAATGAGAAAGAGCACGGGATATTTCTTTTTCGGATCAAACTCTGGAGGCTTCACCATGAAGCTCTGAATTTTTGTCCCATCCGCCCCATCGGCGTCGAACTTTTCAAGCGGCGTCAATTCGTACGCGGCCATGGTTAGATCGTTCAAACGAGAAAGCTGAATACTGTTGCCACCCTTGGAGGTGACCATCTTAATCTCTGGCGGTGCTGACCCACTTTGTTCGATATAAATCATCATCCGGTCATCCTGAGAGAATCGCATGGAACTAACCGACGTCGCGCCTTCAACAATCGTTCTCACGTCCCCCGCACCGGTAGTCGACGCCATTAGTAGCGGGCTCATTCCGTGATCTTCCACTGTGAAGAAGACCCGCTTCGAATCGGCTGACCAAGCATACTCTTCAACCCATCTGTCTAACTGATCAGCCACCGTGTGTGTCTCGCCGGTTGCAAGATTCAGAACTGCCAGCCGCCAGCGGTCACTTTCGAAACCGGCGCGCAGTTGTGTTCGGTAAGCGATACTTTTTCCGTCGGGTGAGAATAACGGTGCCTCGTCCGCCCCAGGGTTCGCTGTGAGTTTGCGAGCATCTCCCCCCGACGCATCAACCAGATAAAGGTCGGTATTGGTGCTAGTTGCTGGATCAGGATCCGAATTAGCCACATAAGCAACTTGTACGCTATCAGGCGAAAATACGAATCCATCCATGCCGCCAAGGGAAAACGGTGGAGTGTCCCGATCTCCTGGCGTCAAATCATGCGCTTTGAAGGAGTTGTTTAGAGTCTCCACTAATATGTGCCTGCGCGTTCTGGACTGATACTCGGTCCAATGTCTGTACAGCAAACCGGTATAGGTGCGCGCATTCATCTTCGCGACTAGATCTTTTTCGTGATTGGCCTTATTGCAGGCTACGTCATATTCGACTCCCGCCTTGGCGCCTACCGGCGCACACGCAGGAAAGACGTCACTGGTGAACAGAATGAGTTCCCCGTCGGGCGACACGGCTACATTATCAGCTCCGGTGGGAATTGCGGTAATGGGGCGCGCATCTCCGCCATCGGCGTTCGAAGACCAAATCTGCGTAACTCCTGCCGTCGAAGCTGGATTGGGCCGATTCGAAACAAAAAAAATACGCTTGGAATCCGCTGACCACCTAGGACGGGTATTCAAACTGCCTTCGCTGGTGATCTTAACTGGCAAACCGCCACCTGAAGGAACCACATAAATTTGCGTAGGCTTAGTGTTGCTCGACATTTCCACTGTTTGAGCAGTAAATGCAACCAGCTTGCCGTCCGGTGAGAGTTGCGGATCATCCACCCTAACCAGTTGCATCATCGCGTCAAACGTAAAGGGCGCACGCGCCGGCCAAACTGGCACACAAAAGCACAGAGTAATAGCAACAACGGCACCTACTCGCATGCCAATCATTGTAACGGCCCGTCTGAATCAATTTCACGCGCCAACAGCCCTAGATCGCTTGGATTCGCCATTTATCTGTCGCTCGTGCGTTTACGAATCGATTTGTTAACAACGAGACACGCAGTGGATAAATCCTCACGGCATCGTTCAGGTCAGCTTCTCATCAGCGGATAATTTTAATCCATAGGTCACCTTCGGACTCGCGCCGGCAAATGCCAGAAAACCCTCGTTTGCGGCTCTCCTAATGTAATGAAGGTGGTACTCTTAGTATTCGTAAATGCGCACTGTTGACTTGATTCACCGCAAGCGGTCCGGGGAGGAGCTTGCGCCCGAAGAATTGCAGCACCTCGTTGATGGTTATACCCGTGGTGAGATCCCTGATTATCAGATGTCGGCTTTCCTAATGGCAACATTTTTCTCGGGAATGTCAGATCGCGAGGTTAGTGCTATGACGGAGTCGATGTTGAACTCCGGCACTGTGGTCGATTTGTCTTCCATTCCGGGAATAAAAGTCGACAAGCACTCAACGGGCGGCGTTGGCGACAAGACAAGTCTCATCGCTTCTCCCATTGCGGCGGCTGCGGGTGTGATTGTCCCAATGATCTCGGGACGCGCTTTGGGGCATACCGGTGGCACGCTGGACAAACTGGAGTCCATACCAGGTTTCCGAACCGACCTAAGCATCGAAGAGTTCAAATCACTCTTGGCGCAGCACAAACTCGCGTTTATCGGCCAGACTCCCGAAATTACTCCAGCCGACGGAAAGCTTTACGCCCTTCGCGATGCAACCGCCACTGTCGAATCCATTCCTTTGATTGCCAGTTCCATAATGGCCAAGAAACTAGCGGTCAGTCTTGACGCCATAGTTTTGGATGTCAAGGTTGGCAGCGGTGCCTTTATGAAGAAGCAGGTAGAGGCTCGCCGGCTTGCCCAAATGATGGTGGGTATCGGTCGCCGTCTCGACAAACGCGTACAAGCGCTTATCACCGACATGAATCAACCGCTAGGCTACGCTATCGGCAACGCGCTCGAAGTGATGGAGGTCTCTCAGACCCTCCAGAATGCAGGCCCGGCTGATCTGACTCGTCTCTCGCTCGAACTTGCCTCGCGAATGATCTTCTTAGGTAAAATCACCAAGACGTTGGACGAAGCCCGCGAAATGGCACAGCAGAAATTGCTGGATGGTTCTGGCTATCGCAAGCTGAAGGAAGTCATTGCAGCTCAAGGCGGAAATCCACAGGTACTCGACAAGTTCGAATTGCTTCCCAACGCGACCGGAGCGCAAGATATCAGCTCCTCGCGTGGTGGCTATGTGAGTGCTATTGACGCCGAACTCATAGGTCAGGCCTCGTCGATGATCGGGGCAGGACGCAATACCAAGGAAGACTCTATCGATCCCGCCGTCGGCGTCATTCTGGAAGTGAAGGTCGGCCAGAAAATCGATGCCGATAGCATTCTGTGTCGTATCTATCACACGAGCGACACAAATCTAGCTGAAGCCGCTGAACTGGTTGAAGATGCGTTCAAGATCTCGCAACAACCAGTCGAAGAGCGAGATCTCATTCTTGAAGTAGTAAGCTAGCGGCGAATCAATGGCGAAATACGACGGGTTTATTGGCCTTGTCGCCATACTTGCCGCTGCTTATCTTTTTTCAACCAATCGCAAGGCCATAGATAAACGTGTGATCATTTGGGGAGTCATTCTTCAATTCTCCTTCGCGTTTATCGTCCTCAAAACGGGCTTTGGAATGGTCTTTTACCAAATAAGCCTGTTTGTTAATGCCCTGCTCAATTACGCTGGCGAGGGTTCGCGCTTCGTTTTTGGTGACAAACTCGGACTGCCTTCCGAGCAATTTGGAGTGATATTTGCCTTCCAGGTATTGCCAATCATCATTTTTATTTGTTCGCTGTTCGCCATTCTCTACTTTCTGGGCGTGATGCAAATCTTCGTCAAAGGCATGGCCGTTTTCATGCAGAAGTTCATGGGTACCAGCGGAGCAGAGTCGACCTGCGTAGCAGCCAGCATCGTTATGGGCCAAACGGAAGCCCCTGTCACCATTCGACCGTTCCTCGCCACGCTGACCGAATCTGAAATCTTTACGGTAATGGTCAGCGGTATGGCCCACGTATCCGGCGCAGTAATGGCGGCCTATGTCGCAATTGCGCACGTTTCTATCACCCATCTTTTGACCGCTGTCATCATGACTGCTCCTGCAACCATCATGCTGGCTAAGATGTTCGTACCAGAGACTGGAGAACCGGTTACCCGTGGCACCGTAAAGGTCGAGGTAGAGCGGGTTGGAGTCAACGTCATCGATGCAGCAGCTCGGGGTGCCGGTGATGGCCTTGGGCTGGCGCTGAATATTGGCGGCATGCTGATCGCATTCCTCGCACTTATCGCGCTGATCAACGGAGGATTGGGTTGGGTTCACTCACATGTGCTCTGGATACCAGGCTCCATGCAGCAGATTCTCGCGCTTGTATTCGCACCCATTGCGTGGTGTCTCGGCGTCGCGTGGAATGATTGTGCGTCTGTAGGAAATCTGCTCGGCACACGCATGGTATTGAACGAATTTGTCGCTTTTGTCGATTTGGGTAAAATCCGCGCAAACCTCGATCCCAGATCCTTCGTGATAGCCACATTCGCATTATGCGGCTTTGCCAATCTCAGTTCGATCGCAATTCAAATCGGAGGCATTGGTGGATTAGCACCGACCCGAAAATCCGATCTGGCGCGTCTAGGTCTGAAAGCGATGATGGTGGGCACACTCGCAAACTTCATGTCCGCCTGCATCGCCGGGATCCTACTGTAGATAGCTCCAAAAGCGCGACAGCTATGATCGAAGGCTAAGGACCTTCGTTCGATGAAGAAATCTCGCAGCCTACTCCAGATCCTTGGCTTGCTGGCGTCAGCTTCAGTTTGTCTGGCACAACAACCGCGACAATACACCAAAGACGATTACGCTCAGGCGGAAAAGTTTATGCCTTACAATGTCGCGCCGCTTGCTAGCAAAGGGCTCGTCCGGGCTAAATGGCTTTCCGATGGGCGCTTTTGGTATCGCAATGCGGAAGCGGATGGGTGGCGATTCATTATTGTGGACCCAAAAACAAAGTCAAGCCTGCCGGCATTCAATCACGCAAAGATGGCAGTTGCGCTGCAGGCAGCCGACAGCAAACTGAAGGATGATGAGCATCATCTTCGGATTAGTGATATGGAGTTGGACGGCACGGAGTTGTTGATAACGGTAGCCCGTCGTCTTTTTCGTTGCGATTTCAACGTAGGCAGTTGCACCGAACTCAAGCATGCAGAAGGACCGGTATCCCTATCGCCCGACAAAAAAACAGCCGCGTTCATACGCGATTGGAACCTGTGGACGAGAGATGTCGCGACAGGCAAGGAAACCCAGCTAACAAATGACGGCATCAAAGACTTTGGCTATGCAACAGACAACGCGGGTTGGAAGCAATCCGACAATCCGATTCTTCTCTGGTCGCCCGATTCGCGAAAGATTGCCACCTTCCAACAAGACCAACGCAAGACGGGAGAAATGTATCTCGTACCCGTTACCGATAGCCATCCAAAATTGAAGGTCTGGAAATATCCGCTGGTGGGCGACGAAAACGTGACAATTATCGAGCGAGTTGTCATCGAACTGGATACTCATCGCGTAGTCCGTTTGCAGATGCCTCCTGATCAACACAGGTCTACGCTTTGTGACGATGTCGCCTGCTCGGGCACTACTTGGGACGATGTCGAGTGGAACGATGACGGTTCTAAGCTTGCCTTTGTTTCTACTTCCAGAGATCACAAGCAGGAGTGGTTACGTATCGCCGATGCATCCAGCGGAGATGTGCGTGAAGTAATGACTGAAACTGTCCCGAAATTCTTTGAAAGTGGAAACGGGAAAGTGAATTGGCATTACTTGCCGAAGTCGAATGAGATGCTTTGGTTCAGCGAGCGTGACAACTGGGGCCAGCTTTATCTTTACGATTTGCAATCCGGAAAGCTGAAGAACCAGATAACCAATGGTGAGGGCAATGTCACTCAGGTTCTAAAGGTGGACGACTCAACGCGAACCGTTTACTTTCTTGCCGTCGGCAAAGAGCCGGGCAGAGATCCATATTTCGTTCACTTCTACAGCATCGGCTTCGATGGCGCCAATCAACGCTTGTTAACCCCTGACGATGCCAATCATTCCGTTACAATTTCCCCCGACGGGAAGTACTTTGTCGACACCTATTCCACTCCGGTTAAACCTCAAACAGCGCAGCTTCGAACCATTGGCGGAGCTCTGGCAATGGAAGTGGCAAAGCAAGATATATCGGGCTTACTGGAGTTGGGCTGGGAACCTCCAATGCCATTCCATGTAAAAGCTCGCGATCGTCAAACCGATATCTACGGCTTTCTTTACAAACCGACCCACTTTGACGCCACTAAGAAGTATCCCATTGTGAACTACATCTATCCGGGGCCGCAAACTGGTTCGTGCGGAAGCCGCAACTTTGCACCAGCAAGTCGCGATCTGCAATCGCTGGCGGAACTGGACTTCATCGTCGTATGTATTGACGGCATGGGAACTCCATGGAGAACCAAGAGCTTTCACGAGGCATACTTCGGAAACCTGGGAGACAATACCATCCCAGATCAAGTATCCGGGATGAAGGAATTGGCCTCCAGATACTCGTGGATCGATCTTAACCGAGTCGGTATATTCGGACATTCGGGCGGCGGCAACGCGACGGCAGCCGCCATGTTCCACTATCCCGATTTTTTCAAGGTTGGCATTGCCGAAAGTGGCAACCACGATAATCGCGATTATGAGGACGATTGGGCCGAAAAATGGTCCGGCCTGTTGCTAAAAAATGCGGATGGCACAAGCAACTACGATTCTCAGGCCAACCAGAATACAGCGAAAGAACTGAAAGGGCATTTACTGTTAGCGCATGGAACAATGGACGACAATGTGCCGCCAAGCAACACCTTGCTGGTCGTTGACGCGCTCATCAAAGCCAACAAAGACTTTGATCTATTGCTCATCCCAAATGCAGCTCACGGATATGGCGCTGCTTCCCAATACATGACGCGGCGGAGATGGGATTACTTTGTGCGGTATTTGGCTGGCGGCATCCCTCCGGTCGAATATCAAATGAAGCCATACTCGGTCGTGACCGCTGCCATGGCGAATGGACCAGAGGATGTGGACGAGCCCTAATTCTCGTCTCCGCTAATTGTTCACATAGGCAGAGATTTTCGGCACGTCCCCATCGGGATCGAGCAACAAAACTCGCCTATAGGGATAGTACTGAATCAACCGCTCGTTCTTTTCATCCCCTAGATCGCGGGCGAACACAATCCGTGAATGGTCAATATCCGCCTCATTCCACACCCACTCGTTCTGATAGACATGACGCGGTGAATAGCGCACAAAGACGAGTATCTGTCCAGGGATTCCGGCTAACTCGCGCGCGACGACGATCCTCCCTTTCGGATTGTCGTGATTGATACCGTCCCATGTCTCATACCGGAGAATCGGGTAGGAAATGGGAGATTCGAACAGGTGCAAACCGTACCAGCCTGTAAATTCGGCCAGACACAGCGCGATGACAACCAACGCTATCTGATGCCCGACAGAGGTATTGTTAATTCTAAGACGGCATAACTGCTGCAGGCCCACGATACTCACTAGGACGTAAAGGCAGGTAACCGCCGCTAAATAATGATCTAACAAATAGGGAAACAAGTTAGTTCCAGCGGCGAAGATAGCAAGCGTTAGAGCCACCCACCACATACGTCTGTCTCGCCACGAAAAGAAGAAGGCAAATAGGGCGAGGTAGAGCGGAGGCAAGAAGAAGAATCGGTAATACCGTACTCGATACTCCAGCCGCAAGAAGAACTTCTCGATCGAATCGCCTTGCGACCCGTGCATAAGGGTCTGTGCTCGATAATCCATCTCTTGCTGCGGCGTCAAAGGTCGATGCGGAATGGGATTGGGTTCGATCGTGAGCGCCGATGGAACTCCATACTGATACTGACTGAGCTGCTCCGGGAGTGTGGCCCAACTTTTTGTAACCGCGCGGTTTTGAACTAAAATCAGCAACACCGTGGCCGCCAAAGGCGCCAAGATCCACGGGAATGACTTAAGCAAGTTTGAATTTCGTCGAAATGTCGTCAGATTTTGCGCAAAGAACAGAACAATAACGAGTGCCAGAAATGCAGATTCAAACTGTCGGCTTAGCATGTGGATGCTGAGGCCGGTTCCCAGCAGAACACCTTCTCGCCTTCGCGTGTAGTTTAGCAGCCGCGGAAGAGCGCCAAAAACGAGGCACCCTCCGGTCGCAGCCAGGCCGCCGCCCCAATACGAATTAGTCCACTGGCAAAGCGGCCCAAACTCCATAACCGCCAGCATGCCTCCGAATAAACTCCAAACCGGAGTCATCCAACCTCGGAGCATCCAATAACAGCTCGCACACAAGAGACCAGTCATGAAAAGCACTCCGGTCCAGGGAATTCCTGAAACAATTCGGCCAGTGGCAAGAACGAGTGCCATACCGCATGGGTAGATCGAACTATAAGTGGGCTCCTGCAAGACAAAGAACGTCTCGAAGAATTCGTGCATCGGATGCATCGGATTAGCTAAGCGTCCGTGCAGGATTGTGTCTGAAAGCAGAAGGTGGCTGAATTCGTCGTAAATATCGGGCGTCGGTACAGGGTGATGGGGAAGCAGAAGCAGTCGCAGGGCTATCGGTAGCACGAAGAACGATGCGACGCATGCATACTTGTGTGCCGCAATCTCCACCATTAACTTCTGCATGGCGGGACGCCAAAGCCAGGCTCCCGAAATCAGAACTAAGGACAATATCAGCAATACCCAGTCGGCAGGCGCGAAACCGATCGGGCTGTCGTTAGGCGGCATTGATTTCGCTCGATTTGCCGATCGCTATGAGCGATGTCGGTGGCCACGGGAGGAATCTGTCGATGTGTCTAAGCAGGGGAACTAATAGATCGAAGCACCAGAGTTGAAAACGGCTCAGAGTCCTTTTGCGCAGAATTCGCGAATTCAGATACCAACCCGGCCAGGTCGCCCGGTTGAATTCCAGAATAGCTTCAACTACAAATCCAGCCCGCTCCATCTTTTCGCGCAGTTCGGACTTAGTATATCGGCGTCGATGTTCAAGCACTTCGTCAAAGGTTCCCATCACGCTTGGACCCTGCGGCACAAGCACGACAGTTCTACCGCCAGATTTTAGGCAGGCCCGAATGTTCGCCAGTCCGATCTCGTCCTCAGCTACGTGTTCCAAAACGTTTAAGCACACTACCGTGTCAGCCGTGCCCAGCAGCGGCTCAATGTCATTGACGTCCGTAAACTCGCACCTTGCAAGCCTAATATTGCGGCTATCGGCAGTCCTAGAGCGAAGTTCAAGCAGGTAGTCCTCGTCGCCGTCCGTAGCCAAATAACGAGTGCACTTGGGAGCTAGCAACACAGTCAGATTGCCGATGCCTGCGCCAAGCTCAACCACATTGCCTTTAATCCAAGGCATTATCGTGTCTGCCATCCATCTATTAAATCGATGTGCGTCTGACATTGCGACGAGCATATCGGCGGAGGCAATTTGGTGAGCCGGATACAGCCAGCGCGCCCGCAAGACGGTGCACACTCCGATAAATGCGCTTAGTCTTTTTCGGCTTTCCCATCGCGCCTCCGTTGTGGCAAACCGCGCATGCCGGCGAGCAAACTGAATAATCAATTCGCATCCCAATCCGAATCCATCGCTAAACAGGGGGAGCGTTTGTGCGAGTGCTGTGCGAAAAGCTATGCACCCGAACTCTACCTCTGGGTTTTTGACATTAGATATAGACTCAACCAGGCGATTGAGCAATTTCCGGTGATCTGGTTCTGCTTGGACAACCACGTCAGCGACATCATCATCCAAAGGCTTGAGCAGACGTTTACATTCGTCGCGGACAAAAGGGTACTGAGGATCTTGAATAACGCAGAAGTCGCCGCGCGCGCGCTCGATTGCAGCCCGAATAGCCGCACCCCGGCCATTCGGACCATTTGTGCGCAGGATAATCACAGACGTCTTGGGGTATTGAATCGAAAGATCAGACACTTCTTCGTTGAATGAGACGCCAAGCTGCGTCCCGGCGATAATTACTTCCGCACCTGACAAAATCTCAAATATGGGCAGCAGCACCGTACGGATGCACGAAACCCGCTCATATACAGGGATCAATATGGAAACGCGAGACCAGGACAAACATCTTCAGTGTACTGTCAGCACCGCGTTATTGCTGTTATCGTATCTTCGCAGGAGAGGCGGGTGCGTATCGGGCTCCAAAAGGAATACGGTTCGATTCGGATAGTATCGAACTAACTTTGCGTTTTCTTCTGGTCCGAGATCGTTGGCCCAAACGTTTTGAGAAGCATCAATATCAGCGTCATTGTGTATCCATTCCTCGAATCGATGCAATGCGGAGTAACGAACAAAGATAAGATGCTGTCCGGGCAAACTGCGCAACTGCTGAGCGATCACGCCTCTTCCTTGAGGGTCTCCACTGTTGATGTAATTCCAGCTTTGGAAGCTGTTAACCGCCCGCAACTCAGGATCATTCTGCGCGGATAATCCAAACCAGAAAATGAACCAAGCCCCGCAAAGCGCAAAGAGAAAAGTGCTGGCCGTTCCTCGTACGCGGCTCAATCCCGACACGGCAAAAAGAACAAATAGGCAAGCCACCACAGCAATGTACTGCGGATAAAAATAGGGATAGAAATTCGTGCCGAGGGCGAAAAGCACCACGGCGCTCGCCGCCCAAAGGAGCCTTCTTTCACGGATTGCCGGTATCAGGGCGAATGCTGCTGGAAGGAGGGGTGGCAGCAGAAAGAAGCGCAAATATCGCAGGCGATAAATTAGTCTCGAACCATATGCGCTCAGAGTTTCAGGGCGATCGCCATGGATCGCAGACTGTGCTCTATAATCGATATCCTGTTCAGCGGTCAATGCTTTGTGCGGAGTGGTATTGGGTTCGAGGGTGAAGGTAGTTGGCACGCCATATTGATATCTGCTAAGCGAATAAGGCATCGTTGACCAATTGCCGGTTACAGCGGCATTTTGACAAAGCATCAGAACGCCACAGATTGAAACAACAACCGCTCCAGCTGCCAATGGTCGCAAAAGCAGCAAAAGTCGGTACTGGGAGAAAAAGAGCAAATAGGTGAATACAGCAATAACAAGGAATACTGATTCGAACGGTCTGCTCAACAATTGCAGTCCGAGACCAGCCCCCAGAATCACTCCATCGCGAAGCTTGAGAGACTTGGTCAATCGCGGTAACGCCCCGAAAACCAGGCAGCCCGCAATAGCGGAGGAATAGCCACCCCAATAACTGTTCATCCAAGCATTCAGTGGCCCAAACTGGGTAACAGCCAAAATACCGCCTGCTAGAGCCCACTGCGGTAGCATCCAACCGCGAAGCATCCAATAGCACAGCGCACAAAACAACCCACTCGATGCAAGCACACCAAACCACGGATTACCCAACCAAGTTCCGATCGCTAGCACAATGCCTTGGGCAAGCGGATAAATCGAAGCGTAGGTCGGCTGTTGCAAGATGAAAACCGCCTCAAAGAATTGATGAAGAGGATGTGGCGGATTCGAGAAGCGAAAATGGCGCAAAGTATCGCCTAATAAGAGATAACCGAAGTCGTCCGCGCCGCTCGGGATTGGAATTGGACAGTGTGGCAGTAAAGCGATGCGCAACGCAACATCAGTGGCAAATAAAGCCGCCATCGACGGCAACGTCCGATTTGCAAGCTTGGTTATGCCTGGCGAAAGCAATGCCTTCGCCACCAACAGGACCGCTAGAGAAAGCGCCAAAAACAAAATGACCAAGTCACTAGCGCCGAACCCAATGGGATTTCGAAGTGGCAGGAACGAATAAAAGATTCTATACAGGTACATGCCTGTGCTGTCAGTTTAGCGCTCACAGGACTCTGGATCTCGAGACTTTGGTAGCTACCAATATCGCGCAGTAATCGGGTGTCCAGAAGAAATCCGGTCACTCATCTGCAACCTGCTTATTCTGTCAAGGCTACGGATGGTTTAAGATCTCGAGAGCCGCGCAGAAAGCGAACGTCCGATTGATAACTCAAATACAGCCCAAGCGCCATTGCGAGAATTAGCATAGTAAATGCGGCCACCGTGACGGAAATGGCTCGCCAAGTCTCCGGCAAAAAGAAGCCGCCAAAATCGTTGTGAATTGTGAGCCAGACTAAGAGGATCAAGCCCGTCATCAAGGCAGCCAATCGAATAGAGCGTGTTCCAACGCACCCGCCGCTCACTGTTACATTTCCGCTACGGACTCCGAAAAAGCTTATCGAAAGGAGCACCTCTGCACACACAAGCAATGAAAGGTATATGGGCAGGCTTTTGACGAGCAACGAAAGCCCTGCAAACAAAAGCGAATAAGCGATAAAGCCGTAGTGTCTGCGCGCAACCCACGCGAGTTGCCCACTACGGAACATGAGGTTCATCGGAATTTGATACGAAAAGAATGGTGCAGTCAGCGAAAAGGCCAGAGCTACCTGTTGGAAAATGGAACGATCGAAGTGCTTTAGCCAGAGTCCAAGCAAGCGAAGGTTATCGGCAATCACAAAAAACGCAACTCCGGAACCGAAGCAGATCGCCAATGCAACAAACAACGTCATCAAAGTGCCTGATCGTTTGTCTTGTCCTTCGTTTCTTGATTTAACAACCTCGACTGACGCAACACGGGCCAATTGTTGAATGGTGGTGCGGCCGGCACCAAAGACTGCACGGAGTGCAACATAGGTGGTAACCGCCATGGGAGGCGCAATCTGTCCAATTATCAGTACCGGCAAACTGAGGCGTGCCCAATTTGCAATCGGTTCAGCTACGGTATGACGAGCCAGCGCCAGTGCGCTCCACGAAAGACGGGAAATCCCGGCGGTGAGATGCAGAACTGGCACGTCCCGGCACAACCAATACCCCTGAGTCATCAGCGCGATGAGCCCAGTCAGAAGATAAATCACAGCGAGACCGGGAGCCTTCCAGTGAAAAAACAACAAACCGGGCACAGATAGCAGTAGCCGCAGAACCGCGAACGAGAAGTAGCTTGCTTCTGCTCCTCTGTAGTGCCCCAACGTGTCCAAATAAGTTATGCGAATGATTAAGACTGTCTCGGTGGCGCACGCTAGGGTTAGAACTGCATGCCAAGCCGCAAATTGGCCGGAATGCAAGAGGCGGCTTGCGATGAAATCCGCACACACCAGAACGCCGGTTACCAATAATATGAGTATTCTTATCCAACTCCAGATTTGGCGAAACGTATCCAATTCACTCTCATAACGGCGCGGATCTGCGCTTGCCTTGAGGAGTTCACTATGCCCAGCGGTACGCAATCCACAATCGACAAAATAGGTCATCGTAGCAAACGCTAGCGCTGAATACCAGACAGCAGTGTCAGCCTGTCCCCATAAACGAACCTGAATGGGAAGCAAGATCAACTGGCTCAACATAAGCACTGCTTGGGTCATCACTGCCAACGAGAAAAAGTGAATGAATCGCTTCAATTTGTTTGCTTCACTCTCATGCGTTTGCCTGTCGCAACCTTTCCCAGTTTACGGCAAGATGCCGGTTCGGCAGATGTGTGTTTGATGCGAGGGATGCGGCAATTCCGATAGCAAGCCAAAAAGGCAAAAAATAGGCGAGCGAAAAGGTTGCGAAGCAGTAGAGGTGCAAGACCATCAACAACAAAACCAAGGTTCGGTATCGATCATCTAATGGCAGCGAGCGACCCCGAATCGATAAGAGTAGCCAAGGTGTCAGGAAAAGAATGGTGCCGACCAAGCCCCTCTCCATGAGAAGCAGAGCATAAGAGATGGATGTGACATCTGTGCCGTTGTCGTCGGCAGAATTGAAACTCGCTATCCCGTGCCCCCAAACGGGAGCATCCTTGAAAATGCTCCAGCAAGCGGGCAAGTGATCAACCCTTCCCGAATCTGCCCTTTCGTCCAGTGTGAACGCTTGCTGTATCCGACTCGAGAACTTCGCAAATGCTTCCGGCATAATTGGCTCAATTGCCAGAATCGAAATGACCGACAGTATCAGAACAATGAGAACCTGGCGTATCAGATTAAAGCTGATTCGATTCGTCACCATGTAGATGCCCGTTAAGATCATCGCTCCTAAAACCGCCGACAACGATTGTGCGAACAACATGCCACCCAACGCCAAACCCAGCGATAGATAGCGCCACGCGCCCCTGTCGGTTGACAAACCCAGCGCCAACAACCACAAACAAAAATATCCAAAATCTGACGGCTCGACAAAAACCGAAGAGGCTCGCGAAAAGTGGACTTTGTCCCACCCGCGCTGGTAGCCCCCGGTTGCGTACGATTGTTGGTTGGTAACCACCAAATATGCATACGGCAAGCCCGCCATTCTGGCGACCATCTGATAGCCTCCATAAACAACGACTGGAATTGCCAATAAGCTCAAAGATTTCGTCAACAACGGAATATGCTCGCGCCAGTCAAGTGAAGCAACCCCTGCTCCGAAAGCAATCGCCAAGCACTGCAGAGCTAACTGAGAAGACACGCTCATTGGATTTACACGGGATAACATCGCAACCAGCAGTGAAAATACAGTCGATATAATCGGCAGTGCAAAAAATGTTAAGGTCCGGGAGTTAGCCCAGAAACAAAACGGCAACGCCGCGACATATATCAACAGAATCGAGTATTTTCCGACATCAAAGACGCTATAGCCAGCGCTGATCCAGCCAAGAACGAACATAACCAATAGCCATGGCAGAGTTTGGCGCTTGCCAACCGACGTTTCGACAAGCCTTGGCGATGTGATGTAGGACTCCATTGGTCATAGTCAGGTTACGTCGTTAGATACTGCCGCCTGCTACCGGTGAACACCGAACGATAGACTGGCTCGTAGGTTCGAGCGACTAACGAAGACGCTATGCCGAGAGATAGCCAGAATGGCAGAAAGTATGCCAACGAAAATGTCGAAAAGCAATACAAATGTAACGCGCTCAGCATTAAGCCTGGGATCCGGCCCCTATTATCTGCAGGCAACGTAATCGATTTTATTGCAATGTATAGCCACGGAAACATGAAGAATAGCGTCCCGATCGTGCCGCGTTCCATCAGCAGCAAGGCATAGGCCACGGAAGTTACATCGGACCCGTTAGCGTCCGCTGAGTTCAAACTGGCTAAACCATGCCCCCAACTCGGCGCATCCTTATAGATTTGCCAGCACGCCGGCAGATGGTCCACGCGGCCTGAATCAGCACGCTCATCCAGCGAAACAGCTTCCTGCACCCGATTGAAAAACTTAGCGAACGCCTCTGGCATTAATGGCTCAATAGACAATAGCGCCAAGCCGGAGAAAAGGACCACTATAACAACTTGGCGTATGACCGCCAAATTAATTGGACTTGTCACTAGATAAACCATCACCAAAATCCCAACACCTAAAACGGCCGATAAAGATTGCGAGAATAAAATACCGCTAAACGCCAACCCCAGGCAGAAATAACGCCACCTTCCTTTGTCCAAGGAGAGCCCAAGTGCTAAAACCCATAGACAAAAATACCCAAAATCAGAGGGCTCGACAAAGAGAGATGACGCCCGAGTGAAAACGGGCTTCTCCCACCCGCGCTGGTACCCACCGAGTGCGTACGCCTGCTGATTGGTAACAGGCAAAAACGCATTAGCCCAATGCCCGGCACGGGCAATCATTTGGTAGCCGCCGTAGATAACAACCGGACAAGCAAATATTGACAGTATCTTTGCAAACTTACTCAAATGCTTTTGCCAGTTAATGGCCGCAACACCAGCGGCAAACCCAAGGGCCAGCATTTGAAGTGTAGCTTGCGAAAATACGCTCATGAGAGGCACACCTTGCAATAAGCCGCTCACCGCCGAGAAAATAGTGGAAATGGCTGGCAGCGCGAAAAACGCCATTGTTCGGGAAGTAATATACAGGCAAAATGGCAACGCCGCGAAGTAAATCAGTAGGAACGAGTACCTGCTGATATCAAAAATGGAGTATGCATCACTAACCCAGCCGAGTATGAACAGCACGAGAAAGTAGGGAAGCAATCGATCTCTCCATGATCGACTCTGCTCTAGGATCGGCCTGTATAACGTCAGAGTCATGGCCATTTACGATGAGGTTCGCATCGGAAGTGGCTCGGAGATGGGCGAAGTATCTTTGCTTTCGCCCCGGAGGACAGTTTCAAAAATGCTGCTTATTTGATCAATGTCAAATGTAGACTCCGCGTATCGACGCGCATTTCTTCCCATAGCTCGCGCGCGTTCCTGCTGTAGATATAACTCGGAAGCACCTTCGATAAATGATTGGTTATCGTCCGGTGAGGCAACGAAGCCAGCCTCCGATCTAGCAATAATCCGAGACGCTAGATTTTGCGGGGAGACGGAAATCAAAATTGGTCGTCCGGCGCACATGTAACTCAAAATCTTAGATGGAACGCAGAATGCGCCGGCATCAGGTTCCACCGTGGCGAGCAGAACGTCCGCGGCGGCCAAAACCTCCGGCAGTACACCAAACGGTTGAAAATCCAATAACACCAGGTTGTCAAGCCTCTCATGCTTCTTGGCGTCTTCTAGGAAGTCTCGACCGATTCCTTGTGAAACCAGCACCACTCGTACATCAGCATTCGATCTAAACTTCTGAGCCAACTGGAGCAGCGTATTCGGATTGTGCTTCAAGCCCATCGTTCCTGAATACAAAAAGACAAATTTGTCGTGCAAACCATTGCTTCGCGACCAGTCGTTCGTCTTCGGCCTCAAAGGAATATCTTCCAAGCTGGCCCAATTCTCAATCACTATGCTTCGGTTCGATGAATAGTTCTCGCGTGCTGCGTAGTCGGCAAAGTCGTCTGAAATATAAACAACAGCTTCGGAATCTCGCACGATCTTCCGCTCCAACACGTGAAATGGCAGCGCACAAAGCTTGCCCCCAGATGCCCCTAACTTACGAGACAACAACGACTCTAGAGCAAGCGCGTAAAAATCCTGCATCCAATGGACGAAACGGATATGCTGCTTTTTGCAGGCACGGCTCAAAAGATACTGCGCGTCCGTCGGAGTGTTGCCCGAAAGCACTACTTCAGGCTGAAACGCTCGAATCCTGGAACTCACGATACCAGCGTATTCGCGGTGCGCCATAAGTCTCTGAATATAGGAATACGCGTCGAACTGTCGTTTAACATGGATTGGTTCGATGCGCAGGTTATCCAAACCTGCAGGAACACTCAATTTTCCTTTTGGCCCTGGAATATCGGCAAAATAAGCGTGCACAACAGAGTGTCCGCGGCGAGCAAGTTCGCTGCTAAGTTGAATTTGAAACGGATGGCCCGCAAAATCGTGGACAAAAATTTTCATAGTGTTAGATCCGGGGTAGTTATTTCGTTTGAAATACTCCCTCTATAAGTTTCAAAACTTGGTCTGCGACCGCTTTGCGAGAGTGTCGCTGAGTTACATACTGGCGTCCAGCATCGGCCACCGGCTGAGTCGCTCCCAGGTCATTTAAAAGAGACTGGAGGTCGCTCCTATCCAGGAACTGGTCAATGTCAAAAAACTGCACGCCTGACCGGATGTCGACACCTTCAACACCTTCGCGAGTACTAAGTAGAGTTCTGCCGGCGGCCATGGACGTTAACGTCTTGAGCTTTACTCCACCTGGACTTGATTGAAAATTCAAAGCAAATCTCGACTGCCTGTATAAGTCCGCGTCGCTTTTGACGCGACCCGCATACTGAACGTTAGTTGCCGGAATTGGCTCACCCTTAAGGTCTCCCGCAAGCGTCAAACTTGCAGACTGGTCTGCAGCCAAAATTCTCGGCCAGCTACGATCAAGAAACGCGTTCAGATCATTCCTACGTCGGAAATCGAGGCTTCCAACATGCACGAAACCATTGTTTTTGCCTTCTCCCGACTGAAGACCTTCGTATCGCTCAAGCGGAACGGAAACTGTGAGGCAGTCTCCTTGGCGTCCATATAGCTCGCACATTCGCTTAGCGTCTGCCGGCGTAATCGCCCAATGACGGTCGCTTGATAGTACAGCCGCTTTCTCTAGCTCAACGTAGCGATGGCAATCAAAGGCGATCGCCTTCCGGTTCGCTCCGTGAGCTTGCCGGACTTGCTCCGTTCGTATATCATGCATTACATTGTGCGATCGCAAAACGATCTTCGCGCCTGGCAAGAGCGCGCGGATCTGTGGAATATAAGCCGATACCGACGCATCGTCAATAATCACGATTCTCGGTGACCATTGCTTCAATGCCTTACAGATTGCTTCAGTAGCATCCTTGCTATACAAGCGCTCGGCCGTTGGCGGTAGTCCTTTGAAGAGACTGCGGCAATATCGGGAAACAAACCCTCCCGCCTTGGCTTCGATTTTCAGAGTCGGGCAGAGCGGCTCTATGCTATCCGACTCTCCGCTGTAAGTGAAAGCTATAACACCGACGTCGATTTTGTTATCCAATAAGGCACGCACGTCGCTTAGTACCGCAAGTCGGTGCCCGTCGCGCGGCTCAAATGGACAAACCGGTGATATCAGCGCGATTTCCATTAATCTCGCCTCACCGTGCGCTGCTTAACTAACTGGGCGGGGTTGCCCGCGTAGATGCAGAACGGCTCCAGATCCTTGGTCGCTACACTGCCAGCCGTGAGCACGGCGCCTTGACGCACAGTGACCCCCGGACTGACCACGGTTTTAGCACCAACCCAGCTACCACGCTCGAGTGTAATTGGGCGGGTAAACAGTTTGAGATTAGGTTTCGACCAATCGTGATTACCCGTGCAAAGGTACGCGCCCTGAGACACACAGACATGTGAGCCTATAGTGACCGGAGCTAAGTTGTCAATCCAGACATCCTCTCCAATCCAACAGTGGTCACCGATAGTCAGGTACCACGGGAACTTCACCTTTACTCCGGGCTTCATATAAACATTGATCCCGACTTTTGCGCCGAATAGGCGAAGGAGCATCGATCTCACCTTTGCCGACACCATTACATGTGAGGCCAACAAAGGTGCGCCGAGAAAGATCCACAGTGCTTCGAAAAGGCGGCTTCGTCCGCGCACCAAGTCGCTGCTGTCGGGCCGGGAAAGGTCAATCGGAAAATAGTCGTTCGAGTTAGGGGCCACGGTCAAAGACATGTATTCTGGTTCGCCTTGCTTAGACAGGATAAATAGCTTCCTTCCCGCTACAATCATTCAGCACCAGCCCAAGCACTCGGCTCTGATCCTGACCCAGCCTTTGGCAGGCCTTCAGAATCGAAGCGCGAGTTGTCTTATTAGCGCGCGCAACGATGACAACGCCGTCGGAGGCGCGACCAAGCAATCGGGCATCCGGTAGTCCATCCAATGGAGCCGAGTCGAGGACGATCATGTCGAAGTGTTCGCGATAGGATTCAACCAGCCCTAATAGATTTGGCTGGAAGAGTAGGTCCGCCGGGGCGGCAGAAAAAGATCCACTTGGAAGGACGCTAAGCCGCGCTATCGACGTTTGCATTACTGCAAATCCGGCGTCAGCGGCGCTGCATCCGGCCGCCAATAAGTTTCCGAACCCCACCATATTCGGCACCGAGAATTTCGCGTGTAGTGTCGGATGCCGCAAGTCC
This sequence comes from Bryobacterales bacterium, assembly GCA_963696305.1. GTDB lineage: Bacteria > Acidobacteriota > Terriglobia > Bryobacterales > Bryobacteraceae > Bog-105. The sequence goes on along the minus strand of CAVOJX010000028.1, from coordinate 30,694 downwards.
CCGTCAATCAAGAGAACCCGCTTGCCGGCTCGGGCCAAGGCGATGGCTAGATAGCTTGCGACCGTTGTTTTACCGTCATTATTAGCCACGCTCGTAATCAGAACGACTTTCGGATGCTCTTCGCGTCCGCCTGCGAACAGGATCGAAGTTAGAAGAGTGCGAAATGCATCGCTAGTCGGCAAGTCGACCGGCTTGTTCTCTTCTATGACAGTCAAGCCGTCCGCTTCGTCTTCTTCCGTAAGCCTAGGAGGAGCAAGCGCGGCAAATCCAGTAAAGCTTCTCGCCAAATTCGGAATCGTTGCCAACTCCGGTATTCCCAGCCGTAAGGTTGCCTCTCCGGGATGACGCAAACTCGGATTGCTCCTGTCGGCGATAAGAACGTATCCAATCGCGATTGTCAAACCCGAGAAAAGCCCTAGTGCGAGGTTTAAAGGCATTTGCGGAGTTCGTGGACGGTCCGGCGGTTCAGCTGGATCCACAATTCTAACGTTGCTCGTCCGAAATGCCGCCGCCAGTGCCAGTTCCTTTACCTTAGAAAGCATGTCCTGGTAGGCACTGACATTCGCATCCACTTCGCGTTTTAGAATGTCGTACTGGACCGCCGTTTGTGAATCCATGGCAGCCTTTGACAGGGCATTCTTATAAGCGTCAGATAGAAGCCTTTCCCGCTGACTGGACTCTCTATATTCATCCATCACACGGCTAACTACACGCTGCTGGGCTTGCAGTAACGCGCCCTCTATCTCGTCTGCCTGTGCTTTTACTTTCAGCACCTCACTATATGTCGGCTTGTAAATAGTTAATAGTTCAGCTTGCTGTCTTCGCAGGTCAATTAATTTTGCGCGAAGCTCGCGCAAATCAGTGTCGCGTTCGGAATCGGCAAGAGAATCTGGCTTTGTCTGACCTACCATCTGACGCCGTGCCTGCTTGTCCGCTAAGTCAGTGCGCGCCCGCAGCAGATCTGACTGCACTTGACGCAATCCATCGTCCGAAATGGTAGACCTGTCAGAGGTAAAGACTAAGCCGTTCTTGGCAGCATAGTCCTGAAGCGTCTGTTCGGAAGCCTGTAGCTTGCGTCGCATATCAACTAACTGTCCTTGTGTCCAGTCCTCCGCTGCCTCAGTCATTTGCGTTCGCGCACGAATATTTTCGTGAATGTACTCAGCAACCAAAGTGTTGGCAAAGTCTGCAGCCAGCGTGGGATTCGGCGCATCAGCTTGGATCTGAATAATACGCGTCTGCCCGGCGACATGCACTTTTACACTGTCGGCGACTTCATCCAAAATGTCATCGCTAGCTTGCGACCCGTGCAGGTGAAACAGTTTACCCACGGGAGAAAGGTGCGGCATCCACTCTCGCTTAAGTCCGGCTTGCCGCATCGCGCGCTTGGCTGCTTCCCCAAGAGAGGCACTTTGAAGAACTTCAATTTGGGTTTGTAAATCCATTAGTGCGTCGGTACCCTGAGCTTCATCAGACACGGGACGAGCCTGCTTCATGTTTAAGAAGTCGCCATTAATGTTCTGAATTTCTATAGATGTCTTCGTCCGGTACGATGGCGCCTGCAGAAGTGTAAGCATCAGGCCGAGCAAGCATCCCGCAAGCGCAGCCCAAGCTAGTACCCGCCAGTATTTGGCAATAACTCTGAAATAATCTCCCAGTTGAGTCGGCTCTTCGGGAACACTAATAATTGATGGAACGTTTGCGAGCGACCTTCCCTCATACGACGTGGCTGGCTTGATCTCCGGATAGGGCGATTGGGGGGAGCGATGGATAGGAGTTGTAGTCAGTGACATCGTAATTGCCTAATGGAAAACTGCGATTCCCGTGCCAACTTGGATAGCGGCTTCAAGAGCTCTAAGCGAAGCCAGTTTCGCTCCGTTAGTGGGAATGAACAAAATATCGTTCGGACGCATCGGAAAATCTGGCGAACTGCCGCCCATTATGGGTTTAAGGTCTAAGAAGATCTCCGTCCGATCTGCGCCAGGGTTGACTTCACGCAACAGGCGGGCCCTATTCGGCATCGCGGCGTGGTCCAGCCCTTCAGCCAGCGACAGAGCCTGCAAAACCGACATGGCCGGATGATTGCCCAGAGTAAATCCTCCAGCACGCTTCACGGCACCCATCACGTAGACCATTTCAGCTTTCGATACAGCAATTACATCCCCGTCGAATACTGGGATATTCAGGGTAGTGTCAGCCTTCTCTACAAGATCCCGAACATTGATCGTGCCCACCCAGTAATCAGTTCCCTCGTCGCCCTTTACATCCGGCAGAGGAAGGGTTGCTGAGCTTTTCGGTCGGCTGATTTTGATATTGTCGCCCGCATCGGGAGCCAGCCCGCCGGCAAGGGATAAAACTTCCAGTAGACGCTTACTCCGCGGCATTTGGAAAACGCCTGGATTTCTTACCGAACCTAGAACGGAGATAGGGTGGTTCCGATACTGAACGATACTCACGCTAACGGTCGGGACATTCAAGACATCACTTAATCGGCTCGCGATCGTGGCTTTGAGTTGCTCCAGAGTTAGACCCTCCGCGTGAACATGGCCAATAATCGGTAAGTTCAAGTCGCCGTTAATGTCAACTTTCGGAGCCGATGCATTATCAAGTTGCAGCTTCTCCAAGTCCATAACCCGGATAGAAACTTGATCGTCAGGACCTAAATGATAGGCCTTAGCATCCTCAGCCCGGGCAAATTGGCTGATGGCTAAACCGGCTGCCAGCGCGTAAAGAGTTAGCCGGTGAACTGCATTTCTGTCAATCTGCACAGTCATAGTCGAGTCAACACAAACATTCTTATCGGACGATCACGGCCGCTGCACCTGACACCTGTGCAAAAAGCCGATTTAATAGCAACATTGAGATGTCGCCCGGCAATCCCTTCAAGACTTCTGTAATCTTTTAGGCAACTACCTCCATAAAACAGTTAAGAACTAAGGCGTTTACGTTTCCTTTTGTTCAAAAACTCATGCGGCGTGAGAGACGCTTGCATCCTCAGATGACGGGATCGGAACCCATGCGTGTTGTCCCATCGCCTGGTACCCGGCTTGTATCACGTCGACCGATGCGACCGCGTCGTCTGCATCTATCAATAACGCTTCCAAACCCTGTACCGAACGCGAAAAATTCTCAAGTTGATCGTGAAAGGCCTGCACTTTGTCATAGCCAGATCCGAACTGAACCCACTCGCGGCTTCCCTCTTGCCGGTAGTAAGATCCTTTCCATCCGACGCGCAATGTGCCTTTCGAACCATAAATTGCGATGTAGTCATCGCACTGTTTGTTAATACTCCAAGAAAGGTCTATTCGACCTGTCGCTCCGCTTTGGGTCCGCAGCGTCGCATGTACTGTATCCTCAACACTTAATTTCTGAAGCTTCATCCCGGCCACAACGTGGATCGAACACAGCGGCCCCAAGAAGTAGCGCATGATGTCTATGGAGTGTGTACCGTTGTCGATCAGAACTCCGCCGCCACTCACCTCGGCATCAGAGTTCCATCTCGAGGACATGTCCACATAGGACATGAAAGTATTCTCAAAAAGAACAATATCTCCCAAGATTTTGGACTCAACAATCTTGCGTGCTCGCACAACATCGGAGGCATAACGGAATTTCGACGCCATCGTGAAAGGTGTCTTATGCTCCCTGGCTTTGCGTCGAATCAAGCGGGCGCTTTCGCCGCTCAAACTGACCGGCTTCTCGCAAAGTACCGGAATTTGCCTGTCAAGGAAGGCCACACAAATCTCTTCGTGCGTCGCCGGAGGGGTCGAAACGATCACAGCATCAATGGCTGCGCCATCTAGCAACTCTTGATAGGAGTGAAAATGCTTGCAGCCCACTTTCTCGGCCATGGCTTTAGCGGCATTCGGTTGAATGTCGGCGACTGCGGTCAGCGCGACGACCTGGGAACCCCTAAAAGCCGCCGCATATGACTCCGCAATTCTCCCCGCACCGACGATTCCAAATCGTAACGTCTCGCCGCCAATACCTCGAATATTCATTTGCTCGCTCTTCTAGCCCTTCTCCACTTTTGCTTCCACGACTTCAACCACCGGGAATCTAACAGCCGGTGACGCGTTCGGCTCTGGCGAGCCATTGTCGGTGATACCCGCCTTCATCCGCATCAAGCCCAGCCGGCTCAGCAAACCGAGATGACCCCAAATTGTCTGCAACACCCGCATCTTCGACTGTCCGAAAATTCGAACTTCAAGCGTTGCCGGATGCTCCAGGATCTTCTTATCGGCGAGCGCCATCTTTCCCAGGAGTTCTGCAACTCCGAGAAACCCACTATTATCCAGGGATACGTTGACCGCCGAAGAGCGCCGATACACACGCACGCACGCCGTGAATGTGTGTAGTTTGTGGCCCGTCACCATTCGATATAGAGCCGAGGATGTGCGCGACAACAACAACCTCCAACCCGGTACATTTAGAACTTCACCCGCGGGGTGGTAGGGCGACGCTGTGACCATGTCCACATCGGCAGTGAGTAACTTCAACATCGGCCTTAGTTCGCTCGGGTCATAGCTACAATCACAGTCAATTGAACACGCAATCTCTCGTGAGTTCTGAAGTCCCGTCATTATTGCCGCCGAAACGCCGCGATTTACTTCGTGGCGGATTAGCTTTGTATTGGGAGTGTCACCAAAATGCTTCTGTAGTAGGCTCCAAGTCTGATCGCTACTGCCGTCGTCTACCAATACAAATTCGGTATCAAATTGGGACGACAGGTCACTTCTCAATGCGATCAGATTGTTTGCTAGGAATACAACGCCTTCTTCCTCGTTGAAACAAGGAACAATCACGCTGATTGGCGTGCGTTCGTCTTGTCTATTTACACAGTGGGTCGATTCAATCGTCGCTACCGCTTCGATGGCCTGGGGCGTGGTCGCAATGACCGGCAGGTCCAGGTATCCCGCAATACTTGTAAAGCGGTATTGCTCCAACAAATCATTCATCATGCGGAGCATCCGCTCGCCGTTCCGATAATGCCGGAAGTCGCGCACAACAGACCCGGTCTGCAGACGCGGCTGCTGCACGTCAAAATCCCACAACCGGAAATATAGGACTAGTGGATGGTTTGAATCCCTACTTCCGTTGTTCAGCATCTTTTGGATGAGCCATTCCGGGTACTGCCGGAAGTAGTTTCCACCCGCAAACGGAAGCATCATCCCAGCGACGTTTCCAGACGACAGAGGAACTTCCCAAATATCTCCCGATTGGCAGCTGTTTTTATGAACATAGTGCCGCCACGGCTCAGCTTTAAAGTTCCAAAGGAAGGGACTCACACTTGAGTCGTAGCGAAATCCTAAGTCGGCCAATTCGTCCAATGCCCAAAGATCACTGGGCCCAAGCAGCACGTCCGTAACTCGGAATCCACAAACTCTTCGCGAAATCTGCTGTTCCAGGATGTCGCGATCGCGTCCGATCTGTTCCCGTAGTGATTCACGTGTTAGGTGGCGGAAACTCAATCCACGTTGGCCGGCCAAAGCGATCTCGTGTCCGCGGTTAAAGACTTCTCGCAACACTCCTGGACACTTTCGGGCGATCCACGAATTCACAAAAAACGTCGCGCACGCAGTGGCTTTGTCCAGACGGTCCAAAACTTCTAGGCAGTTACTTTCAAATCGTGTCTCGAAATGTCCCCATCGCTTTTTGCTAATGACCTTCGAGAACGCAGGACCATGAAAATAGTCCTCCAACACTACCGTCAGAATGTGTGTTTTTCCGTTTTCTACTGAAGTTTGTCGCATCAACCCAAGCCGCCAACAGATAAGGCCACGTCAAAGATCTCTCTAGATACGAGTTTCATTACTCGTGTGAAGATTTAGACAAAGCTTGCTTACAAGCTTCCAAGTGCGTCCGGTTCATTTCTAAAGTCGAGGCAACTCAGGTACACATCAACTTGCTCGAAATCCCGTTCCAGTTGTAGGGTCGCGTATCGGCTAGCCGCCTGTCAATGCGAACAGAACCTAAACTAGTAATCGGTTAGGGGGGCCAGGCTTAGTACCGATAATGGGCGCCATGCGACGGAATATGACGCTTAGTACTTTCCGTCATCGTCGTAATAGACCACAAAGCCATGAAGCACGCTTCTGTTGCCTATCCCGGCGCTACGAAGTGCCTCCCACCAGTACGAATTCTTGAACGTCGGATAACGTCCCCTACTGATGAGCAGGATTCGCTTCTTGGAGCTTCCGCTCTGCATCCAAGAGTCAATTTGTTCCGGTGACCAAAAAGTAGCTAGATCTGCGCCGATTACCCGTGTCCACGGAAGATTTGATAGCGCACTTTGACAACTTCCGACCAGTGGATAGCAAGAGTAATTGCTCTTCATAGCCAAGCCGTAATATGCAGCTGCCGCTGGGTCTGCTACAACGGCAATCTCGCTATTCACATCTGTTGCGGCTTGTTTCAACGTCGTCAGAACAGCGCCTCGAAAGTCTTCCCGCTTGTATTCCGGCAGAAAAGTCAATCTTAGATCCGAAAGCAGCCAGACGCTGAATATTGTCAGCGAGGTTACCACAATAATGGTGCCTCTGTCCGCCACTCGCAGAGCTTCCCAAGCAGAAAACAGCATCAACAGAAAAAAAGGAAAGAGACACGTCAGATGTCGCACCTCGATCTGTTTTCCGGTTAGGAGGCTCAAGATGATTGATTCGGCGATGCCTACGGCCACGGCAGCCGCCAGAGCCATTGTTCTCGCATCCCGGCGAAACAATGCCTTGGCAAGCAATAGTGCGATGGCGCTCAGGAGGCAGATGGACGCTACGATCATCCCTGTCAGGTAAGGTCCAAACGCCGTATCGTAGTGGCGATTCGGCGCGAAGCCGGCCAGACCAAGAAATCGGAACAGGACCGCACTCATTGAAAGAAACTCGGGTCTCGTGTAGTCATAATCCGTTCCTCGACCGAATGTCCACAATAGAAAGACCGTGTAAATCGCGAATAAAGGGGATAAGGCGAGGGAGGGACGAATCCACATCCGCAGATGCATCGGCGAGTTGTTCGCGCGGCGATACACCCATACAAATGCAAACGCAGGAGCTACCGCCAACAGCATCAACATGTGGAGGTTAGCGCCAACCAGAATCGCGATAAGACCCAACCAGGGAAGCTTTCGCGAGCTCGCCTGGCGTGGATCTGTCACCAAAGCCACCAAGCACGTAACAAAGACCGTACTCAGTGCCAGTACGCATATGTAAGGCCGTGTGTCAGCTGCGTAGGCCCAAACGAATGGATTAACCGCGGCTATCCAGACCCATTTGGATCGGAAAAGATGATTCCTAATCCAGACAATCGTCGCGGCGTATATGAAAATGAAGGGCAAATTCGCCAACCTCAAAGTCAGTTCCTTTTCCCCAAAAGCTCGTACCCAATAATGCAAATAGCCGTAATACAGCAACATTTGCAAATCAGACGAATCTCCAATTCTTAGTGAATGCCAGAACGAACTCAGAGTTGTATGGCAAGCGACAAACGCCGAGAAAGCTTCGTCCGTCCACAAGCTGTCGGCGTTGAAGCTGAGGCAAAGCAACAGCGTGAGCAGAATGCTGGCAATCACCGGATGAATTGTTGTATCTGCGGTTGTGCCTTTCATTTATTCACTCAGTGCAAAAAAGGCGATCGAATGTGGGCATGCTCACCTTTCAAAACTGTGCCCCTGCGCATGTCGGTCGACCCCGAACGGGTACCGTTACCGCCTTATTAAATCCATTAGGTACCGATAGAACGGAGTCCGGGTTTTCTCCCTTCGGCAAGCCTTACTCAACGTTACTGAGAAGCGCCGTTTGGCAGCACTTTGGCCAGTATCCCAGCTGTTGCTTCCACTTTATCGGCGTGCTCGCGCATCGTTACAAGCTGAAATCGATTTTCTAACGCGGCAAATGTGATATCAGCCAACTCCAGTTTCTTTTCAACCGACATTTTCATCCCCGGAAAAAACGCTAGTTCAGGCGCCTCCTCCGGCCCCAGAAAATCAAGCGGGTGCAAAAGAAAGGACGGGCTCACGTCTACGGCCTTACAACCGCTAAACGCAATGTTTCGATACACTTTCGACGCGACTTGCGAAAAACTGTGCAAATAAATCAAATAACTCAAGTGAAATGGCGTTCGCGTCACCGGCATCGTAGTTACCGGAATCTCCGTCATTGCTCCAGCTGAACTCTTCCATGTGTAGGGCCTGATCGGTTTTAGTCCGTCGGCCAATGTTCCGAACAGCTTCGCACGCTTCTTCTTCTCTTCTGCGTCCAGTTTGGCACTAAAGAAGTAGTATGCTCGCGCAAGCGGCCCTAAAAATGTCGGCAATGTCGAAGCGTCGTACCTATACCCGCGTGAAATCATTACCTTTATGACAGTGTCGGACACGCTAAAGCCAGGCCCTCGAAATCCGATCGGACGCTGGCCTGTGGCGCGCTCAATTGCAGCTTCTGCCCATTCAAACTCTTTTTGAATTTCGGCTTCCGAATATAGATGCAGCCAAGGTTCGTGGTGAAACGAGTGGTTTGAGATTTCATGTCCTGCCTCGGCTATGGTGCGTAGCACGGATTGCTTGCTTTCCAGCGCTGCGTCTTGACCAACAATAAAGAACGATATCTTCAGCTTCCTCTGTTCCAAAAACTTCAGCACGCGCGGAACAACGATGTCTAGATAACTGGGAAACGACGACCAATTCGGATCTCCATGCGTCTTCATGTAAGTCCATTTATCGTCGAGATCCAGAGACACGCTGGCGATTGGTTTAGTTGGCAAGGGCATGAATTCGAAGCGCCTCTCTCTGCGCCAAGCTTACGGTTTCATTAACATTCAATGTGCCATTCAGAATATGAGCGGAATTCAAAATGCTTAAACCTGGCACGGATGAGTCAATTTGAGGAGCATTCGCTGACTGCCCGGGCACGGGGCACGGAAACACATGCCGCGCCCGTGATACTCGAACCGCCAATATCTTGTTCGTCGCCAGCGATGGATGCATCCTCTTTAAAGCGCTCAGCATCTGCTGCTCTAGCTCTTCATCGGAACGATTGAAATCCGAATGATCCGGCGGCAAATATCGTGGTATATACAGCAGTCCGTGATTCTTTAGGTCTCCTGCCTCCACAAGCGCGGACATCTCAATCAATCCGGTGAAAGGTATTGATTCATCCAAAATGTTAGTAACGTAAAAACCTGTAACGGGCTTCTCCAACAGAACCGACCCACAGATAATGCCCAAATACCGCACGGCGTTCAGTTTGCTTTTTTCGTCTTGCGGTAAATCCTCGCAAAGACGAGCTGCGATAGGAGTTGGAACCGTAACGATGACACGGTCGAACTGCTCTAGATTTCCATCGCCCATTCGGATGTTCAGGCCCGTTGTGGAACGCGTGATTCCGATGACCTTAACTCCACAGCGACATTCCACGCAGGAGTTTCTAAGTGACGTCTCAAATGCACCTAGCATTCTTGCGTAACCGCCAGGCAAGTAACCGAACATCTCTTCCCTCAACCCGCTTCGTCTAGCAGCGTACAACCGCTGAATGGTCGCCCAAATGAAAGTTGCCGATGTAGTCTTATATTCTTCACCCAGCTTCGCCTTCAAGAGGGGGAGCCAGACTTTATTAAAGACAGCTTTCCCTGAAAGCCGCGTGAGCCACTCCTCAACTGTCAATGACTCGATGGCACGCCAATCATTCCATCGAGAAGCGCGCAGAATTGTTAAACCCAGGCGCAATTTCTCTATCGGAGATAAGATCGGAAAGCGGGCGAAGTCAATCGCATTAGAGAATGGATACAAGCGGCTATTGGCATAGAAACCTGTTTTGGTCTTCTTCCACTTCATCGAGCTATCGAGTCCCAGTTCAACTAGTAATTCCCTGGTGAATGCGTCTGAAAGCAGAGTTACATGGTAATGCCTGTCCCAGGTGATGTCACCGATACTCCATGCGTCGGCTAACCCACCAAGATGACGTGCGGATTCAATCAGTGTGACATTGCAGTTCTTCTTGGCCAGCGTGTGAGCGACAGTCATACCAAGCACCCCGCCACCAACAACAGCCCACCTGCAAACTGAATTCACAACTCAGGTCCAATTTCAACCAAACTCTGTTTTTCTAGCTGGTATCTTCGGAGGCAAACCTGGCACACTAACTCGCGACTCAGATGTTCGTCGCTCACTTCAGGTCTTCCAACCGGCTCGCCGCAGCGGCAAACGTATGCGTGCAGTCTTGCGGGATTGCCAATTACTAAATGAAAATCAGGTACGGACCGGGTAACCACGCTACCCATTCCTACCATGGAAAACCGTCCAATCGACAGATTGCATCCTATAATCGCCCCGGCTCCTATAGTTGCACCTGCCTTTACTAGCGTAGGAAAGGTGTGCTCATCAGGACCAGACTCCCGCAGGCTCTTCAGATCCGGATTCGCGGCACGCGGATAGCGGTCATTAGTAAAAATGCATCCTGCGCTTATCATCACGCCGTCTTCAATGGTGACAGCTGTACAAATATAGACAAAGGCGTTAATCTTCACAAGGTTTCCGATTTTTACGTCGTAACTGATGTGCGTCTTCTCGCCGACAATGCACTTACTGCCGATAACGGTGTCTCGTCGAATATGGACGTTATCCCAAATCGACGTGTCATCACCGATGCGAACGTTTTTCTCTATGCTGGCGGTCGGGTGAACAAATGCGCTCATTCTTTAGTCGCGCAGTTAGCTCTCAATAGCCTCTTTAACTGAGGTGGCTATGTAATCGACATGCTCGGTTGTATAGCGTTCATTCCAAGGCAACACTAGCGTATGCTCGAGTCCCGCAAAGGTCAGTGGGTACTGTTCGCGGTTGTAGTTCAAAACTTCAGGACGCGCCAACGTGAATGGAAATTGACTCTTGCCGAATGTCCTCTTCTTTTGAAAGATTTCGCACATGAAAGCTGGTTTCTGAATATAGCGCGGTGCCGAACTTATGCCCCTGATCTTCAGCTGCTTGGCTAGTCCCACAGCCCCATCGGAAATTACGTTTGCATCTACAATCAGGCAATATTTCCAATAGACACATGTCGCGTCTTGTAATACTGGGAACGGTCGGATACCACGAATCCCAGCTAGGGCATGAGTCAAGGCATTGGCGTGCTTCGTTCGGTTTTGCACGCAACCCTGCAGTTTTTCTAATTGCCCCAAAGCAACCGCACCCTGCAACTCGCTCAATCGCGAATTCAGCGATATGTAATAGTGGTCGGCCTGTGCATCGCCATATCCATAGCACTTGTTGATAAACAAGAACATGCGGCGGGCTAATTCCTTATCATTTGTTGTTACTAAGCCCCCCTCGCCGGTTGTCATGTGCTTGCCCTGCTGCATGCTGAAACAGCCGATAGTACCAATAGTGCCAACATCACGCCCCTTGTATTTCGCCAAGTAAGCTTGCGCACAGTCCTCAATTACCGGAATTCCATGCTTATTAGCAAGTTCCATAATTGGGTCCATCTCACAGGGGTTGCCAAACAAATGGGTTACCACAATTGCCTTAGTCCTAGGACTGATCCAAGGCTCAATCGTTTCCGCTGTCAGATTTAAGGTTTCGGGATTTGTCTCAGCAAAAACCGGGATTGCTCCCTGGTACAAAATCGGTGTCAGGGCACCCATGTCCGTGATCGAAGACGTGATGATTTCGTCGCCTGGCTCCGGATCGATTGCCGAAATTGCCGCGTGTATCGCCGCGCTTCCGGACGAGCAAGCGTGCGCAAATGTCGATTGGATCTCAGCTGCAAACGCTTTCTCCAAACGCGTGACGAAAGACCCTTTTGTGCTCGTTAGAGTACCGCTATATATGGCCTCGCTTACCAATTCAACTTCGCGCGCACCGAGCGTACGCCCAGTGGCGTCCTGATCGGATGGCAACGTCATAATGGGCCGCAGAATTGCCTGTGTAGTCATAACTCTCCAAAATGGGATCTAGCGGAAAACCGGGAGCGAAGTCGTCTTGAACCCAACATGCCCTGAAGTGATGCATGAACTAAGTAAGCGACAGTCAGAAAAGCTCTCAAGCTTCCCTTTTTATCCCAGCCTCTTACATGCCTGTTCCCCTTGTCAATGAACCTATGGGAAGGAGGTACTAAGGTGGAAAAACTAAACCTACAAACGATATCATTCTGCTCAATCTCTTCCGGCACCAAGAGTATGCCCGCTCGATTTTTTGTCAAGAGTGTTGCGCAAGAAATCTTCAATATCGCCAAGCCTGTCATCTATCAGATTCAATTTTCGCGATAAGCCTTGAATCTCTGTCTCAGCTCGCCGATTTACATCAAAGTCTAGTTCGCTACGCAACCGGTCTTTCTCGTCTTGACGGTTCTGACTCATCATGATCACCGGTGCCTGAATCGCCGCCAGCATCGAAAGAAATAAGTTCAGCAAAATAAACGGATACGGATCCCACGCCCGCTGATGAAGGGACACGTTAATTGCGGAATAGATCGCCAGCACAACCAAAAAGGAAATAATAAATGTCCACGAGCCACCAAATTGAGCCACCGAATCCGCCACACGATCACCGAAAGTCATCTCCTTTTCGATTACTTCATTTGGATTTCTCGTGGAGCGAATCTTTACCAGTTGCTGAGAGCCATGAAACTGCTTTCCCAGCACCGCCAGCATATCCATTCCTGAATGCGGCTTTCGCTGCAAAAGTACGGCTATATCGTTCCGCTCTACCTCAATACATTCCGTCGGCTCCACTGCCAACGCACTGGTTTGATGAGGGGTCTGCTCGAGCATGGAAGCAAATCCAAAAAATTCGCCGACTGCTGGTTGATCGATCAGAACTTCTTGCTGATCTTCATCCACCATCGTGACTCGAACAGCACCTGATAACAGGATGTACGCCTGGCCGCCTGGCTCGCCCTCACGATATATTCTTTGTCTCGCCGCAAAACGCTTCAGTTCAACCTGACTAGCCAGAACTGCCGCTTCATCGTCATCCAACAAGGCGAAAAGCGGAACATGTCTTAGTACTGCTGGATCACAAGGCATTGGGCACCATATTAGTAAAGTAATTCGCGCGTTCCAGGTGTTAGAATTTCACATCTTGCCGCAATCCACAATTGAACGCTTAGCTTTCCTGTCCTCTTTTGCTATTGTGGCCGGACAATCGCGCCTACCAGATCCTCCTCCACTTGATCCGCGCGCGAGCCTGGTCTGCCGTCCGACCACTTCACAATCTTCAAGTCCAGCACGAAAATTGCATAAACCACAGGCACGAGCAACAGCGTTATCATCGTGGAAATGCTAAGCCCGGCAATCTGTGCGTAGCACAAAGGTTCCCACAGTGGCCCCCCGTGCAGAGCCAATGGCACCAGCGCGGTAACGGTCGCAGCTACCGTGATTAGCACTGGCCGAAGCCGAAGAATTCCAGCGTCCAGCAATGCTTCCTTCAATGCGTCTCCCATCCCGTGCCGTTCCTCAATGAAATCGAACAGCACGATGATGTGGCTGACTATTACGCCGATTAAACTTGCAATACCAAGAAACCCCATAAAGCCAAACGGGGCTCCCATGATTGCCAAACCGACAAGCGCGCCGCCCACCCCAAACGGTATCGCCGCGAAGACAATCAAAGGCTTCACAGCGCTCCGGAACTGCACTACCAAAGCGCCGAAAATGCAGAGTACAGAAATCATCATTACGACAGACAACTGTCTAAAGCCTTTCATCTGCTCCTTGTATTCGCCTGCGATTTCCATCGTCACTCCAGCGGGCAAGTTCATTTGGAACTGTTTGATCTGAGGCATCGCTGCCATTAACAATTCCGATGGCAAATGCCCGTACTTAGGAAAGCTTGATGCCGTCACCGTCGGGAATTGTTGATAACGGTTTATCCTGGCCGGCTGCATCTCGTAGCTGAATTTTGCCAAGTCTGAGAACGGCGCGTGCGCGCTTCCATTTTGTGCATAAACATAAAGGCTGGACAAGTCATTCAACCGCGCTCGCTCGTCCATTTCCAGCCGGGCAATAATTGGTATCGTGTGATCCCCGTCATGCATCGTTCCAACCTGCTCGCCGTCCACTGCGCCTACAACCGCGCGAGCCACGTCGCTCTCTGTCAAACCATCCATCGCCGTCTTGTCAGCATCAACCGTTAGGTGCAAAGCCAACGCGTCTTCGCCCCAGTCATCTCGGGCTCGCGTTGCCAGCCCTGTCGATTCGAAAATCGACTTCAACTCCCGCGCCTTATCTCGCAACAACTCCACATTGCTGCCTGACAATCTAATTGCCACTGGAACGCCAACCGGCACACTGGTCTCCAGACGCCGAACGTCAATGGTGGTGCCCGGCACACCGGCGTCTAATGCGCTCTGCCACAACGGAATCAGTTTGTCAGTCTCCTCTTTGTTAGCCACCTGCACCAGCAGGTGCGCGTAGTTCGGATAATTTGCTTCTGGATTGCTCGACAACCAATATCGCGGTGCACCACCCCCAACCCAAGACGTGAGCGATTTCAGAATCGGAGTCTGAAGCTTTTCCGACTCGGCATACTTCTCCGCTACATCGCGCACAATTCTTTCCACATGCGCTGTAACTTGCGATGTCGCAGCTACCGAAGCATCCTGTGGCAGCCAGACATCTATATATGACAAATATTGACGTTCGTAAGGAAAGAACTGCTGCTTCAGCCTCGAGCCAATTCCGAACGCCAGCAGCAAGAGCACAAACGCCCCCGCCACCACTTGCCACCTGTGCTCAATTGCCCATTCACCCACTCGATAATAAAAGGCCCCAAACCCTTTGTGCCGTCGTTGCTCGATGGTTTCCTCCGTTCGCGAGCGCAAGATGTAATAGCCCAGGAACGGAATGAAAGTCATGGAGACAATCCGCGAGGCAACTAAGGCGCATGTCATCACTAAGGGCAGGCTATATAGAAATCGGCGGATGTCTCCCTTCAACAAAAGAAAGGGCAAGTACGAAACAATATTTGTCAGCGTGGCAAACAAAATTGCTGTCGCCAGCTTTGTCGGGCCTTGCCACGATGCCATCAGCGGAGAACGCCCTGCGGCTAGTTCGCGTTTAATAGCATCGCCAGCTACCACCGGGTCATCCACCAGCAAACCCAGAGCAATAATCAGCGATGCGATCGACACTTGTTGAACGTCGATTCCCAGCATGCTAATCATTCCAAACGTCATCGCCAGCGTAATCGGAATTGCTAGCGCCATAATCAATGCCGATCGCCACTCCCAAAAGCCGATCCACGAAACCAGCACAACTAGAATGATGGCCTCGCCTAGGCTGCTCATAAACAGCGTTACGTTTTCTCGTACTTGCAGTGGCTGGTCCGATGTTCTATCCAAAATCAAATCACTAGGCAACTGCCGCTGAATCGCTGCCAGCGCTGCGTCGGTTTCCTTTGAAAACTGGCCAATTTGCTCCCCAGCCCGCATCTGGATGTCTAAGGTAATGGCCCGCTCGCGCTGCCATTTGCCGTCCGCGTCCCGCCACTCGTGAAAGTTCATGAACTGTGCCGGACTTTCATAACCGCGCTCGACATTAACCAAGTCCGACACACGCGCCGGAACCCCGCCGCTCAACCCCGAAGGTATCAGAACATTTGCAATCTCCTGTTCGTTCTGAAAATCGGCATTCGTTATCACTGGCACGCTTCGTGCACCCGTATCCACACCACCCTCAGAAACTGGAACCGAACGCGCCTGCAGTGCTCTGGTCAACATTTCCGGTCGAAATGCCGCGCGCGCCAAACGGTCCTGCGAATAAGTCAGCTCCACTCGCTCCGGAACCAAACCGGAACGCGTCACGCGCCCTATCGTGGGAACACCTTGCAAAACTTTTTCGATCTGTTCGGTGTAACGATCCAACTCCCGATAGCTATACTTCGGCCCTCGCACCTCGTTTAATGCCGCCGCCACTTCAGCCGGATTGCGCACCACAATAGGAGCCCAAACATCGGGATGCAGTTCTGTGGTCTTTAGCTTTTCATCGCTCAACTGTGCAATAGCAGCCGATATCTCCTGCGCGGACTTAGTTGACACGCAGTCGAATCCAATAAAACCGCTGCCCAAAAACGGCCTTGGGTCCTTCACCACCTCTTCGTCGCTCAACCAGTCCCCCAAATCCTGGACAATTCTCCCCAGGGCACCGGAACGCAGCGTCGGCGGATAAGACCAAACCACCGCAACGCGACCCGGCTGCATAATCGCGCCAATACGCTCTGCACGGAACGCTAAAGCGCTTGTACTTTCCTTGGGGCTAGCCACCGCCAGCATTAAAGTCGCAGTGTCGCCAAAGTCTTTTATCAGTTGCACACGCGGCGCGCCTGCCGGTAACTGAATCTCGTCTACTTTCAAACGCAAATCGTCCAATTCTTTCGCTGTGTCGCTTATTTCCTCATCCAGTTTCGGGTAAACATAGGCCACGCCGTCCCGCGTCACCGATCGAATCTCAGTCACTTTCGCATTCCGCGCTACAGCTTCTTCCACTTTTTTCGTCAACAGCGCTTCCACTCTTTGCGCCGGCACGCCTGGCCATCGCGCAATCGCCAGCGTCTGATGCACGGGAATCTCCGGGTCTTTCCGCTGTGGCATCTTTATGAAGCCGAAAACACCCCAAACAAAAGTTCCTAAGAGTGCCATCCACGCCACCTGCCGCTTCTCAACAAAATAGCGGGAGGTGTTTTGCGTATCGTCCAAGTTCTTGTGGTTCATCGTTGTCCTACCGCAGCACAGTCACCGGATCGCCATCGTCCACACGCGCGCTTGCGTCCTCAATCACTAGCTCGCCTGCTGTCAAACCAGATGTGACCGCAACCATCGAGCCGGCCGCTTGTCCAAGCTTCACGTGCCTTAATAATGCCCGTCCATCTCTCACCACCAGCACCGCAAAATCGGTGGATACGTCTGATCCGCGCCGAATGGCGCGCAGCGGAACGCTTAATTGTTCCGTGTTCACCGCATTCCCCAGCGTCACCGAGGCAACCATTCCCGCTCGCAAGAGACCTTTTTCGTTCGGCAACTGCGCTGTCACTTCAAATGTCCGGTTGGAAGGGTCCGACACCGGCGAAATTGCCAGGACTTTTCCGTTGAATCTCATTCCGCCTAAGGCTTCCAGCGAAGCTTCAACTGGCAATCCTGGCTTCAATGCTGAAACCGCTGAATCACCCACTCCAAACGTTAACTTGATTGTGTGCATGTCCGCCAGAGCGTAAGCTAGAGTGCCCGGTGCAACGCTAGAGCCCTCTTCCACACGCCGCGCCACTATCACGCCGTCAAATGGAGAGCGAATCACCGTGTCTGACAGCGGAACTTGACTCTCAACGCTCGCCGCCGTCTGTGCCTGCACTCGCGACTCGGCTGCCATCGCCGCTGCTCTTGCCCCTGTCAATCGGGCCTCCGCTACATCCCTCCGTGCCCGCAACCCGTCCAGGTCCGATTTTGTCATCGCTTGAACTTGAAACAGCGCTTGGCCTCGCTCCAAATCTTCGCTTGCCTGGCTAAAGGCTGCTTGCGCTTCGCTGATACTTGCTTGAGCTGAATCGCTACCGGCTTTGGCATTTGCCAGTTGCGCGTTTGTTGCATTCACTCGGGCCGCGTACTCCAACGTCCGAAGTCGCGCCAATACCGTACCCGCCGTAACCCGATCGCCCGGTTCTAACGCTCGGCCATTCACTTTGTAGATAAATGTCACTAAGCCACCGGAGCGAAATGCCAAATCTATTTGTGTTTGCGGGGAAGTCGTGGCCGCAAATCGTTGCTCCGCAGAAAACGAAGTCAGCTTCACTTCTTGAACACGCACACTCACCGGTTCCGGCGCGCTGGCCGCCGCTTTATGCTGAGCGCATCCGGAAATAATTGAGATCGCCGCCACAAGCAAACCTGTCGTCAAAGCCCTGGCCATTTTCCAACTCCTCATTGCTTCCCGATCGCTGCTTCAAAATTCGCCCTTGCGACCGCTAGCGCTCCCACCGCGCGTGCTTCCTGTTGTCCCGCCGCTTCCCAATTGCCCTCCGCTTCCAGCACATCTTTAATCAGTGCCGCCTGCCGGGCATTTCGCTCTTTCACTACGCGTAGTGCTTCTGCCGAGCCTTCCGTGGCCGCATGTGCCGCCTCTGCTGTCGCCTGCGCGCGTGACAGTTCTCGCCAGGCGCTTCCCGCCTGCAATTCCACTTGGCGTCGCATCTGCACTAGAGACAGCCGTGCCTGTTCTTGCTTCTCACGCAAACTGGCTTCCTCATGCCGTTTCCTACCCCAATCCCACGGCTCCCATGCCATGTTGAATCCCACAATCGCCAACTGCTCCGGCAGATAGCTGCTGGCGTTAAAAAACGTGACGTAGGTGAAAGTCAGGCTAACGTCGGGCACGTATTCCCATTCCTTTGCTCGCACCGCCAAACCTGCTTCTGTCAAACGAATGTTCGCTTCCTTTACCTCTGGTCTTGCTCCAACTGCCGATTTCCTCGCGGCCTGCAAGTCCGAGCCATCTGCTTCACTTCTTTCCTCCACTACCTCAAAAGGCACATCCAAGTTCCGCCCCATCAGATAATTCAGTTGCTCGTGCCCATTCGTCAAATCTCGCTGGATCGACATCGCATCCGCTTTTGACTGTGATAGTTTCGCTCTCGCTGCCAGCAACTCTGTCTGCAGCGCGGTGCCAGTATCTACCGCGCGCTCGGCTACTCGGACTAGTTCCTCCGCTGCCTCCACTTGCGTTTTGGATGCCTCCTCAGCCTTTTCGAGTGCTATCAACTGGTAGTAAAGCCCTCGAACTTGGCTCTCCAAATTCAGCCGAGCCTGCGTCAACTGCTCGCGCGCCATTTGCGTGTCTTCTTCCACAACCTTGACCTGAATTCCAAGTCTCGGCTGCTGCGTCAACGGCATCGACACCTGCGTCAACGAATAACCTGCCAAAGAGCGTGGAATTTCTATGGTTGTCGTCGCACCCGGGATCGGACCCACCCCTGGATAGACACCCAGTGCGCCATCAGCAAAAGTGATTCCGGCCTTGTTCAAAAGCGGACCGCCCTGAACCTGCATTTGCAACCGTGGCCAGCGCTCCGCTCGTGCCGCTCCAGCGTCATCCGTCTTTATCGCCACACCCAGGTTCGCAGCCAAGATGTCAGGATTGGAAGCCAATGCCTGACGCACAGCATCATCCACCGTCAGCGAAGCCTGTCCAAAGCAAAGGATCGGTCCAACAAGCAGCAACAAAGACTTTGAAGACATTTTTGTATCCAGAAACTAAACTGTATTCTAATTTAAGATACAAGTCAACATTCAGATACCAATATG
This sequence comes from Bryobacterales bacterium, assembly GCA_963696305.1. Classification (GTDB taxonomy): domain Bacteria; phylum Acidobacteriota; class Terriglobia; order Bryobacterales; family Bryobacteraceae; genus Bog-105. The sequence continues at coordinate 11,423 of CAVOJX010000028.1, read as the reverse complement.
CATCTGAGATGTGATAGGATTAAAGCGCAATGACAACTGGGGTCCATCGCAGGCTCTCGCGCGAAGAAAGTCGCGCTCAAACCAAGGAACGCCTATTATCTGCCGCATTCGAAATCTTCGTTAAAGAAGGCATCGAAGCGGGGTCTATCGAGGACGTCGCCGAAAAGGCCGGTTACTCTCGTGGAGCGTTTTATTCAAATTTTGCTAGCAAGGAAGACTTAGTTCTCGCAGTTCTCGAGGACAAATCTCTAGAGGTGGAGCGCGAAATGAGCCGCATGCTCAGCACTCCAGGCACGGAAATGGAAGTGGCCGAACGTATTCGCTCGTATTTCGTCAGCTTGGTTACAGATAATGACCACTGCGTATTTTGGCTCGCTGTAAAACTCTACGCGCTACGCACTCCGTCAGTTCTGCCGCGCGTAATTGAATTAGAACAACAAGACCATCAGCGCATGATCGGCTACGTCAAGAGTGCTTACGCCGCCATAAACCGAATACCCCCAGTTGACCCCGAAACCGTTGCCTATGGACTCAAGTCTGTCTTGATGGGAATGGGCCTGCAGAGGAGTCTGCAATTCAAACCTAATTCACCGGCTCAAATGGATACAATGGTCCGGACCATTTTCGATCACATTAGTGGACTCGCATAGTCCTGCAATCGAAACATGATATGAAGCAACGGCTGAGTGTTATTCTCCCGCTCATCATCAGCTCAATTTGCAACGCCCAATCGCTGGCACAGAATCACCTGAAGATTCAGAATGTCAGCGCCGTCGCCGTCACTTATCAGGGCAAGCCCAGCGTTCAAGTCTCCGATAACGATCAAAATGCTTCAGACGAAGTCCACCGGTTGGCTATCGTTGACGGCACCGAGTGCGAAAACTGCAGTATCGAAGTGGATCTGGCCGGCGACACCGCACCCAATGCGCCTGCGAACTTGCGTGGTTTCGTCGGTATCGCGTTCCGCATGGTCGATAGCGGCGCCCAGTACGAATGCATCTATCTCCGCCCTAAGAATGGTCGATCTCAAGACCAGTTGCAGAGAAATCACTCCGTCCAATACATCTCAGTACCTGGCTTTCCATGGCAAAAACTGCGCGAGGAATCGCCTGGAAAATATGAATCCTATGTCGATTTAGTTCCCGGCCGCTGGACCCATGTACGCATCGACGTGTATGAATCCACCGCACGAATCTATGTTGATCGTGCTTTTCAGCCCGTGCTTATTGTCAGCGATCTCAAACAAAAACAAATCAAGGGGCCAGTAGCCTTGTGGCTAGGACCCGGCACGATCGCTCATTTCGCCGCCCTGAAAGTCTCGCCGCTGTTAAAGCAACCTTATTGAACCGCACGTCCCGGGCACGACAGACCGGAGAAAAACTGCGGACGCAAGACCTTAGCGCTTGTCGGATCAATGCTGAACTTCACCGCGACGGGATGGTCCTTTACCGTCATCGGACCAGCCGCAGTTCTTCCCACCCATTCCGGCGCAACTCCTGAACCACGTTCGGCCGTATCTAGAAAATGCCATACCGCCCAAAGCCCTGGAGCCGAGGCAATTGTGATATCCGGGCTGGAACCGAAACGAACCTGCAGATTAACTCCCGGCGTCGTCCCTGGCCATGTAAATGTTTGCGTTGGCCGGTCCTTCGGATCACCCGCCAAGGTCCCACCGTCCACACTAAGCGACACGTGGTCCACATCCTGCGAAGGCAGCGCCGTCATAGTGAATGTCATATTCGCATTTCCGCTAGGGTCACCGTGATAGAAAGCCTGGCTCATCAAAGCCATTCGGTTCACAAAGTTCAAAAAGGCAGGGCTCACGGTCGCCGCTTGCCCAACCGTCGCAACATACTGATTCCCTGATTTTTGCAAGAACGGTGTCATTACAGGCCCATTGACGAACCCCCATAACTTACCGGACTGCGGATTCAGCACCTCATTCACTTCCTGCAAGGTTGCATCATCCTTAGAACCGGAATTAAAGGGATACTTATGAAACAAGGGGTTAATCGACGCACACATATTGCTCGCTTGCCCGTTGACTTGCGCCGTGGCCAAATCCCCAAGCGTCGGCGAAACGTCAGTAATCGGATCCTTCAAAAGGCTCCCCGCTTTGTTCAGTACCGTACCAGCCGAATCGGTGGGATCAGAATGAAAGCCCAACGCCAGCGACGATTCTGCGTTCAATGCATTGCTCACCATCCCCTTAGCCGACATCACCGCATTCGCGTCAGGGTTGCTTGAAGACCCAATCGCCTTGAGCGAGTTACTTAGGCTGGCTAACCCACCGACATAAGGATTCGCGGCTCCAGACACTAGTTGTGTGCTGCATCCGGGCGGCGTTACGAACTGCACTGGTTGAAACGCCTGCGCAACATCTTTATTGGAGACGTTTGTATTGTCTGATAGAACGCAGAACAACTGCATTAGCGCCGATTGTGGACCACCCAGTTTGTCCAACACATAAGCCGCTCGCGAATAACTGCCATAAGGAATATTCTCGCTTGTGGCCTTCAGAAACTCCCGCCATGTCTTGATGTAATCATTGTCATAGCGAATCTTCAAGTCTCCCGCCATTTTCGCCGTGTCGATATTCTGCTGCATCGCGGGGCCCAGCACCCATTCTTCGCCCTTCAATCCGCCATTCGGGTCTGACAACTGCTTCAGGAAATTCGCGTAAGCTTCCTTCCGGAACCATGGCTCCACTTCATAGTTATTCCGCACCGTCTCTTCGGTGCCTGGATAGTCGCGATTGAACTTAATCGACTTCAGCTTCCCTGCTGACGCCTCCAGCAACGCCCTATAGATACTGTCCTCCAACGGAAAGCCATTCAAAAAGGCCCGCGCAGTTGTCACTGCATCCGAGTCAGGCGATGCGAATTGCGGATATGGATTATTGTCCGTCAATTCGTCCACATAAAACGTGAAGTGTGCTGTGGCCTGCGCCTCTCGGTCGCCGTCTACCTGCTGATCTTTCTTCCAATGCTCTTCCAGTACCCTCACTAAATCGCTCCACCCCCCCGCCTTCTCATAATGATTGGTCGTAACCAGGTATGCTTTCAGCGCATTGTACACATACGAATAGCGCGGATAAGATTTGTCGTCGCCAGGGTTCTTGCATATTTCAATCAGCGTCTGCTGCGTCGGCTGCAATAAAAGACGCCGGAACAGCGCATAGTAAACAGCATGCAGGGGCTCGCGAATCGCATTGCCCTTGTACAGGAAAGCACGATAGCTAAATGGCGCGCCTTCCTTCTCGTACCCATTAAGAAGTGCCAGCGTCTCTCGTACCTTCGACAATCGCTTGAGTGAATCTGTGGAGGCCACCTGTCCAGACGCCAAACCAACGCTTGGCACAGCTTGCGCTGCTTCCAACGCATCATGCGCTAAATGCGCATTGTTGAAATACGAAATTGTCCACCACCCGGCCGTCAGCAACGCTAAAACCGCTGCGGCCGCAAGCAACGAACGCCTGACGAAATTCACTTTGACATTCACTTGCGCTACTGTCGAACCAACTCTGTCCGCCAGCAGAACGCCCGGGAACAGATTTCGCAGGAATACCCATTGCGGAATCTTCCGCGCTCCAGCCTGTCGCCCTTCGGCCGACGGCGCCGATCTTTGCGGCCGGTTGAACATTCGCGTCGCGCCCGAATCCCAGTCCTCTTCTTGCTCCACCTGCATTTGCGCCGCCGGAATCACATCGTTGATAACGATCGGCCGAATACCTGTGAAATAGAATCCACGCAAGAATGGGCTAGTGCCGAGTTGGCTTGGCCGGCACAGGTCTGTCAAAAACTGGACCAGCAATGGCCGCAACTTGGCAAATTCTCGCGGAAATTCGTAAATATTGGAAAGATTGTTAGGGTTGCGCTCCCTTCCCAGATATATGGGCCGCTTGTCCGCAAGTGAATAGTAAAGGGTCTGAAAAGCGTTATCCAGCCGTTGTGATTGCTTTTCCGCGTATGCTCCCTGCAATCCGCTCGGCGGAATTGGCAATGACAAACCCATCACCTCAGTCACTTCGGTCTCAGTCAAATTCTCAACGAAGTCCAGAAAGTAAGGGATTTTGTCCGTCTTGGTGAACAGAACGTAAACCGGAAAGCTCGAACCAAGTTCCTGCGACAACTCACTTAAGATAGCCTGATAATCCCGTGCTTTCGCCGCCAACAAATTGGCCCCGCCGCTCTGCAGAAAACTTTCGCAATCCACCGTCAGCAACACCGATCGCGTCGGCGGATTCTTCGATGCCAGCACCGAATTCAACTTCACCGGCAAAAACTTCTTGAACAACTTACGCCGTGCCGCCGGATCGGCGACCACATTTCCCGAAGGATCGATAAATAGAGTGTTTTGTGCGAACCACAAATTAACCGATGCAGTCGGTGTCACCACGTTCGCTTGCAAAGCCTGCCCTGCCAGCAACTCCGCTTCCATCGCGCTCTGTGTCAAAATGCTGGTTTTTGCTGAAGCCAAATCTCCCAGCACAAATACTGCGGGTAGGCTGTTTAGCACCTTGTTACCAGTGGCCGTCTGGATTCGTCTCGATGCTTCGTTGAAATTGACGTCAATCTCTCTCGCGGCTACCGAAGCCGCTTCCGAAGTTGGCGCCGCCTGCCCCTGCGGCCGAAGCATCAGATATCCTACAAAACCAATAACGCCGAGCAGCATCAAGCCACCGCGCAGATACCAAAGCACAGGCGGCTTAATGCCCAGCCACGTTCCCAGAAACCAACCCAGCAGCAGCCAGGCAATCATTGCTGCCAAAGCAATCCAAAACATCCGGTTGAATTTCATCCGCTCCCCTACCTGCCCACTTCCGAAGCCAATCTCGCAAGTTCCCGAACCGCCGACCCCAACAGGAGCTCATAAGCCGCAAATAGCCCTAGCGCCAGCACGGCGCATCCTATTGCCGCCCACCGCAACTTGGAAATCCAGCGGTCTCGCGTGGCCTGCATTACTTGTACCGGTGGCTGCCAGGAAAGCGGCTGCATCGCCCCACGAATGCGGCGAATTTTCTCTTCAATCTGCGAAACGTAATTACGGATCTCTGCCGTCGCGCCTCCGGCGCTATATCGGCCACGAAAACCCAACAACAAACACAACTGATGCACCTCCAGCAGATCAGCCAGCGGTTCGGAATCCGGTCGTCCCAACAACCTGTCGAGGTTCTTATAAAAAATCTCGCCTGCAATATGCACTCCGAACATTTCTTCTTGCATAGGCTGCCGCTGCCAGTCTGCAAATATCGGATTGCGGGAATTCAGAATCGATTCATCCAAGAATGCGACCACCGCGAACACGCCCACGCGCACGTCTTCAATAATGTATCCGCGTCGTGTTGCTTCTGTCTCCGCCGATTTGAAAGCATTGCGCAACTGCGCGCGAAACACATTCGCGTCGCTCACGCGCTGTCGCCCGGCGCGTAGCCGCACAATCACGGTCAGCACTTCCTGAAAAATCAAGGCCATATTGTCGGCCCGCTTCGCGGTATCGAATGTATCCACCGTCGAAGGCGGATTTGTAGGAACGGTTGCCATAGTCATTAGCCTTAAGATTCCAGCAAAACAAGCAATTCAATGTCAGGTTGGGGAATGTCGCCAGGAATATAAATACCAAGCCGCTTTGTTTCCTGAATGTGGTCCCAGCATGGTCCACTTCTGTTAATGCTGAAGTATTGATTCGTCAGCCGGGGCGCCAACGACGACGGCGGGTTCTGTACATGTGTCAATTTCATCCCGGGCAACGCTCGCTTCACCAGTTCTGGCACAAAGCGCGCCGAACAAATCTTCACTAGCGCTGGCGCCCCCGAGATCAAATCTGCCTCACCAATATTGGAAGCAACTGAAAAATACCAGCGCGCGCTCGCCAGCACCCGCGTATCTGCAATGTCGCCTTCCCAAAGATATCGGTCCGTCTGCTCCAGCTTGATCGAAATACAGTTAGTCGGGACGACAAGCTCAAGATGCTCGCGAATATGCCCGTCCAGCGCTTCAAAGCACGCTTGCAACTCCGAATGATCGTATAGCGGAAGCGTTGCCGCCGACGCGTCCAACCCAAACGTGCACAGTGCGCCACCTAAGCGCAGCATCTCCGCGTACAACTCCTCTGGATGACCTTGATTTGCAAGATAAAGATGTCGCAAGTTAGCTAACCCGCTGTTCACCGCGTGCAAAAACCAGAATGCCGAAATCTGCTGTGCCGACATTCCAGTCGCTTGCCGGTCGTAACCGCGTGTCGTACCGGTAAAAGCTGCGTTTTTTTGCGTCAGAATGTCGATCAACCGCCGCGTCATACTCATCAGCGCCGGACTGGCATTGAACCGTAGAACCGGCGGCACAAACTTCTCGTCGAAAACGAAGTGCCCGCCTCCATCACGTAACACCCTTGCCAGCGGCAGCAGATCCATACCGTCCGTCTTCTCGCCCTCGAAGACAACTCTTAGATTCTTCCGTCCGAACTTGACCGGCTTTTCCTCGCCACCCGTAACTTCATCAAAAACGTTTCGCTGATCCGCCACAAATCTGGTCTTAGCTGCCATCGTCGCCTGCAGATCACAATTCCCACCTAAAGTCTGCCGCTTCGGTATTGCAAGATAGGCCAGTAAAGTCGCCGAAGTTGGCGGGAAAATCGCTTCGATTTGTCGCGGTTCCGGCAATGGATCGGCAGCCGGCATGTCAAACGACAACCCATCTTCAAAAACGCCGCGCGCGTGCGTTATCTGCACGGTTCCATTCCGCAGCGCCTCGGCATTCAAATCTAGTGCCAGAAATCCGAACGGGCTAAACCACAACGAGTCCGCCGAAAAATGAATGGAGTCCTCAAAGTACCGGCTCTGCGCCTGAAAATGATGCGGCCCCAGGTACATGCCTTCTTCCCACACGATTCTTGAAAGATGTTTCACTATTCCACCGACAGCTCACCGATTCTCTATCATAGTGTCAGCCCCTGTTGAATGGATACTGAAAAGTGGAAAGGCATCGCGATGGAATCGTTTGAGTTTTTGGGTGGCCGCTATAACCGGCCTGAGCAGATCATGACAGGCCCGGTTCAAGCCTTCCGGGCACAGAACGCCGCAACTGGCCGGTACGTCTTTATTCACCGCATTTCTACCACCGAAGCGGCAGCCGAACAAAGCGAACTGCTAAAGCTTCTCACTACCGCTCTCGTCAAATCTTCAGAAGTGAAAAGGATGGTCCTCGATTTCGGCGAGGAAGGCAGCTACTGGTACGTCGTGACGGAAAGCGAACCCCAATGCGCCCTGCTCCGCGAGTGGTTGCATCTGGAAATAAATGCCGTTTCCGGTCACCCCAGGTCCAGTACTGTCGATTCGGCCAAACCTGCGGTTCAGAAGCCGGCTCCCCTCTCAACTCCGCCCGGCGAACCAGGGGAATTCACACGCTTTCTGCAAGCTCGCCCTCAAGTAGGCTCTTCGCCCTCGACGCCGCGCTACACTCCACCGCCACCCGCAGTTCCGCCTCCAACCCAAATTCCCCAAACTCCTTCTCTTGTCGGCGAGTTCACCAAAGCGTTCCAAACTCCGGTACCTTCAGCACCCCCCGCGACTCCGACTACGCCTTTTACACCACCACCCGCGCCTCAACCGGAAAAGCAGGAAGATGGCGAATTCACGCGCTTCTTTAAGCCGGGTCTGCCCACTCCATCTGCGAAACAATCCACTCCACCAGCTAGTCCGTACGTTCAAAGGCCAAATTCGCCGCTGCCTCCGCCTCCACCGCCGCCCAAACCGAACGAGCCCGGCGAATTTACCCGCATGTTCGCCAGACCCATGGGCAGCGCTCCTCTTCCAACGCCCAGCGCCCCTTCCTCCCAATCGCCGCAGGTCCGCAGCGATCCTATGGGCTTCGCTGCACCACCGCAGGCAGAACGAAATCTCTCCGACCAGTTGTTCGATAACAAAATCGATATTCCGCAGCCGCTTCCTTCGTCCCAACCACAGGAAAGCGAATTCACCAAAATCTTTGGTTCGGTCGGCACCAACGCTCCGGCCATTCAAACTCCGGGTGTCGTCGCGCCACCGCGCGAAAAGCCGCTCCTGGAGGAACGCCCGTCCAACAACGAACAATTCATGGCCACTCAGCCGCTGCCCGTCATGAAGCCGCCCACGCCAGCCGAATCTAAACCAGCCGCAGCAAACGGGCCCAGCGAATTCACGATGATCATGCAAGGCGGCTATGGTCAATCTAAGTCGCAGCCCGACCAGCCAGGTTCTGCTCCTGCCAAAGGATCCGGCGGCGGTGGAAGCGGCATGCCCGGCAACATCGGCATGACACCTCTCAATGTTGGTGGTCTCACGCCAAACCTTGGCAGCGTCGGCGGTTCCATTGCCGGCATGCACGCCAATGCCAACGTCCACGGGGCCTCTCTTAGCACTCCTCTAGGCGTGGTGTCCGCCAATGCTCCCCGGATTGCGGGCATAAACGAATCACTTGCGAATGCGAAAGTGCCCGGCGCGGCCAAAACCGCAGCTAACAAGAAACTCTTGATCTTCTTTGGCGCTCTCGGCGTTGTCGCCCTCCTGCTCATCATCCTGATTCTGATACTGATGAAGAAATGACCCGCAAACTTTTCCTGACACTTCTCTTATTCACTCCCCTCGTGGGCGCGCAATCGTCCGATAAACGCGACTTCACCGGACGCTGGCGCATGGACAAGGAGAAAAGCAATTTCGCGGGTTTTAAAGTCCCCGATGTGGTTGTGCGCGTAGTCGATCAGCACGGCCAACTGATGAACGTTCACACCGTGCAAACCGCTGGCCAAAAGACTTCTATCAGCGACATCACCTATGTCACCGATGGAAACGTCGCACAAAATGTCATCAACGGGCGTGACGCGGAAAGCAAAACCTTCTGGGACGGCGATGTCTTAGTCATCAATACTTCGATGAAAACCGCATCTGGGGACGACGAAGTGATTGTCGATCGCTGGAGCGTTTCAGACGACAAGCAAACCCTCACCATTGTTAGTCACGTTGAGACCACTAAGGGCGGTGCCGATATGACAATGGTCTGCAACCGTGAAGTCCGCTAGGTTTTGATTCCCAAATATCGAATCGCTGCCTGCGCCGCCCAATACCCGCACATCCCGTGCACCGCGCCACCCGGCGGCGTCGACGACGAGCACAAAAACACACCTCGCATCGGCGTTTTGTATTGCATGCGGTTTGGACGAAAAAAGAATTGTCGCCAGTCTACAGCACCGCCATTTATATCTCCGCCAATTAAATTCTCATTCCACTTCGTCATCGCCAGCGTTGAATGTTGCGATCGCGCCAGAACGCAATCGCGAAAGCCTGGTGCAAACCGCTCAATTTGGCTCTGAATTGGGTCCAACATCGATCCTTTATATCCATTCGGAACGTGACAGTACGCCCAAGCCGTGTGCTGCCCATTCGGTGCTCTCGATGAATCGAACAGACTAGGCTGCACCAGAATCACAAAAGGTTTCTGGGCTACTCTCCCGCCGCTCACAGCCTCTTCCGAATCATGAATCTCCTTGAACGATCCTCCTAAGTGAACCGTTGCCGCTCGCAAACACTCCTTCGCTTTCCATGGAATAGGTTCACGCAAGGCCCAATCAATCTTGTACACTCCCGGACCATAGCGATACATCTCTAACGAGCGCCGGTAAGTTTCGGGCAGTTTGCTGCTCGATAGTTCTAGAAACTGGCGTGGCGTCACGTCGCACATGGTGACATCGGCGTCTGACTTTCCCGTCACATAGTTAATCCGGCTCTGGGTCACAACTTTTCCACCCAGCGATTCCAATATCGACTGCAGCCCCTGCGTGATCGCTTGGGATCCACCGCGGGCAATCGGCCATCCGACCGCATGCGCTGACGCCCCCAACATTAAACCGAAGGCCGAACTAATCGGCGCATCCAGCGGCAGCGTGCTATGTGCCGCTAGCCCCGCAAATAACGCTTTAGTCCGCTGGTCGCGAAACAACTTCGATGTCAGCTTCGTAGCCGCTTGAATTGCCTTTAATCCAAACTGAGCCGTTAGAAGCGGGTATTTCGGCATACCAACTGGCTTCAGCAGATCGCCCACTAACTCTCGCCAGTTTGCAACCATCGGCTCAAACAACTGCCTATATGCGTCTTCGTCAGCGCCGAACTGCGAACTCGTTCGCGCAATATCGCGCTCAATCAGAACCGCACTCCCGTCATCGAACGGATGCGCCAGTTCTGCCATTCCCCAAGCCCACTCCAGGCCATGCTCCGCCAACGGAAGTGTCGAAAAGAAGGGTGAACTAACCGCCATCGGGTGAACGGCTGAACCCAAATCATGCTGAAACCCGCTCAGCGTAAGCTCTTCAGTCCTTGTTGCCCCACCCGCTGTGTCGGCTGCCTCGTGTACGGTTACACTAAGTCCCGCCTGAGCTAGTCTAATGGCTGCCGCCAACCCGTTAGGGCCGCTACCGGCAACAACTGCTGTTTGCTTCATCTAACAGCCCACAATCGGGACGGCATCAACGGCGCTATTCGCCACCAGCAACAATGAAAAACGTACTCTCTTCTGAACCGCGGCCGAGCTTTTCGGATTCCCTCTACCACGCCCAGTCAGCCTTGCGAAAATGTCAGTCCAGGTAGCACCTGGTTAAAGGCGTTGCGCAGAAGCTGCGTTTGCGATTCAAGAGCCGTAGCCGTTATCACGCCAACAATGCCTGCGTGGACAGCGTAAATCTGAAATTGTATGGCAGGCCCCTTCTCGGCCTGCGCATGAATTGCTAGAGCCATTGCATCATCTGCGCCCTTCACCTTCGTCGGCTTTGGAGCGCCGAATCTGGCACCCTTCAAATGCTTCTCGCCCAAACTGATTTGCAAACTCACGTATTTGGCAAGATCAAAGTCTTTTGGAAGCTGTTCCTCGATCGCCAAAATGTTCGCCCGAAACGGCTCTCCGTTACTGTGGCGCAGGCCCGTTCCATCTTCCGGCTTCCAGTCGTCGGGAATTACTTGGAAACCCCAGCCCCCCACTCGAAACTTGGCCTCGTGTGAATTCTGTCCTCCCATGACGGAAAAGGTGTTCATCCCAGCTTTGAAACTGTCGCCAGCCTTCAAAACTGCCGAGTTCACTTTCTCCCCATTTAGCTCAGTGGGATTCACTTTGCTTAAATTGCAAAGTAAAACATTTCCGTTTCGTAGCCCGGCACTGAAGTGTATGCCGGAAAGGTGGCTATCTTCCGGCAACGAAACCATGGCTTTGGCTCCGCTACGGCCCACACTTATCGTCTTGCCAACCACAAGCGGAATCTTTTGCCCTTTGGACGGCCCATCCGTAATCTCCAAGTGGACCGGCATGTCTCAGCCGTTAAGCCCCGCGCTCATCAAAAAAGAAAATCCGCCCCCGCCCCCGCACATTCCAACAATCACCGTCGGGCAGCCCGTCGGCAAATGG
>CAVOJX010000027.1:0-615793 GCA_963696305.1 Bryobacterales bacterium | reverse complement strand
TTGATGAGAACAAAACCCGAATCAACTATGCCCGCGAACACAGGTACGTGACGCAGCAACGTCGCATCTTGGACAATCAGGATATCCGGCTCACCAATCGGTTCACGTAGTTTGATCGGAATGTCGCTGATGCGACAGAAAGCGGTAACGGGCGCGCCCATTCGTTCCGAGCCGAAGGTAGGAAAGGCCTGGGCATGTTTGCCTTCGAGAAACGCCGCCACCGAGAGAATCTCGGCGGCGGTGACAACACCCTGTCCTCCGCGACCGTGAACTCGAATTTGAATCATCGTGGTTTGATCTGACCTCTGAGGGCAACGCTTGCATGTCGGTATCCACTTGTGGCAGGCGACAAACAAAGGTCGAAGGAGCGTTTGATTTTGCTCGCTCTAACTATAACTGCGTTATCTGAAAAATAGACGTGGGTCAAATCACCCATCAAAAGGCCGATTCAGGCTGGGGAAGGTGATGGGAAACACATGTTTTCGGCTATTTTTTGTCATTGTGGTTCGGCAATAAAACTGCTAATTATTAGCTTCGACTAAATTTCAACTAGATTGCATTTGAAAGGACACACTAGTGTTTGACCTTGTCTGCCTTCTGCTTTTTCAATCGTCCGACTTGACGGAGCACAAGGTCGCTAACATTTTCCATCCGCTAAGCACACCGGCAAAGTTTGAATTCAACTACGCCGCTTTGGTGCTGGCGATTGCCAGCGTGATTTGCGTGGTAGTGGGAACGTTGGTGATCTCGACCATAATTCGCTTTCGAAAACGGAAGAATGACGATGGGAATGAGCCGCCGCAAGTTTACGGCAGCAATCGCATTGAAGCGGCGTGGACCGTTATTCCGATGCTGATTGTGTTTGTGTTGGCGGGCGTGACCGCGCGCGTGGTGTATGGCATCGCAGATGCCAGCCCGCCCAAAGATGCATTGCACGTTCAAGTGATTGGACACCAGTATTGGTGGGAAGTTCGTTATCCGGACTACGGCGTAGTCACGGCAAACGAGATCCATGTGCCGGTATCGCACAACGGCCAGACGGCCAGTTATTTCGAATTGACGAGCAAAGACGTCATTCATAGCTTGTGGGTTCCCGAGTTGGCCGGCAAGATGGATTTAATTCCGGGGCGGCTGAATCATATGTGGCTGGACCCCAAAGAGCCCGGTATCTATTGGGGAAACTGCACCGAATTCTGCGGTGTCCAGCACGCCAAGATGCTGTTCCAGGTAGTCGCGCAGGAACCGGATGATTTCCAGAAATGGATTGCCGCGCAAAAGCAACCCCACACTGTTCCGGTCGAAGGTGACCCAGGACAAAAGTCATTCCAAATGTTCGCGTGCGGCACTTGTCACACGGTACAGGGGACAAAGTTCAGGGGCATCTTGGGACCCGATCTAACACACGTAATGGCGCGGCGAATGATTGCATCCGGCATCGTGGAAAACACTCCAGAGGGCCGAAAGTCGTGGCTAGCGAATCCCCAAGAAGCAAAGCCTGGGTGCCTGATGCCGGCGATGAAACTGCCAGGCAAAGTTGTGGATGATTTGAACGCTTACATGGAGACTTTGAAGTAGAAATATGGCAACGATCAATTACCCTTTGGATCACCCTAGAAGCGGCCACGTAAGCTTGTCGCTGCCCCAACACATTTATCGCTGGATTGCCACGGTAGATCACAAGAAGCTTGGTTTGATGTACATCATCTGCATGCTTCTGTATTTTGTGATTTCCGGATGCATGGCAATTGCAATTCGCATTCAATTGGCGGTTCCCAATAACAACTTTGTCAGCCCAGAGACATTCAACCGACTATTCACCATGCACGGAACAACGATGGTGTACTTGGTAGGCATGCCGATGGTTGCCGGCCTTGGCAATTATCTTGTGCCGCTAATGATAGGCGCGCGCGACATGGCGTTTCCACGCTTGAACGCATTTGGATTCTGGGCCTTTTTCTTCGGAGGGCTGCTGCTGTATTCAAGCTACGCTTTGGGTGGCGCACCTGACGTGGGCTGGTTCGGTTACGCTCCGCTAACCAATGGCACGTTCTCGCAGGGTGTAAGCACAGACTTTTGGGTTTTGGGCGTTTTCCTAGCAGGCATCGGAAGTATGTCCAGCGCGCTGAACGTCATTGCAACAACAATATCCATGCGCTGCCCGGGCATGACCATGAGCAAGATGCCTATGTTTGTTTGGGTCATGTTCGTGGATGCATTTCTGGTTCTGCTGATTCTGCCTCCGCTGAGCGCCGCGCAGATCATGTTGGAAATTGACCGCGTCCTGGGCGGTAACTTCTTTAACTTCCACCAAGGCGGCCAAGTGTTATTGTGGCAGCACTTCTTCTGGATTTTCGGACACCCGGAAGTTTACGTTTTGATCTTCCCGATTTTCGCAATCCTGTCAGAAGTCATTCCGGTCTTCTCGCGTAAACCGCTTTTCGGCAAACCGGCGATGGTGGCTGCAGTCGTAGCCATCGCATTCATCGGATCAGGCGTCTGGGCGCACCATATGTTCACGGTTGGCTTGTCGTCTCCGGCAAACACATTTTTTGCAAACGCGACTATGCTGGTTGGCATCCCGACCGGCATCAAGATTTTCAATTGGACCGCAACCATGTATGGCGGCAAGATTCGGTTCAACACGCCAATGCTATTCGCTTGCGGCTTCCTGTTGCAGTTCATGATTGCAGGCCTGACCGGCATCATGCTGGCGGCGGCGCCGTTTGACTGGCAGTTGCACCACACCTACTTTGTGGTCGCTCACTTCCACTTCACCTTGATCGGCGGCTTGGTGTTTGGACTCTTTGCTGGCATCTATTACTGGTATCCAAAAGTCACTGGACGCATGTTCAGCGAAACCATCGGCAAATGGCACTTCTGGCTGTTCGTCATCGGTTTCAACCTGACGTTTATCCCATTGCACATGGCTGGAATTCTGGGCATGCCACGCCGCGTCTATACGTTCCAACCGGGGCATGGGCTCGAGAATTGGAACTTAGTTTCCAGTTGGGGTGTGGTTCCGCAAGTTCTGGCAACTCTGCTCTTCGTCGTCAACGTGATTTGGGGACTAGCTAAGGGGCCGAAGGCGGGCGACGATCCTTGGAACGCATGGACGTTGGAATGGGCCACCAGTTCGCCGCCGCCCGAATACAACTTCGAAAAGATTCCGGTCGTACAGAGCGATCGCCCGCTGTGGGATTTGAAACACCCGCAAGACATTCACACAGGAGCATAGGAGAAAGCAAGAGATTCCATGGCACAGAACAACATAAGCGTAGCCGACCCGATGGCGATAGGCCAGCAATGGTCCGTCCCAGACCGGGGAACAGTCGGCATCCTCATGCTCATTTTTACTGAATCGGTTTTGTTTTTGATGTTTGTTGCGGCGTACCTGGTGTACGTAGGCAAGAGCATTGCAGGGCCGTATCCAGACATCTTGCAGGTGCCTATCCTGGCAACTATCTGCCTGCTGTCCAGCAGCTTAACTATCTATCTAGCGGAAAAGGCGCTAGAAAAAGGTCAACTGAACAACTTCAAAATGTGGTGGCTGGCAACGATCGTCTTAGGGGCCGAGTTTCTCACCTCCACGGCGCTGGAATGGAACCATCTCATCAACACCGACCACTTAACCATCAGCACCAACCTTTTCGGCACAACGTTTTATTCCCTTGTCGGACTGCATGCTTCGCACGTGCTGGTCGGCATGGTCTTCCTGCTCATCACCATGGCCGTTACACTCATTGGGTTTCCCATTGCGAATCAAATGCGCCGGGTGAAATTTCTTTCCTGGTATTGGCACTTTGTGGACGCGGTTTGGGTGATCGTTTTCACTACCGTGTACGTGATTGGAAGGTAGAGGACAAATGGATCACAAAATCGAATACGGACAAGCCGGAGAGAAAAGCACATTAGACAGCATTGAGATGCCGGCGCCCACGCTTCTTCCGCTGGTATTGGCGCTGGGCTTGATGCTAGCGTTCTTCGGAGTCATTTTCCAGGCCTATCTGATTTACCTGGGCTTGGCTATATCGCTCATTGCGGCGTTCGGCTGGTGGCGGCAGGTTATTCCAACCGAGGCGCATGAAGAAGTCGCATTGGATTTGAAGCACCGGCCATCGGGCGTAGCGCTGAGTACGGTACAAGTTGCGCGTCTGTCGGCAGGCAGCGCCGGGCACAACATGGAAGTAGCGGGTGAAGCTCGCGAGTATTCAGCCGGCGTGCTGGGCGGATTAGTTGGTGGCGCATTCATGGCCGTCCTGGCTTGCCTCTATGGATTGTTTGCTCATCACAGCATATGGTTCCCCATAAATCTGCTGGCTGGCGTCGTGATGCCGTCTGTCGGCAATCAAACAGTGGAGCAGTTGTCCGCCTTTAATGGCGGTGCGTTCACAGCCGCACTTATCGGACACGTCGGGCTATCCATTCTCGTCGGCGTGTTGTACGCAGTCACGCTACCGATGTTCCCGAAGTATGCACCTTTCTGGGCAGGCTTCTTGATGCCGTTGGTTTGGACCGGCTTGGTAGCGACGATTTTGAACCTGATTAACCCCACGCTAAACGGACTCATCAACTGGCCTTGGTACCTGGTTTGCCAGCTTGGCTTCGGATTGGCGTGCGGTTTTGTTGTCGCCCGTAGCGAGAAGATCAACACGCTAGAAGGCACCGGCTTTGCGGAGCGCGCCCACTTAGAGACGCCACTCCGTCCCAACAAGGGGCAAAAGCTCTAGATGAGTGAGGCATTCTCGGCGAAAGCGCGAGCCTATCTTGAGCTAACCAAGCCTCGAGTTACTTGGCTTATCGTTATCAGCACTGCCGTCGGCTATTACTTTGGCCGTGCCGGCGGTTGGCATTGGTTCGCGCTCATCAATACCTTACTGGGCACTGGATTGATGGCTTCCGGAACTGCCGCATTAAATCAGTGGTACGAGCGTGAGGCCGATTCGAAGATGCGGCGGACCCAAGGACGGCCGCTGCCTTCCGGCCGTGTCTCCACAACGGAGGCACTGTTGCTCGGCATAGTTGTTTCACTTCTTGGCGCACTGGAACTTGGGTTTCTAGTGAACTGGCTGACTTCGGCTTTATGCGTCACCACATTGGCGCTTTATTTGGGCCTCTATACACCCATGAAGCAGCGAAGTTGGTGGTCAACCACACTGGGCGCAATTCCCGGCGCCATGCCTCCGCTGATTGGTTTTGCTGGCGCAGCCGCAACGTTAACCCCGCAGGCTTGGGCCATTGGCGCAATTCTTTTCGTTTGGCAGTTCCCGCATTTTTATTCCATCGCATGGATGTATCGAGAAGATTACGCCCGCGCCCAGATCCGTATGCTTCCGGTTGTTGAACCCGACTGCAAATCCACTGCGCGGCAAATCATTCTGTATTGCGTGCTGCTTATTCCGGTAAGTCTGCTGCCAGCGTACCTTCACATGACAGGTAAGATTTATGCTGCCGGAGCACTGATTCTAGGTGCGTGGCTGCTCTATTCCGGCATTCAAGTTTCCGTGCTTCGAACGAGAGGTCATGCACGCAAAGTGCTCTTGGGCTCGGTAATCTATTTACCGGCGTTGTATGCATTGATGTTGTTGAATCCTGCCTAGCTCCTACCGCTCAAAATCAGCGAAGATATCATTAGTGACGGATTTATGGAAACAAAACTTTCACGCAGGTATTTTTTCTTTGGTTCGCTTTTAGCAGGCGCTATCCCCGCTGCCGGCTTCGGCTCAGAACCTTCTTTGAAGTCGCTGGGGTACAAATCGCCGAACGAAAAACTGAATATTGCTTCTATTGGCGCGGGCGGCAAAGCAAGCAGCGATATTCGCGCGTGCGCCCAAACAGAAAATATCGTCGCCTTATGCGACGTTGACGACAACCGCGCCAAGGCAATCTTTACCCAATTCGATAAGGCTCCGAAGTTCAAAGACTTCCGGATCATGCTCGAAAAACAAAGCGATATTGATGCCGTGATTGTCACCATTCCGGATCATATGCATGCCACTGCCGCCATAACGGCTATGGAATTAGGCAAGCATGTCTATGTGCAGAAACCTCTTGCGCGTACGATTTGGGAATGCCGCGAATTGCAGAAGGCTGCGGAACGATACAAAGTAGCCACACAAATGGGTAACCAGGGCTATTCGAACGAAGGCACCCGTCAGTGCGCGGAAATGATTTGGAATGGCGAAATTGGAGACGTGACCGAAGTACACGCATGGACCAATCGTCCAGCGTGGCCGCAGGGAAATTTGGAAGCGCCGAAACCCTCGGCTGTGCCTTCCTGGTTGGACTGGGATCTGTGGCTCGGCGTAGCTTCCGAGCGCGAGTATAGCGATGACTATCTGCCCTTCATGTGGCGTGGATTCTACGATTTCGGTATGGGCGCGCTGGGCGACATGGCTTGCCACATCTTGGGTGCTCCCAACATGGCCCTTCGGCTCACCGCACCTACTTCAGTTGAATGCATGAGCGTGGACGGCGCCAGCAATGTGTTCTTCCCCGCAAAGTCGGTTGTGCGATTCGACTTTCCAGCCCGGGCCGGCATGCCACCAGTAAGAATATTCTGGTACGACGCGATGCGCGGCGAGCAGCCTACGTTTCCAAATGCTCCGCAGGACCAGATCTTGGGCGATCTTCCACGCTCTCGCGAAGGCAACGCCAATCCCACGGTTGAACCGAAAGAGCGTCAGTTGCAAGGCGCTGTCTTCACCGAGCAGTTTTTTGATCCGAAGCCGGAAGCCCCTCGTCCGCCCGCGCCTGCGCCAACCAAGCCCATGACTCCACGCGAAGCGAACGAAGCGCATTGGATGAGCCTCATCCGCACCGGCACCAACGGCAGCTTATTCATCGGCGACAAGGGCATGATCACGTCTGGCACGTACGGCGAAAACACGCGTTTGCTGCCTGTCGAGAAAATGAAGAATTACGAGTTTCCGCCTGAGTTTTTGCCGCGTTCCCCGGGGCATTATCGCGATTGGATTCGCGCTTGCAAAGGCGGCGCTCCCGCTTGTTCGAACTTCAATGTGGCGGCTCCCTTTGCCGAGTGGATCGGCTTGGGCGCGCTGGCCATTAGACTGAACACCAAGTTGGAATGGGATGCCGAGAATATGCGCATCACCAATAATGCCGAGGCGAACAAATTGCTGAAGCCGGTTGTCCGCAAGGGTTGGAAGATAGCCTAGGTACCTATATTGCTACGTGAGCGGATTGCGCATACCGCCTCCGCTCACCTACCGATACTCTTCCTGCAACTTCCTCAACGCTTCCGATCCAGGGCAGAGCTTTGCAAATGGAATCGTAGTCAAAGGCTCGTCCGGGGTATTGTTCATCTCATGCATGGTCTGGACCGATTCATCCACGAACAACACACCAGTTAAAATCTCGCCCCTTCTTTGATGCTCCTGCAGGCAGTCCGTCACTTTTGAGCGATCGGCCGGGTCGTACCCTTCGGGCACCGCTCGAAGATTCAGAACGCTGCCATCGTGCATACTGACCGACGTGATCCCATTCGAGCGGATATTCGCCAGGATCTCCTTCGAACCAGGAACAAAATCACTTTCCGTGGCGCGCGCCCCATGCTGGCGCGTATATTTATAGCTCTTAGTGGAGCCTTCATGATCGTTAAAGGTCACGCATGGTGAAATCACATCCACCAGCGCTAATCCACGATGCGAAAATGCCGCTTTCAGAATGGGCACCAACTGTTCTTTGTCGCCCGAGAAACTCCGCGCCACGAAAGTCGCACCAATGTTCAGGGCAAGCATCACCGGATCAATGGGCGCCATGCGGTTGGCCTCTCCACGCTTGCTCTTCGATCCCACATCAGCCGAAGCAGAGAACTGACCTTTGGTCAACCCATACACGCCGTTATTCTCGATAACGTAGACCATTTTGGCATTGCGTCGAATAGCGTGGCACATGTGGCCAAGGCCAATGCTCAGCGAATCGCCATCGCCTGAAATGCCAATAACAGAAAGCTGCCGGTTAGCGGCAATAGCTCCGGTCGCAATAACGGGCATGCGACCGTGGGCCGAATTAAAACCATGCGCGCCAGTCACAAAGTATGCGGGCGTTTTGGATGAACAGCCGATGCCGCTCATCTTAGCGAGCATTTCGGGCTTCATCGACATTTCCCAAAGCGTACGAACGATAGCGGCGGTAATGGAATCATGGCCACATCCCGCGCACAGCGTGGACATCGATCCTTCGTAGTCCCGCAAGGTCAGGCCAAGCTTATTGGATTGGAGACTGGGGTGGCGAACAACCGGCTTTGTTATCGAAGGCACTTACTTTTTCTCCAACTGACTTTTGATTTCATCGACGACGTCGGAAGCGCTCATCGGAAAGCCTCCGTAGATCAGCACGGGCTGCAGTTGACTTTTTGCCACGCCGGTTTCAAGCGTCAGCAACGATTTCAATTGTCCGTCGCGATTCTGTTCGACGACAAAGTTGAACTCATGCTTGTTTAGAAAATCTTCCACGCTCTGGTCGAACGGGAAACCGCAGATGCGTATAAAATCGGCTGCGATCCCTTGTTCCGCAAAAATGGCCATCGCTTCACGTACAGCCAAATCACAACCGCCGATGGTCACCACACCGAACTGCGGATTCGCAACGGTTTCAATTTTAGGCGCGGGCACGAAACGCGCTGCGGCCGCATGCTTTTTCGCCAAACGATCGATCAACTGCTGGTACTCGGCCGGAGTTTCGGTATATGCACCAAACTTGTTATGGCCAGAACCACGCGTAAAGTACGATCCTTTGGAGTCCACGCCGGGCAGCGTCCTTGCGGCTACGTAATTTTCATCCTCGTGGTTGTAGCGTTCGAACTTGGGCAGGTTCTTGAGATCTTCTTCGGTAAGAACGCGTCCGCGGTTCGGGCGATAGGCGTCGTCCCACTTAAGCTCAGGCACAACCCAGTCATTCATGCCGATATCCAAATCGGAAAGCATAATGACCGGCGTTTGAAATTGTTCGGATAGATCAAACGACTTCACTGCGAACTCAAAACATTCCGCCGGATTCGCCGGAAACAAGAGAATATGTTTTGTGTCGCCGTGCGAAGCGTACGCGCATTCCAGAATGTCCGCTTGCTGTGTACGCGTCGGCATGCCTGTAGATGGACCCACTCGCTGCACATCCACCACCACGGTTGGTACCTCGGCGTAGTAAGCCAAGCCCAAAAGCTCATTCATCAGCGAGATGCCAGGGCCTGCCGTCGAAGTGAAGGAACGCGCACCTGCCCACGAAGCGCCAATGACCATGCCAACGGCCGCCAGTTCATCCTCCGCTTGAATAATGCAATAGTTATTGCGCCCGGTCTCAGGATCGCGGCGATACTTCTCGCAAAACTCTTTGAAATTATCCATCACCGAAGTGGCAGGCGTGATGGGATACCACGCGGCAACAGTCGCTCCGGCATAAACGCAGCCAAGCGCTGTCGCAGTGTTGCCATCAATCAGAATCTTGCCTTCATTGCCCTTCATCGGCGCCAGGTGAACGGGGAGGGGGCATGAAAAATGCTCCTTAGCGTAGTCGTAACCGATACGAAGTGCTTCGCGATTCGATTCGCGTAAAGCCTTCTTGCCCGCAAAACGTTCGGCCAGCAGTTCCTCAACCACCGGCATGTCGATTTCCAACGCCGCCACCAGCGAACCCGCATACGCGATGTTCTTCATCAACGTGCGCGCACGCCCATCGGCAAAGCGTTCATTACAAATGCGCGCAAATGGAACCGGCAAAAAGTTCACATCGTCGCGGTAGAGAGATTTATCCAGCGGCCAGGATGAATCGTACAAAACGTAGCCGCCTTGGCGCACTTCTTTGATGTCGCGCCCATAGGTTTGGCTGTTCATCGCCACCATCAGGTCGTAATTCAACGAACGCGCCGTATGCCCGTCCGCGTTCACGCGAATTTCGTACCAAGTAGGAAGACCTTGAATATTGGAAGGAAATAGGTTCTTGCCGGAAACTGGAATACCCATGCGGAAAATGGCTTGCATGAGCAACCCATTGGCACTGGCCGATCCTGTCCCATTGACGTTTGCCAGTTTAATGGCGAATTGATTTATACCGTTGTCAGAGTTTCGCTGCACGTGGTTGCTTCTGCCTTTGTCGCCGCGTAAGGAATAAATAGTTGGAACTTCTGCATGTCCCAGGCGGCCGTGGGACAGCGCTCCGCGCACAAGCCACAATGAACACAAACGTCTTCATCTTTCGCCATGATACGTTTTGTTTGCGGCAAGGCATCGGAAACAAAAAGGGCTTGATCGATATTTAACGCTGGCGCCGACAAGCGGCTGCGCAAATCGGCTTCCTCACCGTTCGGCGCAATAGTAAGACATTGCACCGGGCAAATATCGATGCAGGCATCGCACTCGATACAGCGTGGCGCTGAGAATACGGTTTCTATGTCGCAATTCAGACAGCGCGCCACTTCCGTGGCTGTCTGTTCCGCGGTGAAACCCAGTTCCACTTCAACGTTCAGCTTGTTGAAGCGTTCCACCAGGTCTACATGCTTCATCTTCTGTCGCTTCACCGGAGTGTAGTCGTTCTTGTAACTCCACTCGCTGATGCCCATCTTTTGCGTGATCAAATTCATACCGAGTGCGGGACGCTCGTTGATCGATTTCGCCTGGCAACAATTGTCAATAGATATAGCGGCTTGGTGCCCGTGTTCCACTGCCCAGATGATGTTCTTGGGTCCGAAGGCTGCATCGCCGCCAAAAAACACGCCGGGGCGCGTTGATTCAAAAGTGGTCTGGTTGACGACCGGCACATCCCATTTGTCAAACTGAATGCCCAGGTTGCGCTCAATCCAGGGGAATGCATTCTCTTGACCGATGGCCAGAATAACGTCATCCGCCGCCAGAAACACTTCGTCGATTTTTGTTGAATTCTTCGCGGCTGCATCCCAACGCAAGCGTTCAAAGATCATGCCTTTCAACACGCCGTTTTCAATCACAAACTGTTTCGGCGCGTGATTCACCAAAATCTCAACGCCTTCTTCCTCGGAATCTTCCAATTCCCAAGGGGACGCTTTGAAGAATTGACGCGGGCGGCGCGCCATCACTTTGATTTCTTTACCGCCAAGACGGCGCGAGGTGCGGCAGCAATCCATAGCGGTGTTGCCCACACCGATGATCAGGACACGCTCTCCGATAGAACCAATGTGCCCGAAGGCAACCGATTCCAGCCAGTCGATGCCAATATGAATGCGCGCTGAATCGTAACGGCCGGGCACGTCCAAGTCTTTTCCTCTTGGTGCGCCACTTCCCACAAAAATTGCGTCATATCGCTCATCCAACAAGCCACTTAGGCTAAACACTGGAGAGTTATAGCGAATGTCTACGCCGCGCTTTAAAATGTAATCAATTTCCTCAAACAGTACTTTTTCAGGTAGCCGGAAGGACGGGATATTCGACCTCATCAACCCACCGGGCTTGTCCTGCTTTTCAAAGATTGTGACTTCGTACCCTAGCGGCAACAGGTCGTTCGCAACCGTCAATGTTGCTGGTCCCGCGCCAATGCACGCCACACGCTTTCCATTCGTTTTCGCAGGCGTCTTAGGCAGCAACGGCCACACGTCTTCGCGCATGTCCGCAGCCACACGTTTCAGGCGGCAAATGGCAACCGGCTTGGCGTTTTCCTCCAACCGGCCGCGCCGGCAAGCAGGTTCGCAAGGACGGTCGCAAGTCCGCCCCAAGATACCTGGGAACACGTTGGATTCACGATTGACCATGTAGGCATCTGTATAGCGTTCCTGTGCAATGAGACGGATATATTCCGGCACGTTGGTATGCGCAGGGCACGCCCACTGGCAATCAACAACTTTGTGGAAATATTCTGGATTTTGAGTTTCGGTAGGTTTCACGGGAACTATGACCAGCAAGACATGGCTTGTCACTCATTAACTGTTTACTGCTATTGAGCGCGATTATATCAAGTCCGGCGATGAAACTGCTATAGAATTTGATTCGTCAGTTATTCGAAGTGTAAAAGTTCACACAGATGTAGAAAGACGGAGGGCTCTTGGCTGTCCTAGTTGGAACTCCTCGTGAGACGTTTCCCGGTGAGAGGCGCGTCGCGATTACTCCGCGTTATTGCGACGCGTTACGCAAACTGGGAGTTGATGTGGTTTTGGAGCACGGCGCCGGAGTCGAAGCAGGCTACCCGGATGAGGCATATACCTCGCGCGGTGCAAGGCTGGCTACGCGAGAGGCAGTGTTCGCAGAAGCTCAGATCATCGCGCAAATACGCACTTTGGGAGCAAACCCGGAAGAAGGACGGCGCGATCTGCCATTGTTGCGTCCCGGGCAAGTCGTCGTAGGAATGGGCGAACCGCTTACCGCTGCCCGCGAATGCGCAGACATCGCCGCAACCGGTGCAACGTATTTTGCGCTGGAATTAATGCCCCGCATCACGCGAGCTCAAAGCATGGACGTGCTTTCCGCCATGGCCAGTCTTGCCGGCTATCGCTCCGTTCTGCTGGCGGCCAGCGCTCTGCCAAAAATCTTCCCCATGATGACCACCGCTGCTGGAACAATTGCTCCGGCCAAGCTGTTTGTGTTGGGCGCAGGTGTTGCCGGGTTACAGGCCATCGCTACGGCGCGTCGCCTGGGCGCGGTTGTTTCTGCCTACGATCTTCGCCCTGTGGTGAAAGAGCAAGTGGAAAGCGTCGGTGCGAAATTCGTCGTCCTGGATATCGACACTAAACAATCGGAAGGCCAAGGTGGATATGCGAAAGCGATGGACGAAGAGTTTTATCGCAAACAGCGCGAACTCTTGACCAACGTCATTCGCGAGCAGGATGTGCTCATCACCACCGCGGCAGTTCCCGGCAAGCGCGCTCCTATTCTGGTTACGCGCGAGATGGCGGAAGCAATGCAACCCGGTTCTGTGATTGTGGACATCGCAGCGGAACGCGGCGGCAACTGTGAATTAACGGTGCCCGGCGAAACGATCGTTCATAACAGCATTACTGTTATCGGCGCCATGAATCTGCCTGGTCTCGTGCCCTACCACGCAAGCCAAATGTACAGTTCAAACGTCTCGGCTTTCATAAAGTTGATTGTGAAGGATGGCGCTGTTGTATTGAATCGCGAGGATGAAATCATTCGCGAAACTCTGGTTACGTTTGAGAACCAGGTGGTGAACCCGCGTGTCCCGCAGTTAACTGAACCGCAGCTAAGCGGTTCCGGCAAATAGGTAAAAAATGAACAAATACGAAATTGCGATCTGGGTTTTCATGCTCGCCGCGTTCCTGGGCTTTGAGTTAATTCGCCGCGTCTCGCCGCTGCTCCATACGCCGCTCATGTCGTTGACCAACGCTATCTCAGCCATTGCGGTGGTTGGAGCAATCTTGATCACCGGATCAGCGGATGCATCGCCTTTGACAAAAACGCTCGGCTTTATTGCCGTGGTGGCGTCCACAGTCAACGTGGTGAGTGGCTATTTGATCACAGACCGAATGTTGAAAATGTTCAAAAAACGCGGAGAGGCCAAAAGCTAAATGAACGCCCTCTTTCCTGCAATGTACATTCTGGCGGCAGCCGGATTTATTTTGGCAATTAAATGGTTGAGTTCACCCGTGACGGCGCGGCGCGGCGTCATTGTGGGCGAAATTGGCATGTTCTTGGCCGTGGTCGGAACGCTGCTGCGCTTTGAAGTTGTTAACTATCAGTTGATCTTCATCGCATTTCTAGTTGGTTCAGCCATCGGCGTTCCCATCGCCTACTACGATGCCGATGACGGCAGTGCCACAACGAACCGCCATCTCGCACGCTTGCGGAGCATTAGCTTCGGCGTTGATTGGCACCGCTGAATACTACCGGCACACGCCCCATGGCTTTGTCATGACAGCCCTGGTGGTGGAAACGCTGCTCGGCTTTTTAACTTGCACGGCAAGCTTGATGGCGTTCGGCAAGTTGCAGGAGATCTTGCCCACGCAGACCGATCACCTATAAAGGACAGAATGTTGTAAATCTGAGCGTTCTGGCTATCGCCGTCGCCGTCGGAGTTGCGCTGGTTTATTCTCCCGAGAAAACCTGGCTGTTTCCGATCTTCACCCTGTTGTCCCTGATTTTTGGCGTGTTATTGATTGTGCCCATCGGTGGCGCCGATATGCCGACAGTCATCGCTCTTCTCAATTCCTACGCAGGTCTGTCTGCCAGCGCTATGGGTTTCGTGCTGGACAATAAGTTGCTGATAGTTGCCGGTGCATTAGACGGTTCTTCCGGCTTCATTCTTGTCTGTTATCATGTGCCGCGCCATGAACCGCTCGTTCTCGAACGTGCTTTTTGGCGCATTCGGGACCATTCAAACCAGCTCCGGCAACAAGACGGCGAAGCCCGTGCGCTCCGCCTCGCCGGAAGAAGCCGCCGAGATTCTCGACGCCGCCCGCAGCGTTGTCATCATTCCCGGTTATGGCATGGCAGTAGCGCAGGCGCAGCACAAATTGCGCGAGATGTACGACATGCTCGACCAAGCGCGGCATTGATGTCCGATTTGCCATTCATCCTGTAGCCGGACGCATGCCGGGACACATGAACGTCCTGCTGGCCGAAGCCGACTATCCCTTACGACAAGCTCGTCGAAATGGACGAAATCAACTCCTGATTTTCCGCGCACGGATGTCGCGCTTGTCATCGGCGCCAACGACGTGGTGAACCCGGCCGCAATGAACGATCAAGACGAGCCCGATTGCCGGCATGCCCATTCTGAATGCTTATGAAGCGCAGACGGTGATGGTGATCAAGCGCAGCATGAACTCCGGGCTTTGCCGGCATCGACAATGAGCTCTACTACATGGATAAGTCGCTGATGCTGTTTGGCGACGCCAAGTCGTTCGTGGGAAGCATTGTGAAGCAACTCAGCAGCGTGGGGGTAGGAACCGGTGCGCGCTAAGGTAGTTAAAGCGATTATTGATCGAGGTGAATCTCTTTGCAGATAGTGGTTGCTGGCGTGGATCTCGGCGGCACGGCCGTCAATTATACGTTCCTAAGCCCTGAATCCGGTTTCTTGGTGGAAGGTTTGTGCGAGCATCCAGCCCGCGCAAAAAGAAGGGCCGGAAATTTGCCTGAAACAGATTGAAGATGGTCTGGCCATTGCCGCCCAAAAAGTGGGCATCAACCTGGCTGACATTCCGGTCGTAGGTTTGGATTCGCCAGGCCCGGCCAGCGCTACCGGGGTGCTGAGCAAACGCGGCTCAACCAACTTTGTGCACCCGGATTGGAGCGGCTTCGATCTTCCAGGGAATTTGTCCCGCCGGTTGGGCCGCCCGGTCACTTATCTGAATGACGGCAACGCAGGAGCGCTGTGGGGTCACTTCAAGTTGTTTGGCGCATCCAGGCACGAAACTTCCGTCTCGGCAATCATCGGCACTGGTCTTGGCGGCGGCATCATCACCGAAGGCAACGTCATCAAAGGCCGCAGCGGCTATGGGGGAGAACTTGGTCACGTTCTTATTCCGTACGAACGCATTGCATCCATCCGCGACTTGAAACCCCAGTGCAACTGTGGCCGTCCGGGCGATTTGGAATCGCTCTGCTCGCTCACCGCCATCGAAAAATGTCTTCTGCCGTATTTCCTGTCAAAGTATCCGGACCATAAATTGGCGCAAGTGGACCCGACGCGCGCTGCCAGGCAAGTACGCGGGCTGGCAGAGGCAGGCGATGCCATGTGTATCGAAGTCTTCCGGGTACAAGCGCAGGCACTGGGATTGTTTTTCGACTTGATGGTAAATACGTTCGATCCCGACGCGTTCATTGTCGGCGGAGGAGCGCTCGAGACAAAGCCGGAGTTTCAGCAATGGTTCATCCAAGAGATTCGCTCAGCGATGCCGACGCAACGCGAAGAGCAGTCCAACATTCCGATTCACATCATGCCCAATGGCGACACCGCGGGTGCACGTGGCGCCGCTATTGAAGCCTTAAAGTTTTTGTCGAACTCTAACAGGTGATCGCATCCACGCGCAGTTAGGGCCAGCATGGTCAACGTAGGATGTTTGTCGCCTGAAGAAGGAAACGCGTTTCCGCCGAACACATAAAGATTCGGTATGTCGTGCGTGCGGCAGAACGGATCCAGGACACCGTCTTTAGGATCTGCGCTCATCCGCGCAGTACCTACTTCGTGAATCGAACTGCCAATGGCCCCTAACTTACTGGCACTTGGAAGTACTTCCCCCCCCGCCTTATGAAACAACTCCTCGGCCGTTTGTTGAAAGTGTTCCATCAATTTGCGGTCATTGTCATTATGCGTGAAATGCACTCGCAAAACGGGGATGCCCCAGTGGTCCTTCACTTCCGGATCTAACTCCACACGATTCGCTTTCTGGGCAAGCATCTCACCACCGGCAATCCAGACTTTCGCTTGAGCTACGTAATTAGACCTGATCTCTTTTTTCCAAGCGCTACCGAATCCCGGCAGTGAATTCGCAAAGGTGGGAAATTCGGTTTGTCCGCCAGTGGCGTTCATCACATAGCCGCGAATAAAATCGGTCCGCGCTGTTTTTGCATCGAAATTCACCATGTTGGGAATAGTGATACCTGCGGCTTTGCCATCATCCAAGCGGCTCGGACCACCGCGCAGCTTGGGCAAAAAGCCATTGACTCCTCCGCCGGATAATTGATCCATCATGTAGTGGCCTAGGGTGCCACTAGAGTTCGCCAGCCCGCCTTTGGCCGATAGCAAGAGCAGACGGGTGTTTTCAAGCGTCGATGCGGCCAAAACGACAAAGCGCGCGTCAACGTCAATACTCTTGTTGGTAAAACGCTCCAGGTACGTGACGCCTTCCACCCGGTTCTCGTTATTCATCCGCAGGGACGCCACCACGCAATCGGTTCGCAAATCCAGGCGTTTAGTCTTCAAGGCGTACGGAAGCGTTGTCGAGACGGTGCTGAACATCGCGCCTACATCGCAGCCATTCACGCAGTTGCCACAGTAATGGCACGCCGGGCGGCCCAAGTGAACTTGCGTCAGCTGGGCTAAGCGCCGGTGCGTGGTTGGCCATTGCAGGCTATGGCATGCGGCCGTGAAAATGGATTCAGCACAATTCAACGGCATCACGGGCAGAAACTCGCCGTCCGGAAACTGCGGAAAATTGTTGCGCTGTCCACTTACGCCGATAAACCGTTCTACGCGATCATAATAGGGGCTCAAATCGGCATAAGTGATGGGCCAATCCATTCCGTAGCCATCTCGCGAAGCAGCTTTGAACTCGTAATCCGCCATGCGATCACTAGCACGCGCCCAGTGCAACGTGCGGCCGCCCAGTACACGTGAACGGCTCCAGCGATAAACGGTTTCGGGTGCGGTTGTGTAAGGGTTTTCGGAATTGTCGATCATGATTCGATAATTCCGTTCTGTGCCTTGATAGCGCCGCAGCAATCCAGGTTTACCGGCCCCACGATAATCTAAATCAAACAAATAATGGTGGTGAAAATCTTTGGCGACGTTGACCGGGCTTCCTGCTTCCAAAAGCAAAACATTCATGCCGGCCTGAGTTAATTGCATGGCCGCCCAACCGCCACACGCGCCAGATCCAACTACAATCGCGTCAAATGTCTGATTCGACATCTAAAGGGTGTGATGCTCCGGATGGTTGCAGGCAGGAAAACTTAAGTTGTAAGAGTTGCCCTTGTAATCGAGCGTATCGATGGTTCCTTGTCTCGAAGTAAAGAAAGCAAAAACGGTTTGCTGACGAATCAGACGATAGGCTGTCGTTTCATCGCGCGACATTTCGGACACAATACGCAAACGTCCAGCCGCGTCGGCCTGATGAAATCCCAAATCCTGCAAATCCTTCATCGCATCGCGCCAAGCAGCCTGCACTTGCGGCATCTCGGTTGAAGCATCCAGCACGAAATCAATGTAGTGCGCACAGCGCGCTTCCTTCGCGCCGGGGGTGTCGTCAGACGGGATCAAAATTTCCGTAAAAGATTCTAATGCTTCAAAATCTTTGGAAGAAAAAAATTTCGGCTGATAGTCGGCTAGGCTTGCTGCCAGGAGCGATGTCGCCAGCATCTGGCGTCTGGTTATGAGCAGGTCATCCAGATTCATGAAGATTTTAGAAGACTATAACAAAATTCCGTTCGCAATCAAATAACAAGAACACCTCAAACATGAAATACGGGCTGAGCGACGGAAACGGATGTCTTGAGCTGTGCCAGTTCTTCTACCTGTAGCGGCGGTAATGGTGAGGAAGCGAGTTCCAGCGCCAAGTCCCAAATTCGCTCGTCCCCCGGCGGAACGGCAGCCGTAATTCCTTGGTTCAAGGTAAAACGCAGAGCAAGGCGAGCCACTTCGCGATCGTCAATCGGCTGATACCAGCATTTCGGATACTTGCGATCTTTTTCCTTCAAATCTTGCGGCCACAATCCCAGTGCCAGCGCTTTCAAAGCCATGCGGGCCATCTCTTTTGATTTGGCCTTGGCCAGGATTTGTGGTCCGAAACCGCCGTTTTCCCAAGCGTTCACATTGACCGGGAAGAGAATGCTATCCAATTCCAACGCATCCATCAAGCGCAATGCCGCCGGGGCGTTATGCGCGGAAAATCCAAGATGCAAAGCCTTCCCTTCTTTTTTGGCTTGCAGGAAAGTTTCCGCAGCACCGCCTCGAGCAAGAATATGGTCCACATCTTCCATGGACGCGACAGCGTGAAACTGATACAAATCTACATGATCTGTGCGAAAGCGTCGCAACGTCTGCTCGGTTCGGCCCTCGAGCCGCCAGCGTCGCGCTTTCCAGTTTTTTCCGCGAGAAAAATGCTATTGCGGTAGGGTTCGAGAGATTGGCCAAGCTTGATTTCCGCTTCGCCGTCGAAATAGGATGGCGCGCAATCAAAATAATTGATTCCCTTTTCTATCGCCAGGGCCACGCGGCGGTCTGATTCTTTTTGATCCAGTCCGCAAACTACAATCCCGCCCAAAGCAATGATCGAAAGTTCAATTCCGTTTTTGTAGGGGCGCTTGGGCAACATTGCGGTGGCACCGGAAAGAGAAGTGGCAGCGCTTAGAGCAGCAGCTGCGGTTATGAACTCACGCCTATCGATCGGACTGCCTATGCTTCTGGTGCGCCCGATAAGATTCGAACTTATGACCTCTTGCTCCGGAGGCAAGCGCTCTATCCAGACTGAGCTACGGGCGCAACACCCTGATCTTAGCGCACTCTAGTGGTGCAGCAGCTCTTCAATGTGCTTGCGTATCGCGTCTTCGGCCATCAATTTATCCCACTCGTCGCTCTCGATAGCGGGAGTTTGATAACGAATCATGCCTTTTCGGTCAATCAGGACAAGCTGCGGGACAACGTAGCGGCCATCCGTGAAACCCATGAAAGACGTCATTTCCTGTGAAAAAACCCAACCAACCGGAAAAGTGGTCTGCTGTTCCTTGGCGAAAGTGTCAACCATCAAATCAGCGTTTTGATTCACCGCCACATCTAAGACCTGCAGCCCTTTGGGCCCGTACTCGGTTTGGATTTTGCTCATGATTTTCGAGGCCGCTTTGCAATGCGGACAGGTCGTGAAAATAAACTCCAGCGCAACAACTTTTCCCAAATACTGACTCAACTCCTGTGGCGGTTTGCCAGGAAGATTGAAGACCAATTTCGGGGCTGGCCGCGGCACCACAACATCAGTGGCCAAGAGGGTCAGAGCGAACAATGCGAAGGCGCAAGATAACGCAGCAAGTTTTTTCATGCTATCTAGATTTTATCCTAGTAGCCAATATCGGCAGGCGCTGGCATGCCTTCCACGCTAAATACTTTGTCGCCTTTCCAATGCACCTCAACCCCTCCTTTTTCGGTGGTGGCCTGTAGTGTGTCGCCGGTGCTGTTTTTTTCTAAATACTGTTTTGATTTCGCATGCACTATTTTTTTGTAGTCGTCGAAGTAAATTTTGGCTTTCGCATCGGAATCCCACTGCGAGACATACAGCAGAATCGGTTGTTTCGATTTGCCGAGCGTCACGATTTTATATTGGCCGCCAAGGAAGTGGCCGGAAAGATCGTGAGCTCTTTTTTCGCCAAGATATTGGCGCAACAAAATATTCTCGTCAAACTCCCCGAGCGAGCCATCCGTTATCTCTTTCGTCTTTCCCGCAGTTGGAAGCGTTGGTAGATCGGGTTTCGCTGGCTTCTCGTGATTGAAATATTTTTCCGGGTGCATGATTTGCGCTGAATCAACCGGCGGATCTTTAAAAACGGTCGCGAACGAGTCTTTGCCTAACTTTTGAAAGACGGCGTCGAAAAATTTTGTTCCTTCCGAATACGGAAATAAAAGCGATTCTTGAATGTAGAGCGGCGACTTTTCCAGCACCGGATAGTCTGCAAGTGAATCCTTTCCTGGGTCAACGACGGATTGCACCATTTCGGGCGTCAACACGGGCTTTTGACCAGACACTTTCAGCTGATAGGCGATCATCAACCAGGATGCTTCGCCCTCGACAACGGCAGTGTGTGCGAGATTTTCGTCGTCGTTTGAATTTGTTTCATCCATAAACTTGTCGAGGTTGAAATATTGATCGGCTAGAGCGTGGCTGAGTTCGTGGGCGAGAGTTGTGGTTTCGGCGGAAAAAGACGAATCTTCCAGCATGAAAAGCTTTTTTTCGTCATAGTCATAAAAGGCGGCGGCTTGTTCGGTCAGAAGATCGATGGTAGATTTCTTCAGATCGAAATCCTGCGGAATCAAGCCGAACATCTTCAGCGAGACTTCTTCGGCGTAGATTTCGTCGGGCTTCAACGTTTTTTTAATGCGTTTGTTGAGGAATTTTCGCAGTTCGCTTTTGGACATGCGACCATAGGCGACGGGATGTTTTTCGGTTAAACCGGTTATTTCCGAAATTGTTTTAACGATGGAGTCAATCTGAGCAAAAGCGGCGTCCTGCTGCTTGCGTGACGCTGCCACGAAGGAGACGGTAAGCAGCGACAGGGCAACGACTTTGCGAAACATGAAGTGGGAAGCGAAACGGCTACTACTAGACTACTGAATCGGTTTTCGATGGTATTCTGGAAGCACTTCCCCCGCATTTCTCCATGGATTTTCTTGCAGGTCTTAATCCGCAACAACGCGAAGCGGTTGCGCACGTCGAAGGTCCGCTTTTGCTGTTGGCGGGCGCAGGCAGCGGCAAAACACGCGTCATTACGCATCGCATTGCACACTTGATCGAAGCGCATCATACGCCGGGCCCGGCAGTATTGGCAGTTACTTTTACCAACAAAGCGGCGGAAGAGATGCGCGCCCGCGTGAATAGTCTGCTGACGGATTCCAGCGCGGGCAAAACGCCGCTAGTTTCGACTTTTCACTCGTTCTGTGTGCGTTTGTTGCGGAGGGATGGCGCGTCGCTGGCCGATATCCGTGAGGGATTTACGCGGCAATTCACAATTTACGACGCGGATGACCAAGTTGCGCTCGTGAAATCGATTTTCAAGCAAACCGGTTTGGATGAGACGTTCATGAAGTATCGCGCGGTTTTATCGAAGATCAGCGAAGCCAAAAGTCAGAATCAGACGCCGGAAGATTGGTACAAAGCGGCGACAGATCCGAAATTGACGCGGCTGGCGAAGATTTACGAACTGTACGAAGAGCGTCTCAAGAAAGGGAACGCGCTGGATTTTGACGATTTGTTGTTGGAATCGGTTCGTTTGTTGAAGCATGACGATGCGTTGCGAGCGTTATACAACCGGCGGTTCGAGTTCGTAATGATTGACGAATATCAAGACACGAACCGCAGCCAATATGAATTGATGCGTTCGCTGACTGAAATTCGGCATAACGTTTGCGTGGTCGGCGACGAAGATCAATCCATTTACGGATGGCGCGGCGCGGATATCCGCAACATTTTAGATTTCGAAAAAGATTATCCGAATGCAGTGGTGATTCGACTGGAGCAGAATTACCGTTCCACGAAGAACATTTTGGAAGCGGCGAGCGCGCTGGTTGCAAACAACAAAGAGCGCAAAGGCAAATGGTTGTGGACGGATTCGACCGATGGTTCAAAAGTTGGTTATTACGAAGCGCCAGATGGGGAAAACGAAGCGCTGTTTATTGCGGACACAATTGAAAAGATTTTGGCGCGCAATCCGCGCGAACGCGTTGCGGTTTTGTACCGCACGAATTTCCAATCTCGACAGATTGAAGAAGCGCTGCGCCGGTATGGGCGCAAGTATTTGGTGGTGGGAGGATTTAGCTTTTATCAGCGCGCCGAAGTAAAAGATTTGCTGAGTTACTTGAAGATTTCAATGAGTCCGCAGGATTCGATTGGGTTGATGCGGATTATTAACACGCCCGCGCGCGGAATCGGCAAAGGAACGATTGAGCAAATTGAGCAGTTTGCATTGCAGAATGGCCTGAGCGTGTGGGAGGCGATGCCGCAACTGCTGAAACAAAAAACGTTTGCGGCGCGTGCGGAATCGGCCATTCGCTCTTTCGTAACGCTGATTCAAGAGCTGATTGAGAGCGCGAAAACCCAGCCGGTGCATGAGCTTTTGCGCGAGATTTTGGCTAAAACCGGTTACGAAGCAATGTTGAAGGCAGATACCACGCCGGAAGCGGAATCGCGCCTCGCGAACTTGGAAGAATTGATCAACGCGGCCGTTGAAGCCACCGAGCGCGGCGAAACGGTTTCCGATTTTCTGGACCACGCAGCATTGGTTGCCGATGCGGATTCGGTGGATGAGCAGGCGATCGTTTCGCTGCTAACGATTCATAACGCGAAAGGTTTGGAATTTCCCAACGTTTTTCTGGCCGGGATGGAAGAAGGTCTTTTTCCGCATAGCCGTTCTTTGACGTCGGAGGCGGCGATGGAAGAAGAGCGGCGCTTATGTTACGTGGGCATGACCCGTGCGGAAAAGCGGCTCTATTTAACTTACGCTCGTTATAGAAGACGTTTTGGCGGAGGACAACCGGAAGTTTGTTTGCCGTCGCGTTTTTTGAATGAAGTTCCCGTTGCGTTGCGGGAGCGTTTGACGCCGCATAGCCGTCCGAGGCACGACGAAGTAGATTTGTTCTCCGAACAACACGAAGTGCGCGATGCGGCGAAGAAGAACATGTACACGGGCCGCACTTACAATTCCGTTGACAATATTGCGCAGTTTTTTGCGGAACGCGGGATGACTCCACCTTCGGGATTAGTAAAGCGTCCTGAGCCGCCGAAACCGGCCGCGCTGGCCAAACCAACTGCGGCGGCAAACGTAACCGCGCCGGCGAAGACGGCAGCTCCGGTGGTTGCGACAGCTCCGCCGACAGCGCCTCCGCCTTTTGCTCCGCAAGGCGCACGTCCGCCTGCAACGCCAAAAAAAGCTATTGGTTTGAAATCAGGAACGGTAATTCGGCACCCGAAATATGGGCGCGGGACGATACTTCGACGGGAAGGCGATGGCGAGGATGCGAAACTAACAGTGAGCTTCCCGGGTTACGGGCTGATTAAGCTCGTAGAAAAATACGCAGGGATCATCAAGACAGACGAATGAATACAAAGCACGTAGAAGATAAAGAAGAACGTAAGAAGTTGAAGCGCACGGCGCGCAAGAAGGCTGCGCCGAAGAAGAAGCGGGAAGCCAGCGTGGCGCGTGGTTCTGAAAAGCGCAAAGTAAAGAAGATATCGAAGGGTCAGCGTAAGCGCTAGCCTTTTTTAGCGCCGGTTCTGACGGTGCGTATGCTTTTGCCGGGCGTTGAGAGAGAGAAGCCAATTCGCTCCATCGCGCTCGGCACGTATGAGTTGCGCATAAACCAGCGCCAGACGTTGGCGGTTAGCAGATTTTCGGCACTCAGCAGGCTGATGCCGACATCGATGCCAACAACGTCACGATTAACCCATAGTTTCTGATCTTTCCAATTCGGATTAAAAGCATCGGTAAAGCCGTACTTCTGATAAATCTTGTCGCCATAGACGTTGTGCATGTGGCGCAAAGTGGCAATGCAGATGTCGGGCACAAACATTAGCGAACCAGCGGCAGCGCACGGGACAAGTGTGCCATTTATTGGACCTTCGTACGGTGGTCCGCCCCAATTGACATATCCGGTTGGTCCGTCAGAGACCGTGATTCCCCACATATCCGGCCCGTAATCGGCAAATCTGTTCTGAAGACCGATGCAGAAATCGCGGTGAGCGGAGGTGGCGATCTGCGAGTTTTCGAAATAATCGACGTAGCTGGGGTCGCCGTCCTTCTGATGGCGGAAATCCACCCACGCGTGCGAGAACTGGTGAGTAAAAAGCGGTCCACCGCTAACAAAACTCCAATTATCGAAATGCACTTGCGGGCGCAGCCAGGCGTACCAGCTATCAACAGGAATGCTGTGGCGCGGCGAGCCGATGGCCATTAGATAAAGAATGGACGCCTCACTATATTCAGACCAGCGAGACGAGATAAATCCAGAACCTGGTATTACGCCGTGGCTGAGGATGAGGGGATTGCCGTTTAGCATCCACGCGAAATCGATCCGTTCGAACAGATCTTTGGCGAGGGTGTGGATTTCTTTGTCACTTTGAAAGTAACTCTGCGTCGTGAGCACGCCCGCCATAAGTAAGGCGGTATCGATACTGGAAATCTCTGAATTCAGGACGCGCTTGCCGGTGTTGGCGTCCATGAAATGAAGAAACCAGCCGTGGTCGTGAAACGATCGTATCCAGAGAAAGCGCAAAGTGGTGAGAACACGCTGGCGGGCTTGCTCTTTTGGAATCCAGCCGTGGTCTGCGCCGATGCAAAACGCGGTGAGGCCGAAACCGGTAGCAGCAATGCTGGCGATGCTGCCGGCGGAAGCGCCATCGTTGCGGGCGCGATCAAGAACTAGACCGGTGCGGGCGCTCCAGTGATCATCAAAGTACAGGAAAGCGCGATGGGTAAGATCTTCGAGAAAACTCTTGTCCTCCGCTTTGAGTGTTGAGTGAGGCGCAGCGGCTGCAGGCACGGCGGCGTGCACGGGTAGTGCGAGTGAAGCGCCGGCCAAAGCTGCAACGAACTGGCGACGAGTCATGGAACTGTCTTTTGACTGGTTGTTCCGGCTATACTGGCGCATTAACGATGAACCAACTTTGGCGCACCAAAAATATCGACCAGATGCTGGAAGATGCCGAGAAGGCCGGAAAGCGTCTGAAACGAACGCTGGGCCCCTGGAGCTTAATCGCTTTTGGTATTGGCGCAGTCATAGGTGGCGGCATTTTCACGGTAACAGGTACGGCGGCAGCGGGCCAGCACATGGCGACCGATTCTATTTTGAACGCCCCGGTTATTGATTTGCTGATGCATGGCGTTCATACGGCGTCAACTATTGGACGACCGGGAGCTGGTCCGGGTCTCACTCTTTCGTTTTTCCTGGTGGCAGTGACATGCGGGTTTGCGGCCTTGTGTTACGCGGAACTGGCATCGATGATTCCCATTGCAGGCAGCGCCTATACCTATGCGTACACGACACTTGGCGAAATTTTTGCATGGATTATCGGCTGGGATTTGATTTTGGAATATGCAGTATCGAACATGTCAGTGGCGGTTGGATTTTCGGCTTATTTTAATGTCATGTGCGATTACCTTTTCGGCGTCCATTTGCCTCAGTATCTTTCCGAGCCCGCGATTGTGGAGGGCAAGTTTACGGGGAGCTGGTTCAATGTTCCAGCGTTTCTAATTGTGATGGCGCTGAGTTGGATATTGGTGCGTGGAGTAAGAGAGAGCGCAGGCGCCAACAACCTGATGGTGATTATCAAGCTGGCGGCGGTTTTGTTATTTGTGTTTGGTGCGGCGCATGCCGTTCAGTCTTCGAATCTGCATCCATTTTTTCCGAATGGCTTTCCCGGCGTGTTGAGCGGCGCGGCGATTGTGTTCTTCACGTTCATTGGATTTGATTCGGTATCGACAGCGGCCGAGGAATGTGAGCGGCCGCAGCGCAACATGCCGATTGGAATTGTGGGCACGCTGATTGTGTGCGCGGTTCTCTACACATCGGTAGCGCTGGTGCTGACGGGCATTGTGAATTGGAAGACGTTGGACAATGCGGCTCCGGTGGCGAATGCGCTGGCGGCGATCGGTATGGCGAAGCTGCGCTTCACGGTGACGGTGGGCGCGCTGTTGGGCATGTTGTCGTCGCTGCTGGTTTATCAATATGGACAGGCGCGCATCTGGTTTGCGATGTCGCGCGACCGCTTGCTGCCCGATGTCTTTTCAAAAGTTCACAAGCGCTATACAACGCCGCACGTTAGTACGTGGATTGCAGGGTTAGCGGTGGGAATTCCGGCAGGCATTTGGGATATTGGAACACTGGCGGATTTGTCAAATATCGGGACCTTATTCGCGTTTATCATCGTCTCAGTAGGTGTAGTAATTTTGCGGCGCAAACAGCCAGAACGGGTGAGAGCGTTTCGCGTTCCGTTTTCTCCTTGGACACCGGCCTTGTCGGTGGTCTGCTGCCTTGGCTTGATGTTGAGCTTGCCGTTGGAGACATGGGTTCGATTTGTGGTGTGGCTGATTATTGGCTTGGTGATTTACATTTTCTACGGACGCAAGCGAAGCCCGCTACACGACACTGCCTGAGCGCATGAAGAATCGAAAGACACTGCTCGTGTTGCTAGGCATATTGTTTGCCTGGGCAATCTTGTCTCAGGTGACTTATGCGTGGTGGAGATGGCAGGCGCAAGCCGCTTCCACGCAGACGGTTCAGCTTCCCTTCCTCCTGACCCAATTCGGCCGCACAATTGCGGATGTTATACCGCCGTATGAAGCGAGCGGCTTGCGTCGGGGCGACGAAGTGGTGCAGATTGACGGCGTTCCGATGGACGGCGTTGAGATGGAGGCACACGCCTGGGACACAGGCAAGCCCGGCGACAGGGCGACGGTAGCGGTGAATCGCGGCTCGGAAACAATTAAGACTTCGTTTGTACTGAAGCCTCGGGTACACGATGCGAGTGAATGGCCGCTGGTCATCATTGTCAACATCCTGATGCCGATTACCGGCCTGCTGGTTGGGTTTTATATTGCGTTCGCGCGACCGAAGGACTCGCTGGCATGGATCACGATGGCGATGCTGGCTTCGTTCAGCCAGGCGGCAGGAGTTTTCTCGGCCGTGCTGTTGCCCAGCCCGCTGCGGGAAATGTTGTTTGTGTATCAATCGGTGCTGACCAACACATGGCCGCTATGGATGCTGCTGTTCGGGCTTTATTTTCCGGTTGCCTTTGGGGCGGTGAAGAATCGGCCGTGGATTGGCTGGATAGTGGCTATTCCATCGATGGTTTTTGCCGGACTTGATATCTACGGCAGCTTTCAGAGCTTGCACAACTTGGGCGAAATTCAATGGCTGGCGAAGCTGGAACAAACGATTGGCACTCCGCAGACGGTTTGGTATGTGCTGCTGGTTTTTGGATTCTTCTGGCTACTGACTTGGAAGCGACATACGCTGACTGACCCTGATGCCAAGAGGCGGCTGCGCCTATTGATATTCGGCTGTTCGCTGGCACTAACACCATCGCTATTGGTAGTAGCGAGCGCGCTTGGCTGGCTGCCGCGGATCCCTTTATGGGCAATCACGCTTTGCCTTGCGCCATTGTTGATTTTCCCGCTGACGATGGCGTATGTGATTGTGGTGCAGCGCGCGATGGACGTGCGCATGGTGATTCGCAGCGGAGTGCAGTATGCCTTTGCGAGCAACGGCATTCGGGTGGTGCAACTTGCCATTGTGGCGCTGGTGACGGTAGGAACGCTGAAGCTGGCGCAAGAAGCGGACCACCGGATGCAGAGCTTGTTGATTGCGGCGATAGGCGGATTTGTGGTGCTATCGATTCGGAGAACCACGGAATGGCTGACGCGATGGATGGACAGGCGGTTCTTTCGCGAAGCCTATAACGCCGACAGAATACTGACGGACTTGAGCAATTCCGTGGCTGGCATTAGGGATGTGAAAGAGCTACTGGAGACAGTGACACGACGGATATCTGAAACGATGCACGTGCCAAGCATTGCAGTTTTCCTGGAACGAAACGGGGTGTTTCAACCGGCGTATGCGTTGGGAAGCGGAGCGCTGGACACGGTGACGTTCAGAAGGGATGCGAGCGTGGTGCAGCAGTTACGACGACAAGGGTCGGTTTCCAGGGTGTATTTTGAAGATCCGCAGAATTGGGTGCATGGCGCGCAGGAGAGCGAGCAGGCGGCGTTGCGGCAATTAGATACCCAGATACTGCTACCGCTGTCGATGAAGAACCGGTTGTTGGGAATTATGAGCTTGAGCCGGAAGAGATCGGAGGAGCCATATTCACGGGCGGACTTGCAGTTACTCGGTGCGGTGGCTTCGCAAACGGGGTTGGCGCTGGAGAACGCGGAGTTGACTGATAACGTGCGCCGGCAGATTGCGCAGCGCGAACGGTTGGACAGGGAGTTAGAGATTGCTCGCGAGGTGCAACAGAGGTTGTTCCCGCAGAAGTTGCCTGTGGTGAACGGGTTGGATTTTGCGGGGTATTGCAGACCGGCGGAAGGCGTGGGCGGCGATTACTATGACTTCATTCATCTGCCCGATTCGTCCCTTGGGATTGCGGTTGGAGATGTTTCGGGCAAAGGCATTGCGGCGGCGTTGATGATGGCAAGCTTGCAGGCTTCGTTACGAGGGCAGACGATTAAGCCGTGCGAGACGCTTTCGGAGATGATTCAGCACATCAACAAGCTGGTATATGATGCGTCGGCGGAGAACCGGTATGCCACGTTTTTTTATGCGCAGTACCATCCGGCGACGAAGGTGCTGCGGTATGTGAATGCTGGGCACAACCCTCCGATTGTTTGGAGGCCGCGGGAGGGGCGAGCTGAGATTTTGCGCTTAGATGAGGGCGGGACAGTGGTGGGGATGTTTCCGGATTATCCGTTTCATGAGGCGGCGGTGCAATTGCAGAAGGGGGACGTGGTGGTGGCGTTCACGGATGGGATTAGCGAGGCTATGAACAAACGGGATGAGGAGTTTGAGGAGGAGCGATTGCTGACTGCATTGAAGGGGTTGGAGGCGAGGACGGCGGCGGAGATGATTGGCCAGATTTTGGTCGTTGTGGATGGATTTACGGCTGGCGCGGAGCAGCATGATGATATGACGCTGGTGGTGGTTCGGGTGCAATAGCTCTAGGAGAGATGTTTGAGGGAGCAGAAGGGGCGGAGTGCCTTTACAAAACGAATTGGATGATTGGGGGGAGAAGAAATGGGAAAGATTTGCTTTGACGGGCTACTTGAGAGGTTCCGAAAGGGCGAGGGCGGGTTTCGCGTAGTGAGTTTTGGGTCGGGGTGAGCCGTGTGGTCGTGAGAGACGTTGTTCAGGTTGGGGTTTGGACGCAGTTATCCCCGGAGTGGTGAGTGGTTTTTGAAAGATTTGGATCTTCCGGCGGTTTGGGAAACTGCTTTAGCGCCTGGTGGGATCGACCTCTGGTGGGTTGAAGCCTAACGCAATGGCTTGCTTCTTCATGTCCGCCAGCTTTTCTTTCCAGGTTTGTTCGGGTCGGTTTTTCTTTTTGTAGACTTCCAGGCGTTCGTTGGCGACGGCGGTTTTGGCGGCGCTTTCGGATTCGGCGCGGCGGGCTTTGCGGTAGTCTTCGCAGGCTTTGCGTTTCTTGTCTACCAAGTTGCTGGCTGCGGTTTTGTAGCGCATGTGACGGGCGACGGTTTTCTGTTGTTCCTCGCTCCACGTGGCGGGATCGGGATTGGGCTGGCAGATGCTTTCTTCGACCGCGGCGTGGGCGCGGGAGGCGCGTTGGAGGAACCAATCGGTGTTCACTAACTCGGTGACCATGTGGTATTCGGTTTCGTTGTTCGGTACGAAGAGTTTGCGCCAGACAACTTCGACGATCTTGTACTCGTCCATGCTTTCGTGCGGAAGGATCAGGGTATGCGGGGCGCAGCAGCCGTGTTGGTTTCCGGTCCACCGGTTGGAGTTTGCGGCGCAAAACATTTCATCGCGTTCTTCGACGAGATGGCTTTTCCTGCTTCTGATCGGGGACCCGTTTGAATGGGAGTTGCAGGGGTGGTGATGGTGTTCGTATTGGCCTCGGCGGGCTTGGCGTTCAGGTTTGTCATTTTTCAGTCCTTAGGTTAGAAAGTGGGCTGGGTGTCAGCCTGAGTTCAGGATCACTTACGAAATACGGAAACATGTATTGGTGGGGTGGTTTTGGAGAGGTGGATCTGGGGTTATGTGATTGATTTGACTGGGGTTGGAAGAAGTGAAGATTTTTCCATTTCGACTGTGACTGGGTTTTTTGAGGTGATTGCGTGAACTCTGTTTTTCAGGACTCTGGTAATTCAAAAGACTGGAACATGTGCCTCGTTCCACTTTGCGCCGGCTTAGACTTTGCTAAATCGGTTGTTGCGATCCAGGGCGCCAGTCGCGCGTCCGCTTTGTGTTGCTTTGGCAAAGGGCTCTGAGTTGGCGCGGGCCGCACTCTAGAAGATGTAGAGTCCGAAACGTGGTCGTCACGTGCTTGAGGTGGCTGGGTAATCGGTTGGTTTGGCGTGCGTGGTGAGTTGGACGTAGAAGCCGTAAGCCGCCAGTTGGCGGGAGATCCGCCGGAAGCGCCGTTGCACGATTTCGATACGTTCTATCAGTGGTCCGTCTTCCTGATAGCGCTCGCCGAGATGTAAGCTTCGCCAGATGATGCGCAGCATGCGATGCGCTACGGCCCAGATCGCCTTGGCGGCTCCGAGGCGCGGAACGAGGCGTCGGAATAGCGAATCGAATGACATATCCTTTGGAACGCTTTGAGCGAATCGCCATCAGTCGTTGTCGCGTTTAGATTATCCGTGGATTATCCATGCCAGCACATGTCCTGTCCCGAATTACCGAATTAGCCTAGCGTGCGAATCGTAGAACATCTGTGCAGCATCCTTGTCCCTGAAGAGAGCCTCTCGGGGGAGCAGTTGGATTTGCTGAAGATTGTATGTCCGAGTCACTAAGGAGTTGGGGTCAATGATTCTGGCCGTTCTCATCAAGAGCGGAACATCATAGAGAAACACCGGCGAAACAACTTCGACCGTCCGTGAGTAGGTTTGCCCAAGTGCTCTTGATACAATCACGAACTCCTCCGATAGAGCGGCACGTGTGAGGTGTAAGTCAGAGAACGGCGGATCGACCTTTAGAACGACAACCGTTCCACCGTCAATTTCGCTCTTGAACTCTCCAGCGATTAGGCATTTGCGCGGCTCGGCTAGCGGCCCGTATTCGCCCGCTGTGGTCAGCCACAGTGCGTTTCCTGTCATTGAAACGTCCATCTCCTAAGGACGCTGCGTAATACTGTGACCCGAACTAACCGTGCCCTGGTCCGGGCTATGGGCCTTTGCAGTAACCTGCAAGACACCAAACCTAGAACAACGTCATAGGAATGCTCTTCGAGCTGAAGTTCAAACCAAATGTGAATCGGCTCTCGTTCAAACCGTTCAAGCGATATAAGCTGTCGTAGTGGATAAAGTCGTAACGTAAGTCGGCGGAAATGTAGCGCACTACGTTAAACCCGTACGAGGCGCTTAATGTTGCTGTCGTGTAGGGGATCGATACCGTGTTGGCTATGCTTTCCAAGCGGTTGTAGCCGCCGCCGAAGCTCAGGTTTTGTTTCTTGTGGGTAATCGAGTAAGTCCCGCCCACAAATTGCGCCCGTGAAGTTAGAAAGGTTCCGTTACCTGCATTAACACCCTGGCCGCCAGTTAGAGAGAAGAGAGAGTGACGGCGGTTGTAAGTGAGCGAGCCTTGAAACGAAGGCGAGATGCTCACGCGATTATAGGGTCCGACGATAAAGCCACTAACCGCTTGCTGGCCGAGGAGGATGGTGATGGGTTCTTCGATGATGCCTTGCGCGTGCGAGCGGCTGACGCCTCCGGATAGTGACACAACCCAAGCTCGCGAAAAGGTGTGTTGCAGGGTTAAGAATCCACTATCGATTTGAGATGAACCGACATTGCCGCTGTAAGAGAAGTAAGTATGCGAATAAGAGCCGCCAATGGTGGTGCGGGCTGTGGTGCGATAGTTAACCGAGGCTGTTCCGGTTCCCCCAATACTTGTCACCGCACCGTTGTAATTGAAGTTGTTATAAAATCCGGTGCCGCCAAACGTGTAACTTAAGCGGCGGGTTTGTTCGTAAGTCATGAAGATGCCCGCGCTCGCAAAACGTGATTGAGAGCTTAACGGATTGGTAAGCAAACCCGGCGCGGCAGATTCGGAATAAAACTGACCTCCGTAGGAAATGACAGCTCCATTCACTTGGGTGGAAAGGCTCCATTGACGGGTAAGCCGCTTAGTGAAGATGAGGGCCAGACTTTGGTTGGTGCCGTTGGCATAGTTGCTCTCTTGGTAATGACGATAATCGCCGCGATAGGAAATAGAAAACGTTCCATCATGCAGACTGTGGCCGGCGGTTATGCCGCCACCGACGTCATATCCGAAAGACGAGCCATAACCGTTTGTGCCCACTTCGGGGAGGGCCGTGTCGTAAATGCCGTTGGCGAACGCAAACACATTGACAAAATCGTGGTCGAAGAACTGGCTGTTCAGCGTAGTGGAAGGCGCCGGCACATCAGAAGCCGTTTGCGCCATCATCGCACCCGCGCTGATTGTCAGGATGGCAAAAGTCTTGGCCATCCCGCGCGCAAAAAGCATTTTTGAATCAATCATTTGAACCTATATCAGTCTGAACTAGAGCCCTCAGGGTGTCAAGAGATACACACGTTTACGCGACTTAATCGGTCAGGAACGCCGTCGTCTTAATGCCGGACACTTCAAATGTCCGGCGGCATAGTTTACAGGCCACCTTGTCGTCCAACAGCACCATGTAACTGGCGGCCTTAGCAAACTTAGCGCGATCGCGCTCATCTGCGTTTCTAGGCAAGCCAGCCACTTTTCGTCTGACCAGCCATTTCAGCTGGTAGGTTTCCACACGACGGCAGAAGGTGCAATTCAGGCTGGCCGACTTCAGCTCTTGCGATTCACGAAAAAACGCGCGTTCATCCACAACGTTTTCTATAGTATCGTTTGCGTTCGCTTGGAAGTTGTAAGCAAGCCAGTTACTTGGGTGAAAAACGGAAATTCGCGATGGCTACTTCTTCGTTTGACGGCACAAACAAGCCCACGACAGACTTGGTCAAATCGCGGCCGCCGGGGTCATGCACGGGGCTGAGGTCCACCCAATCGCCAGCACTGGATTTGGCGCGCGCTTGTACCGCGTCGGCCTTAACACTCATCTCTACCTGCACCCAATCCTCGGAAGTCACGTTAAAAGGAATTTTTCCGATGTCGTACTGTTTGCCGTCGCGGAATTCTTTCACCTCGGCATGTTTGCCATCGATGCTGAAGAGCAGATAGTTGTCCTTATCTTGATACCCGGCGTACCATTCCAAGCGCCCATGCTTTAACACTCCGCCGAACTTGGTGCGCGCTTGGAAGT
Source organism: Bryobacterales bacterium (assembly GCA_963696305.1). Lineage (GTDB taxonomy): Bacteria > Acidobacteriota > Terriglobia > Bryobacterales > Bryobacteraceae > Bog-105. Next base: position 582,432 of record CAVOJX010000027.1, on the reverse strand, counting down.
AGTAGCGGCCGGGTTGCTTCGGCGTGTGATAAGGAATGAAGCCGCCGCCTTTGTGCACTTGTTCGCCCGCGGCGACAGCGACAGTGGGAGTTATTTGAGGCACCGTTGGAGGAGGAATCATGGGCGGACCAGGCGCAGCGGGAATGACGCTTTTGTTGTCGGCGGCAATGCGGTCGAGCATGACATCGGTTCCGGATAACGTGATCGTCTGTCCCGCTTGAAACGTTCGGGTGAACTGTTTGGGTACGGCTTGATCATGCCGGACTTCGATCAGGTGATCGCCCGGTTTGATGTTGAAGATTTTGGCAGTACCATCTGCGCCAACGGTGGCGGCGGCCAGATGATCAATGACAGCGCTGGTACCCGGCGCGGCGCCATTGATTTGCAACGCTGCAAATTGAGGAACAACCTGCAAATGGAACTGCACAGAGGCTTCCGAGTTCTTTTTGACATCTACCGCTTCCGCAGGCGGATCTTCGAAACCGGCCAAATGCACGCGCACTTCGTAATGTCCGACTTTGAGTGGAATACGGATGCTGCCATGGTCGGTAACGCGGCGGTAAAGTTGATCATTGATGTAAATGGAAGCGCCGTCCTGACCGACGTTGATAGTCAACACGCCGGTGCTGGGGTCGGATTTAACAAATACGGTTAGCGTTGGGTTAGGCGTGTAAGTAAGTACGAACTTCTGAACATCTCGACCGGCACTTACTTCCAGTTCATGATCTTGATTGCCGAGATCGAGCGTCAACATGCCGTCGCTACCGATTTCCGCTGCAGGCTTGCCATCGAGAGAGACACGCGCACCTTCGGCGTCGGTAATGAGACGTCCCGTTCCATTCTTCACGGAGACCAGAACTGCCATAGCGTTTGAGGACTTCAGGATTTGCGTGACCCGCGGCACCTCTTTATCGTTATCCAACGCGAAGGTGAAAGCGGCGCTTCCACTTTTGCCTTCCACTTTTACCGTGTGGACACCTGGAACAAGTGAATTCATTTCCAGTTCGCCGTCGGCCAGATCTTTCTCTGGCTGATCATCCGTAGTGACAGTTCCACCGGAAAGATCAGTAAACAAGCGCAAGGCGGGACCGGTGATAACTGGAGGCGTGGTCGCGCTGGCAGGCTTTAATGCGCCTGCATTCGGCGCAGCGGTGGCTTTAGCCGTTTGGTTAGAGGCTTCTGAATCGCCAAAGTTTAAGCGCCGCGCGGTTTGAATGAGGTAGAAGAAAAGCGCGAAAACGCCCACGGTGAAAAATATGGCCAAGCCAACCGCGAGTTTCCAGCTTTTGGGGTCGAGTTTGGGAACATCGTCTGGGATCTCAGCACCGCGGCCATGCCATTGGACTACAGGTTTCTCAGGCACGGGCTCGACGTCAGAGAATGCGGCTTTGGCTTGAGCGACGGGTTCTTCCATTTCGACCGGGTCCGGGTCCGCTTCTGGAAGTTCTTCTGCCCCTGCAGATCTGGAATCCATCGCTTCCATCTGGTGCCGCAAGAGACGCGCGCGTTCAATGATTTCCTGATGGGTATCGCTAACTAGAATCTGGATATGGAAATCGTCCAGGTACTCGCGACGGATTTCCTGCAGCCTGTCGAAACAGCGGCGCAAGACATCCATCGACCGAGTGATTTGGACGTCGGCACGCATGCGTCGTAATTCATCCAACGCGGAAAGTGTCTGCCGAGGTTCATCCACAGTTGCGGGTCTCCAGTAGATTATAGCCGCTGAATCGTGGTTGCCAGCGAGCTAAAAACTTAGCTTCGGTTAGCGTAATTCAGTTCGTAGAACTTCATGTATTCGCCGCTCTTAATGCGCTTCATCCAATCGGTATGCGTTTTGTACCAATCGATGGTGGCGGCTAAGCCGCGGTCAAAATCCATTTGCGGTTCCCAGCCGGTTTCGGCGCGTCAACTTTGCATTGGTCAAGGCGTAGCGCCGGTCGTGACCAGGCCTGTCCGTCACACGCGTAATAGAGCTATTCGGCCTTGCCTGTCGCTTTCAAAATCCGATGGACCACTTCCAAGTTGGGAAGCGAGCAATTGCCGCCAATATTGTAGATCTCGCCGGCGCCGCCTTTTTCGAGCACGGAATGAATTGCGCGGCAATGGTCTTCCACATATAGCCAATCACGCACCTGCTGGCCATCGCCGTAAACCGGCAGCGGTTTGTCTTCCAGCGCGTTTGAAATCATCAGCGGAATCAGTTTTTCCGGGAACTGATAAGGCCCGTAATTATTCGACGCGCGAGTAACTGACACGTTCATCTTGTAAGTGGTGTAGTAAGACAACGCGAGTAAGTCGGAACCGGCCTTCGATGACGAGTAAGGGCTGCTGGTACGCAGCGGATAATTCTCGTCGGCTTCGTGCGGTGCTTCGATGCTGCCGTATACTTCATCAGTGGAGACGTGAACAAAGCGCGCAATGCTGCTCTACGTGCGGCTTCCAGCAAGGAAAAGGTACCGTTGAAATTCGTCTGGATGACCGGCGCAGGCGAATGAATACTTCGGTCTACATGTGATTCAGCTGCGAAATGCACGACTGCGTCCGGCGTTCTCAGCCGCAAACACTTGATCGATTTTCTCGCTGTCGCAGATATCCGACTGTACAAATTTATAACCTGCCAGATGATCTACCGGCTGAAGATTTTCCAAATTGCCTGCATAGGTCAGCTTGTCGAGATTGACAACCTGATCTGCCCACCTATTCAATAAAGCCATGCGCACGAAACTGGAACCAATGAAGCCGGCTCCACCTGTCACAATCAATTTCATTTGTGCTGTAACTCCCAGTCGTAGCCGATTGACTTGTCGTTATGAGCAATGCGGCCTTCATCTTTTGGATCGTAGGTTCGATTCGTAATGTAAACCAGGGTGGAAGGATGTTCGCCAATCACCTTGTAGCCGTGAGCCACACCTGGCGGAATTAAAATCTGCCACGGCCGCAACGCACCCACATACAGTGTGTTCTTAGCCCCGAAATTCGCAGAGCGTTTGCGCAGATCCACCAGCACCACTTGCAGCAAGCCAGACACAGGCACCCAAAAATCGGTCTGAAATTTGTGATAGTGAAAGGCTTTGATGATCCCCGGATAATTGACAGCCGCCGACACTTGCGAACTGGTAGCTGGAAACTCTTCCACCATTCCCTGCCCCAAGCGCGCAATCTCCAAAAAATACCCGCGGTCGTCCGGCCACAAGGGAAATGGCTTCAACCGGACGCCAGCGATCAGATCGGGGCTTTCGGGCGAAAGAATTACTTTCCCTATGCCCGGTGCGGAAACCGGGATTTCAAGTTCTTCACCTGTACCCAGGACGCCTAGCGGCGACGAAGTTGCAGTTGCTGACATGACAGTTCACTCACCCTTTTTTACAGCTTCAGCGAACGCGGGATCTTTCATGCGCGTTGTATGTACCAACTTGGCCGCGCGCAAGAGACTTTCAAACGTCCCAGCGTCGGTCCACCAGCCATCCAGATACTCGAACGTCATGCTGCCTTCCTTTATATAGGCATTGTTGACGTCGGTAATTTCCAGTTCATTTCGGCGCGAAGGAACAAGTTTACGAGTCTTCTCAAAGACGCTACCGTCGTAGAGGTAAATGCCGGTAACGGCGAAGTTGCTTTTGGGCTGAGCGGGCTTTTCTTCAATCCCTACGATTCTGTCGCCCTCTATTTCAGCTACACCAAAGCGTTCCGCATCGTGAACTTGCTTCAACAGAATCTTGGCGCCTTTGGGTTGTGCTCTGAAATCCTGGACGGCCTTCTTGATTGAGCCTTCAATGATGTTGTCACCCAAGATCACGCAAATCTTGCCACCGTCGGCAAAGTGCTCAGCCAAAGCAAGCGCGTCGGCAATGCCGCCTTCGCCTTCCTGGTAGGTGTAATTAATGTGCTTCAGGCCAAACTCTTTGCCGTTGGCAAGTAGGCGCAAAAAATCCCCTGAGTTTCGGCCACCGGTAACAATCAAAATGTCGTCAATTCCCGCCTCTACTAAGGACTGGATGGGGTAGTAGATCATCGGCTTGTCATATATCGGCAACAGATGCTTATTGGTAATTTTCGTGAGCGGAAACAGGCGGCTGCCAGTCCCGCCAGCTAAGACGACACCCTTCATACCCTTGCATGTTAGCAAGTGTACGAATACGTGTCAGCGGAGTAAGGTAGTCGGGTAGTAAGGTGGACTAAGGTTTGAGTGTCTAAGACAGCTTAAGCGTTGACTTGGGATCGGGTCGCGCCGAGCGTGGTCCCTTTGTTCTGAGGCGGCGTGACACCTGCCGTAACAGGAGCACCAGAATGGCCACGGCAATGGCGCCTTTATAGAAATAATCCGGCGGTGCCGACTCGCGAAGTCCAACAATAACAAGGGTTACGACAATGAGCGCCAATCCCGCCGTCCAAATAGACATGCTAGACCGAAGCGCCGCTTTGCGTTGCAGTTTGGCCTGCTCTTCATACTTATTCATGGCCCAACCACATTATGCCTCCAGTTTTTGCGTTGGGAGACAGAAACTTACATAGCTAGGAAATCTAGCGCAATTCACACAATTGAAACAAAATTGTAATGATAAGACGATGACGATGCTTTACACTCGCGTTGCATAGAGATTACACACATGAGAAAAATCGCCCTTGTTGAAGACGATTCCGACCTGTTCGCGCTGGTCAAATATAACTTGGAAAAGGAAGGCTTCGCCTTCGTCGGTTCCCAAACGGGCCGCGGCGTAATTGATCTTTTCCGCCGCGAAAAGCCGGATTTGATTTTGCTGGATATCATGCTTCCGGATTCCGATGGTTTGGATATCTGCAAAGCCATCCGGCAACATGCCGAACTGGCACATGTTCCGGTGATTTTCCTTACTGCGCGGGCGTCTGAAACTGATCGCATTGTGGGTTTGGAGTTGGGCGCAAACGATTATATTGTCAAGCCATTCTTCGTCCGGGAACTAATTGCTCGAATCAAGATACAGTTCAGAGGACAGGTAAGCGCGACCCGAATTCTGAAGACGGCGCGCCTGGAACTCGATCGCAGTTCTTGTGAGGCACGCTTGGACGGCAATCTTCTGACCCTGACTGCGACGGAATTCCGCTTGCTGGAGTTTTTGATGAGCCGTCCTGGGGTTGTTTACTCGCGGGAGCAGCTACTGGATGCCGTTTGGGGACATGACCGCGCGGTTACAGATCGAACAGTAGATGTTTATATTCTGCGGCTACGCCAAAAGATTGAGACAGACCCGGCAAATCCGCTGCTTATTCGTTCTGTGCGCGGTTTCGGCTACAGCTTTAGCAATGCATCGGCTCCGGCGGAAGAAGGCCCGACCGATCGAAACGGCCTCACACAATCTGTTCCGGCATAATACACTAATGCCCATGAGGGCATCGCTAGCACTGGTACTGGCTGTTGGTATTTCAGCCCCACTGCCTGCGCAAAAAGTGAACTTTGTTCGCGGCTTTCCGGTGCGCGACACAGATGTAGAATTGCGATGGGAGCAGCAGGCGCAAGCCATTCCCGATGCAATGCATCTTCGGCAGTACATGGAATTTATGGCTGCGGATCCGCACAATGCCGGATCTCCTCGGTCAAAAGTTATTGCTGAATACCTTCTGGAGAACCTCAAGGAATGGGGCCTGAAGGCCACTATTGAAGAGTTCGAATCGCTTATTCCCTATCCGACTATTCGGCAATTGCAAGTAGTGAGTCCAAAGCGCTATACGGCGCTCTTAAAAGAGCCGGCATTTTCGGAGGATCCGGACAGCACCGACGAAAATCAGCTACCGACCTACAACGCCTATTCGGCTTCCGGCGATGTTACAGCCGATGTAGTCTACGCGAACTATGGAATGCCGGAGGATTACGAATGGCTGGCGAGCCAAGGGATTGATGTTCGCGGCAAAATTGTCGTGACCCGCTATGGGCGAAGTTGGCGCGGTATCAAGCCGAAGGTGGCGGCGGAGCATGGCGCAGTTGGTTGCATCATTTATTCCGATCCGCAGCAAGATGGATATTTCGAAGGCGACGTTTTTCCGCTCGGGCCGATGCGTCCGCCCGACGGGGTGCAACGGGGCAGCGTTTTAGACATGCCTTTGTATCCGGGCGATCCGCAGTCGCCGGGTTGGGCTTCCGAAAAGGGAGCACGCAAGCTGAGCGTAGCGGATTCAAAAACCATCATGAAGATTCCGGTGCTGCCCATTTCGTGGGCCGATGCACAGCATATCTTGGAGCCGTTAAAAGGTCCGCTGGTTCCGCGTAAGTGGCGCGGCGCTTTGCCTTTCACCTATCATGCCGGACCCGGAGTACAGGTCCATTTGAAGATGGATTTCGATTGGAGCGTGCGACCGCTCTACGACGTTATCGCGACAATTCCGGGAAGCGAATTCCCGGATGAATGGGTAATGGCGGGAAATCACCACGATGCGTGGGTTAATGGCGCGGACGATCCGGTTTCAGGCGCGGTATCGCTAATGGAGACGGCGCGAGCATTGGCGATTTTGCAGAAGCAAGGATGGAAGCCGAAGCGCACTATCAAAATTGCGTTTTGGGACGGTGAAGAATTTGGTCTGCTGGGTTCAACAGAATGGGTCGAGAAACATCAGGATGAACTGCGCCAGAAGGGCGTTGCCTATTTAAATTCAGACAACACCAGCAAGGGATGGCTGTATGTGAATGGCTCGCACACGCTGGAGCAGTTTGTGGAGGAGTTGGCCGATTCCATTACACAGCCGAATTCGACGACCAACCTGGCAGAGGCTTCGCTACATCATCCGACAGGGGACGATGAAGATGAATTGCCGCCACAGCGAGGACGCAAGAGTTTCTCCATCGGCGCGCTAGGTGCAGGTTCGGATTATGTGGCGTTCTTGGATTATTTAGGAATTGCCAGTATGAACGAAGGTTTTGCCGGTTCAACCAAGAGCGGCATCTACCATTCCATTTACGATTCCATCTATTGGTACACGCATTTTTCGGACAGCAATTTTGTACATGCGCGCGCGTTATCGCAATTCACATCTACTGCGCTTTTGCGGTTGAGCGGTGCTTCGGTGTTGCCGTTTGAATTCAGCCGGTTTGGATCGACGGTCTCTACTTATTTGGATGAGATAGATAAACAGGCCCAGCATAATGGTCAGCGTTTGGATTTTTCGGGACTGCGGCGGCAGTTGGAAATCTTGAAGGTAAGCAGCGACAAATATGAGGCATTGCTGGATGCAGTGATGCAGCGGGGTTCATTTGAAAGTTCGCAGGAACAGGCAGTGAACCGCGATCTCATTAAGACGGAGCGCACGCTGACCGATCCGGATGGATTGCCGAACCGGCCGTGGTACAAGCATGAGATTTATGCACCTGGATTCTATACGGGTTATGGCGTGAAGACGATTCCCGGAGTTCGGGAGGCGGTGGATGCGAAGGACTGGCCGTTGGCACAGAAGCAGTCGGTGGTGCTGGAACAGTGTTTGAGCCATTTGAATGAGGTTGTGGATTCGGCGATTACGGCCATTGCGGGGATGTAAGACGTGGTGACATTCGCTCGCGGGAAATACGCTATTTCGACGCTGAGTCTTGTGGCGCTGACAGTTGGCCGATGCTTGGGCAAATGTACCATCCAAGCGACGCGTCAAAAATCAGTTGCGACCAAGTTGTGCGTGAACATCGAGCCAAGGGCGCCCATGTCGGCGCTGGCGACGTGCGCGCGTTAGAACAGGCCTATGCATCCACTTGCGAGGTTGAGCGATTGTGGCTGGCTTCTTTGAGCAGCGTAAATGAGCTTCAGCCTCGTGATCATAGAGAGGAGATTACTCGTTCCACGCTTCTGACAATCACCGGCCATGTGAGATACCCAAGACCTTCAGCCTTTGCCGCATCCAATAATTCAAGCAATTGAGGATATGCCGCAAGGATGGCTCTGGCGGACGGAGTAGGCGGCTGATAGTCGGGCTGTATCGTCAACCAGCGATATTGCTTTTACAATTCTGGTAGGCGTTTGATCATGCGACGGTGGATCAAAACCCGACAGATCTGAAATGAATCGGTGATGAACAAAGCCGTCGGGAACAAGCGCAACCCAGTTGTGTGGAACCGTGGAACCTCTGTTCTGATAGCGGAGGGATCAAGGCGATCCCCAGTTCAAGCGGCATATTAAACCGCGAGATATGATCTGGACCCTCACCTTGGAAGCGTGACAAATCGTGAACGGAATACTTTGATTCCCGCAGACCTTTGGCAATGCGATCAATGCGGGGATCCATTCGCCTTCGCTTTCGCGAGCGCAGCGGGGTGTGAAACCAAGTGCGGCGATTGTCAGAATCGTCGCGTGGAACAAAGGTGCGAAACAACCGTCGTAGGGACAATTGACAAAAACCGATTTCTCGTAAACAGGCACCGCTACTCGACGGCTCTGATAGCTACCCGCTTAATGTCTTCTTCTGCGAGTGTCTGCGAGTACGCCCTAAAGCTCTCAAGCGCTTGCTTTCTGACTTGCTGGCCAAACTCCACTTTCGCTTCGTCAACAGATGACGATGGGTTTTGTAGCACGCCAACAATGGCATCGGCGACCTGCTCGAAGGAGACAGCCGTGTCGTCAAGCATCAGCGTCTGCCGAGTTTTGAGAAAGCCTGGCACTTCCGGGTTTCCAATCAAGACCGGTATAAGCGGCTTTGCGGGGTCAAGATAATATTCGTTATCCACAACCTGTTGCCACTCAAACGTTTGCCACCGATCTCCATAGCCAGTAGGCCCGATGACAAAAATAAAACCGGATGCCGACTTGATAGCCGCACTTACGGCCTCATCTCACTTCGCACCGGTCTCTGCGTCACGAACGTCAAGCCACGTATCTATGTTGCGCTTACGAAGCTCGTCACACAACTTCAACGCTGCGCTACTGTTCACCCGGGAATGCGAAATAAAGACAGTCATCGAATATCTAATACTAAGAGTATTATCTCACCGTTCGCCTACCGTTCTGACTGTCCTGCCGTTTGCGCCTACCACTGAATTCTAATGCTGTGCTTGTGGCCGTTATCTGGAAATTGGACGGACAGAACGTCGCCTTCGTAGTTCCAACCTTGACCCGACGCCGCGCGGGGAAGCTGTTGGCCGTCAAGCGAAACTTCGCGCGCCGTGCGAGCGGGATGAATATTCACGATCATGGCTCGGGAGGCAGGCTGGTAAGAGCCGACAGGTTCGGCTATCTCGACATCGGCGCCCGAGTCTGAAGCTTTATATGTAACGCTGGTGCGGCGCGTGGCTCCGGTGCTATATGCCTGACTGATGCCGTCATCTTCATACAGCGACAAAGAAGCCGTACCTTGCGCATCTGGGTAAATGTGGAAGCTGAGCGGTCCAGTTTTCTCGTCCACATAATTCATCTCCGGACCCATGGGAATCACTGCCCCGCCACGCACAAACAATGGAACAGTTTCGAGCGGCGCATCCGCATGCACCATCGTTCCGCCGGTGACCGCTTTACCCGTCCAGAAGTCGAACCAAGTACCTTCCGGAAGGTAAACCATGCGGCCGGTTTCTCCGGGGTGAAGAATGGGCGCAGCCAACAGGTCGGTCCCGACCATAAATTCGTCATCAATGGAAAGCGTGTTGTAGTCGGATTGATAATTCAACAGCAAGGGTCGGAAGATCGGCATGCCCGTGCGGTGCGCTTCCTCCAGCGAGTTATACAGGAACGGCAGCAACCGGTAACGCAGCTTCAGATATTTGCGAATGATGCCTTCGTAGTAAGTTCCAAAGCGCCAAGGTTCGTGATCGTATGAATCAATTTGCGCATGGTTGCGACAGAACGGAGTTAGAAAGCCAATCTGATACCAGCGAGTCATCAACTCAGGATTAGTGCGGCCAATGAAACCTCCGATGTCGCCTCCGATAAACGGTTCGCCCGAGAGACCCAGCGTTTCATACATCGGAATGCTGAGCGAGAGCGTGTCCCAGGTGGCCGTGTTATCGCCCGTCCACATAGTGGAATAACGCTGGACGCCGGCATAAGCGGCACGAGTAATAATGTATGGTCGGTCATTTGGCTTCAATCGTCGCAGGCCTTCGTAAGTGGCGCGCGCCATTCCTAAGGCAAACAGATTACGGTTCTGCGCGTAGGTAGTGCGAGCGTCCAGGTCGTCCGTTACGACGTCCATTTGCGTCTTGCCGGTTTGATCGATGAAATCGGACGGCTCGTTCATGTCGTTCCAGATTCCGCCTACGCCATGGTCGGTATAAGCGCGCAACGAATCGCCCCACCAGCGCGAAGCGGCGGGGATTGTGTAATCGGTATAGACGGCGTCACCAGGCCATACTTGGCCAATCCACAACTTGCCGTTCGAGCGCTTCAAAAAATAGTTGTTCGCCAAGCCTTGATTGAAGATGTAATATGACTTGTCCTGCGGCGCTAGTTCGGGCTGCGACGTGCGATCGGTAGCTCCGGCGGCAGGCGGTTGATACTTAACTCCGGGATCGACAATCACCACCACTTTCACGCCTTGGTCGCGCAGCTTGCCGGTGAATGCGGATGGATCCGGGTAGCGCTTCGGGCTCCAAGTGAACACGCGGTAATCGTTCATGTAGTGAATGTCCAGATGCAGCACATCCAATGGCAAATCCTCCGTTCGGTACTTGCTGACAATCTCTTCGGCGAGCGTGTCCGGGAAATACGACCAGCGGCTCTGCTGATTGCCCAGCGCCCATTTCGGAAGCATCGGGAGGTGGCCGGTGAGATCGGCATAGCGACCGAGAATCTTCTTGATGGATGGGCCCCAAAAGAAGTAGTAATTCATCTCGCCGCCTTCCGCGGAGAACGCGACATTGCCGTCTAAGTTGGCGCCGAAATCGAAGTGGCTGCGGAAGCTGTTGTCGAAGAAAATGCCGTACACACCAAAGTCTTGCCAGCCCAGATAGAAAGGTATGTCCTGATAAATCGGATCGGTGCCTTCATGGTAGGCGGGCGTATCGCTGTTCCACATGCTGAACTCAGCGCGGCGCTTGTCCAAACGGGCTGCCTTTTCGCCCAGACCATAGAAATGCTCTTCCATGTTTAGTTTCTTGGCTGCGGCGACTGTGCCGGAAGCGGCATCGCGGGCCATAGGCCGAGCATCGGCGTTGATCACACGATGAGTCTTAGCATCGCGAAACTCAATCAGAAATGGGGAACGATTGATGGCGACTTCCAGTTCGGCGGTGGTAAGGAGCATAGCGGACGTCTCGTCACGAACATCGAACTGCGGTGTGCCCCAGGCTGTTTTTTCAATCGCCCAGGAGTGGTCTCGATCCGGCAGCGGCTTGCCCAACGTGGCACGGACACGAATCAGATCGGCAGCCAGAACCTGTATGCGCACTTGCGATTGGTCGGAACACGTGATGGTGATGCCATCAGCTGACTTAGCGTAGTTCGCAACGGAGCCGATAGGTGTTAATCCGTTCAAATCGACAGCAAAAACGGTGGAGCAAATGGCTATAGAGGACAAAAACAAATGCGCAACAATTTTCGGCATAACTGCGCGCCATTGTACACCCGCTAGCAGTTCTCACAGGCACGGGTATAACCTAACAGCGCGATCGAAAAATGCAGATTTGATCGGTCGCCAACGTGTCTGACGACTGGAGCCACGTCTGAGCGGACACTACAGGCGTGCAAGGACCAAGCGTGCATACGCGGATCTCGCGCTTTGCGGCTATCGTTCTCAGGGAATCTAAAACCTGACGCAGCATAGAGCCCGAGAACGGCGTGTATAGGTAAAACAATGTCCCGGCGCTTAGGTCGGCCGTGCGTGCGTCAGCCTGCACGAAGGTGACGTTCTTTAAACCGAGCCGGTCAGCGCTGCGCCTGGCACAGCGAACATAGGCGGGTTCCAACTCCACTCCCACACTGCGCGCTGTCGTGCAGATGGCGGTCAGAATAGGCACATGACCTAAGCCAGAGCCCAAATCAATCAGCACATCATTCTGGCCGAGCTGCGTCCTTTTCAACAAATCGAAGATATGGCGCGCGGGAGTCGGTTGATAGAACACCATTTCGCTGGTTGGCTCAATCGACATTGTGCCTGGCTCATCCAGTTGCAGAACGCCAACGACTAGTTCATCCAGAAAGTCGTAGGAATCACCTTGAGCTGTCGCGGGAAGCCAACGTATGAAGCTATCTCGCCCCTGACCATTCCGAATGTCCTGCCTGATGGATTCGAATAGTTCGTAATTAAATGCGTCTAAGTTTGCCTGCACTGCCTTGGCACGAGCCAGAAGTCTCACATCCAAATCCGGCAAGGCTAACTCAAGAACCTCCAGCCTGTCCAGCGCTTCTATCCTTTGGCGTAACTGGGCTGGCTCAGGCAGAGAAGCGCCGTCTTCCAGTTCTGTTAGCAGTTCCTCTAACAGAGCAGACGGCGGCTTCCCTACAAAACGACTCACGGCATTGACATGTTACCGAACCGGAAAGAAGCTATGGCTTCTTCTCTACGATATTGCTGCCGAACACAAACCCGACTTCCACGGCCGCGCGTAGTTGGTTGTCATTCGTGCCTTTCGGCCCGAACGCATAACCATTTGTCGCGCTGCTGGCATACACGAAACCTAAATCGCCACGCGCAAAGAACCCACCGTGTTGAATTGTTGGTGTAACGGTGAACGAAGTGCCGGCGCTACCCGGGCCATAGAGCAAATTCACAGTTTTCTGCGCATTGTTTCCGGAACTGCCAATGTATTCCCAACGCACCGGTAATGAGAAGCCGTGTTTAAAGGCATAACTCAACAAGATTGCGCCGCCCGTTGTGGACGCGCCGTCCGTAACTCCAATTTTGGCGTTCGTCGGAACGTCTGAATATTGGAAGTACGGCTGAACAATCCAGTTACCCTTGGTGTACGTGTAGATCACATTGTAAATGCTGCCGTTGTTTTGAACGGGCGTTGCCAGGCTTTGGAATGCCGTCTGACCCAGATTCCCACCGGCCACAAACGACAGCGCATGCGCACCGTTTGTATAAGCTAATGATCCGGAAAGCCAGGTGTAGCGATCGGAATAAAAGCCGTCGTTCCAACTTACCGACGCGCTGAATTTACCCATGGTTTGATTGACCTGAATGCCGCGATTAACCGCATTTTCCTGGTTCCATAACAAGCCTCGGTTGATGTTCATGTTCTCGAACGTGAACGTGTATTCGGCGCCGATCAATGTTGGCAAAGCACCAACCTCAATCGAGGTGTTCTTTCCGGTTTGAAACTTTGCATAAGCCACCGGTACGGGGCTGAAGTAATCGCTCAAGGCTTTCTCGGTGGACAGATATGGAACGCCAAGCGCTGGAATGTTATAAACACCCGCCTGCACATAGAATTGGAACCAACCATCGGTCTTTTGCAAGAAAATCTGGCCGTTGCTCAAGGTCTTTTGAATGGAGTTATCGCCAGGCACATGGTTGTTCTGAGCGATCCCCATACCACTGATAAAACCATTGAAGGCCAATTTGCCAAAGGGACCCGCATCGAAAATGGCGGGCGGCAAGTTCGCTAATGGGCCCGTCATAGCTGGTGTGGAGAGTGGTGCGGGAGCAGCGGGTGCTGCGGCAGGGGCAGCCGGGACAGCCGCCTGGTCAGTTCCCGTGGTCGCAGGCTTATCGCCGCTCTGCGCTTGATCATCGTCCGTTATAACCGCAACGTCCGCAGTCTTAGTTGCATTTGAATCTGCGGTTACGGCCCAAGATGCGGATGTGGTGGCGAGCGCCAAACACAGCATTGCCAACGACTTCTTTTTGGACATACATCCCTCGCTTAAATTTTTGAATGGTAGACACGGAAACACGGTGTCTTTGTGCACGTACGGAGTGGCTATTCCTCGTTCAATTACGTAGGACGAACGAATTACCAACGATTGTGCCAGCAAAGTACCCGGAGCCCAAATCGAAACTTTTAATCAGGTCCATGTCAATCGGGTGACGGGCCTGGATTCTAGTCGTCTCGGGGGAATCTAAGTCCGTGTGTTAGCCTGAAAAGGTTCTACTTACACGCTAAGCGCGAGAATCTGCGCGCCGCTTCGACCTTTTTCTCTGCCATGTCGCTGCAAGTCTTTTTGCAAGCTCAGCTTTTCGGTTCCGAACAGTTCTTGGGGGCTCATTCCTCAGAGGACGCCGTTTCGGTTTCCCATTCAGAAGATTTCGTTGGGCGCTGCGCTTGGCTGACCCTAGTTTGCGAAGTTCTGCCGCGCGCGCTTCTTTCGGAGCTTAAGCTTTCGCGCATGCTGCTGGGCTCCAGCAGCGCTGAACAATTCCTGTTGGTTCTGGCCGAAGAGGAAATTCCCCGCGCCAACGAGTTTCTCTCCAAAGCCGCCACCGCCATTAGCCACCTTTCTAATGACGCATTGCGTCTGGTGTGGGCCAGCACAGAGAATCTAGGCGCATGGCCGGTTGCGCGCAAACGTTTGGATGATGCTTTACAAGCACGTTTTGCAGCTCCCTTGAGCCAGGGTTCTGACGTAGCGGCAATCTTTGCCGCCTACGATGGTGATTCAGTTGAATCCGAGGCGGAAAGCTACTTTGCGCAGTTTTCGAAAGGTTTGGCGGTATCGAAGCATGTCGGCTGGTCGGCCGCGAACCCCGCGCAATTGCTGTGGGATGCTGGCGATTTTTCCTGGCAGTTAGCGGACCGCTCCAGTTCAGAGCCCATCACCAGCACGGAAGATTTTATCCTTTTCCCCAGGCATCAGGCGCTTGCCGATAATGATCACGCCGCGACGCTTGCCAGCTTGGCCGAACGCGCGGACGGCTCCAAACGTTGGGGTGTATTACGCGGCGACATTGATTTGTTTGACGCGCATCTGCGCAATGCGAACTCGATTGAAGAGCACATTCACCTTTCGGTTCTTTTCAAAGAATTCTTCGCCGGTGAATTGGCGTTGCTGTGCACGCGGCCCGAATTTTCGCGCAAGGTAAGCATCCTTTACAGGGGTGGAGACGATTTCGCTGTGGCCGGATCTTGGGATGCTTTAGTGTTGCTGGCGCGCGAACTGCATCGCCTGTTTGAAAAGTTTATTGAGCAAAACTCGCAGTCATTCCCTGGGCTGGAAACCCGCACCATCACGATGGCGCTTAGCATTGCGCCCGAGGCCGGGACGCCGCTGGGAACTGTGTTTGCCGATGCGGGCGTTGAATTGCGTACCTCAAAAGCCACCGAGCCGGGCTCATTCCATTTGTTCGGCAGAACATTAGAATGGAAACGATTACCCGATGCCGAAGAGCTGAAGGCTGGTCTGATGCGCTTGGTGCGCGACTTTAAATTTTCGCCGGATTATATAAACGATCTGGCATCGGTTTATCGCGAAGCTTTTTCGGCGCGTGCTGGACGCCGCGGAAAATTGGTCCGCATTGATAAACCGTGGCGAACTTACATGCGCTTGACGACAGTGATTCCGCAAGCGCGCGGCAAAGAACTGAATCATGTGCGCAACGCTGTAATCACAAATCTGGTGGGCAAACGCGCAACGGGTATGAAATTACGGCCATCGGCACGCGTCGGTTTGGAATGGGCGCGGTTGGCTGCTGGTAGCACAGAATAGAGCGCGGTCTCGCGCAAAGAACTCCGCTTCAAAAAGAAGGAATTGTTATGGCTGAGACAGATGAAAAGAAGACTGAGGAACGTCCGAAAGCTGAGCGCCCGCCGCGCGAACAACGTGGCCCTGGTGGCGGCGGTCCGCCGCGCGGAGATCGTCCGCAAGGCGATCGTGGTCCCCGTGGCCCTGGTGGTCCGGGCGATAAAGGCGATCGTGGTGAGCGAGGCGACCGCGGAGGCCGTCCGGGTGGCGATCGTCGCGGCGATGGTCCACCGGAAATCGATATCGAAAAACTGATCGCCGACAGCCTTTACCTGGACAACCAGGCACACGTTATCGTAAGCCGCATGCGCGACATGGATTCTGGCACCCGCAGCCAGCTTCGCCGTTTGTACAATGCCGTGCGCCGCGCCACTCGCGCGGTAGAAACTGAACGCCAGCATGAATTCGTCATGGTGCGCGCCCGCTTGGCCTACACCATTGCGCGCCATTCGCTGCGCAGTTTAGATCCGCTGGAACGCCTTCTATTACAGGTCACCCGCAAGAACGACAGCAAGGGCTATGAACGCTTCCGCGATTTGTTCGAAGCCATCATCGCCTACAACGAATAGGCCCGATTAAGGAAAGAAAACATGAGTTCGCATACCGCTCAAACTGAATTAACATTCCTGGGAAAACTGATCCTCGAAGGCGAGATCCATTGCCAAACTGGCTTGCACATCGGCGCCGGCAAAGGTTCGCTTGAAATCGGCGGCGCAGATAATCCCGTGGTCAAAGATGCGTTCGGCATTCCTTATATCCCGGGAAGTTCGCTGCGCGGCCGCCTTCGTTCCTTGCTGGAGCAGACGCTTGGGCTGGCTGTACCGGCCGAACTGGTTTACTTGTCGAAGCGCAAAGGGCAGGAGGTTCGCATTCATCAAAGCGAACGTCCGGATGATGAAATTTGCGTGTTGTTCGGCCGCAATCCAGGCCGCGTGGAGCGCGTAGTGGGCGACGCTATGGAAGCCGCTTTGGCTACTCCCGCACGCCTTACCGTATACGACGCGCCGCTCATTGTGGACAGCATTACACCGGCGATGCGCGAAAACCTGGACGACGAATTAACCGAAGTGAAGAGCGAGAACGCAGTGGATCGCATTACCTCGCAAGCCAACCCGCGCACTTTGGAGCGCGTACCTGCGGGCGCAAAGTTTCGCTTCCGCGTGGTGCTGGATGTCCTGTGCGCGGAAGACAAGCCTTTGCTCGCGCGCGTGGCGGAAGGTCTGCGTTTGCTGGAGGATGATGCTTTAGGCGGCGGTGGAAGCCGCGGCAACGGCCGCGTTTCATTCGGCGCACTGAATCTGGTTTGGCGCAGCAAAGATTATTACGCCAAAGGCTCGGCCGAGGCCAGCCTGCTTTCTGCTTCCGATCTGGCCGCGCTGCAGCAACTTGCCAGCGCCGAAGACTTCGCTGAGAAACTCGCATAGCAATGCCGCAAGCGTTATTAGTTCGCCTGCGGCCATCTGGTCCCTGGCGTTTTGGGCCGTCCGACGGCGCAACCGACCGCGTCGATACTCTATATCGCAGCGACCGGTTGTTTTCCGCCGTAACGCTTGCCATGCGCCAACTCGGCTTACTGGACAGTTGGCTGGATGCAACAGCTCGCGCTCCTAAATCTGCCGTCGCTTTTTCGTCTCTCTACCCTTTTCAAGGCGATGCGCTGTACATAACGCCGCCAGCCAATTTGTGGCCTCCGCCAGTATCATTGATTAGTTCTCCAAGCCCGGTGTTCCTGGCCAAGGTTCGCTGGCGCGCCGCGTATTTTGTTCCAGTGTCTTTGGTCGATGGCATGCTTACCGGGCAATCAGTTCTAGCCGACCAATGGATACCTGATTCGGAGAGCGGCTGCTTATTGCGTCGCGATCGGCCGAGTTCCAGTCCTTTCCGCACTGTGTTGCGCGGCTCCGCTCCAGTGGACCGCCTAAGCCTGACTTCAGTAGAAGCCGGCACGCGACGCTTGCGTCGAATTTGAACCGGGCAGCGGATTGTGGACGCTGGTTCGTTTCGCTGACGATGCGGCGCAAACCAAGTGGGACGGATCGCTTCGCGCAGCATTTCGATTGCTGGCTGATACGGGCTTCGGCGGCGGCCGCTCAAAAGGCTGGGGACAAGTTCAGTCCGTGGAATTCGAAAGTGGTGCCTGGCCTGGCGTTATTCTGCCTAAGGTCGCCCGCGCTGCAAGAAATCTTTCGCCTGGTGATTCGCGATCGTATTGGCTTCTATCGCTCTATTCGCCTGCCGCTGCGACCAAGTGAATTGGTCTGCCGGTCAATATGAACTGGTTGTTCGCAATGGCCGTGTCGATGGCGCCAACGGTGCGCTGAAAAAATCGGTACGCATGGTTGTCGAAGGCTGCATTCTGGATTCCGACGCCGAACCCGTCGGCGCAGCCGTGGACGTTGCTCCCGCTGGTTTCGCGCACCCGGTTTATCGTTCGGGCATTGCATTGGCTTTGTTGCTGCCCCCACCCAAACAGATCGCGGAAATCGTTCCGCCCGAATTAGAGGCAACTCCATTTCCTATGCCCGTGACGCCGCCGGAGGTTGCTCCTGAAGCGGAAACAATACCTCCGCCGGCAGTGGATGTTGAGAAAGAGCCGGAGTCAATTGAGCCTGCGCCCGACGGCGTTCATGATGCTCAGCCATTGAGTCAACCATTGCTCGAGGCACCAGCGCCCGTGCCGTTATTACCATCGGCAGCGGAAGCACCTCCCGAGGGGACAGAAGTGACGGAACCTGAGACTGCTTCGGCGCCTGCAGAACCGGAAGTCGCTCCTGAGCCAGAGCCAGAGCCGGAATCGGTATCAGAATCGCATTCGCCAGCGGCCGAACCAATTGCCGAACCAATTGTTGAAGTAGTGCCCGAAGACATCGCTGAGAAAACAGACACACCAAAGGAGGACGGCGGTTATGAAATATAAACTCACAGCACTGTCACCGCTTCTGGTGGGTGATGGCCGTGAATTGTCGCCCGTTGATTACATGGTCTGGAAAGACCAGGTCAACGTGTTAGACCAGACGCGCATTTTCAAATTGCTGGCAAAAGGTCCGCGGCTGGAAGGCTATTTGAGTCAGTTGCGTAAAGCGACTCGGCTGGATTTTGCCAGTTGGGGCGGTTTCGCCCAAAGCTTTTCGCAGCGCCGCATCGCTTTCGATAATTCCGATTCCACTAGCATCTGGAAC
Source organism: Bryobacterales bacterium (assembly GCA_963696305.1). Taxonomy (GTDB): domain Bacteria; phylum Acidobacteriota; class Terriglobia; order Bryobacterales; family Bryobacteraceae; genus Bog-105. Next base: position 563,690 of record CAVOJX010000027.1, on the reverse strand, counting down.
GCGGCGCCCACCGAAGCGCTTTTCATTCCCGTTTTTGCGGCCACCTATAGTGGATCCTATCTGCCGGCGTCGGCCATCAAAGGTGCCTTGCGCACCGGTTTGGTTCATTCGCGCTGGTCAACCGCCACCATCGAAAAAATTGCGGCATCGCTTGAGGGCGACCGCGTCCCACGACGCATTGCAGAAGCTGCCGAAGCGCAAGCCGGAGCTTCCCAGATTCGCATTCTCAACATGACCGACAGCCAGCCGGTGCAGGACAGCGTGTTCAAGATTTATTTGACCCGCATTTCGTCTCTCGACACACGCCAGCCCGAAAAGCCCCAGTTAGTGTGGAAGATTGCCGGACGAGGCAGCGTTCCGAATCAGCGCATCGGTGAATCGTCGGCTGAATTCGCCGAAATGGCAAATCCCGGAACCCAGTTCACAGGCGACTTCTCCGAAAATAAATTCCTGAAGAATCCCGATCCGGCAAAAGCACTCGGCTGGCGGTCGGTTCCCGATATTCCCATGCTGGTGAAAGCCGCCAATCAATATGCGGCAGCACAACTGGAAATGCACGCCGCCTACGCCCGCACAACTGGCTTGGTTTCGCTTCAGCAGAACATCCAGAAGCTGCGCGATCAGTTGGCTTCCGTCCAAAGTTCCGACTCTTCATGCTTGATTTGCTTGGGCTGGGGCAATGGTTTTCTTGCCAAAGTTGCCTTTACAGGCACCGATCAGGCTTCCTACCGCAAGATTTTGCGCGCCGTGCCGGCTTTGAACCGGGCTATTCGGGATGGGGTAGTCTTTCCCAAGACCAGAAGGGTAGTTTTTGGTAATGGCAACAATCTGCAACTTCCAGGATGGGCCAACCTTCAGTTTCTTACGTAACAGTACTTGAAACGATGAATCCATTCTGTAGGTGTAAAGGTTTGCCATTCTAACACCGATAGTTATGATAATGGTAGTAGGGAGGCTTCGTCTCTTCCCGAAACCAGGTTTACAATCGGCGGACTGGTTTTTCCTTGTCTATGCAAAGCGCTATTTACAATCCGTACTTCGGGTTCTCGGAGAACCCCTTTAACATCACTCCGGATCCGGAGTTTTTGTATCGCAGCCCGCAGCATGAAGAGGCGCTTGCCAACTTAATCTACGGGGTACGCGGACGCAAAGGGTTTATTGTTCTGACCGGCGAAGTCGGCACTGGTAAAACGACGATGCTGGAATGCTTGCGCGATTACTTGGACAGTATGCGAACGGAATTTGCATTCATCTTTAATTCGCGCCTCACGCCCGACCAGTTTTTCGAAATGATGGCCTACGATTTCGACCTGCAATGCGATAGAAAATCAAAGACCGATGTACTGTTCGCTTTAAACGCCATGTTGATCTCGCAGGCCGAGCGCGGTCGCACATGCGTGCTGTTGGTGGACGAAGCGCACAACCTGGAATGGGACGTTCTAGAAGAGATTCGTCTGCTGGGAAATCTGGAAAGCCGCCAAGGCAAACTGCTGCAAATCATTTTGGCTGGTCAACCTGAATTGGATCGAAAGTTAGATGCACCCAACCTTCGCCAGCTAAAGCAGCGAATTGTTCTACGCTGCAGCTTAAATCCACTAGAGCCGGAAGAATCGGCAGCTTATATTGAGACTCGTCTCGCTCGCGCTGGCATGCCAGATCAAACCGTATTCCCTGCCGAGATTTTGGACGAAGTGTACAAGCGCTCGCGCGGCATTCCGCGTTTGATCAATCTCATTTGCGACAATTTATTGGTGACCGCCTTCGCAATGGAACAGCGAACCACCACTATCGGCATGCTGAATGAAGTTTGTAACGATCTGCGGTTGGATTGGCCGGGGTCTGTTAAAGAACGTCGCGGCAAGTCCCGTTACGATCAATCAGCGTTGGAGTCCGAAGTCGAAGTTACGCCCGGCGCGTAAATTTCAAAGGAACTCGGCGGCATTTCCAATTAACCGCCCGAGCAGCCCCAGCCGCCACCAGCAACCTCAGCGCTTTGATCGCATGAAGACTGCCCCGCCCTCGAATTAGCTGCTGGTGGTCGATGAACTGCTCAAGTCTTTCTGAATCTGTGTCAATGCATTCGAAAAAATCGTCGAGATCGGGTCGCTCGAACTGCTGCTCGTCGACGAGGAAGAACTCGACGAACCATAGGCAGATGGCGGTGGGGGCGGAGGCGCCATATTGGCAGACGAACCATCAATCGAAGAAGTCGATGAAGACTGGCTCGGAAACAGGTCTGAAAACTTGCCGGATTGTGACGCCTTTTCGAAGTTGGTCGCCATCTGACTGAGAAAAGCCGCCTGCCCTGAATCGGTCGAATTACTCGCCGCGGTTTGCAACTGCTGGGCAATCTGCGCTGTGATCTTCTTGAATTCCGTCGGATTTGAAGAGCTTAACGATTCCAGTTCCTTAAATAGCTGTCCCGGACCAGACAAACTGGAACTGTCGCTGGATGATGTGGTTGATGATGCAGCGGCCGAGGATGAAGACGTTGTAGAAGTGGTTGAGCTTGTATTAGACGCTGTCAAGCTCTCCAACAATTGCCAAAGCTGGCTTGCTTCACTCGATTGAGTGGAAGTGATATTCATAAATTCTCCAAAGCCGCTATAAAGTTTTTTGCTAAGTGGCTCTGATTAAGCTATCGACGCGATCCCCCGAGGACTGCTCTGGTTTTACGCAAGTTTTACAATTCTCTCGTAGAGCTAACGCCTAAAGATTATCCGGCCCATTGCGCGACGCAACGCGCCTTCTTCCGACACTTTGTATGATGGCTGATAACCTAGCCATCATGAGGATCTGTTATCTCATCGTGATACTCCTCTCCATGTCATCATCCGTTTTGCATGCCGACCTGACGCTCAAGATCCGAACCATAACGGGCACTGGCCGAACAAGCGAGAGCACCGAGTATTACAAGGGCGATCTCATGCGCCGCGATTTCGCCTCTGGCTATCAAGTTATAGACTTCTCAACCGGACGCAGTTTTTCGGTTGATCCTAAGAAAGAAGAATACTATCCGTTCGACGGAGCGAGGCTTGCGATAAAGCGAGTCGTCGATCCCTCACGCAAGATCTTTGTAGAAACGACCTGCTCGGCTACCGGCGAACAGCGCCAATTATTCGGCTATGTGGCTTATCGTTACCTAACTAACAAGAGATCGCATGATGAGTTCAATGGCAAGTCATCCGAGACCCGTGAGACACAATTGGATACTTGGGTACTTGACTTGGCAGCGCCGCCTCACGTTCGGGGGATCGCGAGCCCCAACGTAACATTCCTTGCTGCGGTGTCGGGCGGCGGCGTCATGAACGTTCCCGATGTGAAGGCAACTCACGTCGGACCTCGACCAAACGGTCTGATCGTGCAGTCGAAGTCGGAGCAGTATGAAAGTGAAGTCGTTGCGCTCTCTGTTGCACCACTTCAGGAAAGCTTGTTCCAAGTGCCGACTCGTTTTCGCGAAGTCACATCCCCTGCCCTTGAGGTTCAGCCTCGTTCCTGGAGCGATCAGCTCACGATCGAATGGCTGCGTTTCCGCGCTTGGCTTGACAGCTTGCTTGCAAGCTGATCGGCCTCGATTGGCATCCTACTTTGCGCAAACGGCGTGGTCCCAAGGCTTTTGAAGACCCGCTCTGATACCTTCATCACTGGGAGGTCCCCATGCAAATGGACCGCAGGCTCTTCCTCGCGCTGCTTCCAGCGCCCTTCTATCCTGCCATTCCGTTAACAGTTCTTTCCGGCCAAGAGGCACACGTCGTCGAGTCCCTCTGTGCACAGATAATTCCCGCAGACGATTTTCCAGGCGCCAAAGAAGCCGGTGTGCTCTTCTACATCGAAACCCAATTGGCCGGGCCGTACGCGCATTTCGCGCCCGATTATCACAAGGGCATCGCGGCCTTTCAGGAGGCATCGCTTGCCAAAACATCCAAACGTTTTGATGTTCTTTCCTTTCCTGAACAAACGCAATTCTTAAAGCAGATCGAATCGCAACCCGCATCACAAGCCAATCATTTCTTTCAACTAGTTATCGATCACACCATGCAAGGCTTCTACGGTAGTCCCAAACACGGCGGCAACAAAGACCACGCCAGTTGGAACATGCTTCAAATCGCAGACGTGATGGAAGGACACAAACAATGACACTCCCACCCGTAGATGTCGTCGTTATCGGCGCAGGCGCAGGAGGCGGCATCGTTGCCGAGCAACTTTCACTCGCCGGACGCCACGTCGTTCTGCTCGAACGAGGGGAAAAACTGTCTTTCGCGCAAACCGGACACGACGAACTCCGCAGCCAGCGAACAACCGTGCTTGGCAATGCGTTCGGCCCCGATGATCAGCGCTATCTTCGTCTGGTCCAAACCTCAGACGGTTCCTTCATTACGGTGCGGCCCAGCAATGGCGCTTATAACAACAACGCGGCATGTGTCGGGGGCGGCACCATGAGCTACGGCGCCATGGCCTGGCGATTCAACGAGAAGGATTTTCGGCTCAAGTCCACTTATGGCGCGCCGGAAGGCAGCACGTTGGAAGACTGGCCCATTACCTACAACGACCTCGAGCCTTTTTACACAAAAGCCGAATGGGAAATCGGAGTTTCCGGCGAGGCGGGCGCAAACACTTTCGAATCGAAACGTTCAAAGCCGTATCCCATGCCGCCGCTGCCGCTCAATACAGAAGCGAAAGCGCTGTTCAAAGCCGCTCAACGCCTTGGCTGGCATCCCTTCCCAATCCCAATGGCCATCAATTCCGTCGCTTATCAAAAAAGTCCCGCTTGCATTGCCTGCCCGCATTGCGTCGGCTTCGCTTGCGAAGTGAATGCCAAGAACTCCACCGCCGTCACCGCCATTCCGCGTGCCTTGGCCACAAAACTTTGCGAACTCAGAACAAACTGCATCGCCAGCCGCATTGTTACGAACAATTCCGGCAACGCCACCGCGGTTGAGTATTATCAAGGCGACGAATTATTCACGCAACCCTGCAAAACGGTTGTGGTTTCCTGTTCCGCCACCGAAAGCCCTCGCCTCTTATTCAATTCGGCCACAAAACTTTTTCCGCGCGGACTTGGCAATAACAACGATTGGGTGGGCCGTAATCTGCAAGGCCACGCCTACACAGGCGCGGTTGGCCTCGTCGAAGCTGAACTATTTGACGGTCTAGGTCCTGCCGCTCGAGTAGCTTTGTGCGACTTCAGTCATGGCCTTCCCAATGGCCTCAAAGGCGGCGCTATGGTTGCAAACGAGTTCATTCGCCTGCCATATCTCTTTTCGCGCAACTCTATCGCACCCGGCATTCCGCACTGGGGCCTTGAACACAAGCAATACATGCGTCAAAACTACAAACGCACCGTGGCCGTCATGGGTCCGGTTCAGGAAATGCCGGTTTTCGAAGCGCGGGTTGAAATCGCGCCCGATGTGAAAGACGCTTGGGGCATCCCCACCTTACGCATCTCCGGCCATCGCCACCCCGCCGATATCGAAACCGCTCGCTACGTCTCGGCCAGAACACAAGAATGGCTGAAAGAAGTCGGAGCAATCAAAACATGGCCGATGCTGCCGGGCAACGGAGTCAGCGGAGGCCAACATCAGGCTGGAACATGCCGCATGGGCAACGATTCAAAAACTTCCGTCGTGGATCGCACCTGCCGTGTTCACGACATCGATAATTTATACGTCGTCGATGGCAGCGTGAACGTCACCAACGGCGGCTTCAACCCTTCGCTTACCATTCAAGCCATCGCCTATTGGGCATCGGAAAACATCAAACGTACGGGTACTGGCACGGCCTGATTCGCGGACGAATTCCGGAGGCTTCCTGAATTCTGGCCGCCAATCGTTCACGCAACTCCTCCGCCACAGCTTTGGTCTGCGCGTGGCCCGCAAGGTTCACATGCTGGAAAGGATCTGCCGCCAAGTTGTGCAGCATGTACTCGAAATATTCTTCTGCCGCAGGCTTCGGTGTCCAGCCTTCGGATTTCGGTTCAGCCACCGCGTACGTCCACTCCGGTGTTCGCAATACACGTGCAGTCATGAATTCGGAAAGCGTCACGTACACTTCGTCGCGCCATGTTGGCGCTCGCTGTTCCACCAAGGGCAGAAAACTTCTGCCTTGCATCACCGCTGGAACCGGCACGCCCACTGCTTCCAACAACGTCGGCACGATATCTACATGGCTTACTAACTCCGAAACCTGCCTGCCGCGATTGAATTGCGGGCCTTGGATAATCAACGGGACGTGAATCGAGCTTTCGTGCGGACTTCGCTTGTACTCCGTGTTTCGCGTCTTGAAATGACAACCATGATCGCTCAAAAACGCCACAATCGTGTTGTCCTCAAATCCGTTTTCTTTCAACAGCCCGAGCACTTTGCCGACTTCATCGTCAACCTTACGCACACATCCGAAATAATCACCCAGTTGTTCTTGCCATGACCCCGGCAGCGGCTGCAAATCACCCGGCACAAATGGATTCCTGTATTTGCCTTGATACTCTTTCGGCGGAACAAACGCATCAATGTCGTTCTGATGATGCACTTCCAAATAAGAAATCACCAGCAGAAACGGCTGCTTCGCACGTTCGAGAAAACGGCGCGCACGCTCTGTCAGAAACTCTGCGCGATATATACCTGAAAAATGAATAGGCTGGTTATCGCCATCAAAAAGGTCGCCTTCGTACGGATGCGATGTAAACTCCAACAAGTTCGCCGCTTCCCACAAATTCAAAAATCCACCGCGATGCGCCGCATCCACCGGACCCGCACTCAAGGTTGCATCGTCATCTTTGCTCTCGCCCAGATGCCATTTGCCGATGTAGTTAGCGCTGTAGCCAACCTCTCTCAACGCCGTCGCAATTGTCGTCGCATCCGGCCTCAGCGCCACCCCGTTCTTCCATACGCCATGCCTTTCCGGATACTGCCCGGTGAAGATGCTGGCTCGCGTTGGCGCGCACACTGGCTGATTGCAAATCGCCGTACGAAACAGAGTGCCGCGCTTCGCCATCGCATCCAGGTTCGGCGTCAGACCCATGGGATTACGCCCCAGCGCGCCAATCGCGTCGCCGCGAAACTGATCGGAGATGATGATAACGATATTCGGCTGCCCTTGCGAAGGCGCCTTCGTTATCGTGGACAACCCTGCGGCCAACGTACCGTGAAGCATGTCTCGGCGTAGTATTGTGGACATTACACTCCAACCTCTCTATAACATGTCTCGAACAGCGCTCCTTGCAATCGCACTTATCTTCATCATTCCTGCCGCGCTCATCATAGAAGCGCAGCCGAAGACACAAACAATCGTCGTTGATGCGGCCCACCCGGGCGCCCCTCTGAATCCGGGCATGTTCGGAGTCTTCTTTGAAGACATCAATTTCGCTGCCGACGGTGGTCTCTATCCGGAACTCATCAAGAACCGCTCCTTTGAGTTTTCAGAGCCGCTAACCGGATGGCACGAAAATCTGAACATTCAAAACGGCGGTCTCGGCGCACCGAAAGGCGAACTCGGTGTACACACAGAAGATCCGCTAAACCACAACAATCCGCATTACTTGCGCGTGCGCGCTTATGAATCCGGCTTTGGCTTATCGAACTCCGGCTACCGAGGCATCGGAGTTGTCAGCGGCGCTGAATATCGCTTCTCTGCTTACGTGCGAACGTCTGGCCCCAAAACTCTGCGCGCCACGCTCACCGATGAAAACCGCCATGAGATCGGGTCCGGTACGCTCGCCGGTTTCGATAACCACTGGAAGCGTTTTGAGACCATCATCCGGCCCAGTGCCACCACAGCGCATGCGCAATTCAACCTGTTCCTGGATGAAAAAGGCTCCATCGAAGTGGACATGGTTTCACTTTTTCCTGTCGATACGTGGCAACATCGTCCCAACGGCCTCCGCAAGGATCTGGTGCAGCTTCTTTATGACATGCACCCGGGATTTATTCGCTTCCCCGGCGGCTGCATTGTGGAAGGCCGACTGCTAGCAACGCGCTATCGCTGGAAAACCACCGTGGGCGACATCACCCAGCGCAAAACGCTGATCAATCGCTGGAACAATGAATTCGATACTCGTCCCGCGCCCGATTATTTTCAATCGTTCGGTCTCGGCTTCTATGAGTACTTCCAGCTTGCGGAAGATATCGGCGCAAAACCGTTGCCCATTCTAAATTGCGGCATGGCCTGCGAATTCAATTCCAGCGAGACCGCGCCGCTGGATCAGATTCACGACTATGTCCAGGATGCGCTCGATCTGATTGAGTTCGCCAATGGCACGACTACCAGCGCTTGGGGCAAATTGCGCGCCAGCATGGGTCACCCCGCGCCGTTTCACTTGACTATGATTGGGGTCGGCAACGAACAGTGGGGACCGCATTATCTTGAACGCTACAAAATCTTTGCCGCTGCGCTGAAAACGAAACATCCTGAAATCCAACTCGTCGTTGCGGCTGGCCCATCACCCTCCGGCGAGCAGTTCGATTACCTTTGGGACAACTGGCACAAGTTGCATGCCGACCTGGTGGACGAACACTATTACATGAGCCCCGAATGGTTCCTTACCAACAGCAATCGATACGACAAGTATGATCGCTCCGGACCCAAGGTGTTTGCCGGTGAGTACGCCGCGCAAACAACCGGCACTGCGCGCACTGATAACCGCAATAATTGGAAAGCTGCAATCTCCGAAGCCGCGTTCATGACTGGCTTGGAACGCAATGGTGATGTGGTGCGCATGGCTTCCTACGCGCCGCTATTCGCGCATATCGATGCATGGCAATGGACGCCCGACGCCATTTGGTTCGACAACCTTCGCTCCTACGGCACGCCGAACTATTACGTTCAAAGAGTTTTCGCCAGCAACACCGGAACTCGCATCCTTCCCGTCACACCTGCATTGCAGGACGAAGTCTACGCGAGCGCTTCCCTCGATGAGCGTAGCCACGAACTGATTTTGAAAGCAGTGAACACCACCGGCCAAACCAAAACAGTCGAACTTAATTTGAATGGCGTGAACCCAACTGGCACGGCTAAGCTGACAACGATATCGGCATCGCTCGATGCGGAAAACAACTTCGACAACCCAACGAATGTTTCACCAAAATACTCAACGTTGGAAATGAACTCATCGCAAGTTTCAGCTTCTTTACCAGCAAATTCGGTAACCGTCTACCGCATCCCCGTGCATTAGATTTCGCGTCAACGGCATGCATGTTCGGAAAACGTGGCTCTGGTGTCCATTTGTTTAACTGAGTCAACCGGGTAACTTACCGAAGCGCATCGATAACGAAAGTAGATCGTCCCATTAAATCGCCACCGGACGAGATCCATGCGACCAGTAGTGCGATTAAAACCCTCGTTATGAAGGGTTGCGATGTCAAACAACCGCTCGCACCTGAACGTAAGACCGCGTAATCGGAGGCACGAGTTTTCAGTCGTACGGTCACGGTTGAACCGGAGAAATCAAATACCCAGAAATCGAAATTAAGGTGGCCGTCGCCGAAGCAGTTGTCTGAAACATCCTCAGAATCCTCCCCGCCCTGGACGATCAGAATCCGCTGTCCACTTGTCGTGAGCTTGTCGTCGAATATCGTTAACTTTTTCAAGATTGAGTAGTTTGCCCAACGGTTTAGCGTCTCACGGCAAGATTGATCGATAGATTTTGCTGTTTCGCGTCGCACGTCACTCACCTCAGACGCCGTCAAATTTGCAAATTCAGCCGATGTTCCTCCCTCTTGCTTACTCAACAAATCGAAGATTCCTTTCCAGGACACCTCGCTTCCCGGACTCTCTGCAAACGCCAGGAACCCCATCAGCAAAACAGTTAGCAGTAGCCTCATCTGGTCTATGCGATTCTAATCATCTGCGAACAAACATACAATCAAAGGACGATGTTCACGGCGGAACAGCGATCCGTCTTGCGCGCCAGCTTGCTGGAGCGCGCGCAAAATGACCCGCACATCACCAGCGCGGCAATTACTGGCTCCGCCGCCAGCGACAGCGAAGACCGCTGGTCCGATATTGACTTGGCCTTCGCCGTAGCAGGCTCCGACAGCGTTGGAACCGTCCTGTCCCACTGGACTGAGCACATGTACAGCCGGCACCACGCGTTGCATCATATGGACGTAAAAGCAGGCGCCTGGATTTATCGAGTTTTCTTATTGCCCGACACGCTGCAAGTTGACTTGGCTTTTGTACCCGCCGGTGAGTTTCGGCCTCTTGGCGCCACATTTCGATTGGTCTTCGGATCGGCCAACCCCGCCCATCATTTTCCGCCGCCGCAAGCAAATGACATCATCGGTTTCGCTTGGCTCTACGCGCTGCACGCACGAAGCTGCATCGCACGCCGGAAACTTTGGCAAGCCGAGTATATGATTAGCGGCATTCGTGACAGCGCCCTTCAACTTGCTTGCCTTCGTCTTGCGCTGCCGGTTATTCATGGGCGTGGCTTTGACCAGTTACCGGAGACCGTGACCGCACCCTTTCACGCCGCGCTGGTTCAGAAACTGGAAACTCCGGAATTGCGACGAGCCTTATCCGCCGCTATCAACGGCTTCCTTGGCGAGTTAGAAACTACCGATCCAGCGCTCGCAAAACGCCTCCAACAGCCGCTCACCCTGCTTAACTCAAGCCTTGAATCGTAACCTTGCTGCCCAGCATGACGATGGACGCACCCTTGCCGTTGCTGATATAGATCCCACTGTCATTGACGATGATGCTCGCCCCGCCGGCGCTCTTCAAAATGATGCCTCCGGAGGTTGATGTCGGCGGTGCATCGCTAACCTCAAATAGATTCTGTAGTGCCGTTTGCAATACAAAGTTCTGGCCGGGCGGAACGGGCGCCGGACTCAAGGCGACCACAGGAACTTCCGCTGCATTGCCCCAAAACCCGCCGGTCCAAATCGGATAGTCCGCATTGCCTTGCTCGAATTCAACCCACACTTGTGATCCAATGGGCGGCACTACGAACACACCAGCCTGCAAACCCGCCACCGGCACACATGGCATCGCCCATCCTGTGGCCTTCACGCCCGGCACTTCCACCTGCACGCGACCCGTCATCTCGGGATCAATATTGTTCGTAACTATTCCGCGATACTTGCCGTAATAAAGCTTGGTGTTGTTCATTGGCCCTCAACAGGCCAATTCTACTGCGGCGATTGAAGGCTGAGCATGCGCCGCATTTCGGTGAACGAAATCGCCGCATATAAATCCGTAAAATCCGGCGAAAACGGTAACACCGCTATTTTTTGCGACTCCGCCTTTTTGCCTAAATGATCAAGCGAAGACGCCAACATTGCTCGCGCATGCAAATCCTCGCCATGGGTGGAGTCGAGTTGTTTCTGCCACGCATCGGCGGCCTCTTGATAATTACCGTGCAAAAAGAACCCATAGGCAAACAATGGCGCCTTGACGTTATTCGGTATCGGCAGCGTATCAATCTTCTTTTTCCACTCGGCCGGCGGCGTTGTCTTATCGGCCAGCAGCGAAACCAGAAATGGCAGGGGAGAAACCGGCTGCTTCGGATCGGGCTTCGGCAGACCGGCGAAAGTTTTGTTTACCCCTGCATAGTCGCCGCCCATCATCTGCCAAATAGCGGCCTGACTAAACGCCAGCACCTGTATATTCGAAGCCTGATATTTGCTGGTCAAAAGCGTATCAATGCCCTTTTGACGATCGCCCGACATCACTTCCCACGCGCCGTGCAACACGTTCTTCATATCCGGGTTATCCACCCCCGCCATGGCCCTATCCATGATGCCGGCCGCACGCGTCTTGTCGCCTTCTAAAAGAACGCAGGTTGCTAACTCCGGGCTATCGGGATGATTCTTATCAAGTCCCGCAAGCAACCCTTCGGCTTCTTTAAACTTCCGCACTTCCATCAACCCGCGCGCTAATTCAAAATGCAAGTTCGGATTCAGAGGATTCAAAGCAGCTGCCTGACGCAACGCGGCTTCTCCCGCTGCATTCGACCCCTGAACAATCTCGTAATTGCCGAGCGTAGCCAGCGCTGACATATCGTTTGGAGCCAGTTTCAGCACTGCTTGGGCACCCTTCACCTGGTCGGCCGGTGTTGTGCTCTGCAGCCGGGCAAGCGCTAAGTCAAACTTTACTTGGTCGTATGGCGTAAAGAATGCTCGATGGCTCTTGGCCTCATCCAGTAGGTTCTTTAAGTCGGTGTCGCGGTTGGCCGGAATCATCTCCATCAAAGTCACCCAGGCAAAACCGAAATTCTTATCTTTTGTAATGGCTTGATTGACAGCCTGCCCGCGCTCTTGCGCGTTGCTGGTGCTCTCGGCCGCCGTGTAGGCCTGCCAAGCCGCCGTTACATTGGTGCTAAACACGCCGGCATCCGGATCCAGCTTCTTTGCTAATGCATTGATGGCCGGCAAAAGAATGGAGGGCGACGAAGCATCTGCCGATTCCACACGCACCACCTTCTGGGTTGCCAAATCCACTAAAGTCGATTCGAAATGTATGCCCCCTTGGCGGCTTTCGATAGAAGTCCGCAACAGATGAGTGGCACCCGCTTGTTTAGCTGTCGATTCGTCGGTGGAAAGTCCCGGAACAATCCAATGTGACGTCAACAGGTCATACTGCAGGACTATCGGCACCCCGGCTTTCAGCCACTCGGACGAGGGATCGCTGATCAGCAGATTCGCGGGCAAAATGCCCACTCTTTGAATCGTATTCGCCTTCTTGGCGCAGTTCGCGAGACTTAAAACGGCGACACAAGTGGCCGCAGCAGTCAGGTAACGTGATGTAAATTTCAGGAAAAACCTCTTCTACAGGGGCTTCGGATTCTCCGCCAGCAACTGCAGAAAAGCGGGGTCGGTCTTTATGGACGCGAATTCAGGCATCGTGGCGATCTTGTTTCGATCCTTAATGCCTTCCTCCAAAGCCTTACGAAGATAGATTAGCGCACGCTCGGTCGATCCATTCTGCGCGTAAAGCTTCGCCATGTACAAATGGTAGGTGGCGCGCTCCTCAATATCACGCTCCTGCATCAATGTTCCGAAGCTGTTGTGGTGCTCGAAAACATCCGGATCAAGCTTCAATGCTTCTTGGTAACAATCGACAGCGGTCTTGTATTCGTGCCGGCTGAAATAGGCCGCACCCAGATTTGAATAAATTGAAGCGGAAGGCGGTGAATATTTCAGCGCCCGTTTATACAGGTTGATCGAACGCCGGAAGTTCTTCTCCGCATAGTAAATGGTGCCCAGGTTGTTGATAGCTTCCGAATACTTCGGGTCCAGCTTAATGGCGCGTTGATAGTTTTTCTTCGCCAGATCCAATTGCGACATCTGGTGAAACGCAATACCGATCTTGTTGGTCAAGACAGGCGAATTCGGCGGGCCCTCGCGGTATTTGTCGATGGCTTCTCGATACATCTTGCGCGCCATGTAAATATCGCCGCGCAATTCGATACTGATGTCCGGCTTAGCCGCAGCCTCGGTCGAGGTGGACCTGGGTTGAAAGTTGTTCGAGACAACAGGATTCTGCCGGGCCACAGCGAGCGTGGCAGCCAAAGTAAGGCCTGCGACGAGCCGCAAGCTTCCGGGGGTGAGGAGCAAGTTCATGCGATTCCCCTTTGGCTAATTACTATACCGCTTTTTCGGAGCGATTTGTCAGATGTCGGCCAGCGAGCGGCTCAACACATCCTGGCTGATCGGTTTGGTCAAATACCCGTCCATCCCGGCCTCGATGCATTCCTTGCGATCGTCCATTGTGGCATGGGCAGTTAAAGCCAGAATCCGTGGCTGTGGCTTACCCGTCAGCGAGTGTCTGATTTGCCGCGTCGCCTCAATGCCGTCCACGTTGGGCATCTGAATGTCCATAAGAATCAGATCGTAAGTCTGGCGGATTGCCGCATCAATTGCCTGCGCTCCATCGGACGCCACATCGGCATGGTGCCCGATGCGCGCCAGCAAATTCAGAAGAATTTTTTGATTGATCTTGTTATCTTCCGCCACCAGAATCCGCAGCTTGTTCAGCGGCCGGGCTAGTTCTTCGGCCTTGGGCTCACCGGATGCATGTTCGAATACCAGCGAGAACGTAAAGCAAGTTCCTTGGCCTGCCGCTGATGTGACCGCCAACTCACCGCCCATAAGCGCCACCAGCGACTTCGCGATGGTGAGCCCCAGCCCAGTTCCGCCATACTTACGTGTGGTGGATGCGTCGCCTTGGGTAAATGGACGGAACAACCGGCTAAGCTTTTCCGCTGAAATTCCGATGCCGCTGTCCGCCACCGAAAACTGCACCGTAGTGCGGCTTTCCTGCGCCGTCTTCACCTGAGCGCTGACCTTGATTTGCCCTTCGTGCGTGAACTTCACCGCATTTGACAATAGACAAACCAGTACCTGGCGCAATCGTGTGGAATCGCCCATCACGAAGTCAGGCAGCGCAGCATCATAATCCAGCACAAGCCCAATCCTTTTTTCGTTGGCCGTTCTGGAAAACAGACTCAGGCTCTCGGAAAGCGCCGGCCGAAGCTGGAACGCTGCGCTTTCAATTTCCAGCTTGCCCGCTTCGATTTTCGAGAAATCCAGAATGCCATTGAGCAGGTTGTAAAGGCCCCTGCCGGAAGATTGCAAATGTGTGGTTATCTCACGAACGTCCGCCGGCAAAGTCAAAGCCGCCAAGTCCTCCGTCAGCCCGATGATCTGATGCAACGGAGTTCGTATCTCATGGCTCATATGCGCCAGAAACAGACTCTTGGCTTGGCTGGCCGCCTCCGCCCGCGCTTTTTCTTCCAGAATCTGAGCCCGCTCGTCAGCTCGCCGCCGCTGTGAACCTATCCAAAGCTTCGCCACGCCAAATACACCACCGCCCATGACAATACAAGCCAGCAGCGACGCCCACCATGTTTCCCACCAAAAAGGTTCGAAAGTGAAAACCACGGATGCAGTCTTCGCATTCCAACCATTCCCCCAAGGACGCATGCGAACGCGGAATTGGTGATTGCCCGGATGGAGCGACGCCAATGTCACCGAGCGTTCCTTCGCGTCCACCCAGTTACCGCCGTCAATGCTATAGGCAAATTGCGTCAGTCCCTCGTTAATAAAATCCAGTGACGAAAATTGAATCTGCGCGGACCTCGGACGCTGTGAAACCTGTTCTGCGGTGATGATAGGTGAGCCCTCGCTCGCATCCACTGCACTCTGTGGCGTTTTGTCCGTGGCCGCCGAATAATGCGCCAAGCCGCCGCTCGTCCCAATCCAGACGCTTCCGTCCGAATCAGCCCAGAATGCCTCGCCGTCCGTGTCGTTCGCTACCAGACCGTCTTCCTGGGTGAAGAATCGCCATGTGTGCGCGGTCTTTGAGCCTGAGACATAGCTCGCCGGATCCTCCAGCATCGCCAATCCATCAGCCGTCCCTTGCCAGTAACCCCCATGCGAATCGAATCCGTGCAACGCTGTCATCTGAGCCGGTGTGTTGTCTGGCTTTACTTCCAAATCAGAGGCAAGGCGGTCCCCGCTAAACTCAACCCGCTCCACCGCGCCGTCATACCGGTGCCTCAGCCATAGAGCGCCGTCCGGAGCAATCGCAATCACGTATGGTGAGTTCGACAGCAAACCCGAGTTCTTGTCGAAATGCTGCCAGCCCTCGTTGCTGTACCGCCATAACCCACGCGCCGATGTGGCGAATATGGCTCCCGTTTTGTCCTGCGCGGCGTCCCAAACCCCCGTCGGAGATCCCGGAACTGCTTCAAAATGCGCCTCCGCCGTCACGGATTTGCTGACAAAGAGTCCGCTCCTTGTCGCCAGCCACAGTCGCCCTTCAGCATCAAAGTTTCCGCGCACAAGATGGTGGGCCGTCATCCCCTCCGACTTGCCGAAGAATTTGACCTTACCCGATATGGGATCAATCCGCGCGAGCGTATCGCCCTGCGCTACCAGCCAGATGCCGCCATCGGGAGCTTCTCTTATCCAGCGAACAGTGCCGTTCACCTGCTGCGCCCAATTCCACACCCTGACACTGCCATTCGGAGCAAATCGGGCGACGCCCTGGGACGTTCCAACCCACAAAGATTGATCCTTCTGCGCCCGAGTAATGCTCCAAATAATATTCGATGGCAATCCATTCTCTTTGGTCCAAGCCTGCCATTCACCGCGTCCCTGCCAACGGGCTAAGCCTTCGCCCAGCAAGCCAACCCATATGGAGCCTTGCCGGTCCTCTATCGCCACGCTCGTTAGCGATGTACGCAGCCCTCGCGCCTGGTCGATGATCTGTGTTCCGTGAGGTCCAATCACCGCCAAGCCTTCCGACGTAGGAATCAACACCGAACCGTCCTTCGTAATGGCCGTGAACGCGTTGGAGAAACTGGGAGCTAAGCCTGGAAAGACATGGAACGCCGCGCCTCCGCGTTCCTTCCAATAAGTCAGCTTCGGACTGCGTACCCACATTTCGCCATTCGGCTTGATTTGGATACCGTCCCAATCCCCAACTGGCAGACCAAACGCGGTGCCATAATCCGTCAGCACACCGGATCGGAAACTCCAAAGCTTCTGATCGCAGCCGAACCATAAGGTCTCCCCGTTGCGATACAACCCACGCATCGACTTATTGCGAACTGAAGCGGGCAAAGGATACACCCGAAGCTCCAGATGTCCGTTGGTATCTCGCTTCCCGGTTGCCTGCAAAATCCCATCGTGTGAAGCAACCAGAGCGCCAACCCCTTCCGCCGTCATCCCCTGCAATGAATCTTTGATGATGTCCCCATAAGGAACAAGCTCAAAGTGCCCGCGCCACGATCTATATAAGTGGTTACAGCCCAAAACCCAAAGCGCACCGTCGTCACTTTCTACAATGCCCCCCACCTCTGCCAGACACGGAAACCCATCATTGGCGTCAATCTGCCGGAAAAAAGAGCCTTCGTAGCGATACAATCCCGATTCGGTTCCCACCCATAGAAAGCCAGTTTTATCTTGATATAGCGCCAGAACGGTGGCGTTCGCCAACCCCGACTCCGCGCCGTAGTGATGAAAGCTAAAACGTGGTGCAGCGCTTCCGGAAATAGCTGCGCCGCGCACTGCAAACAGCGCACAAATAACAGCTATTTTTAGAAGAAACGCGCAACGCTTCCGATGCATACCGGGGCTACGGTATTCATATCGGCGCTTGCACCTTTGGACTTCACGCCCGAAGCCAGTGCAAACCTCAGTATTTCTTCAGTCACCCTATGGTCGATGGCGGAATAAGGCTGCTGGCCATGCACGTACAGTCTAATAGTTTAAGTGCCAGCTGCCTTAGATCTCATCCTCCTCCTTCTTTCATCGCTGTCGTTACTTGGCGGCAACACGACCGATACAACGACTCCCGGCCGGCTTAAACCGGGAGACGTACCTCCCAAACTATTTCGCAAAGTCGAACCGAAATACACTCAGTCCGCGCTCGATGCCCGAATTCAAGGGAATGTGCTGATCGATCTTGTCATCGACGAAGCGGGGAGTCCCCAAAACATCGTACTCTTGAGTCCGCTCGGCTTCGGCCTTGATGAACGTGCCCAGGAAGCGGTTGCAAACTGGGAATTCAATCCGGCGACTAGGAACGGCACACCCGTCGCCATTCGAGCCACCGTAGAAGTATCCTTTCGTTTGTCCAACGTCGCATTCGATTCTAAAGAGGAGGGGCGCCGAACGCAGTTCAACGGAATTGTCAGCCGTTGGGCGCTGGACGATACGTCAAAACCTGGCGACAAAGACATCCAGACCATGCAGGAATTGGCCCATCATAAGTACGTGCCAGCCGAATTCATTGTCGGAAAGTGGGAAATTCAAGGCGTTGTTCTCCCGAAGGATCAGGCGAACGGTCTCGCACTCGTTCAACATGCGGCCGCAAAGAATTATGGGCCGGCACTGTATCTCATCGGCGATTCCTACGTAAAGGGCGACCTGCTGCCGAAGGATGCCGAAAAAGGTTATTCCCTAATTCGTAATGCAGCGGTTCTGGGAAGTCGCCAAGCGCAATTCGTCCTCGGCGGCATCTATGAGCACGGCAGCGGTGTGCCGACTGATACAGAACGAGCGAAGCGATATTACCGTTTGTGCGCTGCGGCCGGAACGCCGGAATGCCAGTACCATCTGGGCAAACTCCTGCTAGCCGGTCCTCAACGCGATGAGGATCAATGGCTGCAAGCTATCGCGTGGTTAGAACTTGCTGACGGTCACCACTTGGCGGAGGCACAGAAACTTGTGGACGTTGAGCAAGCCAAGCTAACTTCCGACCAAACGCGTTGGATTGCCCGCCTCAAGCCACAATTGGAGAGAACACCAAACTGATCCAGGGGTTCATCTCCCGCCATTCCAGAAATAGCTCGGCACTTCGCTCCTTACACAACCTTTAAAATCGGCAAACGTCGCACGCGCTTGCCCGTTGCCGCGAAAATCGCATTTGCCACAGCAGGCGCAAGGGGAGGCACACCGGCTTCCCCCACTCCGCCGCTCGGATTGCCAGTCGCAGGCACAAGATGCACCTCAATCTCCGGCGCGTCCTTCATCCGTAGCACCTGATAGTTGTGAAAATTGCTTTGCTCGATCGCTCCTTCTTTCACGCTGATCTCGCCATGAAGTACGGGTGTGAGCGCATAGTTGATGCCGCCTTCAATCTGCGCACGCACGCTGTCTGGATTCACCGCCAAGCCGCAATCAACAGCGCTCACCACACGATGAACGCGGAACGTGCCGCCATCGTCAACGGAAACCTCGGCCACATGCGCGACATAAGTCTCGCCGAAAAGGCAGCACGCCATTCCACGACCGTGGTGCGGCGGCAGCGCTTTGCCCCAACCGGACTTTTCCGCCGCAAGTTGTAGCACCGCTCGCAACTTCGTCGTCTGTGTACCCTTGTCCGCGCGCAAGTGTTTCAGGCGAAACTCATACGGATCTTGTCCAGCAGCGTGCGCTAGCTCATCCACAAAGCATTCGATCGCGAACACTTGAAATGGCGATGAGACGGACCGCCACCACGCCCGCGGCACAACCGACAGAACCGGTGCATAATCCGCCCGGTAGTTCGGCGCTTCATACGGAATGTCGCCCGTGACATCCTGGCTTGCGACATGTTTGGGATCTTTCAACGCTTCGGGCGAGTCGAACACGGCGCGAATCGGTGTGGAGACCAGGCGGTGCGACCAAGCCACAATATTGCCTGCCTCATCCAGCGAGCCGCTCAATCGCTGATAGGAATATTGCAGATAGAAATCGTGCTGCATATCGTCTTCACGCGTCCACATCAGCTGCACGGGAACGTTCATTTCCTTCGCCACTTGGTAAGATTCCGCTAAGTAATCCCATTGATAGCGTCGTCCGAACGATCCGCCCGATAACATCAGGTGAACGGTAACGTTCTCCGGCGCGATGCCCGCTAGATGGGCGATCGTCTCCTGCGCAACGTTGGCAATCTGTGTCGGCGACCAGACTTCGATGCGTCCGTCCTCTCGCACATGCACCGTCGTGTTCATCGGCTCCATGGTGGCGTGCGCTTGAAAAGGCATTTCGTAGTCAGCCTCAATTGTTTTCCACGCTTTTGTCCGCGCCTCGATTACATTGCCGCGTTCAACCGAAACCACACTGGGTGGACCGCTTGCCATTTCCCGGAACTGCGCTTGCAAGCTTGCTGTACTCTCTTGGGCCCGGCACCTTTATCCCAAGTGATATTCAGAGCCTTCCGCCCTTGCAGTGCCGACCAAGTCGAATTTGCCACCACCGCGACGCCGCCTGCCACATTCAAATTGCGGCCAATCGATGGCACAAAGCCGATCGCCGGAACAGCAAAGACGGCCTTCACTCCCGGATGTGCCTTCGCATCGGAATCATCAACGCGCAGCGCCTTGCCATCGAAGTGTGGACACCGCGCGATCACGGCATAAAGCATGCCGGGAATGCGCACATCGATGCCGAAAACCGCGCTCCCATCCACCTTGCTCGGAGTGTCCACGCGTCCCATGGGTTTGCCGATGAATCGAAAGTCTTTCGGATCCTTCAGCGGAACCTGGCTCAAATCCGGCGCGGTAAGCTTCGCAGCTGTGTCAATCAATTCGCCATACGTCAACCGGCGCTTGGTAGCTTGATGCACCACCGCGCCGTTATCCGCGCGGCATTCTCCTTTTGGTACGCCCCACTGTTGCGCCGCTGCGCTCAGCAGCAATTCGCGCGCTTGCGCCCCCGCTACCCGCATGGGAGTCCATGTGGCTGCCGTGCCGCCACTGCCGCCGGTGTGCAGATGCGTGTAGATCTTGGGTGCCGTGGGCGCTTGCTCCCACTGAATGCTCGCCCATTCCACCTCCAGTTCATCCGCCAACATCATCACGTTAGCGGTACGCGTTCCTTGTCCCATCTCCGGTATCTCGGTCAAGATGGTGATTCGGTTATCTCGCGCAATCCGCACCCAGGCATTCGCTTGCAGAAGATCCGGGCTGCTGGCAACGGTGTCCGGCGTCTGTCCGCGCAACGGAAAGCGAAAGCCCAGCCACAATGCCATGCCGGTTTTTAGCGCATCGCGGCGGCTGAACACCGCGCTCATACTTTCCCCTGTGCAGCACGCTCAATGGCTCGCCGAATTCGCTGATAGGTAGCGCAACGGCAAGTGTTTCCACTCATCTCCTGATCGATTTCATCTTTCGTCGGATGCGGTTTCATCGCCAGAAGCGCCGCCGCCCGCATGATTTGGCCGGATTGACAATAGCCGCATTGTGGAACCTGCTCGGCAATCCAGGCGCGCTGCACCAGATGGCTGCGGTTGCGTGAAAGACCTTCTATCGTGATAATTCTCTTTGTTCCAACAGCGCTCAAAGGCGTTTGACATGAACGAACTGCCTGCCCATCCAGGTGAACCGTGCATGCCCCGCAAAGGCCCATGCCGCAGCCGTATTTGGTGCCTGTCATACCCAGCGTGTCGCGCAGCACCCAAAGCAAAGGAGTTCCGGGCGCCTCCCTCACTTCATACTGTTTGCCATTCACGCTAATCGAGATACCAGAATTCATGGCGTCTGCACTCAGCATGCGGCTATTCGCTCTTCCAGCCCAGAAAATTGGGACGAATCGTAGCCCGCAGGTGGTGGATCGTAATCCCGCCACGTTGTTTGCAAATGCCGCTGCGTGGGGTTTAGATTTGGAATGTGGCGGATCGGAAGCTATCATCCAAAATCCGGCGCGCCCTGATGGTCGCCGCCTGGATTCTGGTCGTCCTCTTCTTCTCCTGTCAACGTTACCTTTACGATCTGACGCATGGCGAGCCACTTCGCTTCGGCTACTACATAGTCAGTTCCGGCTACATCTGGGGCGTGCTTACGCCAGCCGTGCTGTGGTTCGGGAACCACTGGCCTATCCGGCTGCGCACCTGGAAGCGGTCGTTTCCGATTCATGTTCTAGCCAATTTGCTGCTCACCGCCGTCGGTGTTTTTGGGGAAGCCAGTCTCGCTTGGCTACCGCGCAAGGGGACGTGGGCCTTCTCAGCCGCTCTCCGGCATTACTTCGTACACCATGCGCAGATTTGCTTTCTCACTTACTGGGGCTTGCTTGCGGCTTTGCATATCTATCGCATGTATGACCGGGCGCGCCGTCGCGAACTGCACGCCGCACAACTGGAGGCGCAGCTTACGGAAGCGCACTTGGCGGCGCTGCGCTCTCAACTACAACCGCACTTTCTGTTCAACACGCTGCAAGCGGCCACCATGCTCATCTACGAAGATCCGCAGGGAGCCGAAGAAATCCTGCTGTCGCTCAGCGAACTATTGCGTTCCTCCCTTCAGACCTTGAACCGGCAGGAAATTCCGCTCCGCGACGAGATCGAATTTCTGAAGCATTATGCGGCCATTCAGCGCCGTCGTTTTGGCGACCGGCTGCGGTTTGATTTCGAAATTCAGGAAGCAGCGCAATCTTGCGCCGTGCCAAGCCTTTTATTGCAGCCACTGGTCGAAAACGCCATCCAGCATGGAATCGGTATTCGAAAGCAAGCCGATGTGGTGTCCATCCAGGCCTTTCTGGATCAAAATCGGCTGACGATTGAAATAAAGAACCAGAACGGTGCCCTGAACGAAACGCTGGAAAAACTGGTTCCCCGCGGTGTCGGCTTATCAAACACAATCGCCCGCCTCGAACGTCTCTACGGCTCTCAGCAAGCGTTCGTCATCCGCAATATCGCCCCTCGCGGCGTGCTGGTTTCGTTATCCATTCCTGCACGGCCTTTGCCGCTGCCAGTAGCTGAGTTCGAAACACAGGCGGTCTGATGAACATTCGCGCACTCATTGTTGACGACGAGTTGCTGGCTAGGCAAAGTATCCGCCGCTTTCTCAAACACCATCCGGATGTTCATGTGGTGGATGAGTGCGGCGATGGACAATCGGCTGCAGCCGCGATCGTTTCTCATAAGCCGGATCTTGTTTTCTTAGACGTCCAAATGCCGGAGTTGGATGGCTTCGGAGTTATCAGTCGTGTTGGCTTGGAGCAAATGCCGGCAACCATCTTTGTAACAGCCTACGATCAGCACGCTCTAGCCGCATTCGACGCCAATGCCTTGGATTACCTGCTAAAACCGTTTGGTAGGGCTCGCTTCGACCGGGCACTGGCCCGCGCTCGTCAGCGTCTAACGGACTTGCCAGATCGCCACCTATTACAGCGGCTTTTGCAAACTATTGAGAATGGCAGCGGTGACAAGAACCACATCGACCGTTTGCCAATCGCGGAGAACGGCCGAATTATATTTGTAAAAACCCGCGAGATCCAATGGATCGAATCGGCAGGAAACTACGCGCGAGTGCATCTGTCCGCTCGCAACTATGACATTCGCGAGACGCTCTCAAACCTGGAACAGAAACTGGATCCCAAGCAATTTGTCCGAATTCACCGCTCTACCATCGTCAACCTGCACTTCGTAAAAGAAGTGCATCCGTGGTTCAACGGCTACCACCTGGTGCTGCTCGAAGACGGCCAAGAACTCCGCATGAGTCGTTATCAACAGCAAATCGCCGAACGCCTGGGTCTGCACAGAACGTCGCCCCAATCCTAAGAAACCCGGTCCGTCACCAACTCCACAATCGCCAGCAACGCCCGCTGCGCCGCGTTCTCCGGGAATCGCGAAATAATCGTCCGAGCCTTATCGGAAAAACTATAGGCGCGCTCATACGCCCGGTCCACTGCCTTATACTGGTCTAAAATTTGCAGCACCTGCATGAAAGGCACATTCTCGTAATTCCCATCGGCAAGAATCGTCTCAACGCACTTCCGTTCCTCTGGCTGCGCCTTCTCCAGCGCATAAATCAAAGGCAAAGTAATCTTGCCCTCGCGTAGATCATTGCCCGCCGGCTTGCCCAGAATCTTTTCTGTCGATGTGAAATCCAGAATGTCGTCCACTAACTGAAACGCCATCCCCAGGTTCCATGCAAAGTCGCCCAGCGTTGCTTCTTGCTGCTCATCTGCGCCAGCGGCGATTGATCCCAAACGTGCACAGGCCGAAAACAAACTCGCCGTCTTGCGGTCCACCAGTTCCATGTAATCCGCTTCCGTGATGTCCATACGGCGCAAGCGGTCCAACTGCAGCAACTCACCTTCCACCATCATTTGCGTCAGCGAAATCAGCACATCCAACAGATGAAAATTGCGTTCGCGCAAAGCAAGCTGAAATGCTTGCATGTACAACCAGTCGCCCGCCAGCACCGCGATGTGATTGCCCCACACCACATTGCTCGACGGCCGTCCTCGCCGTGTGCGCGCCAAATCAATCACGTCATCGTGCACCAGCGTAGCCGTGTGAATCATCTCCACCACCGCCGCCAGCCGCCGCGCCGTATCATTCGACTGTCCAAATAGCCGATTGCAAAGCAGCAGCAGCGTAGGCCGCAGACGTTTCCCGCCGCCCGATTGCAAATACTGGTTAATCGTCGTGATCGCATGAATCGACGCGACCGATTCCACACTGATCTCACGCTCTACAAGCTCCAGGTCTGCCTTTACCAGCTCAAAAGCTTCGCGTGCCGATATGGACTGCCGTATTCTACTGAACATTAGGTGTCTCTAAAAGTGTCGCAAGTCCGAAAAAATTTTTGAAAGTTTCGGTGGTCTGTCGCGCTAGTTCATCCACGGAAACGCCGCGCAACTCCGCCACCACTTTAGCCGTGTGCGCAACATAGGCAGGCTCGTTACGTTTGCCGCGAAACGGCGCCGGCGCCAGGTAAGGCGCGTCCGTTTCCAACATCAGCCGCTCGCTCGGAACAATGCGCGCGGCCTCCCGAATCTCTGCGGCTTTCGGAAAAGTAGTCACGCCGCCAAACGCCAAATGGAAACCTAAATCGAGGCAAATGCGCGCCTGTTCCGCCGTGCCGGTGAAGCAGTGCATCAAACAAGGCAATCCGCCTCCCACCCAATGCTGCTTCAACACCGCTAAAGTGTCGTCCCAAGCATCGCGCGTATGAATCACAATGGGCATTCGGGCCGCCTTTGCCATCTCAAGCTGCTGGATAAAGGCCGGAGTTTGAACTTCCTTCGGTGTGCCCCAATGGTAGTCCAGACCAATCTCACCAATCGCTTTGACCTTTGGATGCGCTAATAACGCCTGCAGATGTGCGAAAGTATCAGGCTGAATTTTCGGTGAATCGTTCGGGTGGACACCAACCGTCGCATAAACGCATTCATATTGATCCGCCACGCGCACCGCCACCTCCAAATCCGGCGGCCCATTGCCCGTGCCAATAGCCAGCATGCATCCCACGCCCGCTTTTTGCGCGCGTTCAATCACCGCCGCTCGATCGGATTCAAATTGCGAATCGTCCAGATGGCAATGCGAATCCACCAGCACGTTATTTCAGCCGCGCGCCCACTGGCACGTCTTCCAAAAACGCCGCGAGCACGGGCGATCCGCCTTCCAAACTCGCGGCCACAATCATCCCTTGCGATGTGATGCCGCGCAGCTTTCGCGGTTCCAGGTTCGCCACAATCACCACCTTGCGGCCCACCAACGCCTCAGGTTTATATGCCAGTGCAATCCCCGCAACAATTGTCCGCGGCTCCGCCTCCCCGATATCGATCTTCAAATGCAAAAGCTTATCCGCGCCCTTCACCGGCTCGGCCGATTTCACTTGTCCAACGCGCAAATCCACCTTCGCAAAATCGTCAATCGAAATGCTTGGTGCAATCGGCGATATGGGAATCGCAGCCGCACTCGGCTCTTCCTTCGCGTGGCCCAGTAATTCTGCCTGCCGCGCCTTCTCCACCACTTCCAACTCCTGCATCTTCTCTACCGTCGCTTTAACATCCAATCGCGGATACACCGGCCCAAGCGTGCCAATCTGCTTGCTCACCGTCACTTCATCCCAAGTCAACTGGTCCAGCGGCTTCGTCATACCCATCTGCTCCCAAATTCGCTGGCTCGTGTGTGGAATCACTGGATAGGCAAGCACGCAGATTTGCCGCAGGCCTTCAAATACCGTCGCCAGAGTTTGGTCTAACAAGTCGGCCTTCGTCTCATCTTTGGCCAATTTCCAAGGCGCACGCTCGACAATGAACTTGTCCAGCATCCCAACAAAACCCCAACTCAATTCGAGCGCTTTCGAAAACTCAAACTGTTCGTAAGCTTCCTTCACCGATCGCACAATATCGCGGCTCCGCTCTACAATCGATTCGTCGTTCGGCCCAACCGGAGGCACCCCGCCGCGATAATCCTGAATCATCTTCAGCGTGCGGCTGGCCAAGTTGCCCAAGCCGTTCGCCAGATCCGAGTTGTAACGGTTCACCAGCGCATCGAAACTGAAACTGCCGTCCGACCCGAAATACAATCTCGCGTAGCAGGAAATACCGCAGCGCATCCACGCCCATCGTGTCGGCAATCGGCGTTGGCCGCACAATATTTCCGCGAGATTTGCTCATCTTGTCGTTCTCAAACAGCAGCCAGCCGTGCGCAAAAACCTTCTTCGGCAGCGGCCATCCGGCAGCCATCAAAAACGCAGGCCAGATACACCGTGTGAAAGCGCAGAATCTCTTTGCCGATCAAATGCAAATCCGCCGGCCAACGATTCTCGCCATCCACCGCCGTGTAATACGTCATCAGTGCATCGAACCAAACATAGAAAACGTGCGCCGGATCCGATTCCAGCGGAATCCCCCACTTAATGCTCGTCCGAGTAATGGAGAGGTCCGCCAACCCCTGCTTCACAAATGCCAGCACTTCGTTGCGCCGAATCTCCGGTTGAATGAAATCCGGATTGTCCTCATAAAACTGCAACAACTTATCCGTGAACGCCGAAAGCTTGAAGAAATAATTCTCTTCCGTCAATTCTTCGTATGGCTTGCCGGTTTCCGGATCAACATCGCCTGGCTTCGCATCGTTCACAAACGCTTCACTCACTACCGCATACATCCCGGTGTAAGTGCCTTTGTAGATGAAGCCGTTGGCCTCGCAATCGCGAAATAATTTGTTGACTAACTTCGCGTGGTCGGGCGCAGTCGTGCGTTTGAAGCGATCAATCTTAAGGTCCAACCGCTTCCAAACATTTTGAAACTCGCCCGAAATCAGATCGACAAATTGTTCTGGAGTTTTGCCCTGTGCCCGTGCCGCCCGCTCCACTTTTGTGCCGTGTTCATCGGTCCCAGAAGTCAGCACAACGTCAAGGCCTTCGCAGCCGTTTTACACGCGCAATCACTTCCGCCGCAATAGTGGTGTAGGCATGCCCAATATGCGGCGCGGCATTGACGTAATAGATGGGCGTTGTCAGGTAATAACGGTTCATTTCTTAGTTGCGGCACTAATCACATTCCGTAGCGGAACGTTGTGCTCCAGGGCGGCGCGGCGGCAATCATCGTATTCCGGCGCTATAACTCCCCCTTCAGCGTGCTTTACATGAATCTTCCCATACGGCGTTTCTACTTCCGCTATTTCCCGCGCCAAAACTCGCCGCTCCGCCGTTGCATCCGGACCCCCAACGTGCTGGTTTCCGCAAACGCAATCGCCGCCAAAGCTTCCGCGTTTTCCGGCGCGCAAATCACGGAAAGCATCGCCGCCGGCCGATTCTTCTTCATATAAATAGGCGTCAACGTCACATCCAGCGCGCCTGCGCTCAACAAACGCTCCATCGCAAAGCCAAGCACCTGCGGAGTCGAATCATCAATATTCGCCTCAATCACGCTTACCGTCGTTGTCTCCGCCGCCCCGCTGCGTTCACCAAGCAACACGCGCAACACATTCGCCAGCATCGCAAACTCTTTATCGCCCGCGCCAAATCCTTGCCCCAGCACGCGCAACGCCGGCATCGCGCCAAATCCTTTTGCCAACGTCGCCATCAACGCAGCACCCGTCGGAGTGGCCAACTCCGTCATCGGTCCCGCAGCATAAATGGGCTTATCCTTTAGCAGTATCCACAGTCGCCGGAGCCGGCACCGGCAGCGTCCCATGCTCTGTTTCTACCGTGCCGCTGCCCACATTAATGCGCGAACAATAAACCTCATCAATACCAAGCGAATCCAGCGCCGCGCACGCGCCTACAATGTCGCAAATCGAATCCACGGCGCCTACTTCATGAAAATGCACCTTCTCAATCGGTACGCTGTGCGATTTCGCTTCCGCCTCCGCCAACTTGTCAAACACGGCCAGCGCATTCTTGCGCGCTGCGTCTGTCAAATCTCCCGCCTCAATGATTTTTTGAATATGGGGCAAGTGCCGGTGCTTCTTCTGTTCCGTGTGCGCAACCGAAAACTTGCCCGCCGCAATACCCTTCCGCTTGGTCTTTTCAAACGTGAACGTCGCGCCCAGGTTCAAACTATTCAGCGACGCTTGCAGCGCGTTCCAATCCGCGCCCGCATCCACCAAAGCACCCACAGTCATATCGCCGCTGATGCCGGAAAACGCGTCAAAAAAACAGATTTTCACTTCCCCAGTTTACAGAGCACTCCGCGCACGCATCACGTCCTCATGCGCCAATCCCACCGTTTTCGAAATCGCAGTCAAGTGCCCCATCTTCCGTCCCGGCCGCGCGCTCAGCTTCCCATACAAATGAATCTTCACATTCGGAACCGCCGCCGCCGCGCCCCAGTGGGGTTCGCCGCCCGTCCAAAGATCGCCCAACAAATTCGCCATCGCCGCCGGAGCCAGTTGCGTCACATCGCCCAAAGGCAATCCGCACACACATCGCAATTGCTGTTCAAACTGGCTGGTCACGTTCGCATCCACCGTGAAATGCCCTGAATTATGCGGCCTCGGCGCAAGCTCATTAATCAGCAACTGCCCCGCCTTCGTCACAAAGAATTCAACGCACAAAACGCCCACCACATCCAACTTCTCGAACACCGCCCGTGTAATCTCCACCGCCCGCCGCGTTACCGATTCCGTCACCCGCGCCGGCGCCAGCGTCACATCCAAAATCCCGTTCACATGCTGGTTTTCTACCGTCCCGTAGTGAACAAAATCTCCCTGCGCACTCCGCGCTGCCACTACCGAAACTTCACAATTAAAATCGACAAACGCCTCCAGCACCGCTTCCTTCTCTCCAACCGCCTGCCAAGCCTCCGCCAGTTGCTCCACACGCTGAATCCGAAACTGGCCCTTACCGTCGTATCCAAAGTCAGCCGTCTTCAAAATTGCCGGCAACTGCAGTTCTGCCGCTGCCGTTTCCAAATCCGCCAAACTCGCCACGCGCCGAAAAGGCGTCAACGGCAATCCCGCGCTCGACAAGAATGTTTTCTCGCGCAACCGGTGCTGCGTCGTATGCAAAATCTCACCCGCCGGACGCACCACCCCGCAACTCGCCGCCGCCTCTGCCGTAGCCGCCGGAACATTTTCAAATTCAAATGTCACCGCCGCCACATTCGAAGCAAACTTCCGCACCGCATCCAAATCTTCATACGGAGCTTGAATCTCCACATCCGCCACCTGCCCGGTCGGCGTGTCCTCATCGGGTGAAAAAGTGTGCACGCGGTAACCCATCCGCCGCGCCGCAATCGCAAACATCCGCCCCAACTGCCCGCTACCCAAAACACCGATGGTGCTGCCAGGCAAAATTGGTTTCACAGCCGTCAAAGCTCTCGGTCCCCCAACACGCTCTGCGTCTGCTGCTGCCGGAACACATCCAGCCGCTGCCGTATCTCCGGATATTTATTCCCCAAAATCGCGGCCGCCAACAACGCCGCATTACTCGCCCCCGCGTTCCCAATCGCCAGCGTGCCAACCGGAATTCCCGCAGGCATCTGCACAATCGATAGCAGCGAATCCACACCATTCAACACACTGCTCTTAATAGGAACACCCAAAACCGGCACCGACGTATGCGCCGCCACCATCCCCGGCAAATGCGCCGCGCCCCCCGCCGCAGCAATAATCACTTCCAACCCCCGCCCCGCCGCCGACTTCGCATACTCCGCCATCCAATCCGGAGTCCGGTGCGCCGAAACCACCTTGCACTCATGCGCAATTTCCAACTTCTTCAGCACCTCGCTGGCGCGCGCCATCGTCTCCCAGTCCGACTTGCTGCCCATAATCACGCCAACTAAGACACGCTGCTCCATCGGTCAAAATGTACCAGACCGCACCAACAATTTGAGAAAGTGTAGTCATGCGAATTGACCCCCTCGCCCTCGGCGTAAGCTTCCCGCAAGACGCAAGCTTGCTCGTCCGCCTAGCCGATGGCAGAGAAATCTCCGTGCCCCTACTCTGGTTCCCACGGCTCGCCGACGCAACACGCGAACAAAGAGCCGACTACCAACTCCTCGGTGGCGGTATCGGCATCCATTGGCCCCAACTCGACGAAGATCTCTCTATGGCAGGCCTGCTCCGCGTCGATTAATCCCGTCTCCACCCACCAAATTTCTCGCCAAACAAGAACCTGTACACTTAAACTGTTGCTTCGGCACCCTTCAAACCGCCAGCTAGTGTAGAGTATGTAGAAGGCCCGACGCTCGCCTCTTTTGTCCACCACAGTGAAAGACTACCTCGAGTTAACCAAGCCGCGCATCACCTGGCTCATCGTGATGAGCGCAGCAGTTGGATACTTCTTCGGCCACTCCGGCCCCTGGCATATCTGGCCGCTTTTCAACACTTTAATCGGCACCGCCTTCATGGCCTCCGGCACCGCCGCGCTGAACCAATGGTACGAACGCGAAGCCGATAAACACATGCGTCGTACCGAGATGCGTCCCCTCCCCTCCGGCCGCATCCAACCCGAAGCAGCCATGTGGTTCGGTGTCACGCTAGCCGTCCTCGGTGCTCTCGAAATGGGCCTCTTCGTCAACTGGCTCACTGCTGCACTCGGCGCGCTCACGCTGATCCTGTACTTGTTTCTCTACACGCCGCTCAAACAAAAAACTTGGTGGTCCACCACCGTCGGCGCTTTCCCCGGCGCCATGCCACCACTCATCGGTTTCGCCGGAGCGGCCAACTGCCTAACTGCCGACGCTTGGATCCTCGGCGCAATTCTCTTCCTCTGGCAGTTCCCCCATTTCTACGCCATCGCGTGGATGTATCGCGAAGATTATTCCCGCGCCGGCATCCGCATGCTCCCGGTCGTCGAACCAGACGGCGAATCCACCGCCCGCCAAATGCTCCTCTTCTCCGTTTTGCTCATCCCTATCAGCCTGCTCCCCAAATGGATGGGCATGGCCGGTACCATCTACCTGGTCGGCGCATTGCTCCTCGGGGCAGCGTTCGTCTATGCCAGCGTCAAAGTGCTGCAAGATAGAACCCGCCTGCGCGCCCGCAGTGTCCTTCTCACCTCGGTAATCTACCTGCCAATCCTCTACTTGCTCATGATTTGCGACCCGGTTCGGCTGTGATTCCCCGGTCCATCTCTGCGCTCGTCCTTCTCCTCCTACTGACAAACTGCTCGAACCGCGCCGACAAACTCCCCCGCTACGACACCGTCCCTACCTTCACCATGACCGACGCCTCCGGTCACCCCTTCCCCTCCTCCGAACTCGCCGGCAAAGTCTGGGTCGCCGACTTCATCTACACCACCTGCCCCGCCGAATGCCCCATGATGACCGCGCGCATGAAGCAACTCTCCAAGCAAATCGATTCCAACGTCCACCTGGTCTCCTTCTCCGTCGATCCCGATCACGACACCCCAGCCGCTCTCACCACCTTCGCCCACCACTACGGCGCACCCACTCCCCAATGGACCTTCCTCACCGGCACTCCCGAAACCGTTCATCTCCTGGCCTACACCACCTTCCACGTTGGCGACGTCATCGGCAAAATGCAGCACAGCACCAAATTTGCCTTAATCGACAAGAAAGGTGTCATCCGCGGCTATTACTCCAGCATGGATGAAGACGGCCTCCCCGCCCTCCGCCGCGATGCCGAAGCGCTGCTCAAGGATAATTCATAAAGATGGCAAATCTTAGCTCTTCCACCTCCGACCAGCAACTCACCCGCGGCCCCATCGCCGTCGTTCTCGTCCTTAGCGCCGTCATTGCAGCGTTCCTCTTCTGGCTCATCTATTTCAAAGGCCGCATCGCCGAACCAAACTGGGTGCTCTCGCTGCCCGCCGCCAACGCCATCTTCAATTCGCTCAGCGCCATCTGCCTCGTCCTCGGCTATCGCAACATCAAAGCCGGCAATCGCAAAACCCACATGCGCTTCATGATCAGTGCCACCGTCTTCTCCGCCCTCTTCCTCGTCAGCTACATCACCTATCATTCCTTCCACGGCGATACCAAATTCCCCCTCGGCTACGGCTGGGTCCGCCCCGCCTATCTAACTCTTCTCACCACCCATATCCTCGCCTCCATGGTCGCCCTCCCACTCATCCTGCTCACTCTGTGGTGGGCCACCCGCAGCCAATTCCGCTTCCACAAAAAAGTCGCCCGCTGGACCTTCCCCATCTGGCTCTATGTCTCCGTCACCGGCGTCCTCGTCTATTTCATCCTCAGGGCCTACACCGCGTGAGCCAGCAGAAGTGGGACGCCGAACTCTACGAAGCCAGCCACAGCTTCGTTTGGAACTATGGCAAAGGACTCATTGAACTCCTCAAGCCCCAACCCGGCGAACGCATTCTTGACATCGGCTGCGGCCCCGGCCAGCTAACTGCCGAAATCGCCGCCACCGGAGCAACTGTCACCGGTCTCGATTCCTCCCCCGCCATGATCGGCCAAGCCCGCCAGAACTTCCCCAAGCTGTCCTTCGTTCTGCAAAGCGTCACCGAGATGCGCTATTCCTCCGAATTCGACGCCGTCTTCTCCAACGCTGCCCTCCACTGGGTCCTCAACGCCCAAGCCGCCGCCAAAGCCATCGGTAACTCCCTCCGAAAAGGAGGTCGCTTCGTCGCCGAACTCGGAGGCCACGGCAACGTCCAAATCATCGACCATGCCGTCACCTCCACCCTCGCTCGCTATCTAGGTGACAACCTCCCACCCGCCAATACCTACTTTCCCACCATCGGAGAGTACGCGACCATCCTAGATAACTCCGGCCTAGAAGTCCGTCTCGCCGAGCTATACGACCGCCCCACACCGCTCGAAGGCGAAAACGGAATGACCAACTGGATCCGCCAATTCAAATGGTTTTATTTCGAGGCCCTGCCACCAGCCCAAAGATCGCAAGCCCTCAACGACGTCCTCGAAGACCTTGCCCCATCCCTGCGCACCGAAAAAGGCTGGTTCGCCGACTACCGCCGCCTACGCATCGCCGCTGTCAAACCATAACAGGGCAGGCGACAAATTGGCACCCGCGCCTTTGGTTCCCGCCTACACCTCCAACACCTCACCCCTCAAACAACCCATCCCTAGGAATTGGGCCAGTCGCCAGGGCACCAATGTTCACTTGATTTGTAATCCGTTTTCTGAGAATCTTAGTGTGCTCGAAAAGGTCGCACAGCCAAACGGAGGCTTGACTGTTCTTCAGGCGGTTGGCGGCGCCACCAACGGAGCCGGCGGAGCAGTCTACAACACCCTGGCCAATAGCGATGACTATGCTGATTTCATTTCAGGTTGCCCGTCCACCCCGCGAATTCAAGACGGTGAAGGCT
The DNA here is from genome assembly GCA_963696305.1 of Bryobacterales bacterium. GTDB lineage: Bacteria > Acidobacteriota > Terriglobia > Bryobacterales > Bryobacteraceae > Bog-105. The sequence goes on along the minus strand of CAVOJX010000027.1, from coordinate 530,773 downwards.
GCCCAGGCTATGCCGGTCTGGACATCACCAACGACGGCTGCCGCCACTCCCGAGCCAAGCGCAGCATTCCTCGTCGCTGCAGGACTGGGAGTTATCGCCCTGTACCGTCGTCGCCGCCGCGCTTAACTCAGCCAGCTTCCGCTCACTTCCACTCATGGTCAACAACGATCGTGTCGCCGGTATCGCGCATTTCATATAACACCGCGTGAGCTTGGCGGAACGGATGATGCAGAACGAGCATCAGCTTGTCGTCGAAGGTACGAAACAGCATACCATGACCACTGTCATCGCCAACCAGCGGTGCCGACTGACGCCACGGTCCTTCCAGCTTCCCGGATACGGAATAGGCCAAGGCTTCCATGTACTGACCGTCGCGATAACTCGACCACAACATCAGCAGCTTGCCGTTCCTAGTGCGATAAACAAACGGGCCATCGGTAACATAGGTGCGCGCTTTAGCCGACGTACCGTGCTGCTCGCTCAGCCAAGGAGCATCTGAACCTTTGAACAAGTAGAATGGCTCGCCTACGGAGCTGGATAGGTCGGGCGTCATCCGGATCGCCTCCATCGTGCCATCCAGAGTTTGAATCCACTCATGTGCGTAGACCATATACGGTACCTCGTTCTCCAAATAGAAAGTGCCGTCTAGATGCCATGAAGTCACGGGGCGTAATGCTGCCCTTGCCAAGTAGCTGAAACGGCCCATCCGGTGAGTCCGCTACAAAGATCTGCGTCCCTCGGAGGTGAAGTGGCGCGGGTTTCCCTTGATAAACAGGATGAGTAACGGGAACAGGTTCATCCAGCAGTTTGTCGTTGTTGTGAAGAGTGACGAAAAGATACAACTTGCCACGATAACGATGCACCTCCGGCGCCCAAGCTCCGTCGGCCGGATTCGCCCAGATGCCGTCGGGTACCGAAAAGACGAGGTAAGGCCCAGCCCACGATTTCAGATCCGAACTCTTGTAGGTCACAACAGCCGCATGACCGATCCAGCGATTGCCTGCGGGCCGATGGCCGTGTAAAGGTAATAGGTCTTAGTAGCCGCATCGGCAAGAATAAACGGATCATGCGCATAAAAGTCACTCAAAGCGAGATTGTGTTGAGGTGCCCCACTTTGGGCAATCGCCAAGCGAGTGCCCAAAATCAAAACAACGAACAGTGAGGCAAAAGCCAGTTTCCAGCGCATAACAACATTCTCGTGCATGGTCAACCGCCTTTAGCAGGAAACAATAGGCACCTATCGACCAATCAAAATCACCGAACCGCAATCACAGTAACGCTTACCCTCAACCGGATACATCCCCTTTTCCGAGCCGCGACTGCAAAGGAGCGGTCCCCCACTACCAAATCACCTCACCGGCTACCGCACACATCTCCATTCCGGAACCGCAATCTTGAAATGCTCCCAATCCCCACATCCCCTTTTCCGAGCCGCGACTGCAAAGGAGCGGTCCCGCGATACCTAATCACCCTCACCGGCTACCGCACACATCTGCATGCCGGAACCGCAATCTTGAAATGCTCCCAATCCCCACATCCCCTTTTCCGAGCCGCGACTGCAAAGGAGCGGTCCCGCAATACCTAATCACCCTCACCTGCTACCGCGCACATCTGCATGCCGGAACCGCAATCTTAAAATCCTCCCAATCCCCACATCCCCTTTCCGAGCCGCGACTGCAAAGGAGCGGCCCCGCGATACCTAATCACCCTCACCTGCTACCGCGCACATCTGCATGCCAACCAATCAAAATCACCGAACCGCAATCACAGTAACCCTTACACTCAAAACACAGCCGTTTGCAATGCCGCCAACCCGCACATCCCCTTCCGAGCCGCGACTGCAAAGGAGCGGTCCTTGCGATACCTAATCACCTTCACCTGCTACGGCGCGCGCCTCCACGGCGATCAATCCGGATCAGTAGACCGCACTCACAACCTAGTCGGCAGTCCGCGTCTCGAACCCAACCCCAAACGCGTCAACGCCGAGCGCCAAGAAATGCTCCACAAACCCTACGTCCTCAGCGAACCGAATCGAGCACTCGTCCTACTTCCATAATCCGTCACTGCGCGCACCGCCGCTGGAACCTGCTGGCTGCGCACGTAGGTCGAACCACGTCCACGTCATCGTGGAGGCCGAAATCCCACCCGAACGAATCATGTTCGAATTCAAATCTTACGCCAGTCGCGACCTGAACCGTCTCGCCAACGAAGCACCCAAAACCAAACGCTGGGCACGGCATGGCAGCACCCGCTGGTTATGGAAGGACAACGACGTCACGCACGCCCTTCAATATGTCATCAATGAGCAAGGTGAACCCATGGCCCTATTCGTCACCACCGACCGATAAGCGATGTGAAGATGCGGGAGGGCAACGGATCGGATCCGCATGCCACAAAATACTAGCGTCTCGAAACGGTAATCCCCGCATCGTTTTCCGAGCCGCGACTGCAAAGGAGCGGTTCTTGAAGTACAGTCACACCCCTCAAACAATTATTTTCAACCTCTAACTCCCCTTCCCACAATCACTTCCATCAAACTAATTCATATCAATTAGTTCGTAAACGCCCCTATCGAATGCTATGCTCCAATCAAGCTCGCGGCTCAGTCGCGAGCTTTTCTATTTTCTAACTCACTTAGGAGACCACCGTCATGTCGAAACGATCCGAACGCCGCGAAGCCGAGCGCTTAGCGAGGAAACAAGCCTACCTAGACTCGCGTAACAAAACCGCGCAATCCGCGTCCCTGCTACCGGACGCCATCCGCGATGCCATCTCCATGATCGGAGAACTCATGCCAGGAGCCATGGCAGAACTCACGCCACCAGTTCTACAACCAACCGAACCTCCAGCGCCTGCCACGCTCGAAGGTCGCGACCGCTCCGCCAGGAACGCCACCAAACACGGCTGCTGCGCCGACACCCTCATCCTCGAACACGAATCTGTAGAAGACTACAAAGCTCTCCAAACCACTTGGTTCACCACCTACAAACCCAGAGACGAAGGCGAAAAAAACCTCATCGAAAAACTCATCCAAGCCGACTGGCTCTACCAACGCGCCACCAACGCCCTCATCGAAGTCGAAGCCGACCTCTATGACGCCAATCCCAACGCCAGCCAATGGACCGAGCAGCAGCAGCGCACCTTCGGCCGCTTCCAGCGCTATCAAACCGCCAAAGCCAACCTATTCAACCAAGCCAAGAAAGCCGTCGAAGACCACCGCAAAGCCCGCCAAGCCGAACTCGACCGAGCCGCCAAACTAGCCCTGCTCGAAGAACGCTTGAAAGCCTTCAAAAAGAAGAACAACCAAAAAGAACCAACCTGGCAAGAGCATCTAGACGACATGAAGAAACAAGCCATCTCGTTAGGCTTCACGCCACCTACAGAAGACGAACTCTAACTCGTCCCGCCAATCCAACCCGCCACCACTAATATCCTAACTCCGTCCAAACCCCAACAAAAACCCCGTTCACAACCTCCAAAACCACTCCATCGGCCACCAATCACCTCCCCAAGCCCTCCTGCGAGCCCCCCTCACACCTCAACCTCCCACGCCTCCGCGCCCATCAACAACGCCCGGCCCCATTTCCCCCCGAAACCCTCCCATCTTCGCCACTTCTTCCCCATTCGTTTCGAAACTCTCTTCTGACCCCTCACCCCTGTCACCTGGCCCCTGCATTCCCTATTCGTTTCGAAATCCACTCGTCCTGAGCCCTGTGCCCTGTCACCTGTCCCCTGCTTTTCCCCGTTCGTTTCGTACCGCCCGTTCCGATGCCTCCCGATCCCTGAAATGGCTCACACACGCATTCCCCAACCACAAAAACCGCAAAGGCCAATCCGCACATTCCCGAATTCCAATCCGCGCCGTCACCCCAACCTCAAACTCCCGCGCCTTCTTCCAGCGCCGCAACCGCAAAGGCCCCACACACAAATCCGCCCCATACTGCTTCCGAGTAATCCCCAGCGCCTCCGTCAACTTCCCGGGTCCATTACACAACCCGCTCACCGCGCCATGGTATCCCCGCCGCTTCGCCATCACCTTCAAACCAGACAACGGCTCCAGCGCTCGCACCAGCACACAATGCGGAACACCCAACTCACCTGCCGTCACGTTGAAGCATTCATGCATCCCATATATCAGGTAAACGTAGGCATGCCCAGCCGGCCCAAACATGATCTCCGTCCGTTTGGTGCGTCCCCGCGAAGCATGCGCGGCCAGATCATCCAAACCCATGTACGCTTCCGTTTCCACCAGCATCCCCGCCGTCGTCCCGTGAATCAGAACCGTCCCTAGCAACTCCCGAGCCACCACATCCGCCGGCCGCTCAAAGAACTCGCGCGGAATTGGCTCCGTCAATTCGTCCAACTCTGCCGGCCTGATTTGATCCGCGCTATTCACACAAAGTAAGCTAAAACATTAGCAAGTTGTCACGTAACTATGCGACTCTTCACGGCACTCGATCTGCCCGACGATATCCTCCCACGTCTGGAGCGCCTTCTCACAGCCCTTCGCCCCGAAGCGGCCATCAAGTGGAGCCCGCTCGATAACCTCCACATCACCACCAAGTTCATTGGCGAGTGGCCGGAAGATCGTCTCCCCGAACTCGACGCCATCCTCAACACCCTGCGTCAGCGCGAGCCAGTCAATATCGAACTTCGAGATTTGGGCTGGTTCCCCACCGGCCATTCTCCGCGTGTTCTGTGGGCAGGCGTGCATGGCGGCGACGCACTGACAAACTTGGCGGCTCAGACCGATAACGCGCTCGCTACACTCGGCATCGTCAAAGAGATTCATCCCTTCTCCGCCCACCTCACACTCGCTCGCATCAAGAATCCTGTGCCGCTTCAACGTCTGCGCGCCAAAGTGCTGGAATTTCAGTCCACCTCCATCGGCGAGTTCCAAGCTTCCAACTTCTACCTCTATCGCAGCGATCCGGGCTCCAACTCCAGCATCTATCGCAAGCTGCGGACCTATCCTTTTGAAAGCGCGAAATTCGCCGAACACACCCAGTGACTGCTTCCCCTAACCTCAGCATCATCATCTCTACTCTTCTCGCCTACCTCATAGGCGGGTTGCCGTTTGGCTATTGGTTTGTCCGCCTCACCATGGGCGCAGACATCCGCACCATGGGCAGTGGCAACATCGGCGCAACCAACGTTCACCGAAATGCGGGCGTCAAAGCCGGTCTCATCGTTCTGGCTCTCGACATATTAAAAGGTTTCCTGGCCGTATGGCTGGCCGGATTCATCACGCATCAGTCCGTCGTGGCTCTCTCGCTTGCCGCCTGCGCCGTTATGGTTGGCCACTGCTATCCCGTCTTCCTCGGTTTCAAAGGTGGCAAAGCCGTAGCCTGCTTCATCGGCGCTTTTCTGGTCATCACGCCCTGGCCGCTGCTCGCCGTCGTCGTTGTCTTCTTACTCACCGTCACGCTGAGCCGTTTCATATCGCTCGGCTCCATCGTCGGCGCAGCCGCATTTCCCTTCCTCGTTTGGTTCATCCGGCATCCGCCCGCTCCCTTTCTCTATGCCTCCGTCTTCGCCGCCGTCCTGGTCATCTATCGCCATCAAGCCAACATCGGCCGCTTGCTCGCCGGAAAAGAAAGCGTCTTCAGCTTCAAGGGGAAGAAGAAATGAATCAGCTCGCCGTTCTCGGAGCAGGCAGTTGGGGAACGGCTCTCGCGCTGGCCCTGGCGCCGCGTTTCGAGGCCGTCAGCCTTTGGAATCATGATGCCGAACGCGCCGTCGAAATGCAGCGCCAGCGCGAGAACACTCGCTACCTTCCCGGCTTTAAACTTCCTTATCTAATCACCATCTCCCATAACCTCGAAACCACGCTGGCCAACGCAAACATTGTCTTGTCAGTAATACCCTCGCGTCACCTCGGCGCGGTCATCGCTGCCGCCGCGGAATGGATTCCGCCCTCGGTTCCAGTTATCAGCGCCACCAAGGGCATAGAAGAGACTTCACTCGTTCGCATGTCCGAAGTCATTGCGCGCCTCATCCCGAATCCCGAGCGTATCGCCGTTCTCTCCGGTCCAACCTTCGCGCGCGAAGTCGCCGCCGGCGAGCCTGCCGCCGTTGTCATCGCTGCTTCGCAAATGGAACTCGCCGAAAGCGTGCAGCGCGCCCTTGCTACACGCACCCTTCGCTTCTATGCCAGCCTCGATGTCGTCGGTGTTGAGATTGGCGCAGCGCTCAAGAACGTCATTGCCATCGGCGCGGGCATTTGCCGAGGTCTAGGTTTGGGTTCCAATAGCGTTGCCGCTTTGATCACTCGCGGACTAGCCGAAATCTCCCGCCTTGCGCTCGTCATGGGCGCAACACCGCGCACATTGAGCGGACTCGCCGGACTAGGCGACCTGGTTCTCACCGCCACCGGAGATCTGTCACGCAATCGCGCCGTCGGCTATAAACTCGGTCAAGGCCAAACACTGCGGCAAATCCTCGCCGAAACTCCCATGGTCGCCGAAGGCGTCCCCACCTGCCACGCCGCTCGCGACCTCGGCGTAAAACACGGCGTCGATCTCCCCATTATTCAGCGCATGTACGAAGTCTTGTACGAAAACAAGGACCCGCGCCTTGCCATTCGTGAGTTAATGGATCGTCCCCTTACGAGCGAGTAGCCTTTCTGTTCTTGCGATCCAGCCAAACGTAGTAGCCGACAATCGTTTTGCCGTCCACAATCTTGCCGTTGCGTATCCATTCGCCCACTTCGTCGCTATCAAACCAGCGCAAGTTGATCCGCTCGTCATCCATCAAATTCTGCTTTCCGGCGGTCAGGCCCTCTGCCAGAAACAAATTCATCTTCTCGGCCACATACCCCGGACTTGCCCAATACGAAATCAGCTCCGTCCATGTTGCCGCCGCGTAGCCCGTCTCCTCATGCAATTCACGCTTGGCCGCTTCCAGTGCATTCTCGCCCGGATCCAGTCGCCCAGCCGGTAGTTCCCACAAATCCGCTTCTGCAGGTAACCGGAATTGTTGCACCAGCAAAATGCGATCCTTGTCATCCACCGCCATCATCACGGCCGATCCCGGATGCCGAATAATGCTCCGGTGAATCTCAAAGCCGCTCGGATCGTGAGCAACTTCCTCCACCACCGTGAATAGCTTGTTCTTTAGAATTTCCTTGGACGAGATAATCTTCATACCGCTCTCTCAATTTAGCTTGCTACCTTGCAAGAGATGCAGCAAACTTGGCGCGACCTCACGTTTCTGCACTGGCGCTACAATCCCGAGATCATTCGCTCAACACTGCCGCCGCAGCTTACTCTCGATACTTTCGATGGCAGCGCCTGGATTGGACTCGTTCCCTTTCTGCTCGAAAACGTGCGCGTGTTCGGTCTGCCGGCCATTCCTTGGCTTTCCACGTTCCCGAAACCAACGTCCGCACTTATGTGCTCGGTCCCGACGGAAAACCGGGAGTTTGGTTTTACACCCTGGAGGCCGATCGTCTTCCTGCCGTCCTGGCCGCCAGATCCTGGTACAAACTTGCCTACCGTTGGGCTGACATGCGCATCTCTTCGGAAAATCAAACCGTCGAATACAAAAGCACGCGCAGTTCGTTGTTCGGCAAGGGCTCAACCGACATCGCCGTCGAAGTCGGCGACGAAATGCCAACCGGCGATCTTGACCATTTCCTTACCGCGCGCTTCCGTCTTTACGCCGCCCACCGCTCGCGAATTGCCTATGCCAACATTCAGCATCCAACTTGGCCGTTGCGCCATGCTCGCATCACTCGCTTGGAAGAGGATTTGATCTTTCATAGCGGCGTGCCCGCTCCTGTTGGCGAACCGCTCGTGCATTTTTCGCGCGAATTGCACGTCACCGCACAAACGCTTCGCTGGTTTTAGTGGCTCAGCAACCCGATTAATCCGGCGCCCAAAATCAACCAAGCCGAGTTGACACGAAATCTGACCAGCAGCGCATAACTCGCGATTGCCAGCCCAATGCTGGTGGCATTCACCAAACTCGCTCGCCCCATCGTCACCAAAACCCACGCAATCAGAGCAATCGATCCAGCCGTAACGCCATCCAGAAATGCCGACGCCGCTTTTGACCGCCGAATGCGCGGAATCAGCGGCCCGCTCAGTGCAACCAAAACAAATCCTGGCAGAAAAATCGCGACAGTGGCAACAATTGCGCCCGGAATTCCCGCCAGCAAATAACCAATGAACGTAGCCGTTGTGAACACTGGCCCCGGCGTTACTTGTCCCACCGCCACCGCATCCAACAATTGCTTCGTAGTGAGCCAGTGCCGGTCGTCGACCAGGTCGGATTGCAAAAACGCCAGCAGCACGTATCCGCTGCCGAACACCACCGAACCAATTTTAAGGAACGCGCTAAAAATCCCGAACAAACTGACCGAAGTTGCCGCGCCGCCTACTGTCACCGGCAATAAACTCATCACGCCCGCGCGTCGCATCAGCATCACCACCACGCCGCAGCCCACCAAAATCACCAGCGGATGCAACCCCAGTGCAGCCAACAGCAATGCAGCCACGCCGACCAACAGCATCGGCAGCGTTCGCAGCGATTTCATCGCTAAACCACGCACCGCATCCAACACAATCGCCACCACCACTGGCTGAATCGCCTTCATCACCGACGCCGTCTGTGGCAACGCGCCAAATTCTCTGTAAATCCAAGCCAAGAGTCCAACCAGAATCGCAGCCGGTAGGATGAAGCAAGCCCCCGCCATCAGCAGTCCGCGCCAGCCGCAAAGTTTGTAGCCCAAGTGAATAGCCAGCTCGGTTGAACTTGGCCCGGGAATAAGATTCGCAGCGCCCAGCAAATCCAGAAAGTCGTCTTCGGAAACCCATTTTCGGCGTTCCACGAATTCTTGCCGCATCATGGCGATATGTGCCGCGGGTCCGCCGAACGCCGTCGTTCCGAGTTTTAGGAAAACGCCCGCTAATGCGGTCGTCGAAATCAAAATTAACCCTCTTGGAACTTCCTCGCCAATTTCGCCGCAACGTGCATCGGCACAAACCGCACCAGAAACGCGCTGGCGCCATTCTTCCAGCCGGCAACCGCAATCGGTTTCCCTGCCTTCATTGCCTTCCATCCAATTTGCGCCACTGTGCGCGCATCCATGGCGAATTTCTCAAAGAGCTTCGGGCTCATCTTGGCCCGCGCCACAAATTCAGTTGTTGTCGGGCCTGGACACAAACACGTTACCGTCACTCCAAAATCGCGCGCTTCGTTATAAAGAGCTTCTGAAAACGAAACGACATACGCTTTTGTCGCGTAATAAACTGCCATCAGCGGTCCCGGTTGAAACGCCGCCGTAGACGCGACATTCAAAATCATTCCCTTTTTTTGCTCAATCATGTGCGGCAAAAAGCAGCGCGAAAGCATTGTCAGTGAATTGATATTCAACTGCACCATTTCCATCTGCTCTGCAGAATCCAGTTCCCAGAACTTGCCCATCAATCCGAACCCGGCATTGTTGATCAAAACTTCAACTGGGATTTTCGTGCATGTAACATCGCTAAATAATTCCTGCGCGCCTGTCGGACGCGCCAAATCGCGCGCAAAGACCCAAGCTTGGCGTCCAGTTTTCTCTCGAATTTCTGCCGCCAGCGCCTGCAACTTTGGTTCCGATCGCGCAACTAGCACGACATCGTATCCTTCTTGTGCACAGAGAAATGCATATTCACGCCCAATGCCTGTGGACGCTCCAGTGATCAATGCTGCTGCCATATTCAATCGATTCTCACACGCGTTCCGGGATTCGCCGACATGCTATTGTGGAAATTACCTCACCTAGCGGGCCCTTAGCTCAGTTGGTTAGAGCGCTACCTTGACACGGTAGAGGTCACAGATTCGAGTTCTGTAGGGCCCACCATCCGTTTTTCTCTCCTCCAAGTAACAATTCGCAAAACTGTCTTATCTACCAAGCAGAATGGCTTAGGCGAGGCATTGAAGTACTGCAGCGATCTTCTTCGGGTGCACTCCTCCGATTGGAGGATACCCGACGATACAGGAGTTGGAGGCGTTGCGTCGATCTGATGCCGGGGCTGCAGACCCAACGAGCCAGCAAACGGATGCCAGTATGAGCACCCGTCTGCCGCAAGAGATTTCGCTGACGGGCGACCTATGGAGCAGTAGCCTTGCGAGATTTTCAAAATGGAAATATGGTCAAAGACGAGAACCAATCCAGGAGAAGACGACTGTCTGTGAGGCATGCGTCAGATTGAATGGCCGGAAGCGGTTAGTGTCACCAGCTTCGAGTGCATTCTGGCATGCCTGCGGATTAGTTGGTCGGGGCGAGAGGATTCGAACCTCCGACCTCCTGGTCCCGAACCAGGCGCTCTACCAGGCTGAGCCACGCCCCGAAACTTCTATTCTAACGCAATCGATCAGTTTGTACGTTTTAACTCGTCGGCCAAGCCGGTGGTTCCGTGCAAACGATAGATTTTGGACAGACGCTGCTGCTCGGGAGAGTTGCCTAGTTCGTGGCGCAGCAGTGGATCGTTGGTCGCGCCTTCGATATCCGTCCTGGTGGGTATCCAGATTTTGCCGTCGGCAAATTCGACGTCATTTACAAATGCGCGCAATGCACCAATCATCATCGGCTGGCCGGCCGAATTAGAGAAACGCAGAGCGGCCGAATCGGTGATCTTCACTGATTGAATCGCATCGCCGGAAAACGCGACGGGTATGGATCCACCGACGAAATCGTGGCCTTGTTCGTCGCGTACAATCCAACCCAGTTCTAAACTGCGAACGGTTCGATTCGAAGTGCGTTTGAGTTCCACGTAGGGCGACCTTACTTCGTTACCCACCACTTGAGCACCGCCGCCAATGGGCTGGACCGGCGCATCGCTAAAAACTACTGGATTCACCGGAAATGCGCGCTCGCGTACCACTTCCGCCAAGGGACCGCGCACGAATTCCAAGCCTAAACTGTGGGGCGTGGCGTCAGGCAGGCCGAAATTAAGCTCGTCGCGAAGTTTGGCCCACTCCTGATTGTGAAGCAGCGCAGCCAAGTAGTCGCGCTCGCGGCGTGCCTGCAATTCATAGACAAGCAGTGCATGCCGCGAATGCAACTGGTCGGGACCGTAGGCAGTGAGATCTGAAAAAACAGCGCAATCAAGCGACACTTGCACCAGAGAAGGCGTACCGCTTCGGCCAGCGGCGATCGGTCTTAAGACCTCCATATCCAAACGAACCGGGAACGTTTCACCGGGCTTCGCAGCGAGGCTTGGCACCGTTACCCCGCCCTTACCGGATTGCAAGTCAGGTGCTTCCACCCGCATGGTGACACCGGATAGCGGTTTGGTGCCCACGTTGCGCAACACAAATGACGCATGCAGATCGAGCACCATCGAAGTGCCGCGTATCTTTGCCGTGGAGGAACCCATGGCAAACGAAACAGGCAGCACGGGTGAATCGCGGGGAAAATCGAACGTAACCCAACGTCCAACAGCGCTAGGATCAGGATCTGGAGCACCCGGAGCCTGCATCCCCATCAGCAGCGCAACGAAGACTGCGAACAGAAACTTACTGCCCATAGACATCGGTGATCGTAACTTGTCCCGTTTCGTCATCGACATACCTGGCTTCTACGCCACTAGTACCCGAGACCGAAACAACCGCCGCCGCGGGATGCAAAATAGTGAGCGAACTATCTTGTGACCCGACCACAATGCCGTCCGGCAGACTGCGCAGAATGGGCCCTTGGTATTCGTGGGTAAGGTTTTTTGAAAACGCGTGGCGAACAACCGAAAAAACATGGCTGGCTTCTCCGGCAGGGACGCGAGTAACCCAACCCAATACAAACAGAACAAACATGCCGGTAGCCGCCGCAAATTTGAACAACAAACTACGCGTGGCTGGCCTCCTATCGACGCAGCGCGCAGCGTCCAAACCCACGACAATATTCCCGACCATTTCGCGTTCCAGCCGCGACCAATCGGCAATCGCTTCGAAACCCGTCAGTGTCTGGGTAGACGCAAGCCGTTTCAATTCAGCCGAGGAGGCGCGGAAAATCGAAAATTCACGTTCGCAATGCTCGCAAACGCTCAAATGGCGACGTATTTTCCAACGCTCCATGAGCGGCAGGTCTGCCGTGCCGTAGAGGGCAAGCATTTCGGCGCTAGGGTGCAGCATTAGAGCGACTTCCTCCCTTCCAAATAGCGTTTGAATTTCGTACGCGCATTAGCGATATGGGAGCGAACCGTGGCAAGTGAGCAATTCATCTGGGACGCCACTTCGTCCGCAGGCATGTCTTCGAGATCTCGTAACACGAGAGCCATTCTTTCGCGTTCCGTGAGAGTTGCTAATCCACCATCCAAATGCTGCCACCGCTCACCGCGCAAGAGACTCTGTTCGGCGTTTTCGAAAGAAGCCGAATGACTATCAGCCAGGCGAGAAACGTCACTAAAACTGTATTTTCGATTGCGGCGCAGAAAATCGATGGCGGTATTCGACGCAATTCTAGAAAGCCAGTGGGCCGATTTCTCCAAGTCCTTTAGTTGCCCTTGTCTCTGCAGAGCTTTTATAAAGGTTTCTTGCGTCAGATCCTGAGCGTCGGCGGGGTTGCCAACTATCCGGTAGATCAATAGAAAGATGCGGCGCAGATTCTCCTGAATAAACCTAGTCTGCGCGTCGGCATCCGGGTTTACGGTCGTCTGTGAAGGCGGACGGTGGGCGTCACCGCTCATAGTTCCGACTTCCCGATCCACGATGGCGACCTGATACTTGATCATTCCTTAATAAAGGATGACGCTCAGGTTGGCCGAACGTGCAGTTTGCTGCGCTCATCTTTGCGCAATTTTAGCCTAGTTGTTCGGCGGCGGGGTAGTGGAAGCCGGCGGGGTGGAAGGTGTGGAAGTAGAACTTCCGCTGTCGCTGCTAGAATCGTCGGCCGCCGGACGGCGTTTCAGTGTGGGCCGATCGCTATCATCGCCGCTGTTTTTCTTGGAAGGATCGGTCTCGTCCTCAATAGGAGCATTTGAATTCGGGTTCCGGCGCAAGGTCGGCTTGTTCGGATCGGCATCGGCAGCCTTATCGGGACGCCGTTGATTTTCTAGCATCGCCAACCGCGATTTAACATCGTTGAATTCCGACGTCGTTATTACATATTCCGGACGCGGCTTTAGGCCGGCAATTTCCTGCTGAGATTTCTTAATGCGGTCATCCGTAGGCGGATGGCTGGAAAACAGTTTGCCGATGGTTCCCGGTTTGCGTTTTTCCAGAGTTTGAATCTTTTCGAAGAAATCGACAAAGGCTCCGGGATCGTAGCCGGCCTTGTACATATACTGAACGCCTAAATAATCGGCCTCAGCCTCAAATCCGCGCGAGAATTTCAAAAATGACATCGGAATAATTAAGCTGGACGCCTGATAGATACCGTAAGCGGCCGCGCCACCCATAAAAATCAAGGGAATTGTGGCCAACTGGGCAATTTCACCGCGCGTCGCCTGCCGGGTACCGTGTCTGGCGGCAACGTGGGCGATTTCATGTGCCATCACTCCAGCCAGTTCAGCTTCGTTATCGGCCTTCAGTATCAAACCGGTTTGAACGAAGAAAAATCCGCCAGGAAGAGCGAAGGCGTTCACCGTTGGATCTTCAATCACCTTGATAGTGAACGGCACTTTGGCATCGGAATTTCGAACCAAGTTCTGGCCAATGCGGTTTACGTATTCTGCGACTACCGGATCGTTAACCACCTTCGATCCACGTTCCACCTGCTGCGCCAATTGCTTTCCAAGCGCGATTTCCTTTTCAAGCGAATACCAATCAAGCTTGCCGCTAACATTGCGATCGCCGATGTCGTCTGGATCCTGCTTGCTGCCCTTCTTCTTTTTGTCGGACGAACTGTCGGAACTCGAAGAGTTGTCCGATGGGGTGGCGGTATCAGAGGGTTGAGCGGAAGGAGTGGCGGTCTGGGAAGACGAGCTGTTATCGGGCGCAGGCGTTGTGGTAGTGCTTTGAGTGATCGGCGGAGCGCCGGCCGCTTGGGCCTGAGCGAACACGCTGACAGGGGCGCAGAGCAACCACGCCAAGATAACGCTGAGTGAGGTCCGGAACGGGACTGGAGACCGCATGTTGAAACTCCTGTAAAGAACTGTAAAGCCCGATTTCTATCTTCTGACCTAAGTATAGATCTAAATCTGGCGCGCAGGGGGTGCCACATAAAGGTAACGTATGCTCGAAAGGATAGGTTTCATCGATGTCGCCAGCACTGCACGAACAATTTCGGGACGAATTCCCGGTAACTAAGAACTTAATTTATCTAAACCACGCAGCCGTCGCTCCGCTGTGCAAACCTGCGGCAGACGCCATGAAGGGGTTATCGGACGATGCTTGTCAGAACGGGTCTTTACATTATGACGTCTGGATGGCTTGCTACCAGCGCATGCGGGAAGCTACCGCCAAGCTGATCAACGCCAGCCCTGCGGAAATCGCTATCGTCAAGAACACCTCGGAAGGGATTGCCACTGTCGCCATTGGCTTGAATTGGAAGGCGGGCGACCGGGTAGTTGCATTCAAAGAAGAGTTTCCGGCAAACTACTATCCCTGGCTGCGGCTGGAAGCAAAAGGGGTCAAGATTACCTGGCTTTCGATTTACGATCCGCTGGACAAGATCGCCGCCGCCATTCCCGGCTCGCGGTTGCTGGCTATCAGCTTCGTAAATTATTTGAGCGGCCACCGGGTTGATTTAGAAGCTATCGGCAAGGCGTGCCACCAAAACGGCTGTTTCTACTTTGTGGATGCCATTCAGGGCATGGGTGTGTTTCCCATTGACGTGGAACGCTTTCACATTGACGCGCTTGCGGCAGATGGCCACAAATGGATGCTGGGACCGGAAGGAAACGGCGTCTTGTACGTGCGAAGCAAGTGGCTGGACGCGATTGAACCGGTGGAGTTTGGTTGGACCAACCCGGAAAACTACGCTGATTATAGTTCTCGTGATATGACGCTTAGGGCGGATGCGGGACGTTATGAATGCGGGACGTTGAACACGATCGGATGTTTCGGGCTGGCCGCTTCATTGGAGTTTCTGCTTACAGTGGGGGTAGAGAATATTGCTTCCGCAGTTTGGGAGCGTGCACATCAAATTGCAATGGGAGTAAAAGCCCAGGGCTATGAACTGATGGCGGAGCATACGGAGCAACACGGATCGGGCATTGTCAGCTTTCGGCATCCGACGGTGGATTGCAGAGTGATTGTTAGCGAACTAAAACGGAGTCGAGTTACGGCTGCGCCAAGGCAGGGATGGGTACGAATGTCGCCGCATTTCTACGTCAGCCCGGAGGCGGTCTCCGAAGCAATTGAACATCTTCCCACGGTTTCGAGATTATGAAAGCTTTCTATATTACTGAACCAGGCCACACGCGTGTAGGCGAACTGGACGTGCCCCAACCTGGGCCCGAAGAAGTGCTTCTTCACACGCGCTTGATTGGACTTTGTGGAACGGACCTCAGCACGTTTCGAGGGAAAAATCCGCTGGTGAGCTATCCACGAATTCCAGGGCACGAAATAGCCGCAACCGTGGTGGAAGCAGGCAAAAACGTGCCGAGCGAACTGAAGCCAGGAACGGATGTAACGGTTTATCCAAACACCAATTGCGGTAAGTGCGCCAGTTGTAAGAGGGGCCGCACCAATGCTTGCAAATTTAACGAGACGCTGGGCGTGCAACGGGACGGCGCTATGAAAAACTATTTCACCGCGCCGTGGAAGAAGGTATATCGGGCTGAGGGACTTGGTTTGCGCGAGTTGAGCTTGGTTGAGCCGCTAGCAGTGGGGTTTCACGCTACAGAGCGTGGCCGGGTGGAAGCGAGCGATATTGTGGCGGTGATTGGCTGCGGCATGGTTGGTTTGGGTGCGATGGCGTCGGCGGCAGCGCGCGGAGCAACGGTAATTGCGATTGATTTGGACGAACAGAAATTGCAGCTTTCCAAGCAAGTGGGCGCGCGCTATGCGGTTCATTCCAGGAAAGAGAACGTGCATGACCGTTTGCTGGAACTGACCAACGGCGTTGGACCGGATGTCGTCATTGAGGCCGTTGGGGTGCCAGACACATATCGCTTAGCGGTAGAAGAAGTGGCGCATACGGGGCGCGTGGTCTATATAGGGTGGGCGAAGGAGCCCATTTCTTTTGAGACCAAGTACTTTGTGCATAAAGAACTGGACATCATGGGCTCACGCAATTCGCTAAATGAATTCTCTTCCGTGATTGAAGTGTTGCGCAAGGGTTCATTCCCGGTGGAGGCGACGATTTCAGCCACCGTACCGCTGGCCGATGCCGGCGAGAAACTGGCGCAATGGAGCCGCGAACCGCAAGCGTTCACCAAAATCTTAGTGGAGATGGACGCCGGTTAAGCGGCTTCCAGTTCTTTCCATTGGTTGTCGTTGAGCGCGACATCCGCAGCGGCGACATTCTCTTCCAGATGTTCGATAGAAGCTGTACCTGGAATTGGCAGGATCATAGGTGAGCGGTGCAACAGCCACGCAAGTGAAAGCTGGGATGGAGTTACTTTGTGGGCCTTGGCGGCTTTATCAAGCGTGCCACCCGGCTGCGCGAGTTTGCCGGCAGCCACTGGGAACCAGGGGATGAAAACAATCTGGTTTTTAGTGCAGTAATCCACCACATCTTCATGGCCGCGATCGCCAATGTTGTAGCGGTTCTGCACACTTACAATGTCAACCACTTTCCGCGCCTGATCGATTTCTTGGGGCGTTACTTCACTTAGTCCGATGTGGTGAATTTTGCCTTGCTGCTGCAGAAGCTTGATTGCACCAAGCGATTCCTCAACCGGAACTTTGGGATCGATACGGTGAAGCTGCCACAAATCCAGACGATCTACCTTGAGCCGGCGAAGGCTCATTTCCACTTGCTGCGTAAGATACTCCGGACGGCCCACCGGTAGCCACTTATTCGGCCCTTGGCGGGTAAGCCCCGCTTTGGTAGCAACAACAACGCCCTTAGCGTAAGGCGCCAAGGCTTCACCAATAAGCTGCTCGCTGACATTCGGCCCGTAAGAATCGGCCGTGTCAATGAAATTCACACCAAGTTCAACAGCGCGTCGTAACACTTTTTTGGCGTTTTCAACATCAGTTGGGTCACCCCACACGCCCGGGCCGGTGATGCGCATAGCACCGAAGCCGAGACGACTTACAGTTAGATCGTGACCGATTGTAATGGTTTTGGACATACCCCTGAAAGATGCAAAATGGCTGCTGTTTGCTTCTATTTGTGGCGCAAAAGGACTTTAGCGCGTTAGCACCTGGCTGAGGGTCGCCATTTGACCTTCCGCATCGCGTAATACGAAGCGAAGAAACTGCGCATCAGGTTTGGCAACCATGCTGGTCTTCAAGTTCAGGCCCGATGCCAAAGCTGCTGCAAAATCCGCATCGGTGTAGGATAACGGCAAATCCTGCCGAGCTACATCGAGCAGCGCGCCATTGGCGTCGAAAAAACCAAAGGTCAGCGTAAGAGTATCGCGATTGGTATCGCCTTGTTTTTGGAAGTGAACCGGTTTGGGATCGATCTTGATAAAAATGGCCAATTTGTTGTCGGCGGACCGCGTTGGCTGAAGCGTGACCGGGATATCGTGAAGATCATCGCGCGAGAGCAACGCGTTTTGAATTTCGTCTTTGGATTGCTGCGCCGCATTGCTGAGGGCTGTGGCAGCGAGGTAGCCGTGACGTGCCTGAATGTCGACGCCCTTGTGAGCCTTCAGAGTAACTTTTAGCTTGTGATATTTGCCGTCCGGCTTATCGTTCGAGGGACTGAATCCCAATAGGTAGGTGGTGGTCGGCCTAGCGAAAAGGCGGGTGAATCCGGCATCGTAATCATTCGAATTCTTAAACAAACGGCCGCCAGTGGAATCGGCAAGGTCGGCCATCGAATCGGCCGCGAGCTGCTGGGCGGTTCGCATATAGTTCAGCTTTGCGACGGATGGTGAGCCGTCCTCCGAAGCATCAAATCCGGCGGGCGTTTGCAGGCCGCGAGCATCTAAAGCTTGGATAACAACACCGCTACGCGCGGTTCGTTCAATCAAATCTTGAATGCCGAACTGATTCTTAGAAACATAGAAACCGGAAGAGACCAGAATCAAACTTCGTTCACCAGGCAGAACAGCCATGCTGGAAGCGGTTCGCCGAATGGCGTCTAGGATACGCTGCGTTTGATTGTCGAAAAAGGCCAAATTGCTTTGGGCGGTTGATATAGCCGTTTGCCGCGCGACTTGGGGATTTGTGATGCCGCAGACCTTCTGCGTTTCCTCTGCCGCAACTTGAATGGCAGACGAATCTTTGTGGTTAATCATCATATCTGCCATGTAGTGATTGATGTTTGGACAATCGTTATGGGCACTAACGACTGCGGGCAAGATTCGGTTGAATGCCGCGATGATTTTGTCGCGGTCTGCTGTGAATGGGGTGGCTATTCTGCCGGAAGTAGTGATGACGGCTAGGCGCGCATGTTGGTCCGTTAGATCTTTAGTCGCGCGTTCGGCGGCTGCACGAGTTTGCACCAAGTCGGTAAAACTGAGATGCAGATCGTCAAACACAAAAGCGAGAAAACGGTTGGGCGGGCTGATCTGCTGCCGTAGAGCGTTACCGTTGTGTAAAGCTTCCGATGATGGCGGCGTCAAAGTGTCGGAAGCAGTCTCTTCGGCGAAATTCGAAATAGTTTGCCGCTTGCCGTTATCGCTTAATTCGAAATCATCCTTCGTTAGACCAGGCAATGCCTGCCCGTGTGCGTCGCGAACGACAACCGGCACCGTTACTATGTTGACGCGTTCGCGGAACGTGGCGTGCGTGGAGTAGGTGACACCGGAAATAATGTCCGGCTGCTTAAATGGTGGAGCTGGCGGAAGATCAAAGGCGGTGGAGTCTGTTGAAGCGCTGGTAGGCGCGGAGGCGTGTGGTGAAGCTAACGCGGACGAACTTGATACGGCCACTTCCGATCGCTCTATAGGTGGCATCGGCAAGCTCGGCTGCGGCGTTGGCGCATCATCCGCCAACAGGTGAGATTCCGCGGTGAAGAGCCGATAGTGTGAAAACCGAATTACGTTCAACGAATGGAGACGTTCGCGCGGGTTGTATCGATTGCAGCGGATTGGGTTGTCAAGTTCAGTGACGCCACGAATGGGCAACATGTAGGTCTCCTGACCAAGAACAATCGGAGCATAATCAACGGCGGCGTTCGCAAGTTGCGTTGGAAAGTCGGGCGGCAGGTTAACAGCGGTCCGTGTAATACGAATGATGGTCCCTGAGTCTGGCTCTACAAACAAGAAGCCTCGATACCCACTCAGATAGGAGTGAAGGCGGCCTCCCTCGCATCCGAAGTCCACCTCGTATTGTGAGTTGGAGGCTTCCACTGCGTAACGGAATACGGCCAGACGCTTGCCATGCAGCATTTCCCAGTGGCTCCAGTAAGCCTTTGTTTTGCTTTGCGGATTAACGAGCGCGAGAAGGACATTCCCAAAATCGCCGCTAGAGATTACGCCGTAAATGTCTTTGCCGTCGTAGGGGCGTCCGTTCAGGGTCTTGACTTTGACGGTCTCTTTACCCATGGAATTTGTGGTTTCCGCAGCCACTACGTCTTTCAAGAACAGCTTTCCGAGTTGGCGTGTTGGATCGTGTCCGTGAAATGGAAAGTCGTCGAAACGCCGCATTGTCTGCGTAGTTATCAGATTCGGTAGACGGCGGGCATAGGCAGCGATGTAATCAACGACTCGCGCAAAAATCGCTTTCTGCTCTGAAACGGGCGGCGGCGCGGCAAGATTCAATTCGTCTACCGGCGGCTCTAGAAATGCGCTTTTTTCGGCGAGTTCTTCCAGCATCGCCGCGGTTCGCTTGCCCGGGGCGCGGCTCTGCATCGTGGCTAAACGGTCTTCGGTGATGCGTTCGGTAAGTTCGCAGACTGAAATTCTGCGGGCGGTTTCCAAATCGGGCAAGTGATGCGAAGCGGCGTTGAAGAGTATTTGAGAGAGCTGTTCGACGGTGACCGGCTGGGCCGCAAAAGCCCTCATGCTGAGAATTGAGAACAAGATGAGAGCCGGGCGACCCACGCGTCATTAGTTTATAGCTCTAAAAACGAAGTGAACAATTGGTGAGTATGATGCGTAGCAACTAGATGTTAGACTTGGCCTTTATTCAGAAGAGGTGCGAATGAATCGATTTCTTATAGCCGGGCTCGGTGCCATTTTTGCGCTTGGTGTATATGCCCAAACAGCAGACGAAATTATCGAAAAGAACATAGCAGCCAGGGGTGGTGAAGCGAAGCTGAAATCTTTTCAGACCGTGCGCATGACGGCGAAGATGACGGCCGGCGGCTTTCACGCAGACATTGTGCAAGAGGTGAAGCGGGGCGGCAAAGTGCGCGAGGAAACGATTATTCAGGGCATGGCTGCCATTCAAGCTTACGACGGGAAGACTGCTTGGCAGGTATCGCCATTTGAAGGCAGAAAAGATCCGGATTTGTTATCGGACGACGATCGCAAGTCGTTGGTGGAAGATGCCGACATGGATGGACAATTAGTCGATTACAAGAATAAGGATCATCGCGCGGAATACTTAGGCCATGATTCGGTGGAAGGCACCGACTGTTACAAGATTCGTTTGACCTTGAGCAATGGCGACGCGCGCGTGTATTACATTGACACCGACTCTTACCTGGAGTTGAAGGTGGAAACCGAACGAAAGATTCGAGGCACGGTCCGGTATGGCGAAATTCTTTACGGTGATTATGAGCAAGTAGACGGAGTTTATTTCCCGATGGCGATGGAAATGGGCGGCAAGGGCGATTCGCAGCACACAAAGATAACTGTCGACAAAGTGGAAGTGAATGCGCCTTTGAATGATGCGTTGTTCACGATGCCGGCTACTGGAGGTGCAAAGTAATGAATTACCGATTCGTTTTTCTTGCGGTTTTAGGCGTTGTTGGCATTACCGCGCAGAGCGTGAAAGTGGATTCCGACACTATCTCTGGTTTAGGCGCGCGCAACATCGGGTCTGCCACAACGGGCGGACGTGTAGCTGCAATAACGGCGATGCGTGAGCAGGGCCGGTTGACAGTATTTGTGGGCTCGGCAGGCGGCGGTGTTTGGAAGTCGGTGAACGGTGGCGAAACGTTCAAACCGGTATTTGACAAGCAGCCTGTGCAATCCATCGGCGCCGTTGCGGTTGACCCAAGTAATCCGAAAACTGTTTGGGTGGGCACTGGCGAAGGCTGGACCCGCAATAGCGTTGGCATTGGAGATGGCATTTACAAATCGACCGACGGGGGTGAGAACTGGACGAATGTTGGATTGAAGAACTCCGAACGAATCAGCAAGATCATTATTGACCCGAAGGACGGCAACACGGTGTATGCGTGCGCGCCGGGGAAACTGTGGAGCGATAGCGACGATCGCGGTTTGTACAAAACGCAAGATGGCGGCAAGAGTTGGAACCTGATTCTGAAAGGCGCTAACTCCTCTACTGGTTGTGCCTCTATTTCGATGAGCGCGGCAGATCACAACACTTTGTATGCGGGAACTTGGGATTTTCGTCGTAAAGGTTGGACGTTCCGTTCCGGCGGCGAGAACGCGACAGCCCCCAGCGGCAGCGGATTTTTCAAAACCACCGACGGCGGCGCCCATTGGACTGAATTAAACACAGAAACGGCCAAGGGCTTGCCTGCGAAGCCTTGGGGACGTGTGGCGGTGGCCATTGCGCCATCCAATCAGAACGTGGTTTATACGCTGATTGAATCCACTCGCAGCGCACTTTTTCGCTCCTCCGATGGTGGAAAGACTTGGCAGGAAGGCGACCGCAGCCAGATGATGGTTTGGCGTCCCTTCTATTTCTCAAACCTCATCGTGGATCCGAAGGATGAGAACAGGGTCTACAAACCCGGCGGCGGATTGATTATGAGCGTGGACGGCGGCAAAAGCTTCAGTTACGTGGGCGGCGCGCATGGAGATTTCCACGACGTTTGGATAGATCCGGAGAACACCAACGAGGTGATCGCTTGCGACGACGGCGGCGTCTGGTATTCGATGGATGGCGGAGAAAAATGGCTAAAATCGAACAATCTGCCAATTGGCCAGTTCTATCACGTCAGCGTCGATAATGCAGACCCATATCACGTGTACGGCGGCTTACAAGACAACAGTGTTTGGGTGGGAGATTCGGCATACCCGGGCGGCGTTACTAACAGCCGCTGGGAGAATCTTTATGGCGGTGATGGATTCTTTGCCTTTGCAGATCCATCGGATGAAGATTATGTCTATGTGGAAGCGCAGGGCGGCGCAATTTCACGAGAGAACCGGCATACGTTGGAAAGCCGGTCGATCCAGCCGCAGCAGAACTATGGCGAGCCAAAACTTCGATTTAACTGGAACACGCCGATTCTTGCAAGTCCGACCAACAAAGGTGTCATCTATATTGGCGCGCAATATTTGTATAGGACTAGCGACCACGGGCAGACTTGGGATCGAATCTCTCCTGACTTGACGACGAATGACCCTGAGAAGCAGAAACAAGAAGAATCGGGCGGCATCACTGTAGATAACTCTGTGGCGGAAACGCACACGACTATCTACTCCATCAGTGAATCGCCAAAGAACCCGAATGTTATTTGGGTAGGTACTGACGATGGAAATGTGCAGCTCACTCGCGATGCAGGTAAGACATGGACAAATGTCGTGACTAACATTTCGGATCTGCCGAAGTTTTCTTGGGTGTCGTGGGTGGAGGCGTCGCGCTTTGAAGAAGGAACTGCATACGCAACTTTCGACCGCCATACGTTTGGAGACATGACTCCGCATGTGTATAAGACAACGGACTTCGGGAAGACCTGGACGGCGCTGGTGTCGGGGCAGAGTGGTGTCCGTGGTTACGCGCACGTAATCAAGGAAGACACCGTATCGCCGAGTCTGTTGTTTCTAGGCACGGAGTTTGGTCTTTATATCTCGCTAGATGGCGGTACTCAATGGGCGCAATACAAAGGCCATGATTTTCCAAACGTGGCAGTTAGGGATTTGGCTGTTCAATCGCGCGAGTCAGATCTGGTATTAGCAACGCATGGACGCGGTATTTGGATTGTGGATGATGTTTCTCCGCTTCGGCGGCTGACTCCAGCCGTGTTAGCTCAACCGGTAGCTTTTCTTGAGAGCAAGCAGGTGCAGCAACGCATGCCGGCCAATGGTGGATGGTCTGAAGGTGATGGGACGTTCGTAGGCGACAACCCGCCCGACGCTGCAGTTATCACTTACTACCAACAAAAACGTCACATCTTCGGCAGGATGAAACTGGAGGTTTTGGATGATTCCGGCAAGATTGTGGATACTTTGCCAGCAAGCAGCCGCCGAGGTTTGAGCCGGGTGGAATGGAGCATGCGGTTGAAAGCTCCAGTGGTGCCGCCGGCTGCTGTGATTGCCGGAGAAGCGACTATTGGACCGCGCGTTGTTCCGGGCAATTATACGGTTAAGTTGACACGTGGCAAGGAAGTTCTAACTACAAAGCTGGTCGTTGTTACAGATCGACGGTCGAACTATACGGTTGAAGATCGTAAGCTGCAGTTTGATTCGTCAATGCGTGTTTATCGTTTGCTTGCTGATCTAAGCTTTGACGTGGCACGGATTGCCGGCCTTCGCGACGAACTGCTGGCACGCGCCGCGAAGTTAGGCAAGGATGATCCGCTCGCAAAGCAGTTGACATCGCTAGCAGATAAGACGGACGCAATTCGGAAAGATATTGTGGCCACCAAAGAGGGTGGCGCCATTACTGGAGAAGAGCGCATTCGCGAGAAGACTTCGCAATTGTATGGCGCGATTGTGTTTTATGAAGGCCGTCCGGCAGATTACTACATATCGCGTATCGATTCGCTATCGCACGACCGGCGGGATGTGGCTGACAAATTCGAAAAGCTGGTTGCCACCGATTTGAAAACGGCGAATAGCTCACTGGCGGGCAAGAAGATGGAAGAGATTCATCCTTTGGACCGCGCCACTTGGGAGAAAACCAGTGGTACGGATGGCGGCGGTTCTGCTTCCGCCCAGGAAGTCTGGCGGCATATGAAGACGATTTCGCGCTGACCGTCTTATACTCAACAGCATGTTGATTCTGACCGAGGCGCAAGTTGCCGAGGTACTTACTTACAACGACCTAATTCCCACAATTAGGCAAGCGTTGCTGGATTACTCCATGAAGCGCGTGCTTCAGCCTGTTCGTACGGTCTTGCCGGTTACCGAGCATGCCGGATGGTTTGCGGCCATGCCTGCGGTGTATGGCAATGTGATGGGCGCGAAGCTGGTTACGTTTTATCCGAATAACATTCGGATTCAAAAACATACACACCTTGCCATGATTCATTTGTTGGACGCGACTACCGGTGAATCTCTGGCAGTTATGGATGGGCGGCTGATTACTGAAATGCGCACTGCAGCGGTTTCGGCTGTTGCCGTGGACCAACTTACTAAACCCGATGTGAGCCGTCTCGCCATTCTTGGTAGCGGCGTGCAAGCCCGGTCTCACTTAAAGGCGCTGGCTGAAGTTAGATCTTTTCGCGACATTCGCATTTGGAGCCGTACGCCCGAACATGCTGCTCGTCTGGCGCATGAAATGGGTGGGCGTGCCACCAGTGCTGAGGATGCGGTGGCTGATGCTGATGTTGTGCTAACCCTAACCAGTTCTCCGACACCAATTCTGCTTGGTAAGTGGCTAACAGATAGTGCGCTGGTTTGCGCTGTGGGGGCCGTGACGCCCGATCGCCGCGAACTGGACGATGATGCGATGAGCGGCTCAATTGTCGTGGAATCGCGCGAAGCGGCTAGCAAGGAACCCGGCGAGATTGTGCAGACCGGAGCTGAGATTACGGCCGAGCTCGGCGAACTGCTGCATGGCAAACCGTTCGAAAAGAAGCCTGGACCGCCTGTTTTCAAATCGGTTGGAATTGCTGTGGAAGATATCGCGGCCGCAAAATTGGTTTTCGATAAAGTAACGGCGAGATGAACCTTCCAGTTCTGTGGCGCAAGCTGTTGCAGTTTGCAGCCATCATGATCGTAGTCGCGCTTGTTGACGAGACGCTGCACTTGCTGGTTGGCCCCGGTTGGCTCGAACACGAAGCTGATTCAACGGCGGTACTCATCCCGCTGATCGGCGAAATTTATGCAGTGCTGCTGGCTTTTATGATCTTTGTCATTTGGACGCAATTCACGGATGTGGAGCATTGCGTAATACGTGAAGCCAATTCGTTGAACGAACTGCTTCGCTACACGGCTTTCTTGCCCGATGCGCATCGCGCTGCGATTAGACGAGCAATTAGTACTTATGTGCGCTTCGTGTTAGATCAGGAATGGGCGGAACTTGGGGCCGGGCGCAAAGATCGGCAGACGGATGAAGCATTCTCCAAGCTTGTGACCACTGTAGTTTCGGCTGCTCCAAAGGATGACCATGGACATCTGCTGGAAGCGCTGCGTACTGTATCGCGTAGCCGTGACGAGCGAGTGGCGAAATCTACCACGCGGGTGCCACCAACGCTTTCCGGCTTAGTTCAGTTGATAGCTATTGTGCTTTGGCTGCTGATCTATGTCTACACGTTTCATAATCACGGGACAGGAATGCTCTGTTACTCGATTGCGGGGCTTGTTTTGTTTCTGGCGAATTTCGTGATGACGGATACGGACAATCCGCTGGTCGGTTTGTGGAACGTCCAGCCCGATTCTTTTCATGAGCTGCCGCGATAGACCCTGAGGCTGGCACTCTCAAACTG
The DNA here is from genome assembly GCA_963696305.1 of Bryobacterales bacterium. Taxonomy (GTDB): domain Bacteria; phylum Acidobacteriota; class Terriglobia; order Bryobacterales; family Bryobacteraceae; genus Bog-105. Next base: position 505,056 of record CAVOJX010000027.1, on the reverse strand, counting down.
CTTGCTGCGAATATATCCATAAGGGTCTTGTCAAATGAATCGCAGAAGCTTCTTATACAAATCAGTTAGTGGCTCCTTGCTCGCTACTAACGCTGTTTCGGCGCGACAACGTGGCAAGAAAACTCCGCCGTTAGAAGCAACGCCACTCAGTATTGAAGAAATCAGCGTATCCGAATTGTCGCGCCAAATGACTATCGGGTTGATGACGTCCGAAAGCATCTGCGAAAAATATTTGCAGCGCATTGATGAGCTTGACCGGAAAGGCCCGGAACTGCGCGCTGTACTAGAGACAAATCCGGATGCCCTGGATATAGCGAGGTCGTTGGATCAGGAGCGGAAGTCGAAAGGGCCGCGAGGCTTTTTGCATGGAGTTCCGGTCTTAATTAAAGACAACATTGGCACTGGCGATAAGATGCAAACAACTGCGGGGTCGCTGGCTCTGGTGGGCAACCCGGTTAGTCAAGATTCTTTTGTAGCCCAGCAATTGCGAGCCGCGGGCGCCGTCATTCTTGGTAAGACCAACCTAAGCGAATGGGCGAATTTTCGATCCACTCATTCGTCCAGCGGTTGGAGTGGGCGCGGCGGACAGACTAAGAATCCTTATGCACTGGACCGCAATCCGTCCGGCTCGAGTTCGGGCACAGGCGCCGGTATCGCCGCTAACTTAGCGGCAGTGGGCGTTGGTTCAGAAACGGATGGGTCGATCGTTTCTCCCGCGTCGATTTGCGGTTTGGTGGGAATCAAACCCACTTTGGGGCTCATCAGTCGAGCAGGGATTGTTCCCATTGCGCATAGTCAAGATACGGCCGGACCGATGGCGCGTTCTGTACGGGATGCCGCCATCCTGCTGGGCGCGCTGACGGGAATTGATCCGAACGATCCGGCTACGGCCGCAAGCGATGGCAAATTTTTCAAAGATTACACACGCTTTCTCGATCCTAACGGCCTTCGTGGAGTCCGGCTGGGTATTGCGCGCCAGTACTTCACGCTTGGTTCACATGTGACCAACGTAATGGAAGGCTGCATTCAGATACTGCGGAAAGCAGGCGCCACCATTATCGATCCGATAGAGTTTCCGCAATTTGAGCCCTGGTCTAAAACCGAGCAGTTGGTGTTGCTCTACGAGTTCAAGAACGATTTGAACACTTATTTGGCAAAACGCGCAACGGGCGTGCGATCGCTTGCAGATTGCATTCAATTCAACACGGCGCACAGCACGCAGGAGATGCCATATTTCGATCAGGAATTGATGGATCAAGCGCAGGCAAAGGGGGATCTAAGTCAAAAGGAATACTTGGATGCGGTAGCGAACAACGTGAAAACCGCCCGCGAGGAGGGTATTGACGCTCTGATTTCGAAGAACCAGTTGGATGCCATTGTGGCACCGACATCCGGCCCCGCCTGGGTAACTGACTTAATAAGTGGCGACGGGCAAAACGGTGGTTGCTCTTCGCCTCCTGCCGTCGCCGGTTATCCGCACATCACCGTTCCGGCTGGATTTGACTTCGGGTTACCCTTGGGCATTTCCTTCTTTGGGAGGGCGTGGACCGAACCGAAACTTCTGACAATCGCGTATGCGTTTGAGCACCTGCATCCGGTGCGTCAACCGCCGAAGTTTCTACCGACCGCAGATTTGCATGTTTGAAGGGTGATTGAAATGGCAGAACGGCACAGAGTGGTAATTCTTGGCGGTGGTTTCGGCGGCCTGTATGCAGCGCAGGCTTTGAAGCGAGGACCCGTTGACGTAACGCTAGTGGACCGCCGCAACTACCATTTGTTTCAACCCTTGCTCTACCAGGTAGCAACCGGATCACTGTCGCCAGGCGAGATTGCGGCACCCATCCGCGGCGTGCTCAGCGAGCAAAAAAATGCAACTGTCCTGTTAGGTGAGGCGATTGATATCGACCCAACCGCCAAGAAAGTAACGCTGCGCGATGGGGGAACGGTTCCGTATGACTCACTGATTGTGGCAACCGGTTCGCAATCCTCCTACTTCGGACATGAGGACTGGAAAATCTGGGCGCCAGGCTTAAAGACAATTGAAGACGCCACCATGATGAGGCATAAGATTTTGCTCGCCTTCGAAGCCGCCGAACGAACAACTGATCCAGACCAGCGCCGCGCTTGGCTGACCTTCGTGATAGTGGGCGGTGGAGCAACCGGAGTGGAACTCGCCGGCGCTCTTTGCGAAATTGCGAACCACACGTTGAAACACGATTTTCGTTCCATTCATCCGCAAGATGCTCGCATCATTTTGGTGGATGGTGGGAAACGCATTCTGTCTGCGTTCCCGGCAGATCTTTCACAAAGCGCGGAAACTCAACTGGTGAAACTCGGCGCCCGTGCCAGAAGCGGCTTGACTGTGACGAATGTCGATGAAAATGGCGTCACGTTGAAATGTGCAACGGGTATAGAACACATCGCATCCCACACAGTACTTTGGGCCGCGGGCGTGGCAGTGAGCGATTTTGCGCGCCAATTAGCCAAGCAAACAAACGCGGAGATAGATAAGGGCGGCCGCTTCAAGGTTACGGGGAATCTAAGTCTTGCACAGTTTCCCGACATCTATGTGGTCGGCGATTGTGCTTATGTTGAGAATGCCGAAAAAAAACCTATGCCGGGCGTGGCGCAAGCGGCGATGCAATCCGGCGCTTATGCAGCGAAGGAAATTCTACGCAAGCTAAAGAATGGGCCGGACTCGAAGCCTTTTAGTTACTTCGATAAGGGAGACCTGGCCGTCATTGGGCGTGCCGCGGCAGTGGCCAACATTTTCGGATTCCACTTAAAAGGCTTGCCGGCGTGGGTTGTGTGGCTGTTTATTCACTTAATGTACATCGTGGAATTTCAAAGCCGCATTTTGGTCCTGGTGCAATGGGGCTTTCTGTATCTCACTTTCAATCGTGGTGCGCGACTGATCACGGGGACGGCTGCCAGCAAACTGGTTGAGGGAACAGAACCGCTTGAGAACCTGGGCGAGTGAGCGGCCTCTGCGATGTTAGCCTAAATCAACAGGTTCAACGCATTGGAACTGCTCATTTCAGCATCGGAAGGCTCGCCCACGCGTGTTCCGTTAGACAAAGATTCTTTATCTTTGGGTAGATCAACAGATAATGATCTGCCATACCCTGACGATCCGTGGCTTTCCCGGTTCCATCTCACCTTTGACCGCCGGCAGAACGAGTGGTGGATCAGTGATTGTGCCAGCCGCAACGGCACTGTGCTGAATGCCGCTCCACTACAGATTCCGCAGCGCATCAAACCGGGAGATCGCGTTTTAGCAGGTCATTTGACGATAGATGTTCGCGAGTCACCGGTTGAAGTTCAGCGGCCACCGGTTGTTTCTTTCATTCACGAAGATGAAAAACGCGACACACGCGAAGCCACCATTGTCACAAGTCTTGACAAGCTGATGAACGTAACACCTACGCCCGCGACAGGCGCCATCAACAGCGCACGCATTGTTGCATCTCTATTGAAGGCAGGCCAGGAACTGGCTGGGCACCGACCGCTGGAACAGCTTTTTGAGATTATTCTCCAGCTTTCTCTCTCCGCCGCTGGCGCTAGACGAGGAGTCATTTTAACGCTTGAAGAAGGCGGCGAACTTGTCGTTCGCGCGAGTCAGGGCGATGGGTTTACAATCTCGACTGCCGTCCGCGACAGAGTCATCCAGGGACGAGTGTCCATTGTGCTGGGCGATGCCATGCGCGACGACACGTTGCGTCTGCAGCAGAGCATTGTCTACCATCAAGTGCGATCCGTGATGGCCGTACCGCTCCAAACTGGCACGCGCGTCATTGGACTAATCTACGTTGACAGCGGCTCTGTTATTCGTCATTTTTCGCAAGAAGATTTGGAAGTGCTCACCGTGATGGCTAACGTTGCGGCCATTCGAATTGAGCACGCCCGCTTGGCAGAAGTGGAGCAGGCGGAACAGTTGATGGAATTGGAATTGACCCAAGCCAGTGAAATTCAGCAAGCTCTATTGCCCAGCGCTGCACCTGAATTCGATGGCTTTGATCTTGCCGGTCTTAACCTTTGTTGCCGGACAGTTGGCGGAGATTATTACGATTTTCTCTCTTATAAGGATGGCCGCTTAGGCCTTGTAGTGGGCGACGTTTCTGGCAAGGGCTTGCCGGCCGCGCTTTTGATGTCGAGCCTTCAGGCACGCGTGCAGATGCTACGCGAGACGATGCCAGCGCCCGATGAGGCAGTATCTCTTTTAAATCGCAGCATTGCGGAAAGGTGTCCAGTTGGGAAGTTCATTACGTTCTTCTATGGCCTGTTAGACAAGGAGGGAGGATTTGAATACGCCAACGCGGGTCACAATCATCCGTTTGTCATTCGCGCAAACGGTCAGATAGAACAGCTGGGCGGCCACGGTTTAGTATTGGGCCTGTTCCCCAGTGTTTTTTATCCCTTGAAATCGACTCGGCTGGAGCCTGGAGACCTCTTGGCGCTTTATAGCGACGGCGTCACTGAAGCCAGTCAAGACGATAACACAGAGTTTGGCGAAGATGGATTGTCTGGCTTTCTTTTGCAACACCGGCATCTAAGCTGCGATGAAATCATCCGTCAATTAGTCGATCGGGTCCGATCATTTTCTGGCTCCGCAACCTTTGCAGATGATTTTACGGTTCTGATAGTAAAACGCGCCTAATGTTTATGAAACCGGCTTCTGTCTTATTTGCGCTTCTACTTTTCCAATCCGCATTTGCATTCGACGACGCAATACATGCGCAATTGGATAGAGACATCCCAGATGCGTTAAAGGCATTTCAAGCAACGAGTGTCTCGGTAGCTGTGGTGGAAGACGGAAAACTTTCGTATGCCCGCGCCTTTGGCATGTCCGACATAGCTCACAATCAGTCTGCCACTATTGAGACACGTTACGCGGTTGGCTCCATCAGTAAGCAATTTACTGCCGCAGCGCTGCTGTTGGCACAACAGCAAGGCAAGGTTTCCATTGACGACAAAGTGGGCAAGTTCTTGCCCGAATTAACGCGCGCCAATGAAGTCACCATCCGTGAGTTGCTTTCGCACACTTCCGGTTACGAAGATTACGCGCCGCAGGACTACATTATTCCGGCCTGGACCAAACCGACTACGCCCGGCGCCATCATGGACACTTGGGCCAAGAAGCCACTGAATTTCGATCCCGGCACGAAGTGGCAATACAGCAATACGAACTATGTGATTGCCGGTTCGATTCTGGAGAAGGTCACCGGGCAGACGTTGCTGGCATTCCTGCAAGAACATTTCTTCCGGCCTCTAGGAATGAAGTCGGCTGGGGAATGGCTAAGGTCTGCCACAGTAGATGCCAACGCATATACCAGATTTGCGCTTGGTCCCGCGCGTCCGGTAGCGCGCGAAGGCGATGGTTGGTATTTTGCGGCGGGTGAACTTTCCATGACACCGTCAGATCTTGCCAAGTGGGATATCGCGCTTTTGCACTGCGCAGCAGGCGATTCCGATGCTATTCTTTCCAAATCGTCGTTCGCTGAATTCACCAAGGAAGTAAAGCTGAAAGACGGCAGTTCTACCCATTATGCGCTAGGTCTACGTGTGGCCGATCAGCTTGGGACATCTGCCCTTTCCCATGGCGGCGAAGTTTCTGGATTTCTCGCCTCCAACACAGTTTTCCCACGAAAGAAAGCAGCCGTAATCGTTCTGTCAAACGAAGACGGCGTCGGATTAGTAGGTGCCTTGTCAAATCAAATAGCCTCCACCGTCTTGAACGGCGTAAACGCCGCGTCCATAAAGCAAGACCAGGTGGTGAAGCAAGTACTAATGGGTTTGCAGAACGGCGAGGTACAGCGAGAACTATTCACTGATGACGCGCAGCAATATTTCAGCGACACTGCTATTAGGGACTATCGAGCGTCACTCGCGCCTATGGGCAATCTGGTTCTGCTTAGCAAACAGAGTGAGCAGCAGCGAGGTGGAATGACCCACTTGGTGTATCGAGCCCATTTTGAGCACGACAGCGTAACGCTGAACATCTATCTTCTGCCCAACGGCAAGATAGAGCAATTTTTAGTGGAACAACAATTTTAATAACTATGTCACTGATTCAAGTCATCATCCTTGCCATCGTGCAGGGACTTGCCGAACTTCTGCCGGTTTCGAGTTCCGCGCACGTTGTCGTTGCGGAAAAACTCATGGGGCTGGACCCGTCATCGCCAGCTATGACTCTTCTGCTGGTTATGCTCCACACCGGCACAATGTTTGCCATTATTGTCTACTTTTGGAATCAATGGAAAGATACTTACTTCAGCAATGCTGTCGCCTTTAAGCGATTCGCCTGGCAGGTAATTGTTGCAACAGTGCTGACCGGCATTGTTGGTGAAGCCATCATCAAGCTGATTGAAAAGACAGCATTTAAAAGTTCGCCCAAGGCAGAAATTGAACTTCTGTTCAGCCATTTGGAATTGATTGCTCCCGCTCTGGCAACTGCCGGGCTCATTATTCTTCTGGCCGGCATTTTTGAGAGACGTAGTCCTCACGGCGAACTATCCGAAACTCCTGAAATCACAACCAAGCAAGCCGGCATTATTGGAATTGTGCAAGGTTTGTGTCTGCCCTTCCGTGGATTTTCAAGATCGGGTTCTACCATTTCGGTCGGCATGCTAAGCGGAGTGGCCATGAAGCGCGCCGAAACATTCAGCTTTGCACTAGCCGTGGTTATAACGCCTCCGGTAATTGCTCGCGAAGCTTGGCGATTGGTGAAAGCGCATCAGGAAGGCGCGACAGTGGACTTCAATGGCGCAATCATTTACAGCCTGCTAGGCGCGGTGTGTGCCTTCTTAGCCGGGCTAGTCGCTTTGAAGTGGCTAAGCCAATGGTTGGAAGGCGGCCGTTGGTATCTGTTTGGTATCTATTGCCTGGTGGCTGCAGCCGTCGTAGGCTTCCTGCACATTCAGGGTTTCTGAATTCAGTTCTTGCTGTTCAAGCAAGCTTGGTAGCTATCCGGTATTGCGTTGCCTGTGGCGCAATACAGCGAGCGCAGATACTGCTTCTTGTCGGATAAACTCGTGGGGTGGGATACGGCATAGTAGTTTTTCCATTTCTCGCTCAGCGCCGGAGATTCGTCTATTTCCGCATAAAGCTTCGCATAACTTGCCGCATCAATCCTTTTGAAGCCCCAGCTCTTGTCGGTGCTATATTCTACCTGCCAGTTGATGTTGTCGAGTCCGGCTGTGTAGTAAGTCGTCATGTCTTTCACGCGCGCTTTTGAATCTGTTTCTATTACCCGATAAGCCGGATTCTGGCCAATGTTCGGAGACACTCCTGGCGTAATGATTACCAGCGCCTCGGTGTGAGGCGTCTTTATGAGCCGAATGTCGTCCAAGTGCATGTGCCCCGCCAAGTTCAGTTCGATAGTCTTGCGATAGTCATCCAGTAGCCGGTAGAACGCATTCGAATAGGCTGAGTTCCACAGCGTAACCACTTGCCCCGCCCTTGATGAAGAATGTCCGTCGATTCCTGGCGGGATGTGAAACGCAAGCCACACTTTGTCGCCATGAGCCTTTGCATCTTTAAGTTGATTCTCCAGCCACTTCAGTTCTTCCGCACCGGGATCTGATTGGGGCGCAGATTCGTCCGCGCAAGAATTCTTATATTTTTGCGACCAGAAACTGGAATTCACCGCGATAATTCGATGGTGCTTTGCCAGCGGATTTTTTGCTGCATAACTTCCCAGTGCAACCCAATATGACATGGCCTTTGCATCTAGGCGGGCCAAGCTTTGCACGCTGGCTAGCGAATCCTGCAAAAATGGCCCGTTGGGTTGCAGTTTGTAATCTCCGCAATCTTCATCGTTGTTGCCCGGTGTATAGATCACTGGCACACCACGGCTCGCCTTTTGCAGTTCAAGGCTAATGAACTCAACGGTCTTCTTCGCAAAGCTCCGAAAGGCGGCCGCATCTGAGTTTTTCGTGGCAGCAGCAAACCTGTCTTGGAACTTATGCGGCAAAATATCGCCGGTAAGAATGATTACTTCGGGCTTCGGCTGAACGCTTTGCATGCCGTGTAGAGCCGCCGCAAACAATATCCAATTCGTATCTTCGGTATATGCCTGGCGAGGCATATGCGAATCGCCCGAAAAAATCGCCTCCCACTGACTGGCATCGCTCGCTGTCAATTGATCAACAAGCGATGCATCAGCCAGTGGATTGAAGTGAATATCAGAGACAACCAGAGCCTGATGATCTTGTGACTGGGCGGCGGAACAAGCCACAGTAAGCACGATGGCAAAAAGGAAACTAAATCTCAAAGCGCTTTTTAGTGTGACACAGGCACCCTAATTTGCCGTTGTTGATGTCAGCTTACGCGTCTTGGCACGTTCGCGAGCTTCCTGCTGCATCTGGTCATACGCGGCACGCTGCGTGTCGGTAAGAACACTGCGCAGTTTCGATTCGGAATCTGTCCGCACACCCGCCAATTTCTGCTTCCGGTCTTTAGCCGTCAACGTCGTATCGGCATTAATGCTTTGCACTTGCTGTTCGCGGTCGGTCAAAATCGGCAGGATTCGATTTTGCTGATCGGCAGTCAACGCCAATTTCTTCGACAAATGATTCAACCGCTGCTGCGGCGTACCGTGGTGCGCTTGAGCGGCGGATGGAGTATCCGTGGGCGCAGGCGCAGCCGTCTGTGCCGATAGAGTCATGGCAAGCGCAGCAAAAGAAGTTAGCGCCAATTCTGCAATTCGTGAGTTCATGAAAAATCCTTTCACCCCGTCAGACGAATTGCCAGGCACTTGGTTTAGGATCCGGGTCGTTAATCTTCCTTCAGCAGGAATCACCAATTCTGGCTACGTAGCCCTAGTTGGAAAGGATTCGCCGTTCTGAGCGCCACCGCATACCAACCCGTGGCACCTATATGCAAATTTGGGTAATAATCATATCCAAATCCGGTATCCAAGTTTCCCGTAGCTGCCACCAAGCCTTGACCCAAGGTAATGGTGAGACCATTCACGGTCTGTCCCGCCCCCAGTTTCGCCTGCGCAAACCGGAGATTTTGCAACAGAGTCAGCGCTGTTTCCAAATCTCCGTTACTAAACCAACTATCAAACGGCTTTTCAGCCCGTCGCGACAATAGCGCCGCAACAGTGTGCGCTGTTCCTTCTAACCATACAGCCTCCGGATCGTTCCCGCTTGTTGCCAGGCTAGCCGTGTCAAACGTCTCACCTTGCACGTTGATGTTCCCCAACCCGGTAAGCGCGCTAGCGGGCGATGACGGCGTATCTAATGTCGCCAGATTTGATTTCACCCAATCCAGACTTACTCCATATGTTTTACTTTGCAGCGCCAAGTAAGACCAAGTCTGAACGTCCTCCGGAATGGGATAGGTATTAGTGGTGACTTGATCGGCCTGGGTCCCCGTGTAGAAGAATCCGCCACTCGCATTAAACATGGCTTGCACAAACGTTAACGCGTGGTTTGCATTCGCGCGCCAAGTCATGACATTCGATGTCGCGGCCGCATTATTTGTCAATTCCGCCAGCATTGTAAAGAACGCAAATGTATCGATATTATGTTCGGTCGATTTCCCGTTGCCTGAAGGAGCCGAAGTATTGCTGGGAGTGATTACGGCGCCAAAACGATATCCGCCTGGCCCTTGGGTGTCGTAGGTATTGGTAACAATCCAGTTCGCAACGGACAACGCGGCGGTCAGAAACGCCTTTGTGCCCGTATGATGGTACAGTTGCGCCAGCGCCAGGCCAGCCCAAGCCTGGTCTCCCACACTACTCGAATAAAAATAGAACGGAAACGCGCAAGGCGTAATATACGCACCGGTCGCATCGGGCGTGTTCACGTAATATGCCTGCGCAAACCGACCGTCGGCAACCGGAAAGTTAGTTTTTTGTGCATGCACCAACCCGTGCCCCAAAACAATCGCCCGCTGCACATCGCCGCTCATACCTCGGGCCAGATACGCCATGATTGTCACAGCATTGTCGTAGGTAAAAGCTACCGACGGGAAAGGCGCAAAAGCCTTGTCGGAATAACTCTGCACCAAGCGCACCGTCGAACCCGCCGCATAAGCGTCCATCATCGTGTTCAAGAATGAGTATGCGCCCTGCAAAGACTGATCGAACGCATCCCCTGACGATCCCAACAAGTTTGCTAGGCCCGAATTATCGAAAATCGATTGTCCACGGAGTAGCGGTGGAATCGCCGATAACGATACCACTCCGACGGTCGCTCCTAGGCTAAATGCCCGGCGAGAAATAAACTTCGACATAGCGTACTCGCATTACCTCGGCTAAAAAGTATATCGAAGAAGCGAGCGGTAATTCAAAACTGGCAGAACTTTAGTAATCAAACTTATTGGCGCGGGCTTGCTTGGCAATGCCCAACACCCATAACGAAACGCCACCCAAAACCGCGCTGATCGGAAATGCAACGCTGGCAACAATCCGGGGCTCGCCAGCGCAGAATTTCCAGAATCCAAATGCCCCCAGCAACGTTCCCACAATGCCGGCAATGAATTTTGTTTGAACCCAAGCTTCAATAGCGAAGCAAAGAACAGCCCCGGAAATCAGGCTGCAACCCAGCGTAGTGTGCGGCACTCTCCACAGCATGGCCACGCCCCAAACCATACACAAACCACCCAGCGTGCCCAGCACATACCGAGCAATCCAAACAAATTCGCAGTAAACCAGAAGAACGCCCAGAACAATCAGAACGAAGGCAAAGTTTGGCAACTTCTAATGATGGCGCGCGACAAACGCCGCAAGCTTTTGCTCCGGCTGTTCCGGCTCAAGTCCCTGCCCCACGGTCGGAATTTCAAACCAGAATGTAGAGCCCGGCATGGGAGCATTTCCGTGCGCACCAATCTGCCCGCCCATAATCTCTACCAACTGTTTGCTGATGGCCAAGCCCAAACCAGTGCCGCCAAACCTGCGCCGCGTTGTTCCGTCGGCCTGGAAGAATGCCTCAAATATCCGGTCGCGAATATTCTCATCCACGCCGATGCCGGTATCCTTCACTTCGCAGCGCAGTCGCCCCGAATTCTTGTTCAGCGCCAGCGAAATGTGCACGCCACCCGCTTGCGTGAACTTCACGGCATTGGCAATCAAGTTCGTTAGAACCTGCCGGAAGCGCACGCTGTCCCCGCGTATGGATGTGGGCAAATTCGCCGACACATCATAGTCAAAAGACAGGCCCTTGGCTTCAGCCCGCAGCCGGATGAGCTTGGCAACCGCGCGCAAGCTTTCCGAAGGGTCAAACTCTTCGTTCATCAGCCCAAGCCGCCCGGCACCAATCTGCGATAGATCCAACAGATCATTGATGATGGTCAGCAAATCGTTCGCGCACTGATTAATCGCGTCCGCGTATTCTTTCTGATCGCCATCCAAATTGGTGGTCTTCAACAGATTCACCATCCCCATGATGCCGTTCATGGGAGTGCGTAATTCATGCGACGTATTGGCCAGGAACTGTTCTTTCACCTGGGTCGCTTCCTGAGCCAACCGCAGAGCCGTGCGCAATTCCTCGTTTTTCTCCATCAATTCGCGCGACGATTGCAGCAGCTTCTTTTCGGCCTCTTTGCGTTCCGTAATGTCGCGCCCAATGCCTTGAATCGCCACCGGATGTCCGCGCCGGTACACAACGCGCGTACTCACTTCCAGGAATCTGGACTTCCCCGATTTCGCCAATAGCGGCAACTCAAAATGCTGCGTGGTGCTGCCGCCCAGGTGGGCTCGAATGCAATCCTGCGTTTTGCTGCGCGCCTCGGGCGATACCAGTTCTTCGAAACTGTGCCCCAGCACTTCGCCGCGTGAATAGCCGGTCATCGCTTCGGCGGCCCGGTTCAGCGCGATTACAGTCCCCTTCAGGTCATGAATGAAAACCACGTCGTTGGCATTCTCAAACAATTCGCGAAATCGTTCTTCACTGGCTTTTAGTTCATCCTCGGCTATCAACCGCGCTGTCATGTCTTCCAGCATGGCCACCCGCGCCTCAATGCCGTCGAAGGAAAACGGGAAAAGCACAATCTTCACCATCAACAGACGCTTGTCGGCCCCTTGATGCCGGACCGGACCAATCGTGTTTGTGGGCTGCCGCAGTGCCGTGCGCAGTTCGTCCGACTTCGGCGGGTTCACAAACAAATCGATCAAACTCAACGAAGAGAATGCAAGATAATCATGCCCGTACAACTTCGTCGCGCTGAGATTTGCGTCCAGGACTTTCAGGTTATCCGAACGGTACACGATTGCCGGAATCGGGTTGTCCGTCAATAGCGTCCTGTAGACCGACACCTGTGTTGTTAACTGTGCTACCGACGACTCCAACTCCGCGACTCGCTGCCGCAAAGCCTGCCTCGAACCCGGATCAGCATCCGTCTCAAGTAGAAAATCGCTTGCGGAAGCCTGACTTTCTTTGATCATTTGGGCCTGTACGTACGGGACAAGTCGCTAGCTATAATTTACCAGCCGCACAAAGAAGAATACTGTATCTCCCAGGATTACCATAGTACCCCGGACCGTCCCAACATGTGTTACTAGTCAGATTTTTCCTAGGCAAACAAAAAACATTTCGATTTCTAATTGTTTTAACCCCGAATTCATTCGAAGGTCATGCAAGCGAAACACTCCTCAACGACGCTGAAATTGAGGGGGTTTGTGAAATCGCATGAGTGTTACAGCTCGCAGTTCACTTCAGTTCTTCTGGCAATCCGCCGAAATTGCCAATGACATTCGTACTGGCGTTTCGCTGCACAGCCATACCATGTACTCGGAAGAAAGTTTAAGCATGGTACCCCGGTACACTGCCAAAGTTCCCTATCTGGGCGAAGCCATTCGCCGCCAAGAAAAGGTATACGGAAAGGTGAAAGGGCGTCCGTTTAATTTTGGCGATGCTTTTTGGACTCCGCCGTTGGCCCCGCGTCAAGCCTACCGCGTGGAAGAGAAACAAATCCAGCGCCAGTTTCAGCTTCCAGCCTTAGTTTCATTGACCGACCACGACGATATTCGCGCCGGCGCCACGCTTCGCGTGCTGGACCGCTTTTCAAAAGTGCCTGTGTCCACTGAATGGACCATTCCCTTCGGCCCCACTTTTTTTCATCTCGGAGTGCACAACCTTCCTGCTCCAGAGGCGTCCGTGATTGCCGCGGCACTGGCTCAATTCACGGCCAATCCTGAAGAACACAAACTCGGTGGCATCCTAAGCATGCTGAACTCTATGCCCGAAGTGCTGCTCATTCTGAACCACCCGCTTTGGGACGAAAAAGGTATCGGCGAACAGAACCATGCCGACGTCTTGCGGCGCCTCCTCATCAATCACGGACGCCAGTTCCATGGGCTGGAACTGAACGGTCTGCGCTCGTGGAATGAGAACCGTGCCGTTGTTACCGTTGGCCGCGACGCCAACCTGCCATTGGTTTCCGGCGGTGATCGCCACGGACGCGAACCTAACGCCATCCTGAATCTGTCGCACGCCACCACTTTTCCCGACTTCGTTAACGAAATTCGGCGTGAAGGCCGTAGCCATGTGGTCTTCATGCCTCAGTATCACGACCCCCTGCGCATGCGTATTCTGCAAACCATGGTGGATGTCGTGCGCGATTATCCGGAAAATTTTCAAGGACGCAAAACTTGGGCCGATCGTGTCTACTATCGCGATCCAATTACCGGTCAGGTGTCGCCCATCTCTGCCATATGGACCGATGGCGGACCTGCTGTCGTGAAACACTTCATTGCTGCCATGCGTCTGGTTGAATGGCGCGGCGTAAGATCCGCATTGCGGCTTGCTCTGAACGAACGCACATCGTCCGCCACTTGGACTGACCCGGAGGCTGCTTGACGTGTTCTTCTACACGCTACCCGCGTGTCGCGTTTCTACCCGATACGTTTCATGAGATAAACGGCGTCGCACATACCAGCAGGCACCTGGAAGCATTCGTTCGTCGCCATCAGATACCTTTCCTAAGCGTTCATCCGGGTGCGGCCACCGAAACGCTGACCGATGGCAATGTCACCATTCTGCAACTTGCGCGCGGACCAGCCAAGTTTGGGCTGGATGCCAACTTGGATTACGATCCTTTTCTGCTTCGCCACGCCTCACGCGTGCATGCGGCTTTCAAAGAGTTCAAACCGGATTTGATTCATCTCACCGGACCGGGCGACATGGGCACGCTCGGCACCTATCTTTCTAAGGTTATGAGCATTCCCATGGTCATTTCTTGGCACACCAGTTTGCACGAATACGCAGGCCGCCGTCTGGAACGGCTCACCGAATTCCTTGGCCCAGACGCCAGTCAAAAGCTGGGCGAGTTTGCCGAAGATGTGTCCCTCAAAATCCTGCGGGCTTTCTATTTGCAGGCCATCATGGTTATGGCCCCAAACCAGGAATTGATTGATCTCACTCGTCAATTGACTAGCAAACCCGTTTTCATGATGCGGCGCGGAGTAGATTCAATCTTGTTTGACCCGAACAAGAGGTCCCGCCAGACCGACACCTTCCGAATCGGCTACGTTGGTCGTTTGACACCGGAAAAAAGGGTTCGCTTCCTGGCGGACATCGGCAACGCTCTGCTCAGACGCGGCATCGCTAATTTCGAATTCGTCATTGTCGGCGAAGGCAACGAACAGGATTGGCTCAAAGCCAATGTTCCGAATGCAGTTCTCACCGGCGTGCTGAAAGGTGAAGAATTAGCTCAAGCGTACGCCAACTTTGACTTGTTCGCGTTCCCCTCAAATACGGATACCTTCGGCAATGTCATCTTGGAAGCCTTCGCGACGGGCGTTCCTTGCGTAGTTACCAAGGAAGGTGGTCCTAAGTTTTTGGTTACTGAGGGTGCCACGGGTCACGTTGCTACCAGCGACGCTGACTTTATTGACTTCATCGCCACCATCTCTCAGAAAAACGAGTTGCGCCAGCGCATGTCGTCCGCTGCTCGGGAACATGCGCTGGCGCAATCCTGGAATACAGTATTTGAAGAAGTCTTCGCTGCCTACGCTACCTGCTTACCAAAAAACACGTGCGCGGCCGCTTGATTTCGTCAGGCTGCTTTGCGAACTTCTACTTCGCCCTTGGTGTTGGCGACGTGAACTGATTTGGCGATACCCAAGAACTTCAAAAGCTTCAGCGTCATCCACGAAAAGTCAATCTCGTACCAAGCCAAACCATGGCGTGCGGAAGTCGGGTAGGCGTGATGGTTATTGTGCCATCCCTCACCGAATGTAAGTAGCGCAACCCACCAGTTGTTGCGTGAATCGTCGCGCGTATCGAAGCGGCGTGCGCCCCACATGTGCGTGGCCGAATTAACCAGCCATGTCGCATGTAGGCCCACCACAATGCGCAAACAAATACCCCACAACACAAACGGCAATCCGCCCATCAGATACAGAACGGCGGCCAGAGCCAAAACCGGAACCCAGTGATAGTTATTCAACCAGACATAAAAGGGGTCTTTGGCTAGGTCGGGCGCATACTTCGACATCATGCGGGTGTTGTTGTGCTTGGCCTCGCCCAGAAGAATCCAGCCGACGTGCGCCCACCAGGCGCCATCGCGCGGGGAATGCGGATCGCCATCTTGATCAGACTTCTGGTGGTGTATACGATGGGTAGCTACCCAAAAAATGGGACCGCCTTCCAGCGTCGATGCGCCGCAAAT
Organism: Bryobacterales bacterium; assembly: GCA_963696305.1. Classification (GTDB taxonomy): domain Bacteria; phylum Acidobacteriota; class Terriglobia; order Bryobacterales; family Bryobacteraceae; genus Bog-105. The sequence goes on along the minus strand of CAVOJX010000027.1, from coordinate 489,438 downwards.
CGCGAAAAAATAATCCATCCACTTCGGAACTCTGAAGGAACGATGCGTATGCAACCGGTGATACCCTAGGCTGATTCCGAAACCAACCGTCACCCAATAGAGTACAAACGCCACGGCAAACGCCTTCCAGCTAAACATAAAAAGCGCGCCAATAGCGCCTAAATGGAAGATAATCATCACGATTGTGGTGGTCCAATTGAGCCGCTCTTCTTTAGCAGCCGCACCCATTGGGGGGATAGTTTGGTCGATTTGCATGTATGCTCTACTTGACGCTAACAAGAAAAGCGTGTTCGTTTTGTAAGACTTGTGTAATTCTGCTGGTACATTTGCGCAAAGCTTGAAAAACCTCAATTTATTGTTGCTGGACGACGACGTAGAACTCTCTGCGCTGATGGTGGAGTATTTCCGCGAGCAGGATATTGATCTGACCGTCGCTTATGACGGAATGACCGGCCTCAACAGAGCGCTGGAGGGCAGTTTCGATCTCGTCATGTTGGACGTCATGCTCCCTCGCATGGAGGGATTCGAAGTGCTGCGTCAATTGCGACGTCGCAGCGCCCTACCGGTCATCATGCTGACGGCGAGGACGGAGCAGGGGGACAGAATCGAGGGTCTGAACTCCGGCGCCGACGATTATTTGGCTAAGCCCTTCAGCCCGGACGAACTCCTGGCGCGCGTGCATGCCGTTCTGCGGCGGTCAGGCCGTGGCGCTGCTCTAAAGTCCGAAGTTCTGGAAGCCAACGGCGTCCGCCTCAATGCCAATTCACGCCAAGTCACCTGTGATGGCATTTCCATTGATGTGACCTCAATTGAATTTGACATCCTGGAGTTGTTGGTGCGTTCAGCCGGAAGGGTCGTTTCCCGCGATGACCTGACTCGCTTTCTCTATAACCGGCAGGCGAATCCGCTGGAAAGGGCTGTTGACGTCCATATGAGCCATTTGCGAAAAAAGTTGGAACAAGGTAGAACTTTAATTCGAACCGTTCGAGGAGTGGGTTATTTGTTTGCCGCAGGTGATGAGACACGTAGCGAGGTCAGCCCATGAGATCCATTTTCGTCAAGATTCTGCTCTGGTTTTCCGTCACCTTGGCCGTCTGCATTCTTGGCTTAAGTTTCACCAACCAATTGCGCTTCCGCTTCGATCCAAGCCGCGCCAACTTCTTTTCTAAAAGCTTAGGGCTTGAAGTGAGCGACGCCCGCGCCGCTTATGAGCATGGCGGGAAGCAAGGTCTAGCTGAATACATACAGCGCCTGAAATCGTTCTTCCCGGGCGACCATGTTCTAGTTGATGAACACGGTATCGATCTGCTCACAGGCGCCGATAGAAGCGCAGATTTGAAGAGCCTGGGTCCGCATTGGAGTCCTGGCGAGAATCAAACTCGCATGCTGCTGGCGTGGCCGTCGCGCGATGGCAAATACCGCATGCTTATTGATGCTCCAGCGCCCGCAGGCCCTTGGAGTCCGCTGCCCGCTTACATGTGGGTTGGCTTGGCGGCTGTGGTTTTCTGCTACATTCTGGCCGTTCAATTCGCCGCCCCGCTAAAGTCTTTACAAAATGCCGTAGAGCGTTTCGGCAGTGGAGATTTAGCTGTCCGCGCCGCGGCTAAGCGCAAAGACGAAATTGGCAAACTGGCACTGACGTTCAACATCATGGCCGACCGCATTGAAACTCTGCTAAAAAGTGAGCGGCGCCTGCTGCAGGATGTTTCCCACGAACTACGCTCACCGCTGGCGCGCTTGGAATTCGCGGTGGAACTGGCACGCACCAGTCCCGACCAAACCAGATCGCTTGATCGAATTAAGAAAGAGATTGACCGCCTCAGCACTCTCGTATCCGAACTGCTGCAAGTCACACGCGCAGAGGGCGATCCGGAGAGTCGCAATATGGTTCGGCTGGACCTGCGCGAGGTGGTTAGGGCAGTGATTGACGACAGCACAGTGGAAGCGGAGGGCCGCGGAGTGAAAATCGAAGTATCCGGTGAAGAAAAGGCATTGGAGGTAGTCGGAGATCGTGAGTTACTGCGCCGCGCAATCGAAAATGTCGTGCGCAACGGTCTGCGGTATACACCCGAACAAACTGCGGTCCAGATCAAGTTGGGACATGAGAACCGGAGCGCCCTGGTAACTATACGAGATTTTGGTCCCGGCGTTCCGGAAGATAACCTAAAGAACGTTTTTAAGCCCTTCTTTCGAGTTGAGGAAGATCGAAACCGAAGTCGCGGCGGTGGCGTTGGGCTAGGCTTATCTATAGCTCAGCGGGCTGTAGCTTTGCATGATGGAAGCATCCTGGCCGCTAACGCAAACCCTGGCCTCCTCGTTCAGATTAAGATTCCCGCCCAGGATGTTCCTAGCGAACAAAGTTCACACCACGGCAATCAACAGGTATTGCGTTAAACTTATGTTCACAGGCCTTTTTGTTGCGAGCTTTCCTCATCCTCGCTTCGCTGGGAATCAACCCATTCCTTCTTGTAGGTCAACAGCCAGATAGGCATCTGTTGACTAGTTGCAGTGCCGTCAAGCACTTAACACCAGCGCAAGCCAAACAATCCTTTCCGGTTCATCTGCGTGCAGTCGTAACGTTCGCCGATCCTACTGAGCGAACTATGTTTGTTCAGGACAAAACCAGCGGGATTTTCGTGCAGTGGAATTCAGCGTTCACTACACGTCCGAGTGCGGGACAGCTACTCGAACTCGATGGTACTGCTGCTTTAGAGGACTTCGCACCCCAGGTCGATGACGCCCATTGGAAGGTGGTGGGCACTGCTCCGTTTCCCACGCCGCAACAGGCTTCTTATCCGCAAATGGCCAGCACGTCGCTGGATAGCGATTGGGTGGAAGTGGAAGGAGTGGTCAGGGAGACGGCACACCTGCCACAGCCGCTGGGACAAGGACTTCTTTGGATGAAGCTATCCATCGATGGCGGGAATGTGGAAGTCAGCATGCCTTGGCAGAGTCCCGAACTCAATCTGGTAGACGCTCGCATACGATTGCGCGGTGTTTGTGGCGCGGCCTTTAACAGTCGGAACCAATTGATCGGCGTGCAAGTGTATTCGCCCGATCGCAACCAGATAGACATTGTGACGCCCGCGTCGTCCGTGGTAACCGACACTGCGCCTATTGACCAAATACAAAGATTCGGTTCAAGGTACGCGTTCGGCCAGCGAATCAAAACGGCCGGAACGGTCACGGCCGCAATGCCTGGCCGGGGATTTTATCTTCGGGATGAAACCGGTAGTCTCGCCGTGCTGACTCGGCAGGAGATCCACCTCGTACCGGGTGATCGGATAGAAACTTTTGGTTTCGTCGAACTGTTCGAATCCCATGTGCGATTAGTGGATGCGTCTGTAAAACTTGTGGGCAAAGGTGCCGCTCCGCAGCCCGTTTTTGTTACTACCGAACAAGCTCTCACTGGGACCTATGATGCCGAACTGGTCTCGCTGGAAGGCGTAGTTGTTCGCAGCTCTGTTTGGCGGGCACGGCCGACCCTCACCCTGCATCAAAACAAAGACATTTTTTCCATCTCACCTATTCCAGGCTCCACCCTGGGCGCCTTACCTGACGACAACTCCCTGCTAAGGGCCACTGGAATCTTGACTGATGAGATCGATTCAATGGGCCGTATCGTTGCCATCAACGTGTTGTGCCGCTCTTCCTCTGACATCAAAGTTTTGCGTCCTGCTCCTTGGTGGAACCTGACAAGAGCGCTCACACTGATCGGTGTGCTCGCTGCTTTGGGCATTCTCGTGCTCCTATGGGTCGTCGCCTTGCGGCGCAAAGTAAATGACCAAACCGAGGTAATCCGCCAGAAACTCCAGCAAGTAGAAGCTTTGAAAACAACGGCTGAATCGGCAAACCGTGCCAAAAGTGAATTCCTTGCCAATATCAGTCATGAGATTCGCACACCCATGAACGGCGTTCTCGGTTTTGCAGATCTGCTCGCACAGACTCCGTTGAATCATGAACAACGTGAGTTTCTGGAAACCCTCCGAAGCTCATCCCGATCACTTATGCTGCTTTTGAATGAACTCCTGGATTTCTCCAAGGCGGAGAGCGGCCACCTCACACTTGAACAAGTGCCATTCGCCCTTGCGCCCTGCTTGCAGGAAGTTCTTCGTATGACGCTTCCTGACGCGCATAGGAAGAATCTTCGCACATCCCTCGGAATTGCCACCGACGTTCCCGAATCCGTTGTCGGGGATCCGCATCGGCTGAAGCAAATACTCCTCAATCTCCTTACCAATGCCGTGAAATTCACTGATCAGGGATTGATTCAACTGGACGTCCGTCTTATAACGCAGGACGAGACGGAATCTGTTCTCCAATTTACGGTCAGCGACACGGGAATTGGCATTCCAGTTGAATCGCGGAATTTGATATTCGAGGCATTTCAACAGGCGGACGGTTCGACCACCAGACGGTATGGGGGCACAGGCTTGGGTCTCGCTATTTGCAAGAAGCTTGTCATTCTCTTAGGTGGAGAAATCTGGATGGAGAGTGAACCTCGTCTGGGCAGTAAATTTCACTTCACCGCAAGGTTCAAGAAACCGGTCTACCCCCTTCAACACGACACGAGTTGTGACTTCGCGGCAGAAGCTCCCCACCATAATTAGGTCGTCTTCCCCACCGTAAGCGCTTACGTATAAGTTCGCCTGAGACGTTTACGCTAGAATTGAAACTTCGTTCTAGTAGTACTTCTTATGCCTCACTTAGTACCTTGTGTATTTGCGAACCGTAAACGCAATCTTCTTCTCTTTTTCGCTCATCGCGTTTTCGATGAGCGGGCAATCGGCGCCAGTGATTCTGCACTCATCTGAAGCGGTCATGGCTGGCGACGTCATTTACCTGCAAGGCAGCGGTTTTGGAAACACTCCGTTCGTGCAGTACTCATATAACGATTCGAACTGGAAATCAGTTAACATCTTAAGTTCCAGCCATGGGTATGTTTCTGTTAGCATTCCGGCCACCGAGACGCGGCTGCCCGATTTGCTAACCGTTCGCGTTTCCCCCGATAACTCCACTTGGAGCGCACCAGTCTTCTTAAATCGAGCTCGCGGTATATCGATCGATACAGATCAAATTGCTCCCGGGGGAAGCTTTAGAATCTTTGGACGCAACCTATATTTCCGAGACACACCCAGCGTACGTTTCGTAGATCAGTCCACCAATCTAAGCTACGGAGCAACCGTACAAATAGCTTCCAGTTCCTCCTATGTCCTGACAGTTGTCGCACCGGGAGGCATAGTCGCTGGACACACTTACAATTTATACGTCAGTAACGGATATCTAGGTAACGGCTCCACGGGCAGCGAAACGCTTGTGGGGCAAACCGTCGCTGGACGGGCGGCGGGTGCCGATTACTGGAGTCTAGGTGTGGCATGGGCGCCCGATCTTACTGCTTATTCGAATTTCTATAACGTAAAAACGGACCCCCGTTTGACCAGTCACGCAACTGGCAACGGTGCTGCCGACGACACGCCCGGTCTTCAGGACGCAGTATGGATGGCTGGTTCATCGGGAGGCGGTGTGGTTTATGTGCCGCCAGGAAACTATAGACTACTTTTCAGCAACGGCTGCGGACTGTCTCTTCCAACGAACGTCGTAGTAATGGGCGCTGGACAAGGAACCACGACCATCAACTACGGCTACGGCAACGCTCCGCAACCCGGTACTGGATATGCAGTCTGTTTCGCCAACCGCACCGGACTCGCCAATCTGACCTTGAACAACGTGAATCAGTCGGGGCAATGGCCCGAATCGGGCTCGTCGGCCAACGAGCAAGAGGTGTTCTTGCAGCACGTGACTTGGAACATCGGAACAAGCCAGTGGATTGTGATGCAAAACATGCACAACTTAACGATCCAGAATTCGACAATCACACAAGCGTTCGATCCAGCGTTTCTCGAAGGCCCCCTCAATCTCCAAAACTGCTCTCGCTGCGAATTGAAGCAAAACAATATTGAGTTTTCTATCGGCGGAATGGAGTTGGATGGCTCTAGTGATGTCGTTTTCGAGAACAACTTACTGACAAGGAACATCTCAAGTGAACCGCCGTCGTACTCGGTGACACATTCCATCGCGGCTAGTTTTGTATCTAACTTCACAGTCCTCAATAACTCGTTCATTTCGGCGGGTGGCGCAGTTGCCGTGAATAACGATGGCGAAACTATTAATTCTGAAGCGGGTGGAAATACGCGCTTCGATGAATTCAGAGGTGAAGTATCTTCGAGCAACAATCTGAGCCTCACCGATTCGTCGCAAAACTTCTACTCATCCAGCAACTCGGCTCCAGCCTTGCGCGTGGGAATCGCTAAAGTGGCAATCGTCAGCGGAGACGGTATGGGACAAGTCAGAACCGTTACTGCAATTTCGCCCAATGGCCAAACGCTTACTATTGATCGTCCCTGGGATGCGCCAGTAGCTGCCGGGTCGAATTATGCCACTTTTGATTGGTCGGCTGACAGCTGGATTATCGCGAACAACGTCCTGAACGGGAATTTCAAGGGAATCGAATTATTTGACGCCAGCGCATTAGACATCTTGATTGAATCAAACTCCATGACCAACAGCGGTGGAATCATGATCAGTCCATCGCAGAATGCGCCCGGTCTATTCAACGTCATCTATGGCTTGAACATCCTAAACAACACCATTTCAGACCAAGCCGGTTTGCGGCCTGCCTATATCGGAATTATTCCACGGGAAGACCTACAGACCTCGTCGTTTGGAACGGCAGTCGTAGGAGCGTCGGTTAAATACAATTCCGTGTCCGGCTTTACACCCAACGTGGTTGTCGGCAACCCCAGTTGGGACGATTCCAAAGCGATTTCGGAAGGTTTCTTGAACTACTGGTCCTGGCAGTCCTATACGGGGTACTCGCCTCTGGGCGCTCCGGTCCCCCTCTTAGGCACCATCTTCCAGTACAACCAAGCGAACAACAGCAGAGACGCCTTCGTTCTAAACACTGGCACAGCCGCAACTGTTATCCAATCGTACTTACCAGCGAACACCGGCGCGACTCTTTTGGACCAGATCATAACCGGTTCAAGTTATGGCTCACAAGGGACAGTCATGACAGGAGTGGTGAACGCCATTCCTGCTTACAACCAGTAGGAGCGGTGATCAAAGAATCGGTACGCCCTGCTAATCTCGTGGGGTGAACGTTGCTTTAATCGGCTACGGAAATGTCGGCAAAGCATTTGCCAAGCTGCTAAATGCCAAGCGCAGTGTCTACCCATTTAGAATTGTTGGAATTCACACTGCGCACCACGGCACTGCTTATTCAAACAAGGGACTCGGGCTCACTCCCGAGTTCCAGGCACCCGCCAAAAATGTGGTTGAATTTGTGCAGGTCACTCGGCCAGACGTACTGATTGAGATCACAACATTAAATCCTCAGACGGGCGAGCCCGCGATCAGTCATTTAAAAACTGCTTTTGCGCATGGGCTGCACGTCATTACGGCCAACAAAGGACCCATTGCCCACGCCTACGCCGAACTGAACGAAATATCGAAGCGTAATCAAGTTGAATTCCGTTTTGAATCGACGGTAATGGACGGCGCGCCGGTCTTCAATATGGCCCGCAATAATCTTCCTGGAGTTCAGGTCAATGGTTTTACCGGTTGCTTGAACTCAACCACCAAAGTTGTGATCGATGCGATGGGCCGCGGCCTTAGCTTAGAGGCTGGTGTCCAACTCGCTCAAGAGCAAGGTGTGGCCGAGGCGGACGCGAGCTTCGACATTGACGGATGGGACTCTGCCGCAAAAACAGCAGCCTTGGCCAACGTCCTGATGGATGCCCGCACAACACCCGCATCTGTTGATCGCGAAGGCATCCGGCACTTCACCACCGAACAAATCGTAGACCTTGCCAGACAAGGCAAAACCGTTGTCTTGATCAGCCGCGCCAGCCTGGAAGGCAACGAAGTGAAGCTGCAAGTGAAGCCGGAAGTTCTAAGCATCACCGACCTTCTGGCTACCACTCGAGGCACGTCCAATCTCTTGTTGCTTCATACCGATTTGATGGGCACAGTGGGCACCGTCTCACTGGATCCCGGCGTTGACCAAACAGCCTATGGCTTGTTCAGCGATTTAGTTGATATTGCGAAATCCATTTAAGGCTGCGACTTTTTCGAAATCATCCGGAGCGCCAAATTTGGCACCGGCCAGTGACGAATCGATATTTCTGCACAGGCCAGTCAGAACGCTGCCCGGACCTACTTCAATGAAGTGCCCGACACCTTGTTGCTTGAGTAGTCTGACCGATTCCGTCCATCGAACCGAATTTGGTATCTGCTCAATCAGCCCTTGTCGCGCGTCCGCGGCTGTAGTGATGATTTCAGCCTTCCAGTTGTTCACAAGTGGGACATTCAAATCTCTGAAGTGCGTTTCGTTCAACAACGGCATCAATCGTTCTTGTGCTGGTTTCATCAGCGAGCAATGGAATGGCGCGCTAACAGGCAGCAGAATGGCGCGTTTGCCGCCTACACCTTGCGCCAGCGCCATAGCGCGACTCACGGCCGCCGCATGTCCCGAAATCACAATCTGATCTGGCGAATTCAAGTTCGCAGCGCTTACCACTTCACCCTGCGCGGCCTCTTCCAGAATGCTCTCCAGCTTTCCTTCGGGCAGTTTTAGAAGAGCTGCCATCGCACCAACTCCGATGGGAACAGCTTGCTGCATAAATTGCCCGCGCTTGCTCACCAACTTCAGCGCATCGCTGAACTGCATTGAGCCTGCCGCCACCAGCGCCGAGTATTCACCTAAGCTATGTCCCGCAACTATGGTCGGTTCGATGTTGTGTTCATGTAATACCCTGGCGGCTGCCGTCGAAACCGTGAGCAGAGCGGGTTGTGTGATCTCGGTCTGCTTTAACTGTTCTTCTGACCCCTCGAAGCAGATGCTGGAAAGTGAAAAACCTAATGCCTCATCAGCTTCTTCAAAGGTACGTTTGGCGATTGGGTATGCATCGGACAACAACTTACCCATACCCACGGTTTGCGAGCCTTGGCCGGGAAATAAAAATGCGATTACAGACATGTCCGTATCCAGTTTAGACGTAGAGCACAAAGCCACGCCCGTTTGCAAACGTGAATTGGGCTATAGTTAAATCAGCATGAAAAAGAAACTCGCTTCGGAGCCAATTATTTCGCCACAAATTATGGAATTGGCGAAGAAGTCGGTGGATGCAGAACGTCGCCAACCGCAGCGGCCTTGTGCGGTCTGTGGTTCTCCCTGCTCGCCAAACATATTGGCGCAGGGCGAGGATGATGAAAGCCTGTGCTGGGTGTGCCGGCGCTTGAAAATCAGCGCTTGGCGCGATTCCGATCAACAAATTTCGGCGCAAGAATAGTTTCACAAGTGCGTTCCTGGCGCTTCATGTCCTCTGGCTTGAACGTATTCCACGTATGATCCCGGATATACGTTGGGATCTTTGTCGGTTCCGCTTTCGCCGCCTAATTCCAAAACTCTAGAGCCTAAGCCGCGAAGGAAAGTGCGATCGTGCGAAACAAAAATCATCGTGCCTTCAAATTCTTTCAGCGCCTCAACCAGCATTTCCTTAGTCGCTAAATCCAAGTGATTGGTTGGTTCGTCTAAGACCAAAAAATTTGGTGGATTAAAAAGCATGCGCGCAATGACGAGGCGCGATTTTTCACCGCCCGATAGCGAGCGAATTTTCTTATCCACATCGTCGCCGGAAAACTGGAACGCTCCAGCCAAACTTCGCAGTGCTCCCAGGCCCTCCTTCGGAAAATCTTTCTGCAGTTGCTCGATGATGGTCAGGTCTGGGTCGAGCACGTCTAAAGACTGCTGCGAAAAATATCCCATTTGCAAGCTAGCGCCCAAACGAACTTCTCCGGAATCGGGAGCGCTCGCTCCCGCAATCATTTTCAGCAGAGTCGTCTTCCCTGCTCCGTTTCTGCCCATGACCGCCCATCGCTCACCACGGCGAATCGTCATACTAAAGCCGTCGTAGATTACCCGTTGGCCGTAAGCCTTATGCAGATCCTCAATCACCGCAACCATGTCGCCGGAGCGGGCGGGCGCGGGAAAATTAAATTTCACAACGTGGCGTTTTTTTGGCAATTCAATTTTTTCGATCTTGTCCAGCGCTTTGATGCGGCTCTGCACTTGCGCGGCTTTTGCGGCGTGGGTTTTGAAACGTTCTATAAATCGCTGTTCTTTCGCCAGCATGGCTTGCTGACGTGAGAACGCGGCTTGCTGATTTGTTTCGCGAATGGCGCGCTCGCGCTCATAAAAATCGTAGTTGCCGGAATAAGAAATAATTTCGCCTTGGTCGATCTCGGCAATCTTATTCACCAGCCGGTTCATAAATTCGCGGTCGTGCGAGGTCATGAGCAGCGTGCCGGAAAAATTTCTTAGAAATTGTTCCAGCCAAATAATTGATTCGATGTCTAAGTGGTTGGTCGGTTCGTCCATCAGCAAGACATCTGGTTTTCCAAGTAAAACTCGTGCGAGCGCGACGCGCATTTTCCAACCGCCGGATAATGCGCCAACGTCGCCGTCAATTTGCGAATCGGAAAAACCTAACCCAGCCAGAACTTCGCGCGCTTGGGCTTCGAGGGTGTAGCCGCCGAGGTGTTCGTATTCTTCCTGCACTTCGCCGAAACGTTCTAACGTTTTTTCCATTTCGTCAGCACGATCGGGATCTTCCATGGCTTGTTGCAGTTGTTCCAGTTCGTGGTGCAACTCGCCGGCGCGCCCACTCCCCGCGATGGCTTCGTCCAGGACGGAGCGGCCGCGCATTTCTTCCACATCTTGACGAAAATATCCAATGGTTAATTTTTTCGGAACCGAGACATCACCTTCGTCCGGCGATTCTTCTCCGATTGCCATGCGGAAGAGCGTGGTTTTTCCGGATCCGTTTGGGCCGACCAAACCGATTTTTTCGCCAGGATTTAACTGGAACGATGCGTCAACAAAAACGAGTTGCTTGCCGTACTGCTTGTTGATGTTTGAAAAAGAAATCATCCAAGCATCTCGGCAACTTTTTCGAGATATTTTTGGGTATTCAAGAACGGCTGATATTTGCCGACTAAGAGCGCGAGATCTTTCGTCATGAAACCGACTTCAACTGCGCCGACGGTTGCTTTTTCCAGACGATCGGCAAAAGCAACAACATCTGGCGTATTGTCGAATTGGCCGCGATAACGAAGGCCGGTGCTCCAGGCAAAAATCGACGCGATTGGATTTGTTGAAGTTTCTTTGCCTTTTTGGTATTCGCGATAGTGGCGCGTGACGGTGCCGTGCGCGGCTTCGGTTTCAACAGTGTTTCCGTCCGGCGTAATCAAAACAGACGTCATGAGGCCGAGCGAACCGAAACCTTGCGCGACGACATCGGATTGAACATCGCCATCATAGTTTTTGCAAGCCCAAACAAAGCCGCCTTCGGATTTGATGGCATAGGCAACCAGGTCATCGATTAAGCGGTGTTCGTAGGAGAGATTGGCGGTTTTGTATTTTTCTTGGAATTCTTTATCGAAAATTGCTTGAAAAATATCTTTGAAGCGACCGTCGTACTTCTTCAGGATGGTGTTCTTGGTTGAAAGATAAACCGGGAGTTTGCGGGAGAGTCCGTAGTTAAAGCAGGCGCGCGCGAAACCGCTAATGGATTCGTCCAAGTTATACATGGACATGGCAACGCCGGGGCCTTTGAATTCGAAAACTTCGAGCGCTGTCGCCGGCGCGCCGCTTGACGGAGTAAACGTCAGCGTCAGTTTGCCGGCTTCTTTCACTACCATGTCGGTAGCGCGATATTGATCGCCAAAGGCGTGACGGCCAACAACGATTGGTTTTACCCAGCCGGGAACGTAGCGTGGAATGTTTTTGCAGATAATTGGCTCGCGAAAGATTGTGCCGTCCAAAATATTGCGGATGGTGCCGTTGGGCGACTTCCACATCTGCTTCAAACTGAATTCCTTTACACGAGCTTCGTCCGGCGTGATGGTGGCGCATTTGACGCCGACGCCATACTTCTTGATTGCGTTGGCGGAATCGATGGTGACTTGATCGTCCGTTGCGTCGCGATGCTGAATGGAAAGATCAAAATACTTTAAATCGACATTCAGGTGGGGAAGAATCAAGAGATCTTTGATTTGCGCCCAGATGATGCGCGTCATTTCGTCGCCGTCAAGTTCGACGAGCGGGGTCTTCACAGAGATTTTTGCCATAAGCCTTAACGAATAAGACTCTAGCATTTTGAGCGATCAGAAACGCTAATTAGGTCTCGGCACGACAGGCAGTTTGGGAACATTTTCATCTGGCGCCATCACCGAGAGATCTTCGAAGAGCAGATCGGGAACAGAATAGGAGACCAAGACGGGCAAAGCAGCGCTGCCGGTAACGAACATAGCCGCTTGTCTGGGATTAACTAATTGATAATTAATCGTCGGTTGGTTTGATACAGCGGTTATTTCTTTGAAGCTGGCCGTGGTGAAGCCGGAAGGTTCCGCCTTGCGAATCATTTCTTCGTGACCATCCGGGTAAACGCGGTAAGCTTCGACCAAAAAATTGTTGGAGCACTTACGCACGATGAGGCCGTACGGAAGACTTCGACTTTTGACCATTTCCATCAGCTGCTTGTGAAGATCTTCACGAGAAACAGATTTAGAGGAAGTAACGATCAGGTTGGTAGGCGCCGCGTAACCGCGAAAATTTCCGGTGCTGTGAAGGACACCGTGCACAGGCTCGCGCGATGTTAACAAGGTTTTCAAGATTCCGTTTTCTACAACGTGAGTTTCCTGAGCGGGCGTACCTTCGTCATCCACTTTGTAGCTCGGCTTGTCGGTAATACTGACGAATTCGGGCATGACGCGCGCACCAATTTTGTTAGAGAGGCCAGAGGATGACGAACGAAGCGCCTGAAGAAGTCCCGGATTATCGGAAAGCAGGGGCGGAGTGGCAGCAAGTTGGCCGGCAAAGTGATCCGCAAACAGTTGCACAGCGCCATAGGCTTCAAATAGCACCGGACCGTTATATTCCGATAGGCGCGCGGCTTTTGTGCGGTCGGACAGCAGTTTTGCCACGTCGCGAACCTTCTGTTCGAAAACGGCCGGGGTGGGAAGATCGGCAATGTGGTGGACATGAACAACGTAGCCATCGCTCATGGGAGTGCCGTCGGTTGCCTGCGTTTCGGCGTGAGCGTTTAGCGAGACCAAACTGGTAGTGCGTTCTATATCGGTCCCTTCGCTGGTAATGAAATAGTCCTTCACATTTTCAATAGAAAGTGAACCGGTGGAGGTTTGCAGAGCGGGATAGTCTTTGTAAATGGCCGAGACACGTTTGGCAATGGCTTCCTCTTCGGGTAGCGGCATCTGCTCGGGCGGTTGAACATCACTTAAGACTTGAGGAGTGCCTTTGGTGAAGTCGGGAATCTCTTCCGGGCGAGTTTTGTTTTGCAAAGCAGCGCGTTTTCCGGACAAATCTTCGAGGGCTTTCTTATAGGCAGAGTCGGTAGCGAGCCATATTTGACGCCTAATTTCGTCGTAATTGTCATCCAGAGGCAGTTCGGCGTTGCCGCCGAACAGGTGAGACATGGAAAGGAAGTTAGAACTATCGAAGTTATAGTCGCCAACGCGGACCGAGACAGAGAGGGAGCGCGAATGGAATTGACCGCTGTTCTCGAGGCCGCCGAGAATGGCGTGCGCGTTCTGAGTTTCGCGGTCCACGACGCGATAGGAGATGAAGTAGGGTTTCGGCAAAGACTCCAATTGGAGTTTCTTCATGGAGCGATTCAATTCATCGTGCATGGCGCGCTTCATGACATCGTCGGAGTTTTGCGCCAGCGCCAGCGACGCGGTGGAAATGATGGCAAGCAAGGTTATGCGTTTCATTGGCGATTAGCTCCTATCTGTCGTCGAACGGCGGGGAGAGAATGGGGGAACGTTCCTGCGATTTGTTCTTCTTCTGAACTTCAATCTGCGACAGAAGAATGGCGGGTGCGGATGCCGAGACGGGGACACCGCCGGATTCCGCTCCGCAAATGCCATTGAAGACGGCCTTTTCGTTGTCGGCGGCGAGAATTTTGCTGAAAACAGTTAGCGGAGTTCCGATCAGATCGACGCCGCGCACCAGTTCTTCGCTGCCATCCGGCAGCACTTTATAGACCATGATGGGCAGAACATTGAATGCGTTGGGGATGGTGCGACCAGTGAGAGTGAAGCCGCCTTGAATGTCGTCGAACAGCAGGCCGAACGGCTTATTTTGCTTTTTCATTTCGTCCAGCAGCATCTGCTTCAGTTGCTGGCGGGTGACAGGTTTGCTCTCGGTAACGATTAAGTTGGACTGGCGGGCGACGGGCATGTATCCGGGTGCGGCGCGGCCATGACCATTGGAATCGGGGAAGCCATCGATGGGGGCGCGCGACATGAGAAAGCTTTTCAAGATGCCATCATCGACGACGGTGACACGGCGCGCTTTGACGCCTTGATCGTCGTAATCGTATCCGCCTACCAGATCCGTGTCGGCGTATCGATGGATAGTGGGATCGAAATACACGGACATCGTGACGGGCAATACCGGCTGGCCGATCAGTTTTTTGAATGTCTGACCATCGGCTTCGGTCTTTTGACGCTGGCCTTCGACGCGGTGGCCAAAGACCTCATGAAAGAAGACGCCCGCAGCGCGGCCGGAGAGTATAGCCGGACCGGTATAAGGATCGACAAGGGGGGCGACCTTCAGCGCCTTGAGGTCGGCAATCATCTTGTCTACGGCCTTCAGTACGGTTGCGTCGTCGGGCAGGCCGTTGGGCGTGAGGGATGCAAAGGATTCATAGCGAGGCAGATCCATGCCGTCGTCGGCCTTGGTGACAGCGTCGATGAGCAGGCGGTACATGGTTTCGACGTGCTGAATTTTGGCGCCTTCGCTGGAAACGAACCAGCGGGTATTGGTTTCGGCTGAGAAGTAGGCAGTGGCTCGATAGATATTTCCGAAGCGCTGGAAGGGAGCGGTGTATTTGCGGACCTTTTCTTCCCAGAGCTTTTGGTCAACCTGCAAATGTTGCAAGGGTTCATCGGCCTGTTCGGGCTTGGCTTTGGAAAAGTCGCCGGCTTTATCTTCGTTTTCCACCTTCACTTGGTCGTTAGTTTTCAGGCGGGTTAGCTGTTCGATGGCTTGCTTGTATTTTCGATCGGTGTCGAACCAGATCTGGTTGCGAATCGCGGCAGCATCGTCTTCGACTACGAGCGGCGTGTTGGTAGGGCGATTACCGTTATTCATTCCCACGCCGCCGCGGATTTCGCGAGTGTTGTCGAAGGAGTAATCGCCGACGCGGAGATCGATCAGCAGGTTGCGATTGTGACGGTGGTTGCTGCTGAGCAAGGTTCCGAAGGAGCCAACTATTGTGGCGTCCTGCTGGTCGATGATTTCATAGCTTAAGAAGTAGGCGGGGACGGGCTGCTTCTTCAAAACATCGAAGGAGCGAAGCAATTCTTCGTTAGCGATGGATAAAACGGGGGAAACGTCGCCGGCACCTTGCACGCGAGTCAAGGCGAACAGGGATACGAAAGTGGCGAGGACGAAGTGAGCGCGCATCAGGACCTCCTGAGTATCTGCGTGAGCCCACAATAGCATTACAGGAATCAGGTGTTTGGTCAGGGGACAGGGAGACAGGGTGCAGGGAGGAGGGAGCAGCAGAGGTTTCGAAACGAATGGCGAAGGGATGGGGAAGATGGGGAGTTAAACTGTGTTTTTTGGAGTTAGATAGGAGGTTGGCGTGATCGCAACCACGGGTGGCGCGGCGCACTTATGGAAGTTTGGTTGGCGTTGGAGGTGTTTTTGGCGGCAATGGAGGAAGCGGACGGTGTTCGGGTTAGCGGGTAGGCACACGTATTCCTTAAGAAGGATCGGATTTCTTTAGAAAATTAGAGTTCGTCTTCCGTTGGTGGCTTGAAGCCAAGGCTGATGGCTTGTTTTTTCATGTCGTCCAGATGCTCTTGCCAGGTTGGTTCTTTTTGGTTGTTCTTCTTTTTGGCGGCTTTGAGTCGTTCTTCTAGAAGCGCTAGTTTGGCGGCTCGGTCGAGTTCGGCTTGACGGGCTTTGCGGTGGTCTTCGACGGCTTTCTTGGCTTGGTTGAATAAGTTGGCTTTGGCGGTCTGATAGCGCTGGAAGCGCCCGAAAGTGCGCTGTTGCTGCTCGGTCCATTCCACGGGATTGGGATTGGCCTCGTACAGGTCGGCTTCTACTTGGTTTAGGGCGTTGGTGGCGCGTTGGTAGAGCCAGTCGGCGTTGACGAGTTTCTCGATTAAGTTCTTTTCGCCTTCGTCTTTCGGTTTGTAGGTGGTGAACCAGACGCTTTGCAGAGCTTTGTAGTTATCTATTGATTCGTGTTCGAGGATGAGAGTGTCGGCACAGCAGCCATGTTTGGTGGCGTTGCGGGCGGAGCGGTCTCGACCTTCGAGTGTGGCGGCCACTGGGGGTTCGGTTGGTTCAAGAGTTGTCGGCGTAACTTCGGCCATGGCTCCTGGCATGAGCTCTCCAATCATGGAGATGGCATCGCGGATGGCGTCCGGTAGCAGGGACGCGGATTGCGCGGTTTTGTTGCGCGATTCTAAGTAAGCTTGTTTTCGGGCTAGGCGTTCGGCTTCGCGGTATTGGGATCTTTTCGACATAAGACAGGTCTCCTGGGAAATAGAAAAGCTCGCAGGGAAGGACGTTGGAACGTGCCTTGGCTGCGAGCCTGATTGACGATAGCAAATAAAATGGCGATTCCGAACTTCAGCGCAGGATGGCGGGGGTGATGAGGGCTTGTAGATACTTGAGGGGGATAGAGTTAGGGGAACTTGGAATTATTTTTGCGTTTTGTGACCGTCTTTCCTTCTCCTTAATGACTCAGGGAAGAGAGGAGCTTCGGATGGATGGGTGCTGCCAAGGGGCATCGCGTCATTCACAACGCAGTGAATCTATCGGATCGGTTGCAGTCGCGCGTCTTGCGGGAACGAGGCAGGCGATGAGCATTGTTAGCGCAATACCCAGACACAACAGCACGAATAGCTCTGGACCGGTCGGCTTTAACGTCAGGTTCATCGATTCCTTAAGCGCGCGCGCCAATAAACGTGTGGCAGGCCATGCGAGCCCTAGCCCAAGGCCAATTCCCACCAGGCTTACCCATACCGCCTGGTTCAGCACCAGCGTCAGGATTTTGTGTCGCGGAGAGCCCAACGCCAAGCGAATGCCGAACTCGCGCACTCGTTGGTTCACGGCGTACGAGACCACACCATAGATTCCAATAGTGGCGAGCATGACGGCGACTGCGGCAAAAACCGCCAGCAGCAGGGTGTTGAATCGAAAGAACGCATGCTCTTCGGCAACAACCTGCTCAAGAGTGCGAATGCCGTACACTGGCTGTT
The DNA here is from genome assembly GCA_963696305.1 of Bryobacterales bacterium. Classification (GTDB taxonomy): domain Bacteria; phylum Acidobacteriota; class Terriglobia; order Bryobacterales; family Bryobacteraceae; genus Bog-105. The sequence goes on along the minus strand of CAVOJX010000027.1, from coordinate 472,074 downwards.
CCGGATCGAATTGAGCCAGCGTCTTCCGAATTACCTCCAAAAAGCCTAGCGGATCCGCCGCGGTCTTGATCAGCAGAAACGCTGCTGGTGGGGGTCTTGCGCCAGCGGAACATAAATCATCTGCGGCGTCATCAGGAATAGGCCGTATTCTTTGGTGTCGCGGACGACTCCGACGATCTCGAGCGGCGATTGGGCGGTTTGCGTCGTACTCGACTGGTTGACATCGCCGTCCAAGAAAATTCTCTTGCCAATCGGGTCGCCCGCGCCAAACTGCCGACGCGCAAAGGTCTCATTCACTACTGCGATACGCGCCGATCCATCGGTGTCGGTGGCCAGGAACTCGCGGCCACGCCGGAGGCCGATACCCGTGACGCGGAAATAATCGGGAGTTACTCCGCAATACGAAACCATCGAGTGGAGGCGCGCATCTGTTGCACCGTTCGCCCCAGCGATGTGAAATCTCAGCACTGCTCCGCCGCCCATCATGGGTGCGTTCGTGCCTGCGGCTACTGCGACAACTCCCGGCATTGCGCGAACCTCCTCCGGGGCGTGCTCAAAGAACGTTCTCCATTGCGGCGGACTCGCATATCGCTGTTTTGACAGTGACATGCGCATTGCTAGCACGTTTCTGGAATCGAAACCTGGATTGGTTCCCATGTACGAAAAGAAACTGTTAATCAGATCGCCGGCGCACAACAGAAGGGCTAGTGTGAGCGTGACTTCCCCAATCACCAGAATTGCTTTCATGCGCGATCCCTGGATTGTGCCCGTGTTGGATCGGCCCGTCGCTTGCAAATTCCCGTGTAAGGATTTGTTCGATAGCCCCAAAGCCGGAAGCACGCTGAACAAAAATCCTGACAGGAGTGACAGACCAGCAGATACCAATAACACCGACATATTGAGAGAAGCCTGCTTCAAATCCGGCAGTTCTGTAGGCGCCAGCAGAGGCAGAGCATGAACTCCCAGGTATCCAATCCCGATGCCGAGCGATCCGCCGCAAATCGAAAGCAAAACACCCTCCGTGATCAACTGCCGCACGAGCCGGCCTTTCTCTGCCCCCAAAGCTAATCGAAGCGTCAACTCCTTGTGCCGCTCGGATCCGCGCGCAATCAACAGATTTGCCACATTCGCACACGCAATTAGCAACACGACGCCAACGGCAACCGAAAGCCACACGAATAATTTACGAAAATCACTGATTCCCCTATCCGCCAGCAGCATCAGATGTACGCCCCAGCCCTTATTCGTCTCCGGGTACGCCTCCTCCAGCCGTCGCGCGACTCCATTCAAACTCGCCTCGGCCTGCGCCACGGTGACGCCCGTCCGCAAGCGGCCAATCGCTTCCAGCACGATCTCGCCGCGGCTCAATTTTTGGGCAGGATCCAAAACGAGGGGCTTCCATATCTCGACCTCGGTCGAAGCCCATCCAATCGGAAATCGAAACTCTTTTGGCATGACTCCGGCGACGCGGTATGGTTGTCCGTTTGCCCAAATCGTTGTTCCCAAGACATGCGAATCTCCGGCAAATCGTCGTTGCCACAGGCCATAGCTCAAGATCACCACGGCATCTTTTCCGGCTGAATCTCCGCCCGTGTCGAAGGTGTGCCCCAAGATGGGCTTGACTCCGAGTACATCAAAGAGATTCGTCGAAACCGCTGCCGCGCGCACCCTCTCGGGATGATCTCCACCGCCTAAGTTGAAACCGCTTTCCTGCCACGCCGCCAGTGATTGAAAAGCTTGCGTATCCGACTGCCAGTTGAGAAAGTTGGCGGGCGCTACCAGCATGCGGTCCATAACCGGGTCTGGCCGATACTGCTGGAACACTTCAACCAGTTCTCGATAATTGGCGTACGGTAAAGTGCGAAACAAGACTGCATGGTCGGCGCTGAAAACGGCCGTGTTCACGCCAATGCTGAGTGCGATCACGAGCAAAGCCACCGCCGTAAAACCCCGGTCCTGCCGCATCAACCGCAACCCGTACCGCAAATCCTGGGCCAGGTCCTCTAGCCAGCGAAGGCCCCGGACGTCGCGGCATTCTTCCTTTACCTGGTCAAGCATGCCGAATTCAAGTCTCGCGCGACGGAAGGCCTCTTCCTGAGTTAAGCCAGAATCAGTCAGTTTTTGGACATATCGTTCGAAATGAACCTGTAACTCCTCATTCAGCTCCCGCTCGACCAAAGCGGGCCGCATTAACGCACGCAAACGGAAAAGCAGGTTGGCTAACATGCGCTTTCCTACACGGCCTCCAACACCTGTGCCACAGCGGCGACCAAGCGCCGCCACGTGCTAGTTTCCGCTTCCAACCGTTTTGCCCCGGTTTTGGTGAGCTCATAATATTTGGCGCGCCGGTTGTTGTCCGATGTACCCCACCGAGCCTTGATCCAGCCGCGGCGTTCCAGACGATGGAGCGCCGGATAAACGGACCCTTGTCGAACCCGAAGCACGTCGCTGGACACTTGACCAATCCGCTCCGCAACCGCCCAGCCATGCCGCGGTCCCAGGGCGAGGCTTTTCAGGATCAGAAGATCCAGTGTTCCCTGCGGCAAATCGAGGTGGGCATCCGCCATTATTTCTTCTTCCCTTCCACTTCGACAAGAGTGTAGCACTGATCTTGTCGAAGTGGAAGGGGTAATGAAAGACGGTATGCGTGCTCGCCCGGCGGAGCCACAAGTGAAGGGCTGGACGCGCCTGAGGGCATTGCTTGAGCGAGGTAGTTACCGCCTAGAGCGGGCCGCTGCTATAAACGGATTGAGGATTGTGACGTCTCCTATTTTTTGTTGGTGCTGCATGTCCTCGGTATAAAGTTCACAGCAGCCGGCATCGGAGGCGGCGGCTACGATTCAGTGCATCGTAGATGGAAAGATTGTAGTCACGAGCTAAGGTGAAGCCGTGGGCTTGGATTCGGCGAGTGAGTGGCCGCGCTGGGCCCAGCAGGTTCTCAATTGAAACAAGGGCTAATTGGACCTGATCCCATTTCCAATTCATTTTTCGCCGCATTACGTTAACGAATTCACTGATGACTTGAACGCCGATGATACCGCCTTCCATCACCAATGATTCGGCGATCGACGTGCACTCGTCTTGGGCGGCGTAGGAATAGACCAATATGTTTGTGTCCAGGAATCGATTACCTGGCATTGGCATCGTCGCGGTTGAATTTGAATCCTTTGGGAAGAGGCTTTCTTAAGGCGCGCATCTGGGCTATGGCCCGCTGGCGGGTGTTATCGCGCTCGACTTGAAACTCCTTTGGTTTTGCAATCGTAATCTCGATGTCGTCGCCAGCTTTCAGTCCGAGTGTCTTCACTACTTCGTTGGGCAGTCGCACGGCCAGACTGTTTCCCCACTTCGATACGCGCATAAATCATTTAAAGGATATACGTCGTTATTGTATATCTTTTTGGGCGAACGTTGTGGAAGGGCGAGTTCAGGGGCCTGGTTGGAATTGATTTATTGGGGTGAGCGTTCCGGAAATCGCGGAAATCCGGTGGGTTGGAGAGGGAAGCGGTCGGAGAAGAATTGGGTAACAGGCTGACTGTCCCCGGGTTGCGGGTTGCGGGTTCCGGGTTTGCGGGTTTGCCGTCCGGGTTTGCCCCAGCGCGAAGCCATCGATGCCGACTGCGCCGACGCTGAGGAATTGCTGGGTTCGGCACTGGCAGGGCAGAAGCGGTATGCGCAAGCTGCGGCGTTATTTGAGCAAGCGGAACGGGCGTATCGAGGCAGCGGCCCGGGCTTTACAATTGCCGCTGATCATGTGGCGGATCTGCGGCATGCGCTGCCGACCGCGCAATAGCTAGTTACTAATACTATTTGCCGAGCGTCATGGCGAGGATAACGACATCGCGGTTGTTGGGTAGCTGGATGGAGACTACGGTCTTGGCGCTGTTGAGCGGAATTTGGAAACCGTAGATGTTGAATTTTCGATTATCCTGCGCGCCGTTCCAGAGGAGACGGTAGGGGACCGTGAGTGCGGTCTGTTCGCCGGAGTAGAGCGTGAGACCGGTGTTGTCCAGCCAGTCGTTGAGACTTTGCAGCGTGGCGGCGGTGGTTCCGTCGGCATAAACCACGGTGAATGGCTGATTGGTTTGTGCGCCGTTAACTGCGGTGGCCAGGAAGTAGAGGCCATTATATTGGCCTGAAGGGAGGAGCACGTTTGAACCTGAGACTCCGTCGAGAGCATTCGGCGGACCGAGAGTGAAGGAATAACCGTACCAGTTGTAGCTGACGCCGATGGTTGAAGATGAATAGGCGTCGTCGCCACCATCAATGCCGCCGTTGAGAGTGGTTGTGCCGTTCGCTGAGATGGCATTCACCGAGTAATAAGGCGACAGATTGACAGCGGTTGTGTTTGAGAGGGGCAGCACGCTCCAATCCTGAGTCAACGCGGTGGAGCAGACCTGTTGCTGGGATTCGACGCCAGACAAGGTAGTCTCAACGCCGTCGAGACAATCGCTTGAGTTATCGTTGACGACTGTGAACGAGCCGTCGAGATTGCGCTGCATTTTCCATTGCTGGCTGGTTGCAATGGCGGATGGTGTGTTTTGAATGGCCAACGCGCCGGCCTTTTTTGAACTGCCGGTGATATCCAGAACAAGATTGCTGTTGACGGAGGTGATGGTGTAGGCGCCGTTTGTCAGCGAGGTGAAATTCCAGAGCTGGTTTGCCCCACCCCAGCAGGCGGCCTGTCCGATATTGGCGCCTACGGCTTTGGAGATATTATTGACGTCCAAACAAGCGCCAGTCTGTTTGTTAACGAGTTGGCCGGATGAGGGTACGGCGGGCGTTGCGACAAATGCGAGCGCCGGTGGGCCGGAGCTGGCCAGATACTGGCCGACCAGAACACCGTGGTTATTGATGCCGAATATTTGGGTATTGGATCCGGCGGGGTTATCGATGGTGGTGTAGGTGCCGTTGGCATAGGTGAATCCGTGAGACACGCCGGTGGCGTCTGAATACGTACCGACGATTTGACCTAGATCATTGATGCCCGATGCGGAGGTGCCGGATGAGTAAGAGCCAGGGCCAGCGCCCGGTGCTTGGGCAAGAGTGGTGTAGGTTCCGTTGCTGTAGACATACACCGCATCCACTGCGCCACCATTCAAGGCTGTTCCGGTGGTTACGTAATATCCGACGATTTGACCAGAGGCATTGATGCCGGCGGGCGGGCCTGGAAGGTTAAGTGTTGTGTAGGTGCCAGCGCTGTAGAGGTAGTAATAATACACCGCCGGTTGCTGACTCTGTTCCGGGGTATTCGTCGCCCGCCCAATGATTTGGCCGGAGTTGCTGATTGCTAAAGCGTAGGACGCCACTGCTCCGGGAGGCGCAACTGCCGTGTAGGTTCCCACGCTGTAAAGGTAAGCGGTGGTGGCGTTGTTGCCGATAACCTGACCTGCGTCGTTGGGACCGTACGCCGTATCGTTAAAAGACGAGAGCGTTGTACAGGTTCCGGTTGAATAAAGAAACCCGTAAGACCCGGCGAATCCGGCTATCTGGCCAGAATCGTTGATGCCTGCGGGGGTAGGTGTATGTTTGCCCTGGAACCGCAAAGGGAGTGAATGTGTAGTTACCTGCCGCGCTGAGCGAAAGAGTGGCAAGGAGGAAGGCTGCGGAACTGGCGAACGTGGCTAATCTCATTTTTGAACCCCGAGGAGGAGATAACTTCACTGGGAGGTTATCAGTGGACCTGGGACTTTGTCGAGGTCCAGCGGTCCTGTAAGTCTCTTTGCATTCTTGTGCCAGACAGAAACTACTGAAAGTGCGCGGAATGTTACACTCCCCGCCATGCCCTCTCACATCAGCTGGATCAGCGAGATGCCAAAGTCGAAGCGCAGAATGACATGGATTGGGTACCTGATCCAGGGCTATGCAATTTATTGTCTTTGGACGCGGTCTTTGGTTTGGCCCGTGATGTGGCCGAACCCAGTCATCGTCTTCGTGATTGCGATCGCGCTGTATTATGCCGCGGGCAATTTGTTGAACCGGATGCTAAGTGCGGAATTGGTTCGCAAAGCCCAACTGGAAGGCGACCAAATCGCTGCGCGCCAGATTCAGCAGACGCTTACCTCGGCCAAAGTGGATGAGGCGCCGGGCTATGAGGTGAAGACTTTCTATAAGCCGTTACGAGAGGTGGGTGGCGACTACTTCGATGTCATTGAGCTTGGCGAGGGACGTACGCTTTTCGCGATAGCAGATGTTTCCGGCAAAGGCATGCCGGCGGCACTTCTGGCGGCAAATATACAAGCGCTTCTCAGGGGCAACGCAGCGGATGGTTTGGATCCGCTCGTCCTTGCCAGGCAGATCAATAGACATTTGAGCCGCTACACCCCGCCCGACCGTTTTGCGACCGCAGTATTTGTTGTATTGCATCGCGGCACCGGAGAATTGACGTATGTAAACGCCGGTCATAATGCCCCCATGATTGCCAATGGCGGATCGACCAGGTTGCTGGACCCTACCGGGATGCCTCTCGGACTGTTTGCCGAGGCTCCCTACGCAACCGGGAAAGCGGTTCTTCCTCCGGGGGGCACCCTGCTTCTGTTCACCGATGGACTTACCGACTCCATTCCAGGGGATGATGCCGAAGGCCATTTGCGGGATGCTCTTGCGGATGAATCGGGTCAAACGATGGAACAGTTAGAAGCTATGATCGATCCGCATTTTAACGACGATGATGTGACGATCTTACTCGTGAAGCGAGGCTAAACCTCCTTCTTTGCCTAGAGAACAAGGCGAATAACCAGCGAACATTTATCTTGGCGCAAGGCAGTGTTGAGTGCTTCGAAAGCGGGCATTGTTAAAACTTAACGAATGCTTTACAAATCTATCAGCCATAATGAGTTAGGGCTGTTTTTCTGTAACGCTTTCCGGGAAAGGCACGTCCGAGGATTTGTATGAGCGGCCTTAGTTCCATTCTTCCCTTCCCGACAATAGCGGGAGAGAATAGCAAACAAAAGACCAAGTTGGATCACCGAACCACCGAAGAGGCCAGCCTAGTCCGGCGCGTCCAAGCTCAGGATGAGATGGCGTTTCGCGAGATAGTGGACCGCTATCAGGCGAAGGTTTTTTCGATTATTTACGGCATTTTGCGGAACCGCAACGACGCTGAAGATATCGCCCAACAGGTTTTCGCGAAGATATACTTTTCCATTCGGAATTTTGATTTCCGCAGCAGCTTGCTGACGTGGATTTACAAGATTACCGTAAACGAATGTTACGACTACCTGCGCAAGAAACGTGTGCGCAAGCTGGTATACGAAAGCGATTTTTCGAGCGAGGATTCGCTGCGGATGGAGAACTCGGAACCGGCGACGGATCAGGCCCCGGCGGTAGACGAGCGATTGGCGCAGCATGATTTGATCATCAAGCTGCTGTCGAAGATATCGGAAGAAGACCGATCGTTGATTCTGCTCAAAGAAGTGGAAGGGCATTCGGTTGAGGAACTGGCGGAGATGACGGGCATGAACGAGAACACTATCAAGGTGAAATTGTTCCGGGCGCGTCAAAAGCTGGTGAAAGCGGCGCAACGATTGGAAAAAAGTCCGCTAACTGCGCCAAGCGAGTAGTTTGGCCGATGAGTTTGGGTGTAGCTTAGTTTAATAAAAGCAGACGTTAAGATCTGCGTGATTTTGGGGTTGATTGTTTTTGAGGGATATATGCACGGGTCAGTACGCGATGAGCTAGAAAGCATGCTCGCGGCAAAGCCTGCCGCGGCGGATGAATTGGTGAACCATCTTGCACGCTGCCGCCAATGTGCGACGGAAGTGGATGCGATGCGTCTTCAATCGCAAATGATGAAGACGTTGCGCGCCCCGGCGGATGTGGAACCAGCTGGGGGCTTTTACGCCCGAGTCCTGCAGCGGATTGAAGCAAGCGCCCGACGGTCTATCTGGTGGGTATTTGTGTACTCGCCAATTGGCAAACGGCTGGCTTATTCAACTTTGGCGCTGACGCTGGCGCTGGCTACTTATGTAGTGATAGCGGAGAGCCGCGATGGCCATTTGACGACGCGAACAACCGTGCAAAGCACCTCCTTCACTAAGAATCACTACGACGCGTTAGTTATGGGCAGTGCCGATGAGCAGCGCGCCGCCGTTTTGGCGAATTTTGTGGCACACCCGGCCAATACGCCGAGCACCACGGCTCAGTAGGAGAGTTTGGCCATCATCGTCCCTTCGGCAACAATGCGTAGCGTTCCGCGCGAACAGGACGCGGGCTGGTCTAACCCGAAAGTCCTGACGATTTTCGCGTTTATCTTCCTGTTTGGACTGATGAGCGGAGCCGTGATCATGCGCGAGTTCATGCACATGCGGGTGCCGGTTTCGGATACACAGATTATTGAAACTGCGCGTTCTCTGCCACCGGGCTTGCTGGTGTCAAAGTTGAACCTGACGCCAGCACAGCAAAAGGCGGTGCTGGGCCAATTAGACGAATACGCCAAGTATTACCAGAATATTGAAGAGGAACGGTCGGACGTGGCGCGGCATGGTTTGCAAGCGATTATGGATTGCTTGAATGAAGATCAGCGCAAAGAATTTACGAAGATGATGCAAGCCAAGCGCTAGGTTGCGGGCTCTGGAGCATCGGACTTTGTGTCTTCTTCGTGCTCGTGACCCTCATGCTTGTGACCTTTGCACATCTTCTGTTCAATGGCCGCCATGAGACGGGTTTGGATGTCCGCCGGGACGGGCTTGCACTCCATTCCTTTAAAGACCCTTAATGTCTTCTGGGTGGTGTCACAAACAACAAAACAATTGGGACATTCACTGACGTGCTTTTGAAGCTCGGCATATTGAACTGGATCTAGAGATTTCTCCAAATATTCGTCCAGTTCGTGCAGAAACTGCTTACAAGTAAGCAAACGCGTCATCTCCCTTGTGTTTGAATAATCGGGTCAACTTCTCGCGAAGCTGCAGCCGTGCCCGAAGGAGTCGACTTTTTACCGCTGAGATTGAAAGGTTCAAAGCTGCTGCCGTTTCTTCTATGGACATTTCTTCGATGTCACGAAGAATAAAAACGGTGCGATAAGCTGGCTTTAAACTTTTAACGGCATCGTCCAAAATGACGGCCAGTTCCTCTTGGGAATAAGTGTCCTCGGGATTTTGGTCCCAAACGGCTATTTCGCGAACCACTTCGTCTTCGCCTGTATCGATGGGGTCGTCCAGCGGAACCGTGCGATCGGAACGGCGCTTGCGCAGCTTCATGAGGGCTTCATTAACTGCGATGCGGACAATCCAGGTGTAGAACTTGGAGTTGCCTTGGAAATCGTCCAGGTGCGTATACGCCTTGAGGAATGTCTCTTGCAGGACATCTTCGGCGTCGTCATCGTTCTGGGTGATTTGCTTCGCCATGCGAAATACACGCCGATCGTAATGGCGGATGAGCTCGGAAAAGGCGGCATTATCGCCACCTTTGGCGGCGGCCACCAAAGCGGTCTCGTCGAACGGGATAGATGGGGCGGATGTACTCACTCGAAGGGGTTTCTTTAGTCTAGCAACTGTTTTTTAATTAGTGCTGGATGTGGGGGTGGCGCGTTTAATCCAGCGCTCGGTTCGGGCGACGGTATCGACCTCGTCCTCCAGGTCGCGAATGATGGCGGGCATGCCTACCTGCGGGCCAACGTAATCAGATATCTTTTTCGTCCGACCGTCTATCGAAATGGAAAGCTCGTAGAACGGGTTGTCGGTCACCATCGCATGATACGAACTGTCCATGGAATAGAAATCGGCAGCTAGGAATCTCTTTGCCAGATCGCGGACGGCTTGTGGGTCAATGCGATCCGTTTGCTCCTCCTTCGCAGCGACGAACGCATTGCCGACGAATACGATTCCTTTGTCGGTGCTCAGGGAAACGCGATAGTCAGGGCACGTACCATAACATCGACTTCTTGCAAGCGTGATGACAACATGTGAGCCGGGCCGAAGGGAAGGTGGCGTTACGTGCGAAGTGGGAAAGCGCTCGGGCGGAAGCAGGTTGGCATATTCTTCCACCTGAACAGTAGCTGGTTGATTGTCTACTTTAAACGGGGTGAATTTCCACTGGCGGACCTGAGGCTCAATTTGGGGCCAAAGTTGGAGCTCGTCTGGCTGGCCAGCGGCATGAGCATCCGTTACTTCACCGTTGGCGTTGACAAGCAAGGTTAAACCCAACTGATGGAAACCGCCAGCGAGGCCTTGAACCGGGAAGTCGCGCTTGTGAGGCTTGATTTCGTGAGACCAAGCGTCGTTGAAGCTGATGGTGGGGTAGGTGCTCTGCTGGCTTGGCGCGGCCAGCAGAGCAGTAATTAACAGAGCCTCAAGGAGAAGCGGCACAATTTATTAGAACCCGAGCGGAGTTAGATCCACCAAGGACATTTGGGCAACTTTCACGGTGATCGCCTGATTGGTGACGGTCGGGTACACGAAGAAGCCCGGAACGAACTGGCTAGCAGGCGCGGTGAACTCGATATAGAAAGTTCCGGAAGTATCGGTTTGATAGTTGTAGGCGAAGTTAAGTGCGCCCCAGGAGTATCCCATATTCAGATAGCCGCCGTTCTCTTCGAGGCCGGATATTTGGAATTTGAAGGAGTAAGCCATGTGGTGGCCTTGGACGGTAGTGCAATAGGGACCGTTGATGGAGTATGTTTGGCCAGCTGCAGTGGCGGGCGGGAAAACCACATTCAGCCAGTTGCCTGAGATTGTGGTGTCGGACACGACTGAATAAGTCGGCGCGGGCGATGAGCCGTAACCGTTGGTGCTCCAAGCACTGATAGAAGTTAGGAACAAAGGGTTGGGGATCAGGTTTGTGGAGTCCGCGGTGCTGGTCGCAATCGAAACTTGCGAGGGTCCATATAGATTTTGCGTTGCGGTGATGAACTGCTGGGCCATAGCCGTGGCGCCAGTTGCGGAAGGATGGACGCCGTCAGCGAGGTTGTAGCCAACCTTGTAAATTCCGGTGGTGGGATCTACCAGGACTGAATACATATCAACCAGCAGAATCTGTGCGCTAGCTGCGACCTGACGAATGGCCTGGTTAATCATTTGCACGTTTGCGTTGTAGTTGGGGAAGTCGTTTCGAGGCGGGATTGTGCAGATGATGGGCTGAATGCCGGCGGTCTTGGCGGCGGTGATCATGGCTTGCAGATTCGATACCGTGGTCGCCAAGGTGGTGGAATTAAAGCTTCCGTTGGCGGCATCGTTGGTGCCACCCATGATCACGACGGTGGCTGGCTTGTACGCCACCACTTCGGTTTGAAAGCGCGCCAGCATTTGCGTTGTGGTGTCGCCTGGGTTGCCGGCGTTGTATAGCTGTTGCACTCGTCCGTTGGAAAGGAAGACAGCTTGCGCGGTCCATCCCCAGCCATAACTTTCGTCCGGGGCGGCCAACGCGTTGCCGAATGCTGTAATGGAATCGCCAATAAAGACGGTTGTATTGGGCGAGTTTCCGTATGTGGGCGTGGTGCTGGTCTGAGCACTCACGATGGAGACGGCGACAAGAAGGGTAGCTGGAATGAGAAGTTTCATGGGATTGGCAGGTAATTCCTTTTCGATGGTACGGTGGGGAATCAAACGGGGACAAGGGAGTGCTCCGGTGCTTGAGTACTGGCACTAAGTAGGTCTGATACGCTCGAAATACCGCTAATCTCATGAATAGTTTCGTAATCACGTTGCCCGATGGCAGCCAGAAAACCGTCGCAACGGGCAGTTCGCCACTCGATGTGGCCAAGTCCATAAGTCCGCGTTTAGGGGATGCCGCGATTGTCGCCCGAGTTAACGGCGAATTATATGATTTGACACGACCTTTCGAATCGGACGCGAGTTTACAGATACTGACTTCGAAAGACGCCGACGCGCTTCAGGTGTATCGCCATTCGACGGCGCATTTGCTGGCAGCAGCGGTGTTGGAACTATTCCCAGAAACACAACTGGGTATTGGGCCTCCGACGGAGACAGGGTTCTATTACGATTTTCAACGAGACACCAAGTTTTCGCCGGAGGATTTGGACAAGATTGAAAAGAAAATGGCCGAAATTGCTGAACGCAAGCTCTCTTTCGACCGCAGACTAACACCAAAAGCAGAGGGTTTAGCCAAGTACCATGACGATTGGATGAAAAGGGAGCTGATTGAAGAGCGCGCCGGCGAGATTTTCTCGGAGTATACACTCGGGCCGCACTTTATCGACTTCTGTCGTGGTCCCCATGTTCCTTCGACGGACAAGCTGAAGGCGTTCAAACTGCTTTCGATTGCCGGCGCGTATTGGAAGGGCAACGAAAAGAATCCGCAACTGCAGCGCATTTACGGAACGGCGTTTTTCAGCAAGAAGGAACTAGACGAATACCTGAACCGTTTGGAGGAAGCCAAGCGGCGGGATCACCGCAAGCTAGGGCAGGAACTGGACCTATTCAGTATTCAAGAACTGGCTGGGCCAGGGCTGATTTTCTTCCACCCCAAGGGCGGCGCGATTCGCAAAGTGATTGAAGATTGGATGCGCGAGCAGTATGTTGCGCGCGGCTATTCGCTGGTCTACACGCCGCATATTGCACGCAGTGATTTATGGAAGACATCGGGGCATTACAACTTCTATTCGGAGAACATGTTCAAGCGGATGGAGTTGGACGATGCCGAATATCAGTTGAAGCCGATGAATTGCCCGTTCCACATCCTTATATACAGGGACAGGATGCGGAGCTATCGAGACCTGCCGGTGCGGCTGGGGGAATTGGGCACGGTTTACCGTTATGAGCGGTCGGGCGTGATGCATGGTTTGATGCGCGTGCGCGGCTTTACGCAAGACGATGCACACATTTTTTGCACGCCGGAGCAGATTGAAAACGAAGTGGTGAACTGCTTGCAATTTGCGGTGGATACGCTTAATACCTTCGGCTTTACGGAGTATGAAGCGGAGCTATCTACCTGGGATAACGGCGCCAGCGGAAAGTACGACGGCACACCTGAGCAATGGCAACTGGCAGAACAAGCACTGCAGAGAGCCACCGACCGGTTGGGCATGAAAGTGAAGTTTTCGCCGGATGAAGCAGCGTTTTATGGGCCGAAGATTGATGTGAAGCTGGTGGATGCGATTGGACGTTTGTGGCAGCTTTCTACGGTTCAATTCGATTTCACTTTGCCGCGGCGTTTTGGTTTGGAATATATAGCCGAAGATGGAAAATCGCATCAGCCGTTGATGGTGCACCGTGCGCTATACGGATCCATTGAGCGGTTTTTCGGAATTTTGATTGAGCATTACGCGGGTGCGTTCCCGGTTTGGCTGGCTCCGGTGCAGGCGGCGGTGCTGCCGATTACTGACCGGCATACGGAGTATGCGCGCGGAGTGGCCAAGAAGTTGACCGACGCAGGCTTCCGGACGCACTTAGACGACCGGAACGAAAAAGTAAACTTGAAAATTCGCGAGGCGCAGTTGCAAAAGGTGCCTTATATGTTGGTGATCGGCGATCGTGAATCGGAAGCAGGGAAAGTGGCGGTGCGCAACCGGAAGCATGGCGACCAAGGCGCAGTGGCTGTGGATGAGTTCGTTGCACGCCTGACGAAGCTTGTGGAGACACGCAGTCTAGAAGAATAGGCCGTGCGCCTGGGCGGCAAGTTTAATACTGAACAAACAGCGGCGGTTGCGCGTAAGCAGTAGTTAAGGAAGATTGCAGACGCCCGTAAAGGTGCGTAGGCGCCTTCCCCTTGTCAAGCTAGGAGAACAAAGATTATACTCCTAGTTGAACTAGGAGACGCTTCATTTATGGGCACCGCAGCAGACTTACTTCCAGGCACACTCGACATGTTGATTTTGAAAGCGGTGTCGTTGAAGCCGCTGCACGGATACGGAGTGTTGCTGCGCATCAAGCAGATTTCAAAAGAAGCGTTGGATATTCCGCAAGGCTCGTTATATCCGGCTTTGTACCGGCTGGAGCACCAAGGTTTGATTGGCGCCGAATGGGGCCAGAGCGAGAATAACCGCAAGGCGAAATACTACACGATCACTTCGACTGGACGCCGACGGTTGCGGGAAGAAACGGCTGGATGGAACCGGTTGGCGGCTGCGATCGCCTCGGCTTTAGGTACGACTCCGGAGGAGATCTGAAATGCTGGCACGTTTTCGATCGCTGCTTTTTGCGCTGCGCGGACGCGGTGATTTCGAACAGAACATGACTGATGAACTCCGCAGCCATATTGAACAATACACCGCTGATTTGGTTCAATCGGGCGTACCGGTTGAAGAAGCAGAGCGGCGAGCGCATATGGAATTTGGAAGCCTAAGCGCTGTACAAGAAGAATGCCGGGAGGCGCGCTGGCTGCGGCCATTCGATGAACTAGCCAGACAGTCGCGCTACGCGGCGCGCTTGTTGCGAAAGACACCGGGCTTCACGATTACCGCACTTTTGACGTTAGGCGTCTGTTTGGGCGCGAATTTGACAATCTTCGCAGTGATCAATTCTGTGCTGCTACGCCCGCTGCCCTTTCCAAATTCCGACAGACTGGTGACCATTTTCAACACCTACCCGAAAGCGGGTGTGGACCGCGATGGTTCATCCATCACCAATTATTACGAGCGGCGGGGTCGCATTCCCGCTTTCAACGGGCTTGCGCTATATAGCGACGCAACCGCGGTAGTCGGCGAAGCAGGTGCGACCGAGCGCCAACAGATTAGCCTAGTCTCTCCAGAGTTTTTTGCAACGTTAGGCGTTGGACCGATGATTGGACGCAGCTTCACGGAAGAAGAAACCTCGGTTCAAACAGATAAAGTTGTCATACTCACCGATGCTTATTGGCGGCAACACTTCAACGCAGATCCGAACGTGTTGGGCCAGAGTATCCGTGCGGAGGGAATGCCCCACATTGTAGTTGGTGTTTTACCGCCGACCTTCCGCTTTCTGTCTTCGAAAGCGCAGTTATATTTTCCCTTCTCGTCCACGCTTGAACAGCGAGGACCGCTGCAACGGCATTCCGGCGGCAACTCCAGACAGTTGGTTGCACGCCTAAGGCCTGGTGCGACGCTGGCGCAAGCCCAGGCCCAAATTGATGCACAGAATGCAGCGTTGGAAGTGGATGATCCGCAGGGCAAAATGATGGCCGATGCGGGCTTTCGTTCTTTAGTGGTGTCGCTGCACGCCGACCATGTGCGCAGTGTTCGCCCAATCTTGCTGTTGTTGCAGGCCGCGGCCTTCACACTCTTACTGATAGGCACCGCCAATCTAGTGAATCTACTCTTGATTCGCGCTAACAGCCGCGCTAAAGAGGTTGCGGTCCGGCAGGCGCTGGGGGCCGGCCGGTGGCACATTGTCAGCGAAGTCGTCGTCGAGACAACGCTGCTGACATTGGTGGGAGGGCTGCTGGGGTCATGTGCGGGCACCGCGGGCATCCGGTTGCTGGCCACTTTCCTGGCCGACCGTCTGCCATTGGGAGATCGGGTTACATTCGACGCTCGCTTAGCCGCAGTTGCGTTTTTTGCATCGGTTGCTCTTGGTCTTCTAGTTGCATTGCCAATAGCATGGTTCGCTTTGCATCGCGGGGTGGCCAATACTATTCGTGCGGAGGCGCGGGGAGGATCGGCCAGCCATGCGGCGCAACGACTGCGCAACGCATTCGCGGTGGCACAGATTGGGCTGACCTTCATTCTGCTGGCGGGTGCCGGCTTATTAGGACTTAGCTTGCAACGAGCGATCTCTGTATCGCCAGGCTTTCGAGCCGATCATGTGCTTTCCGGCCAAATCTCGCTACCCTGGAGCAGCTATAAGGATTGGCCAGCTCACGTTGCGTTCAATCAGAAACTTCTAGCGGACATCACAAACCAACCCGGAGTTGTGGCCGCGGGCTTGATTAACAATGTGCCTTTTAGCGGCAAGAGCGGAAAGAGCGCAACTGCGGTGGCGGGACACGTATTGCAGCCGGGCGAATCGGCAAGGGCCAACTACGATTACGGCGTGGATGGCGACTATTTCACAGCGATGGGTATTCCGCTGCGTCAGGGACGATTTCTGACGGCAAGTGACTCAAGACGTGGAAGCCGGGTGTGTGTGGTGGACGAAGACTTCGCACGCTATTACTGGCCCCACGCGAGCGCGGTTGGACAGCGGCTATTCAGGGGCTCCGATGTGGCGGACGATGCACAGGCTTTCACTGTCGTTGGCGTTGTGAGTCCGGTAAAACAAGTGGACCCGACCGAAACCACTGCTCAAGGAGCGGTTTATTACCCTTATGCTTTCCGTACAGACGATAGTCTGTTCGCGGTTGTACGCACAAGCCTTCCGCCAGAATCTTTGGTTGCGGCTTTGCGAAAGACCGTGCGAGGAATCGATTCCCAGTTGCCGGTAACGGATGTCCAATCCATGGACACGCGTGTTACCGACAGTTTGATTGCGCAACGTTCGCCGGCGCTACTGGCGGCCTTCTTTTCTTTGATAGCGCTGATGCTCACCGCAGTCGGCACTTATGGAGTTTTGAGTTATGCGGTGGCGTTACGTCGCGGCGAGATTGGCGTGCGGATGGCGCTGGGTGCGAGGCCGCAGGATATTCGGCGACAGTTTCTGATGCTGGCTGCGCGGCTGCTTATTCTGGGGACGGCGCTGGGCGTGGTTGGAGCATGGTCGAGCGGGCAGGCGATGCGGAGTTTGCTGTTCCAGGTTCCTCCGATTTATATTCCGGTTCTAGTTGGCGTGGCTAGCGTTATGACTTTGGTTTCTCTATTGGCGTGTCTGCTGCCGTCTTTGCGGGCGGCTCGAATTTCGCCGATGCAAGGATTGCTGAGCCAGCAGTAATAGTAATGGGGTTGGTTTAACGCCCCAGTTCAGCATCTGGCAGCGAAGGCACTCGCAATTATGAAGTCGCGTTATACAGTAGCAGGCGCAAGGCATGACTTATCTCCGAGCTTTGCGGAAATAAGGGCGAATTCAACAATAACGACGTCACGAATCTGACCATTTCCCCCCCAAAATAGTCCCACTTATTCAGTAACGGAGTGGCAAGCCCGCGCCGATGAGCTTTTTGCATGCAGGTCTTGCGAAACGTCGTCAATCGGCCGCCAATTACCGGGAATCTCTCGGCGAGATTACGAGTGGCTGGTTGCAACTTACGAGTAAGGAGCCATACTATTTTGCCAGTTTCTTTCAGCCGTTCGATTTCAGGAACCGCCGCGTTCTGCCTATTCATTCTTAGCTCGCCGGTCTACAGCCAGTCCGGTTCTGGTCCAAGCACCTCCCAGACATTTGATCAAGCTATTCAGAACTTGCCGGTGTTACAGAGTTACACCTTTGGGACTGGGGAGGGCCGAAATATTTCAAATTTATCCTCTTTGGCCGAGACGTTCAATCCCTATGGAATCGCCGGCACCATAGTCATTAATCAGGAATGGGAACGTTATCAGCCGTTTAACAGCACCAACTTCGTGTTTACGGCAAACACTTTGAACCTGACTGCAACTATTCCGTCAGGCGGTGGCCTATGGGCGGGCGGCATTCACTCGGGGCAGATCTGGACCAAGGAGACGTTTCAACCAGGCAAAGGTGGAAAAGTTATTTATGCTTTTGAAGTCCGCATGAGAGTTCCGCAAGGTCCAGGTATGTGGCCGGCGGCGTGGCTTTACACGAAAACTCCGGGGACCGACGACCATTCCGAAATCGACAATCCGGAATTTTTCAACATGGAATGGCAGAACGAATTCGACTGGACTTCCACCCTGCATGGACCAGGAGTAGGCGAAGGTTTTTACAACGTCCGCACCAATCCTTGGGTGTGGCATCCGGGCTTAAACTTTTCGGGTGACTTCCACGATTTCCAAACTCTGTGGACCGAAGATGCAGTTTACAGCTACGTGGATGGAACACTGATTAGTGCTCAATCGTTCAAATGGACTGCAGCGGGCGCACCGCAATTCGGCATCAATTTGGCGGTTGGTTCAAGTAATAGCGGAGCATTGCCGGGCCTTCAGCCGGATTCAGAGGCTGAATTTCCTGCAGCGTTGCAGATCGATCATCTGACAATTTGGGCGAAGTAAGGGATTTTCGGGGCCCCGGGATCCGCGTTTAATCATGCCGAAGAATGCTCATAGGATCCAGCCGTGTCGCCCTGCGAGCCGGGATGTAGCAGGCACAAATCGCGGCGAGGATCAGACATAAAGAAGCTGCGACAAACGTCAACAGATCAGTTGAGCGGACTCCATACAGCAGGTGCGAAAAACTTGAAAGGGTTCGAGTCAGGACTGTGGCTGCGAATGTTCCAATTGCGACGCCGATGACCGCGAGTCGAACTCCTCTTCGAATCAACATTTGCAAAACGTCGGCCTTTCCGGCTCCGAGCGCCATGCGAATACCAATTTCGGGCATGCGCTGGGCGGTGGAGTAAGAGATCAGGCTGTAGATTCCAACAGTCGCCAAGAGGACTGCCAAGCCTGCGAAGGCGCCTAGCAGAAGCATGGAAAAGCTTTGGCGTACCATGGAGTGCGAAACCATGTCTTGCATGGTGCGAATGTCGTAAACGGGTTGGTCGCCGCGTTCTCCGGATACCGCGCTCTGGATCGCGGGAATTACGTTGGCGGGATTGAGAGGTGTACGAGCAACGAAGGTCACTTCGTTGCGAAAGAGAGGCAGCGCTTCGTCGGGCAACTGATAGAAGGAGTAATAGAGTGCCGGCTTCTTGTTCCCTGAGCCGTCAATCCCATACTGCTCAATGTGGCCGACAACTCCGACGATGCGAGCCTGAACAGCGCCGGCTTTGCCCCAATGGGGGATGGTTAGAAAGTGACCGATTGGGTCGCTCTCAGGAAAGTAGGCGCGAGCCAACCTCTGGTCGATTAGCGCGACCAATTCTGAATGAACAGTATCGCTTTGGCTTAGGTATCGGCCACGTAGGAGCGGAATGCGCATGGTGCGCGGATAGTCGGGACCAGTCGGATAATAGAGCGCCCGAGGAATCTCTGCCATGGATGCAGATGGCCGATGGGAACCGATCCAGAAGGGACCAGAGTTGTCACCGCGGCCCATAGGAACAAGCGCGGTTAGACCGGCTGACTCCACGCCAGGAACTTGTCGGATGCGATCCGTGAGTTGCTGATAGGAGGCGCGAGTGATGTCCGGGTTTTGCGTGGCGGAAGGAGACAGGCCAACGTGGAATGTGATGATGTGCTGCGTCTCAAAGCCTGGATCTACGGCCCACAGATTGTGGATGGTGCGGAGCAGCAGTCCTGCGCCCGACAGCAGGACCATGGCGAGAGAGATTTGTGCGATGGCGAGAATATCTTGCGTGCGCTGATGGCCGGCAGTGGAACCGCGGCCGCCTTCTTTCAAGTCTGGTTGTAGATCGGTATCTGCGTGTTTGATGGCTGGCGCGAGGCCAAACAGTACGCCCACGAGAATTGAAACAACCAAGGCGAAACAGAGGACCGGAGCATTGATGGCGACGTTCTCGACACGTGGAAGACTGTCCGGCGCCACGCGCAGCACGGCATTGAGTAGAAGCTCGGCAACAACGAGACCCAGCGCTCCGCCCGCTAGCGATAAGACTACGCTTTCTGTAATCAATTGCTGAATGATCTGCATTCTGCTGGCACCGAGCGCTCGCCGTACCGCAAATTCTCTGGCGCGTGCCGCCGATCGGGCAAGCAATAGATTCGCTACGTTCGCGCAGGCAATAATCAGGACAAGACCCACTGCTCCTAACAATAAGAGAAGCGTGTTGCTGACATCGCCTACAAGTTCCTGCTTCAGCGAGACGACGGAGGTGGCCAAGCCTCTCTCGGTGGTGGAGTTCAGTTCGTCGATGTGGCTCTGCAGGATGTTCATTTGCGCTTGTGCCTGGCTCAGACTCACGTTGGGCGCCAGGCGAGCGACACAGAGGACGCTGTGAACCGTACGGTCATTCAGATAAAGCGGATTGGAGCGGCCTATCGCTAAGTAGACGTCGGTGGGTTGGTCTTCGAATTGGAAAGTGGGCGGAAGAACACCGACAATCGTGTAGCCCTCGCCATCCATGGTGATGCTGCTGCCAAGGACATCGGCGGCTCCGTGGAAGCGCTCTTGCCAAAGGCGATTGCTAATGACGGCTGCGGGCATGCCGCCGGGCCGGTCGTCTTTGGCTGCAAAGGATTGCCCCAGAGAGAGGTTCACGCCGAGAGTGCTGAAGAAATTGGAGGAGACTTGGTAGGCGGCAATGTGTTGGGGCGAGCCGGGATAGGTCAGGTCAAAGCCGACGGGAATGAAGGCGGCTATCTGCTCAAACGAGGTTGAGTCGCGCTGCCAGTCTAGAAAATCTGGATAGGAGAGGTCGGTGGAGTATTTGAGGCTGCGATTATAGAGGGCCACTATCGCCAAGCGATCGGGATCCCGATAGGGCAGTGGTTTCAAGAGGACCCCTTCGATGGCTGTGAAGATGGCGGTGTTGGCTCCGATGCCTAAGGCTAAGGTCAGGATGGCGGCGGCGGTGTAGGTGGGGGTTCGGAGTAAGGAGCGAATAGCGTAGCGGATATCGCGCAGGAATGTTTGCAGTGCCTCGGCGGTTTGGCTGCGGGTTGGCCGGAAGTTCCAGTTCAATGTTGCAGGCTCCTTATTTGCGATCTCAAAAACTATTCTGCGCTGAAGCGGTTTGGATAGTTCTGATCGCGTCCCTATTAGAGCTTACGGACATACGGCAAGAAGACGGAAACGGTCATGGAAAGCTTAAACGTGGTGTCTATAGGACGACGTTTAGTGATGTGCCGGTAGTGTCGCTGCTGGAGTTCGTTGTTCCAAAAAGAGCTTGTATGTTCGCAGTCTGGGACTGATTCAGTTCGGTGAGCGTTCCAGATTGGGAATTTTGAGAATTCTGCTGCGCTTGGGCCATCGCGTCAAAGACATTCGAAATTCCGGATTGCTGCGACGTGGACGTCTGCGAGCTACCGAATAGATCGCCCACATTTTGTAATTGCATCGCTTCGTCGCTTAGCTTTACGACATCTTCGGGCGTGGCGTCTGCCACAACCTTTTTTATTTGCGAGGCCGATAGTCCGGCTGCTAAGAGCGGTGAACTGGTTCCCGACAGATACTGCGTGAGGCTGCTGAGATCGGTATTAGTGACTGAACTCATGCGCTTACAAGAGCATTTATATGGCCAACGCTTGATACTCGCGGGTGGAATGCTCTAAAGTTCCAGCTTGTTTTGGAACGTCATATCTTCGACATTGAAAAAGACCGACACCTGCAAGTTCACAATTTGCGCGGCGAACTCAAACTGCTTGTCGTTGCGGGTAATTTCTTTTGAGCGGGAGAAGTAATAGACGACGACGGTATCCTGGTCGCGCGGTATCACCTCTACGCGTGAAGGCTTGAAGTCTTTTTGACCTTCGCGCTTGATGGCGGCCTGGTCTTTCAATTGGGTGTCCAACGCGGGAGTGTCTTCTTTGATAAGGCGGTTGGGAATGCCATAAACAGCCACGGCGTAATGTTCGTCATCCATAGTGGGCGAGTTCACATTTTTGGCCTTCAGTTCGGCCGCCTGCACCGGGAGCGAACTTTCCCAGCGAATGGTAAGAGTCGGGGTGGAAGTTGGAGTGGCGTTGCTGTTGTCACCGGACTCGCTTGTCTGAGAGTTGCGATTGGCGTGACGGCCCATACCGCCCATGCCGGGCAGACCGATGTTCACGCCTCCCAGTTGAGCAATGCTGGCGTTCGACCGGCTCTGGTTAGTGTTCGTCGTTTTGACAATCTTGGGCGTGGCGGTTTTTGCCCACGGCGAATCGTTCAGTACTTGTTGAGCATCGTCTGCCGTCCAACTTGCGATGGGCTTACTTTGCCAAGCAGGCTCGGCGGCAAATAAGATGAGCGCGAAAAACGGAGAAAGATACTTAGCAGCCATGACTGGCGCGGTGCGATTCCAATTCGTGGCGTATGTTTCCGCACTCTCCGCGCAGCGTCAAAATTTTATTTCGAATGGAGACAATTTGAGATGAATCTGTCAGATCGGCCAAGTCATCGAACTGTTCCGAAGCTTGGCGTAGATTTTCGAGAGTGCCGGCCAACTGATTCAACAATGCAGTGCGGCTTTCACAAACCGGACTGAGTGATAGTGGACCGGAAATGACGGGCGTGGTGCAGGTGCTTTGTATTGTCATTTGCGCTCTTTGTCCAAGACGACACCATGCGTGAACGGGTTACGTAATGAGTTGTCATTCAGCGAGAATCGTCGTCTGGGGAAAAAACCGTCGAGCGCTTTAGTTTTCCGGTTTGCGGGTGAATTATCGCTTTCCGCGCGGCATCAGGTAATAAACCGGTACTCCACAGAGAACAATGAGCAGGCCGGGCCAAGTGGTTGCGGCACGGTAGGCGAAAAGGCAGTAGAGCACAATTGAACAACCGATGATGTAGACCAATGGCACTATTGGAAATCCCCACGCACGATAGGGACGAACCGCATTGGGACGGGTGGATCGCAGGCGGAGAACTCCGGCGATGGTGAGGATGTAGAAGATGAGCGCAGCGGAGATGACGTAATCCAGCAGATTGCTGTAAAGGCTTCCATAGCTGTTGGTCTGGGCGTTGTAGGTGCGCGGCAGAATCAGCAGTGCGGCCCAAATACCTTGGACGATTAAGGACGTTCCGGGAACTCGCGCTTTGTTCAATTCGCCGACCACTTTGGGGAACAAGCCGTCATTCGCCATGGAGTAATAAACGCGTGGACCGGCAAGAACCAATGCATTGATGCAACCAAATGTGGAGATCATGATGGCGATGGACATGAGCACGCTGCCGGAGCCGGGAAGAATGGCCTGCAGCATCAGGGCACCCACTCGATCGGCAGGCGCGGTCTTGATGGCATCTAACGGCAAGACCATTAGATAGGCGATATTGGCCAGCAGATAAAGCCCGGTTACGGCGGCAGTGCCGATGACCAGCGCTTTTGGCATGGTGCGTTCAGGATCTTTGACCTCGCCGCCTGCGAAAGTGATGTCGTGCCAGGAATCAGCGGAGAACAGCGATCCGGATTGCGAGACGCAGAGCGCGACGAACAAGCCGAAGCTGGTTAAGGCTGTCAGCGATGAGGTGAGCGGAGTGACTCCTTGCGGCGTCCAGAACTGGCCAAGATTCGCAGATACTGCGTCGTGTTTGAAGAAGATCAGGCCGAGCAAAATCAGAGCGGCGAGGGCGACCACTTTGGCAGAGGTGAAGATGTTCTGCAGAATTTTGCCGTAGTGAACGCCTTGGATGTTGGCCCAGGTGAGAAGTGCGATGACGGCGATGGCGAGAAACTGTCCGGTAGATAACGAAATGGCGTAGCCGCTGGAAATGTGGATGGGTTCAACTAGATAGTGGCTTTCAGAGATGCCGGGAATGATGACTCCGGTATAACGCGCGAATGCGACCGCAACGGCGGCGATGGTGCCGGTTTGAATTACGGTGAATAAGGTCCAGCCATACAAGAACCCGAGCAGCGGCGAAAAGGCTTCACGCAAGTAAAGATACATGCCGCCCGCGTTCGGAAACATGGCGGCGAGTTCGCCATAAGATACGGCGGCAGCTACCGTGACAACGGCGGTGAACAGCCATGCAACCAACAGCCAGCCCGGGCTGCCAATGTTGCGGGCCATATCGGCGGGCACGATGAAGATGCCGGACCCGATCATGGCGCCGATGACCATCATGGACGAATCGAAAAGACCTAGTTCGCGAACGAAGGTTTTGCGATCTGCGGCGGTTATTGGATGTTCACTTGGCATAGTTATTTGAGTGAGGAGCGGTTGGGTTTGTAGGGCGTCGGGTCAATATCGGATGGTCTGAAAAGTATTTCGTCGGCGATGAGACGGCCGGTGGCTAGTGCGGTAGTAGCGGCGTAGAATTCGTGTCCGGTGGCCAGGAAAACGTTGCTGTCGTCTAGCCGACCGATCAGCGGCAGGCCATCAGAAGTGGCCGGCACAATTCCGGTCCAAGTGCGTAGTGGCCTGGCGACTGCGATTTCAGGTATCAGTTCGATGGCACGTCGCAATAGGTGAGCGATGACTTTCGGATCGGAATGTGCGGCGGTGTCACCTTTGGACGCAGATTGGGCCAAGGAACCGATCCACATTTCGCCCTGTGGATTCTGACGCATTTGCAGTCGGATTGGGCCTTGCCTGTTGGGAACGTCTTCCGGCGTGGCAACTGCAATTTGATGCTGAATTAGTTTGCGGGAATCCTGCACCAAAATTAAGTGGCCTTTGGAATGATGAAGCGGAATATTGGGGGTAAGCGCAAGCGCTTCAGTTCCGCAGGCGTTCACGATATTGCCCGCCAGCAAAGTGGAGTCGTCGTTAAACGTTAATTCATGGTCTTGAAAGTTTAGCGCGCGTTTTTGAAAATGCCTGACGCCTTCCTCAATCGCCAGTTGAAAAATGGCATCGGCAGCACCACGGCTGGCGCGCACACAGGCATCGCCCGGGATGTGTAAGGCCGCAGTCGGAAGCGTGTGGTTCAGACAAGGTTCAGCCTTCGCCAATTGACGCGGGTCGAGCATTTCGGTGAATATTCCTTGGCGGTTGAGCAGCAGACAGCGATTAAACAGTAGTTGACGCTCGTTTTCATCCATGGCCAAGATCAGACTGCCGCAGCGTTGAAATTCGCAATCCGCAGGTAGCCCGTCTGCCAACGCGTCCCAAAGAGACAAGCCAAAGCGGGAAATCGCCAGGTGGTCGGCGCTTTGGGTTTGAATGGACAAACTGCCGAAGTCTAGAGTGGTGCTGCCTGAGCCAATTGGATTGGGATCAACCAGTGCCGTACGCAATCCGCCGCGCGCCAGTTCATAGGCACACGCAACGCCAACGATGCCCGCGCCGATGACAGCCACATCGCAAGTTTGCATCAGGCCGGCATACCCCAGCAAAACGGATCGTCCGGGTTCAGGATGAGTGTAGATTCCGCAGTCACAAAAGCCGATCCGGTAATGGATGGAATGATTTTGCCATTCACAATTTCGACGGAACCTTCAAACAAGCCGCCGCAAATACTTTCCTGAAGGAAAGCTTCTCCGGGCTTTAATTCACCGGAAGCGTATAAGCAAGCCATCTTAGCGCTAGTGCCGGTTCCGCACGGGGAGCGGTCGTAGCTTTTGCCCGGACACAGGACGAAATTCCGCAGGTGGGCATTGGGGTTCTGGGCAGGTTCGAATAATTCGATGTGGTCTATTTCAGCCCCATTTTCGCCCGTAGTGCCTTGAGCTTGCAAGGCTTGGCGAATGCTCCAGGTGAGGCTGGTCAGTTGGTCTAGATTGCGCAGTTCAATAGAAATCGGACTTTTCCCTTTTGCAAAGAAGAACCAGTTACCACCCCAGGCCACGTCGCCTACGAATTTGCCGGCTCCGGGGACATTCACTTCGATGTCTTGATGGAAGCGGTAGCTGGAGACATTCTGGATGGTCACTTTTGTTGGGGTATGAATTCGGGCACTGACGATGCCGACCGGTGTTTCGATGCGAACATCGTCCAGCGGGAGACGATGCAATTGGGCTAAGGTGGCACACAAGCCGATGGTGCCATGGCCGCACATGCCCAGGTAGCCGACGTTATTGAAAAAGATAACACCAAGTTGGCACGACGGGTCAGAGGGGGGTAGCAGGAGAGCTCCAACAATGGCGTCAGACCCACGCGGTTCGTTTACTATGGCCGAGCGATAGCGGTCGTAGTTGGAACGAAAGACGCGAAGACAATCTGCTACGCTGCCTGCACCCAAATCCGGCAAGCCCGCCACAACTAATCGAGTGGGTTCTCCAGCGGTATGGGAATCGACAACTTGCAATCGCTGCATCTAGGTCATCATGCCATTTACTATGCCAAAAGCCTAGGTGATCGTTGACGGCGGTTTCAGAGGGGTTGTCGCTGCATTTGTAGGAGGCTTAGATCAAAATTCTTCGGGATAACACTCAGTACCGATCGAAACACCTTAGGAGGAACGGCCTAAACCCCTTTCTTTACGAGTACTTAGTGGGATTAATTGGGTACAAAAAGTTTCGCAATTTTTTCAAGCTTGGATGTGACTAAGCCGATGAAATAATTGTCGGGCGAGTGATAAAGACTTCAGATACAGCCGCTTACGAAGGCGGTTGACGAGGAGGTGGCCCGGCTAAAGGAGTAACTTTCCGTGAAGGCCACATCGTCAGTTTGGTTACGCGCATGTCTTTTTTTGTGTGTCGGTTTTGGCACCGTGCACATGCTTTGCGGAGCATCTCCCGCAAGCGGGTTGAACAACGCGGGCGACGCGCCGGCCGGTACGCGCAGTGCTGAGACATCGAATAGCCAGCTGAACGCGGCGCATGTTGTGAATTCCGATTTGCAGATTCTGGAACGTGCCAGGGCGGCCAACGACGATGTTTACGCTTCGTTAGAAAGCTTCGTTTGTAACGAGCAAGTGAATCGCTTCAAAGGTAATCTAAACGGCCAAGCGGCACGTACTTTGGACACAGTGACAGCTAAGCTTTCATTCGAGCGCGGAGTGGAGCAATACACAAACGTTTTGCAGAACAACCATCCACGCGCTGGAATGTCGAGCTTGCCGGGCGCGTGGTCGGAAGGTGAGTTTGGAACGCTGCTGTTGCAGACACAGCAATTGCTTACTAGCCAGAATGTGGAGTTCGATTCTTTTGCCGACGTGCGGGGTGAGCAGGCAGCCATCTACCACTTCAACGTGTCGAGCGACGAAAGCCCTTGGGACTTGAGTGTCGCGGGCAAACACTACCGCCTTCCCTTCCGAACCAATGTTTGGATTTCAGTGAATAGCGGCGAGATTTTGCGGATTGAACGGAGTTCCACTTCGATTGACAGTAACACTCGCATCTCCGGCATTGAATGGTCGATCTCGCTGGATCACTTCAACATCAGCGGAAAATCCTGGCTGCTGCCGGCCACCGGAAGTTACACGGTGTTGTACAGCGAATCTCACCGACGCGAATGGAATGAGATTAGTTTTTCAGATTATCAACGATATGGTTCGCAAGCGACGCTGACCTTCAATTAGCAGGAAGTTTCCCTCTGCCACCAAAACTCCCGGATGCAACTGTTGAGTTGTCCGGGAGTTTCCCCTTTTTAGGCGTGGGTGAGTGCTTGATACCAAGCAAATGCGACTAGCAGAATGCAGCCAATGCCGGCGAATTTCCAAAAAGCTTCGCGCGCTGAACCGGGCAGGCCAGGCAATCCGGCAATCAAGCCGACAGCTAGTCCGCCAGCGAAGCCTCCCAAGTGTCCCGCCAAACTAACACCGCCCCACATGCTCAAGACGATTCCGTACACCAGCCAAGTTCCGTAGTGGTTGCGAACGGCGCGCGAAAGCGGGTCAGTCCGGCTGCGTATACCGAGAGCGAGCATCGTACCCATTAGTCCGAAAGCGGCACAGGACGCGCCTAACACGGTTACATGCGGAGTTATAAAAGCAGCAAAGAGGAAGCCTGTAATGGTGGAAACGACGTAAGCCACAGCCATGCGAAAGGTGCCGTAGAAATGCTCGGTCTCCGTGACCAAGATCCACAGCGACCAGGAATTCATCGCTATATGCAGAAAGCCGCCGTGCAGGAAGCCAGCGGTGATTAGTCGCCACCACTGTCCAGCCGCGACAGCGGGGCCGAATTCGATTCCGGCATTCGTAAGAGCGCCACCTAAAAAGCCACCTGTAAAATATTGACCCGCAAAGAAGATCAAATTGACAACCAGCACGATGATGGCGGATCTGTTGGCTTGCGGTATGAACCCCTGCACGAACTCGTTGGGCCGCAAATCCACTGCCCTTGGCCCCAGTTGCATCTCGCAGTACGGGCACACACGGTCATTCATGGTGACAAACGCCCGGCAATTCGGGCACATCCGGCGATTTTCCACGGATTAATTGTAGCGAGACTGCCTTTTTCGAGCCTGATAAAATAAGTGGCTTGGTAAAATCGTGGGCACATGAGCAAAAGTGAGCAGGAGCTTCGCGAAGAACTAGTTCGCGTCTGCCACCTGATCTATGAACAGGGCTGGGTGGCAATGAACGACGGGAATGTAAGCATTCGCCTGTCGGACGACCGCATTCTGTGCACGCCTACCGCTTTGAGCAAAGGCTCGGTAAAAGAAAGTGACCTGATTATTTGCGACTGCAGCGGCAAAAGGGTCTCCGGTGAGCGTGAATGCACCAGCGAAATCGCCATGCATATAACGGTCTATAACATCCGCCCCGATATCCATAGCGTTGTGCATGCGCATCCGCCAACAGCAACGGGTTTCGCCGCGGCGGGACGCGCTTTGGATAAAGCGCTACTGCCGGAAGTAATTATTCAGTTAGGCGCGGTTCCGCTGGCCGCCTACGGTCTACCCGGCACGCCAGCCCTGAGCGATGGCATGCTGCCGTTCATCCCCCATTACGACGCAATACTGCTGGAAAACCACGGCTGCACCACGTGGGGAGCCGATGTCTGGCAGGCTTACTATCGTATGGAAATGGTAGAGCATTTCGCGCGCATCACGTTTGTGGCCGAAATGATGGGCGGAGCGAAGCCCTTGCCGCGCGAAGAAGTAAGCAAGCTGTTTGAATCCCGCAAGCGCTACAACGTGGCTTCCAAAGCGCGCATGGAGCCCGGCATGCCGTTGGTGGCTGAGGATCTGATCGCCCAGCCTGACACGGCTAAAAAGCGCTAGGCCAGGGTCTCCGCAAAAAGCTCAGTCAGTTTCTGGAAGGCGCGCGCGGCGTGGGTTGGATTGTAAACCGGACTGTCCAACGTAGTCCAGCCGTGCAATGAACCCTCGTAGGTTTCGCTTTCGTAGCGGCCGCCCCAATCCTTCAACGCCCGGTCGAACTTTTTGATGGCTTCCGCGGGCATAGATCGATCTCCAGAGGCGTGGCCGAACAGCAGGCATGCCTTGACGTTCGGTAAAAGCAAATGCGGGCTGGTGGGCTTATCGACATACAAGTGGCCACCGTGGAATGACGCGGCCGCCAAAACCTTATCCGGACAGGCGGCGGCAATGCGCAAGGCCATTGCGCCACAGAAACAGAATCCAACTGCGCCGAGTTTTCCGGCTTTTACATCCGGCAATTTGTCCAAATAATCCACATAGCCTTTGGCGTCTCTTTCCAGCGCATCGGGCGTAAGCGATTCCGTCAATTCGGCGATCCGTTTCTGAAATGCTTCCGGGTGCTGGCGAAGCATAATGACGTCCATCACCGGCACCTTCGATACACGATAAAAGACGTTTGGCAGCAGCACCACGTAGCCGGCATCACAAAGTCTTGAGGCAGCCTGCCGCTGTGCCGGACGGATGCCGCCAATGTCAGTCAGATAAATCACGCCCGGCCAGGGTCCAGCGCCGGCAGGCGTAATCAGTACCGCTTCCGTTTGTCCGTCTGGAAGTGCGATGGTGATGTCTTTTTCAGTTGCCATTAGTCTCTTCAATAGTAAGCGTCTGGTCTGCCTTGACTTGTTTCACTGCTTGCTTAATGCCACTGGGCCACTGGATTTCCACGTCCGCCTCGGCGTCCACGCCCAAGCCAAAATGCGCACGTTTGTCGCTGGAGGATAGATAGCTTCCGCAAGTGGAAATCGTCACGTATTGAGAACCACTCTTCGTGGTTACCTTCACCACCGCTCCGATCGCGTCGCGATTACTTTTATGTCCCACCAAGTTGAGCGTAAGCCAGTGATTTGTCATTGGCGTGACGTTGCGTAAAACATAAGCCGGACCGTCGTTGGTTGTGACAACCACATCCAGGCGGCCGTCGTTATCCAGGTCGCCCACGGCTAGTCCGCGGCCCACCCAAGCCTGTTGAAAAACTGCGCCGGAGACGGCGGAAACATCCACAAAGCGACCGCTATTGTTCTTGGCCAGCAGCATTGGTTGACGGTAGCGCAGATGTGGATTGGTCTTCTCGATTGTGTCCAAGTCATGCCCTTGCGCCACGATAAGGTCTTTCCAGCCATCGTTATCGTAATCGAAAAACTTGACGCCCCAGCCTGAATAAAGCTGCGACATGCGGCCCAGGCCGGAAGTTCGCGTGACGTAATTGAAGGTGCCGTCTTTGTTGTTCGCAAATAGCGCGTAGGTTTCGTTCGAAAGATCATCGACAATTAAATCCGGATAGCCATCGTTGTTGAAATCGGCGAAATCGGCCCCCATGCCCGCGAAGGTCTTGCCATCTTCATCCACTGCTACTTGGGCCATCAATCCGCGCTCATCGAACGTGCCGTCCGCATTGTTGTGATACAAAAACTCGGGCATGGAATCGTTGGCGACAAAAAAATCCACGCGTCCGTCCAAATCATAGTCGGCAATGGAAATGCCTAACCCCTTGCCAGGTTTCTGCAAATGCAGTTTTGCGGCGACTTCAGTGAAATGGCCATTGCCGTCGTTGTGATAAACCAGCGGCGCAATTGGTTTGAATGTGTCCGGGTGACAGTAGGCGCGCCCGCCTTCGGTATGTTCGCCGCACCAGATATCGTCAAAATCCCACTCCATGTAACGCAGAACAACCAAATCCAGTTTGCCGTCGTTATCTAAATCCACCCACGCGGCGCTGGTTGACCAACCTGACCCGCCAACACCGGCTTTCTCCGTCACATCGGTAAAGGTGCCGTTCCCGTTGTTGTGGTACAGCTTGTTGCCGCCATACGCGGTTACGTAGAGATCTTCATATCCGTCGTTATCGTAATCGCCCACAGCAACGCCCATTCCGTAGCCAACGCCCTGCAAGCCTGCTTTTGCGGTGACATCCTCAAAGGTACCGTCGGCCTTCTGATGGAAGAGCCGGTTCCAGTGCTTTTCATTGGTCTTCTGCGGAATGGTACCTTTGGGCGTCGGATCTTGCAGGTCTGTTCCGTTGACGAAGAAGATATCCAAACGACCATCGTTATCGAAATCAAAAAGCGCAACGCCCGCGCCCATGGTCTCAATCAAGTATTTCTTCGACGTATGCGACGCCACGTTTTGGAAATGCACGCCGCTTTGAGCCGAAACGTCCGAGAACTGGGCAAAAACGGGGCTTGTGATCAGAATCGACAGGAGAAAATAGATTCGATATGAAGCGCGAATGGGCATCAGCCACAAAGCATCAGTTTAAGACAACGCTGCTGATGCTTGTATCTGTAGCCGTTCTGCCCGCAGACCAGCGCTGCATCACATGCCATCCCAAGGAAGTGGCCGGGTATGCGCAAACCGGGATGGCGAAGTCGTTGGCGCCTATGAGCGCGGCGTCCCCTTTGCCCGATGGAGCGTTCGAACATCAGTTTTCGAAGACATCATTCACGGTGCATTCGACCGGCGCGCAAATGACGCAGGAATTGACCCGCAGCGATGAGACAGTGAAGCAAACGGCAACCTTTGTCGTCGGCTCCGGCAACCACGCCTATGGCTACTTAATGCAGGTGGGCGATTACGTTTTCCAATCGCCGCTGTCGTATTACACGAACAAAAAGCTGTGGGACGTTGCGCCTGGATATGAAAATGAATCGCATCCGGATTTTGCGCGCCCGGTGACGTTCGAATGCCTCGCGTGCCATTCAGGCAAGCCGCTGCCGGTTGCCGATTCTATCAATCGCTACCAGAAGAACGTCTTCGCCGCCTATGCGATTTCCTGCGACCGCTGCCATGGCGACGTTACCGAGCATTTGAAGTCGCCCGTGCCCGGATCCATCATTAATCCGGCGAAACTGACCGGCGCAGCGCGCTCCAGCGTATGTGAACAGTGCCATCTGTCGGGCGCAGTGCGGATTCCGAATCCTGGAAAATCGATTGCCGATTTCACACCCGGTCACGTTCTGGAGGATTATTTCACCGTTTATGTAGCGGCCGATTCGGCTGGACAGAACATCAAAGTGATCAGCCATGCCGAGCAACTGGCGCTGAGTAGATGCGCAAGGGAAAGCGGCGGCAAACTGTGGTGCGGCAGTTGCCACAATCCGCATGACAAACCGCAGCCTACGGAAGCAGCCGCTTATTTCCGCAACCGCTGTCTGAAGTGCCACGCATCCACTTTGGACAGCAAGCATTCAGCGGAAGGCCGCGACTGTGTGAGTTGCCACATGCAAAAGCAGCAGGCGCGCGACGGCGGCCATTCGGCATTTACCGACCATCAAATTACTCGAGTGCCCGGCCTGCAACTGCACGGTGTGCAACCCGATACCGTTGCCGCGTGGCGTGAACCCGCGGCTGAATTGCGAGATCGCAACCTGGCCATTGCATTAGTCACGGTAGGATTGCAAAACCAAACATCAGCGCCCGTGATTCGCGGCTACAAAATGATCAACCAATTGGCAAAAGATTTTCCAACCGATTCAGCCATGTACACCACGCTGGGCATGGTTTTGATTAAGGGCAAGGAACCGGAACAAGCGCTGAAGAGTTTTCGGCGCGCCATTTCCGTTAAGCCCAATTACGCCCCGTACTATGTGAACGCCGCCACGGCGTTAATGCAGATGCACCAGAACGAAGCGGCCGTAAAAGAACTGGAAAAAGCCAACGAGTTAGACCCGCTGCTACAGCAACCAGTGGCCATGCTGCATCAGCTTTATCAAGACCTGGGGCAGACCGCAAAAGCACAAGCGATCTTAGCGGATTATGACAAAGCGATGGGCATTTCACGTCATTGAGCGTGCTTTTCGGTGATCAGCGAATACGCGTTTAGCTTTATATTTTTTTCGATTTGTGTGCCACCGCGCGGCCATTTCACCGTGACGCTATCTACTTGGCCGCACGAGCCAAGCCCGAAATGCAGACGCGGATCATTCGCCGAAATATAGCTGCCGCCGCTGCGAACACTCTCGTATTGGCGCTTGCCGCAGGCTTCCACCACAACCGATGCACCCACCGCATCGCGATTGCTAAACGTGCCCCGCAGCTTTAGACCAATCCAATTGTTGTTGTTTTGAGTTCTGTTTTCGAGCAGCAGCGGATTGCCGGCAATCGGCACAACCACGACATCTATTTTGCCGTCATTATCAAAATCTGCCTGCGCTCCGCCGCGATATGAATTATCAGGCTTGGCAGGAAATTGAAAGGCGGATGAAAACTTGCCGTCATGATTTTCAAAAACCAAAAACGGCTGAAAATATTGTGGGACTTTGGGATACACGTGCCCGTTGGCAGACCAAAAATCGCGCTCGCCGCGATTGGAAAAATCGGCAAACCCGCACGCCCAACCTAGGTAAGGCTTGGTTAGCGCAGCCAAACCCGATGTGTTCGATATCTCATCAAAATTTCCGGCCTTATCGGGCCGAAACAGGGGAAAGAAATCGTTGAAGAACGTGGTGATGGCTATTTCAGTGCGGCCTTGGTTCTGAATGTCGCCCAACGCCACGCCCATATTAGATTGCACACGGCCATCGGCATTGAACGCGACACCTTGTTCCATTGCCGCTTCTCGAAACGTGCCGTCGCCGTTGTTCAAGAACAGATGATTTGGGTCGGAATCGTTGGCGACAAAGATATCGGTTTTGCCATCCTGATTGAAATCGTCCGCCACAACGGTAAAGCCATGTGCCAGCTTTACATTTCCCAGGCCGGCCTTCTGCGTGATGTCGGTGAACGTGCCATCGCCGTTGTTGTGATACAAGATGCCGCGTTCGCCTTTCAGACCAATCGGTCCGCAGAACGCATCCATACCCGAGTACGGGCACACAGGCGCAGGTTCGTTCAAAGAAAAGGAATGAATGTCCACATAGCCGGTAACAAACAGATCCAGGTTGCCGTCGCCATCAAAATCGCCAAATGCAGCGCCGGTGTGCCAAGCCACATTGCGACTTAAACCTGCCGGAGTGGACACCTCGCTAAAGGTGCCGTTTCCGTTGTTCTTGAACAGCAAATCGACGCCCATATTCGTGATCAGAATATCGGGAAAACCGTCGTTGTTGTAATCGGCCACGCTGACGCCGGTGCCCCAGTAAGCATCGCTCAATCCCGCGCGTTCGGTGACGTCTTCAAACTTGCCGTGGCCCAGGTTATGAAACAGGTACACGCTGTTCTTCAGCGGCGTTACCGGCTGGTTGCCGACAATTTTGCGAAGCTGGTCCATGTCCGCGCCGTTGACGATCAGCAAGTCCATCAAACCATCGTTGTCGTAATCCAGCCAAGCTGCGCCGCTGCCGTTCGCTTCGGTAATCCAGCGCTTGTCGGGGCCGCCGCAGCGCATCTCCGCACGTACGCCCGATTGTTGCGCCACATCCACAAACTGTAAACCGCTATCGGCCGCCGCGCCTACCAAAACGACAAACGCCAAAAGCAGATAATTGAAACGAAGACTCATGTTCGGTCTACACAAAACGCTATCACTTAGTTTTATATTGGCGGCTTTTTTGCAACCGGTGCTATTCGGGCAGGCTGGCACGGGCGAAGACAATCCGCGCGTGGAACAGCTCTATAACGAAGCCCGGCAAGCGCAAGGACAAGGCGATTTACCCACCGCTATCGCCAAGTATGAAGAGATTGTTCGGCTGGCGCCAAAGCTGGGGCTGGCCTATAACAATTTGGGCGCATTGTATTTTCGCCAGCGCGATTTCGCCAAGGCAGCCAACGTGCTGGAGCAAGGTTTGAAGGTAGATTCCAAGATGCAATCGGCGCAAGCGCTACTGGGCATTTCGCTTTATGAGGGCACTGAATATAAACGTGCCAGAGCGCCCTTGGAAGCCGCGCTAAAAGCGAACCCGAGCGACAACAACGTGCAAATGTTCCTGGTGAAAGATCTGATCAAGCTGGAAGATTCCATTGCCGCCACGACCATGCTCGAAAAAATGGCAGCCCGTCAGCCGAAGAACCAGGAAGTGTTTTATTTGATGGCCAAGGTCTACCTGCACATGTCGGAACAAGCGCTGGCGAAGATGAATGCCATTGACCCGGATTCTGTGCTGGCCCATCAACTGTCGGGCGAAGTGATGGAGAGCATGAACAACTACGACGGCGCGGTAGTGCAGTTGAAAAAAGCTGTGGATCTGGCACCGAATCAAATGGGCAGTCACTACAAATTGGGCGACGCCTATTGGAATCTTTCGCAATGGGATTCGGCAAGCGAACAGTTCAAAGCTGAGCTGGCAATCGATCCCGGCAATTGTATGGCGCACGGAAAACTGGGCAATATATTGCTGCAAAAGAACGCCGCGCCGGAAGATGCATTGGCGGAGTTGGATCAGGCGTTGAGAGCGTGCCCGACCTTGCCTGATGCGCACATGGATCGTGCGCGCGCACTGGTTCGACTGGAACGCAATGCAGACGCTGCGACGGATTTGGAAACTGCGGCTAAACAAACACCGGATGACCCCAGCGTTCACTTCATGCTGGCTAAGGTGTATCGCGCGTTAGGCAAAACGCAGCAGGCAAACCAGGAGATGGCGCTCTTCAGCAAGCTGGATGAAGCGGCGCGCGCAGCGAATGCGGAACGGGCACAGGAAGTGATTCAGAATAAGCAGACCGCGCATTGACAAGTTACTTCCGAAATCCGAATTCACTGCCATCGGTTATTACTCGGCGGTGGTAAGCGTGGCGCATACACTCTTGTCTGCCGCGCCGAGACTCGTCTCGGCGCTCGTTGTCCGTTGCGATGCGCTCGACCATAGGTAATCCTGCGCCTGCTGGAACAACCGCGCTTTCACCGGGTTGTCCTCAATGTAACGTAGAACCCGCCCCCATTCGGTATCATCCCGCACCCAGTGATCGTAAGACTTTGGCTTGCCAAAATGATTCCCCTGTGCGCCCTAAAACGAGATTCGCCTGCCTGGCCGCTTGCCCCCTTAAGCGAATGCAACAGCCTGGAGGGGGCGATTTTGGGCAACACCAGTAGGTGCATATGGTTCGGCAGGATGGCGTAGGCCGCAAGATCGTAGTGACCCAGCAGAACGCCACGCCGCAGACTAGCAGTCACCGCACGCGCAACCGGTTCCTGGCTTAGGTACCGAGGGCCAGTGCGGGTGGAATCGAGGTGGCGGTCCATCCAAACGAAGGCTGCGCCGGAGTTCATCTTGCAAGGCGGAGGATAATTCGCTTGCGGAAGGCTGCCATGAAGGTGACATGTCACGAAGAGCCACTTTCCCTGCGGGTATTGATGAGGAAGGCGGCGTCGAAACTGTGTCGCGTCAGAAAGTGCGTTTAAAGCAAGAAATCTCTCAAAGGCATGAGTGCAAGCGCCGAGACGAGTCTCGGCGCGGCAGACAGAAGTGTCTGCGCCACGTGTACCTACGAATCCTACTTCACTTCAACGCCGAATAGCGTTCCGTCTCTTCCTTGGCCTTATCCGTTAGCCCTTGCTTGCGATACACCTGCGCCAACATAAAATGCAGCGGCGCATTCTTGGGCGACAGTTCAATTGCCTTTTCCAATTCCGCGCGCGATTTCTCCAACTGATTCAAATGCAGGTAGCCTTTTCCCAACTCTCGATGCACGCGGAAATCATCGGGTGATATCTCCAGCGCCTGCTGTAACAGAGGCAACGCCGCTTCCACTTGATTGTCGTCCACCAACAGACTGCCGTAATCCAAATAGGGGCCAGCGTTTTTCTCGCCGCTCTTTTGCTGAAGGGCAATTGCTCGCTGATACGCGGCGATGGCTTCGTCGTTGCGCCCGAGAGCACCGTAGGACAGCCCAAGATTGTCTTCAGCCTTCGCGCTCGTTGGATCAAGCTGTAGCGTTTTCTTAAAAGCTTCAATTGCCTCATCGAAACGGTTCTCGTAATATTTGGTCCGCGCCAGGTCATACCACGCCTGCACATCGTCCGGCGTCCACTCCACAACTTTACTGAACCATTTGTCGGCGTCCGAAAAGTCGCTCAGTATGACGTAATCAGAGGCGACCACTTTCAAATCTTGCGCGCCCGGGCGGCGATATCTTGCGCCTTCGGTATATTCAGCCAGCGATTCCTTTGCCTTGGCTTCGAGAAACAGGACATAACCCAGCAAGTAGTGGCCATCCGCGGAACCCGCATGATTTTTCACATAATCACGCGCCTCGCTTTCAGCCGGAGCCAGTTGCCCTTGTCGAACCAGAAGATCAATTCTGTTTAGAAGCGAATCGGTGCCTGGATTGGGGGATGGAATTTGGGCGCAGAGAGGCAGGGCAAGCAGAGCGGTGAGGCAGAAACGTGTCACAAAAAATAAAGCGGGGTTTGCGCAAGTTCGTTACGCAAACCCCGCCTTCTTTATTAGCCTAACTTAGAAGCGAATCTCCAGGTGGCCTTGGCCCTGCCGCTGAGTATTGGCTTGGCTGTTGATGACCTTTCCGAAGTTCGTGTCCGTCAGAGTTGTATCCGGGCCTCCGAAGATAACTCGGTTTAAGACGTTGAAGTATTCCACCTCAAGCTTGATCTTGACCTTTTCACCTATGGGGAAATACTTCGAAAGCGAGATATTCTCGTTAGCGTTGAAGTCACCGCGAACGCCCGAAAGCTCGCGCGGTTCGTTGCCGATGGCCCAAACACCCGGGTTGCTGAATGCCGCGGCATTCAAAATCGGTTGACCGGAGTATACGTTGTTGTACGAAAACTCCTGCTGAACGCCAGGGATGACATTTGGCCGGTTCTGAGTACAAGTTGGCTCAGCACAGCCCAGCGGATTGCCCGGAACGCCAATCTGCATCGGAGTTCCACTGGCGTACGTCAGCAGCGGGCTGATTACCCATCCGCCCAAAACCGCGTCAACGGCCCGGTTGGTGTTGGTCATGTATTTGCGGCCCTTGCCAAAGGGCAGTTCATACGTGGCCGCAATATTCAAAGCGTTCGGCTGGTCGTTTCCGTCCACCGACCATTCGGCTTTTTGATTGTTCTTGTTCAGCGATGCCGATGCGAACGATGTGAATCCCGAACCGGTGTTCGACATCATACGCGAGAGGTTGTATGCAACCAGGAAGCTAAGCCCGTTTGAGTAGCGCTTTTCCACTTGCAGTTGCATGGCGTTGTAGAGCGATGATCCGTTGTCGTCAAAGTTATTGAAGATGCTGGCGAACTGCGGATAGGGCAACAATGCCTGTAGGACAGTGGCAGAGCCGCCGTACTGTTGGACAAAGCCGGCATACGGAACCTTGATTCCGGCCGCGACGGCTTGCGGAGACGTCACCAAGTCGCCCAGTATCGGGCCCAATGAAAGGTACGACGGATTCAATTGATTGATCGGGTTTAACTGCGATGTAAGGCGGTTGCCACGGTTGCCGGTGTAGCTAGCGCTCAAGAACATCTGGCCGGGCAGTTCGCGCTGGACACCAATATTCCAAACCAGGTCATATGGAGCTATGCCGTCGTGATTCGGGTCAAACGCATCAATGGCCGATGCGGTTCCCAGTCCGTTATTGAATGGAATCGGCGCTGGCAGTGGCAGAACGTTTGTATCCCACGATCCGAACGCGGGCGTTGGAGTGTTCGTGGATTTATAGGTTGTCGAGCCGTCCAGCAGGTTGCCATAATTCACGGCAACTTTGCTGGTTCCGTATTCGTATGCGCCGCCATCCAGGAAGTTCATAGACATGCCGCCCTGGAGAACCGTCTTGTTGTTTAGCTGGTAGGAGAAGCCGCCGCGCGGCGTAAAGTGATCCCACTTAATGGCTGCTCTATCCACGCCTGCGCAACCCGTGCAGTCTCCAAGCTTGGTGGCCGCACCCAGCAGGCCGCCCGCTGCGGGATCGGGAATCGTCGAATTAAAGTAGACGATGTTGTTGCCAATCTCCGTAAAGGGCTGCATAATGTCCCAGCGCACGCCCAAATTGAACGTCAGTCTGGGACTCCACTTGATGTCATCTTGCAAATAAAACGCGTAGTCGCGGTTGCGCAGGCGTTCTTCGATAGTGCCGATACGATCAGCATTATCCACCTGCCCAAGCAAGAAGCTGGCGAACGCGTTGCCGGTGGTGCTCAAATCGTTATTGGCGATGTAATTCGGATCGGCAGTGGTGTTGTTGCTGAAATTGAAGTTTCCGCCGCACTGCTGGCACTCGTTGTCGTCCTGATAGGTACGGCGATATTCAGCGCCAAAATTAAACGTCTGCTTGCCTTTGATCCAAAGGTAGTTGTTCACCAGCACCGTCCCCAATTTGCGATTCACTGAATCAGTGTTAGAGGTACCGAAATTGTTCGGAGACAGATTACCGCTGAAATTGATGCCAGGAACGACTGGAGCTCCCGGCGCAGCGAACAATTCGGGTTGCGCACCTGTACGCTCGGGAAGTTGGAAATTCAACTCGCCCAGCCAGCTTCCGCCCGCGGTAACTACAAAGTGAGGATTAACTGCGTATGCCCAGTTCAGAATGAACACCGTGCCCAAGTCTGGATAGTAGGTTTTGTCAGCAAGGGGATTGGACTGCTGCAGATTCGTTCCGGCGTTATCCCCGTAAGAGGTCTGCTTGTCGCGCCATTCCGCAAAGTGAAGGGATTGCTTGTCGTTGATCGTATGGTCGATATTGAAGCCCCAGGGATTTTGGCGAGTGGGCAACACACCTTCCAGGTTGTTGGCGTTGTTCTGGAAGCCGGGAAGAGTTGGATTCGGCAAATACTGTAACAGGCTGGCCGAGGTGGGACTGAAACACACCTGTGGAATGATGTTGCCCCGGAACGGCATGCCCGGCGTATTTCCATTCGCGTTACAGCCGCTACCAATGGGATTGTAAATTGTTACACCCAAGCCGCTGAAGTCGCCCGTCTTTTCCGCGGCCGTCGCCAAAGAAAATGTACCGGTCTGCTTATTGTTTTCCCGGTACCATTCCATAGAAAGGTGGAAGAAGGTCTTGTTCTTGCCGTTGTAGAGGTGCGGAAGAATTACGGGACCGCCCACGCTGAATCCGTAATTGTTTTCTTTGTCTACTGGCACGCTGGAGTTGTAGGCGCCCTTCGCATCGAAAAAGTTGTTGCGGATAATCTCAAAACCATCACCGTGAAGTTCATTGGTTCCAGATGCCGTGTGATACGTGATAATGCCTTGGGCCAAACCGTACTGCGCGGAGAATGATGAACGCAGAACGTTGAATTCATTCACCAGTTCGAAAGGCGGATTCCAAATGGTTTGGAAGCCTTGCGTTTCCGACTGCGCCATGGGAATACCGTTAAACACAACTTCGTTTTGGAAATCCACGCCGCCGTTGATGCGCTTACTGAACGAGTTGCCAGTCACACCGGGTGCCAGGAACACGAAATTGTCAATCTGTCTGCCGCGGCCGCCCGAAACTTCGTTCGGCAACTCCTGCACCACTTTGTTTTCGATTGTGGTATTTAAATCCGGCTGGGTTGTATCTAGCGCAATCGCATTTTCATGCACTTCAATGGTTTGCTGCGCATTACCGGTTACTAGCTGCGCGTCCACCGTTGCGGCGTGCGCCACTTCAACGCCGATGCCACGCAAAATTGTGGATTGGAAGCCAGCGGCTTCTACTTTTACCGTGTATGTGCCTGGCAGCAAATCGGTAACGGTATATGATCCGGCCGAGTTGGTCGTAATAGTCTTCGCCACGTTTGTTCCGTCATTGGTGACGGTAACTTTGGCGTCTGGAACAACCGCGCCC
Source organism: Bryobacterales bacterium (assembly GCA_963696305.1). Taxonomy (GTDB): domain Bacteria; phylum Acidobacteriota; class Terriglobia; order Bryobacterales; family Bryobacteraceae; genus Bog-105. The sequence continues at coordinate 431,687 of CAVOJX010000027.1, read as the reverse complement.
GATGGGTCGGTAACGGTGCCGGTGATGCTACTAATGGTCTGAGCATTCATTAATCCGGCGAAAAACAAAACGCAAACTGCCGCGCAAGCAAAAACAATGCCCTTGCGGCAGGAGTTTATTAACTTGGCGAACAGTGACACCTTAAAAGGTGAAATCAACATGGACTAACCCCTCTCTGAAACAATGTGAAAACGTTTGCAAACTAAAAGAAGTCTACAGCGTTTGAATTAAGTCCGTCAATACGTTGGGTGTAGATTCTAGTCAATCGAAGTGATTAGAGTAATGTCAACTGTCGAAAACAACATTTTCCGCGCTTCCTTACGGATATTCGGACTCACTTTTCTAGTATGTTTACTGGCAGTTGCGCGGGATGCTGAGAATCCGCCCGACTATGGCGTGATCTTTATCACTTCACCAGGCGATGCTGCGGAAACCCTTCGGCTTCTCAGAGCGGGGATGGACTTCCAGGTCTTAGCGAAAGAGCGATCAACCGACGCCAGTGCCAACGATGGCGGCTACGTTGGTCACGATTTGTCGCAGCGTGAGTCGGCCCTGCAAGACGCTGCCAAGAATTTGAAGCCCGGCGCCTATAGCGATGTGGTGGCGCTGAAAACGGGATTTGCTGTCGTTACCTTGTTTGCCGTGCCGCCTCGACTGAAAGATTTAGATGCGGAGCGAATCAAATCGCTTGCCAGTCGAGGTATTGTGTTGGACACCATCGACATTTCTGGCATGGCGTCTGCGAACGCGGCGTTACAGGCCTATCCGGACAAGCCCGACGGCTGGCAGCACGATCCCGTGAAAGTGTGCGAAGTGCGTACGAATTCCTGGACCACCACCGTGAACCGACTCGGCCAGCAATTGCAAACGGCGGACGCTCAGCCGCCTGGGCGTGTACGGCCCATTGACCTTATGCACGGTCACGCGGTGCTGGCCCTGTTGTTCATTTATAGGGGCGAAATGCAGAAGGCCATTCCGGAATGGGACAAGGCGTATCGAATAGCGCAAGACGGCGTGCCCGATTCGGTTCCCTACCTGGAAGAAGCTTTGGGCGTGACGCATCTGCATTTGGCCGAAATGGAGAACAACGTCTACCGCAAGCCGGGCGATTTGGGCTTCTTCCCTCCCCTGCATCCCAATCTGCATTTTGCGAATCCGGAACATTCGAAGCTTGCCATTGAATACTTCAGCAAGTTCCTGGAAAAGCGCCCGGACAACTTGGAAGTGCAGTGGCTTTTGAATCTGTCTTACATGACGGTGGGCGGTTATCCTTCGCAAGTGCCGGCCAAGTATCTGGCGCCCATGAGTGCGTTCGAATCGAAGGAAATCATCGGCAGGTTCAAAGATGTGGCGGTGCCGGCGGGATTGGACGTATTTACCGGCGCGGGCGGAGTGATTGTGGACGATTTCGACAATGACGGCCTGCTGGACGTGGTTACCTCCAGCATGGATATGTGCGAACCTCTGCACTTCTTCCACAACAATGGCGATGGCACGTTCACCGACCGTAGCGCACAGGCTGGACTTTCTAAAGTACTCGGTGGATTAAACATCGTTGAGGCGGATTACAACAACGATGGCTGCATGGATCTGTTCGTGCTGCGCGGTGGGTGGGAAGTGGCTCAGAGAAAATCGCTGTTACGTAACAACTGCGACGGCACTTTTACCGACGTGACGGAAGCCGCTGGCTTGGGCTCCATTTCATCCACTCAAACGGCGGTCTGGGCCGACATTGATAACGACGGGTTCTTAGACCTGTTCGTGGGCAACGAGAATACGCCGAGCCAACTCTTCCGCAACCGCGGCGATGGGACGTTTGAAGATATCTCACACAAGGCGGGAATCGACAAGACAGCATTTACCAAAGGCGTTGCCGCTGCTGACTATGACAACGACGGCTACATGGATTTCTACGTATCCAACGTGACAGGCGCCAATTTTCTGTATCACAACAACCACGACGGCACATTTACCGAAATCGCTCGCCAGGCGGGTGTTCAAGCGCCATATTTCAGCTTTGCCACGTGGTTTTTCGACTACGATAACGACGGTTGGCCCGACATATTCGTCAATCCTTATTACAGTTCCATGGAGGATGTGATTCGCAGCTATCTGGGAAAGCCGTTTTCCACGGAGACAGTCAAGCTGTATCGGAACTTGCACAACGGAGCCTTCGAAGATGTTACGGCAAAGGTTGGGCTCGATAAAGTTTATATGCCGATGGGCGCGAACTTCGGAGATGTGGATAACGATGGATATTTGGACGTGTATCTCGGTGTAGGGCAGCCCTCGCTGGCCGCGTTAATGCCCCACGCGCTATTGAGGAACAAACAAGGCGAAAGCTTTGTGGATATAAGCACCTCGTCGGGCACCGGAGAAATCCACAAGGGGCACGGTATTGTGTTTGCAGACCTGGAACGAAACGGGCACGAAGATATCCTGGCTGGCTTGGGCGGTGCCGTGCCCTCCGACAAGCACGCCATGCGCGTTTTTCAGAATCCGGGGAATGATAATGATTGGATCAATGTGCGCCTAATCGGCGTGAAGTCCAACCGGTCCGCTGTAGGTGCGCAAATCAAAGTTTCTCTGGCGGGGCGTTCTATTTACCGGACGGTGGGACAGACTAGCTCCTTCGGAGGCAATCCGGTGGAGCAGCATATTGGGCTTGGGCATGCGGCGAGCATCACGGCGATCGACATATGGTGGCCAGCTACTAATACACGCCAGCATTTCACCAATGTCCCCAAAAACCAGTACATTAACATTCAGGAATTCGCAACAAATTACACGCAGCGGGAGCGCAAGAGCTTTCGAATGGGTGTCAAGTGAAACTCCTGACGGCAATCCTTATTACTTGTCTGGCAATGTGTGCCGCGGATACGCATCCGGCTAAGGGGATTGTGCTGAAAACGGATGTCCCGCATCATTCATTACTCGTTTCATGCGAAGCCATTCCGGGTTATATGGACGCTATGCCGATGGAATTTGAAGTGCGCAATGATTCGGCACTTGCGAGTTTGAAAGCCGGTACTACTATTCAGTTCACTATCGCCGGGCAAGGTCAAAAGCTATTCGCCGAAGACATTCGCGAAGCTGCGAGTGTCAGCTTCGAATCCGAGCCGAGTGCCGCTGGACAACTTACGGCCCTGGAGCGCTTTACCAACCCGGAAACGAAGTTGTTAGCGGTTGGCGACGCGGTACCGAATTTCGCATTTACAGATCAGACGGGGAAACTCATCCAGTTATCAGACATGCGCGGCAAAGTTGTGGTCCTGACATTTGGATATTCGCGCTGCCCCAACCCGAACTATTGCTATCGCTTGTCTAATAATCTCGCAAAGGTTGCGCAGCGCTTCCGTGCCGAAGATGGCCGCGATCTGGTTTTGATGACCATTGGGATGGATCCCGAACATGACAATGGTCAGAACCTGGTGGTTTATGCCGAGTCTTTTCATGCCGACCCGGCTTACTGGCATTTTCTAACTGGCCCATTGCCCGACGTAAAAAAGGTAGCGGGCGGGTTCGGAGTCAATTTCTGGAGTTATGAAGGCTTGCTCACCCATACCTTTCATACCGTCATCATTGATCGCGACGGAAAAATGGCCGTGAACTTGGAGGGTAATCGGTTCGCCGCCCCCCAACTGTGCGATCTGGTGCAGACCTTTCTAACCCGATAGCTTTTGGCTATCATGGAACTACCCAAGAGTTTGGCGGTTTTGCGAAAAACCACCAGACCACCATGCGGGAACAGGAACATTATGAATGTCAACCTTACTCTCCGCGCCCAAGCTTAGCCACGAGCGCGGATTCTTACCTCTGGAAGATCCACTGATCCGGTTACCCAAACCCTTTGATGAATGGGAAACAGTAGCTTCCAATCTTCCAAAACTATTTGCATCAGATCACATTAGACGCACACTAGGCGAACTTCCGCCGTTTCCGTTAGAAGCGATTTCTAACGATCGGGAGCGCGAACGGGCGATGGTGCTGCTGAGCTACCTAGGCCATGCCTATGTATGGGGCGGACCGAGTCCAGCAGAGGTCCTGCCAGCGCGAATTGCCATACCTTGGCATCGCGTAGCCAAGGCACTGGGACGGCCTCCGGTGCTGAGTTATAGCAGTTATGCACTGCATAATTTTTACCGCTTCGACCCCAATCGAGCGATTGAATGCGGCAATATTGGCTTGGCGCAGAATTTTCTGGCGGGCATTGATGAGGAATGGTTTATCCTCATCCACGTTGATATCGAGCAGCATGCCGCGCCCGGTTTGGCGGCCCTGCATCCGTGCCTCGACGCCGCTGAGTTAGGCGATGCCGAGCGCTTAGAGGGGCTGCTGGCTACCGTCGAGAAGTCTATTAACAAGATGTACGTCACGCTGCGGCGCATGGGGGAATGGTGCGACCCGTATATTTATTACCATCGCGTTCGGCCCTATATTCATGGATGGAAAAACCACCCGGACCTTCCTATCGGCTTGATTTACGAAGGCGTAGATGAGTACGGCGGCGAGCCCCAACAATTCCGAGGAGAAACCGGAGCTCAGAGCGCCATCGTTCCATCGCTAGATGCGATGCTCGGCATCGGTCACGCGGAAGACATGCTGCGAACGTATCTGATGGAGATGCGAACGTACATGCCGCCGGATCATCGGGCTTTCATTGAGTCAATCGAAGCCCGCGGTTCTGTGCGCGAATTCGTATTGAAGAGTGGGCGGCCGATTCTCACTTCGCTTTATAACGCCTGCGTTTCGGGCGTTGAAGCATTTAGGGCATTGCATCTGGAATACGCCGCTTCGTATATCTTTCGGCAAGCGCAGACAGATGCCAAGAACCCGCACGCAGTCGGCACCGGTGGCACACCCTTCATGAAATATTTGAAGAAGCACCGGGACGAAACGGCGGAACATCGCATTTCCTAAGGACTCACTAATTCGTTATAGTGGTGGAGGCACGTCGGGTGCCTCCGTGTCCGCGGGAAAGGCTGAGCCTACCGGCAAACGCACTCTGATTCGTCAGTACAAAATCTTCTTTCTGCCCGTTACGCGGACGCCGGGCCAAATTGAGAGGAGATTGCCATTGCCTGAATCATTTCCCTTCCCTACCCGGCGCTTGCCGGAAAATCCAAACATTGAACAACTTCGCAAGCAAGCGAAGGAACTGCTGGAGAGTTTTCGCAAAGGCGAACCTGCGGCCATTGGCGAAGTAGCGAAATTTGAACGAAAACCCGATTCCGCCACATTCGCATTAAACGACGCCCAGCGGGTCCTGGCTCGCGCTTACGGATATCGAAGCTGGCCTGCTTTGAAGGCGTTTGTTGATGGCGTGAATGTCCGGCAACTCATTGACGCGGTCAAAAGCGGCAACCTTGAGGAAGCGCGAAAAATGCTGCAGGCTCGGCCCGAATTGGTTGATAAAGACTTGGCCGAGAACAACGAGCATAGGGCGCTGCACTTCGCGGTTCTGCAGCGAAACACCGCTATGGTCAGGCTTCTGATGGACGCGGGAGCGAATCCGAACAAAGGCATTTTTCCGCACCGCGATGCAACCACGGCACTGGTTCTGGCGAAGGAGCGTGGCTACGACGAATTGGTTGCCCTGATGCAGCAACCACGCGCCAGAGTTGAGGAACACGCCGAACCAGATTCGCCAGATGAGATAGAAGCCGCTGTGGAAGAAGGCGATATCGAACGCGTTCGACAGTTAGTCGAAGCTAATCCAGCATCGTTGAGAAAAATCAATCAAAACGGCGGCTTGTTGACCCATTCGGTCAATCATGGGCAGCTGGAAATTGTAAAACTGCTGCTGGATATGGGCGCAGATGTTGACGAGCGCATTCTGTTGGAGCAAGTGGAAGAACCAGTTGAAAGCTGGGGGATGCCGTTGTGGCATGCGGCGCTTGAAAATCAGGTGGAAATTGCGCGGCTATTGTTGGAACGCGGTGCGGATCCCAATGCCAACGTTTATGCTTCCGGTTGGCCGCTGCGCAATGCCTGGAGCCACGAAGACGGCATCATCAAAAAACTTCTGCTGGAGCGCGGCGCCAAGCTGCAACCGTATATGCTTTCGGAACTGCACGATGTAGCTCAGGCGAGACGCTTCCTGGAAGAAGATCCCAGCGAAGAATTGGCGAGGGAATTCGCCTGGTCCGCATGTGATCACGGATGCCCCGAAATACTGGCGCTGGCGCTTCCCCGCCTGCCCTATCCGCCTGACGATTATGAATGGCATTGGATACTGATTCAGCCCATTCGAGGCGGCGGACATTTTGAGTGCATGGAGTTGCTGCTGAAGCACGGTATCGACCCCAATATTTCGCGCTATGGGCAGACCGCACTGCATTTCGCGGCGGCTTATCGCGGTAATATCAGCGATGAAGGCCGGGCGAAGATGGCCGGATTGCTGATTGATTACGGAGCAAAGCTGAATTTGCGCGACGATCTATTGAAATCGACGCCGCTTGGGTGGGCATGCCGTTGGGGGCGCGTGGAACTGGCTCATCTGCTGATCTCGCGCGGCGCACCTATCGACGAACCGGATGCCGAACCGTGGGCCACTCCGACGGCATGGGCGCAGAAATCGGGGCATCCCGAAATCCTTACTCGTACCTGAGCGCTTCTACCGGATCCAACTTCGACGCCACTACTGCGGGCCACACGCCAAAGAATACGCCCACGCCCACTGAACTCCCGATTCCCGAAATCAAGGCCCAGGCGGGGACGGATGCGTGGAGGCTAGGAAAAATTAAGCTAACGATCAGCGTCACGAAAAGTGAAAATGCGATGCCGATGATGCCGCCTGCGCCGGTTAGCGTGACAGCTTCCATGAGAAATTGCGCCACAATATCCTGGCGGCGGGCTCCGATGGCTTTGCGCACGCCGATTTCGCGGGTTCGCTCAGTGACCGAAACCAGCATGATGTTCATGACACCGATGCCGCCGACCAACAATCCGACAGCGGATATGGCGATGGAGATCAGCAGAACCATGCTGTTGATCTTCTGAAAGTTTTCAATGATAGCGTCGGCAGTTGTAAGTGAAAAATCGTCTTCCTGGCCTGCGGGAACGTGACGCAGTTTGCGCACGGCGGCACGCAATTCTTCTATGGCGTCTTCGCGTTTGCCAGGTTTTGCGTGGGCCGTCAGATAAAAGGTAGTGGTACCGGGATAGCGCAAACGTGCTGTCTGAAGCGGCATAACCACTTCATGGTCGGATGGATTTTCTCCAAAGAATCCGCCTTTCGCTTTCTCAAAAACCCCAAGGATGGTAAATTCAACGCCATCTAGAATCATGGTTTGTCCGGCAACGTTGCCTGATGGAAACAACGCGTCGGCTAGACTGGCACCGATTACGGCAACGCGCATGCCGGCGTTATTCTCCGCCGTTGTGAACATGCGACCTTCGCGCATATCGCGGGGAACAATGTCGTATAAGTTCGGCGTGGCACCGGTCAGAGAAAGGTCGTCCGATTCGTAACCAGCCACTTTCGCGGTGAAGACGTGTCCGCTGGGAGTTTTCGGATAGAGGCTAACCGCGATGTCGTCTATGGAGCGAACAGTATTGCGCAAATAATCGGCGTACTCCGCGCGAATGGGACGGCGCTTCAATTCTTTGCGTAGCGCCCCGTCTTCATTAGGGGGGCCGCTGGTGCGGGTAATGAAAATGCTATCGGGTCCAAACTCTTTGAAGAACTCCATCATGCTGTTGTTAAGGCCGGTCAACAGCGAGGCTACGGTTACAACAGTCGTGATGCCAATGACAATTCCAAGAATCGTTAGACCTGAACGCATTTTGTGCGACCAGATGGCATCAAGCGACATGGCGATAGTTTCGCGAGGGTCGATTTTCATACTCTATTCCGCCCTCAGCGCGACAACGGGATCAAGGAATGCGGCGCGGCGTGCGGGGAACCAGCCCGACAAGATGCCAACGACGCTCGAAACGAAGACGGACACCAAGACGTAAGGCCACGTAACCGTCAACGTCAGACCAGCAGCTTTGGAAATGATGAAAGCAACCAGCGCACCCAAAGCCACGCCAAAACAACCGCCAAACATGGAAAGCAGTACAGATTCTGTTAAGAACTGCAGCATGATATCGCTACGCCTAGCACCCAGGCTTTTGCGAATACCGATCTCGCGCGTACGCTCAGTAACGCTTACGAGCATAATGTTCATGACGACAATGCCGCCAACAACCAGCGATATACCGGTGACAGGAACGACGATGGCGGAGATCACGCCCAGAATCTGAGCGACGAAAGAGCGGATGGAATCGGGCGTCAAGGTATCGAAATTATCCGGCTTACCGGGCAGAGCATGAAAGTGGCTGCGCAGTGCGACGCGAGTTTCATCCATTGCCTGATCCATGGAGAATTTTGTAGCTGGCGCGGCCCTTCCAAACACGGCCATACCGCCTTGCGAACCATAGGTTTCGCTGTAGGTTTCGGTGGGAATGTAGACAAGGTTATCGAGGTTGTTTCCGAAAGAGGTTCCTTGGCGCTCCAATAAGCCAATTACGGTAAACTCCTGGCCGCCGACGCGAATCACTTTGCCAAGGGGTGATTCGCCGGGGAAAAGCATGTTGTGGATATCCTCGCCGATGATGGTGACGTGGGAGTGCCGGAGATCTTCGCTTTCGTTAAAGAACCGTCCTTCGGTAATGGGAACATCGCGAATTTGCGGTAGCGTTGACGAGACGCCGTAGATCGTGGCGCCTTCATAGACTTGGTTGTCGCCCTTTACGTCTTCGGTGCGTCTTTGATAAGGGCTGTAGATAACATCGTCTCCCGTCACTTGACGCAAATACGTGACGTCTTCGGGGCGGATTCGCTTGTTCAGTCGCAGTTTGTCGGCATATTGGCGCGCGCTGAGGCGACCGACACTGGCGATTTGAGCGATGAGAAAACTGTTGCTGCCAAACGCCTTTGACGTTATGTTCTCGGTGTACGAGCCAAGACCATCAATGGCAGCGCCTACCAAAATAACGCTGGCCACACCCATAATGACCCCGAGCAGTGTCAGAAAACTGCGTAGTTTATGAGCGCGAATTGAATCCGCTGCCAGCGCCAGAGCGGTTCCCAGCCTGGATGCCGATTTGGTTTTTGCCATTACCTATTTGATGTACCAAGGTATGTTCAGGACGGAAATTTGGTCGTTTCCCTTCATCAGCAGCGTCGCTTTCAACAGCGCGGCGCGTTGAGTGTGTAAAAAATAAGCATACCAGCGTCGTTCGACCAGTTCCGGAACGATGGTCACAATGCGACGGCCTGGATTTTCCCGCGCCAGCTTCATGATGAACTCCACGATTGGGGCGATGACAAAGCGGTATTCGGAATGCAGTTGGATCAACTGTGGCAGCGGCAGACCGGCGGCCGCAGTGGGATCTTCAACGTAATGTTTCCAGCTTTGGCAGAACTTGTCGGGCGAATCTTCTTCGGAAACGTGGAGCACCTTGATTTCGGTAGAGATTTCGAGCGCATGCCGGAGCGCCTTTTGCGAGATCAGACTCCAATAAGGCATCGGCAGCACAACCAAAGGTTTGGTTAGGCCTGAGACGTTGAGCGGCTCCACGTTTTGCACCTGATTAGAGACATAACGATAATGGCGGCGCACACGGTACATGACGATTAGGATTGCTGGAATCAAGAGCACCGTAACCCAAGCGCCATCCATGAATTTGGTAACAGCAACGACGAGGACGGTAACGCCGGTGCAAAATGCGCCGAGTGCGTTGACGGCAATGTTGCCCCACTGGCGCGGACCTTGCCGCTTCATCCAGTGCTTGACCATCCCGGCTTGTGAAAATGTGAACGCGAGGAATGCGCCGACGGCGTAGAGCGGAATCAAGCGATCGGTAACACCATCGAACAGGATCAGCAGACCGCCGGTCAATAGAGCGAGAACAACGATGCCTTCGGAATAGACTAAGCGACGGCCGCGATTAGCGAACGAGAGCGGCACGAAGAAGTCTTCGGCGAGGACGCGAAGGACGCGAGGAAAATCGGCAAAAGCGGTGTTGGCCGAGAAGATGAGCACCAACAAGATGGACAAGATAGCGATGTAATAAAACCAGTTGCGGCCAGCGACGGCCAGTAACAACATCGATAGGACGCTTTGGTAACTGTTGCCGTTTGGATCTGTGGCGGCAATGTGATAGACGTTGGCACCGTAGGCGATACCAGCGAGCATTAGAACCAAGGCGACAATAATGACACCGAGGGTTTGCTGCGCAGTCTTAGCGGTTGGTTCATGGAAAGCCTTAACTCCGTTGCTGACGGCCTCTACGCCAGTTAACGCGGTACAGCCACTGGAGAACGCTTTTAATAAAATCCATAGGCCAATGGCAGCGGTTGCAGAAGGAGGGGCGGGAGGTGCAACCACTGGCGCAGGGTGCCCACCAGATAAGAGACTCTTGAATAAGGTAATGGCAATTGCGATGAACATGCAACCCAAAAACAAGTAGGTGGGGAACATGAAGACTCCGCCGCTTTCACGCAAGCCGCGCAGATTGACCAGCGTAAGGATAATCAAGGCACCGAGACAAAAAGCCAACCTGTGCGGGAGGAGATTCGGCAGAGCGGAAGTGAGTGCGCCGATGCCTGCAGAAATGCCCACAGCAGCGGTCAAGACGTAATCAATCAGTAAGGCGGCAGCAGCAAAGAGGCCTACGAATGTACCGAGATTTTCTCTAGCTACTGTATACGAGCCGCCACCGCCCGGATAAGCCGCTATGGTTTGACGATACGAGAAGAAGACGATCAGCAGCAGCGTGATGATGCAGAGGCTGATAGGCATGGCGTAATGCACGCCAAGCAAGCCCAAGGGGATGAGCAGCGTCATAGCTGCTTCGGGTCCGTATGCTGCGGAGCTTAAGGCATCCAAACCAAAGATTGGAATACCCGCGGCAACGCCAATATGTTCGGCACGCTCTTCGGAAGTGGCCAGGGGCCGGCCGAGAATCAAGTCAAGAATCGACACTCAACAAAGTCGCATATTTGGAGGGTTTGGGCAAGGGGTTCGAGCAGTTAAAGAAGGAGGGAAGGGGCGGACAAGGGGTTATTGTCCGCCCCCGGAGAATGAGTTAAGCAGTAATTTTCAATGCGATGGTAACGGTATTTGTCAAGCTGCCGCTGGTGCCCGTTATGGTAACCGTACCGGTGACTGACTGGGGTGTCACGGTAAGCACTGCGGGTGACGACGATATGCCGCTCATGCTGGCAGTGATGTTGCTGGTGCCGGTACTGACACCCGTTGCAAGGCCGCCGGCCGCGATGGTCGCTGCCGCGGTATTGGACGAGGTCCATGTCGCGCTGGTGGTAATGGCTGCGGTTGTGCCGTCGCTATATGTGCCGGTGGCGTTGAATTGCTGTGTTCCGCCGACGTTAATGGTGGGACTGGCGGGCGAAATCGAAATCGAACTGAGCGTGGCAGTAGAACCGCCGCTAGAGCTGCTGCCGCCGCCGCAACTGGTAATTCCGACAACGATGAGAACGGTAAAGGCGAAGCCAAGCGCCTGCATTCTGCGCTGTTTCGAAGCCAAGTAAACGCCGATGGCAAACAGAACGGCGGCCAGAGCGAAGAGGAAGTTGCGATTGGTTGGACCGGTTGGCGCTTTGGGAAGACGATGCCACCAAGGTGTATGGGCACTGGAACTGGGCGAGATAGTCACAGTAACCGTACCGCTTCCGCCGCTAACTGTGCCAGGCACGCTGCAAGTGGTATTCGTGATGTTGCTGCTAAGAGCGCAGGTGAAGGTGACATTGCCGCTAAAGGAGCCGACCGGGGCAACGGTGATGGTTGCGCTTCCAGAACTGCCGGGGGCGATGGTCAGACTATAGGGACTAGCGGCCAAGGTGAAAGCGACGGCGTTGGTGTTCCAGTCGTTCAGCAAGTTGTAGGCGTCAATGGAGCCAAGCCCGGTGACTTGGTCGTAGCCGGTACCAGCGGAATATCCCATGGTTGAGAGTTGGCCGGTAGTGCCTTTGCAGCCCGAATCGGAGGCTTCGACGAGACAAGGAACAATATTGTTGCCCGAGGTTATGTCGTGGAAGGCGTTCGATGAGGTGGTTGCCAATGCATATAAGGTTGGATTCACCAGACCTTGGCGTCCTCCGAGTTTCTCATCAAGCAGTGCCATAACCGCGGCAAAAGTGGGTGAAGCCGCGGACGAGCCACCGCTGATGTTGAAATCGCCGCCGGATGTTGCGCGGAGGCCAACGACGCAGGTTGGAGTGTAGGACGTATTGGTATTGTTGGTGGAGTTTTCAGTGCAGGAGACGTAGCCATCATGATCGGCCGAAGCATCGATGGCGACATCGGGGACGTCGCGCGCGCTATCGTTGGGCACGCCAGTTCCCGCTTGCCAGCTTGGCTTGGCGTTCAGAGTGCTGTAGCCGCCACCCGAAGCAGTCAGGGTGCCGTCCGTTGTGGTATCGTTCCAGCCAATCTCGGGAATGTACATCAGCGCCGAGCCATTATTCCCGTTGTTGGTGCCGCTCCAGTAAGTAGTGGCTCCAGTGGTGTCCCCTTCGTTGAACTCGGTTCCACCGACGCCCGTAACCCAAGGCGAGGAGGCGGGCACGTCAACGGCCAGACCCTGCGTAGCATAAGTGGCGGTGGAGTCGTCGCAGTCAGCGGCGCCCTGGTCACCTGAGGCTGCGGTTACCGTTATTCCCTGGGAGGCAGCCTGCTGGAACATGGAGTTCAAGGAAGCCATTTCCGAACCGGTATAGCCTTGTTCGCACTCACCATAGGTGATTGCGAGAACATCTGCCACGTTGTTATCGACTATGTAGGATTCGGAGTTGAGAACATTTGTGCTTGTGACAAAGATGATGCTAGCGCCCTTGGCAATGCCGCCGGCCCACTCGATATCGAGATCTGACTCACCCAAATCGCCACTGACAATTTGCAGACCCGGATCGGTGCTATACGGCACCAGTATCACTTGCGGATCTATGACGGTGTGTCCGGTGTTGGATTGAAAGGTCTCGATGTCGGACATGACGAGATCAGTTTGTCCGGGGATGGCAATCGTGCGACCGCTTCCGTCTATGCCTGTGTTGTAGAGCGATTGGACATCGTAGATAGTGGCCCAATCGTCGGGAACCAGGAAGTGATTGCCGGTGACGTTTGAAGTCAGGCGTGGGCGCTGGAGGTGGGGATGGGGACGAAAATCATGTATACCGTGAAGGCTTTCCACCATGCCGTTCAATGCCTTCGGGAATTCTGGCGGAGTAGCGTTGGCAAAGTGCGTGACACCGTCGTTCGTGACGTAGTTGTGAATGGAAGTGTGGAAGGCAGATTGGGCCTGCGCGACGGTTCCGGCAAAAGTGACAAAGGTACGACTGCGGCTGGTTTGGACCTGGGTGAAGCCTTGGTTTTCCAGCCAAGTGGTCACCTTCTTAATGTCGTTGGCATTCATGCCGAAACGGTCTGCATATTGTTCAGGGGTGAGCCATTGGTGGAATTGGCTGCTACCGCGAGTTTGCTGCTGTTGGAGCAATTGCAGCAGATCGGCCTTCTGCGCGGAACTCATAGCGAAATGAAGGGTCAACAAGGGCAGTGCCTTTGATCCATTTGTTGGCCCTTGGTCTTTAGCCGTTAGCGTTGCCGGCCGAACACTATCGGGAAGGGCAAAGCGTTCGGATTCATTAATGGCAGTGTGAATCCGTTGCGGGGGGTCAGCCGCAACAAGGCTCGAAGCGAGAATTACGGATGCAAAGCTGAAAAAAGCTGCTTTGCGAAAGAACTTTAATGAGGTACCGGTTCCATGCATATATTTATTCATCAGAAGTCTGTGAAACTACTCAATTGAACGTGCTCTATGGATGATGGGTTACTTGATTACGACGGAAGCAATTAATCAAGTGATCATTTATCATTCCGGTCGCCTGCATAAACGAATAACAGATGGTTGAGCCCACGAATTTAAATCCACGATCAACCAAATCTTTGCTGAGCGCGTCGGAAAGAGCGGTTTTCGCTGGAACATCTGCTTGCAGCTTCCAGCGGCCTTGGACCGACTTATTGTTTACAAAGCCCCAGAGGTATGAGTCGAAGCTTCCGAGTGCATCCTGCAATTGTATTAGTGCGCGAGCGTTCCCGACGGTGGCTTGAATCTTGGCCTTGTTGCGGATGATCCCAGGATTCGCTAAAAGGTTGACGATTTTTTTGTCGGTGTAGCGAGCGATGCGTTCCGCGTCGAAATTATCGAAGGCTGACCGGTATTCGTCTCTCTTTTTCAGAACGGTTAACCAGCTCAGTCCAGCTTGCGCGCCTTCGAGAATGAGCAATTCGAACAAAGCCCGGTCATCGTGCAAGGGGACACCCCACTCAGCATCGTGATAGGCGAGGTTTAAGGGATGCGAATCGGCCCACGAACAGCGGCGCAGTTCAGACATGCTGTTTCTTAACTGTAAAACAGCGCTGAAGGAGGAATTTTCGGGCTAGGTCATTGCGGTCTAGGTGGGGCGTTGGGGTTTTTGTGGGTGATATCGAGGGTTACGCCGAGGATGGGTGGGTTGGGGTCGCCTTTGTAATACATTTCGAAGTAAATGCGCTTGCCGTCTAGTATGAGCGGGTATTTGGTTTCGATTTCTTCGGTGATGAGGCGTTTGAATTCTTCTTTGGTGTAGCCGATGGTGACGATGTCGGCGGGGAAGAAGTCTTCGCCTTGGTCGGAGAGGAAATTTTCCAGTTCGGGTGGGCATTGGGCGTTTTGGAAGACGATTTGGCGGCGGAATTCGGCGGTGGTTCGCCACCAGTTTTCGTCTTGCGCTAAGTATTCTTCGTTTGGTGGGGTGAAGACGAGCGGGAGTCGGTTGCCGTTGGGGTCGAAGTTGACTCGGATGACTTGGCGCGGGATGTAGAAGTTGTCTGGGGCTACGAAGGGTTTGGGTTGGGGTTTTGGTTCCGGGTCGGGGTCTGGGAGTTTGGGTTTGGATTTGGATTCTTGGGCGATGGTGGATTGGAGGAGTTTGAGGGCTTTGTGGAATTCTTTTTGGGCGGCGGCGTTGCGTTTTTGTAGGAGGTTGTAGGTTTTTTGGGTGAGTGGGTGCCAGAGGTGCATGGGGAGACCGGTGCGTCGGAGGTCGAGGTGGAGTTGGAGGAAGGCGTGTTGGATGTGACGGCGTGGTAGTCGGCGACGATTAGAGCCGTTCTCAGGACGGCTAGGAGGATGGCTCCGCCGGGGAATTGGGTGAGCCAGTCTTGCTCTAGTTGTTTGAGGGATGGTGGTTTAGTTAGGAGTTGCATTCTGAGGTTAGTGTGCGGGGTGGGTGGGCGTGATGTTGGTGGTGGGTGGAGGTAAGTTGTTGGTGGGAATGGGAGATATTTTATTTGGGAGTTTTGTGATTGGGGTTTTGGAGGTGTGGGTGTTGTGGGGTGTGGTGGGTGTTCGGAGGATTTCGCGGGGAAGGTTGCGGGACTTTGGGATAGCGCAAATCGCGGGGACATGGGCGGTGCAGGCCGTTGGTAGAGCGCGAAATCGCTTTCGCGTTGTTAGAGAAGGCCGGATTTGCTTGTGGTGCGTTAGGGGGAAAGCGTCGAGATGAGTCTCGACGCGGCAAACAGGAGTATTTGCGCCACGCCTACGTGTTACGAAACGGATTGTGGGTGTGGAGGCCGATGGGGGATGAGGGGAAGGAGTTAGTGGGCTCGGAGGGCTTGAGGATCGAGTTAGGGCGTTGCCTTCGTTGGTTGGTGGGCCGGTGGTGGGGTAAGAGATAAAAGGTTGGTTGAGTTAGTGGGTTGGAGGTGCGGGTTACATAGTTAGAGTTCGTCCTCCGTGGGCGGGGTGTAGCCGAGTTCTATGGCTTGTTTGGTCATTAGTTCGAGGTGTTCTTGCCAGGTGGGCTCGGGGGCGTTTTTGTTGGTGGCGGTTTTTAGTTTTTCGGCTAGGATCTTTTCGTTGATTTTGGTTTTGCGGTGGTCTTCGATGGCTTTGCGGCATTTGGCTACGGCGTTGGCGTGCGCGGTGCGGTAGCGGGTGAAGCGGCCTACGGTTCTTTGTTCGGCCTCTGACCAATCGAGGGGATTGGGCTTTTCGGTGTAGAGGCGCTTTTCGATTTCGAGCAGGGTTTTGGTGGCTCGTTGGAGGAACCAGTCGGCGTGGATGAGTTCTTGGACCAGATGGCGTTCGGCGTCGGTGTGGGGCGCGAATTCTTTGGTCCAGGTGTTTTCGAGGGATTGCAGGTCTGCGGCGTTTTCGTGCGGCAGGAGCAGGGCGTCGATGGCACAACAGCCGTGCTTGAGAGCGTTATTGTTCATGGTTTGAGTGTGCGGCATTCATCTTCGCCTCTTGGGCGAAAATGCGGCGATGTTGTTGATTTGATAGAGCGAAGTATTTTTCTAACTTTTGTCACTCGCTTCAGCGGCAATGGTTGCCGTGTTCGGAGATGACGATGCCTTCCCAGATGGCGGGTGAAGCGGGTGGAGTTTGGATTACAACGCTAGCGGTGTTCTAAGCAGAAGCGGCAAGGGCGTGTGCGAGCAGGAGACAACCGATTTGACGAGGTACCCGGTTGGGCATTCCGCGGTGGGAGGTTTTTCGAAAGGTTTGGGTTGCGTTGGGATTGCCAAGAACCTGTATATCTATGGACAATCGCTTCGACGTGTCAAGCGGCATCGCATTTCTGCGATGCCGCCGTATCAGCTTTGACGGGACACGAGCGATCTCGTTGGTGAGCTAGCAGCTAGCTGCGTCGGATCAAAGGCTCTGACGTTTTGTTCGCACAATGCGCTGACGTGCAGCAGCGGCTATCCCAAACACACCGACGAATAAAAGGGCTGCAGTTGAGGGCTCAGGTGCGCCACTGGCTGGCAGGGTAGGCGTGACAGTGCTCTGCACGCCATAGAACCAGCCGGTCTCGTATCCCACTTGCGTATAACCAGCAGCGTCAACCAGGTCGCTGCCCGTATAGTTTCCGCAGGTATAGCCGGGCGTAGAACACGGGATGAAAGTTGGGGCCGATGGGTTTGTGACATTGAATGCGACGACCAGATCGTTTGTATTTTCGACAACAAAGTCAGCATCATTCTGTATGCCGCCGAATTCCAGTTCACCGCTGCCATAGGTGAAGCCTAATGTCGACCCGACCGTGATGCCGGTCAAAGAATGTACTACGATGTCGGTCGTGTCGTTGTCATAAGACAGAGTGGGATCATACGTCACGGTAATCGATCCGGTTATATCGCTGATTGGCGGAGCGGTGTTAGTGCCGCCAATATCGACAAAGCCTGTAAGGTTGAAGGTTAGGTTCTCCGATATAACGCTAGCTCCCGCGGAAGCAGGCAAAAGAAGGCAAGCACCTAAGCTAAGTGCGAGCAAGTATGGTTTGATATTTCGCATAAGTAAGTCCCTCGGCAGCCGTTGCAAAAACAGCGATCCCACAAGCAATCCAGTTAAGCTGCAGATGTGAGACCGGAGTTAGGGCAAGGCTAGCAACCCTAGGCTCGCATGCGGTCCGCCGAAAACACAAGGTAATCGACGTACTGTGCCTGCAATTTATCGTACTTTGGACCGCAAAAGCACGTCAGAACGCGAGCGCTCATTTTATAGTTGGCGCGATTTCGATAGCTTTTGCGTCATAACCGGCCAAATTTTTTTTATGAGTCCAAGAGTCCACAGTTTTGATGCCGACTTCCCGGGACTTCGCACTAAGCATCGCCGGCTGGCGGAACCGGCTCTCCTCCAGCGAAGCTGCGGAACAGAGCCACAACGCGCTCGCAGGCATCGGGCGCATAGAACAGTTCCGTGTTCGCCATTGTGTCGGACGTGATGGATCGCATGCGGGAGAACATCTCTGCCTCGTATGCCGCGATTGCGACACCGGGCGCGTCTTCGCTGAAGAGAAGCTTTGACAACACCAGAGCGTCGAGCATCGCCATATTCACGCCTTCGCCCGCATAGGGAGGCATCACGTGCGCTGCATCCCCAATCAGCGTTGCGTTGCAGCTTCGGAGTCCAATACTGATCCACCGGGCAAACAAGCAGCGGGCGCCAAACCAGCGTAACGGCCTTCCTGAAACAGCGGTTCCCAGAGGGCACTCCACCCTTTGAAGTTGGCGCGGAACCATCTAACTCGTTGCGTCCGGACCACTTGCCTGTTCGAGGCTTTGCCTAGCCGCGGCATCATCCGTCTTCAGTCCCGCGTATAGCAGGACGCTGCCGTCGGGCTTCGTTCCCATGCCGATGGTCCGTTCGCCTCCCAGAGCGATCAACGCCGAGCCAGCGAGAAGGTCCCACAACTCTGGTATCGCCTGCTTTGCTGCAGGAACGAGGCCCTCCACGAGCGAAACTCCGACATACTGCGGACGAATAGGAGTTACCAACTCACGCAAGCGAGAGTTCGCGCCGTCGCTTCCAATGGCGATATCAGCCAGGAGGTCCGTCCGTTCGCAAAACGCAGCAAGACCTGCTCGCCCTGAAGCTCTGAAGATTCCAGCTTGCAGTCCCATTGCAGGGTGCCGGGCTGAAGCGAATCGACGCAGAAGATCGCGCAATGGACCACGCTCGATCTCTGGACGTTTCCCGGGACCCGACATCCGGCGGGGATGATCGTAAAGAACCGTCCCGTTGGCATCGGTAAGGCGAAGGTTATCGAGATCTGGCCGATGGTTGGCCCAGAACGCTTCCGTCAAGCCAGCGGCTTCCAGCGCCGCGAGTCCAGAGTTTTCATGGAGGTCTAGTGCGCTGCCCTGGACCCGTGCATTGCGGCTTTGGTCACGCTCGTACACTGCCACCTGCATGCCGCCTAGCTGCAGCAGTCGCGCCAGCGTGAGCCCACCTGGCCCGCCGCCAACGATGGCGATTTTCTTCCCGTCTATTGCGCTCACAATTACCTTTGGTATTCTTTCGAGCTGGCGAGCCGTAGCAGTCGATACATTCTAAGACATGCATTTGGCTTACGCGATTCGATGGACTGCTGATGGCCTCTGAACCTATTTGATGACTGAACTGGCTGATGACTCTTCGGTCGTGAAGATTCGTTCCAATAAACGCATATAGCGACTCAAACCTATTTGTTTGATTTGTTGGCATGCCGTTGATTGATTCCATGTCCCATAGCGATGAGTTTAGGCGCTATGCGGGGCAGACGATTTGGGAGCGCAGGATGGATGCAAGGTTAGGTTTGGTGTCTGTGGCTGCGGGCGGTGGTTTACCATCTGGAAATGCGGCTTTCTATCGGTGTTGTTTTTGCATTTGCGTTGATGGCGGGATTGCTTTCAGGCCAGACCCAGCGGGAGAAGGAAGAGGACAAGACACCAAAGACAGAGAAGACCGACGACAAGGAGAAGAAGGGCGAGGATGGGCTGGCGTACCGGTCGATTGGGCCTTATCGGGGTGGGCGGTCGCTGACGGGTGTGGGCGTGCCTGGTGATTTGCGCACCTATTATTTTGGGGCGACGGGCGGCGGGATTTGGAAGAGTACGGATGGGGCGTTGACGTGGAAGCCGGTGTTTGATCACGAGAAGTCGTCGTCGATTGGGAGCATTGCGGTGGCGCCGTCGGACCCGAATGTAGTTTATGCGGGGACGGGCGAGGCTTGCATTCGCGGGAATTTGTCGCAAGGCGATGGCGTGTATAAAACGGTGGACGGCGGCAAGACGTGGAAGAACGTTGGGCTGACGGATACGCGCAGTATTGGCAAAGTGATTATTCATCCGCGGAATTCGGATGTGGTGTTTGTGGCGGCGCTGGGGCATCCATATGGGGCGAATGCGGAGCGCGGCGTTTTTCGCACTACGGACGGCGGCAAGACGTGGCAGAAGGTTTTGTTCGTAGATGACAAGACGGGTGCGGTGGATATTGCTTTCGACCCACATAATCCGCATATTTTGTTTGCGACGTTTTGGCAGGTATTGCGGCAGCCGTGGACATTGACGAGCGGCGGCGCGGGGAGCGGCATTTATAAGTCAATTGATGGCGGCGATACATGGAAGAAGTTGGACGGCGAAGGGTTGCCTGAAGGTCCGCTGGGGAAGATTGGCATTGCGGTGGCGGCGAATTCGACGCGCGTGTATGCATTGATTGAGGCCAAGAAGGGCGGCCTTTATCGCAGCGATGATGGCGGCGACAAGTGGCAGTTGATCAACCCTGACAACCGTTTTACGCAGCGCGCTTGGTATTACATGCATGTGTTTGCGGATCCGAAGGACGAGAACACGGTCTACATATTAAATGTTGATGCGCATAAGTCGACCGATGGCGGGCATACGTTCAACAAGATAAAAGTGCCCCACGGCGACAACCATGGATTGTGGATTGACCCGAACGATTCGAAGCGAATGGTTTTGACGAATGATGGCGGCGCGACGGTGACTTATGACGGAGCGGCAAGTTGGACGAAGCAGGACAACCAGGCGACGGCGCAGTTTTACCACGTGACAGCGGACAACCGTTTTCCTTATTACTTATATGGCGCGCAGCAGGATAACTCGACGGTGGCGATTGCGAGTAGAGGGTCTGAAGGACCGATTGACCGGGAGGATTGGTATCCGGTGGGCGGCGGCGAGGCTGGGTATATTGCGCCTGACCCCAGAGACCCTTTGATTATTTACGCGGGAGACTATCAGGGCAACATCACTCGCTTCGATAAGCATACGGATGAGTTGCGGAACATTACGGTACATCCGGTTTTGAGCGATGGTTTGGGCGCCGCCGTGTTAGAGCACCGGTTCCAGTGGACTGCTCCGTTGATGTTATCGCCGCATGATCCGGATTTGTTGTATCACGCCGGTGAGCGAATTTTTGCGACGCGGGATGGCGGAACCACGTGGACTGCGATTAGTCCGGATTTGACGCGCAATGACAAGACGAAACAGCAGCCATCGGGCGGCGAGTTAACGATTGACGATACCGGAACGGAGTATTACGACACGGTTTTTGCGTTGGCGGAATCGCCCTTGCAGAAAGGATTGATTTGGGCGGGCACGGATGACGGGTTGTTGCATATTACTCGAGATGGCGGGAAGAATTGGGAGAACATAACTCCGAAAGATTTGCCGGAGTGGAGTAAGGTGAGCCAGATTGATGCCTCGGCACACGACGCCGGAACTGCGTGGGTGGCGATAGACAGGCACGCGAACGACGATGTGAAGCCGTATATTTATGCAACGAGTGATTACGGGAAAACATGGCGCAAGCTGGTGACGGGCATTCCGGAGGGTTCGTTTGTGCGTGCGGTGAGAGAAGACCCCGTGCGGAAGGGATTGTTATTTGCAGGGACGGAGCGCGGGATGTATTGGTCAAAAGATGCGGGGGACCACTGGCAATCGCTGCAGTTGAATCTGCCGATGGTGCCGGTCCACGACCTAATTATCAAAGGCAATGATTTGTTGCTGGCGACACATGGGCGGGCGTTTTGGATTCTGGACGATATTTCGCCTTTGCGGCAGGTAAGCGATGAGGCGGACAAAGCGAATTTGTGGATGTATGAGCCTTCAACCGCGATACGGTTGCGCGGAGGTGACGACAGTGATGCTTCTCCGACGGCGGGGGCAAATGCTCCGACGGGTGTGTATTTGTATATCCGGATGAAAGAGAAGCCCAAGCAGGCGTCATTAGAGATTTTGGATGGGGACGGGAAGGTAATTCGGAGTTACTCGTCGGAGAAGAACAAGTACAACACGGAGCAGTTAGATCCGGAGGACGAGAAGCCGAAGAAGGAGTTGGAGCTAAAGGCGGGATTGAACCGGTTTGTTTGGGATTTGCATTATGAGGATGCGCTGCGCGTGAAAGATTACTACTTATATGAGTATGAATCCGGTTCGCATGGACCGGTGGCGCTGCCGGGGAAATATCAGGCTCGGTTGACGGTGGATGGAAAAGTGGTGACGCGGGCATTTGAGGTAAAGATGGACCCACGGTCGAAGACGACGATGACGGATTTGAAGCAGCAGTTTGATTTGTTGCTGCAGATTCGGGCGGAGTTGACGCAGGTGTACGGACTGACGAGCGAGATTATCGATGTGCGAAAGCAGATTGCGGATTTAAAGGCGCGCGTGGATCCGGCGAAGGCGAAAGCGATGTTGGATGAAGGACAGGCGTTGGATGAGCGATTGGGCGCGCTGCAGGACAAGCTGATTAACTTGAAGGTTAGGGCGAATGAGGATTCGTTGAAGTTTGGTTTGGGAGTGGATGGGAGCCTAGCTGTTTTGGCGATGATTGTGGGCGGCGATTCAGATAGCGTGCCGACGGAGGCATCGCGAAACGAGTTCAGCAAGTTGAAGGAGCAAGTAGCGGGGTATCAGCAGCGATGGGCGGAGATTGTACGGACTGACGTTCCGAAATTTGAGCAGACGGCGGAGAAGCAGGATGTGCGGGTATTGGTGGTGAAACCGTAACGCATTTTTAACTTGACGCCTTGCGAATAAAAAGCGAAGATTCATGCTGGAGGTTTTATCCAGAATGAAGATTAGCGACGCGTTGTTGCCGGAGTTTGAGCAGGAATCGAGTTTGACGCGAACGGTGTTGGAGCGATGCCCTGAGGCGAAGTTTCAGTTCAAGCCGCATGCCAAGAGTTGGGAATTGATACGACTGGCGGGACACTTGGCCGCTTTGCCGAACTGGTCAGTTATGACGCTGAAGACCGATAGCTTTGACGTGATGCCGGCGGGCGGCGAACCCTACAGACCGGTAATGCCCACAACGCATGCGGAATTGTTGGAGCAGTTTGATAAGAACGTGGCGACGGCGAAGGCGGCGATTGCCGAGACTAGCGATGAGGCATTTATGAAGTCTTGGTCTTTATTGAGGACTGGGCAGCCAATATTCACTTTGCCGCGCGTGGTGGTTGTGCGCACGTCGGTGTTTAATCACAGCATTTTTCATCGCGGGCAGTTGACGGTGTATTTGCGATTGCTAGACGTACCGGTGCCGGCGATTTATGGACCGTCTGCGGATGAGGGTAGCTTTTAGAGTTCTTAGTCGAATGCGAGGCGCTGTTGCTTTGGATTGACAGGAGGTGCGCCTCGCAAGGCCTTTTGTTGGTTGCGCAGCATGGCGGCGAGGAATTGCCAAGTGGGCGGAGGAGTTTCACGCCAAGGGGCGGGAACGGTGACTCGGCAATGGAGGGCGAGGACGGAATCAAAATGAGGGAGATTGTCTTTTTCGGGCAGAGTTAGGGCTGCTTCGGGAAAGCTGCCCACTTCCACCAGGCCGCATTCGATAGGCAGTTCCGCGAGATTGAGCAGGTTGGCGGGTGTGACGAAATAGAACTCGTTTGAATAGCGCAGGCCGATGCGGCGTTTGATGGGGTGCTTCAATTCGCATAGGAAGTCTGCGCGGGATATTTTGACTTCGTAGCAGATTCGCTTCATGGAATTGTGAGCGAAGCAGTTGAGGGCAAAGGCGTCGAGGCGCTGGGCGGAAGAGGTGGTGCGGAGGCCGGTTCCGGCGCGGAGTTCGCGTAGGAAGATCCATTCGGAAGGGGCAGCGTGGAGGCAGGTTTGGACGACATCGAGCAGATGGATGGCCGTGAGGGGTTGGGGTGCGGGGGCTGCGGCGGCCATAGATTCTATTTTGCACCCAAAACAAATTGCGATCTATTTGGTTTGGGGTTGTTGGATGGATTTGGTGAATACGGCCGAGGTTTTTGTGCGGAGATAGCCTTCGCGCAAATAGAAGCGATGAGCGTTTTCGCGAGCGACCTGGGAACGGACGACGATGTTAGTAACGCCTTGTTCGATGGCCCAATTTTCGGCGGCCGTGAGAAGTTTGGCGCCGATTCGCTGGCTGCGGTAGGCGTCAGAGACGATTAAGCCAGTGACTTCGCCGCGAGCGCCGGATGCGAGATGGTTGGTAATTTCGACCTCGATCCAGCCGACGACTTGATGTTCGGCGCAGGCCACAAATACGCGGCGGGTGCGGCGTTCAATGGCTGCGATGCGCTGGAGCATTTCGGGCGTTTCAACTGGGTAGCCTAGCTGTCCGCTGAGGATCGCGGCGGAGGGCGCATCGGATGGTTCGATTTCCCGTAGAGTGAAAATCATTAAGCATATTTTTACAAGGAAGAAATTCTGCTTGCGCGCGAAGTACTTTATATTGTAAAGTACTATTGTGATTAACCAAGAAGAACCGTTCC
This sequence comes from Bryobacterales bacterium, assembly GCA_963696305.1. Classification (GTDB taxonomy): domain Bacteria; phylum Acidobacteriota; class Terriglobia; order Bryobacterales; family Bryobacteraceae; genus Bog-105. The sequence continues at coordinate 407,602 of CAVOJX010000027.1, read as the reverse complement.
GGCGACCGCTTCGACAGCTTTGGATGCCGAGGGCAATGGCGGAAGCGCCAGAATTGAAGGCGGAGGGGAGGGCGGGAGGTGTGGAGCGGCGCTTTGCGTTGTTGGTAAATCCGTTTTATCCAAAAGACGCAAACGCTAGTTTTGGGAAGCATGAGTTGACGCCTACGTTAGCGCTGACAAGTTTTGCGGCGACAACGCCGGAGCACTGGCGGGTGGAATATTGGGATGAGAATTTGCTGCACGGGAGCCCGCAGTGCGACCCGGTGCCCGAACTGGTAGGCATTACCGTGCATTTGACGTTTGCGAGACGTGCGTTTGCATTAGCGGATTGGTTTCGGAGCATGGGGAGCAAGGTCGTTTTGGGTGGATTGCATGTGATGTCTTGCCCTCAAGAATGCGCTCCGCACGCGGACGCGTTGGCGATTGGCGATGGCGTGCAGGTTTGGCCGAAGATTCTGGCGGATTGCGAAGTGGGGACTCTGCGCGCAGTATATAACGCAACGTATGAGAACCAGTATCGGGATGATCCGGCGCCACGGCGGTCAATATTGCCGCATCGCAGCTTTTTGACGAATGCGAGTTTGATTGCTACGCGCGGGTGCCACAACCGCTGCAGCTTCTGTTATTTGGCGACGGATGGTTTGCGGATGCCTTATCGGATGCGCGATCCGGAACAGATTGTGGCGGAGTTTGCGGCGAGCGGCGAACCGTATGCCGTGTTTATTGACAACAATCTTGGTTCACGGCGTGATTACTTAGCGGAGTTATGCAAGAGTTTGAAGCGCATTCGAAAAGTTTGGAGCGCGGCGGTGACGATTGATGTGACGGACGATGTGGGATTGGTGCGGGACATGGCGCTGGCTGGCTGTATGGGTGTGTTTATCGGGTTTGAATCGCTTTCGGACGGTAATTTGGCAAGCGCGCGAAAGAAGACTCCGAAAACGGCGGACTATGCGCGTCGGGTGAGGATTTTGCATGAGTATGGAATTCAAGTGAATGGGTCGTTCGTGCTGGGATTTGATCAAGATGGCAAGGACGTGTTTGCTCGTACGGCGGAATGGGTGGAAGAGAACCGGTTGGAGTGTGCGACGTTTCATATTTTGACTCCGTATCCAGCGACTCCGCTGTTTCGGCAGATGGAAGCGGAGGGACGGTTGCTGCATCGGGATTGGTCACGGTATGACACGGCACATGCGGTGTTCCGGCCGAAGAATATGACTGCGGAGGAGTTGGAGCAGGGTTATGGGTGGATGTATCAGCGGCTGTTCTCGCACACGAGCATTTGGAAGCGGCGACCGGAGGATTGGCGGGCATGGGCACCGTATTTGATGATGGCGTATTTGTATAAGCGGTCGAACCGGTTTTGGCATTTTTTGATTCGGAATGATTTGGTGCATGCGGTTTGGCGGCCGATTATTGGAGTTACGTTATCGCGGCATTTGCGGTTTCGGGAGCGGTTGGAGCGGCGGGAGAGTTTGACGGGAACGGCAGGGAGTGTGGTTTCGGCGGGAGTGTGAGGATGCCGCACTCCCGCCAATTGGTGAGTTATTTGTGGCTTCCGCCGGAAGAGCCGCCACCACCGCCTCCTCCGCCTCCAGCGTGGCCGCCACCAGAAGACGCACCGCCGCCACCACTGTGAGAGGATCCGCCGCCTCCGCTGTAGTGACTGCTGGCGGCGCTGCTTGTGTGGGAAGAAGCGCTGCTGTTACTGTTGCGGGAAGAAGCGCTGAAGCTGTTGTTGCGAAGTTGTGAATGAGCTGAGGCTATACTTGCTGTTCCATTGTTGGACTCGTGCAGTTGTGGGGAACTGGATGCCACGCTAACTGCGGGTGGATTTTTGGGGTTGATGGGAACGGGCCGGTTGGCTCCCATGCCGACCCAGTGATTGTCGCCCTTGCCATGGGCCGGTCCGATAGGATGCGGTTCTCCGCCCCAATGCCCTCCGCGATGCACGGTGGTGACGATGGTGGTTGCACGATGGACGCCCCAGACCGGATAGTAGCCCCAACCGAAAGGACTGAAGCATTCCAGACCGGGCAGAAAAGTCCAGCAATCGAAGGTGTCGAGGTAGTACCAACCGGTCGTGTCCTGGTTGGCGGCGTTGAGGGCGAGGGCGGCTTGGTAGGCAGCGGCGGCCTCGTATTGCGAGCGGACGTTACTCCAAGCGTAGAGGTCGTCGTCATCTGCATCGTCGATTTTTTGCGCCGACATGGTCTGTTCGAATCTCAGTTCTTTGCCTTTGCCGACTTTGACGGATTGCGTGCCGGTTTCCACTTCGGCTTTGCCTTCATAGGTAGTGACCAGCGGTACTTCGCCGGTACGAATGCGGTAAAGGCCAGGGGTGTCGATGACGATTGTCGCGTTGTGGTTGATAACGTGAACTTCGCTGCCGCGGATGATGCCGACGGCTTCAATCATGACTTCGCCTTGGAGCACCTCGAATTCGGTATTTACCAGCGATGGATAGTTCATGCGGATTTGGCTGTTATCGCCGATGCGCAGGAACATGCCGGGCATGAGTAAGATTTCGCCTTTGCCGATTTCGGCCGCGAAAATATCGCCGGAATTCATAAATACGGGTGTTTTTAGGCTGGCGTCGATGGGCGTGCCGTTTAGAAATGTTTGACCCTCGACGTAATTGACTAGCCCGGGCAGGGCGGAAATTGTTTGTGCCTGTCCCCAAGCGGCGCAGGCGGTACTGAAAAGAACCACGGAAGAGATTAGAAAAGATTTCAATCTGGGAACCATGAGTCCATTCCTCCTTTCTCGCCCTTATATGCGGAAACGGAATCCAAAATCTTCAACCGGAAACAAAGAATTATGTTAAATTCTTGCCAGATGCTTGGGGACGCGCGCTCACACGAGGTGACGGGACTGCTGGCGGCCTGGCGTGGCGGCGATGAAGATGCTCTGAATCAGTTAGTACCTTTGATTTATAGCGAGCTTCACCGACTGGCTCATTACTATATGCGCGCGGAGAGGCCGGGGCATGCGCTGCAGACGACTGCGCTGATTAACGAAGCGTATTTGCGGGTGGCCGATGCCAAGCTGGATGATTGTCCGGACCGGAATTATTTTTTGGGAGTGTGCGCGCGGGTGATGCGGCAGGTGCTGACGGATTGGGCGCGGACGCAGCAATCGTTGAAGCGCAAGGGCAACTTGAATGCGTTGGAGTTGAACGAATCGATTTTGCCGGCTGCGCCGTCGAACCCGGATTTGCTGGCGATTGACGAAGCGCTTGGGCACTTAGCGGATGTGGATGCGCGCAAGGCGCAAATTGTGGAGCTGCGGTTTTTCGGCGGATTGAGCGTGGATGAGATTGCGAAGGTGCTGGACGTTTCGGTTGGGACGGTGGCGAGGGATTGGACGATTGCCAAGGCGTTCCTGCGGCGCGAGTTGGAGGTTCGATAGAAGTGGAGCGCGAACGGTGGGTGAAGTTAGATAGCGTTTTGCAATCGGCATTAGACAGGCCCGCGGAAGAACGGGATGAGTTTCTAAAGACTGCTTGCAGCGGCGACGACGCCTTATTAAAAGACGCGCAAGCGATGCTCAATTCAACGCAAGACGTGGATGGATTTTTGGAAGCACCGGCGTTGAATGTGGCGGCGCAGGAGTTGGCAGCGCAAAAACGATCGCTGGTGGGCGCCAATTTTGGACCGTATCGCGTTTTGAAATCGATTGGCGCGGGCGGCATGGGCGAAGTTTTTTTGGCATTGGATACGCGGTTGGACCGGCAGATTGCGTTGAAGACTTTGCCAGCGGAATTTGCGGCGGACCCGGTACGCGTGCATCGATTCGAGGTGGAAGCGCGGGCGGCTTCAGCGTTGAATCATCCGAATGTTTTGGTTGTGCACGATATTGGCGTGCAGGATGGATTGCCGTTTATTGCGTCGGAATATTTAGAGGGGAAATCGCTGCGCGAGCGATTGGCGGAGGGGCCTTTGCCCGCGAACCGCGCGATTGATTTTGCCATTCAGACGGCGCGGGCGCTGGCGGCGGCCCATGACAAAGGTATTTTTCACCGCGATTTGAAGCCGGAAAACATTTTTGTGACGCCGGGAAACCAGATCAAGATTTTGGATTTTGGTTTAGCGAAATTGACGCAGGTGAATGGCAAGCCGCAGAAGGTAACGCCGATTACGCAGGTGGGAATGGTAATGGGGACGCCGGGATATCTTGCGCCGGAGCAATTGCGCGGGCAGGAAGCGGGAGCGGCTACGGATATTTTTTCGTTTGGGTGCGTGTTGTACGAAATGCTGGCGGGGCGGCGCGCATTTTTGAAAGACACAAATGCGGAGACGATTGCGGCGGTGATGAAGGAAGAAGCGCCAGCGATTGAACCGGGGCAAGGCGTGACAGCAGAGATGGTGCGGGTGGTGAATCATTGTTTGGAGAAGACCCCGGCGGACCGTTTCCAATCGTCAAGAGATTTGATTTTTGCGTTGGAGGGCTGCGCGGTTCCGGTGCAGAGAGTTCTGCCGGAAAAGCCACGGACGCCGTATTGGCGATGGATTGCGGCGGGAGTGTTGGCGGCTGCGATGCTGGCGTTTCTTGCAACTGTTTTTACGCGGAAGCCGGCGGTGAGTTCGGTTGCGCGGTTTGAAGTGGCGATTCCCGGAGAGCCGGTGACGGGCAGTCCGGCGATTTCTATTTCACCTGATGGGAAGTATTTGGCGTTTTTGGCAATGGGTCCACAGGGCAGGCCGGTGCTTTATCTGCGCGGGCTGGACGAACTGGTGCCGACGCAAGTGGCGAATAGCGAGGATGCGACTTATCCATTTTGGTCGCCCGATAGTAAGTCGCTGGCGTTTCATGTTGGCGAGAAGTTGAAATCGGTGGATGTGGCGAGTGGCGGGCAGCGTACGCTTTGCACGATACGCGGGACGGTGAATGGCGCCTGGAGCGCGGAAAATGTAATTCTTTTGAGCCGGGGCAGCGGACCACTGGTGCGATTGCAGCCGGATGGCGAGCATTTAGTTCCGGTAACGAAGGTGGATTCGGCGACAGGGCAGCGCGGACATTGGTGGCCGAGTTTTTTGCCGGATTCGCAACATTTTATTTACACGGTGAACGCGAGTTCGGCGGAACATAGCGGCGTTTATGTCGGTTCATTGAAAGGCGGGGATGGAACGAAGCTAGTTTCGGGCTTGATAACGAATGCGATGTATGTGAGCCCTGGATATTTGCTTTACGTTCGCGACCGGAATTTGTTGGCGCGACTGTTTGATGCGAAAGCATTGAACTTTACCGGTGAGGAATTTCCGTTGGTGGAAAAACTTCGAGCTTATTACGGCTACACGGCATATTCGGCTTCGCAGACGGGCACCTTGATTTATCGCGCGGGCGATTTGGGCCGGTTCAAGCTGGCGTGGTTCGACAGAACTGGCAAGCAGATTGGTTCGGCTTGGAAGGACGGTGTGCTGCCGTTGATGCCGGCATTGTCTCCCGATGGGACGCACTTGGCGATTGTGCAATATCAATCGACGGAGGCGGGTTATGGGATTTGGGTCAACGATCTGAAGAGCAATATTGAATATCCGGTGACGGTGATTCGGAATGCGGAGTATCCGGTTTGGTCGCCAGATGGTGCGCGGCTGGCATTTTCTGCATCGTTGAACGGTGGCGCGCGCGATTTGATGACTAAGCGATGGAACGATTCGGGACCGGGCAAACCGATTTTTCATACAGGGAATGATAAGTGGCCGCTGGATTGGTCTTCAGATGGGAAGACCTTGCTGTTCTATATGAACAATGAGCAAGGGCAGGCGGAACTTTGGGCGACTTCGTTTGTGGAGAATTCGCTGAGTCAGGTGCCTGGGACGCCTTTGGATGTTTCGGACGCGCGGCTTTCGCCGGATGGGAAGTGGCTGGCTTATACGTCGAATCAATCGGGTGCATCGATCATTTTCATGCAAGATTTCCCGAAGGGGGAAAGCCGGCTTCCAATTTCAGAACGCGGGGCCAGCAATCCGCGGTGGAATCATGATGGTACGGAATTGTTTTATTTGTCGCCGCGGAACGAGCTTGTATCGGTGCATTTGCGTTATGGCGCGAGCGTGACGGCGGATGCTCCACAGGTGCTGTTTAAGACCTTAAGCGTGGGTGTGAACCCTTACACGGTTTCAGCAGACGGGCAGCGATTTCTTTTTCAGATACCGGCGGATACGGCGCGAGTGCCGACGATTAACTTAGTGCAGAACTGGCCGGCAACGCTGCCTGGAAAACGCTAAACATCGAACTTTACGCCTTGTGCCAAGGGCAGTTCGCTTCCGTAATTGATGGTGTTGGTGGCGCGGCGCATATATTGCCTCCAGGCGTCGGAACCGGATTCGCGGCCGCCCCCGGTTTCCTTTTCACCGCCGAATGCTCCGCCGATTTCCGCGCCTGAGGGACCGATGTTGACGTTGGCGATTCCGCAATCAGAGCCAATGGCAGATAAGAACTTTTCGGCTTCGCGCAGGTCGTTGGTGAAGATGGAGGATGCGAGGCCCTGGGGCACGTTGTTCTGTAACTCGATGGCTTGGTTTAGGTCGCGGTATTTCAGGACAAACAGGATGGGCGCGAAGGTTTCACGTTTGACTACTTCGGTTTGGCTGGGCATTTCGACTAATGCGGGACGGGCGTAGAAGCCTCCGTTGGTTGGGATGGGATCGCCGCCAGTGACTTTGCCGCCGGATTTACGGGCTTCCTCCAGACTGTGTTGCATGGCCTCGAGCGCTTGGCTGTTGATCAGCGGACCGACGAGGTTGCTGCTATCGCGCGGGTCACCGACGGAGACGGCTTGATAGACCTTTTTTAGACGCGGCAGCAATTGGTCATAGATGCTTTCGTGAACGATGAGGCGGCGCAAGGTGGTACAGCGCTGTCCGGCAGTGCCCATAGCAGAGAAAGCGATACCGCGGACGGTAAGTTCGAGATCGGCAGTGGGAGCGACGATGGCAGCGTTGTTGCCTCCGAGTTCGAGAATAGATTTGGCGAAACGCTGCGCAAGAATTGGCGCGACGGCGCGCCCCATTCTAGTGGAACCAGTGGCGGAAACTAGAGGAACACGGGAGTCGCGAACCAATACTTCTCCGATGGCGGTTTCCCCCAAGATGAGACCAGACAGACCGGAGGGGACACCTCCGAATTTCTTGGCGGCACGTTCAAACAAGGCTTGGGTGGCCAGAGCGCAGAGTGGAGTTTTCTCCGATGGCTTCCAGACACAGGAGTTACCGCAGACGAGGGCGAGAGAAGCGTTCCAACTCCAGACGGCAACGGGAAAATTGAAGGCGGAGATGATGCCGACGACACCGAGTGGATGCCAAGTTTCCATCATGCGGTGATTGGGACGCTCGGTCGCGATGGTTAAGCCGCACAACTGGCGACTAAGACCGGCTGCGAAGGTGCAGATGTCGATCATTTCTTGCACTTCGCCGAGACCTTCGCTGACGATTTTGCCAGCTTCAATGGTGACGAGTTTGCCGAGGGCGTCTTTCGCTTGATGAAGTTCTTCGCCCAGGAGACGGACGAATTCTCCGCGTTTGGGAGCGGGAACTAAGCGCCACTCTTCGAAGGCTTTTTGGGCTTGCGCGATGACAGCGCTCGCTTCAGATTCAGTGTGCCAATCCAGTTCCGCGATGATTTCGCCGGTGATCGGGCTATGAATTTTGTTTTGCCGGTTGGTGGAATGGAGGTTCACGCCAAGGCTGGCTAACACCTGTTTTGTCTCTTCCAAAATGGCTTGCATGGCTACACCGTTATGCTATAGGATTCGGCGGACATGAGCGAAGAAGCATACGACGCAATCATTGTTGGCGCGGGAATTGTTGGCTGCGCTTGCGCTGCTGAATTTGCCGAAGCGGGATTGCGGATTTGCGTGATTGAACCGCAGGTAATTGGCGGCGGCGCAACGGCGGCGGGCATGGGACATCTGGCGGTAATGGATGATTCGCCCGCACAATTCGCATTGACGCGATATTCGCAGTTGCTTTGGAAAACGCTGGCGGCAGAACTTCCGGACGATGCCGAGTTTTCACCTTGCGGGTCGCTTTGGGTGGCGGCGGATGATTTCGAAATGGCGGAAGTGCATCGCAAGTTCGCCTATTACACGCAGCGCGATGTACCGGTGGAAGTGTTGGATTCAGAGGCACTGGCTGAGGCGGAACCACACTTACGGCCGGGGATGGCGGGGGCGCTGCTGATGAAGGATGATGCGGTGATTTATTCGCCGAACGCTGCGCGGCACTTGGCGAAGAAGGCTCAGCAGAAGGGTGCGCAGTTTCGTTTGGGCCGGTCTGTGGCGAAGGTTGGGGCGAATGAAGTGGAGTTGGACAACGCGGACTGTTTGAGAGCGCAATGGATTGTGCTGGCGAACGGGACGGATGCGCGGCGGCTGGCGACAGACATTCCGGTGCAGCCACGTAAAGGACATTTGGTGATCACGGACCGGTATCCGGGATTTGTGCAACATCAGTTGATTGAGTTGGGGTATTTGAAGAGCGCGCATTCGGTAAGCGGCGATTCGGTGGCGTTTAATGTTCAGCCTCGGCGGACCGGGCAGTTGTTGATTGGGTCATCGCGTCAGTATGGGACAGAGTTAGCAGCGTTGGAGCCCGCGATGCTTTCAAAGATGATGGCGCGAGCGGTGGAATACATGCCGGATCTTTTGCAACTGCAATGTATTCGTTCGTGGACGGGCTTTCGCGCGGCAACGCCGGACAAGTTGCCGTTGATTGGTCCGCATCCGGAGATGAAATCGGTGTACCTGGCAACGGGGCATGAGGGACTGGGTATTTCAACGTCGCTAGCTACGGCGAAGATTTTGTGTGAACAGTTATTGAATCGGGAGGCGGCGATAGATGTGGCGGCTTACCTTCCGGCGAGAGATATGCAGCATGCCTGAGTTCGAGGTTCGGATTAATGGGCGCGCGGCGCATGTGGAGGCGGGAACTACCGTGGCAGCAGCAGTGTTGAATACGGGTGAGAGTGTATTTCGGAGTTCGGTTGGCGGCGAAGGGCGCGCTCCGCTTTGTGGCATGGGGATTTGCTTTGAATGCCGCGTAACGATTGATGGCGTGGCGCATCAACGGAGCTGCCAGATTCTTTGTAAGCCCGGAATGGAGATTGTCACGACATGAAGCGCTATGACGTCGTGATTGTGGGTGCGGGACCTGCGGGGATTGAAGCGGCCAAGGCGGCTAGCGAGACGGGCGCGTCGGTTTTGACGTTGGATGATAACGCTTCGCCGGGCGGACAGATTTGGCGCGGTTCGGAGATTCGAACGATCGGCGAGTTTATAGGGCACGCGCGGGTGATAGATGGCAACGCTGCGGAGAAATATGTCACGGTGGATGCGGGCGGTTGCTTTCGTGTTTCGTACGGCAAATTGATTTTGGCAACAGGTGCGCGGGAATTGTTTCTTCCCTTCCCTGGCTGGACCAGCCCGCATGTGATGGGCGTAGGCGGCATTCAGGCGCTGGCAAAATCGGGATTCTCAGTTGCGGGGAAGCGAATTATCGTAGCGGGATCGGGACCTCTGTTGCTGGCGGTTGCGGCTTATTTACAGGAGCACGGAGCGACGGTGCCGATTGTTGCGGAGCAGGCTTCGCGGCGGAGTTTGGCAAAGTTCGGTTGGGCGTTATTGCGGCATTCGGAGAAGATCGGGCAGGCGTTGGAGTTGCGGAAGTTTTTGAAGGGTGCTCGATATTTGCAGAACTGCTGGGTAACTCGCGTCAAGGGCCGCGAGGTCAGTTTGTCGCATAATGGTTCGGCGATTCGCGAGGAGTGCGATTATTTGGCGACAGGGTTTGGGTTTGTGCCAAATACAGAGTTGGCAGGGCTGATAGGATGCCGAATGGAGGCGGGGTTTGTGGGGGTGGATGAACAGCAGCAGACTTCGGTGACCGATATCTATTGTGCCGGCGAGCCGACAGGACTTGGCGGCGTGGATAAGTCGGTGATGGAGGGTAGGATTGCCGGCGGGGCCGCTGCAGGTCAAGATCGTGGCAAAGTGATGCATTTCTTGGGTGCGTTGAACAGAGCGTTTGCGCTGCGTCCGGAGGTTGAGCGACTAGCGGAGGCTGAGACGATGATTTGCCGTTGCGAGGATGTTCCGCTGGGGCGCATTGAGAACCGCGCGGCGTCTTGGAAAGAGATGAAGCTGCATTATCGATGCGGCATGGGACCGTGCCAAGGGCGAATTTGCGGACCGATCATCCAGCGATACTTTAAGACCGCGAACGATTCGATTCGTCCGCCGATTTTTCCCACTACGGTTGAAAACCTGATTCGATTTGAGGAGAAGCGTTAATGAATATGAACTGGCAAGGCGTCATTCCGGCGATGACTACGGCGTTTGACGAGAGCTTGCATGTAGATCATGCGTTTGTGACGAAGCATGCGAACTGGTTGATTGACAATGGCTGCACGGGCATTGTGGCGCTAGGTTCGCTGGGTGAGGCGGCAACGCTTTCCTTCGCCGAAAAAGTAGAGGTTCTGAAGACTTTGGTGAAGGCGCTGCAGGGGCGAGTTCCTGTGGTGGCTGGGGTTTCGGCGTTGAGTACGGCGGAGGCGGTTGCGCTGGCTAAAGCGGCGGGGGATGCGGGTTGCAGTGGGTTGATGGTGCTGCCTCCGTATGTTTATTTGGGCGATTGGCGCGAGACGAAGGCGCATGTTTCGGCGATTTTGCGCGCAACTCCGTTGTCCTGCATGTTGTACAACAATCCGATTGCGTATGGCGTTGATTTTGTGCCGGCGCAGGTATTGGAACTGGCGCGGGAGCATTCCAATTTGAATGCGATTAAGGAATCGAGCGCGGATGTGCGGCGTATTGCGGCGTTGCGCTCGATTATGCCGGAGGAGTTTCGGCTGTTGGTGGGCGTGGATGATGCGATTGTGGAATCGATTCAGATGGGAGCGTGCGGGTGGATTGCTGGGTTGGTGAATGCGTTTCCGAAGGAGTCGGTGGAGTTAGCGCGATTGGCGCAGACCGGGGAGAAGGAGAAGGCGTTTGCTTTGTATCGGAGGTTTTTGCCGTTGCTGCGATTGGATACGGTGCCGAAGTTTGTTCAGTTGATTAAGTTGGTGCAGGCGGAGGCTGGGATGGGGAGTGCTCGGGTGCGGCCTCCGCGGTTGGAGGTGGTGGGTGAGGAGTTAGCGGAGGTGAAGCGGTTGGTGGCGGAGTTTGTTGGGGGTGGGGGGTAGGTTTTCCGAGCGTTCTGGTTTTTATCCCAGTTCAGCAGAGGTCAAACACATGGTAGGTCGACTTCTCATTTATGCGACGACAAAGGACTGGCTCCTTCTTCTGACTCAGCTTGAGGGATCGCAAGAAGTGCGCTATGGCTTGGATTGGCAGGATCGCGCTGCCGGGAAAGATCCAACCTGGAGTAGCGCAGCCGAGCTTCCCAATTTGGGAGTAGCCAGCGGGACGCAGACTCTCAGATGTCCTCATTTTAAGATTTTCCCGAAGCTTCCGGGTGGCAAAGATCGAATCGAGGCTGACCTTTGGTCCGGGGGCGAACTTAATTCAGAGACGATTATTGCGGGTACCATCACGACGCTGTATGACGATCCTGGGATTCAAAGGATCATGCGGACGTTGGCTTCGCTATTGAAAAAGCACTTCAATAAGGTACGGGCCTACTGGGTCGGACCGGAGGCGTTGGCGAAATTTAGGTCGGGGTGCCGCTTAACACTCAATATCGACGCATCAGCCGATTTTAATTTGGCGGAGTGACTACCTCGTAAAATCGTCGCCCTAGAGCGGGCGCAGGCAATCGCGGATGATCGCGGTCAGTTTTGCTGTGTCTCCCCGAAAAGAGTTGATGGACGCTTGTAGCATATCTACGCGGCTGACGTTTTCCCATGCGATGTAATAGCCGTTCACTTGCGCCAGATGGCTGATAAACTCGCGTTGCGCTCTGCCATTGCCTTCGCGAAACGGATGCAGGGCGTTCAATTCGCCTAGGTAGTGTGCGGCGCGCTCACTGAAGGCGGCGGGGTCGAGGCCGGCTAGATGCCGCTCCGCTGCGAGTTGTTTGAAGACCGGCGCGGCAGCTGCCTCGATGTGGGCGTGGTGCGCGAATAGGTGGCCGCCCTTGCTGATGTCGATGGTTCGTAACTGGCCTGCCCATTCATACACGTCGCCGAACAAGTGCCGGTGAATGGCCTGAAGGTGGGCAAGATCAAAGCGGCCTTCGAGGGGCGTTTGGGAGATTTCACGAGATCGTTCCGCGACGAAGTCCGCCTCGGTTGCTTCCAGCAGCGCCTCGTGGGTGATACCAAGACGGTTTTTTAAAACACCGGACTCCAGGTCAATGTAAGGGTCATTGCCGGAGTAATTGGGCATGTTTCAAACGAGCGTGGATGTTGCGGATAACATCGTCGGAGCGAATTTTCCCCTGGGCGGCGCGCTGCATGTCCTCAATAGTCGCTTCAGAGACTTTCAGGCCTTCGAGTTCCTGCTGCGCAATTGCATGGGCCACGGCCCGCATGTTGCGTTCGATTTCCTTTTGGCTGAACGACGTAATGATCATTGGTTCTCTGTGCGTTGCCCTCAATCAATAGGATACCGGGGACGGCGGACGCCAAGCAAGTTTCGCTGGTCAATTCGCGGCTAGCGAGGTATTCGCTGTCGCGGTCGTTACCTAGTCGGTTGGCCAGAAGGAGTGCTCGTTCCAGTTTGGTTTTTCCGTGTTTTCCGCGCAGCGCACACGGAGGCCTCACTATAGATCTTGCATCGCAGCCTTGAGCCCGTTTTGCGCCTCAATTTGTTGCTGCAGCGATTGGTTCACTAGCGCGACGTTGTGGGTTCGTAACCCTTGCACGAGATTCGTCCATCCACGCTGCCGCGCATCCATGTAATTCAAGAACATAGTGACAAAGCGCTGCTGCTGGCTGGGCAAACCTTTTATGTTGCCGAGCGACTGGCGCGCCACACTCCACGGCTTAATGACTTGGGCTTCTATCTTGTCTGCGATGTCCGAGTCTTTCGCGTTCGCCGACTGCGACAAGATTGCTTTGTAACTTGTTAATATCTTGCCTTCCGCACTTCCGAACTTACTTAAACTCGCTTGCAAATCGATTGGGTGCGGAAGCACGGAAGCGATGCACATGACAACCGCTATGCATGCGAGTCCAGCGATAGCGGCACGCACTAATCGGCGGCGGGTAAACCCAGCGTTTATCGGCGTGCTAATCGCCAAACCGCACACCAGACCACCGGCCAGACCACCAGCATGAGCTGCAAGGTCTGTTCCTGACTTCAGCAGTCCAAACACCGCATTGTAAGCGAGGAAAATAAGTGCGCCCTTCAAAATCCTCGTCAGGACCGGAGGGGGTATTGAGTCTCGGCGGAGGATCAGGAATCCGATCAATGCGCCGTACAGCCCGAAGATGGCGCCAGAAGCACCTACGCTGACAAGATAGGGATGCCACGCCAAGCTACAGACCGATCCAGCAATGCCACAAGCGAGATAGACAATTAGAAATCCGACATTGCCCAATAGCCGTTCCATGAAAGGTCCAACTTGAGCCAAAACAAGCATGTTGAAACCGACATGCATGAATCCCAGGTGCACAAAACACGCCGTAACTACGCGCCATCACTGCCCTTGCGAAAGCGTTGCTGGACCATAATCCGCGCCCGAACGCAATAGCCCTTGCGGCGGCGCATGATCTGGATTGAAGCCCAAAACCGGCATTAAGACGAAGATTGCGACGTTGATAGCCAAGATGATCCAGGAAACGAAGATGTTAGGGGTAAACCAGTCCAGCAACAGGCCGAAGTTCTGGCGAACCTCGTCTGGGACCTCGTTGCGGTCAAATGTCGGCTGTGGGGGACGCTCTATTTCCGGAAATAGGAACGACATATGGAGTTTTCAGAGTATGACAGATTAGCCTTCATGGGTACAAGCGTCAAAGCTAGCTGGTTTGGGACACAAAAGTCGAAAATTCATTTCGTCAGCGCGATTGCAACTGGGAACTAGGCGATCTTCAGGGATGGATAGAACAAACGATAGAAATAAAACGCTGAGCGAGGGAGTTTTTGCATCTCCCTGGTGATGACTCCTGTTCGCAATTTGGTTATTGTTTTGGGTGACCAACTAAACCACGATTCTGCGGCCTTTGAGGGGTTTGATGAGCGGCGCGATGTGGTTTGGATGGCGGAGGTGGCTCGGGAATCTACGCACGTGCCGTCGCATAAGGTGCGGATTGCATTGTTTCTGTCAGCGATGCGGCATTTTGCGGCGGAGTTGCGGCAGCGGGGGATTCGGGTTGAGTATCGGGAGTTGGAGGATGCGGAGAATCGGGGCAGTTTGGGGTCGGAGTTAGGAGCCGCAGTTGAGCGACTTCGGCCTGAGTGTGTGGTGATGGTGGAGGCGGGCGACTATCGGGTTCAGCAGGAGATTCTGGCGGCTGTTCCTGAGATGGAGGTTCGGGAGGACCGGCATTTCTATTGCTCGCGGCGGAAGTTTGCTGGGTGGGCGCGCGGACATAAGCAGTTGCGGATGGAGTTCTTCTATCGCGAGATGCGGCGCAAGACGGGTGTATTGATGAATGACGATGAGCCGGAGGGTGGGCGTTGGAATTATGATGCTGAGAACCGGAAGAGTTTTGGGAAGCAGGGTCCGGTAACTCGTGCGCCTCGGAGGTTTGAGCTGGATGAGATTACGCGGGGCGTGATGGCGCTGGTGGAGAAGCGGTTTGCGAAGCACGTAGGCAGTTTGCAGCATTTTGCACTGCCTGTGACAGCGAAACAGGCTGGACAGGCGTTAGACGATTTCTTGCAGCATAGGCTGGCGCGCTTTGGCGACTATCAGGACGCCCTATGGACGGGTGAGGCGTTTCTTTATCATTCGACGTTGTCGGCGGCGATGAATTTGAAGTTATTGAATCCAAGAACTGTTGTGGAAGCGGTGGAGAAGGCATATCGGCGCGGTGATGCGGAGCTTGCGGCGGCGGAGGGCTTTATCCGCCAGATTTTGGGTTGGCGCGAGTATGTGCGCGGGATCTATTGGCTGCAGATGCCGAGTTATGTGACGCGGAACGCGTTGAACGCCGACGAGACGCTGCCGGATTTGTATTGGACGGGGAAGACGGACATGCGTTGTTTGCAGGAGTGTGTTGGGCAGACGTTGGAATATGGCTATGCGCATCATATTCAGCGATTGATGGTGACTGGGTTGTACGCATTGCTGTTTGGTGTGAAGCCGGAGGAGGTTCATCAGTGGTACCTAGCCATTTATTGGGACGCGGTGGAGTGGGTAGAGATGCCGAATACTATTGGCATGTCGCAGTTTGCCGATGGTGGATTGATGGCTTCCAAACCTTATGCCGCGACTGGGAAATACATCTCACGGATGAGCAATTATTGTCAGCATTGCCGCTTTAAGCCGGGTGAAGCGGTGGGTGATAAGGCGTGCCCGTTCACGACGCTTTATTGGGATTTTTTGATGAAGCATGAGAAGGAATTGGTAAAAAATCCTCGCATGGTGATGCAGGTTCGAAATTTGTCGCGGCTGAGCGAGGAAAAGAAGCGAGCGATTCGGGAGCAGGCGGAGAAACATAGAGCGAGCCAACCTAGAACCACGACAGTTTACGCGTAGAGCGGTGCGTGACTCTGATGAGTCCTCGGTAGAGGAAAGCTCCGGGAGTTTAGCCTGCCGATATTTATTTGGAATCAGCGGTAGGCGTTTTTACGGTCGTAGATACGGGTGATGTTAAGCGTCTTGTCGTCGGCAAAGTCAAAGAAGAGGCGGTGGGCGCCGCAGCGTAGCCGGAAGCCGGATCGTGTAGGTTTGAGTCGCTTGACATCACCATTACGGGTGGACAAATAACGGTCCAGGCAAAGGAGAATCTGCATGGCAGTTTCGCGGTCAATGGCTCGGAGGTCGG
Source organism: Bryobacterales bacterium (assembly GCA_963696305.1). GTDB lineage: Bacteria > Acidobacteriota > Terriglobia > Bryobacterales > Bryobacteraceae > Bog-105. The sequence goes on along the minus strand of CAVOJX010000027.1, from coordinate 391,726 downwards.
CGCGTGGCCTCGGGCGACCAGATGACCCCGATGCGCTCGGGCACGGGGCTTTCGTTCACCGGCCCAAACCAAATTCTCGCAGGATCTCTTCGTGGGGAATGCCTTCGCCTTGTGCCAGAGAGACGCGGGCGCGATCCAATGAGGCTGCAGTTTCAGTGTTGAGTTCTTCCGCTTCTTCCGGGGCTAGCGCAAGCGAACGCGCAAGCGTTTCTTGCGGATGCACCATGACTTCAAGCAGGCTGCGCACGGCATTGAGTTGCTCGGCCCGCAGCAGATCCAGCAGTCCATGCGCCTGCTGGCGTTCGTGGATGAGATCGGTCTGCATACTGCTCCTCTTACTAGGCGCGAGACTCCGTCATCAGGCGGCTGACGCGAGAACTGTCGAGCACCACAACCACCGCCTTTGGTCTTCGTTAGAAAGCTGGTCAACTTTTCTTATAGAGGCGGCTAATCTCAAAGACGGTGACGGTACACTCAAAGACCATTCTAAACGAAGCCAGACAACGCGATTGGTCGGGCGCTTCGCCGAGTGGCAAGATATCTGTCTTGCTGTTACTATGGCCCAGTTTTGGGCTATCGTTCTTTCGGGATGAAGTCTTCCAGAATGGCTTCGGCAGCATTTGAGCAACAAGGACGCGGTGGAAGTGGAGAGCAGTTGAGTCTCCCCTGATCTTCCGTTAAGCTTAAGGACCGGAAAGGACTCCACAATCGGCTATCGAATCTACTTGGCATTGGCAGCAGGAGCAGTGGCAGCAGGTCTGACCGTCTCAGTTCAGGAACTTTCGGTAATCTCGGAAAACCCGATCCTTGCGGCCGCTCAGAACGTCTTCTTTTACCTACTCTTTCCAGGAATGCTTGGATCTATGGCTGCGGGAGGCAATGCTCATGCTTGGGCTTTATGGATTGCCGCTGCAATAAATGGCATTATTTACTTCGGACTCGCCTGGCTACTGGGCACCTTGCTGGCGCGAATCCGGAAGTTCTTGAGTTAACGTTCTTTCGGGATGAAATCTTCCAGGACGGCCTTGCGCATTAGATCGGGCGGCAGCAGTCCCTGGGAGAGAAGGAAGTCATGAAAGTGGAGGGCGTTGAATTTGTCGCCTAGGAGATTTTGGGTTTCGGCTCGGAGGGCGATTAGTTTGGTGTAGCCGTAGAAGTAGGAGTTGGCTTGGCCGGGCGCTTGGATGGTGTAGCGTTCTACTTCCTGGCGGGCCATGGCGTTGGAGGCGACAACGTCGTGAGTTAGGACGTTCGTCGCTTGTTCCTGGGTGATTTTTCCGGCTTGGAGTTCGGGATCGAGGAAGGCGCGGGCGGCGCGGAGTAGACGGTAATCGAGCGAGACCAGTTGGCCTTCGAGCGGCATGTAAGGCAGGACGATGGATTCGGAGTAGAGTCCCCAGCCTTCTACGTTGGTGGAGTTGAAAGCGAAGAGGGCGCGGGCAAGCGAGACTCCGTGTTCGACCATAGAATCGAATTGCAGTTCGTGACCGGGGCGGGCTTCGTGCGCGATTAGGGTCCAAGCGGCGGCATCGAAGGTGAAGTCGTCATATTTCTCCACAACTTTGCCGTCGGCTGCGGGCATGTTCAAGGGCAGGACGAACGATCCGCGTTGGCCGGTATTGTGAAGAAGCGGCGGAGGCACCATATGCGGGGCAGGGCTTTGTGCGGTTTCGGCTGCGGTGGCCAGGCGAATGATGCAGGGACGCGAGGGAAGAGTGACCAACTGGTGCTCGCGAATGATTTCTTCCACTTGCTTCAATCGGCCTTCATAGAGCGGCATGATGGCGTTGCCGGTGATTTGATCTTTTTTCAGTGCCAGCATGACGTCGCGATAATCGCTGGAGGGCAGATGGCGCTGTTCGGCAATTTTAGCGGCGATTTGCTTCATCTGCTCTTGCAGGTCATTAAAAGCAGCGTGAGCCATTTGGGCTAACTGCGCGGGTGGGATGTCGATGCCGAAACCTTCGAGCCCTAAGGCGTATTGTTTGGGAGGTTCACGGAAATCGGCGCGGGCATTGGGTAGGACATTGGCGCGGACCCAAGCGTCGTAGGCGGTGAGTTTGGATTGAAGAGTGGCGTAAGAATCTTCCCAACCAGCGAGATGGTATTTCTTGAACAGGTCACCAATGCCCGCGACGATAATGGCGTTGCGTGATAACTCAGTTTCGAGACGCTGGCGCGAGGGATAAACGATGTTGGGTTTCGCCATCTGCTCCTGGATGCGTTCCTGGAGAATTTCGGTGATGGGACGGAAGCCTGCGGCTTGGCCGGCATATTCTTTGAGGCGCGTGACCGCGGCGGGGCGCCGATTTTCAGCAGTTTGGTCATCAAGCAAGGTTTGGACGCCGCGATAGACAAAGCGAGTGGGATTGAGCGACGGCACCAAGCTCTCGCGACCATAGTCTTCGGTGCGCAATTCCAGGTCGGTGCGTTTGATGAGAATGTCGAGATCTTCCAAAACATTCTTGTCGGTTTCGGTTTTAGCGGCAGCGCGCAAGGTGGTGAGCACTTCCTGCGTCTCTTTCTCCTCGGCTTTGGCGTTGGCCAGAGTGGGAACGGAGATTTTCGAATCGAACTCGGCTAGGCCTTCGGAGGAAGCGTCCTCCGGGTTGTATTTCTTGTCGACGGCCAACAGGAGGTTGGTGTAATGGTTCGATTTCTCAATCCATTCCGCCTGGGCAAAGAGGAGAGACGAAGCAAATGCAGCGAGTAGGAGTAGTTTCATTGAAGATCGGCAGAGGGTCTGAGCAGCTTGACTTTGATATTAGCAGCGGTTCCGTTGCGCACAATGCTAACGGTTATGACATCGCCCACGCGGCGTTGCGAGACGGCACGCACCCAGGCGTCTTCGCGGTCAACGGGTTTGTTATCTATGGCGACGATTAAATCTCCGCGGATGCCTAACTCAACATTGCCAATGGCTACAACTTGGGTTGCGCCGCGAATTCCAGCAGCTTCTTCGGAGGAGCCGCTGATGACGTTTTGCACCAACAGGCCGCCACGACGCGGCAGTTCCAGCGCTTCGGCTAAATCTCCGGCAACGTATTCGGTAGTGATGCCGACTTTGGGACGTTCCGTAACGCGGCCGGCTTGATAGTCGCTGAGTAGAGCTTTGGCGCGGTTTATAGGCAGGGCGAAACCGATGCCCATGTTGGTTTGGCCAAGGATGGCCGTGTTGATGCCGATGACTTCAGCGCTGGAGTTCAAGAGCGGGCCACCGCTGTTGCCGCCATTGATGGCTGCGTCGGTTTGAATCATGCCTTCCAACCGTTGATCGTTCTCGCCATCAATGCTACGGCCGATGGAACTGACGACGCCGGTTGTGAGAGTGCCTTCCAAACCGAAGGGATTGCCGATGGCTAGAACTTTTTGGCCGACTTGGAGATGGTCTGAATCTCCGAGGCGCAGGAAGGGAAGCTTTTTCTTGGGCTCGATTTTGATGAGGGCAAGATCGTCGGAACGGTCGGTATCGAGGGCACGGGCGAAATACTGGCTTTGATCGGACAGTGTGACTTGGATTTTGCTGCTGCCGGAGACGACGTGGAAATTGGTCAGGATGAAACCTTCGTCGTTTATGAGGAAACCGGAGCCCAGGTTTTTGGAGGCGACTGCGCCGTAAAAGAAATCGCGGCGGACAGTGGTGGAAGTGATGTAGACGGTGGCGAATTGGGAGGCTTTGTAGATATCGATGTTGTTCTGTTCGTCGGGCGTGAGGCCAGCGCTATGAACGGCGACGGGATCGCTCCACTTCAAGCCGACTCTGGAGAGGGCTTGGTGCAGGTTCCAATGTGCGCTTGCGGTCAGCCAGAAAAATGCTGCGCAAATGACCAGCGCCCAAATTAGGGTCCGAGATCTCAATGGGAGGGGTCCTCTTCTGATTGTCGCAATTGTAGGTAAATGGTCTCCACCTGGCGAATGGTTTCCTGGGGCGTGCCATCTGTATGGACGATGAAGTCGGCGAAACGAATGCGTTCGGCATCCGAAATTTGACGGGCAATGCGCGTTTCCGCTTCCTGGCGGGTGATCTGATCGCGAGCCATGGCGCGCTGGATTTGAGTTTCGGGCTGGCAGGACGTGACGATGAGTTTGTCGAGCGATTTGTAATGGCCGGTTTCGATGAGGATGGCGGCTTCGATGACGGCGATGCCTTTGGGATTTTGCGCTTTGAAGGCATTGAGTGCTTCGTCTTCGAGGCGGAAGACAGCAGGATGAACAATGGCGTTCAGCTTGAGGAGCAAATCGGGCCGGTTGAAGACGATAGACGCTAGTTTTTTGCGATCAATGGTAGCGGTTGGGGTGAGGATGGTTTTCCCGAATAGATCGACAGTTGGCGCATAGGCGTCACCGGTAGGCGAAAGGACTTGATGACCGAGCGCATCGGCGTAGATCAAATGGCAACCGAGTGACGTCAAATGCTTTGCTATTAACGACTTACCGCTGGCATAACCACCTGTGAGCCCGACTTTAAGCATGCGACTCGGCGAGCTGTACGGTGTTCGCCATGAGCATGGCGATGGTGAGGGGTCCGACGCCTCCGGGAACCGGCGTATAGAACGACGACAGTTCCTGCACGGGTTGCGGAGCGACGTCGCCAACCAGGATGGTGCCGTTCTTCTGGAAGGCGGCTAAACGGATGGGGGCGAAGGCGAACAGCTTGTTAACAAGGTTCGCGTCGGTAAGCGAATTCATGCCAACATCGATCACAACGGCGCCCGGTTTGATGTAGTTTTCGTCCAAAAGCGCGGGCCGTCCGATGGCGGCGACTAGGATATCGGCTTGGCGGCATTGAGCGGGCAAATCAGGAGTGCGGGAATGGCAAATGGTGACGGTGGCGTGCTGATGCAGAAGCATGAGGGCCATGGGTTTACCGACAATATCGCTGCGGCCGACGACGACGGCGTGCTTTCCCGCAATGGGAATTTTGTTGCGTTTCAGCAGTTCCATGATTCCGGCGGGAGTGCAGGCGCGAGGTCCTGGCTTGTTGGCGACAAGGAGACCGAGACTGGTGGGACTGAAACCATCTACGTCGCGGGCGGGATCTACCAGGAAGGATGTCACGCGTTCGGCATCGATTTGCGGCGGGAGGGGCATTTGGACCAGGATGCCGTCAACGGAACGATCGGCAGCGAGCGGCGTCAACTGTTCGATTAGCGCGCTGGTTTGGATGTCGCCAGGCGGCCGGATTTCGACGCTACGGATGCCAAGGTCGTGACAGGCCTTGATTTTGTTTCGGACATAGATCTGGGAAGCGGGATTCTCGCCTACCAGGACGACTGCCAAAGTGGGCGGCCGTTTAAGGGCGGCAATGCGAGGACGGAGTTCGGCTAGGATTTCCGCGCTGATTAGTTTGCCGTCTAGAATTTGACCGGGCATGCAATCGGAGCATAGCAAGAACGCCGACGGAGATGACGGGTTTCAGAGTGAAATTGTTTAGAAGGTTACACTGCTTAAAGATGCATGTTTCAAGGGCAAGGTCAGGGCCTGCCTCGTTAGGGATGTTGGTTGGTCTGGTTTCGGTAACTTTTTTTAGTTCTGCCTGTTTGGTTCGACATCGAACCGTAGCGCCGCCCGGTAAACAAACGAACCGGCCGCTGTTAAAGGCAACTAAGCAGGAATTAATCGACAGGATTCACGCGCTGTCCGATCCGCTGAAGAGTTTTCAAATGAAGGTGGAAATGTCGCCGTCGGTAGGCAATTTGTATGGCGGGTTGGTGACAGATTATCCGACGCTGGACGGGGTTGTATTTTACCAGCGGCCAAACAACATTCGGGTGGTTGGTTTGGATCCGGTAGTGCATGGCACGGCGTTTGACATGCTGGCAATGGGGAATGAATTTAAAGTTTCGATTCCGTTGAAGAGTCAGTTCATTGAAGGCAATGAGGCGATTCCCCCGCATTCGGAAAACAAGCTGGAGAATTTGCGGCCGAGCGCATTTCGCACCTCGCTTTTGATTGATCCACCGGATCCGTCAGATATCACCCTGATGGTGGACGATACGGACGAGACGAAGTCGGTATACATTTTAATGTGCGTACACAAGGACGGCGACACGTATACCCTAACGAAAAATTTCTACTTCGATAGGCAGACTTTGGCTATAACGCGCCAAAAGACGTTCAATAAGGATGGCTATATTACCAGCCAAACGCGCTATGCCGACTGGCAAACATTTGGCGGCGTGCCGTTTCCGACGTCGATTGATATTCAGCGACCGCAAGACGGCTACGAATTGGGGATTAAGGTGACAGATTTAAAGATCAACGGGCCTGAAGTGACAGCGGATAAGTTTGTGCTGGTGCAACCCCCTAATAGTCAGGTAAAAATACTCAAATAAAAGTACATGTAACCTCAAGTTTCGCCTAGGATCAGACGATTGTCTATCAGGCAATGTACGTCTGGTTTCCAAAAGCGATTGAGCGGATAAATCCGGAATTCCGGGCGCAGGTGGCTCGGGAAGTGGATCTTGAGCAGGGTTCCCGTCTCGTTCACGGGATGTATGTTTATCCGATCTTTCTGCTTGTTTTAGGCAAGACGACAGATATCTTTCACGAACACCCCGCGCTAATGCAAGCCACGCTTTGGGCAATGGGTGCGAGTCTGTTGCTTCGTCTATGCTTTCTGATCGGAAGCCGCAGACTTCACGACTTTAATCCGGTTGCGTGGCGTATCGGTACCACGGTATGCGTGGCATCCGTTTCTATAACGGCGGGCTTCCTGTTAGCTGCCATAACTGCGTTATATGGTGTCAGCTGTTGGACATACAGCGCGGCAGTAGTCTGGACTAGTGGATGCGTGGGCGGGTCGCTTTCGTCGTTTGTTGCAAATGGCGTGCTGCGAAAGCTTCAGCTATTTAGCCATCTGCTTCCGGGCATAGCTGCCGCTTGGTTCTTTGGTGGAGAACGGGGACATGCCGCGGTTGTGGCATACGCTATTCTGATCGCGTTTGTTTACATTCAAGGCAGCCGGTTGGAGGTTGAATATTGGGAGAACGTGCTTAGACAGTTTCGCGAATCAGAGCGATCGCGCGAGTTGGAGGCGGCAAGGTTGGCTGCGGAACAGGCCAACAATGCGAAATCGTACTTCATTGCGAATGTTAGTCACGAGGTTAGGACTCCATTGAATGGCGTACTCGGAATGATTTCGCTGGCGCAAGAGGCGCAGACAGAAACTGAACGAAAGGAACTGCTGGAGACGGCGCGGAGTTCAGCCGAGTATTTGCTGCAAGTGATCAACGAAATTCTGGACTTTTCGAAGATTGAGGCAGGAAAGCTGGTTATTGAGTTTGTCGAGATGGACCTGGTTAAGTTGCTGAATGAAGTGATGGGCATGTTCTCGACACAAGCGGAACGAAAGGGACTGCGGCTTGGCTTAGAGATTGAACCCGCTGTGCCGGCCTTCGTGCGCGGAGACTGCGTCAGAATCCGGCAGGTTTTGATTAACCTTCTTGGTAATGCTTTGAAGTTCACTCAAACGGGCAGTATCACGTTACGCGTGCAGTCGGCGGCTGAAAACCGCCATGAGGTGACGTTCAGCGTACAGGACACGGGTATCGGTATCCCGACAGATAGGCAGGACTTGATATTTGAGGCTTTCTCGCAAGCGGACGCTTCGACCACTCGGCGATTTGGCGGCACAGGTCTGGGACTGACTATTAGTTCGCGATTGGTGGCTGCCATGAGTGGAAAGTTGAACGTTGCAAGCGAACCGGGCCGGGGGAGCATTTTTTCGTTCACTTTGCCGTTGCTCGAGGTGGTTGGCAAGACAGCCAATAACGAAATGAGCGGCGCTGTAGACAATGTCCGGACGCTACCCGCGCCAGGCGATAACAACCGGCGTTTGGACATTCTTCTGGTAGAGGACAACCCGGTAAACCAAAAGCTAGGGCAAAAGTTGTTGGAGCGCGCTGGGCATATGGTGACGTTGGCTTCGAATGGACGCGAAGGCGTGGAGCGGTCGGCAGAGCATGCGTATGACGTTATTCTGATGGACTTGCAGATGCCGGAGATGGATGGGCTGGAGGCGACGTCACTGATTCGAGAGCGCGACAAAAAGCTTGGGGTGCACACGCCGATTGTTGCGCTGACGGCGCATGCGCTGCCTGAGCATGAAGTAAGTTGCCGCGCGGCGGGTATGAACGGGTATCTGACCAAGCCGCTGAACAAAGAAAAGCTGTATGAACAGTTGAGCCAGTTTGCGCCCGGGCAAAAAGCGGCTTAGCTCGTAGAGGAACTTTGCCGCACGGCATGGTGTCCAATTGCTTTCTGGGACCATTTCACTGGATCAATCTTGACGAGCTAAAGGACCTTCGCTTTGGTCTGCGCATGCTGGCCAAACATCCTGGCACGACTGCCGTAATAACGCTTACCCTGGCACTCGCAATCGGCATCGACACGGCAGTTTTCAGTGTGCTCAACTCGGCCGTGCTGCAGTCATTGCCGGTACGGAATGCCGACCGACTGGTCATTCTGACCGATCCAAACGCGTCGATGGTGTTGGGCGGTTTGTTGACCGGCGAGCGAAGTCTGCTCACGTTTCCAGAGTTTTCAAAATTGCGCGACGGCATTGAGACTGTGTCCGGATTGTGCGCTTCCCAGCTAACGCTTGAACGGTGGCCGGCGCAGAGAGCCAATGCTTCACCGGAACAAGTGCGTGGACGATTGGTAAGTGAGAATTACTTTTCAGTACTTGGAGTGGAACCGGCACTGGGGCGATTCTTCACGCAAGAAGATTTGCGGGCAGTTGGAGCGGACCCCTATGCGGTTGTCAGCTATAACTACTGGCAAAAGAGTTTTGGCGGCAGTCCGGCGATTCTTGGGACGCACTTGCGCTTGCGGCAGGCGTCGGTGGTGGTTATCGGAGTTACAGCCAAGGGATTTCGAGGCGAGACCGTAGGCCAGGAACCCGATGTTTGGCTTCCAATGATGATGGCACCACTGGTGATGTCGGGCGGCGATTGGCTGCACGATACGCTGGGTGACTCGCAAGACAAATTCATGTGGCTGCACGCTATCGGACGGCGGAAAGCGGGCGTGACTGTTGCGCAGGTTCAAGCAGAGGCTAACGTCCTTTTTCAAAGAATTCTAGAAGCCGATTACCCTGCGAGCATGGACCCGTCTTCCAGAAAAGATGCGCTTCATCAGAGTCTTGTTGTTAGGCAACTGGAAGGTGGGGCGTTTCATGGAAGAAAAGAATTCACACAACAGTGGATGCTTCTGTTGGGATTGGCGAGTTTGGTTCTGTTAGTCGCGTGTGTGAATGTGGCGAACTTGCTGCTTGCTCGCGCGGCGGGCCGTTCGAGAGAGGTAGCCATTCGACTTTCATTGGGGGCATCGAGGATACGTCTGGTATGGCAATTCATGCTTGAAAGCCTTCTGCTAGCGATGTTAGGAGGAGTGGGCGGCTTAATCGTAGCGGAAGTGGCGATGCATGGTCTCGTGCGAATGCTGCCTGGAGGTAATGAGACGTTTTCAATGGCGGTCGGCCTGGATGGACGTGTGCTGGTTTTCAGCGCGACATTGACTGTGGCGGCGGCGATAGTTTTCGGGCTTGCTCCGGCGGTACGGGCAACCGGAAGAAAGATTGATGAGGACCTAAAGGAGAATGGTCGCGGCACAATCTGGTCAAGGAGGCGTGCGTCCTTCGCCAAGACGCTTGTGGTGGCTCAAGTGGCGCTTTCGTTGTTGCTTGCTACAGGGGCGGGGTTGTTCTTGCGAACACTATGGAATCTGCAAGCGGTCGAACTTGGCTATCCTCGAGACAATCTGCTGTTGATCCTTGTGGACAGCTTCAAGGCTGGCTACGAGGGAGAGCGTGCGGCGAGATTTCGCGACGAGATGTTGAGCCAACTGCGAGACACGCCTGGAGTGGTTGCGGTTAGCGATTCGGGTCGCGGCCTCTTTAGCGGTTTCGAGGGCTCTTCCGCGGTTTTTGATGTGGACGGTTTTGAATCGCAAAAGGAGCAGGATCGCGGGTCGACCGATGATTCGGTTGGACCAGGATACTTTTCCACCATCCGCATTCCGATCCTATTAGGGCGCGAGTTCGAATTGCGAGATATGACGAAACGGCCAAGTGTTTGTGTGATCAACGAGGCGTTTGCTAAGCATTTCTTTGGAGGCCGTAATCCGATAGGTATGCACTTTTCCAGTGTGTTGTCCGACGATGATGGTAAAAGTGAGCCGCGGCGCCTGGAGGTAATCGGCGTGGCAAGAGATGTTCGAGTGCAATCGATGCGCGCGCCAATTGATCCAAAGTTTTATGTCGCCGGAGGTGGTGAGTGGTTTGAAGTTCGTGGTCGAGGCGATGTAAGTCAGTTGCTGCCGGTATTGCAAAAGGAAATTCTCGCAAAGGACTCGAACCTTGTAATCGATAGCGCTAAGACGTTGAGCGAGACGGTGGATAACCAGAACGCGCAGCCGAGATTGGTCGCGCGGATGGCAACGCTTTTTGGTGGGTTGGCGCTGATGCTCACGACAGTTGGTGTGTATGGATTGCTGTCGTATGGCGTGGCATGCAGGACAAATGAGATTGGTATCAGGGTGGCATTGGGAGCTGATACGACGAAGATCGCCGGCATGATTTTCAAAGAGACCGGATTCCTGTTATCGGCAGGCGCGATGGTCGGATTCGTTGCGACATTAGGCGTGGTTCGTGTACTTGCGACGCAGTTGTATGGGCTGAATGACTCGGGGGCGCGTTGGTCTCTGGCTCGGTATGAGCAAGTGGATAGCTCCATTCGATTGTTTGGACTTGGCGCGTTGGACCCGCTGACGATTGCAGTTGTAATCGTTGTGCTTTTCGGATTGGGACTTGTAGCGAGTTATTTACCCGCGGCGCGGGCAGCTAGAGTGGAGCCGGTGCAGGCGCTTCGGAACGAATAGGGCGAGCCAGACGCCGTGATCCAATAGGAAAGACTTCTTCTCTCGAGGAGTTCCGTGGGCTTGGATGCCAGGGTGTATTGCGACTGCTATGAAAGAGGGCGATTGCGACAAACTCCTCCGCAGCCCGAGTTGTCGTACATCGATCCGAGTGGCGAAGTGATGGTCAACTGGGAAGCTTGCCTGTGAGCACGCCCGCGGAGAGCTTGTTTCGTACCGAATCGGCAACATTGCGCTTGTCGAGTTTCTACGGAAGGCGATGGGCGAAGCTCCTTACCTGTTCCCAGTGCTACTTTCCAGGTTATCTACAACGGGGTACACTGTGGCGACTTCCTAATGTTGGAGCAGGTGCGAGCCCTGAGCCTTGAAGCCGATTTGGTTTCTGGCTTGCACCGAAGCAATCCCGCGGAAGAAAGTCTAATCCGCAACTTCGAAGCGCAGATACCTCAGCTCGTTAGTGCCTCCCTCGCCGTGAATAAGCCGATTGTTTCTAGAATTCGCTACACAGACAATACGCGGGAAGTATGGGTGATCGCTTTCATTGAGTGAGGCACTGGCTACTCACTCCTGTGCATCCAGACACACCAACTCCTGGTCCCAATTGCCGCATCGCTGATGGGTTGACCCGCAACCTTTAGCGGCAGCTCGATCTGCCCGTCAAGATCGCATTCGGGCCAAATCATTTGCGCGCCATCGCACAGCAAACCTCCGTTTGACGGTTTCAAGATTGCAACCTATTGGTGTCCTTCTGCTCATACAGTAAGGCCAAGCCCGCCCCACGGGACAGATTTTTTGAATATCATAACGAGCGGCACTAAAGCCCACGCTGAAAAGGATTACAGTTATGTTTCTAAAAAGCCCGTTTATTTTTGTGGTCAAACTAACATGCATGGTGGCCATGGTTGTGTCGCCAAGCTTGCTTCTCGCAGACAGCTTTAACCAAATTAATTTGGTGTCCGACGTCTCAGGGCTAGCAAGCGTCACGGATCCGAATCTGGTTAACCCATGGGGCGTGGCATTCTCTGCCACTTCGCCATTCTGGGTTTCCAACCAAGGCTCGGGAACCGCAACACTTTATAACGGAACGGGAGCCATCACTCCCCTGGTAGTTTCGGTCCCAGGCAGCAATACTCCTCCCAGCGGTCCCACAGGCCAAGTCTTCAACGCCAATACTGACTTCGTTTTGCCTGATGGAACGGGGGCGAAATTCATATTCGATACGCTGAACGGAACCATCGCGGGTTGGAACGGTGGCACCAGCGCCGTAACAATGGTAAGTACTCCTGGCGCGGTCTACACGGGCCTTGCCATAGGCAACAACGGCGCAGCAGATTACCTCTATGCCGCGGATTCGACAGGCCAGATTCGGGTGTTCAATTCCAGTTTCGCAGCAGCTAGTCTTAGCGGTAATTTTGCAGACCCCAATGCCATCGCGGGCTATGTTCCTTTCAACATTCAAGAATTGAACGGCAAACTCTACGTGACTTATGCCCAACTCACACCGCAAGGCGCGGCACTATCCGGCGGCTATGTCGATGAGTTCGATAATAATGGCAATTTCATCCAACGTGTCGCCACAGGCGGATCCCTTTTCGCACCTTGGGGCATCACGATTGCACCACAAGGCTTTGGAGATCTTGGCGGCGATTATCTAATCGGGAATTTCGGCAACGGAGAGATTCTAGAATACTCGCCGACCGGCGCGTTTCTGGGCACGCTGGACGGCAGCAACGGTAACCCGATAGTGAACCAAAATCTTTGGGCTCTCGATTTTAGAACCGGCGGTACTGGCGTAAATACCGACGCACTCTACTTCACTGCCGGCATCGACAATCAGCAGGAAGGACTCTTCGGAGAACTTGTGCCGACACCCGAACCATCAACGCTGTTTTTGTTTGGTGCGTCGGGACTCGTGGCTGGCCTTAGTTTGCGTCGCCGTTCACGAAGGCGTGAACAGTTCCATCGCTAGTCGCTATTGCGCAGTTGCCCAGTAGCCGCGCTTCGAGTTCACATTCGCTTTGCGATCCGGCACTGTGACCTCGATTTTTCTGAACTTTCCATCTAGCGCCTCATTGGAGGATGTATAGGCAAACATGTAATACTCGCGTCCATCGGCAAAAGCTTTTTCCAGACCGGCGAATAAGTCATTACTGTTATGGAAGGCTGTCCCGCCAGTTGCGGCGGCAATCTCTGAAAGAGTGGCGCCCTCATGTGTGGCTATTGTCTGAAGTGTTGCATTAATTCCTGGCGGAGCGTTTGCGCCGATAGTGGAGGACGCGTTAGTGCCGGGGGAATCGTATAGCCCTCGCGAGTCGATAGTATAAATGGACACGTTGGCTTTGTCTGCTATTTGATAAATCGGGTCAATTGCATTCTGCATTCTTTGGATCGGTTGCGTTGAGCGAAATTCCGGGAAGAATTCTTGCAGAAGTCCATACGACACTTCTCCGGGAGTTAGCAGAAAGCCATCAGAGACTAAAATCAACGTACGCCTGCCATCAAAATGAGTTAACTGCTCGACGATGGAACGTAACTGGGCCAAAAACTGAGTCGTGCTCCAACTGGAGTATTCGGAAAGCTGATTCGCTTGGCCGGGTAATGCGCGTTTCCGCATCGGGCAACTAGGGTCGCCAGACTGGCATAGCGCTCGCACTTCTTCCAATTCCCGCTCGTAACGAGAGATTTCAAAGTCAGTCGAGCTTTTGTCACTCTGTTGGAAGAGCGCACGAAAACTTTGTCCATTGATTGTCTCCAACACCTTGGCCGGATCGGGAGTGACATTCTGAACGATCTGCGTGGTTTTTCCCAGCGCAATGATCGCGTATTGCGAGTTACCTGGTTGTTCCTGGCGAAACTGTTTTTCCAGGGCGTTGCGCACATCCGCAAAATGGCCAAAGGATGCATGCATCATGTCGAGACAGATGATGTAAATATGGCGCTTTGCCTGGCGCACGGGCGTAACAGCGCCTGAGGCAGCGGGTTGCGGCACTTCCGGCGTAGCGGATTGAATGTCTTGCCGCTCACTCGAAAATGCGGTGATCTTTTGTTCCACGCCATCTTCAAAGACTTTGAAATCCTTTTGCATCAACCCGGTGACATAATGTCCGTCCCGATCGGTTACTACGACAGGAACCAGCACTTGGCGCACGTTTACTTTCAGCGTGAGGTCGCCTGTTGAAGCAGGTGCGGGATTTGCGACTGCGCTATTGCCCTGCCCCAAACTCTTTGTTGCGGTGTCCAGGTTCGCGCGAATTGTGGCATCGTCCGGTTGCAAACGCAGCGCCGCTTGAAACTCCGCCACTGCGCCCGGTTTATCCCCGCGGGTAAGCAGGACTCCACCTAGCTCGTTATGCGCAGCCGCGACATTCGGAGATTGCTTCACCACTTCGCGTAGTTGAGCTTCGGCGGCCGCTAGATCGCCGGTCTTGTGAAGCGCCAGACCTAAGTAAAACTCGACTTCAATGCGTTCCGGCAGTTGCCGTTGAGCCTGTTTCAGAATAGCTAGAGCATCTGCTGGAGCGCCAGAGTGCAATGCCAACATCCCCTTCACCAACAGTTCAATGGCGTCTTCGCCAAGTGTCGCGGGTTCGACGCCCTGCCCTATGTCCTGCTTCGCTTGGGCGGCATCCGGATTCTTTTCGAATCCGTACGGTCGATAGTCCGAGAATCGATGAACACTATGTACTTCACCTGTGGCAAAGCGCGCATGGACGATGGCGCTTGATGGCAGCAGCATGGTTTTCCCCACCGTGGGAAAGCTTACGCTTGTGAAGCGAGTATCCCGGATGAACGTTTCAAAGGGTTGTCCGCTATCATGCGATAAATCATCGGTCCGCACGCGGCGAATGATTTTTGTTCCCTCATCCAGCCACACCAAGCCTTGCGCGGTTCCATCGCTGGCAACAAAAGCTAAGACAAGATTTTTATTTGTTCCGTCGGCAATGCGTCCCAGATAGCGAAAGTGAGAATGCGCTTGATTCTCCGGCAGCAGACCGCTCAACACGCTCATAAAATTGCCCGCCACAAGAAAAGCGCTCTTCCCAGGCTGCACCAAATCTCCTCCGTTTGCCGCAGTGCGAACCTCAGAGTATGGATTGGTCAAGACCACGTAACGAAACGCATCCCGATGCTCGGCCCATACCAGGCGATTGCTGTCGAATCGCATCTCGTGGATGTCCTCGGCAATGGAGACATTGATCAGGTTTGCAGTCATGCTTTCCAACTGCGCGCCTAATTCGTGAAGAAGGGGACTTAGTTTGCTTTGATCCTGCTCTAACTCAACGGAGCCCAAATCGGGCACGGCGGCAATGAGTTGATCGCGGGTGCTATCGACGAACAACGGATTGGTCTGCGCCTGAAGGCAGGTTACAAATGCAACACTGGCCAGCACAGCTACACCAATCTTCGAGCTATTCCGGAGGAGTTTCATTGATCTGGCTGGCCGGTAGGGGAGCAGGGGTTTCGAAATTGATTGTAGAATTTGCTTCGAACTTTCGGTACAGTCGAAACTCGACGTCGTTTTTTGTGGAGACGCCTTTTGCGTCGTTCCAAATTTCCGCTCTCAGAGGCAACTCATACTCGCGCTCACCTATTAGCTGCATGCGGTAATCCAACACGATGCCTGACCTTTGCACAGGGAACTTCTTCGGAATATCGGTGGCATTCACCTCGATCTTGGAGACGCGCTTGCTGGCCGGCACGATGAACACCCGACCTTTCATACCGGTTACCGTCTCTTGCGACTCGTAGCCAATCCGCCACTGCGAATCTGCGGGCAGAACGCTGAAATCGAAGACCATGACTCTTTGACCGTTCAGCATCGCCCAACGGTTCCAGGTGAAAGTTGCATGTGCGCTTTGCTGGAAAACAATTCCGAGCACGTTTCCGAAATCGCCGTACGACCTGGCGCCATCTACGGATTCATATGTTTGGTTTGTGCGTTTCCCATTTAAAAGAAGTAGCTTGTATTGTTCGTTTTGTCCGAAATAACTAAGCTGGATTGTTAGCGTGTCTTTTAGCTTCCAAGCTACGTCGTCGCTCGGTGTTTGAATCGACCTCGGCTCTCTTGCCATGCGGGCGGTCGGGTTAAAAATCATCACGGAAGACTTTGGCGCGCTGCCCACCCAGCGGCGAGTTACCTGGGTGCAGATGAAGTTTGGCAGGGCGGCGGTGAAGTTCAAGGCTTCTTCCCGAGCGGCCGCGATGATGCCAGCCTGTTCGGTGGCCGATGGAATGGAATCTTCAATTGGGGGCGCGCTGAGGATTCTCAAGATCAGGACAGCGCGAATTAGGCCAGTCAGCACGGCAGTCAGATACATTCTATAGCCGTCGACGTGGCGGCCGCCAAAGTGTGGTAAAAATTGAGACGCGGCACGGCTATGATGCTGAGAGGAGCGAGAGGCAGTCCGATTATGCAAACACGACGTTCATGGATGACCAAAGCGGCAGGGATAGCCGGGGTTGCGGCCCTGGCGGAGCAAAAGCTGCCAGCGCAGGAATACAAGTTCCCGAATGCCGACATCAAGCTGGGTATTGCCTCCTATTCGTTCCGCGACTTCAGCCGCGAGCAGGCGATTCAGATGACCAAGGACCTGGGCATCGTCTATCTGAATATCAAAGATTTTCATCTGAAGCTGGATGCCAGTTCTGAAGAAATTGCCGCGGCCCGCAAAGAATTTGCCGACGCTGGAATCACGCTGGTGGGATGCGGTAACGTCAGTTTTTCCAAAGCCGATGATGCCGATATCCGCAGCAAGTTTGAATATGCCAAGCAGGCCGGTTTTCCATTGATTGTGTGCGCGCCCACCGCCGAAACGCTGCCGATGCTGGAAAAGTTTGTTAAGGAGTACGACATTAAGATTGCGGTGCACAATCACGGACCGGAAGACAAGCACTTCCCTACCCCGCAAAGCGTTCTAAAAGCGGTTAAAGATATGGATCCCCGCTGCGGCTTGTGCATGGACATTGGACACACATCGCGGACGGGAGCGGACATTGTGGAATCGATTGCCGAGGCCGGACCGAGGCTATTAGATATGCATACGAAGGATCTGGCGGATCCAGTGGTGAAGGAAAGCCAAGTGGCGGTGGGCGAAGGAAAACTCCCCATCGGGCGAATTTTCGAGCAACTGACGAAAATCGGCTACAAAGGCAGCGTCAACCTGGAGTACGAAATCAATGCTGAAAATCCGGTGCCCGGCATGCGGGTGAGCTTTGCTTACATGCGCGGCGTGTTGACCGGTTTAGAAGCCGCACGCAGAGCCTGAGCGAAAGTTTCTCCGGTTGCGATGGTGCCTATTTCTTCGCGATCCGGAATTTCAATCAAGGTTTGCGTTCCTTCGCCTAACCGGCTTTCAATGGCCATGCGGTAACGTGGGCCGAATATCACGCGCAGGCGCTCGTTCACGTTACTGACGCCGATGCCGGATTCAAACAACTGGTCGAGCTTTGATTCTTCTATGCCCACGCCGTTGTCTTCAATCAGAATGTGAAGCTTACCGCCATCGAGCCAAGTCTTGATGCGCACCATGCCGCCGTCGATCTTGCTGGCGAGCCCATGTTTGATCGAGTTCTCTATGATGGGCTGCAGGATCATGCTCGGGACTGGCCAATCCAGGGTCCGCGAATCGATCTGCTTTTCGAAGCGCAGTTTCTCGCCGAAGCGCACCATTTCGATGGACATGTAATCGTCGATGAACGAAATTTCTTCGTGCAAGGGAGAGAAACTTTCGGCTTTGCGCAATAGACGCCGCAGAATTTTTGACAACCGGTAAATCATGTCGCGGGCGCTTTCGGGGTTGATGCGGATGAGCGTCGCAATGGAATTCAATGTGTTGAATAAAAAATGCGGATTGATTTGATTTGTTAGCGCGGCCAAGCGGGCCTCGATCAGGTTCGCGTGCTGGGACTCCAATTGGCGTTCGTTTCGAAAGCTGGCCCAGACGCGAATGGGCAAGGTAACAACGAAAAGCGTGGTGCCGGCAGCGATTAGAAATACCCACGGATTCATCAGTTTCGGATCGTCAAACAGGTTGAAGGTGCCGTGTTCGTTGAAGCCGAGCAGTTGCACGCCCCAGCGCAGCATTTCCGCCACAATGACTAAGGCATTGCAAGCAACGTTAAAAAAGGCTAATTCCACCACGCGGCGTTGAATGGCGTTCCGGTTCAATCGCAGCGCCTGGCGCAGAAGCCGGTAGAGATTTAAATCGACAAACGGAGAAAAATGCCAGATGTCTTCGCGGCGGGGTGCTAAGTCATGAATGAGTCCGCCCACCAGACCGGCGGCAGCGAACAAAGGCATGGACATGTAATGCTCGGTGAACATGTCGGGCAAGGACACGAAAATTCCCGTGACTAATCCGCTGACGTAGCCCGCGATGGTCCCGGCAATGATTGCACCTTCGAAGGCAAGGTCAACGGCGCGGTATTGGCCGTGGCTGATGATGCGAACAGCGGCGCTGCCGCCAAATAAAAGCGAAAAAATGAGCGCCAGATGCAACCGCTCTTGCAGCGTGCGTTCGTTGCGTAAAATCATGCGCTGGAAACGGCCGAAGCGCATGGCGATGCTGGCCAGCGACGCAGATACCGCCACTTTTATAAGCAGGGCGGCCAACTGCTGTTGATTCAGCATTTGCACTCTGGCTTCTATAATAGGATGTGGACGCGGATTTCAGACTCAATAAGGTGGCAGAGGCGGACTTTCCAAGCCGCTTCGGTCACTTCAGGATTTATGGCTTTGAAGGAGTACGTCCGCACGAGACGGAAGAAGCGGTTGTCCTGAAACTAGGCGATATTTCACCCACTTTAGGCCCACCCTTAGTTCGGATCCATTCGCAGTGTTTAACCGGTGACGTTTTCCATAGTTTGCGGTGCGATTGCCGGTCGCAGTTGGAAATGGCGTTGGATCAGATTGTTGCGGAAGGCCGCGGTCTGCTGATCTACGAACATCAGGAAGGCCGTGGAATCGGGCTTCTAAACAAGCTAAAGGCCTATGAACTGCAGGACGGCGGGCTGGATACAGTGGAAGCCAACGTGAAGCTAGGGTTTGACGCCGACCATCGCGATTATGCCCTTCCGGCGGCGATTCTACGTTATTTTCAGGTGATGGATGTGCGGCTTTTATCGAATAACCCTGACAAGGTGGCTGCATTAGAGAAGGGTGGAGTGCGGGTGTCGGAGCGCGCGCCGATTATCGCGCCGCCGGTGGCATCGACGGCGGATTATATGCGCACCAAACGCGAAAAGTTAGGACACTTGTTTTAATTCTTTGGTTTTTCGGGTAATCTCGTATTAGATCCACTCGTAAAGCCATGAAAAGCGCACACTTAGGAAGTCGCGCAGTGTCACTCGGAAGAATCCTCTTCCTAGTCCTAAGTGTTTTACTGGTAGCGATGTTGGCTTCCGCTCAGACGAGCGCCAGGAAAAAAACCACCACAACGGCGAAGAAGACAACTACGCTGTCAGCCAGCAAGCGCCCTTCGAGTAGCACCAAAAACAGCAAAGTTGTATCATCAGCCCGTCCGGGCAGCAAGACGGTAGCAACGCACCGCACAGCAGCAGCCAGCCGGGAAGTTCCGTCGCATGGCACTACGCGAGTTCAGACGCGCAAAGTTGTAGTAACGCGAAAAATGGTTCATGGGCGATGGGTGCGGACCACTCAAGTTGTCCATACCGATCCCGGTCCCACGTACCAAACGCATCCGGACACGGAGCGCTATCAACAGATTCAACAAGCGTTGGCCCAGAAGGGGTATTTCAAGGGCGAGACAAACGGCCAGTGGGGAGACGATTCGGTTTCGGCTTTGAAGCAATTCCAAGCGGACCATAAGTTGAGCAACGATGGCAAGATTACTTCTCTTTCACTGATCCAACTTGGACTGGGACCGAATCGCGAAACTGCGACTGCCGATGCTACGCCGCAGCCGGTTGCCATGTCCACGCCAGTGAGTCACTAAACTAAAGTGGCCTTTCATTTGGCGTCGAAACATCCGAGAACGCGATAAGATGAGTCACGGATATGGAGGCAAACCATGCGAATATCGATGGTGCTTTTTCTTTCTTCCGCGATCGGTATGTTTATCGCACCCGGAATCGCCAGGTCTCAATCTGAGTACGACCCTTCGACGACTGAGAACTTCACGCAGGCTACGGCCGGCATGACAGTAGTTAACTCCTACACATTCGGCACAGCCAGCGGCAATAACATCACCAACCTTACGCAACTGGCAAATTACTTCAATCCTTACGGGATTGCGAAGCAGACGGTAATTGACGCGGAGTGGCAAGTTTATCAACCGTTCAATGCAACTAATTTCGTTTTCACGCCAAACACCTTGAACCTGACGGCAACTATTCCATCAGGTGGCGGACTTGTTGTTGGTGGAATCAACTCAGGTCAGATCTGGAGCAAACAGACGTATCAGCCCGGTAAGTCGGGTTATAACGTGTACGCCATATCTGTCTCTATGCAGTTTCCGAATGGTGTGGGGATGTGGCCGGGCGTTTGGATGTTTTCACCGGTGGCTGGTGATGCATCGGAAGTGGATATCGTCGAGTTTGAAATCATGAAATACCAAACGCAGTTCGACTGGACATCATTCGACCACGGCCCCGGCACTGGAGCAACCATATATTCTCTTCTGACCAACCCATGGGTATGGCATCCGGGCGTGGATTTTTCGGACGATTTTCATAGCTATCAGGTGGTTTGGACGCCCGACGCAACGTTTAAGTATTTCGATAACCAGTTGATCTATGCAACGTACTTCACCTGGACTTCGAACCAGCAGGCGCAACTGGGTTTGGATTTGGCGGTGGGTTCCAACGAGAGTTCGCTTGCGGGTTTGATTCCGAATTCGCTTTCGGAATTCCCCAGCGCGATGCAGATTCGCTCGATTACTGTCATGGGCAAATAGCAGTGCTAGCCTGAGACTTATGGCTGCCGTACACGGTTATCTGTCGCTGGAGCAGTTTGAATCTCTCTATCGCGACGAAAAACCATACGCGGAGTATTGGTTCGGCGCAGCGTTCCCTAAAAGCATGCCCACAGTGTTGCACAGCGTTGTTCAATCGATTTTGATCTGGCTGCTGATGCGAAGAGGCTGGAAGGCAGCGCCCGAAGTTGGATTAAAACTCTCGGCGTTTGCGCATCCTATTCCGGATGTAATCGCCGACTCCAGACGGCTAGAGAACAGCCCTTATCCTACAAAGCCGTTCGATCTTTGCATCGAAATACTTTCTCCGACGGATGATCTTCGCAAACTTTTTCAGAAAGGCGCGCATTATCTGGATTGGGGGATCAGCACCGTTTGGATTATCGATCCGGAACAGCGGAAAGCGTATCTTATGACGGGGGATGCAGCCACACCGAAGGAACTTTCCGCCGACGGCGCGCTGAGCGCAGTTGGAACGCAGGGCACCGTGGAATTGCCGCTGAGCGAGTTATTCGCTGAAGTGGATAAAATGTTGGCGCAATAGATCATGATTATCGGAGTACCTAAGGAAATAAAAGACCACGAGACGCGTGTGGGTTGTGTGCCCAGCATGGTTACGTCGTTGCACGAACGTGGGCATCGCGTCTTGGTGGAAACGCAGGCGGGCGTCGGGAGTTCGATTACCGACGAAGAATATGTAGAAGCCGGAGCGCAGATTCTTCCCAATGCCGCGGAGGTTTGGACCAAGGCGGATTTGGTTGTGAAGGTGAAGGAACCGCAGCCATCGGAATATGGGTTTTTTCGAAAGGATTTGATCCTTTTTACCTATTTGCATTTGGCACCGCTGCCGGATTTGACGGACGCGCTGGTGAAGGCGGGTGTCAATTCCATTGCTTACGAGACGATTCGCGAAAGCGATGGATCGCTGCCGCTATTGACGCCGATGAGCGAAGTAGCGGGACGTATGGCGGTGCAAGTGGGTGCGCAATATCTGGAACGTCCTAACGGCGGGCGCGGCATTCTGTTGGGCGGCGTTCCGGGCGTGGCACGCGCGAACGTGCTGGTTATTGGCGGCGGGGTGGTGGGGCACAATGCGGCGAAAATTGCTTGTGGGTTGGGTGCGAATGTCACGATTATCGATCGAAACTTGAATCGTTTGCGCGAACTCGACGACATTTATTCGAATTCGATACTGACGCTGGCTTCGAATTCCTACACGTTGCGCGAGAGCGTGCGCGTTGCGGATCTGGTAATTGGAGCGGTGCTGATTCCCGGTGCGTCTGCGCCGAAACTGGTCAGGCGCGACATGATCGCTTCCATGAAAAGGGGCGCGGTGGTGGTTGATGTGGCGATTGATCAAGGCGGATGCTTTGAAACGTCGCATGCCACTACACATACTGATCCGGTTTACGCGGTCGATGGCGTGATTCACTATTGCGTCTCAAATATGCCGGCGGCGGTACCGCATACGTCCACGTTCGGTTTGACCAACGCTACGGTTCCCTATTTGCTGCTGCTGGCGGATAACGGTTTGGTGAATGCGTGTAAGCGAAGCAAGTCGTTGGCGGAAGGCATCAATACTTACCAAGGGCACATCACGTATCAAGGGGTTGCCGAATCGCAGAGCAAGCCATGGAAGGCGTTTGAGGCGGTTGCCTGAGTGGAAGAATCTGAAGTTTTTTCCGCTGTGGGCGAGGATGGTTTTCGGAAACTCGTCCATGCTTTTTATGCTCAGATTCCGACTGACGATGTTTTGGGTCCGATGTATCAAGGGCGCGACTTGGCGGCAGCGGAGAAGCGATTGTGCGATTTTCTGATTTATCGTTTCGGCGGCCCGCAGAGTTATATTGAGGAACGCGGTCATCCGCGATTGCGCATGCGCCATGTACCGTTCGTGATTAATGAATCGGCGCGCGACCGCTGGGTGCAACTGATGACGAAAGCATTCGACGAAGCGAAACTTCCAGAAGAACCCGCGAACGTACTGAAACAGTTTTTCGATGGCACGGCGTCGTTTCTGATTAACCGGGCGTGAAGCGAGCCCCAAAGAAATCGCGCATCAGGCGAGTATTGTGGTGGATATTCAACGGCATCGTTCTGTTCTATGTGGCAGTTGCTGCGCTGTTGGTTCTGTTGCGCTGGGTGGATCCGCCTACAACCGCAGTTCAGCTAGAGCGGCATGCCAAGCCGAAGCGTTACCACTTTGTACCGCTGACGCAGATATCACCGGCTATGCAGCATGCGGCGATTTCGGCCGAGGATACACGCTTCTATCAGCATCATGGATTCGATTGGCGTGAGATGGGTGAAGCGCTGGAGGAGGATTTGGACGAAGGACGCAGACGCGGCGCATCCACGATTACGCAGCAACTGGTGCGCAACCTTTTCCTGAGCACTTCGCCGAACGTACTGCGCAAGGGCGTTGAGATGTCGATTGTGCCGATGACGGAATTGATCTTGTCGAAGAAGCGCATATTGGAACTGTATTTGAATGTGATTGAATTTGGACCCGGCATCTATGGGTGCGACGCGGCATCCCGATTCTATTTCAAGATTCCGGCGTCAAAGATTGATCGCGAGCAGGCGATTGAACTGGCTGAAGTATTGCCCGCGCCTTTGCATTGGAGACCGGGCGATAAGCCGAGGTATGGCGCTAGGATTTCAGAGCGGATGCATCAGGCTGGTTGGTAAGTGATTCGGCGATTGTCTTCTCCGGCGTGAGCCAAGCGGATTTCGAAGTGATGTTTGGGGAAGATTTCGGGAAAGCGTTCGCCCCATTCCACCAACACGAGGGCGGGCCGTTCGAACAATTCTTCCAAGCCTAAGCGGCGGACTTGGTCGGCAGATTCCAGGCGATAGAGATCGGCATGATATATGGTTACGGGCTCACCGTATTCGTGGATGAGGGTGAAGGTAGGGCTGGAGACTTCGTCTGGCGAAGCGGCGTTGCGGCCTTCGACGATGCCTTTGGTGAGGGTGGTCTTTCCTGCTCCGAGATCACCGATTAATAAGACGACGGCTTTTTCAGGCAGCAGCGCAGCGAGTTCGCGACCGACCGCGCGCGTTTCTTCGTCGGAATGCGTCTCGAATTCACGGGCGAAGCTCATTCATGGCCTCGGGCAGATAAGTTAGCAGATCGGTGGCAAGCGTGGATTCCTCGCCTAAGTCGCGAGCGGCGAGTTCACCGCAGCGGCCATGCAGCCAGACTGCGGCGCAGACAGCCATGCGCCAGTCGCTTGGATGCTGGGCCACCATGCCTGCGACCATGCCGGTCAAAATGTCACCGGTACCGCCGGTTGCCATAGAGGGTGAGCCGGTAGGATTCACCCAAGCTTCGCCATCGGGGAACGCGATGATGGTGCGGTCGCCTTTCAAGACGACTGTGGCACCCGATTTCCTCGCAAGCGCTTGCGCATGGTCTAGCCGGTCGGCTTGGACTTCTTTAGTGGAGATACCGACCAAACGACCCATTTCGCCTGGATGCGGCGTGAGGATGCGAATCTTGTCAGTCTTGGGAAGATCGGCCGCCAGGATGTTTAATGCGTCGGCGTCGAAAACTGCGGGAAGGCTGGATTCCGTGTAGAGGCGCGTTACGAAACGAACTGCGTCGGGGCTGGTGCCAAAGCCGGGACCGACGGCTAACACGGTTGCACGCTGGAGATCGGAGGTCTCGAGCGATTCGGTCATTAACTCGGGATGATAGGCAGCGACAGTGGGCAAAATCTCCTTGGGAACGGCGACCGAAACCAACCCGGCCCCGCTACGAAACGAACCTAAGGCCGCCATGGACGGGGCTCCCGCTTTACCAAACGAACCTCCGACCACGTAAACATGGCCATAGAGTCCTTTATTGGAGTCTTTTCGGCGTTTAGCGAACAACTGGCGAAGATCGGCCGGGGTGGTCAGGTGAATTGGCTTCGAATGGTAAAACGCGGGTGGCGTTCCGATGGGATACACGGTTAGCTGTCCGCAGTGTTCATATGAAGGGGACAGGCATTGGGTTCGTTTCGCAGCGGTGAAGGTGACGGTGAAATCTGCTTTGACAAACTCGCCTTCGAGTTTCGGATCGTCTGACGGCAGACCGGACGGAATGTCAACAGCGATCTTCTTGGCCAGCGGATAGTAAGCGTTGATCGCCTTGATGGCGTCCAACGCCTCGCCTTTGGCAGGCCCGGTGAGACCGGTGCCGAGAACAGCGTCCACTATGAGCGTCGCGGCTTGGGATTGGGTGGGAAGTTCGCGAGCGGTTGGACAACCGGATACTTCGAGCATGATCCGGTTGGCAAGCGCATCTCCGGTAAGAGCCGACTTATCGAAGAGCTCGATGACTTGAAGCGAGGCGCAGAGGTTGCGTGTGAAAAGCTGGCGAGCGACTACAAAACCGTCGCCGCCGTTGTTGCCTTTGCCGCAGACGACAACCACGCGATGATCGGAAAGCGGCGCGAAGGTTTCGCGCATGAAATCAACCACACGCGAGCCGGCGTTTTCCATCAATATCAGGCCGGGAATTCCGGCTTCGATAGTCAAGCGATCCACTTCGCGCATTTCAGCGGCAGTCAAGATGTTCATGTGAGTTGGACTCCGCGCGCCAGCAATAGCGTCATGTCATCGAAAAGTTCACCGGTGCCGGTCCAGCTTCGAACGGCATCGAGAATGATGCGCAGGATTTCGTTATCCGGCTGATGGGCGTGCTTCTTCACTAGTTCCATTAGACGATCTTCGCCAAAGGCTTCGCCGTAGGCATTTTCGGGTTCGGTGATGCCGTCTGTATAGCAGACCAGAAGGTCGTCATGCTGCATGATGAGACTGCTGGCTTCGTATACCGCTGCAGGGAAAGCCCCGACAACGGTACCATTGGAATCGAGCGGAGTGAATTCGCCTTTGCGCAGGAGCAGGGGCGAGAGATGGCCCGCATTTGTGTAGGTGAGGGTTTGCGTGGGCGCGTCGTACACGGCGATGAAGAATGTGGCGTACTTTTCCGGTGCGGTATGCGCGTAAATCTGGCGGTTCAACTGGTCTGTGACTTGTGCGGAATTCAGGTCCGCGTGGGTGGATTCGGCATGGGCAACCTGTGACCGAAGCGCCGCCTGCATGGTAGCCATTAACAACGCGGCGGAGATACCTTTGCCAGCGACGTCGCCGATGGCAAAGGCAAGCTGGTGGGCGCCAACGGCAGTGTAATCGTAAAAATCGCCGGAGACCATGCGAGCGGGGTCGCACACAGCGATAAGTCTCAGGCCGCGCAAAGGAGGATCGCCTTTTGGATAAAGCTGGTTCTGCACTTCGCGGGCGATTTCGAGTTCGGTTTGCAGGCGCTCCTTTTCTTTTTCAACTTGGAAGAGGCGTTGCAGGTTCTCGGTCATCTTATTGAACGAGTTCGAGAGTTCGCCCAGCTGGTCCTCGTGAATGCCAGGTATGCGATGGCCGAAGTCGCCGCGAATGACTCGCCAGGTGCCTTCAGACAGTTGATTGACTGCGCCGGTGATACGGCCTGAGAGGCGTATACCGATCCAGATGGCGACGGCTTCGACGAGACAGAAAAGGATAGTGATGCCAACGAAGATTTGAAAGAGAGTGCCGCTGAAATCTTCGGCTTTGCCGAACAGTTCGCTGAAGACAGCGGAAGGGCGTGAGGAGATTCCCATTTGCGCGTCGAAGGTTTGGTTGGGCTGATCGAGATGGGAGTGTTTGACGAGCGCGACCCAGACCAACGGCACGTCCCAGCGGTAAGCGGCGACAGTCTGTTGTTCTGCTTCCGAGGAGAGCGATTCTACTTGCTTAGCCGCTTGCCTGCCGCCATGCAGCCCCTCATAGAGGCCTATTTTGCCGAGGTTGGGAACGAGCTCGGACACCATGCCTTTTGACAATGGCGCGAGAGCAGTAATTTCCGAGTTGGAATTAACGATGTGCGACCAGCCGAAGAAACGATGATCCATGACCAGCAGGCCGCTGGCGTTTTTCCAGCCGTTGGGGAGCGTGAGATCGGGCAGATCGGCTGGATATTTATGGTGGCCGGACTCGTCGGTGACGTAGAGCCGAAAGCCGGGGAATTCGTTATTGATGGCTTTTTGAAAGTTGGCTGAACCGGTGGCGCGCTGTTCGGTGGTCATACCGCTGAGCACGTGAGTTGCTCCATCGATGTTGGCGAGACGGCGGTCAAGCGCGGAGGTGGCTAGATAAACTGCTAGCTCGGTGGTGAAGGCCCAGGCTCCAATGCTGACCAGGATGAGGATCAGCAGCAGAGGCAGGACGCCCATGAGCCAATAGACGAACAGCAGGCGGTTGCGAACGCTCCAGAGGGCGTGGAGTTGGATCCAATGGAGGATGCGAATGGTGACGATGAGGGCGAACGGGATGAGGAGGAGGCTGACCAGGAAGGCGGGAGCGGCGTTGCCGGTGAAATAGAGCGGGATGAAGAGGGCGAGGCAGAGGAGGAAGCCGATACCGGAGACGCCTAAGCGCTTCATCTGTTGGCGGGCGGTCAGCATTCATTGTTAATTATCGCTTGGGGGTGGATTTTGGAGGGGTCGGCGTTCTTTGTTCTTGGGATGGGGCTAAGCTGAAAACAGTGCATTATGAACTATGCTTTTGAAATTCCCGACGATCTTGCTGTGCGACTGAGCGCTGGAGGCGATTTGTCGCGGCGGGCACTCGAAGCGTTGGCGGCGGACGAGTATAAGCATGATCGCATCACGAAGGCAGAACTTCAGCGACTTTTGGGAATTGAAGCCAGCTACGAATTGGATGGTTTTCTAAAGGCGCATGAGGTGTGGATCGAGTACACGGCAGAAGATGCAGAGCGCGAACATAAAAGCCTGCAGCGTCTAGCTATTTGATGAGCTTGGTTGTGGCTGACACCGGCCGATTTTTTATCTGTTGTCCATCGATCAAATTGGACTCCTGCCCCGGTTGTTTGGCAAGGTATTTGTTCTCGACGCTGTCTACAACGAACTTTCGGCACCCTACCGCACCTCGTCTCCTCAAGGAGTGGGCGTTTCTGCTTCCTACGTGGCTGGAGGTTGTCTTCACCAGCCCAATGGAAGACGAGACATTGCAAGCACTCGG
Organism: Bryobacterales bacterium; assembly: GCA_963696305.1. GTDB lineage: Bacteria > Acidobacteriota > Terriglobia > Bryobacterales > Bryobacteraceae > Bog-105. Next base: position 363,851 of record CAVOJX010000027.1, on the reverse strand, counting down.
AGCTGGTAAACAGGCGGCTATCTCACTTGCACTATCCATGCGAGCCGATCTCATCTTAATTGACGAGCGCAAAGGTACGAAGGTCGCGATTAGAAAAGGTCTCGAAGCTACTGGAACTCTCGGCATTCTTCGTGCTGCAGCGCGGCTGGGGTTGGCTGATCTTGCGGATTGTTTCGAACGGCTCAAACTAACGAATTTTCGCTACCGGCAGGAAACGATGAATGCTTTGCTCGCCGAGATATTAAAGCGCGAAGAATATTAGGTTTAAGCCGACCTCTGTGAGACTCGTCTACTCAATCTGATGCCATAAAAGACGAGCAGAGACCAGGGATAGAGAATTATGGCAAAGCCGAAAACACCGATCACCGAGCAAATATACGTCATAGACAAAGGCTCGTAGTGACTTACGAATCCGGGAAATACGGATACGCCCAAGCACAAGAAGGCCAAGATGTACCCAAGTCCTAGGCATATCGATGCGATCACCGCGGCAAAGAATGATTGGGCGGCACGGAGCAAAAACCAGAGGAGTATCAGGGAGCCAGCCCACGTCAACAAGAACGCTGTGGGTTTCGCGACACTAGCCCACGTGCTTCGAGATCCAAATGCAAACAATCCGAGCGTCAGCGTTTGCAGAATTACACTCGCAGTCGTGAAGATCGCAAGAGCTTTCGTCGATACCCCGAGGCTCATTCATTGTTGATTCTATAGTGTTGATGCCGCTATTTACAAGCTGCAGAGCCACCGTGCTTTTGGATAGTCGCAGCGATATCGGCATACCCGTTAGTGATAGCGGCCTTGTATGGCGTTGCTTGACCCTTTCCGCAGATGTTGGGGTCGGCTCCGCGTTCTAGTAGCAGATTAACTACGTCGGCTTTGCCGAAAGAGGCGGCGGCGTAGAGAGCGGTTTTTCCGGACTCTCCGTTCACTTGATTGATGAGTGCGCCGTGATCTAGTAGCATCTCAGCTATTGGGCTGAAGCCTCTGAGACTGGCGTCTTCCAGTGGAGTTGTCCCGTCTTGAGTGGCTTTGTTGGGATCGGCACCGGCGGATAGGAGGGCTCGGGCAACGTTTGCGGAACCGTCGGAGGAGGCGGCGTCGAGGAGGGTCGTGCCAGATGCCAGGGTGTCATTGGGGGTTGCTGCATGTAGCTGGAGAATTGCTTCGACTACAGTGGACAGGTCTTTCTTGACGGCGTCGCTGAGTGGTTTGCGCAGGAACTCCGGTGTCTTCTGCTGGAGCGGCGCTGCCGCGAGTAAGAGTAATGCGGATTGGGCATTTCCCATTCGGATGGAGTTTTCGAGTGGCGTGTAGCCGTGCTTGTCGGGTGTCTCTAGATTCGGGGCGAGTTGGAGCAAGTACTGCACAAGTGGTGTTAAGCCTTTGAAGGCGGCTTCGTTGATAGGAGTGGCTCCGGTTTTGCTCTCGGCTTCGTTGAGGTGTGCGCCTTTGGCGAGCAGGACAGCGGTCCCTTCTAAGTAGCCGCGCCAAACGGCGTCGTCTAACGGACTGGCGCCGTCGAGGTCGCGAGCATTTACGTCGGCTCCTTTTTCGATGAGCAAGCGGATGAGGTCTAAGTGGCGGCCGACTACTGCGAAGCGGAGGGGCGTGCGACCGGCGACTGATTTGGCCTCAATGTGCGCTCCGGCGGTAATCAACATGGTTGCGAGAGGCAGGTTGCCCATGGATGAGGCGATTTGCAGGGGCGATTCTGGGAACTGTAGGTCGGGCGATCCGGGCTTGTTTTGGGTATTTGGATCTGCATTATGGGCGAGCAGGAGTGCGGCCAAGTCGTTGCGGTTGTATAGGGCTGCGTAATAAAGCGGTGTTCGTCCGTCCCGATTTAGCAGGTTGGGATTGATGCCGGCGGCGAGGAGGGACTCGGCGGTTTTGAGGTCGCCGAGGCGGGAGGCTTTGGCGAGTAACTGGCCGGGGTCATCGCGGGTGTAGGTTTGCTGGACCTGAAAGAACAGTGCGCAGAGCAGAAGTAGCGGCGGCATTTAGTTTATTGTGCGCTACGAGATGTGACGAGGATCGTGGATCTCCGGCTGCTTGGAGTTGGATTTCTAGCTCGGTTGTTCTTCAGCATCGAAGGCAACGGGTTGGGGCGACCGGGGTTCGCTGCTTTGCTTGCCAGTCTCATTTTTTGTGTGTGATGGGCCGCCGAACTGTCCACGGGCATTCGAGCCGCGCCGTACAGGATTGCTGTACACTATAGGCTATGGCCACCGAGACGACATACACGAGCCTGCGGGAGAATTTGGCTAGCGTGCTGGATCAGGTTGTTGATCAGCAGGAGACGGTAATTGTTCGACGCCGGGGTTCACGCGACGTTGCTCTTATTCCGGCCAGTGAGCTTGCTTCGCTGATGGAAACCGCGTATCTTTTGCGATCACCGGAGAATGCTCGGCGTTTGCTAGCGGCGCTCAATCGGGCAGAACAGAACAAAGGAAAAGCCGCAACTGTTGCCGAGTTGCGGCGCAAAATCCTGGGTGGCAAATGAGACTAAACGGCTGGCTGTCTTCCATCCCGAGTTTCAAGAGGATCTTCGATATTGGGTGAAGACGGACCGAGCTGCCGCCAGCAAGCTGCTCGATTTGGTAGAGGCGGTTTTGCGCGACCCGTTCGAGGGAATCGGCAAACCGGAACCGCTGCGTTACTTGCTTGCCGGATGCTGGTCGCGGCGAGTCACGCAGGAACACCGGCTAGTTTACCGGGTTTCGGAAGAACGGATTGACTTTCTGCAGGCTCGATACCACTACTGATCACACACCAATTGTTAGTCCGGTTGCGGGATCGCGATATGATGACCAGTCGATAGGAACTGAATTTGAAATCCGCGCTTCTGATGGCAATTTCGGTAGCAGCGCCACTGTATTTGCCTTCGGTGAGTATGGGCCAAGCTTTGCCGAAGCCGTCGGCTGCGGTGGTTGCCCACAGTGACTCCTTTACTAATCCACTGCTTCAGACGGGACCTGATCCTTGGGTGGTTTGGTGGAAAGGATTTTATTACTACTCGAATTCGACTGGTAGGAATCTGACTCTGCGGAAGACGGCTGATATCACGGACCTTCGACATGCAGAGACAAGGGTTATTTGGACGCCGGAACCGGGACATGCGTGGTCGAAGGAGTTGTGGGCGCCGGAGTTGCATCGCTGGGGTAACAAGTGGTACGTGTATTTCGCGGCTGATGCGGGCGATAATGCGTCGCATCGAATCTATGTCGTAGAGAATGACAGCGACGATCCGATCAAGGGTACGTGGACGCTTAAGGGCAAAATCGGCGATGCCAGTGACAAGTGGGCGATCGACGCTACGACGTTTGAGGTGCGTGGTGAGCACTACTTAGTCTGGTCGGGATGGCAGCGCGATAGCGACGGCGAACAGGATCTATTTATTGCTCATATGAGTAATGCTTGGACGATTGATTCGCCCAGAACGATGATTGCCAAGCCGACCTATGAGTGGGAAAAACATGGCGACTTGCCGGGGCGGCACGTGGATGTGAATGAAGGACCAGAGATGCTGTTACATGACGCTAAGGTATTCATCGTCTTCTCGGCATCGGGGTGTTGGACGGACTTCTATTCGCTTGGCGTGATGGAAGCGAATGTAAGCGCGAACCTTTTGGACGCAAAGAGTTGGACTAAGCTGGATCATCCGTTTTTGAAAACCGACGCGGCGGCACATGTCTTTGGACCGGGACACAATGGATTCTTTCAATCGCCCGATGGGAAGCAGGATTGGATCATCTATCACGCGAATCCGGAAGCCAACCAGGGTTGCGGGAATGCTCGGTCGCCACGGATACAGAGGTTTAGCTGGGGGGCGGATGGGACGCCGGATTTCGGGACGCCGGTGCCGCTGGGTCAGGCTTTGGAAAAACCGGCGCATTGAGGGGTGCCATTGCGCTCTGAGTCATGCCAAAATGGGCCGAAATGCAGTGGCTCAAGGTGGACTCGAAAACATTAGCCAGCGTTGCTTATGACGAGACCAAGCTAACGCTTGAGTTGGAGTTCCGCAGTGGTGAGCGTTATCGTTACTCTCGGGTTCCGTTAGAACTCTATCGACAACTTATGAACGCCGATTCAAAGGGCGCGTTCTTTAACAGTCATATACGCGATCAGTTTCCCACCGAGCATCTTGCAAAAGCGCGATCTGCAAACAGAAGTAGTTGAGATTGGCTGCGCACCATCAGGGTTTTGATGCATACTGAGCTAATACAGGAGGGATTATGCGAATTTGGCATAGTCTGGTTTCGATTTGTGCTGTCTTGATTGGCGGCCTTTGTATCGCATCGCCGGAGAACGGTAGCGAGACGTTCTACAACTCAATTCGCAGCAATGATCTGAGCGGGCTGAAAGACTTAATAGGGCAGGGCGCCGACGTCAACATTCAGGACAATCATGGTGAAACTCCGCTCATGTACTCCGCCGTGGTTGGCTCACTTGACGGGATGCGGCTTCTGCTAGAGCATGGCGCCGATCCTAATTTGCAAAATCAATTCGGTTCCACCGCGCTGATTTGGTCTGCAACGGATCTAGCCAAAGTGCAACTGCTGCTGGATCACGGAGCGAACCCGAATCTAGCCAGCAAGCGAGGCCGCACGGCGCTGCTAGTGGCTGCAATGAGCGACCAATCGGCCGCAACTGTACGCCTTCTAATGAGCAAGGGTGCCGATATTCACGCCAAGGACGTCATCAAAATCAACGCGCTTAGGGCGGCAGCGTTTGGGAACGACACGGAAACGGTGAAACTGCTCTTGGACGCCGGACTGGATCCGAATGCAGCCGATCTTCCTGGACTTACTCCTTTGATGATGGCCGCGGGCTGGAACAGCAACCTCGAAATGGTGAATCTTCTGTTGGCCAAGGGCGCTGATGTCAACGCGGTCAGCCGGCCGGTAATGGGTCTGCCTACTCGGATTGCGCCTTCTAAGTTCGGCAATTTGACGGCGCTATTGATGTCCGCAGCGTTCGGTCCTCCTGAACTAATCAAAACGCTGTTGGACGCAGGCGCCAACGTCAACGCGAAAGACGTGCGAGGTATGACGCCGTTGATGCTGGCTGTGGCGAACGATCATCAAGATCCGGCCGTGATCCGGCTGTTGATCAGCCACGGGGCCGATGCGCAGATAAAGGATGACATTGGCAAATCGACTGCGGACTGGGCTTGCATCGCGGGTATGCCGGAAGGTATTAAGCTTCTGAAAGCACAAGCCTCGACATCCGACACAACACCGCCTCGTCCGGTTGCTGCCACGGGCGAATTGCGTCCGGCGGTTGAGCATACGGTCGCGCTTATCGAGAAATCGAGCTCACAGTTTTTCGCCGCTAGCGGATGCGTTTCATGCCATGCGCAAAGCATGACCGATTTGGCGGTGGGCGAAGCGCGCGCAAGAGGCATAGCGACCGATGCGAGCGCTGCTGAAGAACGCTTCAAGATGCTGAAGGCGATCTATCCGCCGGAACCGTTTCTGGAGCGGTTTGACGCGGCCGGGGCGCAGGAACAACTGGCTTATCCGCTAACGGGACTTGCGGCGCTGAATCACAAGCCGGATCGGATGACGGACGCCATGGTGGCCAACATTGCGGCGGCACAATTACGCAATGGTTCGTGGCACGTAGGCGCGGCTGCGCGGCCACCAGCCGAGGAAGGGGATATTTTCCGCACTGCCGTTTGCGTTCGCGCTTTACAGTTCTATGCACCGCCCGGCCGCAATGCTGAGATGCGGAGGCGTGTGGCCAAAGCGCGCGAGTGGCTTATGCAGGCGAAAGCGGTAACGACCGAGGATCGCGCGATGCAAGTGCTCGGATTGCAATGGGCGGGCGCAGATGTTCATAGTTTGTCGGCGTTTGCCAAAGCGATTCTTTCCGAGCAGCAGCCAGACGGTGGTTGGCGGCAGAGGGCTAACCAGCCGACCGAATCCTACTCGACGGGCGAATCACTTTATGCGCTTGCTTCGGGGGCAGGCATTGCTCCAACGAGCCGCGCTTATCGGCGGGGCGTGACGTTTCTTCTAAAGACTCAACACTCGGATGCTTCTTGGTACATAGCGAGCCGGACTCCTAAGATTCAGGCATATTTTGAAGGCGGCTTCCCTTATGCAGGAGATCAATGGATCAGCTCCTGGGGTACGGCATGGGCCGCGATCGCATTGGCGCAGGCCTTGCCTCCAGCGAATGAGAGGGCGAGCGTTGCGGTGCATGTAGCAAGCCTGCCTGCATCGTTTTTGAAAGCCCAGTAAGGATGGGAGATAGCCCTCGCAGGGTGTAGTTTGGCGTAACTACCACAGCCCCTCCCTAATGCCGGTAATGTTTCTGGCCGATATTGCAAGCAGGAAACAAGCACCGGTGCTAATTACGCAAGAATACATTTATCGTGATGGTGGATGGACGCCGACTTTGCAATCCGATTTGGATTCTGATGACACCTTAGTCCTCGGGTTTGGGGCGCCTGAGTTCAAAGCGGAAGACGGGATTTGGAGTAGTTTGCGCGCAGCATTTCCCAAGGCCAAGATACTGGGTTGTTCCACGGCGGGCGAGATTCAAGGCGCGCGGGTTTTTGATGCGTCGGTTTCCGTTACGGTAACGCGCTTTGCAAAGACGCGGTTGCGGCAGGCGAACGCGAAGGCGGGGCAGTTTGAAACATCCTTCGATGCAGGGCGAGAACTGGCAGAACAATTCGATCTCGACGGGCTGAAGGCGGTGCTGCTTTTTAGCGACGGACAGTTTGTGAATGGGTCGGAATTGTTGCGAGGTATCTACGAGATTCTTCCCAAGAGCGTAAAGATCAGCGGTGGCTTGGCGGCCGACGGTACGCGCTTTGGGCCGACGTGGGTTTTGAGTCAGAATGGCCCGGAAAACGGACGCGTTTCCGCAGTTGGTTTTTACGGCGATTACATTGACGTTTCGAGCAGTTGCGAAGGCGGCTGGGTCCGGTTTGGAATGCAGCGGCGGGTGACTCGGGCGGAAGGGTCGGTGTTGTACGAGTTGGATGGTAAACCGGCGTTGCAGTTATATAAGGAATATCTAGGCGCCAAATCAAGCGAGTTGCCAGCGTCGGCACTCTTTTTTCCCTTGGAGTTGCGCAGAGCCGGATCAGACGCGAGCGCGAACGAGCGCCAAGTGATGCGCACGGTTTTGAGTATTGACGAAAAGGCGCAATCAATCACATTTGCGGGCGATATTCCGGTGGGCTCCACGGTACGCCTAACCAGAGCGAATATTGACAAGATTGTGGCGTGCGCAGGCACGGCGGCAGAAGCGGCAGCGGCCAACACTGTGGTGGACGAAAGTTCGCTTTTGGTCACGGTAAGTTGTGTTGGACGGAGATTGGTACTGAAAGATCGAACGGAAGAAGAACTGGAGGCGACTCTTTCCGCCGTGCCCAAGGGTGTCCGGCAAATTGGATTTTACTCGTACGGTGAAATAGCGCCATTTGATGGAGGCACGATCAGCGATCTGCACAATCAGACGATGACCGTCACATTGCTACATGAGCGATGAAATAGACGTCAGTGCATTTCATCCAACTTTAGCGCGTCAATTGAAGCGTGCCGGTTTCTCGCCGCAGGGGGAGTTCTCCGGTCCCGATACGCTTGAGAAATTCCTGCGTCGAATTGGCGAATCCTATGCCGGTTTTGACGACGATAACCGTCTGTTGCAAAACGCACTAGATCTTTCCTCGCGTGAGATGGAGGCACTGAACCGGGAGTTAACGGAAGAGCGAAACCGTCTGGATGTTCTGCTGAATAGCATTGGCGATGGAATCTGCTCTTTAGATGAGGCTGGACGGGTACTGTGGGCTAATCCGGCAGCGCTGAAAATGCTGGCCCTAACTGCAGAGGAAGCTAAGGGCTTTGCGTTGCTGAGCCGTTTGCACAGCTTGCCCGTGGCGGAACCGGAAGACGATTTTTGCGGCGCACAGGAGATTGGCCACCAACGGGCACTTTTAGAGAATAACCGGGAAGAGCGGTTTCCGGTTTCTTATCTGCGAACCAATTTGAAGAGCGAGCGCAACGCGGGCGATTCCGTGATTGTGTTTCGCGACATACGCAAAGAAGTGGCATTGGAACTTCATTTGGAGACTGCCCGGAGAGCTGCTTTCGATGCGAGCCGCGCCAAGAGCGAATTTCTGGCCAATATGAGTCATGAGATCCGCACGCCCATGAACGGGATGCTGGGCATGACGGAGCTTGCGCTGGGCACTAAACTAGACGCCGAACAGCGCGACTATTTGGAAACCATCCAAACTTGCGGCGACACTCTGCTGGGTATTTTGAACGACATTTTGGACTTCTCCAAGATTGAGGCCGGCGAGATGATTTTGGATCCGGTTACTTTCGATCTGCGGTCGAACCTGTCGCAGGCGATTCGAAGTTTATCGGTTTGGGCGGGCAAAAAGGGGTTGCCGGTTCACCATTCCGTTGCCGCCGATGTGCCGGAGTTTCTAGTTGGCGATGTGACGCGGCTGCGGCAGATTCTGTTCAACTTACTGAGCAACGCCATCAAGTTTACGCAAGAAGGCAACATTTCGGCATCCGTTGTGATGGTGAGCCGGAGCGAGACGGATTGTATGCTGCGTTTCAGCGTAAGCGATACCGGCGAGGGGATGGACCAATCGAAGCTGCAGATGATTTTTGAGCCCTTCAAACAGGCCGATAATTCGATATCCCGAAAGTTTGGCGGCACTGGTTTGGGTTTAGCGATTTGCCGCAGGCTTATCGAGATGCTGGGCGGCGAGGTTGAAGTAACGAGCAAGCCAGGAGTGGGCAGCCTTTTTAGTTTTACTGCGAAGTTTAGCTTGGTGCAGGACGTTCAAGTGCAAGCGCCGGTTGCAAAAGCGACGCCAAGTCAAGCGTCCAGGCATCTACACATCCTCATGGCGGAGGACAATCCGATCAACCAGCGGGTGCTGCGACGTTTGCTTGAGCGCGACGGTCATCAAGTGAGTGTGGCTTCCAACGGCAAAGAGGCTGTGGAGCAGGTGATTGCACAACCGTTCGATGTTGTATTTATGGACGTGCAGATGCCTGAATTGGACGGTTTGCAAGCAACGCGGACGATTCGAAATCTGGAATGCATTTTGGGGCGTTCGGTCCCGATCATTGCTTTGACGGCAAATGCGATGAAGGGTGATCGGGAAGAATGCCTGGCTGCGGGAATGAATGGATATCTTTCGAAGCCAGTGCAGGCCGAAGCGCTACGTCAGGAACTCAGACTGATTGCGTAGTGCTCTGTGTTTTGTGATGGCGCATGGCGAATTCTTCTTCCGGCGCAAGGATAAGACGGTGGCGGGTGTGAAGAGCGAAATATAAGATGCCTAGAAGAAACCAGATGGCTGCGCCAACGATGCCGGGACGGTAGTCATGGTTCATGGCGAGAGCGGCCAGGGTAACGACGGCGATGAGAATGGCGAGGGCAGCTCCCGTGATGCCCAGTGGACTTCTGTAAGGTCGAGGTATTCGTCCATAAGTTGTTCGCAGGCGGATAAACGAGGTCATTTGCAGGACGTAGGCGATGACAGCTCCGAAGACAGCCATATTCAGCAAAGTTGCACCTACGGTACTGTTTTGGCCGGCGAAGAAGATAGCCAAGGCGACTGCATAACCGAGGATGGAACCGGCGATTAGCGCACGTGCGGGAGTTTGACGCTTGTTGTGAGTCACTGAGAGCCAAGTGGGGAAGTAGCCGGCACGCGAGAGTGAAAAAATCTGGCGGCCATAAGCGAAAATGATGGCGTGAAAACTGGCGGCGAGGCCAGCGCAACTGATGAGTGCCAACAATTTCGCTGCGACACCGTTTCCGAATATGGCTCGGAAGCCAAGCATCAGCGGCTCATCGGAATGTCCGACGGCTTGGGCTCCAGGCGCAATGCCGGAATTCAGGGCGATGGTGAGGAACGCGAAGACAATGAGCGTCGCTTGGCCAAGGAGCAAACCTTTAGGCATATCGCGGACGGGGTTGGAGGATTCTTCCGCCGCGAGTGGAAGTTGCTCGATGCCCAAGTAAACCCAGAGGGCAAAAGGCAAGGCGCGCAAGACTCCAGTAGAGCCATGCGGTACCCAAGCGCCGCTGTTGAGAGCCCATTTCTGAAGATTGAAGAGAGGTGCTGCCCCGACGAAGAAAATGAGGAGTGCGGTCAAAGCAGCGAGCGTGATGGCGAGCGAAACGCGGAAGGACAATTCAACGCCCCAGATGTTGAAGGCGACGAACAGCAGATAACAAAACACCCACCACAAGGGCGCGTAAGCGGGCGCCGTACCGAATATCGCGCCGAGATAGCCGCCGAGTCCGACGACGATGACGGCGGGCGTGAGAATGTACTCCATATTTTCCGCAAGCCCGGTGATGTAGCCAGCCCAGGGCCCCATGGAAGTGCGGGCGAACGAGTAAGCTCCTCCGGTATGCGGCAAGGCTGCGGACATTTCCGCGATGCTGAAACAGAGGCAAGCGAAGAGGACGGTCATGACGGCGAGGGCAAGTAGCATGCCTCCGAAGCCGCCTTCAATGAGGCCGAAGTTCCAGCCGAAAAAATCGCCCGAGATGACTGCGCCTACGCCGAGCGCCCACAAATGCAGAACGCCGGCGTGGCGACGTAGCAAGCGCTGTTCGAGGTAGCCGGCGTCTGGAGTTTTGAATTTCATCGGCCAATCAGTCGCATGATCGACCTAGGTTAGCAGGGTTCTTACATTAAGCTGTAAAGTATCTGCATTGAAAGCTATGCACTCAAAATGACTGAACGTGACTGGGTGCGGATTGTGTTGCATAGATACGCAACTCATCCAGATTTCCTGGGTTTGGATATCACGGACGTCAATCAGCCGGGCACGGTTGGCGATACCTTGTTGCATCTGGCTGCGAGGATAGGCGTGGTCGAGGACATCGAAGTACTCGTTAGCGCAGGGGCGCATATCAACGCTCTTGAGGATCTGGGATACACGCCGCTTCACGTTGCGGTCTTGGGCGGTAACTTGAGTTCTGTTTTGAAAATGCTTGAACTGGGTGCTGACCCCAGTTTGAAGAACGAATTTGGAGAGACTGCAGAGATGGTCGCACGGCAACTTGGCCATCGGGAAATTACCGATGTTTTTGTGCTGCGTCGACCGGACGATGTTGTGGCGGGATGATTCTAGTGATGGGAGCACCAGACAGGTTCACTTGCAGTGGCGAGTCCTATTCGACGACCGTATAAAGCAGCCGAATTCCAGTGGACGATCTCGGCAGCCGCTGCACCCAATATGATGGAAATCGTTTAGGGTGCAAAGTTTCTGTTAGCGGCGACTAAACCCGGAATGTTATTGGGGCCCACGTGTCTTGGTTCATATCGTATTTTGTTATTCATTTCGAATCTCTAACCCCTCTCGAGAGTTATCTCGCAAGAGAGATGTTCTGCTTGGTTGAAGCCGAAAACGACGTTTTGGCATACCAGAAGTGTCTATCGGTCGCGAGAGGACAGGTCGGCCGAACCAGCGAATTGGTGGGCGGGAGTTGGCGCTTCGACGGGATTTCCGATCTACTGGAGGTGATTGATGAACCGCATGACGGCAGTGAACTCACATGGATTCAGTTGGAACTGGCCTCGGACCAGATAAGCACTCGCGTGAGATCCGAGCGGGCTCTGACTGTCTTTAGCGACGAACGCGGCGAGGAAGGGGCCGATCTGGAAAAGGGCTGGTATATTTGCAAAACGGTCCTGCGGGAGGTCGTTGATACGGACAGCCATGGAAACACTGAACTAGTGTGGATAAATTCCCACTTGATTGAGGCCAGAGACGGGGGGTCCGCTTTTCTTCGTGCTCTCGAAATCGGTCGCGCCGAGTCCCGAGGGCCTCATAAGTGTGATGATGACGACGCACATTTTGAGTTTTGCGGGCTCAACAACCTCGTCCGATGCTTATCTGCCCCGGTTGACGGTGCTGTGCTCAGCTATGGGGAATTTCGTGCCACGCCCCAGGAGTTGGCTGCATTGTTACCAGATTAGGAGCAGAGTTCCGCACGATCCGCGGACTCGGGTGGGTCGTTCACAGGAGCGCTGCCAACCACCGAGATTGTACACGGCCTAGGTGCCACGCGACTGTGACGCCACGAGTAACGTGAGCAACAAGTTGGTAAGTCGGAGTGAAGACGTCGCAAACGCTGTTGAGGTAGCGGGGGTCCGGAGCTTTGAATCTCATCGGTAGATCACTCGCACGATCAACCTAGGCTAGCAGGGAGACGAACTCACTGTAGACTTCTTGCCGGGTATTGAGTGCCCTTGATGCCCTGCCAGATAATGCGATTGAATTTGTCCGCATCGACGCGGTCTTCGCCGCTGAAGTCCAAACCTTTGGTTTGATCGGCCCAGTAAGCAGAATCGTGAGTAATCGTCACATCAGGAAGAGCTTGTGCAGCGGCGCGGGCCTGCGGTGACAGCGGAAGATCGGTTTTCAACAATACCGAGGACGGCTTTGCATCGAAGGTCCAATCCTTTTGCGAAAGGTTGAAGACCGCAGTCATGGGGGCGGCGGTTTCAGTGTTTAAATTCAGGTGGTCAAGACCCAGGACATCCTCTATGGTTCGAATAACGCTTACCGTTGTGAAGTAAGTGGACACAACTGCTGAATGTTTCACGTAGGGGCCGACGACATACGCTGTTGAGCGATGCGCATCGACGTGGTCGGGTCCGTCTTGTGCGTCATCTTCGACGATGAAGATGAGGGTTGAATCTTTATACGGGCTGTGCGCGACACGGTCAATGAGCTTGGCGACACCGTAATCGTTGTCGGCTTGCTGTGTCTCTGGAGTGTTGACCTTGGCGATGGCGGTGTCGAAATCACCCATGTGGTCAACGGGAAGCTGTACAATTTCGAAGTTCGGGAGATTGTGGTTGGCGACGAACTGATCGAATTCGCGTTCCCATTCAGCTTCGCGGAAGAAATCTGGATAGCCGGGATCGAAGCCGGGGAAATATGGGTCGCCAAATCTGTATAGCTCAGGATTCGATGGGCGCGACATGATGATTTTTTTTTCAAAGGCGTGAGGTTCTCGAGGAGCGCCTAGCTGCATGTCGCTCATGCATCCGTATTCGCGAAAGGTTAAATGTTTGCGCAAGACGGCATCCCAGATGTAACCTTTCTCTGCTTGAGTTTTGGCTGGACCATCTGGTGCTGCGACATTGCTGGCTCCTGGAAGCAGATCGGGATCGTCCGGAGTTTTCGGATTGGCTGCTTTGCGCTCCGCCAGAGTTGCCAAACCAACGTTGATATCGCGATTGACACCTTCATATTCGTAGTTGGTGCCACGTCCGGCGTAATTTAGCGGGTTAGCTTTCTGGCCGAGATCGGACTCGCGGCCAGAGGTGCTCCAAGGCCAACCATCGCCACTTACTTCGCCGGAGTTATAGAAGTTGTCCAGGTCAACGAATTGGCGAGCGATGGCGTGGAAGTTCGGCGTAATGGGCTCGCCGAACTCAGTCAGTGACGGATCACTATTACCACGGCCCAAGTCGCCGAGAATCTGGTCGTAGGTTCGGTTTTCCTTAATGATGTAGATGACATGTTGAATGCGGTGACGGAGTTCGGCCATCACTTGCTCGTCGTGCGGATCTGTCTTAGCAGTCAGATTGTTATTGGCTGCGACAACACGGGTTAGATGACGCAGAGTGGAAGCGTTCGGAATGGGAATGGTAAGGAGGCTGCCTTTTTCTAGTTGATAAACGTACTCATTGTGGGCTGCGGCCAGCGTTGCCGGGCCAGGCTGGACCTCTCCTTTTTTCGGCTTGCGGAAGCCATAGTTTTTGTTGGGGCCGGGCATGGTTTTAGCGTTCGCAGTGTACAGGTATTTGTTGTCCGCGCTGACACTGACAGCATTAGGGAACCAGGCCGCGGGGACGAGACCAAGAACCTCAGAATGTGGTGTGAGACGGACGATAGCAACGCAATTCGAGCCTCCGTTGGTGACGTAGAGCGTGGTTTCGTCTGGGGAGAGAGCCAGGGAATTGGGGTCACTTCCGGTGTAGTGTTCCGGATGAGACAAAAGCCACGGAGGAGCGGTAGTGATGATGTTGTGGAGTATGCGGTTGGTGGCCGTATCGATGACGGAGACCATGTCGCTGTTATCTTGCGCGACGAAGAGTCTTGATCCGGCTCGGTTAGCAATCGTTTTGTTTGGATTGCCCGGGACTTTGATGCGTGAGGAAATGAGCGGTTTCGACGAGTAATCCACGCGCACGATTTCACGGTCGCGAAGGCTGGAGACGAAAGCAGTTGAATTGCTGATGGTGGTTACCCAGAACGGGTATTCGCCGCCGGGGACGCCATGATCCTTCGGGCTATATTTGCCTGGGCGCAAATCCAGTTCGGCACGAACCTGGCGCGAAGGCAGGTCAACAAAAGTAAGCGAATCGTTCCAAGTATTGGCGACGATAGCGGTTTTGCCGTTGGGCGAGATGGCGACTCCACCGGAAGCGAGCGGATCTTCCGCGGCGTGAAAGCCGAGGCCAAATTTGTGATTGAACGGAATTGGATTGCCGTCTTCTTGCCACTGATTGCCGCTGTGCGAAAACGTGTGAAGATTGTCATCCTTGCCTCCGGACACATAAAAGCGTTGACCGTCGGGAGAAAAGGCGATTCCTGCAAACGTGTTGGGGATTTGAAGAACTTGGGTTTGTTTGGGGAAACCGGAGGAAATATCAAAGACGAAGACGTATTCGTTAGAAGCTGAGTCAATTTGCTTCCCGGTGGAATCGTTGATCCGGTTGAAGCCGCTAGTCAGCAGCAAGAGACTTTTGCCGTCTGGACTGACGACGGTGGACATGGCCTGTCCGGCGATGTAGTTTGGGAAATCGGAAAGGCCGGGGTTCAGGTATTGCAGTTTGGACTGAGGAGCAGCCAGCGGAGTGACCTGCTTGCCGGTGGGCAGACGCGTGGGCGCATCATCATCGTCGGCGCGAGGAGACGCGCTAGCAAATGATGTGATGAGGGCAAGACTGACAGCTAAGGCGAATCGAGTCATTCCAGCTATTCATAGCAGATGACAAACACTTCGCGTGAATAGCGAGCGCTTAGCTGGCCGCAACAGGGGTGGCAGGTCTAACTGAGCCGGCAATGGCTTTTTGGACCTTGCCATTGCGAATGCAGGCGGCGCAAACGCGCACCCGCTTACCAGCACCCTTAACAACCGCATGAACCGTCTGGAGATTCAGATTCCAACGGCGCTTGGTGATGTTGTGGGCGTGGCTGACACGATGACCGAACTGCGGTCCACGACCGCAAACTTCACAAACTTTGGACATGATAAAACTCCGCAGCCCGCCGAACGGCAGACGCAAACCTCTACTTTAGCAGGTTTGGGTTTAGCAGAGCAACTGGGTTGCGGGGTTGTACAATTTGAAGGTTTTCCATGCTGATTCTTGCATCTGGATCGCCGCGCCGCCATGAGATCTTAAAAGCCGCAGGAATTACACACACCGTTCACCGGACATCTACCGACGAATCGCGCAGAGACGGTGAGCCACCGCGTGATTACGTCAGGCGTTTGGCAGAGGAGAAAGCGCGGGCGGCCGGGGTTGCCGGCGATGGCCTTATTGTGTTGGGAGCCGACACGACAGTGGCTATTCAGAATGAGATTTTTGGCAAGCCTGAAGATGAAGACGACGCAAGACGCATGCTGAAGCAACTTTCCGGGCGCGATCATTGGGTATACACGGGTATTTGCCTGCTTTCGGCAAAAAAATGCGTTACCGATGTCGCGGCGACGCGCGTGACTTTCCTAGAATTGGATGAGGTGGCAATTGAGGAGTACACTCTAAGCGGGGAGCCCTTCGATAAGGCTGGCGGATATGCCATCCAAGGATTAGCCTCAAAATTCATTGCTGGAATTGAAGGTTGCTATCACAACGTAGTTGGTTTGCCGGTTTCGCTAGTGTATCGGCATTTGAAAACCTTTTGAGATTGTCCTGTCGCACGTTGTTTCTTGCAACCGCGCCCGTGTTCTTCTGCGCCGTTTTGTTTGCGCAAACCGAGCCGACGAATGCACCCGGCGCGTGGAATCAGCAGGGTGTAATTTACCTAGACCATTCTTTGAATGCGCACATGCATCCGGTTCCGGTGCAAGCGGTGCACATGGGCGATGGCTTTTGGAGTGCTCGCCGCAAAGTAGTAACGGAGCGAAGCCTGCCTACGATGCTCGCGCTGTTGGAAGAGCATGGCGTGGTGGACAACTTCAGAAGGCTGGCCGGCAGGCCAGAGATTCCGAGGCGCGGCCCGCTGTATACCGATTCGGATTTATACAAGTGGATTGAAGGGGCGGCTTGGGCCTTGGCGTCGAATGAAACATCGGACGCAGACAAGCAGAAGTTGCGGGGCGACATCGAATCGCTGACGAACACGATACTGGCGGCGCAAGAGGCTTCGGGGTATTTGAACACCTACTATGTGGGCGATCGGGCGCATCTGCGTTTTACAGAACTGCAGCGGTCGCATGAAGATTACTGCCTTGGACATTTGCTGCAAGCCGGCATTGCTTATTACCGAGCGACCGGAAACAGACGATTGTTGGATGGCGGTATTCGCTTCGCGGACTACATTGTAGATAATTTCGGCCCAACGAAGCGCCCGTTTTTAACCGGGCACCCGGAGTTGGAAATGGCGTTGGTAGAGCTGTTCCGGACGACTGGTCAAACGAAATATTTGGAGTTTGCGCGCTATTTGTTTAGCGGTGTGGAGCGCGACCGTTTGAAGCTGAAGGAATCGGATACGCGCTATATGTTCAGCGGCCGGCCTTTTACTTCGCGCACGGAGTTTGAAGGCCATGCGGTGCGGGCGCTTTACGCGACATCAGGAGCAACCGATGTCTTTACGGAGACCGGCGAACCGGCCTACAAGAAGACGCTTGATCTTTTGTGGAATGACTTGACGTCGCGCAAGATGTATATCACGGGCGGCGTGGGTTCACGTTCGAACGGCGAATCTTTCGGAGATGACTACGAACTGCCCAGCGACCAGGCTTATGCCGAGACGTGCGCGTCCATAGCCAACGTGATGTGGAACTTTCGCATGTTGGCGCTGACGGGCGACAGCAAGTATGGGGACGTGTTAGAGCGCGCGCTGTACAACGGTGTTAATTCCGGGCTTTCGCTATCTGGAACCTTGTATTGCTATCGGAACCCGCTTGCCACCAATGGGACTGAAAAACTGCGTAACCCATGGTATGACACAACTTGCTGTCCGCCTAATTTGGAGCGTCTATTTGAATCGCTTCCTGGGTACATGTATGCGACTAGCCGGGATGGAATTTACGTAAATCTCTATCACGAATCAAAAATGTCCTGGCATTTGGAAGACGGCAGTCCGCTTACTTTGCTTCAAAACACTTCGTACCCCTGGAATGGCGACATTAAGGTTACGCTCCAGCCGGCGAAGCCACAGATATTTAGCTTGAACCTTCGATGGCCGCAATGGGCGTCAGCGGCAGAAGTCAATATCAATGGGCAGCCGTTTCCGGTAACGGGCCAACGCGGTTCTTTTATTTCGATTAGCCGTGCGTGGAATCCGGGCGACGTGGTTACCTTGACACTGCCTATGACGGTGACACCGATGGTTGCCAATCCAAGGGTGACAAACGACTACGGCCGGATGGCGATGCAGCGTGGACCTTTGGTTTACGCACTGGAGCAAGTTGATCAGCAGAACACGGCCGTTGGCGATATCTTTTTGAAAGCCGGCGCCATTCCGACGTCGGAAACACGACACGATCTGCTAGGCGGGATCACGGTACTAAAGGTTTTTGGCTTGGGTGCCGAAAGGTCACTTGTGGACGAACCTCTATACCAGCCTGCCGGTATGGCCGCTGGTAGGGCGAAGCGCGGTGTTTTGCTGACTTTTATACCCTATTTTACAGTTGGAAATAGGGACCCCCAGGCTATGGAAGTCTGGGTGCCGGTAACGCGGTCGGAATCGCCCGAAAGCACCCCTATTGCATTTGGGGGGGTAATGGGTCCCGACAAGCGGGCTGAGGTTAATCGGAAAAGTGCGGTTCACGTCCAATAAATAATGAATAGGGTTACACCAGATGTGTAGAATCAAGGAAGTTTTCATGTCAAAAATCGGAGTAAGCAGGCTTATTGCAATCACGTTGGCAGTTGGAGCGTTTGGCGGAATTCTGGTGGCACAGCAAATTCCGGCTTTACCGCCTGTCGCGCCTCCGCCGTCACAGTCACCGCAAACACCTGCTCCCTCTGTTGAGCCGAAGAGCGAGGGGGGAGCGGCAGTTTCCTCTGACTACAAAATAGGCCCAGGGGATGTGCTGGATATACGGGTGTGGAATGAGGAAAAGTTTTCGGGTCTGTTTACGGTGGACCAGGACGGGAAGTTTGTCTATCCCCTTTCGGGATACCTAGTAGCCGGGGACCTAACCACCGCGCAGGTCCAGGCAACCGTCGAAAAAGCTCTTGAGAAATACGTACAGAAACCACATGTGGACGTTGTGGTTAAGGAAGTTCAAAGCAAAAAGTACTATTTGAACGGGTTAGTGAATCATCCCGGCGAATATATGCTAACTACGCCTACTACTATTCTGCAGGCAATCAGCAAGGCTGGCGGGTTGCAGGACTTCGCTAACCTAAAGAGAATCTATGTGTTACGGGGCAGTACCAAGATTCCGTTTAACTACAAAGAAGTGTCGCAGGGCAAAAAGATGGAACAGAATATATTCGTCCAGGCCGGCGATCAGATTTTCGTTCCGTAAGCATAAAGCAGGGATAATACAGATATATGGTTGATAAAAGCGAAATTGCTCGGCGAGCGTTGGATTTTGAGGATTATGTCGATATCCTGCGGCGCAATCTGGCTTGGATCATTGGACCAATTTTTGCGGGACTAGTAATTTCTACCGTCGTTGCCTACATGATGGAAGATACTTTTGTTTCCAAGGCTACCATTCGCATCGTTCCGCAGCAGATTTCGGAAACGATGGTGCAAAATGTGGGCGCCGAAGATATGCAAGCGAGAGTGGATCAGTTGGCAGAAAGCATTCGAAGCCGAACCACACTTTCCAAATTAATCGAAGACAACAAGCTGTACCAGAAGGAACTGAAAAGTTCGCCGATGGAAGATGTCGTTGACCAGATGAGAAAAGCGATCGAAATGCGTTCGACAAATGCTGGAAATCCGAACACGAAGGCCGCTTTTATTTTGGAAATTAGCTACAAATATCGCGAGCGGCTGCTGGCCAATAAGATCTGCGCCGAATTGGTATCTCGGTTCATGAGTTCGACGTCGGCTGAGACCAACCTAACTCAGCAGCAAGCCACAACGTTCTTCAACGACGAGGAGCAAAAAGCTAAGAAAGACTTGGACACAGCCGAAGCGGACCTGGGCAAGTATCGCTCGGAACATGCCGGTGCTTTGCCTGAAGAAATGCAGGCAAATCTGGCACAAATGGCTGCAGCGCAACAGCGAATGAATTCACTTTCCGATGCAGAAGCGCATGCCAGCGAACGCCGTGTACTGATTGAATCGGCGTTGAGAAGCGCCAAGGAACGCGCGAACAGCATTCGTCAGTTGGCTCCAGTGACGGGGTCGCGAAATGAAAGAAATAACGAACTGGACAAAGAAATCTCCGAGTTGGAGACTGTCATAGCATCTATGAAGGAGCGGTATACACCCGACTATCCGGATTTGCAGACGAATCAGGAAAGGCTTGCGGTTCTTAAACGGGAGCGAGACGAAGCGAGCAAAAGCAGTGCCAAAGATACGGATAGCGCCAACCCGGTTTTGGCGCGCGAAAAGTTAGACTCGGCGGCAGCGATTGATCAATTACAGAGCCAACTGAAGGTAGTGGCCCAAGATGAGCAGCAAATTCAGACCGAGCAACGGCTTGCAGCCCAACAACAGCGCGAATTTCAAGCTAGGATGGCGGCATCGCCAGCCAGTGAGCAGCAATACGCCGAGCTGATACAATTCCGCGATGCAGCGAAGTTGAAATGGGAAGACTTGGATGCGAAAGCCCATAAGGCCAACCTGTCCAGCGCGATGCAAACAGCGAAGCAAGGGGAGCTTGTCGAAGTTATCGACTCAGCATCAGATCCTAAAGATCCAACCGAGCCCAAACGCGCCCTCATCATTCCGATTGGAGCTATAGCGGGAGCGGTTTTAGGAATTATTTTGGTCGCGGTTCGTGAGATGAAGGATGCATCCTTGAGAAATCTGAAGGACGCACGCGCCTATACACAGCTTCCGGTTCTGGGTAGCATTCCGTTGCTCGAAAACGATGTGGTGGTGCAGCGCCGCAAACAGGTGACACTAGTAAGTTGGGCTGTTGCAACGACGGTTGGTCTCGTCATCGCTGCCGGTTCTGTCGCGCACTATTACATGAAATAAGGTTGAAAACATATGAGCCGTGTACATGACGCGTTGCGAAAAGCAGCGCAAGAAAATACGCCACAGGCACCTAACGCAGCGCGTCAATCACGCCCGAATGCCGCAGCGGCTTACGCTGATTTGGATCCCTATGCCAAGCCTGGGATGGAGGAAGGCGAGTCATTTGCAGGCGGGGTGCCCACGGAGGACGTACCGGCAGCCATTGCAGCCGCGCGACGGGTTGAGTTCCGGCCACTTAGCGATGCTCTGCTTGTAAATCCAAACCGGCCACGCGAAGCTCCGGCAGAAGAATTCCGTAGTCTGCGCACGAAACTCAACCACCTTCAGACAACAACTCCTATCCACACGCTGGTTGTCACCAGCCCCTCTCCTGCAGAAGGTAAATCGTTCTGTGCGGCCAACCTTGCGTTAACGCAGGCTCAGCTCAAGGACAAGAAGATCCTTTTGATCGATTTTGATTTTCGGCGGCCCACCGTAGACAAAACCTTTCAGGTGCCGATCAGCCCCGGCATGACGAATTATTTGCAAGGGACAGCCAGTTTATCTGACATCCTGTTGCGAATAGGCGATACAAACCTCTATGTCATCACGGCTGGCGACGCCGTGCCGAATCCATTGGAGGTCCTTAATCTGAAGGAATGTCCAACTCTCATCGCAGCGTTGCGCAATCATTTCGATTGGGTGATTTTAGACAGCCCCCCGTTGCTATTTGCGGCAGATGGAAATCTTTTGGCCACTATGTCCGATGGAACCATCTTAGTTGTACGTATCGGAACCACCACCTATGATTCTGTTTCACGGGCGGTTCAGTCATTGTGCGAAAACAATGTGTTGGGCATAGTGGTAAACGGCGCGCGTCGCGGTGAGCTTTACAGTAAGTACACGTATTATCACGATTACTACTATTCTGCCGATCGCCAACCAGAACCAAAGGAAGACACCACCTTCGTACCGACGCCTATTGAATAGGCCCTCAGCCTGGCTTTTTAATATCGAAGGTGTCTCCTGAGACATCTGTGAAGGTAGCGTCGGTCTATTCCGCTCGATTCAGGAGATTTCAGTTACTTTGCCAGCGTCGGGAGTCCAGGATCTTTTGCCGATAGGGACGTCGCAGCACCGATTTGGGTTCGGTTTTACAGGCTGCTCGTTGGGCCACATCCTCTTTCAATAAGCAACCTTGGCACTTATTGTGGCAACGAAGGGCGGTCACAAAGCCTTTGAGAAAATGCAGGATAGCTCGGTTTCCTTCAATCGGGACTAGGCTAGAACAGCGTCAGTGTTGATTCTCAATGTTCCCGAAGAAGACCTTCTCGCCTCATAGTGAAAACAACAACTACTATGCTTTGCATGAAGCGGGCGCGGCTTTGGGAAACTATCGCTGCAGGCAACTGCTTTGGTTTGCATTTCCCACATCAGGGCGGGTTTTGATCACGCAAAAGCCCGGAAAGATTTGAACATCCCAGATGATTTTGAAATTTCGGCTTTTAGCGCGATGGGCTATTTCTGATCTTCGGAGCAATTACCGGAAAAGCTCAAGAAGCAAGAGTTGTCATCTCGAGTGCGCAAGCCATTGTCGGAACTGGCGTTCAGACGACATGGGGATCGGGATCGCCCCGCCGCTTTAGATCTGTCAAGTGCGCATACGCGCCACCAAGTACAAGCCGGCGAACGTGAAGATGACATCTGGAGACCAAGCTGCCATAATCGCCGGCAACTGATTAAGATCACCCAGTTGCTCGAAAACAGTACCGATGGTCCAATATCCGAGAGCAATCAATAAGCTGACCGATACACCGGCCATAGTGCCCCGATTACCGGCAAGGAAGGCAAAGGGAACACTGAGAATGGGCATGATCAGCGCAAAAAGCGGCACAGAGAATTTCTTATGCCACTGCACCTGAAGCGATGCCGTATCTAAGCCGCTGGCTTGCAATTCGGCGATGTAAGTCCTCAGTTCTTGGAAATTCATTTCCTTATATTCTTTTTCTTCCTTCACGAACCAGGTAGGAGTTTCGGTCAGTTCCGGAAAGGTGGCAGTGCCGTGTAAGAATTCGCGGTACGTGCCTTCCGCTCCATGGCCGTCCTGGCTGAGGCCGTTTTCAAAAACCCATTGGCGCGACTTGTCGTCCCAACGGGCACGCTCCGCCGAGATCTGATGAACGACACGATAGGTTCTAGGATCCAACTCATAGACATTGGCTTTGGTCATGACATGAGTAGCTGGGTCAAGACGGAGAAAGTTATAGACTCGCGTACCTGAACCAAATACCCATTGCCTGTCGAGACGTAGATAAGTAGCCACGGGCTTGTTTTTGATGACGGCCCGGAGCATCTCCTGCCGGCGGTTCGCTTCAGGAATATAAAAATGATCGAACCCGAACAGCAGGAGGCTGATGGCAAAACTGGCGACGAGAACCGGCGCTGCCAATCGATGCACACTAATGCCTCCGGCTTTGAATGCGGTCACTTCGTTGTGCTTCGTCAGTAGGCCAAAGCAAACCAACGAGGCCACGAGAGTACCGAAGGGCGTTATCTGGTAGATGAGGCTGGGGGCAAGATGCCAGAGATAGTCGATCATCGTCGAGAAGCCGATGTCGTTCTTCACCATGTCGCCCAGCAATTCGAAAAAGGTAAAAATCTCGATCAGTGACACGAGGGCGAAAACCATGATCAAAAAGTAAAAGATGAAGCCGTTTAAAACGTAGCCGTCAATTAGCATGGGCTTCAACCAGAATGCTGGCATGCGGGAAGGAGTGGCGATGCGTGTCCGGGTCTCAGAAATTCCGCTGTGCAAAGAACTGATACGCGCTACCACTCGAAGCCACAACGTTTGCACCCACGCCGTTATATCCGTGTCACCCGTCTTTTCCAGTCGTAGGAGAAGAATGAGCCCGGTTACGGCGAAGATGACATTTGGAGTCCATGCGGCAACCGGCACCGGCAAGCTGCCTTTTTTGGCGAGTCCTAACAGAGTGATGTATCCGAGATAGTACCCAAACGCTAAGAGGACAGTGAGTACGAAGGCCGCGGACTTGCCACCCTTGCGTGAAGAAATTCCCAACGGGATGCCGACTAAAGCGAGCAGAACACAGGCGAGTGGTAAAGCAAACCGCTGGTGCAGTTCGATTGCCGCATCCGTGTGATCTTCCTTGGACAACCCTTTAACGTGATACACGCGCTTGTACAGCGGGCCCGTGTCCATTTCCTGAACGGTTTTGTTGACTTGCAGTTCTGATTGCTCCTGCGCTTGAAGAACTTCGGCTTGGCTGGGCGCGGCAGTGGATATCGCTTTGCCGTCCTTATCGCGTTCGTAGGAGTGAAAGTTCAGCATGTCAAGAATGATGCGGTTGTGAGCGGCATCCGCAGTTGGAATTGCTTGTTCGGCCACCATCACGCGAGGGCTGTCCGCACGGTTCTTGCCTTGCTTTTCCAGATCTTCTTGCTTGGTGATATCGGCAATGAACACTTGATGCCAGATATTCTGTTTGCCGATTGTCTGGACGTCGCCAACATAAAGCACGGTGTTGGGAAACTGCTCGTTGAAGATACGCGTTTCGATGTTGCCGGTAAGTTGAGCTGCGGTGAAATTTCGAGCGGCCAAAGTCTCCAGGTGCAACGAAAGCGGCGCCAGCCAAAGCGAGGTCAGCGCTGTTACTGCCATGGCCAAGAATGCTAGCAGAAGCACCGGTCGAACTACTGCCGAACTGGAGACGCCGCTGGCTCGCATGGCGGTGATTTCGTTGTCGGACGACATGCGACTGAGTCCGATCAATATGCCCACCAAAACGCCCAATGGCAAAGCCAGCGGCAAAGTGGATGGAAGCGCGTAAAGCAGAAGTTTGCCGATGATTGGCGTAGGAACCGAAGCGCGCACAAGGTAAGTAGCGAGCTTCTCTATTGTGCGAAGAAAAAGAACAAAGATAAAAAGAAGCGAGCCAACGCTGGCGCTGATGAAGACTTCACGAAAAACTGCGCGGCTTAAAATGCGCATGAACTACTGACCTGCAACAAGCGGCGGAGCGGGAACAACGGGCAGCTTGCCTGGTTCATTTTCCGCACGTGCCAAATCCAGGGTATCGAAGAGCAGTGATGGGCAGACAACGGACGATGTGGTTGCGTCCGATGAGACGTCGGCAAAATTGAAGGCCGATCCGTTGTTAATGTAATTCAACACGTAGGGCTTGTCGGATGCCGCGCTGATATCGCGCAGATCCTTAGCGCTGAATTCTTTGAACCGTAAGCCTCGAACAAGCTCTTCGTGACCGTCGGCATACACGCGATAGGCAAGTATAGGTGAACTCAGAGTGCGGGCGTATCCGTTCTTTTCCAACTGACGCGCCATGCTTTGCAACTCATCGAAGTTGGCGGAGAATGGAAAGTCGATGCGGCGGATAAGGAGGCCAAACTTCGCACCCGATTCTTTTACTTTTTCCAGAAGTTTGGCCTTCATTTGAGTTTCAGGGATGGCCTGAGAGGATTCAACAAAGAGATTGCCAATAACGCCTTCTTGCGAACCATAGCCGGCGGGCAAACGCCCATGACCATTGGACGCATTGATGTTGCGAATCGGTTCCCGGCTGGTTAAGAAACCTTTCAAAGCGCCTTTGTCCACAATCAGGACTCGCTGCGCTTTCACTCCTTCGTCGTCAACCGTGTAAGCACCGGCAAGCGCTACGCCATGCGATTCAGTTATTGATGGGTCGTCGATGATGCTCAACCAATCGGGCACAACTTTAGAGCCGACCTTGCTAGCCCAAACACTCTCTAAAACCTGCTGCGAATTCGCTCCGGGAGGGGAGAGTGGTTTGCGATGCAACCGGATTGCGTCGCTCATCGCGGAAGCCATCATCTGCGCAGCCGCTTCTTGCTCAAACAAGACCGGGCCGCTGTAATCGTCGGCTATCGGCGCTTTCGCTAAGGCTTCTGCGTCGGATGAAACTTGATCCATGGTGGACGCCAACGTTTTCTCATCCGGAAATGAAGTGGGCGATTCCACGGTAAATGCGACATGATTCCACACATAGCTGCCATCAGAGGCTTGTGCTTGCGCACGGACTGTTATCGAATGCAGTATTTGAGGTGTTCGAACAATCGTCCCTTCCGTGTTCACCAAACGATAGGTAGAGGAAACGGAACGCAGCACAATGCTGGACGAATCGAGCCCAGGATGATTGGACGCTCTTTCGGAGGCACGGCGCAGAACGTTCTCCCAATATTTCTGATCTAAGCCATAAACAGACGGCGGCTCTAATACTTGGACCGCTTGAGCAGGCGAGAAATCAGGAGTTGGATCCGGATCGGCAATCTCGCGCAAGGCGTTTCGTTTGTGCGTCAATTGTTCGGTGGCGGCTTTGTAAATGGCGTCACTGGCTAGCCAAAACTCGGTACGTAAAGCCGAATAATCATCGTCTACAGGCAGCATTCCCAGCCGTCCAAATCCGCTAAAGACCGAGTTGGTGTTGTCGAATTTGTAGTCGCCTACGCGAACTTCCATGCGGGGAATGCGGAAGCGCGTGTGAGACGAACTTAACAGGCCGCCCAAACTAGCGGCGATCGTATATTCTTCGGAATCGCCGCTATCGTATTCGACAAAATACGGCTTTTCCAGGTCATTTAGCTGCAGATTTTTGGCGCGTGCCAGTTCATCCAGCATAGCTCGCAACTGGACATCTTGCCGGGCTTCCACGGTCGCGTTCGCGGCCAGAATTGCGCCGGCCGCAGTGAATAGAAGTAAAACGATGCGCTTCACTTATTCAGCCTCCGGGCGCGGCAAAATCGGCATCTGGCGCTGCGCGTTTTGCTTCTTTTCGGTTTCAATCTCAGACACCAGGATGGCGGGGGACACGGCAGAAACCGGAATGCTTCCGGATTCGGCACCGCAGTAGCCGTTGAAGATTTCCGAAACATCAGAGGTGGCAATAATCTTCTGGAAACTGGTAAGCGGCGTACCCACAATATCAACGCCGCGAATCAGTTCATCCGGACGTCCATCGGCAAAGACTCGATAGACAACCAAGGGCACTACGGTGAAGGCTTGCAGACCTCGCCGGGCGGTTGTAGTGTAGCCACTCGAAACCTCGTCGAAATAGAGGCCATAGGGCTTGTTCTGTTTTTTGATTTCTTCGATCAGGCGCGCGCGCAGTTGCTGATTCGTCACTTTCTTCGTAGAATCGACGATCAGATTAGATTGCCGGGACACAATTTCATAGCCGGGTTGACGCCGGCCGTGACCATTGGAATGCACGAACTCGCCGACGGGCGAGCGAGAAAGCAAAAAGGTTTTCAGCACGCCGTCTTGCACCACATCAACAGGCGCAGACTTCACGCCCTCGTCATCATATTCGTAGTAACCGATCAAGTCCTTGCCTTGGTAAGTCCGCTCGGTTGGATCAAACTTCACACTGATAAAGTCGGGGAGCACCTTGGTGCCCAGCATCTTGGTGAAGGTCTGGCCTTCTGAAACGTCCTTTTGCCGGTGGCCCTCCACGCGGTGACCGAAGATTTCGTGGAAGAAAACGGCTGCGGCGCGGCCCGAAAGAATGGCCGGACAGACAATCGGTTCAGCGGGTGGAGCAGCAGCCAGGTTGTCCAGCATAGTGGCCAAATCCTGGACCTTTTTGACAACCACGCTATCTTCCGGAATGTGTGTTGGGTCTGCCACTTCGACACTAGCGAAGTCTGAAATCTCCATACCGTCATGAGCGATTGTGCCGCCGGAAATCTCAATTCGAAACAGATTCATTCCTTGTTGAATGGAACTGCCTTCCGTATTGACGAATGTGCGCAACTCGTGCTGCGCCCGGAAAGTCACTTCGGAGCCAATAATAGCTGGATGTTTTTTGAATTCAGCCGACCACGTGCGAACGCGCTGATTCCAAGCGTCGCGGTTGTAAGAGTATTGTTCAGGGAGCCGCGAATAAGTTTGCGGCGGCTCCGAGGAAAAGTCGGCATCGTTGGTGGCCTGCGCCGCCAAAAGTTGTTCGTCCGTCTTCAACTGCAGCAAGCGGCGCGAGGCGAGGCGATACGCGCGGTCCGTTTCTACCCAGAGTTGATGCGTAATCTCGTTCTGGTTGTCGTCGAGGGAAAGCGTTGTGAAGTTAGTGACTTGACCGCGCGAACCCTTAAATGGATGGTAATTATCGAACTTGGCCGAGCCGACGCGAATGGTTGTGTCCACGCCGCGCACGTGTGAATGAGAATCATCTACCAGTGCACCCAAGGTTGCAGAAGCGGAATCAGTCTGGTCTTCGGTGGCTTCGTAAGCCATGTAATAAGGCGGCGGGTCTGACTTGGCTTTTAAGACGTTGAACTCGCGACTTAACTCGGACGTCAATATAGTTGTGAAGCTGATCGGCGTTCGAACGGGGGTGTCGGACGCCCAGACACCTCCGGCTACAAGGATCGAGATGGGGGCGGTCCAACAAAACAGTCGAGAATTGCGCAAATTAGAGGATATCAACCGCAGTTGGTCGTTCCTTGTTGCTATAGTCGTGTTTTCTTAAGATGATGCGCACAAACGCAATCCGATTTGTTATTGCCATTTTGCTGTCTCTCGTAGCGCGAGACTTGCACGCAGAGAAGCCAAAGCACGTTGCCAGTAAGTTTGGCAACTCCGACGCTATCAGTGAGCAAGAGATGAAGATACATGAGTATTTTCTTGCTTCTGATCAGTTAGAAGGAAGGAATTTGCCTTCGCGCGGTTACGATACGGCCGCGTTATATGTGGCCAGCAACTTGGCTCAATGGGGCATTCTACCGGCAGGCAGCACAACTGGAACAAATGGTCCGCTGCAGCCGTATTTCATGCCATTCGAACTGGTCTCAAAACAAATTGTCGTTGCGGATAGCAAGGTATCCGTCGGCAGCAGTAACTTTGAATATGGCAAGAGTTGGATTATTCCCGGAGGACGCTTTGGCGGATCTCCTGTAGAAGCGATCAAGATCTCTGGAAATTTATTCTTTGTTGGCGACGGTTATGTGGTGAAGAAAACCAACGTCAATCCTTATGAAGGCATCGACGTAAAGGGCAAAATTGTGATTGCTGCGGGATTACCTTCCGAACTTCGCAATCAACCGCCTGGTCCGCGAGGCCCCGGCACACCGAATCCGCTGGGCGAAGCATGCACAGATTTTTATTCACCCGAACAAGCTGCCGCAAAGAATGGCGCGATTGCGGTTGTGCGGGTTGAGACTTATCAACAAGTGACAAACGGATTGGGCCAGGGAGCGCCGACTGTGGGCAGCGAGATGGGTCCGAACGGGCTTTCGTATCGAGTCGCCAAGTTTGCGCCCAATTCCGCATGCCCCACTGTTCCTTCCATCACCGTGGATTTGTCGCTTGCAAACGCGATCTTTCAAGGAGAGAAACAAACGGGCGAACAGATTTTTGCCGCGTCTACGGGCGCGGCCAAACCCAACGTATTTGCCCTAAATGCAGACAAGAAACTCAGTATGCAAGTGAGTGTAAAAGAAAGTCCGGGACACGCAGAGAATGTCGTGGGAATGCTGGAAGGCGGCGATCCTGAATTGAAGCAGGAATATGTTTTGATGAGCGCGCATCTGGATCATCTTGGTTTGACAGCCAGTGGCGAAGTGAATCATGGCGCCGACGATGATGGATCGGGCTCAACCGCTCTGTTGGCGATTGCGCACGCTTACGCGGAGGGCGCAGCCAAAGGGATTCGGCCAAAGCGCAGCATCATTTTTCTATGGAATGCGGGTGAGGAAAAGGGTTTATGGGGTTCTCAATATTTCGCCGAATTTCCTCCGGTTGATATCTCGAAGGTCGTAGCTGACTTGAACATCGACATGATTGGGCGAACCAAGGGACCGAAATTCGAGGACAGCAACAAATCGCACGTGCTGGTGAATTCGAACGAGATTCTGGTGGTGGGGCCAAACGTTAGCAGCGATGATCTGGAAAAGACGATAGAGACGACCAACTCCGAATATCAGAAGTTAGCTCTGAATCATTTTTACGATTCCACAGTTCCAGACAAGACGCACGACAATTTGGGACCGTCAGCACGAGGCCAACGTATTTTCTACCGCAGCGACCACTATAATTTCGCGAAAGTTGGCGTGCCGATCGCTTTCTTTACAACCGGACTGCATCCCGATTACCATCGCCCGAGCGACACGCCGGACAAGCTGGATTATCAGGAAATGGTTGTGGTGAGTAAAACAATTTCGGCGCTGGGCTGGGTGTTGGCGGAACAACCGGGGCGACCAAAGCTGAATACCACATTGCCCGATCAATTAGTGAAAGATATGAAAACGGCCAAAGAGCAAGACTGGGGTAAAACCACTCCTGTGTTGGCACCGCTGCCAGGCGAACCGTTTTAGCTGACGCATCAAACCTTAACGGGCGGCTGGTTCATCAGAGCTTCTAAGCTCGTCTCATAGGGCGCTCTCGCCACGCCGCGTTCGGTGATGATGGCGCTGACGTAGCGGTTGGGTGTTACATCGAAAGCAGGATTGGCAACCTTGATGCCATCGGGCGCGACGTGCACGCCTTGAACGTGTGTCACTTCCCGTGCGGAGCGTTCTTCAATCGGAATCAAATCGCCTGAACGCAAAGTTAGGTCGAGCGTCGAAATGGGCGCCGCAACGTAAAACGGGACATTGTTTTCCTTGGCTAAGACAGCAACACCGTATGTGCCAACCTTGTTAGCAACATCGCCATTGGCGGCAATTCGATCGGCACCAACAACTACGCAGCCAATTCGACCGCTTTTCAGAAAATGGCCCGCCATGTTGTCGGTAATGAGAGTCGTCTCTATGCCGTCACGTTGCAGTTCCCAAGCGGTCAGCCGAGCGCCCTGCAGAAAAGGCCGCGTTTCGTCGGCAAATACGTCAATCTTTTTGCCCTGCTGAACAGCCGCGCGAATAACGCCTAACGCGGTTCCGAAGCCGGCAGTTGCCAATGCACCCGCATTGCAGTGCGTCAGCACCGTCTTGCCGTCGGGAACAAGATCTGCGCCAAAGCTGCCTATGGCTTTGTTAATAGCGATGTCTTCAGCCCGAACTTTCTGCGCCTCGCTGACCAACCGCTCGCGAATATCGGAAAGCGGCAGATGGCGGACGTCTGCATAGACACGCTTCATGCGATCAATGGCCCAGAAGAGATTCACCGCGGTGGGACGAGTTTTGGCCAGCGTTTCGCAAATGACGGGCATATCGGCATCCAGGCTTTCCGATTGCAGCGCGCCAATGGCCACACCCATAGCGGCAGCTACGCCGATAGCAGGAGCGCCGCGGATGATCATGTTGCGAATGGCATCGGCCACTTCCACATAGGTGCGGCAGGTGACAAATACGGTTTCGCGCGGCAGACGAGTTTGATCGATCATCACCACGCCGGACGGAGTCCATTCAATGGTTTCTATGGTTTGAGTAAGAACAGAAGATGACATGAGCTATTTGTGATGAACCAGTAATCCTAAGGCAGCAACGCTGTTATAGCAAGCGTGCATGATGGTAGTCGTCATGATGGAGCCAGTACGGTAGCGCACAATGCCTAAAACGATGCCAACAAAAGTAACTCCGGCGACGTATTGCCAGACGTACTTATATTGAATGGAATGAAGCAAGCCGAATAGCACCGCTGTGAGAAAGATGCCGGCTGCAACGCCGAGCGTCCGCGAGAAGAGCGGCTGCATGAAGCCGCGAAATAGCAGTTCTTCAAACAGGGGCGCCAGGGTAATTGCGATCAGGCCGAGCAAAGCGAGCAATATGGGGTGATCCTGAAGCTGTGCCAGCACATCCATTTCCACCTCCGGCGAATGCAGCTTTACCAAGATTAAATCCACGGCGATGGAAAGTACCATTCCGCTTAAGCCAACCCAAAGCAAAGTGGATTTTTCGTTGGGTTTCTTCCAGCCTAAGGACGAAAACACAGGCTTACCATGACGCACACGAAAGACAATAAAAATGGGTAGATAGATTGCTACATACATGGCTAGCTGAGCCGGTAGCAACAGCGGTACCATATTCGTCCGGAGCGAGGGAACAACGGCCGCGATAACTGCCGCAGCGATAATGATCAGGCCGAAGAGCGCGACCATGAGCCCCATGACAAGAGCAAAGTCAATCCAGCCCCAAAACGGATACGGGGGCGGGGACAAGGACGAAATAACGTCTTCTGAGGTAGGCGTGGTGTCAGGCTGCATTTCCCGCTCTCATTATCTTCCGAAGAGCTGCCGCCGTATGACTAGCCTTCACCCGCACAACCTGCTCCGGTGTTCCGGTGGCGACAATTTTGCCGCCTCCCTCACCGCCTTCGGGACCAAGATCAATTAAATAATCAGCGTTTTTAATAATGTCCAAATGGTGTTCAATAATCACTACAGTGTTGCCTAAATCTACCAGCCTTTGCAGCACTTCCAGCAATTTTCGAACGTCGTCGAAATGCAGGCCGGTGGTTGGTTCGTCCAACAGGTAGAATGTTTTTCCAGTTTGGCGTTTGCTCAGTTCCTTCGCAAGCTTAATGCGCTGCGCTTCGCCACCAGAAAGCGTTGTGGACGATTGGCCTAAATGCAAATAGCCAAGACCTACCTCAGTCAATGTTCTTAGCTTGGACGCGACTTGCGGAATGTTTTCGAGCAATGCTAAAGCATCTTCAACGCTCGACTCCAGAAGGTCGGCGATACTTTTGCCTTTGTACTTCACCTGCAAAGTTTCTAAATTGTAGCGGCGGCCACGGCAGACATCGCAGGTAACAAAAACGTCGGGCAGAAAATTCATCTCGATACGTTTCAGCCCATCGCCCTGGCAGGCCTCGCAACGTCCGCCCTTCACGTTAAAGCTGAAGCGTCCGGCTTTGTACCCACGTTCGCGCGATTCCGGCAACATGGCGTAAATATCGCGAATAGCTGAGAACACGCCGGTGTACGTAGCCGGGTTGGATCGAGGAGTGCGACCGATGGCCGATTGGTCAATCTCAATCACCTTGTCTATATTGTTCAGACCGACAATTGAATCGTGCTGTCCTGGTTCGGTGCTGGAGCCGTATACTTCCTTCGACAACGCACGATACAGAATGTCGTGCACCAGCGTGGATTTGCCACTGCCCGAAACGCCGGTTACGACCGTTAATGTGCCCAAGGGAAAATCGACAGTGATATCGCGCAAATTGTGCTCACACGCGCCTTTTACCGTCAGTTTTAGACCGCTGCCTGGCCTGCGAACCAGAGGTGAGGGAATGGAGATTTTTCCCGATAGATATGCGCCTGTTAGGGAACCTGGGGTCTGCATAATTTGCGCAGGCGTGCCCTGAGCCATCAAGTTGCCGCCCAAGCGGCCTGCTTGCGGACCCAGATCTATCACATAATCGGCGCGTTCGATTGTCTCCGCATCATGCTCCACCACCAGGACAGTATTCCCCAAATCGCGCAAATGATGCAGCGTGTCCAGCAACTTGCTGTTGTCGCGTGGATGCAGACCGATAGAGGGTTCGTCCAGAACATACAAGACTCCGCGCAGCTTTGAACCGATTTGCGTCGCTAAACGAATGCGCTGCGCCTCGCCGCCGGAAAGCGTTGCCGAAGAACGTTCCAGGCTGAGATAATCCAGCCCGACGTCGGCCAGAAACTGCATTCGATTTTCAATTTCCTCCAGTACGCGGCCGACAACTTTCAACTCTCGCTCGGTGAACTTCCAACTACGAACCAGCGGCAACACGCGGGCAATCGACATGCTGGTGAAATCGGCAATCGAAAGGCTCTTCACACGAACCGCCAAACTGGATGGTTTTAGCCGTTTGCCTTCGCATTTCGGGCATTTGGTGGGAGACATGTACTCCATCAACCATTCGCGATAGCCTTCGCTCGCTCGGCTATAGTTATCGTCCAAGACTTTCAAGATGCCGGCAAATTGCTGACCACCATAAAGCAGCAGATTGCGCGTCTTCTTCGGCAGATCCTCAAAAGGAATGCCCAAGTCAATCTTCAAAGCATCGGCTGCCTCGTTCAAGGCTGCCTGCATATAGGAAGAAGTTGAGCCTGGCCCCAGCGCGCCATCCATCAAAGACTTCGATGGATCGTTAATCACTTTCGCCGGATCAAAAGCCCACGTGCTGCCCACGCCATTGCAGTTCTCGCACGCCCCGTAAGGGCTATTAAATGAGAATGACCGCGGTTCTAATTGCGGAATGCTGGTGCCGTCGTTCGGACAGGCAAGTTTTTCCGAATATAGACGTTCCGGGCCGTCAATTACGGCAACAATCACCAGGCCGTCGGCCCACTTGAGCGCGGTTTGAATGGAACTCTCCAGCCGTGCTTCAATGCCAGGCTTCACAACCAATCGGTCAATGACCACTTCAATGGTGTGATTCTTGCGCTTATCCAGCTTTACCGGCTCATCCAGCGTTTTTAGTTCGCCATCGATGCGCGCCCGAAACCCGCCCTTCGCAATGGCTTCCAGTTCTTTCTTATATTCGCCTTTTCGACCGCGCGCAATGGGGGCAAGAATCATAATGCGGTCATTTTGATGCAGGCTGAAAACCTGCTCCAAAATTTGGGCCGGCGTTTGGCGGGCGATTTCCGCTCCACACAATGGACAATGTGGAGTTCCGGCCGCTGAGAAAAGCACGCGCAGGTAATCGTAAATCTCGGTCACAGTGCCGACAGTGGAGCGCGGGCTGCGCGTCGTGGTTTTCTGCTCAATCGAAATGGCCGGGCTAAGGCCATCAATCGAATCCACGTCTGGACGTTCCATCTGGTCAAGAAACTGACGCGCGTAAGGTGACAGCGTTTCTACATAGCGGCGCTGCCCTTCCGCGTAAATCGTGTCGAAAGCGAGCGAGCTTTTTCCAGATCCGCTCAACCCGGTAATCACGGTAAAGGTATTCCGTGGAATGTCGATACTGATGTTTTTCAGGTTGTGCTGGCGCGCACCATGCACAGTGATTCGGTCAAGCATTTTAGAGGGGCTACCTACCATTGTCGTTTAGACTCATTGGAGGGATATTCAGTTGACGTGGCTAAGAACTTCAAAGACCTGACCGAGAACGAAATTTTGGCGTTAGCAGTCTCGCTGGAAGAGGAAGATAGCCGGATTTATGCTGGTTTTGCCGAAAACCTGCGCGAGGATTTTCCAGCAACCGCAAGCCTGCTGGAAGAAATGCAAAAAGAGGAATCTGAACATCGCGCCCACTTGCTGGATTTGTATCGTGTACGTTTCGGAGAATATATTCCGTATATCAAGCGGAGCGACGTAAAGGGATTTATTAACCGGCCATCGGTTTGGCTGGTAGGTCCTGTCAGTCCCAGCACAATCCGCCGCACGGTGGAAAGCATGGAGAAAGAATCGCGGCACGTTTATGAGCGTGCTTTAGAGCGAACCACTGACGCATCTACGCGCAAGCTGCTGGGCGATTTGATTGAGGCGGAATCGAAACATTCAGCATCGGCTCAAATTCTCGAGCGCGAACAAAGCGAATCTGGCGCGCGCAAACATGAAGACGAAGCCATTCGCCGCATGTTCGTGCTGCAATATGTGCAACCTGGGTTGGTAGGACTGATGGACGGTTCTGTATCCACGCTAGCCCCGCTTTTTGCGGCAGCGTTTGCTACCAAGACAACGCATGACGCATTCCTGGTTGGGTTGGCCGCTTCCGTTGGAGCCGGAATCTCCATGGCTTTTGCCGAAGCCTTATCGGACGACGGTTCGCTCACCGGGCGCGGTTCTCCTTGGCTGCGAGGGCTGGTGACCGGATTAATGACTACGGTCGGAGGAATAGGGCACACTTTGCCCTATCTACTGAGTGATTTCCGTGTGGCAACCGGCGTAGCTTTTACGGTAGTCGTATTGGAGTTGGGCCTTATCAGTTGGATCCGGCAGCATTATATGGAGACGCCGTGGTTCCGGGCAGCTTTGCAAGTGGTACTGGGAGGAGTATTAGTGTTTATTGCAGGCATTGTTATTGGGCAGTCCTGAACTAGAAGTTTGGAGAATTTCAGCTTAGAATTCTAAGCATGATCGAATACAGCCAGACGAGTACGGAAGTTCGTGAAGTCTATGACGACATCATGAAAACTCGCCAAACAGATACAATCAATAACTTCTGGAAGGCATTGGCCATTCAACCAGATTTGTTGCGGCGCACCTGGGAGGGGATTAAAGCGGTAATGGCGCCGGGCGCGATAGATCCTTTGACGAAAGAAATGATCTATCTGGCAATTAGCGCGACGAATCAATGCGCTTATTGCATGGCGTCGCATACGGCTGGTGCGAGAAGTAAGGGGATGACAGATGAAATGCTGGGGGAATTAATGGCAGTAGTGGGAATGGCAAATCAAACGAATGCTTTAGCAATGGGTTTTCGCGTACCTATTGACGAGCAATTCAAATCATGAGCAAGCGGTCCGGAAGGGCTTACATTTTTGTTCGCTGGAGCGGCTTCGGACATGCTCCGGGCAGGCTGGGAGAAGTGGGCTGGGCATACGAGAACATCGACCGGCTGGGTAGATTCGTGTGTTTTCATTGTGGCGCGGTGGGCACCGCGGCCTTGCCGGCCGGACGCGAGAATGTTCAACCGTCATGGACAGAAAAATGCGCCACTATCCCGGAGCTAATCAAAGTGATGGCTGGCGATTCGATGGACCGGCACGGATACGACGAAGTGAAAGTCTTTGACGTTGAGGAAGCGGACCCGGACCAAGCATTGCAAACTGTCCAGCACATCGCGGAAGAGCCGCCGCGTTTCACGGATCCGTTAGAAGAGACGCGTGAAATATTGTTGCGTTATGGCGCGCGAGGTCTGCCGCCTTCGCGCGGCTTTAGCGCTCCGTTTCTTTGGTACAACATTTTGCCCGGCCGCAGTGTGGCCTTGCGCAAACTTCCGGTTCATCTACTGCAACTACGCGCCGCCAATGAAGCCCAAGGACAGATAACCGGCGAAGATGTGGAGGATTTGGCCAGGCGCGGGGCGATCAACGTGGCTGACGTGCGCAGCGTGGGCGAGTGTTTTGTAGCACGTGTGCGAACCGGCTTCATTGTTGGTATCAATATCGCTGTTGACCCTGGCCTGACTGTTTCCCAAGGACACAAAATTGCCCAGAACGTCGAAGATGCAGTCCGCACAGCGAATCCGAAGATTCGCCATATTTTTGTGCAGGTACTTCCACACGAGACCGTGTGAAACTTAGTCATACCCTATGTTGCTAGCCCGCGTTGTGGAAGCTTCTCACAGAATCTCGGAGACCACTAAACGCCGTGAAAAAATTGACATTCTGTGCACACTGCTGCGGCAGCTAAATCCGGAGGAAACGGAAGCGGCGGTGGCATTTCTGTCCGGATCGCTGCCGCAAGGACGAATCGGTGTTGGCTACGCCACGCTGCGTGATTCGCTTGGTGAGACCGCAAGCGCACCAATTCCCAGCTTAGAAATCAAATTTGTCAGTGGCATCTTCAGTGAGATTGCCGATGTGCAGGGCACCGGAGCCGATCAACGCCGCAGACAACTACTTCAGGAATTGCTGGAACGCGCGACTAGCGACGAACAACGCTTCTTGATTAATTTGCTAGGCGGCGAATTACGCCAAGGCGCATTAGAAGGCATCATGCTTGAAGCGTTGGCGAAGGCAACCGGTATTACGCTCGACCGATTGCGGCGTGCCGCCATGATGGCCGGTAGCGCAATGGCGATCGCCAGCGCGGTGTTGCAGCGTGGTGAAATTGGCCTCAGCCAATACGACATCCAACTGTTTCGTCCCGTTCAGCCTATGCTCGCGGGCTCGGCCGACGATGTTAGCGAGGCGTTAGAGAGCTTGGGTGAAGCCGCGTGGGAGTTCAAGTTGGATGGGGCGCGTATCCAGGCGCATAAATCGGGCGACGAAGTGGCTATTTATTCTCGGCAGGGGAACGATGTCACCGTGGCCGTGCCGGAAGTCGTGGCTGCGGTGCGAGCGATGCCCGCTCACAACTTGATTCTGGATGGCGAAGTGCTCAGCCTTCAGCCCGACGGACGCCCGCAACCATTTCAAGTCTCTATGCGCCGCTTTGGCCGCCGCACAGGTGTCGAATCGCTGGCACAACAACTGCCCATGAGTCCGTTTTGGTTTGACCTGCTGTACCTGAACGGCAGCCCGCTGATTGATGAACAGCAGCGTATGCGCTTCGCTGAGCTTGCAAAACTTGTCCCCGGCGAAGCTTTGATTCCCAACTTGTTAACTGGCGATTTAGGCAAAGCTGAAACATTCCTGCAAACGGCTTTTGCGCATGGCCACGAAGGCGTAATGGCGAAGTCTCCCGAAAGCAGCTATGCTGCCGGCGCTCGCGGCCAAAGCTGGGTGAAGATCAAGCAGGTTAAGAGTTTGGACTTGGTAATTGTGGCAGCGGAATGGGGAAGCGGGCGTCGTCGCGGCTGGCTTAGCAACCTACACTTAGGTGCGCGCGACACCCATAAAGGCGGCTTTGCCATGCTTGGCAAGACATTCAAAGGTCTGACTGACGAAATGCTGTCGTGGCAAACACAAGCCTTGTTGAAGTTGGAAGTGGCGCGTGATAAGTATGCGGTATATGTGGAACCGAAGCTGGTGGTGGAAATCGCCTTTAACGAGATTCAGGTAAGCCCGCGTTACGTCAGCGGTTTGGCTTTGCGTTTTGCGCGCGTGAAACGCTATCGCGAGGACAAATCACCCGGCGATTCAGACACTTTTGAAACCGTGCAAAGGATTGCGGGCTTGCTGGTTTGAGGAAATTCAACTTTCGCCACTTGTTCTCCCTTCGAAATTCGGTTAGCGTAGAAGAAATGAACTTGAGTCTGGACTTCGCACGCACGTCTACGGCGGCAGACGCATTGTCAGTACAGAATTCGACTGTCACCCAGGCGATAGCAACGCGTTTTCTGGAAGCGATGCAACAGGACCAATCGCCCGTTCGCGCGGTTCGTCATCAGACTGCCCGCCCGGCCCGTTTTGGCGAATTCCCTTCCCTGCTTTCCGAACCGGTAATCAAAGCCCTGGCGCAACGCGGTGTGGAAAAACTGTACACGCATCAGGCAGCGGCAATTGAACAATCGCTAGACGGCAAGAATGTGGTGGTTGTGACACCCACCGCAAGCGGTAAGACGCTCTGCTACAACCTGCCTGTGGTGCACACGCTTCTGAACGACCCAGCCGCCAGAGCGGTTTACCTTTTCCCCACTAAAGCGCTGGCCGAAGATCAGCGTTTGGAGTTGCAGCATTTGAACGATGCCTTAGGCGCCCCCTTCGTTTGCCACAGCTACGATGGCGACACGCCTTCCGACGCGCGCCGCAGTATTCGAGACAAAGCCAATGTTGTGCTGACCAACCCGGACATGCTGCATACGGGCATTCTGCCGCATCACACCAAATGGGCCAAGCTGTTTGAGAATCTGCGTTATTTTGTCATCGACGAACTGCATTACTATCGCGGTGTTTATGGCAGCCACTTGGCAAATGTTATTCGCCGTTTGAAACGGATTTGCGAATTCTATGGTTCAAAGCCGCAATTCATTTGCTGCTCGGCAACGATCGCCAATCCAAATGAACTGGCGCAGGCGATTACCGAAGAACAGTTCGTTACCGTTGACGACAACGGCGCACCGTCGGGCGACAAGTACTTCGTTTTCTACAATCCGCCCGTTGTGAACGCGCAATTGGGCATTCGCAGAAGTTACCTGCACGAGACGCGGCGCATCGCGGTAGAACTAATCCGGCAAAAGCAGCAGACGCTGGTCTTCACGAATAATCGGCTTGCCACCGAGATTCTAACGACATATTTGAAAGACGCATGCTCGCAATTGCCTTTTTCAAACGAAGCGGTGCGCGGTTATCGCGGCGGCTATTTGCCGAAAGAGCGGCGTCACATTGAACAGGGTCTGCGTGGAGGCGACATTCGCGCCGTTGTGGCAACCAATGCGCTGGAATTGGGCGTGGATATTGGCGGATTGGATGCCGTGGTGTTGGCAGGTTACCCGGGCAGTATTGCCTCCACGTTACAGCGCGCGGGCCGCGCCGGACGACGCCAAAGCTCGTCGCTGGCCGTGTTTGTGGCTTCCAGCGCGCCGCTGGATCAGTACATAGTTGAACATCCCGAATACTTTTTCTCCGGATCGCCCGAACAAGCGCACATCAATGCGGACAACCTGGAGATCATGCTCAGCCATTTGAAATGCGCTGCCTTCGAACTGCCGCTGAAAGACGGCGAGCAATATGGTTCGCATGACCTCGCAGCCATGTGCCGCTTTCTTTCTGAAGATCTAGAACTGCTTCACCATTCCGGTGACAGTTGGCATTGGGTGCACGATAGCTATCCAGCCGATTCTGTCAGCTTGCGCTCCGTCAGCAGCGACAATTTCTTGGTCATCGACATTACCGGAGATCACAAGATCATCGGGGATGTCGATTTTCCATCTGCACTAACGACCCTGCACGAAAAAGCAATCTATTTGCATGATGCGCGTCAGTTTCAAGTCGAAAAACTGGATTACGATGGGCGCAAGGCATTTGTCCGGCAGGTGGATTCGGACTATTTCACCGATGCGATTGTCTATTCGCAGGTTTTCGAACTGGCAAATTTGGAAACGCACCCGGTGAACGAACTCACGCCTGCGATTTCTTCGCATGGCGAAGTGCGCGTCAAACGTCAGGTGGTTGGATTTAAGAAAATTAAGTTCTACACGCTCGAAAACGTCGGCGCCGGACAACTTTCCCTGCCCGAACAAGAAATGCATACAACTGCATTTTGGGTGCATTTTCCAAATGGATTCTTCGGCGAAGATTTTGCAGGCTTCACAACGGCCGATTTGCAAGATGCTCTGCACGGCTTGGGAAATGTGTTGCGAACCGTAGGCAGCGTCCTGCTGCTTAGCGATCCACGAGATTTAGCGGCAGCGGTTTTAGATGACTCGGCTGAAAAGCAATCGGTCTTCGAACCAGATGTTGTGCTTTATGACAACTACCCTGGCGGCATCGGACAAAGCGATCCGTTGTTTCGGCGTCAGGCTGAATTATTCAAAGCAGCGTTGGATCTGGTTTCCAAATGCTCGTGCGAGGCCGGCTGCCCCAGTTGCGTAGGCCCGCATACGGAAATTGGCTTGCACGGTAAAGATGGCGCTACGCGTATCCTGCGCAAGCTTACCGCCTAATCGCTTTAGGCGTTGCCTTCGACTGCATCCGTGCCATATTCTTTCAGCTTGTTAAAGAGCGTCTTCAAACTGATACCGAGAATCTCAGCCGCGCGCGTTTTGTTGTTTTTCGTGTGCTGCAGCGTTATTTGAATCAATGCCTTCTCTGCTTCGCTGACGGATGTTCCAACGGAAAGGCGGACACTATCGGGTTCAAATATTTGCGCGGGTGGACGCGACCCGGTGGCAATTCCAAAGTCATAGGGCAAATGCGCCACTTGAATTGTGCCCTGCCCTGCCAGAATTACTGCGCGTTCCAAAACGTTGCGCAGCTCGCGCACATTTC
The DNA here is from genome assembly GCA_963696305.1 of Bryobacterales bacterium. GTDB lineage: Bacteria > Acidobacteriota > Terriglobia > Bryobacterales > Bryobacteraceae > Bog-105. Next base: position 323,050 of record CAVOJX010000027.1, on the reverse strand, counting down.
CTGGCCAAGCATATTTGCGAAAGGCCTCCATCACTTCCGAAGTCACGCCGGTGACATTGCAATTGTGCTTTTGGTTCAACATGGTGATGAGCGCATCGCAAAGCACAGCCATATCCGACACACGCTGGCGGAGCGGAGGCAGCGCGATTTGAAAAACATTCAGACGATAGAACAGATCCTCGCGCAGATCACCCTTTTTTAGCGCTTCGTCTAAATTGCGATTCGTGGCGGCGACAACACGCACATCGACGGAAATTTCATTCTTTCCAGCCAGTCGCCGGACCCGCGAATCCTCCAACACCCGCAACAGTTTGGCCTGCGTGCCCGAAGGCATTTCGGCCAGTTCGTCCAAAAGTATCGTGCCGTGCTGGGCCAATTCAAAGCAGCCCGCGCGACGCTCCAAAGCGCCGGTGAATGCGCCTTTCTCGTGCCCGAATAATTCACTCTCCATCAGCGTCTCGGGCATGGCCGCGCAGTTGATCGCTACAAACGGCCCGCCGCGACGCGGACTCAGCTGATGAATGGCGCGCGCGACCAGTTCCTTGCCCGTACCGCTTTCGCCCACCACCAACACCGCCGCTTTGCTGGGCGCAACCTGGCGTATCACGGAAAAGACACTCTGCATCTGCGGCGACGTGCCGACCATGTCCACCAGCACGCCCTGATACTGCAACTGCCGCTGCAAACGCTCGGCTTCTTCAACCAACTTGCTTTGCGATGCCGCACGTTCAATCAGCACGCGCAAAGCGGGTGGCTGAATGGGCTTCTCCATGAACCAGAACGCGCCCAGATCATGAATGGTTTGAATGGCGGTTTCGATATTTCCAAAAGCCGTCAGCACAATAGAAGGCGGCATATTGCCATCCGCATTCAAACGCTTCATAAATTCGAAGCCATCCATACGCGGCATCATCAGGTCGGTAATGATGACGTTGGCTGAAAACGAATTCAGTTTCTCCAACGCTTCTTGCCCGTCAGATGCTGTCTCCGCATTAAATCCCCAGGCCGTCACCATGTTTGCTAGCGGTGTTCTTTGCGATTCCTCGTCGTCAACAATGAGAACGTTAATGGTGGGCCTAGTGGCTTGATTTCCCACGGATACAGTGTAGCCGATACTCTCTTTCTGAGAGACTAGTTGCATGCCAACTGGCGAGCGCACTATTGGGGAAACGGAACCGCCGCCATTTTTAGCAACGTGGCCAAGGGTCTATGCAGCCATCATCATTTACCTTGTGACAATCATTGCCACCTTATACTGCGTCACAATGGCCCTACACTATTGAGTTTAATGAAGGCTTCGAAGCGTCCCAAAATTCTGGAAATTATCGTCAGCAGCCTGCCTGACGCTATTGAAGCCGAGGCTGGTGGCGCCGATCGGCTGGAAGTAGTAAGAGAGCTGGACGCCGGCGGACTTACGCCTCCTTTGGAATTGGTTCGCCAAATCGCCGCAGCGGTGCGAATTCCATTGCGCGTTATCTTGCGCGAACAAGACGTCATGCATCTATCTGGCGAAGCCGAATTGGACAGACTCCGCAGCGACGCCATTGAAATCGCCAAATTGGGTGTGGACGGTCTTGTCGCCGGATACTTGAAAGACCACGGTGTGGACATCGATAGTATGCGGGCGATTGCCGCCTGTGTACCTGGCCTCAGGCTAACGTTTCATCGCGCTTTTGATCGCATGGCCAATCCTAGTCAGGCAATTGAGCAATTAAAAACCATCCCGCAAATTGACCGCATTCTTACCAATGGCGGAACGGGAACATGGGCCGAACGCAAAAGCCGCCTGCATTACTGGCAACAACTCGCCTCACCGGAAATCACAATTCTTGTCGGTGGCGGTTTGCGCGAGGCGGTCATTGCCGATCTGCAAGACGACAAGCACATTAAAGAAATCCACGTTGGGCGTGCGGCCAGAATACCGCGCGCGGCAGCCGGCAGAGTGAGCCGCGAACAGGTTGCCCAGATTAAGGGCTCTTCCGCGTGACAGTCCTGGACTGGGTGATGCTTTCGCTATGGCTCATATCGCTTGTGAGCTACGGTTTGTGGCGCGGCCGGGGCAGCAATACAGTTAACAAATATCTTTTGGCTGGCCGCAACATGCCCTGGTACGCCATGGGCCTTTCCATTCTGGCCACGCAAGCCAGCGCCATAACTTTCATCTCAACAACCGGGCAAGGATATGTGGACGGCATGCGCTTTGTCCAGTTTTATCTCGGCCTGCCGATTGCGATGGTGATTCTGTGCGTAACCGCCGTACCAATTTTTCATGGCGCCAAAGTCTACACGGCGTATGAGTACCTGGAAAAGCGTTTCGACGCGAAAACCCGTGCCTTAGTTAGCGGCGTATTCCTCATCCAGCGGGGACTCGGGGCGGGCATCGGCATGTACGCGCCAGCCGTTGTCCTGTCCGCCGTGCTGGGCGTTTCCGATCGCTGGATAACCGTGTTGATCGGCGCTCTGGTGGTGGTGTATGTAACCACCGGCGGCATCAAGGCGTTGACGTGGGCCGACGTGCAACAGATGATGATGATTTTTCTGGCACTTGTATTCAGCTTGATTGTGGCCATCCACGCGCTGCCGTCGAATGTTTCGTTTCTGGATGCCGTACGCGTCGCGGGCGCGGCAAATCGAATGAATATCATCGACACGCATCTAAACTTTTCAAACCGCTATAACGTATGGAGCGGTCTGATTGGCGGCGCGTTTCTAGCGCTGGCATATTTCGGTTGCGATCAAAGCCAGGTGCAGCGTTATCTTACAGGTCGCTCTATAGCGCAAAGCCGCCTCAGTCTTATTTTCAATGCGGTTGTAAAGATTCCGATGCAGTTGTTCATTTTATTCATTGGCGTAATCGTATTTTCGTTGTCGCTTTTCGTGCAGCCGCCAATGATTTTTCATCCCGTAGAAGCGGCGCACGCGCAGAAAAGCCAAAAATGGAACATTCTCGAGGCCACATACACAAAAGCATTTGAAGATCGTCGAACCGCCGCACTCCAGATTGCAGCTGCGATGAACAACAAGCAACCGCTTGGGAAAGAGCTATCGACTTTTCGCGCGGCTGAGAACAAATTCGACCAGGCGCGAAGTCAAGGCTTAAATCTGGTAGCTGGTTTGAATCATTCGTCCACCTTCGACGACACAAACTATATCTTCCTGCACTTCATCCGAACCTATTTGCCGGTTGGGATCGTCGGCCTGGTAGTGGGAGTAATCCTGTCCGCTTCCATGGGTTCCACTTCCGGTGAGATTAATTCGCTGGCAACGGTAGCACTGATCGACATCTATAAACGCTACATTTCTCGAAACGCTGCCGATGGCGAATACCTGCTGGCGTCGCGGATATTGACTTTGTTCTGGGCCGCATTTGCAGTTGGATTTGCCACTATGGGCGCACGTGGATTCGGAGCTTTGATTGAGCGTGTGAATATCGTAGGATCGCTTTTTTATGGCGGGTTGCTAGGGGTTTTTATGCTCGCGTTCTTCTTTAAACGCGTCCAGGGGACAGCAGCGTTCTGCGGCGTGATCGCCGGTGAAGCCGCTATCTTTGCTTGCGCGGCCTTTACCGACATCTCGTTCCTCTGGTACAACGTGGTGGGCAGCCTAGTGGTGGTTGCCGTCGGAGTGGCCATCACCGCTATTGGCGAACCGCAAGCGCAAACTTAGACTTGCAACGAAGCGATATCCACCTTGGATTGGTGGCCTTCCACAATCACAATTCCAGTTTCGGTAACGTAATACTTTTTCTTGTCGGCTTCCAAATCGTAACCGATAGTTGCGCCTTCAGGAACCTTAACGTTCTTGTCCAGAATTGCTCGCTTAATTTTTGCCCTGCGTCCGATATCGCAATTGTCGAAAATGATCGAATCCTCAATGGACGACCCAGTGTGAATCCGTACGCCGCGTCCCAACACCGAACCTTTCACCATGCCGCCAGAAACAATCGAGCTACCTGAAATAATGCTGTCGATAGCCATTCCGCGCCGGCCGTCTTCATCGAACACAAACTTCGCAGGCGCGTCGTAATAGCCAGCCGTTCGTAGCGGCCATTGACGGTTGTATAAGTTCAGTTCCGGAGACACTGCACGCAAATCCATGCTCGCTTCGTAATAGGCATCCAAGGTACCCACGTCGCGCCAGTACTGCGGCGAACCGATCGGGTCGCCCGGAATCACATTGGTTTGGAAATCGTAGGCATACATGTCCGCGCGGCCAATCAGGGAAGGCAGAATGTCTTTGCCGAAATCATGCGAACTCTCGCTATTTGCGCCATCGGCCAGAAGCTCGCGTAACAACAAATCAGTAGAGAAGATATAGTTCCCCATGGACGCGAACACACGAGTGGGATCGTCAGGCATGGTCGGCGCATCGGCTTTTTTCTCATGAAATCCGCGCACCCGTCCGTCGGATGTCGTCTCAATTACGCCGAATTCAGACGCAAAATCTTTATGCACCGGTATCGCCGCAATCGTCACCCCGGCTTGCTTGTCGATGTGGTACTCAATCATCTGCCGGATATTCATTCGGTAAATATGATCGGCGCCAAAGATGGCGACTACATGCGGGTCAGCCTGTTGAATTAAGTTGACGTTTTGATAGATAGCGTCGGCTGTCCCTCTATACCAATCTTCATTGGCGGATCGCATTTGCGCTGGTACCGGAATAATGAAATTGTTTCGCAATAGTCCGCTGACTTCCCAGCCTTCTCTCAGGTGCTGCAATAAAGACTGGCTCTTGAACTGCGTCAAGACGTAAATTGAATAGATTCCAGAGTTGATCAGGTTGCTGAGAACAAAATCAACAATGCGATAACGTCCGCCAAAAGGCACAGCCGGCTTAGCTCGTTCCTTGGTCAAAGGATAGAGTCTTGTTCCCTTTCCACCCGCCAGCACAAATGCCAGTACTCGTAATTGCACAATCGGCTCCTTAAGCGTTGATTTGAAGATTCAATTTACCAACTCAATGAGAGTATATTGTGTCGAATTCTTTCCCAGCATCCTTTGGATAGCATTTAAAGGTGAAAATCTTCCGATCGCTCTTCATCCTTCTGGCCGCGGCACTCACCGCCACAGCTGCGTCCGGCCGCCTTGGCCAAGATACGCCAGCATCCACTAAACCCATTCGAGTTGCCATTGTTGGCCTTGTTCATGGACACGTGAGGGGCTTCTTGAGCGCACTGAACAAAAATCAGAGCGCAACACTCGTTGCTATAGTCGAGCCGCAGAAGGCGCTATCGGAAGACTATGCAGCAAAGTATCATCTGGATTCCGCGCTATTCTATTCCGACCTGGAAACAATGCTTCGCGAGCGGCATCCGGATGCGGTGTTGGTCTACACGACTATTGAAGATCACAGAAAAGTGATTGAAGCAGCTGCGCGCCACGGCATCAGTTCCATGGTGGAAAAGCCGTTGTGCACCACCATGGCCGACGCGCTTGCCATTCGCGATATCGCGCACAAGCAGCACGTTCAGGTTCTGGTGAATTACGAAACAACCTGGTATTCCAGCAACCGCGAACTTTTTGACGAAATCCAACAAGGCAAGCTCGGCGCCATCCGCAAAGTGGTGGTGCATGACGGCCACGAAGGTCCAAAAGAAATTGGTGTGGGTCCCGAGTGGCTGCCCTGGCTGACTGACCCGGTGCAGAACGGCGCTGGAGCGTTGTTTGATTTCGGCTGCTACGGCGCTGACCTAATGACCGTGATCATGCATGGCGAGATTCCCGAAACAGTTACCGCCGTCACCCAAACCGACAAACCCGAAATCTATCCCAAAGTGGACGATGACGCCACCATCATTCTTCGCTACCCGAAGACACAGGCTGTCTTGATGCCTTCCTGGGATTGGTCATTTGCCCGTAAGGATTCCGAAGTGTATGGCAACGGCGGTTATGCCATTACCGTTGGCCCAAGCCACCTGCGTGTGCGCTACAAAGGCGAAACGACCGAAGCTCAAATCACCGCTCCGCCCTTGCCCAAATCAGAGTCCGACTCGCTTTCTTATCTGGCCGCTGTGCTGCACGGCGACATCAAGCCCGACGGCGATCTGTCGTCGCTAGAAACCAACGTCACAGTCATGCGCATTTTAGATGCCGCGCGCGAATCGGCTAAGACAGGACGAACAATCCGTCTAACGGACCCAGTCCAAAGCCAGTTGCACAAATGAGCGCACGGCGACGCCGCTAGGTCCCTTTGAGAGCCATGCGCGGCCATCATCCAACCACGCAGTTGCCGCGATATCCAAATGCACCCACGGTGTCGGATCAGCGAACTCGCGCAAAAACCACGCCGCTGTAATGGAACCGCCATAACGTCCGCTGCTAACGTTCGGCAAATCGGCAAATGCCGACTTCAAATAGTCTTTGTATTCTTCGTCCATCGGCAATTGCCAAGATTTTTCGCCCGCAACTCGAGACGCAGCCATAAACTTGCCCAGCAGTTCGTCGTTGTTAGTGAACGCGCCAATGTTGTGGTGTCCCAGCGCGATTCCAATTGCCCCGGTCAGCGTAGCGGCATCCACCAGATGCGTCGCGCCTTGTTGCTTGGCATAAGTGATAGCGTCCGCCAGAATCAATCGTCCTTCGGCATCCGTATTCAAAACTTCCACGGTTTTCCCAGCCATGGTCGTAACAATGTCGCCTGGCCGGATTGCGCGCCCGCTCACCATGTTTTCCACAGTTGGAATGAAACCGGTCACAGCTACGCCGGGTTTCAATTGCGCTATGGCGCGCATAGCCGCAATCACGGCCGCTGCGCCAGCCATGTCGTATTTCATTCTTTCCATGCTGTCGGCAGGCTTGATAGAGTTTCCACCGGTATCGAAGGTAACCCCCTTGCCTACTAGCGCAAGATGGTCGGAACTGGCCGCATTTTGCGGCTGATACTTCAGCGAAATCAAGAACGGCGGATTGTCACTGCCTTGCGCCACACCCAGCAGCGCTCCCATGCCGAGCTTCGCCATCTGTTCTCTATCTAGAACTTGACATTCCAGACCAAAGGTATTGGCTGTCTCTCGCGCCGCGTCCACCAGCTTTGCTGGCGTCATCAAATTCGCAGGCTCGTTCACCAATTCCCGAGTCAGATTCTGCGCCTCTGCAATCACGCGCCCTCGCTCAACTGCCACTGCAAGACCATCCGTCTCAGTCGTAATTAGAGTGAAGACATCAATTCGCTTCTCATTTTTCTTCGAATCAGTCTTGTGCTTGTCGCCTTCCCAATCGCCCAAAACCGCCCCTTCGGCATAGGCGCAAACAAAATCGGCGCTATTGTTTTCAACCACGATCGCCAGGTTCTTGGCGCCTTTGGATCGGAAGGATCGCACCAGCACTCCCGCCACCCGCCGCGCCTCAACCGTGCTGAATTTTTCACGAGCGCCACCGCCCACCACCACCAGGCGAGACGCCTCCAAGCCCTGCGGCCGGTGCAGGCAACTCACCTCATACAGCTTGCCGGAAAACTCTCCACTCTCGCGCATGGCATCCAGCCAGCCGTCCTGCCGCGCCGCAGCCGGCGATGCATCCGCACCTTCTTTCTCAAAACAGATAACCGCAAGCACGTCCACAGCCAGCTGTTCAATCGAACCAGTCTCTATTCTTAATTGCATGTAATTTATTGCCGGGCGCGCCGCGCAATGGCAGCTTTCGCTTCGGCTTGCATTTCCTTGGCTTTGACCGCTTCTCTTTTATCGTGGAACTTCTTGCCGCGGCCAACCGCAATCTCCACTTTTATTCGGCCCGCCTTCAGATAAAGCTTAGTAGGCACGATTGTCAGGCCCTTTTCCCTCGTTTCCACCCGCAACTTTTCAATCTCGGCCCGATGCAAAAGCAGTTTCCGTTTACGGACAGGCGGATGGTTCATTTGATTGCCGTGCGAGTACTCGCTGATATGAGCATTCAACAGCCAAGCCTCGTTTCCAGCCACTTCGGCGTAGCTCTCTTTCAGTTGCACCTTACCGGATTTCGCTGCCTTCACTTCGGTTCCGGTTAGGACAAGCCCGGCTTCATACCTATCGTCCAGGTGATAATTGTGCCCAGCCGCACGGTTATCGCTTAAGATTTTAATGTCAGTTTTTTCCGCCACAGTGCTACATGACTAGTTTCTAATAAGACAATTTCCGTTTTCGTGCCACGATGACTACGAGTCTTGCGTCATTCCCTTTGTGGTGCCGGCGAGAGGAGCGAATCGTAATGATGCTGTTGTTTAGTCGTCGATATTGCTTTAGAAATGGAGCTAGCTTAGGCTAGAAGTTTCGGTAATCGTGAAAGTTCTATACACTATACGACCTTGGGTGTTACTTCTGTGCTCTGCCGCTTTAGTAATCCAGCCGGTGGGCGCCCGCACCAAAGCCGGAGATCGATTGTTAAAACAGGGCCAAAAGGCTGAACTGCAGCACGATTACGATGCGGCACTCACTGCCTATGAACAGGCCTTGGAAACGGATTCGCGCGAGCCGGCCTATCTCATAGCGGAACAGCGCGTTCGCCCGCTTGCCAGTAATACACATATAGAAAACGGCAAGAAGCTTCTGGCGCAGCAAAAGCTGAACGAAGCGCTGGTCCAATTTAATAAGGCGCTGCTGACGGATCCTTCCTCCATGATTGCGCTGCAGATGATTACGCAGACCAATCAAATGATTAAGCAACGAGACCGGGCGCCCGGCGTCCCGGTGTTAACGCCTGCCCAGCAAGCCGAAGAAGATCTGGAAAAGCGAATCGCCGAATTACAGGCACCGCCGACTTTGCGTCCCATTAACAACCAGATCAGCAGCCTGAAAATGAACAACCAGACGTCGCGCGTCTTGTATGAGAGCGTGGGCAAATTAGCTGGCATTAACGTCCTTTTTGACCCCAGCGGCTTAGAAACCCAGGGCGCGGGCGGAGCAGGACGAAACAACTTCAATTTGAACCTGACCGACGTCACGCTGGATGAGGCACTGAATTATGTCGCTTTAGTTACACATACTTTTTGGAAGGCCATTGGCCGCAACGCCATCTTTGTGACGGCCGAAAGCGACCAGAAGCGGCAGGAATATCAAGACGAAGTGGTGCGCGTTTTCCATATTCAAAATGCGAGCACCCCGGCTGAGTTCACGGAAATCTTCAATGCCATCCGGCAGGTTGGCAAAGTGCAGAACGGCGTTGTTCAAGTCACAAGTCAGAACGCCGTGGTAGTGCGCGGAACGCCTGACCACATGGCCATTATTGAGAAGCTAATACACGATTTGGATCGTCCCAAGGCCGAAGTCCTGGTGGATGTGATGGTTATGGAAATTTCAAAATCGCATATCACCAATATTGGAGCCTCGCTGCAAGGCACAACCCTTGGTGGGACGTCAGCGTCCCAGGGCATTGCCTTCCCGGTGACGCCTGGCACAAGTACAACATCGACAACCTCAGGTACGGCAACTACAACCACTACAGGAAGCTCGATTCCTCTTTCAGCCTTGGGAAAGCTTTCAACCAATCAGTTTTCCGTTGCGTTGCCCAGTGCCGTAGTTGAAGCATATTTGACCGACTCATCCACCCGCATTTTGCAACGTCCTGAGGTGCGAGTGACCGATGGGGGCAAGGCTACCCTCAAAATCGGCAGCAAGATTCCTTACGTTTCTGGATCTTTGAACTCAGCCGTTGCGACACCGGGATCCATTCCGTACGCCACTACGCAATTCCAGCAAATTGACGTTGGCGTCAATATCGATTTGCAGCCCCACGTGAACGGCCCACAAGACGTAAGCATGCACATCAAAGTAGAGGTTTCCACCGTAACATCGACCGAAACCATCGCGGGCGTGCAGCAACCGATCATCGGACAGCGCGTCAATGAGGCTGATCTGCGCATGGAAGATGGCGAAGCCAGCCTGCTGGGTGGCTTAACGTCGGATTCTGACTCGTTGTCTGTCGCCGGAATCCCGGGGATTGCAAACGTTCCGGTATTGGGCTATCTCTTCGGCACTCGCAGCAAGGATCGAGAGAGAGACGATATCGTCATCGCCCTTATCCCGCACATCGTGCGAGCACCCTCAGTCAACTATTCCGACATCGGAGTGATGGCCGGAACAGAGCGTGTCACCAAAGTTCAGCGGGCTCAGCCGGAGCAACCTGTCGTGCCAGCCGGTGCCGCACCCGTCGCGCAACCGCCTGCTACAAACCCGCCAGCTACTCAGCCGCCAACCACCCAGCCACCGGCAAATCTGCCGCCCTTGGGCCGAGTCCTTGATGTGCCGCCGGGGGTGAAACCGGCTGCGACCATGGCGTCCGGCGCTTATATATCGGATGGAACGCCACCCGTGAGCCCACCCCAGGCCCATATCGTTCAACCTGCTTCTCCTCCGCCGGGGCCAGCAACTGCGCAACCTAAGAGCAGTAACTCGATAGAGATTTATCTGGCGCCGGTGGACTCGCCAACGCCTGACACGACTGCTGGTCCGCAGGCCGCTCCGGACCCATCGCCTTCGGTGGCACAGCCGCAAATATCTCGGAACAACTCTTTCTGGCAAAAGTTACCGGTGGATCCTAACTCACCGCTGCAATTGACCTCGGTTGTTATTACCGACGCTTCCACGAAGCAGGCCACGCCATCGTCTCCCAGTCAGCAACAGTAAACTGAGAAGTGTGACCCAAGTGCAGATCATTCAATCCGAGGCAGGCCGAGCCTTGCAGAGACGGCGAAAGTCGCAGTCGGGATTGACTTTAGTTGAGTTAATCGTGGCTTTTAGTATCCTGCTGATACTCAGCACGATGGCCGTCCCGCTGGCTCGTTATCAAATCCGGCGTCAGCGCGAAAGAGACCTGTTGGCGGATCTAACAGACATGCGCCACGCCATTGATCACTACAAAGATATGTGCGACCAAGGCAAAATCAAAGCCGGCGATGTGGACGCCTACTGCTACCCAAAGGCTTTAAAAGATCTTGTAGAAGGCGTTCCCCTGCAGAACACCCTTAGCGGGAATGGACAGACCGGCAAATTGAAGTTCCTGCGTCGCGTTCCGAAGGATCCATTTACCGGCGACACAGATTGGGGACTTCGCAGTATGCAGGACGATCCCACGTCTAATGGTTGGGGGGGCCAAAATGTTTTCGACGTTTATTCAAAAACTACCGACCGGGCAAGTGATGGAAAACCATATTCAGAATGGTAGTGTAGTCAGCCCAAAGCTCCGCCGGCTGCAGCGTGGATTCACGCTGATCGAACTAATGGTCGTGATGGCCATCATTTCCGTGCTGATCGCTATTGCCGTACCCATTTACCAGAAGTCCATCATTCGCGCGAAAGAGAGCGTGCTGAAAAGCAATCTTTCGAACATTCGCGCCATGATTGACGAGTACACGGTGGACAAGCAAAAAGCCCCGGACAGCCTGCAGGATCTCGTCACGGATGGCTACTTCCGTCAGATACCGCAAGACCCGATGACGGGTTCTTCTGAATGGAAAATCATCATGGAAGACACACCAGTCGGCGGCAGCAACAGTTCACCCGGCATCTACGACGTCCGCAGCACGTCCGATCAGAAATCGTTGGATGGATCTTTATACTCGGATTGGTAAACTAGTTTTATCCGCGTTTTTTAGCCCTCAATACTCCCCGATCGTCTAATGGTAGGACAGCGGCCTTTGGAGCCGTGAATCGTGGTTCGAATCCATGTCGGGGAGCCAACCTCATCAGAATCTGTAATTTGCAGCAGATGGGAAAGCCGTCGTTGGCTAGCTAGCTAGGACAAAAACCCAGCAATGTTCCGCGCCATTCCACCGACACGTGGCACAGGCTGGGTTCAGAATTGTGGCACCACCAGCTTATCGATTAGCTCACGCCTCGCAATCAAGTCTGAAACCCAAGGGATTCGAACAAGATTTATGACTTGGTTCCGTATGAAGAGGGACGCCTTCGATTGTGGAGCAAAGAATCCAGCAAAGCGCAAGGCGGCTTTCTGCTTCTCTTGAACAAACGGGGCAAACAACTGCTGGTATCGGGCGAAGGCCTCAGCATAGTTGCCTTTGCTTCGATGCAGTTCTCCTGCGAGGATATAAGCAGCCACCATGGCCAGGGCGGACCCTTGGCCTGCAAGCAGGGAAACGCATGAGGCCGCATCGCCAAGCAGTGTGACGCGCCCCTCCGTCCACAACCCGGGCCGCGCCTCCATACGTATCTGGCTCACCCGGTCGAAATACAATTCGTCGCTGCCATCCATGGCCTCCAGTATCTGCGGGCATTCCCAACCGCTGTTTGCGAAATGTTTCCGCAGTAGGCTCTTCTGGGCCGCCGTGTCGCCCGTGTCGGCGTTATCATCGGCAAACGTAAGAAGACACATCGTGCGGTTTCCGTGCAGGGTGAACCTTGCCACCTGTTGATGCACTTCCGTGTACAAAACATAGACCAGTTCGTCTCTCGGTTTGTAGCCTTCAATCTCAAACGCCGCAGCCTTGTAACCAAGATATTTCTCAAACTGGCTTTGAGCGCCGAAAACAAGCTTGCGGACTTCAGAATGGAGTCCATCCGCCCCGATCACAAGATCGAATTCACGTTCAGGCCCGTGCTGGAATGCAACCCGGACGATCCCTGCGTTTTGCTCGATGCGGCTTACGCTATCACCAAAGATGGCCTCGACTCTGCCCTCGATTTTGCCGAAGATCGTGGCGGCCAAATCAGCTCTGGAGACGCTAATATAGCGTCCTTTCGTGGCTCGCGAAAATGCTTCGACAGGAAAACCGGCTATTCGTTTTCCGCTTCGGTTCACGACGCGAAGTTCCTGGACCGCATAACCCTTATGGAGGACTTCGGGCAGAATCCCCATCCGCTCCGCGATATCAAAACCCGCACCCCAGAAGTCGATCACGTAGCCACCTGTCCGCAATCGTGCAGCCTTTTCAACGATTGTCGGCTCGAAGCCATAATGTAACAACCAGTATGCGAGAGTAGGACCAGCAATTCCTGCACCAGATATCAGAACTCTCATCGCCAAACCATACGCCGCTAATTTGTTAGATATCCTGAATCTCGGAGCCGTTTCCCTCGCGGACTAACTAGCCTTTATACGCAGCGGATCGCATCCACCAGGACTTGCCGCCCAGCGTCTGAATGAGCTTCGCGACATGACCCAACTCTATCCAGACAACATATTGGGGGTATATAGTCGGCGCGGCCTGAACTCACCTCGCGTATATCATCCACATATGCGCCTCGTCCTGCTACTACTCGTAGCCAACTTCGCCATTCAAGCAGCCTCTCAAACCACCAACAACGTCACCTGGACATCACCGGGGCATAACGAGAACGACTCCATGCCAATAGGCAACGGCGACCTGGCAGCCAACGTATGGACCGAAGATCGCGGTGACTTAGTGCTTCTGCTCGCGAAATCCGACGCCTGGACCGAACTGGGCAAGCTCGTAAAACTCGGCCGCATTCGCATACACCTGGCAGAGAGCCCTTTCGCAGCAGGCAAAGATTTCACCCAAACCTTGAACCTCGAAAATGGCAGTATTCAAATTAGAAGCGGCGAAAACGTTTTGCATGTTTGGATCGACGCGAACCATCCAACCCTCCACATTGACGCTCACCTTCAAAAACCTACCGGCGTGAACGCCAAGTTGGAAGTCTGGCGCACCACCACGCATCCCTACAACGAACCCTCACCCGATAAAGGAGGCTTTTTCGAAGTCGCCGGTCACGCGCTTCCACTCGATTTTGAAGCCGACAAGATATTGCCTGCCACAGGTCAGCAGCTTGTTTGGTGCCATTTCAATCGCGCTAGCATTTATCCGCTTGTCCTCAAACAAGAGCACTTGGAATCCCTTATCGATAAATACCCGGATCCGCTACTGCACCGCTGTTTTGGTGTCGTCCTCTACTCATCGGGCTTGGCGCCAGTTGGAGATCAGGAACTAAAATCTGTCAGACCCATCGGCGAACTCCATCTAAACCTGACAGCCCTCACCACCACCCAGACTCCCTCCATCGAAACATGGCAAACCGCACTAAACCGCCTATTGAAAAACGAAAAGCAAATGTCAGCACGCGCATTATGGCCCGCGCATCAACAGTGGTGGCGCGAATTCTGGAATCGTAGTTGGATACATATCACCGGCACACCAGCGGCCGAAAAAGTTTCCCAGGGCTACGTCATGCAGCGCTACATGATGGCCGCATCCTCTCGCGGAGCCTTTCCAACCAAGTTCAACGGCGGCCTTTTTACGGTCGGCCACGACATGCCCGCGGATAGAATTTCGACTGCCGCCAACCACGACCCCGATTTCCGAGAGTGGGGTAACTCGTATTGGAATCAAAACAACCGCCTGCTCTATTGGCCGCTGCTGCAAACCGGAGACTTCGACCTTTTGAAGCCCTGGTTCGCCATGTACGTCAATGCCCTGCCCTTGGCAGAGGATCGAACACAGCAATACTTTCATCATTCAGGCGCAGCATTCATCGAAACCATGAACTTCTGGGGTCTGCCGAATATCAATGACTTCGGCTGGGATAACCAGACAACGGAAGTACAAAGCCGTTATATGCGCTATCACATCCAAGGCACTTTAGAAGTCATCGCCCAAATGCTTGATCAATACGGCATTACGCAAGATGAATCCTTCGCGCGCCGGCAACTGCTTCCCTTCGCCAATGCGATACTCACCTATTACGCCCAGCATTGGGCCCGCGATGCCAGCGGCCACATCCTGATGTCGCCCGCACAGTCCATTGAAACTTACCAACTGAATGCGGTAAATCCAACGCCCGATATCGCAGGTTTGCGATCCATCCTGCCGCGTCTGCTGAATTTGCCGCAATCCTTAGCCACTCAGGTGCAGCGGTCTTCGTGGCAGAATCTGCTGACAAGTTTGCCGCCCATTCCGATCGGGCAAACCGCAAACGGTAAGCTACCGCCGCTCGCCAAAGGCGACCCAGATGGCACAAGAGTGATCCTTCCGGCGCAAAGTTACAATAAACCGTCCAATGTCGAAAACCCAGAATTGTATGTCGCGTTCCCCTATCGCCTGTATGGCGTAGGCAAGCCCGATCTCATTCTCTCGCGCCACACTTTTTCCGCCCGGCTGTTTCCGCAAGACACCTGTTGGGGGCAAGATGGCCCGCAAGCCGCCACCTTAGGTCTAACCGAAGTCGCCAAAACAACTGCAATTCACGAATTCACAAATTACGGTGACCAGCGCTTCCAGTGGTTTTGGAAGGCCGGGCACGATTGGATTCCCGATCTCGATAATGGAGGTTCCGGCATGATCACACTGCAACTGATGCTGATGCAAACGGAGGGCACGCAAATCCTGTTGCTTCCAGCTTGGCCGTCGGATTGGACTGCTGACTTCAAGCTGCACGCGCCTTTCAAAACCACTGTCGAAGGACATGTGGAGAACGGCGCGATAACCAATCTGAAAGTCACTCCGGCCATGCGCGCGAAAGATGTGGTTATCGCTACGGCTGCAACGACAAAGTAGCTGTCCCAGCCGGGCCGGTATATATCAACTCGATGGAGTGAAGACTCGTGACCTTGGACGTGTAGCGAAAGAAAATCAACCCAGCCTGTGGCAGTGGCCGCTCGCCTTCTGGCAGAGCTGCCTTTTGCACATATAGCGCCATCGCACGTCGAAGTTCGAACGGCGGCTTCACCACTGCTGGCGGCTCGTCTCCGCCGGTTCCCGAACTCAGGCCTGTCTTTGACTTGTGCTCTTCTCCCTCCGGCGGCTGCCATTCCGGGTCTTTCAAGTTAGGCGCAACCACTCCAAATGGCACACTGGCTTGCGCGCCTTTTTTTCCATTAATCCGCAGCGTGAAATCGCCGGTTGAAAGCTTAAGTTTCGATCCTGGCGCGCCAAAGTACGCTACTTCGAAGACAATAAAATCCTCAGTAGAGAGTGGCCCTTCGGGCTTGGGTACCGAGTGGCCTGCAAAATCCGCCGCAATCGTTGCAGAACCAACAGTCGCCTGCGCTTGGTAATCTCCTGGATTCGCGCGCGGCGGAACGCCCTTAATTTCCGTGGCGGAAGCTTCTTTGTTCTCCGCAACTTGCGCTGGCAAAAACGCTACTGAGGCAAAAATCAATGAACTAAAAAGGCAAACGGGTGCAATCCGCATTCAATTCACAAACTAACATAGTGAACGCTTACCGCTGCGAACCGGTTCCCGCCTTCCGAAATTAAATAGTATTTGGCTCGTCCCTCCCTGCCTGAAAGTACTCGCCAATGACGCGCAAAATCAGTTGCGGTCGGCTGGAAACATTTAGCTTCGCGTAAAGCCGTCGCAGATAAGTATCAACCGTATGTCGCGAGATACCAAGGCTACCTGCAATATTGCCGTCTTTTTCGTCGGCAAAAACAAATTGGATAATCTCCACTTCACGCGGTGACAGCCGTAGAGATTCACCTAACGATTTCCATGCAGCAGTCGGGATGACCGAACTCTTCCATCCGTGTACTTGATCTGTCTGTCCAACTTGACCGGCTCTGAACAGCATATGAAGCCTCTATACAACCTAGGATCTTCACATCAAATCTGCACGTTTGCACCCAACCGCTGCCTGCATCTACCTTGGGAAAACGAGGCTCCAGAGTCGTGCTCTATTATCTAAATCGTCCATGCGTCTTTATCCAAATGGTTAATTCCCTAACTGCAGCACCTGTCGCAGTTTCGTTTGCTTGATCACCTGCCTGATCTGTTCGCGAAGCCAGATGTGAGCCGGATCCTCGTGCCAGTGTCTGGCCCACAGCATACGCGTCACAAACACGGGAAATGCGATTGGCGATTTCCGAATTCGCAAGTCCAATGCATGTTCAAATTCCCGAGCCAAGCCCTCGGGCACACAAGCAATCAAATCAGATTCGGATACCGCCTTTAAAACCGTTAAGAAATGCGGCATTGCCAGTCGCAATTTGCGCTTCAACCCCAATGCCGCCATTTCCTGATCAACCACACCCCACAACTCAGAACGGTAAATCGCCGCCGCATGATCCAATTCCGCAAGGGCATCGATAGTCAATCTCTTTGAGAATCGTGGGTTTCGCCGCCGCCCAACTATCACGTTCTCTTCCTGGAAAAGCAACTCCGATAGCGTACTTCCATCCGGGCTGCGAAGCTCAGGGAAAAATCCAACCACAAGGTCGAGTGTTCCGTTCCTTAAGTCCGCCTCAGGAACAGCAAATAGCGAGTCCATCCTTCGAACTTGCAGAGACATACCTAGGCCGAGCTCCGTAATTCGCCGGCCCAGAGCTGTACCCAATCGCCACTCCAGATAGTCGTTAGTAGCCACGCGAAAAACGCGCTGCGTGGTAGCCAGATTGAAAGCTGCTGGGCTTCCCAGCGCCAGGCGAGCGTGAACCAGCGCCGCACGAATCGGCCCGGCCAATTGTTGTGCCTTGGCGGTTGGCCGCATGCCGGATGGAGTGCGTACAAACAGTCTGTCGCCCGTTGCTTCCCGCATTCGACGGATCGCATTACTCATAGCTGGTTGGCTGAGCCCGACCCTGGCGGCAGCTCGGCCGACGTTGCTTTCTTCCATCATGGCTTCAAAGATTGGCAGCAGGTTCAAATCGAACGCATTAATATTCATGGCGTGAATAATCGATCTAACAATTATCCACGTGCCAATACACGGCATGTTGTCGTTAGATAGCTCTATATGTCACGAAAACGCGCAATCGCCGCGGCCTCGTTCCTGGCGGTGTCTTTGATCGCAGTCTTCGCCACCTGGGAACCGGCCTCAGCCAAAACAGGTCAGGAGTTGCCACCAGCGGGCACCTTTGCTATTGATCCCGATCACAGCTTTGCCTACTTCGGCGCACGCCATCACATCGTCGGCTTAGTGCGCGGTCGCTTCGACAAAGTAACGGGAACAATCACCGTCGCAGACGACCTGACGGCCTGTGGGGTCGATATTTCGATCCCCACCTACAGCATCAGCACCCAGAACTCCGACCGTGACGACGATCTTCGCAGTCCAGATTTTTTCGATGTGGAGAAATTTCCAACCATGACTTATCACGGGCGTGGCATTCATCGCGCACCCGATGGCACATTGAAGCTAGCCGGCTCGTTAACAATTCGCGGCATCACCAAGCCAATACCGCTCAGTTTCACGTTTAACGGATTGTTCCCCGACACTAAACCAGGTAAACCAGCACGCGCGACATTCCACGCCACTGCGTCGCTCAAACGCGGCGATTTCGGAATGACCAGAGACAACGCTATGGAACTCGGCCCGTCCCCATCAGGCGACGATGTGGACATAGAAATCGATATCGAAGCCAACGCAAACTCGCCCAAGTAATAAGAAGTTAAAACGGCCGCGTAGCCGACCAGCCATTCGATTTTTGTGTCGATGGTGGCGTGCCAGTCGGCACGGTACCGCGGGGCGGAGCATTGCTCATATCCAAATCTTCCGCCGTAAATACCAGCGGCCGATCCAGAACCATTTCAACCGTTGAACCCTGCGTCAACGTCGCGTCAGGTCCTCTTGTCAGCAACACGCCAATCAGGCCTGCGGCAGCACCTGTGCCTAAGCCAATGGCCGAACCTGCGCCCAAGTGACCCGTTGCCGCGCCAACACCCGCGCCTACAGCACCACCAGCAACTGTAGTGCCGATAACGGTATCGGCATCTTCCTTTTTGCCGCCCGCGCTCTTAATCTTGCTGTCCTCACGTTTCAGACTCTCCTGCTGGCGTGCGTCCAACGATCCTAAATCCGAGTTGAATGTCTTGGTAACGCCATTCGCCAGCGTTAAGGAATCAAACCTGACTTGCAATTCCCCTCGCCCCTTCACACGCCCAGGCTTCTTCACTTCGGTAATGGTCCCAGTAACCCAACTGCCCTGTGGAATAACGATGCGGCCCGCCGAAACAATGGGAAAAGCCGTTTCCAGGTACAACCGGTCTCCAACCACCGCTTGCTTCGTGCTGACGCTATTAATCATGCTGAGCAAGATGCGCGTACCCGGTTCCACCTGAAACGAACCGGGCGCGGCAGCCGGACGGTCCTTCAGCGTTTGCGACGTTGGCCCTGGTGTTGCCGCGGGCTGCGCTGCCTGTTGCGCCAGTAACGAGCCAGCAACAGCCCAGCCGATTGCAACGAATCTCTTCAGCATCTCGGTAACGCTCCGTAAAGCCATTGTAGCCTTCTAGATGCGCCTACCGCAGACACGGTTACCCGATCAGTTTGATCTCGCCAATGCCGCCTTTAGCGTCAATCCGGACATTCACTTTCGCCTTATCGTAAAGGTCGTTCTCCCAGTGATCGCCTTCCTTGTGCAAACCCGTCACGTTGATATTGCCGATACCGCCGTGCGCCGTGGCATAGATGCCAACATCGTGCGGAAGATGAACATTCGCTTGACCGATTCCGCCCTCAATCGTAACGTCGTAATCATGTTGCGGCTTCCCGTCAAGGTTCAAATCAACCTGACCCACGCCCATGTGCACCTGCACACTACGCAACAGCACATCGCCAAGGTCCAAACGAAACTGTCCCACACCACAATTAACTGCTAAATCCAGCAACGTTTTGTTGGCTAAGTGCAACTCCCAAGTGTTCTTTCGGCGATTTCCCAGATTGCCGCCACCGCCCCCTTCAGGCTGGCGGACCGTTACCGTCGCGTGAACGCCATTTTTGGACGACGTAATCTCCGGTTTCCAGCGCGGCACATTGTATTCAATGTTGCCTTCCAGCAGCTTGGTGCCTCCGCCCGACACCCGCATCTCTCCAACGCGCATGTCCAATTCAACATTTGCCCGGTCGGCTCCGCCACCATCAATACTCACCGGTAATTCAGCAGTAGGCCCAATCGGCTCGCGATCCCCCTGAAAATCACAAGCGGACAAAAAAAGGAAACTCCCCAACACCATGGCATAAACGCCGGCGTTCTTCATATTCGGCTCCTTGTTCACAGTACGGAAATCGGTACGTAAAGGTTCAAAATCAACCAATCAATCCGGCACCGCAAATTCCGCCAGGCGATTGCGTATTGATAGCGGAGCATCCGCAACCACTTCGCAGAAAGTATGTTCGTATCGTTTTGAGATCACCGCCGCACGGTCGTGCAGGAGATGCAACGCCCTTCCTTCGCCCAGCGGCAATCGAAACTTTTGGCGTGCTACCGGGTCCTGCACCATCCGCTTATCAATTAGCAGACGCAAGTCTTCCAGTCCCGATCCGTCGCGTGCCGAAATGAAAACAGCGCCCGTGTTCGACTGCCGCGCCGTCTCGCCCAACAATCGGTGAGTAACCGTGTCCACGTCCTGCCGTTTATCCCCTTCCGGCAAAAGATCGGCCTTATTCAAAACGAGAATTTGCGGCGTCGTCTCCGCCCCAATCTCGCCCAAAACTTTCATCACATGCTGCGTTTGCTCTGCCACCACTGGCGATGAGATATCAACTACGTGCAGAAGCAATGCCGCCGCTGTCACTTCCTCCAGCGTGGCGCGAAAGGCATCAACAAGCGTTGTAGGGAGATTGCGGATGAATCCCACCGTATCGCTCAGCAGGACCCGTCGTTGCGACGGCAGTTTGATCTGTCTTACCGTAGGATCCAGCGTCGCAAACATTCGCGCATCCGCCATCACACCCGCACCGGTTAATTGATTGAACAAGGTCGATTTGCCCGCGTTTGTATAGCCAACTAACCCGATTGTGGAGAGCGGCACCGCTTGGCGCTGCGATCGCTGCACCCCGCGCGTTGCCCGCACTCGCTCAATCTCGGTCTTCAGCTTCGCAATGCGCTGTCCAATTCGCCGCCGGTCAGTCTCCAACTGCGTTTCGC
This sequence comes from Bryobacterales bacterium, assembly GCA_963696305.1. Lineage (GTDB taxonomy): Bacteria > Acidobacteriota > Terriglobia > Bryobacterales > Bryobacteraceae > Bog-105. The sequence continues at coordinate 302,296 of CAVOJX010000027.1, read as the reverse complement.
CGGGTCCTCTTGTTCCAATGCCGCCGCCTAATCGCGACATTTGGGTGCCTCGCCCCGATAGCCGCGGCAACAGGTAATTTAGTTGCGCAAGCTCCACTTGCAACTGGCCCTCACTCGTGCGCGCTCGGCTCGCGAATATGTCAAGAATCAGTTGATTGCGGTCAAGAATCTTCACCTGCAAACGCCGCTCAAGGTTGCGCAACTGCGTCGGCGTCAACTCATGGTCAAAGATCACCAGATCAATCTTGTCCGCATGCACCCGCTGGCTGATTTCGTCCACCTTGCCCGAACCTAGCAGCGTTGCCGCATCCACCGCCGGCCGTGTCTGCGAAATGCGGTCAATCACCAGCGCGCCGGCACCCTCCGCCAGCGTTGTCAGTTCCTGCAAAGACTCTTCACTGTCGGGCACAACATCACCTAGCGCGGAATTTTTTCCGCGACTCGTCACCGCTATGCCGACAATCAGCGTTCTTTCAGCAACAGAAGAAGCAGGCACTTAAGAATGATCGTCTTGATCAGACATCGGCAATCCCGGTCCTGCCGAAGAGTTAGATGTTCCACCCGCGGCGGTAGAATGTGCGGAAAGTGACGGCTTGGATACCACAACCGTTGAAATTGCGTGTTTAAAAATGAGCTGTTCCTGGTTGTTCGTTTCCAGGATGACCGAATACTTGTCGAAACTCTTAATCCGACCAGAAAGTTTGACCCCGCTCATCAAATAGATGGTCAGGAATGTTTTGTCTTTGCGAGCGTTGTTTAAAAATGCTTCTTGTATATTTTGCGCTAGCTTGTCCAATTTTTTAGTTTCTCGTGTTCGCCAGCGCTTCCACTGGCGGAGACAGAGCCCTCTCGATTCTATTTGGCTCTCATTAAATTCGGAGCCATTAACTCTATGTTACTTGGCCACGTTTACCGCGCATTTTCGGCTATTTGGCAAACCGGCTGCTCAGGTAATCAAAACTTTGCTTTAAGCTCGCGATTGGATCGCCAGGAGTTTGGTCCTGTTCCACAAAAAAGTTCGTCACGCCAATCCTCTTCGCCTCTGCCAGCACTCCTGGAATATCTACCGAACCATGTCCAACTTCCTTAAAGGTAGCCGGAGGCACGTTCTCGTTGTACTGAACCGCAAGCCCGGCCGCCTTATCCTTCAAATGAACCAATTTCACTCGGTCGGCATGTTTCTTCATCACGTCTACCGGATTGTGCCCCGCCACGCTCGCCCAGAAAACATCAAGCTCCAGCGAAACCAGCGCCTTCTGCGTTTCCTTCAGCATCACTTCAAGACCGGTCGTTCCGTTTAACGGCTCAAATTCGAAAGCATGATTGTGATAGCAAAGCGTCAAACCAGCCGCTTTAGCCTTTTCACCCGACTTATTCAAAACGTCCGCCAGTTTTTTAAAGGTGTCCAAACCATGCCGGTCGCCTGGATCAACCCATGGCAGCACAATATACGAAAATCCCTTGGCCTTCAATGACCCAATCGCATCATCCAATTTAGCTCCACCGCTCATGAAAAATTCGGTAGGCACATGCGCGCTCACCGCCCGTAGCTTGGCGGCTTGTATCGCTGGCCAAATCGTGTCCAGCGTGTCATAAACCACCTCCACTTCCTGATACCCGATCGCGGCAATCGCGTTCAAATCCTTCGTGGGATCTTTTATAATCGTGTCCCGCACTGTATAGAGCTGAACACCCAAATTGCTGGCGCGTAGCGCATCAAAGGCGAAAGCAGCGCGAGCCGCAGTCAGTGTGGCTGCCGACTGAACTACAAAGTTCCGGCGAGTAAGTCTTGACATGGCTCCTATCCTATCGAAATTAAAAAGGCCGCCGGAGTAACTTACCCCAGCGGCCTTGAGTTCTATACCGGTAATTCTAGAAGTTGTACTTTAAACCAAACTGGATCTCGCGTGCGCCTTGTGAGCTGTTGACCAATCCAAGATTTGGTCCCAACCCGGTGCTGGGCGCGTTCAAAATAGGAGTGTTGGTGAAGTTGATTGCTTGCGCTTTCAACTCCAGGTTCTGGTGCTCTGTAACCGTGAACTGCTTCGAGATTGCCAGGTCGGCTGTATGCAAACCAGGTCCTCGAATGATGCCCACGCCGCAATCTCCGAAGCCCGAAGACGGCTGGTAGAACGTGCTTTGGTTCCAATATTGATAACCGCCGCTAGCGCTGTTACGTGTGCCGTACACAACCGGAGATCCGCTGCAACTCGCCAGCGGCCCGAAACTGCCCGTTCCCGAAACGTCGTTCGCTCCAACCGTGAATGGGAACCCGGAGTGGACAGTGACGATACCACTCAGTTGCCAGTCGCCGATCAGCGCGTTGACCGGTTTGTTCAACTTATTGCCAAATTGGCGGCCGCGTCCAAACGGAATGTCATAAGTGACAAACATATTGAAAGCTTGCGGTACGTCGTAATAGCAGGTGCCGTAATACGACTTTGAGTTGTAAGTGTCTTGCCAATAATAGTAATTACCGGCGCCTTGACCGTAGCCGCCATAGTAACCAATCGAGTCGGTTAAGCAATGCGACCAAGTGTAGTTCGCTTGAAACTCCAGCCCATGGGTAAGGCGTTTCTGCAAACTCACCTGTAGTGCATTGTAGTTCTGAATACCATTAGTGATCGTCAGCTTATCTGTAGGATTATCCGCCAGCAACGTCGGATTACCAGATAAGTAGGGGCTGGGTAGAACCGTTCCGCCTGTCGTTAAGTAACCTTGCGAAGCGTTCACAGGCACCATCAAATGGTCGTTGTTTTGACCCACATATGCCGCCTGCAAAGTCATCGAACTTCCAATCTGACGTTGAATGCTGAAGTTCCACTGGTTGGAAACGGCCGGCCGGTTGTTCGGATCCCAGGTAAAGATTGTCGCGCCAGAGAAGCAGGCGGGCGAAGACGCCAGCGCCGCGGCAGGAGTGCAGCCGCTGCTGGGAAATGCATTAAAGCCTGTCTGCAAATTGGTCGGTGGCAGCACCAAATCATTTCCGGTCGTGTAAGTGACTAAGTGTCCTGTCTGCCACGGCGGGTTGCGGGTAAGCCGCAAGTTAGTGCCCGTGCCTTCCAGGAAGTTGGAAAGCGTGTACGATGCGCGAATTACCGTGTTGTTATCCAGCGCATACGCTAAGCCAACACGCGGTTGGAAATTTGTAATTCCGTTGTACTGGTTGTACAGCGCATTGTTGTCGTTAAAAAGGTTCGTCTGGCCGGAAAGCAATACTGCTCCGGTTGCTTCGTCAAAGTTCGTTTGGCGGTTATAAACTTCGTTCCACGGTGTATGCAATTCCCACCGCAATCCTAAATTCACCGTCAAATTCTTTGTCGCCTTCCAGTCGTCCTGAACAAATGCCGCGGCAATGCTGGAACGTTGTCCCCAAGTGCCGCCGCCGGCGCCTACTCCCAACTGTTCCGGCAAGCCCAACAAAAAGTCGGCTTCCGGCAGTCCGTTGGTTGTCGTGCCACTGGCCGTGTTGCCCGTGTATTGTCCGTTGAAGGTGAACTGTCCGGCCAATCCTTCGTTACCTGCGTAAAACACATCGATACGCTCACGGAAGAACTGGAATCCTGTGTGAAGGGTATGCGACCCCTTCGTGATAATCACGGTGTCTTCAATCTGGCCTACCGTCGATGAAAAGTCCTGCACCACATCGGAGTTGCCAAAGTTCGATATGTTTCCGCCGTTGAAATTCAACCCCGGCAGGAAGTTCGTCGGTGCGCCGCCTATGCCAAACGTGTTCGACGATGTCGGCACGTCGTTTCCGGTCGCCACAGGGTAGTAGTTCACACCGGCGCGAAAATCGTTCACAATCGTCGGGCTGAACGTCTTTGTGTAATCAGCCACGCCGTTGTAAAGCGGATAGTTATTGTAACTGTTGTAGAGAAGCGGTTGGCTATTGGTGGCCGGATTCACTACCTTCTGTTGCGAATAACGGCCGTTAATATGGTCGCTGTCCGTCGGTGACCAATCAACCTTGATATCGCCTTGGTCGCTGTTGGTGTACGTGTGTTGATAGTTCACTTGGTTGTTAACCAAATCTCCGTTAAGCGGCTGGGGATATAGCGGCGAAGCCAGAATAGCTGCAGCCACTGGGCTGAATAGCGTTACGGGAATCTGATTCCCGGCAAACGGCGTACGTCCGCCGTTGCTGGCGGACGAAAACGGGTTATAGAGCTGTTGCGAACTTGCCGAGAAATTGCCCACTCGTTCAGCCGCGGTCAAAACTGTAAATCCGCCGCCCGTCGCAGGCTGATCATAACGCGATCCTTGATAATCGGCGAAAAAGAACAGCTTGTCTTTAATGATTCGACCGCCAACTGCGCCGCCGAATTCGTTCCATCTCAGCAACGGTCGGGCGATGCCTTGGAAATTATTCGACCATTGATTTGCATTTAATTGGTCGTTCCGGATGAATTCAAATACCGAGCCGTGATATTGGTTTGTTCCCGACTTGGTAATTACGCTCACGATGCCGCCCATGAAGTTGCCAAACTCCGCAGAGGCATTCTGCGTAATTAAATTGAACTCCTGAATCGAATCGACGCTCGGCGCGAAGCCCACGTCATTTTCCGAGACCTGGTTGTTATCCAACCCGTCGAGCAAATAATTGTTGGCTTCTTCGCGGTTGCCGTTGATATAGGGGCGACCGCTGCTGAAGGTGGTCTGCGCGCCCGTAAATTCGCTCGGGTTCGTCGTGACCGATCCTGCCGCTAGCAGCGTCAATTGGTTGTAGTTACGTGTAGCCAGCGGCAGCGACACGTTTGTCTTTGCGTCCAGCACAGTTCCCAACTGCGTCGTCTGCGTTTGCAAAATCGGGGGCGCAGTCGTTACATCGATTGTTTGGTTCACATTACCAACCGATAATTGAAAACTAACCTGTGCCACTTGGTTCAGCACAAGCAAAACTGGCGATTGCACGGAAGCTTGAAAACCAGCCGCTTCCGCTCGCACTTCGTAACTGCCGATTGGTAGTCGCGGCAGACTATAACGCCCTACGGCGTCGGTTGTCGCGGGAAAAACGGTGCCGCGATCCAAATCTTTTACCGTTACCTTCGCACCTGGCACACTCGCGCCGGAAGGATCGGTTACTACGCCGTTGATTGCGGCGGTGACTTCTTGACTCCAGCTTGGTCGAGCGGCGATAAGAAACGCCAACATGGCCAAACCTGAAAACACACGACGGACATACCGCCGGTGAATCGGTGGATACCTCATAAAGCAACAGTCCCCCTTTGAGACTATGTTTGTCCGAAGTATACGTCCTAATACAAACATATGTCAATAAGAAAAGAAACCAAACGCAAGTAGTGGCTTTCCTTTAGCTTGATTACGATTACAGTACAAGCGATAATCTCAATCAAAAGGAAAGTGCGCTTTGTTGTTGCCCGATCCATCAGTTAGCCCCAAAGCTAGAGAGAACCGTGAGGAACGCTGGCGCGAAATACTTACGCTGCTATCCAGCCAAGGAAAGGTCACGGTTGACGAAATCAAGTCGCGTTTCCAGGTCTCTGCCGTGACAGCACGCAACGACCTGAATACGCTTGCCTCCACCGGAAAGCTGCTGCGGTCGCATGGTGGGGCACTCACGGTCGCCACTACCAACCAGAACCACGTCACCTACACCGATGAACAAACCCGTCTAGCTGTCGCTGCATTGTCACTCATCGAATATCCCGAAACCATCATGATCTGCCCCGGCCGCGCCACCACAGAAATGGCTCGGCTCGTTCGAAGTCAATGCCAGCACAAAATCACTGTGGTTACTTACTCGCTTCCAATCGCCATTCAGCTTAGCGAAGCGCCACAGGTTTCGCTCGTCATGCTGGGCGGCATTCATCGCCAGGATTCGAGTACTTTCGTCGGACCTCACGCCGAACACATGATGAAATCGCTTCACGCCGGCCATTGTTTTCTGAACCCTGCGGGCTTATGCCCAAACATCGGCATCACTGGTTCCGACATCATGGAAGCCGATTTAAACCAGCGCATGATCGAAGCCGCCACACAAGTTACCGTTCTGGCTGAACTGAAGAGCTTCGGCTCACGCCACTTGGCCTTGATCGCGACCTTAGACAGAATCAATCGAATCATTTGTGATGCCGGCGCCCCTGCTGATGACGTTGCAAAGCTTCGCGACCGCGGATTGAATGTGGTTCTCGTCTAGAACCTACCGCGTCGCCCAATAGCGTGGCCGCGTTTGCGCGTTGAAACTCTTGTCCGAAACCTTTACTTGCAGCTTTCTAAATTCCGGAATATCCACCGGCTTGTCGGAAACATAACCAATGTTGTACTGGCTTCGCAGTTCCGTCTGTATGCGGTCAAAAATCTCTTCAATTCCCAGCCGCTTGGAAACCGCAAAATACGCGCCGCCTGTTTCGTACGCCATCTTCTCCATTGCGTGCTGCCCCACTAAGCCTCCATAGCTGTCAGCGAACAGAATGGTGTAAATCAACGTATCCGATTTCAACGCCGCCTCGATTGCCCCGTCCACATTCGATTCGCTGTCGTTGTCATCGCCGTCCGAAAGAATAATCAAAGCCTTACGCCCCTGCAGCGGCTGCATGATTTTTCCGGCTTCAACCACCGTATCGAAGACCCGAGTTCCAGTCCCAACACCTTGGTTCAATTGATTGCGCGTTGGTGTTTCCACCGATGACAATGATTCGTTCAAATCCTTCCATGAACTTGTCAATTCCTGGCGCAAAATAATTCGCGAATCAAATTGCGTAATGAAAACCTTGTCTTGCCGCGGTCGCAGCACCTGGTCCAAAAACCGAAAACAAGCGCTCCGTTCCGCGTCCAGCACATGTTCTTGACTCATGCTGACGTCAATCAACAAACCGATCGTCAACGGCAGATCAGTTTGCCGCGCAAAATATTTGATCGTTTGCAAACGCCCATCTTCCAGCACTTGAAAATCCTGCTGCGTCAAGTCAGGGTTTAATTCCCCTTTTTTGTTTTTCACACTTACCAGCAGGTTCACTACTTTTACCGACGTCGAAAAAGTAGGCTCTTGCGCCCAGCTCGTGACTGGCGCCGCCAGCAAAGCCGCTTGCATGAATTTTCGTCTTGAAAGCATCCGTCTCCAGTTACAATTCTTTCAAAGTCGGCGCTAAACTCTTCTCGTGGCCACTGTCGTTGATCGTCTCTTCGTCTACGGAACCCTTCGCTTGGGTTCAAATCACGAACACGCTCTTGCCTTAGCCGCCCAAGCGCGCCACCTGTGCGCCGCCCGCGTTCCCGGCCGTCTGTATCGGGTGGCTCACTATCCCGGCTTGGTTGTTCCGCAAAACGAAAACGATTGGGTTGTCGGCGACGTCTTCGAAAATGTTACCGACGCGCTATTTCAACGCCTCGATGGTTACGAAGGTTCAGATTATCGCCGTGAATTGACTGAAGTCACTCTCGCCAGCGGTCGTACGATTGCCGCCTACCTGTACCGCTACCTGCTTCCAACCGGCTCGCTCGCGCTGATTCCTTCGGGTGACTTCATGCACCCTGACGCCTAAGTCAACAACCCTTTCACTCGCGACTCCAACCCAGCCTTCGCCTGCGCCGCTGGAATCAGCTTCTCCAACACACCCAGATCCACGTCGATAGTTACATCGCGGTCGGTCAAAATCACAGTCCCTTTTACCGGAGTTGTAATTAGCGATACTTTCGCGCCGAAAGAAAATGTCAGCGTGTCGCCGTTCCACTGCCGCTTTTCGTCTACAATTTGGAGTGGCAGGGATCCGACACCCCTAAATAATTCATCAAAACTTCGGTCAATAACGCGCCGAATTTCCTCTTTCGATTTTGTATGACCCACCGTGATCCGCACGAAGCAATATTAACTTAGAGAAGATAAGAATAGTGGGTTTGACAAGAAGAACAATGCTGACTGGGGTGGGGGCGGCTGCGCTAGCTTCAGGGGCATCGAGGGTGGAAAAAACAGTGCTGGTAGGTGACACCAGTGTCCGCTTGGTCATCTTCGAATATCGGCGTCTCCTGTTTAAGCGCGGACTAATCTACTTCCACCCGCATGAAAGCGAGCATGGCTCGGCCGTCGTTACTCGCCACGTAGTCGAACAAATTGGCGGCAAGCTCATCGAGATTCGCTGTCGAGGCGAGCGTCTCATTACCTTTCATACCAAAGGTCGCGCCTATTCGTTTGATCCTAACCGCATGTTCACCGATGTAGGCCTATCGCATTCGCTTACTCATTTCGGACCACCTTCAGACCCTGCGCTGGCCTGTGCGAAAAAACTGCGTACTGCCGTTCTGGCTGAGTTCGATAACGGCAAGACACCCCTCATCGCTGTCCATAACAATGTTCAGGACGGCATGACCGCTCTATCATTCAGGCCCGGCGGACCGCTCTCTGAACAGGCCGCGCAGATCGCCACCAATCCCAAGGCCAATCCGCACAACTTCTTTTTTGTCTTAAATCAAGGCATCTTTACGAGCCTGCATCACGCCGGATTCAACACCGTTTTGCAGGCCGCCGATCCGCCCGACGATGGCTCACTCTCGGTCTTTTGCCAGCGCCAAGGCTGGACTTACATCAATGTCGAAGCCAGTGAAGATGACATGGACGGGCAAAAACGCATGTTGGAAGCAATACCCGCAGCCCTTTCGGCAAACCCTCACTGATGGTTTAGCGCTGTCTGCTCGCCGGGCTGGACACGTCACGCCGTCATCTGAATTGCCTCCAACAAATGCCGTTATAATGTCCTTGGTAACCGAGACCAACACGTGAGCAAACCGTTCGATCTCATTCAAGGCACTTTAGATTTACTGCTTCTCAGAATCTTGGCGTTAGAGCCAAGGCACGGGTGGGCGATCAGCCTATGCCTGACGCAGCCCAGCGAGGTTTGAAATGGCGCTGGAACGTTGGCTTCATGTAATTCCTCGCCGTATGCGTTCTGTCTTTCGCCGCAGTCAGGTCGAACGGGAGTTAGACGAAGAGCTCGCCTTTCATTTGCGACATCAAACCGAGGAAAATATCGCGCGCGGATTGACGCCGGAACAAGCCGTGCATGCAGCCCGTCGCGCTTTTAACAGTCTGGAACTGACAAAGGAGGAATGCCGGGACATGCGTAAAGTCAGATTGTTTGAAGATCTGATCAAGGATACGCACTACGCCGCGCGCATGCTTCGCCGCAGTCCGGGTTTCTCGATCCTCGCCATTCTGTGCCTGAGTCTTGGTATCGGCGCGACAACGGTTGTGTTGAGTTGGATGGAAGGAATTCTTCTGCGTCCCTTCCCGCTTGTGAAAGCTCAGAATCGGTTGGTTGCCATCACCGGTCAGGACCACAACGACAGGGATGACATATCTTGGCCGGATTTTGTCGACCTGCGAAAGAACTGCTCGTTAACCCAGGCCTTCATCGCCGACCGGATCGTCGGAACGACTCTTAACATCGGACAACGCGCCGAGCGTGCCACCGGCAGTGTGGTTTCCGCGAACTACTTCCAGGCGCTAGGCGTCCAGCCAATTCTTGGTCGCGCGTTTGATCCATCCGACGAAGTGGGTCGCAACGCTCATCCCGTGGCGCTGATCAGCTATCAAGCGTGGCAGGACCGATACGGGGGCGATGTCAATATTATCGGCAAAACGCAGATGTTCAACGGAGTGAAACACACCATCATCGGGGTGACACCTCCTGGATTCAACGGCACATTTGTCGGCTATTCGGTTCAATTTTGGGTTCCCGCCTCCATGGAAGAAGTTTTTGATCCGGGCGGCTATAAGCTGGAAAATCGCGCGGCGCGCTGGATCGAAGGGTTCGCGCTGCTGAAACCGGGTGTCACGATCCAACAGGCGCAGGCGGAGATGTCGGCCATTGCCAAACGGCTGGAGAACGTATTATCTCGGCCACGAACCGCGGATTTGGAATCAAGCTGTATCCGCTCTGGCAAACGCCGTTTAATGGCGCGGGGACGCTGCTGCCCACGCTTCGCATTTCTCTGGTCGTCGCTGCTTCGTTCTGTTTATCGCTTGCGCCAATGTTGGCAATCTGCTGCTCTTCCGCTCCTTTGGCAGGCGGCATGAAATGACAGTCCGCCTCTCCCTAGGTGCGGGGCGCGGCCGGCTGTTGAAGCAATTGCTCACGGAGGGCTTGATTCTCGCGGCGTTTGCTGGTGCTGGCGGTTTTGCGCTCGCCTATTGGTGTCGCAATTTGATCATGCTGCTATTCCCGCGCAATCTCCCGGCGTCATCGTGAACTTGCCTGCGGAAATCGATTGGCGTGTCCTCGTGTTAAGTGCTGGCGTTTGCGTTGTCTCCACTCTTTTATTTGGCTTAGTCCCGCCCTGCAAGCCAGCAAAGTCGATCTGGCGGGCACGATGAAAGCCGATTCGGGAGGCGCGCTCGGCGGTCGCGGGAAAGCCTGGGTCCGGTCTGCTCTCGTCCTGGTTCAGGTATCGCTTAGTTTTGTTTTGTTGATTGCCGCAGGACTGCTGCTGAAGAGTGTGCGAGCGATGCGAAGACGCCAATCCTGGGTTTTCAGCGGATCGAACGCTGAATACCTCGGTGGACATGATTGCCGCGGGCTATGACAACGCAGCGTATCAAGAGTTTTGAAGATCGATTAATCGACCGTCTCCAAGTCATGCCCGGCATTGAATCTGCCACGTTTGCGCGCGTCTATCCGATTAGCTATCAATCCTATTCTTCGGCTAGGATCGCCATCGAAGGATACGAAATGCTGAAAGGCCGAGCAGCCGCTTATCGAATACGACGAAGTCGGACCGGCGTTTCTGGAAACGATGGGAATTCCCCTGGTCTCGGGCAGAGAATTCACTCGGGCCGACAACGAAACTGCGCGCCCTGTGGTCGTTGTGAACCAGACAATGATGCGCCGCTTCTGGGGTGGCCAGAATCCAGTCGGCAAGCGCCTTCAACTGAACGGACAGTGGCTTCAGGTAGTCGGTGTCGCGCGAGATTCCAAATACTCCAGCCTACTGGAGATTCCCAAACCCTTTTTCTACATTCCTATGCGCCAAAGCATCGTGGGCCAAGCGCTGCAAATCCGCACTTCACTGCCCGTTGGTTCAGTTGCGCGAATCTTAGCGCGCGAGGTAAAAGCATTGGACGCAAATCTCGCGCCGGGCGAAGTCATCACCATGCGGGAACAGGTTTATCGGATGAGCTGGAGCAACCGTGCTGCCGTCATTTTGCTGATGCTATTCGGGGGAATCGCGCTGTTGCTTGCGGCCGTAGGATTATACGGCGTGATTTCGTACAACGTCTCGAAGAGCACCCGCGAGCTAGGATTGCGAATTGCTGTCGGTGCGAGACCGTCCGATCTGATGCAACGGATCATCTCGTATGGATTCGCGCTAACCGCAGCCGGGATGGTTGTGGGCGGCATTGCGGCACTTGAGCTAACGCGCCTGCTCGGCTATCTTCTCTACAAAGTAAGTCCACGTGATCCTCTGACATTTGCATCTGCGGTCGCAATCATGACAACGGCCTCGCTGATAGCATGCGTAATACCTGCCCGGCGAGCGATGCGAATCGACCCCGTTCGCGCTTTGCGTAACTAATTGGAACGCACGGACGGATCCGCTCCAATCGTCCCCACCAATTCCTTCAAATACTCCGCCGACGAAATATGCACAATGCGCCGTTCAATCACCGTCTTGCGCCGCTCATCCTGCGCCGCCTTCGCATGCCGCTTCCAAAGCGCCAAATCAATCGCCTGTTTGGTCTCTAGGCGCTTCTTGTACCAATCACTAGCAAGCACATGCTCTCGCGTGAACATCGCCCGGAATTCTGGATCCTTCTCCGTCATCCCGTTGAAATTGCCGTACGCCATCACATGCAACAACGCGCGGATCGGAGGACACGCTTGCTCCACGCTGCCGTCCGCCATATAAAGCAACGCCACCGCCCGCTGCGACTCCACCATCGCCTCTATGCCGGCCACAAAATCTTCCATACCCTGCAGCTCTGGTTTCAGCAGCTCAGCCGGAAACACCGCGCCGGGCACCTCGAAGATTCTGCCTAGAAACGCATCTACGAATTCCGCCGTAATTCGGTATCCCAAGCGACTCGCCAACACTTGTCGTCCCTGATATTCAAAATCTTCCAGACGCTCCAAATACTTCTTACGAATCAAAAACTCGGGTTCTCGTTCGAACGTCCGCATGCGGCACCAAAGCTCGGGCACCAGCATGCTGTTGTCGTGGTCCACTTTATATTTCGGCCCAATGTGCCCGGCCGCCGTAGTGAATCCTGCGTAATTCGTCACCACGTAAGATACCAGCGCGTTGTTCACGTCAATCACCGGCGGCAATGCGTTGAACGGCCCTTTCGTCAGCGCCCCTTCACTGCCAAATCCTGTCGTCGAAGGCGACTTGCCGGTCAAACTGCTTATGAAATCCATAAACAGTTCGGGCAATTCTTGATAGTGAATCGGATTATAAACTGCCAGCGGTGGCACGCCGCTCTTGGGCTCGCGCGGATTATTGCGCCGCCCCGATAACACCGCATTCACCGGAAAATGCGCAGGTAGCGCCGGCGGTATTTCGCGCGCCAGTCGTGTGCCGATCTCCGCCACGTACGACGCTTCTGGATGCACCAGGTCTGGACGCTTTTGCAAATAGCGCGGATTCTTCGACGGTGCGCCATCCACTATCCGCGCCTGCGCCGATGAAACCACGTATGCCGGATGCGGGTCGCGCACAAAATCTTGCAACAGCCGTTTCATCGGACCGCTAAACTGATCGAACTCCACCACCTCATCTACAATCTTCTGCGTCGCCGCCGCGTCCAGCGGTTCAAAGTTCGAAATAAAATTACCCGGCGCGGCTAAGTCCGCCTCCGCATCCTTATCAAAACCGCGGTGCACCGCATCATCCGGCCGCTGGAACAACCTGTTCTCGCAATTCTGCACCAGCTTCACACTCGGATTGCGGTACTCCGGATCCAGATTATTCAGGCTCTCCTTAGGCAGCACGACAGACGCTGTAATGTCGTCTTCCATCTGCACCTTGTCGGCGGGCAGGAAATCCGGCCGAAGCTTAAAAATGCGCCACGAACCATCCGGATCGTAACCCATCCGCAAGTAATTCGCCAGCATCTTCTGGTTCTGAAACTTCAGCTCATTGCCCAGCGAACCGTTAATGTGATCTACGCTGAAATATTCACGCCAGTTCCCACCCCAGTCCTGGCGGTAATAACGCTTTACTGTAATCACCAGTTGCCGCACTCCGGGCCGCAGTTTTGCCACCCACTCGTTATGCTCATCCGTATATTCAGTCGAAGGCGTCAACAGCTTAATTACCGAGCCAAGCGACCGTTCCGAACTGAGCAGCGTCCTGCGCGCCCGCTCCAAAGATGGTGGCGCATTTTTGTAGATGCCTGAAAAATCCTTGTCCACTATCTCCGCTACACGATCCAAATCCCCCTGAAAATCGTTGACGAAGATTGGCCCTTTCAAAACAATGCTGCCAATCGATTTCGAAATTTCAGATTTTCCGCCGCCCGAAACCGTGCATGGCTTATGGCAAAGGATTCCGTCTGCGCGCACCGCTACCAACCGCCACGCCGAGCCGCCAATCTGCTTCTGTAGGCGAATCTTGGTTCCCCACGGAAGAAAATATGTTTCATCTGCCCGCAGCGTCCGTACCTTGCGCCCAGTCGGATGATCCCATTCCACTGTTCCCGTATGAACACTGAATTCCGCATTCTCGGGAACATAGATTATCCACGAATATCGATTATCAGTGGCGTATCCGTCTTCTGGGTGAATGGTCACGCGGTCGTCCAGCCAATTCATGGCTTCACGGAACGTAACTTTTTTCGTCAGCACCGTCCGGCCCGCATAAAACTGCGGACCCAAAACATAAGCTGGAAACGCTGTCGCTCCACCGGCATGCTCTTCTTCGGCCATTCCAAATAGGTTCGCCGAATAACTGATTTGCGTTTTTACTTCCTTCTTGCAATAGCCAAAGTAGTTATCCGCAATCAGCGTCACCATCACGCCGCGCACATCGCGGCAAGCCATCTTAAAAGCGCCGCCGTTGTTATAAAGTTCGTCTTCGTCTCGCCAGCACATGCCGTCGGCGCGTTGCCGCTCCGTCGCCTGGTCGTAGTGTGGCAGCCCTAGGTCGATCTTCTTTAAACCAGCAATACTGGGCGCCAAAATAACGCATCCGGTATGCCCGGTCCAGTGCTCGAAGTCCAAAGCGGAGTCGTTCTCCGGCAAATCCGGATCGCCCGCATTGCCGAAAATCTCTTCCACAAAATCCAGATTGCTCACTAAACTGCCCGGCACAAAGAACCGCGTCTCCATGCGCTTCTCCGGCTCGCTTCCAGTCGCGGGACACACCAGCGGCCGCAGCATCAGCGTCACAAACGTATGTACTTGGTCTGCTTGGGTCGCCGTAAATGGCAGCGCCATTACATCCGTTGGTGGATTCAACGCCGCCGCCAGCAGACGCGCAAAAGTAATCTTCGGCACTTCAATCTTGTCCGCAGGAACAGGAATGCCGCCTTCCACAATGTGAAATATCCCTTGCGTCGTGCGTCGGTCGCTGCGGGGATTGTGCAGCACACCCTGCTTCACTCGGAACGATTGCAAATAAGGCGACGACAATTTGTCCGCGTCCGGCGGCAGCGAAAGCGTTCGCGCCATTCCCTCGCGGTCCAATGTGAACGTCAAAGCCGGCAGACGAGGAATCGGCTTAATATCCACACCTGCCAAATAATCGTTAAGAAATTCTTGGATGCGCCCATCGGCGGGGCAAAGCCGGTCTCCCAGCAATTGCCCCTTCCGATAGTAATTGCGCAATAAGGGTCCAGCCAGCTCCAAAAACTCTGGCTCGGCCGTGCTGTGGCTGATGGGCTTGCCCAACGCCGCCAGCTTCAAATTGATGTAACGAACTAGCTCTTCGTTCTGCTCTCCGGTCGACAACTTTCCTCCTCGTGTCGGCTGTCTGCAAAAACTAACCGCAGTTCGACATGTTACTCGACGTGCCGCCTGCTGCTGGTATGTAGCACTTGGTCACGTAATCCATCACCATTCGCTCGGCACTGAATCGCCATCCCAATGTGCGAATCGTCCGCTTCATCCGTTTGATCCAGTTCCGCGGCAATCCGTCGCGATCGCGTTGGTAATACAGCGGTATGACGACGTCTTTCAATACGCGGTACAAATCTTCGCCGTCGCGCGTGTCATGCACATTCATGTTGGTATGCGTGCGGCCGTTGCCAATCGCAAAGCCGTTCAAGCCGTCGTAAGCTTCAGCCCACCAACCGTCCAAAACAGAACAATTTAATCCGCCGTTCAACACAACCTTCTGACCGCTTGTCCCAGAGGCTTCCAATGGCCGCCTTGGGTTATTCAGCCAAACGTCCACGCCCTGCACCAGCAACCGTCCCACGTTGATGTCGTAATCCTCTACAAACACAAACTTGTCGCAGAAATTCGGATCGCGCATCAATTGCGCAATTTGCTGCAGCACGCTCTTCCCCGGCTCATCCTTCGGGTGCGCCTTGCCGGCAAATACAAACTGCACGGGCCGCTTGGCATCGTTCACCATATCTGCCAGCATCTTCATATCCGCCAGCAACAAATTGGCGCGCTTATAAGTCGCAAAGCGCCGCGCAAAGCCAATGGTTAATACATCCGGACTCATTACCCGGCTCAACCGTTGCAGCACTGCCGGAGCTTCGCCGCGCCGCTGCGCTTGGTCCAACGCGCGATTGCGAATAAAATCCAACAATTGCGCCTTCAAACTAATGTGCGTTTCCCAAAGCTCGCCGTCATTGACGTTTTCAATTCGTTCCCAAATGGAGGGATCTTTGACTTCGCGCCAACCCACACCCAGATGTCGGTTATAAAGCCGGTACATCTGCGGCGCTAACCAGGTCGGCACATGCACGCCGTTGGTAATGTGGCCGATCGGCACGTCGTCTTCCACGCGTCCTGGATACAGCCCGGTCCACATATTCCGCGACACTTCGCCGTGCAAAGAAGAAACCGCATTCGCACGCCGCGAAAGCTTCAAACCCAGCACCGTCATGCAGAACGGTTCGCTGTGGTCCGCCGTGTTCTCGCGTCCATATGACATCAAGTGGTCATGCGAAATGCCCATCGCATCGCGCAACGGCCCAAGGTGCTCTTCAATTAAATCCGAACTGAAGCGGTCATGTCCCGCCGGCACCGGAGTGTGCGTGGTGAACACAACTTCTCTTGCCACACGTGGAGCGGCTTGCAGAAAGTCAATGCCCTCTTCATCCATCCGCGACCGTATCGCTTCCAAAACGCCAAAAGCGCTGTGGCCCTCGTTCAAATGCAGCACGCCCGGCGTAATGCCCATCGCTTTTAGTGCGCGATAGCCGCCCACGCCCAGTAACAATTCCTGCCGGATTCTGTTCCGCGAATCGCCGCCGTACAGACGCGATGTCAACTGCCGGTCATCTTCAGTGTTCTCGTCCACCTTCGAATCCAGCAAAAGCAAATCACATCGTCCAATCTTGGCGCGCCAAACCTGCGCATGAATCACGCCCGTACGGGTCTGAAGCTCTACTCGTACCGGCTGACCGTTGGTGCCAATCGCAGGCTGAATGGAAAGCGCTGCAACATCGGTATCGGTGTACTCTTCGTGCTGCCAGCAGGTGTTATCCAAATACTGATGGAAGTAGCCTTGCGCATAGAAAAGCCCAATACCAATTAATTGAATATCCAAATCCGACGCGCTCTTGATGTGGTCGCCGGCCAGCACGCCCAAACCGCCCGAATAAATCGGCAGCGATTCGTGGATGCCAAATTCCGCCGAGAAATAACCCACCGGCCGAGTTCGCAGAATACCCGCATTACTCGCGCCCCAGGTGTGGTCTGCCGAAAGATATTCCTGTTGCCGCCGGTACGCGTAATTAATGCGGCTGTGCAATGACAACTCATTCGCGCGCCGCTCAATCGTCGCCAGCGACATCTCGTTCAACAAGGCAATCGGATTCTGGTTCAGTTTCGCGAACCGCACCGGATCCAGATCACGAAAAATGCTGACGCAATCGTAGTCCCAGCTCCACCACAAATTCCTTGCCAGCGCAAACAGGCGCTCTTGCACCGGCGCAATAAACCGGTCCAATGTGCGCGCCTGCGTCACTACCGGCGCCACTTCCGACGCCGCCTCCGACAAGGTCTGAATCTCTTCCGTGCTAAACACTCGGGGCTCCTTAGTCTGAACTACCAAAACACCTTGCAGAACTCCGCTCTCAATCAAGGGAACGCCTAGGAACGATTGGTATTCGTCCTCGCCCGCCTCTGCAAAATATCGGAATCGCGGATGCTGGCTTGCCTGCTCTACTGACACCGGCTTCACCTGCTCCGCTACTAAACCCGCTAGCCCCTCGTTCAGCGCCATGCGCAACGAGCCAATGGCCCCCTTGCGTAAGCCCACTGTCGCCGCCAGAATCAGGTTTGCCCTATCTGGTTCCAATAGATATGCCGAACACACATCCGTTTGAAACCGTTTTGCAATAAGCGCCACAACATTCATCAGCGTCTCCGCTGGTTTGCTGTGTTCGTCGTTTAACTTCCCGATTTCTTCCAGAGTAAGTACGTGGCTGTCCTCAAGCGTACCCATATCTCTCATGAAAGCATCCTTCCTGCCATGAACTCTCGTCGTGGTCACAGCAATAAAATCTCAATCATGGCAGGAATAACTACTCGGTTACCCATCTCGCCCTAAGCTACTTTGAATAGTTTAGGGCATCACGAATGGAGCACTCGTAACCATCGCAGATCTGCTTTGACCTGTATAACTTAGGAGTTTTTCTGACGAAGCTTTCAAATCTCGTTCTCAAGAAAATCTATACAATCAGAAATCGGGAGAGCGTATGTTCACACAGAGCAGACGACCTCTCAGCACTGCTGTTTTAACTCGGGATAATCCCCGGTTCAGCTGCCCCGCAAGACTCGGCTCGTTAGCAATTTAGAAAACTCGCAGGGGAAACTGCCGCGTGACGTTACGGTTCGTCTTACGTTTTGTAGGTCTTGCAATCGAAGCCGTTTCAGGCACCGCCGTCAAATCCACCACCGCGACGCCATTGCCCGAGCTCAAAATACCGACGAACACATTGTCCGTGCCATCGTTCACCAACGAATTCAACACAACCGGCAGCCCAATGCTCTGCACCAGATTACCCGTAGCCGCGTTAATTACTGCAATACCTTGCTGCTGGGGTTGGAAGACCAGATTCCCGTCGGCGCTGAAACTTTGCCCTCCAAGCGTGGTCGCTCCCAAGGGGAACAGCGGATTCGCAGCAAGGACGCCGACCGCATTACCATTGCTATCCTGGATCCCCATGCCGGTCACTAACGTAGAACCATCAGACGAAAGTGCAAAGTCTTCCGGCGTACCAAAGCCCCAGCAGCAAGAAGAGAGTGAACTGAGTGCACCTGTGGCCGTAGTCACTTTAACCACTTCTCCCGTTCCAGCAGCGTAAGCGCTAGATTCGTCCGGGCTCAATAAGACCGCCCCCACACCTGTGCTGAATGGCAAAGAGAACGCACTTCCTGCGCTCGTGCTGATGTTCCATTCGTGTAGGCCAAGCGACGCTGCGTAATACACAATCCCGGAATCGGATATCGTAAGGCCGCTGACCGAGATTCCCGCATTCGCGCCCGTCAATGGAAGCACAAGGGACTGAACGGCTGACGGGTTACTAGGATTTAGTACAAATATGGCACCCATTCCGGAGTCGGAAATTGCTAATTTCGTGCCGTCGGGCGAAAGGGCAATGCCTCCAAATTGGTGCGCATTCTGATCCACGCTCGGCAGTGGAATGGGCGTTTGCCAGCTCATACTGGTGCGCGAAAAGACTTGTATCTCGCCGCTAAAATTATCGGCGAAATAGTACAGTCCTTGATCCGGACTGTAGACTCCTTGCACCAGGCTCGCACGGGCTAACGATACTGTTTGCACGGCTGGTAGATATGTCATTTGTTGCGCCGCTGTCGAAGTCCCAAAATTGTTGGAAACGGTAATCGTTGCGCTAGTCCCAGCTTGCCCGGGCGGAATGGTAAATTGCAAAACTTGCAGCGGAATCGTGTTATTGATGTTGGCGTCAAAGATCTGAGTGAACGAGATGATCGTTGACGCCTGGCTGTCCACCTTCACCTGAGTATTGGCCGGTATCCCCGTTCCGCTGTAAAACGGCGCCAGCCCGTAACCGGTGAGGATCGCGGTGCCGCCGCCTTCCTCCGTAGACAAATTGGTGAACACTTGGCTAACGTCAGGTCCATAACTGAAACCCGAATACGCGATATCCACCGCGCCTTGAGCCGTCACAACGGCCACATCCACGGGACCGGCGGCGTGCGCCGGCGCAGCAGCAGTGACGGTAGTTCCGGACACCGTGAAGCTCGGCGCAGCTTGATAATCGAAGTAAACTCCGGCGGGTGTTTGGCCGCTAGGAAGAGCATTGATGGTAACAGATGAGCCGTTTACGCCTACGTTCTCAGTGATCGTATAGGGTCCCGAGGACATTGGGGCAGTCGTTTGCAGCGAAGAGGCATCCGCAAATCCAACTCCGCCAAGCTCAGTGCCTGCAATGAGCCCGGTTCCGTCAATCGCCAGCGGGATCAGGGCGCCTCTCGAAGTCGTGACTGGAGCGCTGGCCCAACCCTCCAAGGTTCCATTTCGCCAATTGTATGCAAGCACAACACCCGAAGCAACGCTATAAAGCGTATTGCCATCTGTGCTGAAGACACCAGTCGTCGCGGCGAATGTGCCGGGCAAAGTGAACTGGCTCGCGACCGCTAGAGTGGTGGCATTCCAAACATAGATGGTTGCGGGGTTAGAAGCGCTACCAAAGGTCAGGAAGCTGCTGCCGTCCGGCGTAGGGAGAATGGCGAAGCCCGATCCGCCAGCGACTGACGCGGCTTGGCCTGTACTCGGATTGAATTCGCAGACGGAACTGACATACTCGTCCAAGCCCAGAAATGCGTAGGTAGTCACAAATAACTCCGTCCGCATCGCATTTGGCTGAATGCTGCTGACGAGTGCTCCCGTCGCTGCGCACGCAGTTTGCAGGTCGTATCGAGTCAGGATGTTGCTAGACATATCCCAAACAGCCAAGGTGCCGTCCTCATACAAGGCCAAGTTTCCATCCCCCAACGCAAATACTGCGTTGGGACTGAAACCAGAGGGCCCAATAGACGATGCAAAATGCTTTTGAGTTATCGTCAGCGCGTTGGGGTCCAGCACGTAAATGTTGTTCGTGCTGGAGGCGGCGTACAGCACGCTCCCGTCAGGCGCCTGATCTAGATTTAACGGGGCAGGCACTGCGATCGAGCCTAACTGCTCTTCAGTCGTGGCGTCAAAAACAGAAATCTCGTTGGCGCCGGTGGCCGCATAGAAGAAGCGTTTCGTTGGAGCGTTGTAAATCAATGCTGAACCAACGGTAGCTGAATTCCCGGCCCAATCAGTCTGGAAAAACCGCACGCGGGTAGTTAGAACACTACTCACCACCTGCAGCGACGCTCTAGCGGCATGAGTAAAGGTTCCAGAAACTCCATCGAAACTCACGCTCGTCGTGCCAACTGTCGCCCCGCTTGCCGCCGTCAATTTCACGGTTTGAGAACTCCCCGGCAAGATCGCAAACGAACTTTGCGAAGCACTTACACCCGTGGGTAAGCCCGACACACTCACATTCACCGCAGAATCGAATCCACCGGAACCCGTTACCGAAACACTAAACGACGCCGATCCACCCTGCGGAAAATTTGCCGCGTCAGGTGTCACCAAAATGGAAAAATCGCCCGTCGTTTTCGAACTCGATCCACCACCCCCGCAGCCCAATATCAACACAACTAAAAGAACGGGAATGAGAAGCGCGACCCGGCGAACTTCTACGAACATGACCGAATCATATCAGCTGTAACGGCCGATTTTTGCTTTACTCCACTTCGCAAAATGAAAACCGCTGCTCTGGGACTTCTGTCGATGCCGACTGCCAGGCCCGGTTCCGTCAAGTCCCTCCCCTGTACATTTCGTGGCTCCGATTAAACCCGCTTCCGCGGCGCATAGTTCTCATCATTCCGCGTCAAATTCGGACTATAAAAAGGATCATGCGCAATTAGATTGCTCCACTTCGATCGCATCGCCGCCACTTCATCCGGATGTGGAAGCAAATCCTTGCTCGTCTTCGAAAAAGCCTCGTGGTGATACAACATCGCATGCGGCTGATACAAAACACGGAAACCAATCTTGCCAATCTTCAAACACAAATCGACATCGTTGAACGCCACTGCAAATTGCGATTCATCAAATCCGCCCACCTGCCAGAACACTTCGGTCCGAGCCATCAAGCACGCGCCCGTCACCGCACTCACATTCCGAATCACGTCTGAAAAATCAAAATAATGCGGAATAAAACCATCCAACCCCTTAAAAGCATGACCGCAGTTATCGAAAATGCCCATCACAACACCGCCATGCTGAATGCCACCGCTCGGATACAGTAGCTTCGCACCCACCGCGCCCACTTCCGGACGCATGCACAATTCCACCATCGCCTCCAGCCAGCCCGGCTCCAAGACCGAAGTGTCATCGTTCAAAAACAGCAACACAGGCGATTGGCAAGTCTGCGCCGCGGCGTTATTAATCATCGAAAAATTAAACGGCTTGTCGCGCCAATCGAAATACCGCACATTCGCATGCTGTGCCGCATATTCGCTGGTCAACTTTTCTATCACGTTGCCCTTGGAATTGTCCGCAATCAACACTTCAAAATTGCGATAACCGGTCTTCGCATACAAGCTATCCAGGTTCGTACGCAGCACCTCCACTTTGCCACCCGACGCAATAATGATGCTCACGCGTGTTCCTTCCGGAATCGGGTATCGCGCCCGCCAGCGTCCCGCCACCTGCGCCGGAACCACATGGGCTCGCATATCCGTACGTTCTGCGTGCGCGCTCAACGCTTTGTGTGCCGCATCTAACGCGAAGCGCTTATTATCAATCGTGTTCGCCGTCGAATCCCCGCTCACGCGCCAGTGATAAAGCACCTTCGGGATGTGCTGAATGTGCGTCGCCTTCCCCGTCGCGCGCAAGATGAAATCGTAATCTTGACCGCCGTCGCAAGCCGGATCAAAATCGCCAACCTCATCCGCCAAATCCCGGCGCACCACGAACAAATGACAAATATAGTTCAACGAAAGCAGCGTATCGGGCGACCAGTCTGGTTTGAAAAAGGGATGGCTCCGGCGCCCCGATTCATCAATCTTGTCTTCGTCGCTATAAAAAACATCCGCCTGCTGATTCTGGTTCAGCGCTTCGCAAACATATGCCAGTGCATGTTGCGACAGCATATCGTCGTGGTCAAGAAAACACAGAAACTCGCCGCTCGCCAGCGTCCGCGCGGTGTTGGTCGCACGCGAAATCCCGCCCCGCTCATTCCGGTAAATCACCTTTACGCGGTCATAACAACGCGGGTCGTTCTTGGCCCGTTCCAAAATCTCGCGCACTTCGCTATGCGTTGATGCATCGTCTGCAATACACAACTCCCAATTCGGGTAGCTTTGCTCGAATACCGATTCAAGCGCCGTGGTCAGTTCAGCCGGCTTTGAATTGAACGTCGGCATTAAAATACTGATCAGCGGCTGATTCTCAAACCCCTTCGCCTTAATGCCAATCAGCCCGTTCTCAGGAATCTCAAACTCTTGAATCCAACGATCGTAGTCGGAAGCAAATCCCTTTTCGTGATCAATCTCCAGAAAGCCACGTACTTCGCGCACCTCCGCGCCTCCGGAAAACAGTCGCAGCGTATAAGGATGCCGTCCCTTCGGTAGCCCACCCGTATCCACTTCAAATACATATCCAGACCTGCCGGTCGTATCCAGCTCCGGAAACAACTTCTTAATGTCCGGCCGCAAAACGTTCGTGGTCGTTGTCTGCTGTTCCAGTCCCGGAATCTCTAACCGGACGTTGTCCACACCACCATCCGCTAACGCCCAACCTCGCACTCGCACCACACCGCTTCGTGGCACTGTATCGTTCGGCTGCGGCTCATCGCAAATCAAGTAAGTGTTCCGCTTCCCGTTGCCGTTCTCGGCTACATGGGCCGGCATGAAACGCTTCACCACGCCACCTGCCGCGCGCAATGTCCGCCACAATCGTCCATTCGTGACATCGGTGAACACACGATCTAACCGGACAATCGAAGCTTGGTGCGTGTTCAGCAATCCCTGATGCTGCGAAAGTAACTCCAGGATGTAAGCAAGATTACGCTCCGATGAGCGCAAATCCGATTTCAAACGGGCGATTTCTTCCTGCGCTGCGCGGAGTTGCGCTTCCAAGTCTTCTCGAATAACCAAACTCATTTCAACCCGTCTGCTCCGTCCTTAATAGAACAATAACAGCAACCCGCTTGCCCATGACAACTTGTTTTACACTTATTGCTTGCCACGCAAGCTAGGTCAGCACTTCCTCTGGCAAGCATCTGTCCTCGCAAAACTTGCCTCTGCCGCCTGTGGTCAACACGCCACCCGAGTCATCGAAATCGGACCCGGTCAAGGCGCTCTTACCCAGCACCTCCTCCCGCTTGTAGACGAACTTCACCTCATCGAGGTGGACGAATCCCTGGTCCATCTGTTACGCCAGAAATTTGCCGCCCAATCCAACCTGCATATACACCACTCTGACGTGCTGCAGACTAATCTGTCGCAATGGGGACCAGCCGTAATCGCCGGGAATCTGCCGTATTACATAACATCCCCGATCCTCGAAAAATTTCTGGCCCTGGATTCACACTTCCCGACAGCCGTATTCCTGGTTCAATTGGAGGTCGCTGATCGCTTGCTCGCCCAAGCCAACTCGCGCGACTTCGGTTTCCTCACTGTCAAAGCCCAACTCTCCGCTGCCGTCGAACTTATCTGCCGAGTCGAACCCGGCGCTTTTCATCCACCACCCAAAGTCGATTCGGCGGCCGTCCGTCTGATCCGCCACCCCGAACCACCACCCGATCTCGACGCCATTCTCACCTTCGCCAGCCGTGCGCTGCATCACAAACGCAAAACCCTCCGCAACAACCTTCGCCCCTACTACGGACCCGAAGTCGACCACCACCCCGAATCCGCCCTCCGCGCCGAACAACTCGGCCTCGCCGGACTCATCAACTTCTACCGCCGCCTCCAACCCAACCAAACAAAGCCGGAACCAAGTGCTTAGCGAATTTCACTTTCCCCCAAAACCACAGCCCAACCCGTTTCGTACACTTGTAATTTCATGATCAGAGCTCGTTTCGCTCCGTCGCCAACCGGCTATCTCCACATTGGCAGCGCTCGCACCTTCATCTTTAATTGGCTTTACGTTCGTAAGCATCAAGGTACGATGGTTCTCCGCATCGACGACACCGATGTCGACCGCAACACCGAAGCCTCACTTAATTCCATCTACGACGGCCTCAAATGGTTGAACCTTAGTTGGGACGAGTTCTACCGCCAATCCGAACGCCTCGACCTTCATCGCAAACTAACGTATTCCTTGCTCGAGAAAGGACTCGCCTATCGTGACTTCGTCCCCGCCAGCACCGAGATCACCGACGATCGTCCCCACGGCGAAGGCCCTTGGCTCTGCCATCCAGAAATGCGCGCGCTGTCCAAAGAAGAAAGTAACCGTCGCGCCGCCGCAGGCGAACCCTTCGTCATTCGCTACCGTGTCAATCGCGAACCCGCTTACGAAATCACTTTCACCGACGCTGTCTATGGCAAACAATCGAAATTGACCGCCGATATCGAAGACTTCGCCCTCCTGCGCAGCAACGGCATGCCTACCTATCACTTGGCATCCTGCGCCGACGATATCGATCTCAAAATCTCCCACGTCATCCGCGGTCAAGATCATCTCTCCAACACCTTCAAACACATCCTCATTTTCGAAGCCGCCGGATCGCGGCTCCCGGAATTCGCACACCTGCCCCTCTTGACCGCGCCTGATGGATCCAAACTCTCCAAACGCAGACATGGCCCCGTCGTCAGCGTCACCACCTATCGCGACAACGGCTTCCTCTCGCTCGCTTACATAAACTTTCTCTGCCTGCTTGGCTGGTCGCCCAAAGATAACCGCGAGCAAATGTCACTGCTCGAACTGCAAAATGCGTTCGGATTTGAAGCTGTCCATCGCAGCAACGCAGTCGTAAACTTCTCAGACGCCGACCCCATCGACCCCAAAGCGCTTTGGCTTAATTCGCAGCATCTGCGCACCATGCCTATCGAATCTCTCACTCCACTGGTGAAAGAAGCCCTCGAAGCCCACGGCCTCAAACCCTATGGCGACGACAAATTCTTCGCTGCTGCCGTTGATACGCTACGCGCCCGCTATTCCACTCTGCTGGATTTTGGAACCAAAGGCCGAGCCTATTTCGCGGACGATTTCGAAATCGAACCCGGCGCGCAAGAAAAGCTCAAAGTTCCCGGTGCGCAAGATCTGTTGCACGAACTATCCACGCGTCTCGCGGCCAATGCTCAATTCACCGAAGCCAGCGTCGAAGCCGACCTTCGCAAATTAGCCGAAGAACGCGGCGTCAAAGCCGGCGTGCTCATCAACGCCAGCCGGGCGGCTCTGACTGGACAGCACATCGGCCCAAGTGTCTTCCACGTCTTCACCGCCATCGGACGCGACAGAGTAATCGCCAGGTTGGCCAAAGCGTAATCCCATGTCGAAAATCGTCGTTGGTCTGGGCGGTCTTCTAAGCGATCCCGCCTGCTGCATCATAAAAAACGGTCAACTTGTCGCCGCCGTCGAACAAGCCAAGGTCGCCCGAGCCGATCGCCATGGTTCCTTCCCTGACGAAGCTCTCTCCATCGCTCTCGAAATTGCCGCAGTCAAACCCGCCGAGATCTCCTGTGTCTCCCTTGCCCGCCCCTTCGCGCAAGGTTCGGAAAGTGTCACCCAAATCGAAATGCGCGCGCGTTTCCCCGAATCGGAAATCGTCGTCATTGAGCATCATCACGCCCACGCCGCCTCCGCCTACTACGCCTCTAATCTGGAATCCGCCTCCGTCCTCAGCATCGACCGCGCCGGCGACTTCCGCTCCGCCGTCCTTTTCGAAGGTCAAAACAATCAACTCCGTCCCGTCCGCGAACTCTATTTCCCCGATTCCATCGGAGATCTCTTCAATCGAGTTACCGAATTACTCGGCTACGAGTCCCGCGCTGAAGAACACAAAGTTCAATGGATGTCCGCCACTGGCGAACCAGCTTATCGGGATCTCTTCCGTCGCATCCTCCACCGGGTCAATAACGGTTGGCCGCATATTGATAGGTCCTACTTTGATTCCGACCGTCCCGGCCAAGGCGGCTTCAGTGCCCGCTTCTACGAAGAGACCGGACTCACCATCAAACGCAGCCTTACGCATGTCGAAAAGGCCAACCTCGCAGCCAGCCTTCAGGCCGAAGTGCAGGAAACCGTCGCCGCCATGTTCGGCCAAACGGACAATGTCTGCATCGCCGGAGGTCTAGCTCTGAATGCCCTTCTCATTCAATCTCTCGAAGCACGTTTCAAAACCGTCTTCGTACAGCCCGTCGCCAGCAACGCCGGAACCGCGCTCGGAGCAGCCCTCCACGCCTGGCATAACTTCCTCGGAGAAAACGCCCGCGTCCCCTTTAAGACTCTGTGTCTCGGACCCGCCTATTCCCCGCCTCAAATAAAACCCGTACTTGAAAACTGCAAACTCCGTTTTCGATACCTACTGACCGAAGGCGAACTCATCCAGCAAGCTATGGAAGCTCTGGCGGACAACAAGATCGTAGCCTGGATGCAAGGTCGCATGGAATTCGGCCCACGCGCCCTGGGTAACCGCAGCATCCTGGCATCGCCATTGAATCCCTATTCGACAGAAAATCTAAACGTCTTCATCAAACACCGCGAAAAATACCGCAAATTCGCCGCCTCCGTCCCCGAAGAACGAGCCTCCGAGTTCTTCGAAGTAGGACCCAACGCGCGCTATCTGGCAACTGCCGGGCGAGTTAAACCCGCCTATCACGAAACCTTCAACGCAGCCATCCTAAGTCAGGACGTCATCCGCATCCACACTGTCAACAAAGACGAAAACCCCCTCTATCACGAACTCCTCACCGAAACCGGCAAGAGAACCGGCCTGCCCGTGCTATACAACACCAGCTTCAATCTCTTCGGAGACCCACTCGTCTGCACCCCCCGCGACGCCGTCCGCAGCTTCTACTCCTCCGGCATTGATGCCCTCTTCGCCGGCAATTTCTATCTGGAAAAGTAGCCGCGACCGAAAGACAGTGGCCGCCGCCCTGCATTCTGGGCGTCATTGACGTACAGTTAAAATTGCTCCTGGAGACACCGCACACCGTCGTAGAGACGCAACCGTTTCTGAAGCGAGCTGCCTCTCTTTGGTCGGACCGTGAGCGCGAGGAATTTGTCACGTTCACGCCCATTTATCTGTTACGGGCATACGCAAAGGGAGCAAAAGAGGATTTAACGGCTAAGGAGAAGTCTTGTTAAGCAAGCTGGCGGCTGAACTGAAATCGACAATAAAGGAGCGCCAAAAGGCAGCCCAATCATGAAAAAGGAAATGAGTCCCCTGGCTGTAGGCATCGCGGAAGGATTGAAAAGTGCCATCGCCCATGCCAAAGGCAAACCGGATAAAACCACCGTTGAACAGGTAGTAATGGTGCCGGACGTAAAGGCCATCCGCGAGGCGCTTGCCATGTCGCAACATGAGTTTGCCAGCGCCTACAATATTCCGCTCGCTACCCTAAAAGGTTGGGAGCAGGGTCGCCGCCGCCTCGATACAACCGCAATCGCATACCTCCGCACAATCGCCCGCTTCCCCAAAGAAGCAAGTCGCGCTCAAACATTGCGCATTAGGACAACAATGCATCGCCCGCAACGCGAATTGCCAACTCCTATTTGAGAAACCCCTACCCACTCCAGCGCTCCGCCTAAACGCCTAAAACTAAAATCCTTCCCAAACCAGCGAAGGAAACGTCGTCAGTGCCCGAAATCCCAACGATTCATACAACCGAATCGCACTCACATTCGTACACGTCACCGTCAAACTCGCGCTCGTGCACCCCTGCGCCAGCAAGTCCATTAAAGATTGCCGCAATAACTCATACCCCAACCGCGCTCCCCGCACGCCCGGCAATATGCACAATTGCGTAATGTGCCCCGACTTCTCCGACACCAAACTCGCCAGGCTCACACCGCAAATCTTACCCGACCCTTCATCAATCGCCACCATCGATGCCCGCGGCGAAAACTTCCCGCATCCCGGATACTGAATAATATTCGTCAAAAAATGCCGTGCACCCGGAATCGTGCGGTATTGGTCGTTGATCTCGCTGTCCACATGTCCGCGATACGCCGCCGACACCAAATGCGCCGTCTCCTCTCGGAACCGTTCCAAGCGCTCATTCCAACTCGTAAAAGCCACCCGCAACTTCACGTTCGCGGGCTTCAACGTCTGAATCGCTGCCCGGTCAATCGTCATGAAATACCGGTCGTGCCGCTTCAAGAACTGGCGAAACGGCAGCGACGCCGATGGCGATGGACTCAGCATCAGCAACTGGCATTCAATCCGGCGAATCCCCGGCTTCAACATCAGGTTCTGCACCGTCGAACCCAACAGCATCATCTGCAGCGGAGTCTCATTAAAAACATTGGCTAAGTAAAAATCGCCAATCAGTCCTTTGCGTTCTTCCAGCACATGGTACGCATAACCGATCAGCGTGCGGCCCAGTTTCATTCCCAAACCCTGAAGTGACCGGGCTTGAATAAAGCGGCGCAACAAGTCAGCCGACGGACGAAAGTCCCAATTGAAGCGGCTTTGCCAGTTGGCAATCTCTTCCGCTAACAAAGGATCCACGTCCCCGACCCCGAGAGTTATCAAATCCACTACTTCAGGCAGTGGCGTTTCTGGCTGCGCCGCCATCCGCTTGAATTATACGTGTACCGCTTCGGGAACTGGTACAGCCCTTATTCCGTGCTTCTGAAAGAACGCGCTAATGCGTGCCGTCGCCGCGCGCACACGTTCGTCCTCTTCAATCATGCTGAAGCGCACAAACCCCTCGCCCATTGGTCCAAATCCAATTCCGGGCGAAACCGCAATCTGCGCTTCATTCATCAGCGTCTTCGCGAACTCAAGCGATCCCATCTTCTGGAACGCCTCGGGTATGCGCGCCCACAAAAACATCGACGCTTTCGGCGCTTCCACGGCCCATCCCGCCGCGTGCAACCCTTCCACCAATACATCGCGCCGCCGCTCATATACCGCGCAAATCTCTTTCGGCGCATCCGGACAATCGTGCAGCGCCGTTATCGACGCCAGCTGAATCGGCTGAAAAATACCGTAATCCAAATAGCTCTTAATGCGCGCCAAGGCCGCAATCAAACGCCGGTTCCCCAAACAGAAACCCACTCGCCAACCAGCCATATTGAAGCTCTTGGTCATCGAATAAATTTCAACCGCATGGTCCACCGCGCCCGGCACCTGCAGAATGCTCGGCGGACGATACCCGTCAAAACCCAACTCCGCGTAAGCGAAATCGTGAACAATATACGTCCCGTGTTCGCGCGCCAGTTCCACAATCTCGCGCATGAAATTCATATCCACACAAATCGTCGTCGGGTTGTGCGGAAACGAAATCAAAATCACCTTCGGCACTTTCGCCGCCGTCCGGTACAAGTCCTTCAAACCTTGCAAAAATGTCGCCGCGTCCGGCATCGGCAGCATGTGCGCTTCGCCCTCCGCCATAATCACGCCGTATTGGTGAATCGGGTACGCCGGGTTCGGAGAGACAACCGAATCACCCGGGCCGATAATCGCAAATAACAAATGCGCCAGCGCGTCCTTCGCGCCAATCGTCACAATCGCTTCCGCTTCAGAATCCAACTGCACGCCATACTGTTCGGCGTATCGGGCAACAATGGCTTCGCGCAACGGAGTAATTCCGCGTGATACCGAATAACGGTGGTTGTGCGGATTACGGGCAGCCTCAATCATTTTTTCGACTATGGGTTCAGGGGTTGCTCCGTCCGGGTTCCCCATCCCCATGTCAACAATGTCGATGCCCGCCGCGCGCGCCTTGTCCCGTAGCTCGTTGATCACGGCAAAGACATAAGGCGGGAGTTTTTTAATACGATAAAACTCCTCGTTTGATGGTAGGGGCATGTCTCTAGTGTAACGGCACTGTTCCCATTAGGCGAGTGCCCGAATCGCCCGAACCGGCAGAAAAATAATCGCCGCCACTAACTCCAGCACCCCATGCACCGCAATTCCCAGTATGCGAAACGGCAGCAAAATCAGCCATACAATCGGGTAAAGAACCACCGCCAATAACGCCAGCGGCCAGCTAATCAGGAACAACACACACCAAAGCAGGAACGTGAACATTTCGCGCCTCCATATGAATTACGAATTCGAAAACCCGCTTGTTCCTAACAATTATTTGCTACCTGCTGCCCGTGCATCTCGAAACGGCTTCGTCTTGGGGTTCTCGGCGTTCCACTCCGGTGCCGCACTCGCGTTCGCAATGTTCAAAACCGCCAACGCCACCGTCCGGTCCACTTTGGCCATATTGTTGTAATCAATCTTCTGCCATTCGTCGCCTAATCCGTGGTAATCCGGATACTCAAACGCTGTCGTTAAAGTGTGTGCCGGAACACCTTGCTCCGCCAATGCCGCATTATCACTCCGAACGAAATACTGATCACTGGCCGCAGCATCCTTATATATGCTTACGCCAGTCGCCTTCCCCGCTCGCTCCAAATACTTCGTCACATCCGAATAGTCGTAACCCGTAATGCTGGCGTTTGAAATTTCCGGCCCCTCGCTCGAATCCGTCCGCCCCACCTGCTCCAGATTGATGTCCGCCACTGTCTTCGCAATCGGAAACACCGGATGCCGCCCGTAATAAGTCGAGCCTAGCAACCCGCGCTCTTCGCCAAAAAAAGTCATGAACACAATCGATCGCCGTGGATGCAACTCCGAAAGCCCGCGCGCAATCTCAATCACCGAAACCGTCCCGCTGCCATCATCGTTTGCGCCGTTGTAAATCTTGTCTTTCCCATTCGGGTCCGGCGCGCTCATGGTCAATCCTTGCGCCGTCGCCGTCGTACCAATGTGGTCGTAATGCGCCGTCACCAGCACACAAGTTGACCTCAACTTCGGGTCCGACCCCTTCAAAATCCCAATCACATTCTTCACCACCGCCTTCTGGTCCGTCGGCGCTGGAACATCCAGCGATAACGTCAGATTCGCCGAACTCTTCAACGCCTCACCCAGTTCCGGACTGTTCACCTGCAACACAACCGCTGCGGGATGGTTCGCTTCCTCCGCAAACACAAACTGCGACCGCACCAATCGCGCATGCGCATTCACGAAAATCAGCACCCGCGCCTTCCCCTCATTCACTGCGGCCACGAATTCTCGCATCCTTTGATAGACCTGCGCACGGTCCGCCTCTGGCAGGTTCTGAAAATCCGGCCGCTGCGTCAGAACGATCTTCCCTTCCAATTGCGCCCCATCCAAACTAGCTAAGTTCGGCTCCGCAACCTTCAAAACCGCAGCTTCTTTAAAACTCACCGCGTCGTTCGCATCGGTAACAAAAATCTGCTCCGGAGCCACTGTCACCGCTTTATCCCCATCCCGCCCCATCATCGGAGTCGTTACGCGCGGCATCTTCCGGTCAATCATCTCGGCCAGTTGAAAGTAGTCGCCCTTCCCCCCAGGCTCTAACCCAATCGCCCGAAACTTCGAAGCAATAAACTCAGCCGCCACATCCAATCCCGGCGAAGGAGTAAATCGGCCCTCCAAAGCATCCGAGGCCAAAAATGACAAATCCCCCTTCAACTCCGCCGGCTTAATCGCCGCCAAGGCCCGTGCTACCGCCGGCTCCAAAGCAGGCTGAGCACCGTTCAACCCAATTACAGAAACTACAAAAAAGATAAGTGCGGTTCTCACGCCTGCTAGTGTAGCGAGTTCCTTTAACTCTTCCAGGTTCTTCCCAACACCCGCATAGCATTCCCGCCAAGCACCCCGCGAATCTCCGCATCTCCATAGCCGCGCCTAATCAGCCCCTCCGTTACATCAAAAATCCGCTTCGAATAATCCAGCCCTGTAACCGCCACATGCTCCGGTTTATCCACGTGATAACCATACCGCTCGAAATTCGGTTGCGATGCGGGATTGAAACCACCACCTATCTCATTCCCATTGCCCACCAAATCCAAATCGCTGCCAACCGCCAGATACTCCACGCCAACCAACTTCCGCACATAGTCGAAATGGTCCAGCGCATTCTCAATCCCCACCGGTTCACGATCACGCACCATGAATCGAATAAAATCAATGCCCATAACTCCCCCGGTCTTTGCCATCCCACGAATGGCCTCGTCAGTTTTAGCGCGCATCAACTTAGGCACCAGCGCCCGGCACGTAGCATGCGTAAAAATCACCGGCTTCGTCGCCGCCTCCAACGCGTCCAACGTCGTCTGATCGCCGCAATGCGAAACATCCACCCCCATCCCAACCTCTTCCATCCGCTTCATGATCGACGCGCCAAAAATCGAACGTCCCCCATCCCGCCGTTCCAGAAATCCACTGCCAATACGGTTGTTGAAGTTATACGTCAGTTGCGAAATGCGCTGGCCCAACCCATAAAACTCATTCACATCCTGCGGGGTCCGGAAATGCGTAGAGTTCTGCAGCGTAATCATCACGCCAACCCGCCGCATCTCGTGCGCCCGCGCAATATCGGCCACAGATCCCACTCGCATTAACAACTCCGGATGCGCCGCCACAAAGCCATTCCACTTGGCAAAAAACCGAAGTCCATCTTCGTAGTCTCCAGCCCCGTCGCCCAACGCAAACACATTGATGCCGGAATTGACATAAGCCTCGGCATCAGCCTTCGTAAATGTCTCCGGATGGTCCAACCACCGATCAATCTTCGGAGGCTTCTCCGCATAATCCCGAAACAAAAACTGATTCAACAGATCAACAACCGGATTCTCCTCAACCAACCGAATCGCCCGCGCCGAGTACGTATCCGCCGACTGCGCAAACACACGAAAGCGACCAACCAGAATCGCCGCCGACAGACTTGCTACAACCCCGCGCCTAGTCACCTTTTCCATCGGACAAGTCTACCAGCGGCCTGTCCGCTAAACTGGAACTGAATGGGGAGTCCTTCTGGAGGAGGCTTTGACACTCGCTTCCGCCTGCTTATCTGTTCCACTTTTCTAGGCTTCCTAGGCATGGGCACCGTGCTGCCAGCGCTCGCCCCACACATCCGGCATGATTTGCATGGCTCCGATCAAACCGTAGGCTGGGCCATCGGAACCTTCTCGTTCGTTGCCCTCGCCGCCCGCTTCTTCTCCGGCCCTCTTGCCGACCGCCGCGGTCGTAAAATCACTTTCCTTACCGGCCTCACAAGCTGCGCCATCGCCGGAGCGTTCTACGTGCTTCCCATCGGCCTCATCGGTGTCTTTGGCGGACGCATTCTTCAAGGCTTTGGCGAAGCTTGCCTCTATACCGGAGCCGCCGCGTGGGCCGTCGAACTCGCCGGTGTCCAACGCTCCAGCCAAGCTCTTGGCTACATCAGCACAGGCATTTGGGGAGGCATCTCCGTCGGACCATTAGTCGGTAACTACCTCGGCTCTTTTCGCAACGCAGCCCTCTTGCAATTAGTCGCAGCTATCGCCGCAGTCGCCCTCGCTAGATTCGTCACCGAAGATTTCCGCCCGCATCCCCATCACAAGCGAACGAAACTCGCACTCGGGCCACTAATCGTTCCCGGCCTAGCCATCGGCTTCGCCAACGTGCAAACCCCAGTCATGGCAGGCTTCTTAATTCTTCATCTCGCCCAACACGGCGGCTCCGGACCCGCCGCGTTCTCCGCTTACGCATTACTCATCCTGGTCTCGCGCTTCTTCCTCGGAGGCCTGCCAGACCGCATCCATCCCGCCATCACATTCTTCACCGGCATCGGCCTCATGGCCATCGGACTCTCCATCATCGCCGCCGCGCCATCACCCATCTATGCCATCGCCGCGTCTGCCCTTACCGGCTTCGGCTTCTCATTCCCCTGGGCCGCCGTCGTATCAACCGTCCTGCGCAAAACACCCGCCCAAAACCACGGTTCCGTCGTCGGCTTCCTTAGCGCCTACTACGACCTATTCGTCGGAGTTAGCTCCCTCCTAGCCGGACGCATCGCCGATCGCCACGGCTACCCCGCCGCCTTCATCATGGCTGCCATCGCCATATTCGGCGCAGCCATCGCCGGACTCTTCGTCTTCTCCCAAGCCCAAGGCACCGAACCCGTCACCCCTGACGAATATGCCGAACCCGCTCCAGAGATCGCCTGAAGTTTATACGGCCTACCGAACCCCGCGCCAAATCGCATCCAGCAGAACCCCACTCGAATCCCCCTCCCAATCCCAAAACATAACTCCACCTAGCTTATTCTTCCTCACATATTTACACTTCAAACCCAACGACTCCACATCGTCATAACTCACAAACGTCTTGTTAGTCGAGTTATACAAGTACGGAGCCGAAGCCGCCGGATCCCAATACCGCACATAGCCAGCCGCCGCATTCAACGAACTCACAATATGGTTATAATCCGCCGGAATGTGCGCCCCCACTGCCTTCTGATACAACGCACCGCCAGTCCACGCATGCCCATAGAACGGCACCCCCACCACTAACTTCTTCGCCGGAACCCCCGCCGCCCGATAAGCTTTTACCGAGCTATCCACACACTCATGCCGCGGGTCCGCCGGATTGGAATACAACGGGGCATGGTGCGCCGCAATCTTATCGTCGGTCGGCTCGTAGTAGTCATAACTCATCAGGTTCACGAAATCCACTTCCTTCGCAACCTTCTTTAACTCCGTATGAGCCACAAACCCCAAGCTCGCCCCCGCTGCCACCGTCGAATACAACCGCCGCCCCAACTTCTTCTCTGCTTTGTTGAACCCGTGCCGCAAATCATGCATCAGCGTCGTGTAGTTCTCGGTGTCCTGCGGACGAAACACGTTCCCCGCCGCCCCCGCCATAGCCGGATATTCCCAATCCACATCCAAGCCATCCAAGTTGTATCGAGTTACGAATGCAACCGCGCTGTTGACAAACACCTTTCGGCTCGCCGGAGTCAGCGCCGCATCCGAGAATCCGCCCGACCATCCCCATCCGCCCACCGAAACCAAAATCTTCAACTTCGGATTGCGCGCCTTCAGGCTATTCAGAAACGCGAAATTCTGCGCATCATGCGAAAACCCCTCCACCACCTGCCCGTTGCGCAAATTCGCAAACGCGTAGTTGATAATGGTCAGTTTTTCCGCGGCAATATCGGCAGGATTCAAAATGGCGTTCTGAGGAAACACATACCCAATCACCTCAGCGCCGAAAGAAGCAGTTGTTAAAAGGAAAAGCAGTCCAGCGAATCTAATCAAGCACCCTACTCGGGCGGAATCGCAAGCTGGTTCGTTCTCTTGGCTTTCACTTCTTCCCAGCGTCGAACCAATATCCGCCACTGATCCAGTGTAAGCACCGACCGCAACTCAATATCCATCGCCAGCACCGTTCGCGTCGATTCCGCTCGCGCGCTCGCCAAATGATCAATCAACGGCTTCACGCTGTCCGGCGCAATATGGTCGTCGTTCATCACGTCTTCCAGCGCCGCTTCAGCCTTCTGGACATTGTTCCGCGCATCGAACAAGCGGTTCCGGTAGCTCTTCACAATCGTGCGGATCTTATTCGTTTGGTCTTGCGAAAGCCCAATATCTTCCACCACCGGGCTATTCCACCAAGGAAACTCCGCGCGATTCTGCGCCAGTGCGCTCGTCGCCAAAACCACGAGCGTCAACACGGCTCGCCTCAAGCTGGTCATGTTATTCGAACAGTCCTTCCAACGGCGCCATGGAAGAATCACCCGTGTCTTGCGCCATCATCGTCACTTCCTGCGCCAGCTTTGCATCCGCAATCCGTTCCTGCCGGATACGCTCTTCACGGTTCTGCTGATAAACAAATATCGACCCGCTCAACACACACGCCGTCGCCATGCCGGCTGCCCAGCGCCGCAGCGGAACCGCGTTCCACCACTTCACCGGATTCTCCATGCGTTGATAAATCGTTCGCCGTTGTGCCGCTAGAAACGCAGCACTCGCTCCATCGTCTATAGACGAAGCATTCTCCAATCTCTCCCGGCTGGATTGCATCTCTGCCAGACGAGTGCGGCACTCGGAGCATCCATCCAAATGTTTCCCGGACGGTCCTACTCCGTAGATAGTTGCCAGCAACTCATCATCTGTCCAATGCCCTGACTGCGTGGACTCGATGTTCATTGTCTTGTTCCTACTATTCTTACCTATCTACCTGTTAGCCCTCAAGAGCGATGCAACTCATACAAGTCTTTCAGCTCTTCCCTCATCTTCGTTAGCGCACGAAACAAATGGGCTTTCACTGTGCCCACATCTAATCTCAATACCTCGGCTATGTCTTCCAATGGCAACGCCTCGTAATGCCGCAGCGAAAACACTGCTCGCTGCCGGTCCGAAAGCTTCGCCAATGCGCATTCCAGTCTCCGCTGGATTTGCTGCGAAAACATCAACCGCTCCGCATCCGGCTCCGTGTCCGAGGTCATCTGCAAAATGATCTCTTCATCCGCCGCCGCCGGCCGTTTCTGCCAAATCTTCCAGGCCTTCGAACGCAGCCTGTCCAAGCAAGTGTTCACCGCAATTCGCGTAACCCACTTGCCCGGGTTATCCAGTTCCTCCAAATCGTTTTCCGCGGCTTTGCTCATCGCTTTGTAAGCTTTGAGAAAAACATCCTGGGTCGCGGAGTCCGCCTCATCCGGATCCTGCAGCATACGCCGGCATAGCAGGAAGATCCGCCGCTGCTCAGATGTCATCCAAGCACCGAAATCCCTTATTTCTGAACGAACGAGGATCTTCTCCACAGTTTGTTCAGCCGCCATGCCGGTCATGTGCATCGTCCAACCACCGAACTTTAACCTTCAATTGAACGAACGCAACGGTTGCGGAAAGGTTTACGTATGACGAACAAACGTTAATGGGCACCGGAAAACTACTACCAGCGATAGTGTACCAGCGGCTTGATTTTGGCCGTATACAGGTCCTTGATCGCATCCATTTGGTACTGCGATAGAGCGGGCGTGGCCGATGCCGCCGCATTCTCCGCCACTTGCTCCGGTCGCTTACCGCCTGGAATCGCGCAGGTCACTGCGTCAAACATCAAAATCCATCGCAACGCGAATTTCACCATCGATTGATGCTCCGACACCAACCGGCGCACTTCCTCTACCGCCTCCAGCGCGACATCGTAATCCACCCCCGAAAACGTCTCGCCCACATCAAACGCCTGCCCGTGTCTGTTGAAGTTGCGATGATCATCTGCCGCGAATTGCGACTCCCGATTCAACTTCCCGCTAAGCATGCCCGACGCCAGCGGCACGCGCGCCAAAATTCCCACCTGTCGTCGCTTGGCTTCGGCAAAAAACAAATCTGCCGGTCTTTGCCGAAAGCAATTAAAGATGATCTGCACCGACTGCACATTCGGGTAATCAATCGCCTTCAGAGCCTCTTCCACCCGCTCCACGCTCACTCCGTAATAGCGAATCTTCCCCTGCTCCACCAACCGGTCCAAAATGCCGAAAATCTCTTGGTGATAGTAAGCATCGGTCGGCGGACAATGCAGTTGCAGCAAATCCAGAGCGTCCGTCTGCAAATTCCGCAAACTTTCTTCCACCCACCCGGTCAGATTCTCTTTCGAATAACCTTCCACCGACTGCTTTGGCAACCGCCGCCCCGCCTTCGTGGCGACAATAATCTGTTCCTTACGCTCTTTTTTCAACTGAGCAATCAAACGCTCACTACGCCCATCGCCATAAACGTCCGCCGTATCAATAAAGTTGATCCCGCAATCAATCGCCTTATGCAGGGCCGCCATCGACTCCTCATCGCTCACGTCCCCCCAAGCCCCACCAATCGCCCAAGCCCCGAAACTCACTTCCGAAACCTTCCAACCAGTGCGGCCCAACACTCGATAATTCATGCGCTAATGCTACCAAGCAACAAAATCTAGCGCGCCTTCATACGCGCCGCCCGTATATCCGGCACCTCGCGATTTCTTCCTTCGCTCTTCTGGTAGCCCTGTATCGATCATGAACCTGATCCCCTTTCGAATGCCTAAACTCATAGTCATTTCAGAGGCAGCGACAAGCGAGCGAGATTTCTACGGCGGTCGGCTGCCCGTTCATCCTGTTCGATTAATACCATTGGATAAAATCTGTCTGTCGGTGGCTCGCTAGGCAACTATGGCCTTGAACTTGTTGAAATTGACCAGTTCGACCCTCCTCACACTTCCCGCGAGCTCATTTCCAACACCGGCGGATGCCTATGTGTGTGACAAATGCCATAGGGACGTAACAAAACGTTTCCACCGTGATCGGCCGCATGTCTGGCACGCTATGGGACCCAGTCGATATCGATGTGTTCGCTGCCAAGAATATCCCACGGGCGCGACAGAGTGGGACCACTTGGGACAGTGGGAGAGAACGCATAGGGCCAGCGAAATGCTCGGGACCGGCACCCTATTCTCCGCTCCATTCTTGGGTCTGGGTCTTCTGATTTACTTCGCAATGAGCCCTTCCAAAGCGGTACTCATTGGAGTATTTGCCCTTTCTGCATGCCCGTTTCTTCTACTGAATTTACCGTTTTGGTTTGCGGTGGCTGCATCCATCTGGCGAACCCGGGTTTCAGGAAAGCCGCCCAGTCCCGAAACCTAACCTTTTTGGGACGGCCCGCCGTTCAGAAGATCGGCTTCAGCACCATCCTGCCGTACGCGATGAATGCCACGAGGAGACCCAGCACGGAGCTCATGATGATGGGCGCAATCTCTCGGTATTTGATGTGAACCCAGACGAATACGAAGCTCTCGATCGTCAGGACCGTCGCGGCTACCACCGTAAGCGTCGCCTGCCAGTGGAAGGCAGCAGGAACGATCAGCCCGACCGTGCAGACGAGTTCGAGGATGCCGAGGGCCATCCAGGCTTTCCGTGGTAAGGCGCCAAAGGACGGGACGTCCTGGCTCACCTTGTCGAACATGAAGACTTTCATAATGCCCGACGTTCCGTACAGGACCGCAGCAAGAACCTGCAGGGCCCACAACAGGATGTTCATCGCTTGCCTGCTCCCGGTTTCCGCGTGGGTGCGCGCAGGGCGGTTTCGCCTCGAAAATGTTCTTCGAACAGTTGGCATGATTGCTCATGAAAAAATAAGTTCATATGGCCATCACGATACTCTCAGGTCCGATCGGCGCAGGGAAAACGACCGTGGCACGCGAGCTTCTTGCTTTGCTGCCTCCACCAGTCTCTTACATCGAGGGCGATACGTTCTGGTCTTTTGTTGCCAAGGCCCACAGTCACGATCGCAGAGAAGTGTTTCAGGTGATCATGCGCGCGATGACTGCCGCCGCTATACCTTTCGCCCGCTCAGGGTACGAGGCTCTCATCGACTTCTCAATCCCTCCTCAGTTCTTGGGAACTGCTCGTAAGATTGTCAAGGAGGTACCCTTGAACTACATCGTGCTCCGGCCAAGCCTGTCTGTCTGTGAAATCCGCGCAGGATCACGCATAGAAGGTCGAATTAGCGACTACGCCGGTTATCGCGATTTTTACATGCTGTTTGAGGACTCCTCGATCCATGCCATCTGTGACGACGAGGCAGACGCAGGAACCGTCGCCAAACGTATTCACGAGGGCCTCAATACAGGTAAATTTGTCTTGGCCTAATCCTTCCGCGACGCCTTCGCCGATCATAAGCCGCTTGTAGAAATTTGGTCTTGAAGCTTACCCTGTCTGGGAAAGGTAACGCTCGGTCTCTCCGGCGGCTCAAGCGGGAGCACAATAATGTCCTCTTTGGGCCAATTCGTCGCCCGCGTCAAGTTGGCTGTCTCTTCAGAAGAACCGCCTGGCAGCAACAAAAGGCCAAGCCCTTTCAGATTTCCCTCAAGTGAAATCTCGCGAGGTATTTTTTCAATGTCTATCTCACCCCTAACTCATCGCCTCCGCAATCACCTCAACCTCGCCATCCTCCACCGTCCGGCAATCCAACAAAACCTTCCCCTTCTCAATCCGCGCCAAAATCGGAGGCTCACCCTCCCGCAATCGCCGCTCCAACTTCGCCGCACTCTCACAGCTAATCTCCACCACAAAAGTCGGCAACGTCTGGTCCGGAGTCGATCCGCCGCCAATCGCACACTCGCCCTCCCGCACACGCGAACCCGCAATCCGCGCCGCCAATCGCTCCGCCCGCTCCCGAACTTTCTCCACCGGCTCCGCAATCATCCGCAACGCCGGAATCCTTTCCAAATCGCCCTTCACCAAATGCAACAAGCTTGTCTGCAACGCCTGAATCACCAACTTATCCGCGCGCAACGCCCGATACAGCGGATTCCGCCGCACCCGTTCCACCAGCGCCTTTTCCCCGGCAATAATTCCCGATTGCGGTCCCCCCAGCAACTTGTCGCAGCTAAACGTCACCACGCTCACACCCGCATCCACACTCGCCGAAACCAACGGCTCATCAATCCCAAACTTCCGCAAATCCACCAGACACCCGCTGCCCAAATCCTCATAAACCGGCACACCCAACTTCGTCAGTTCCTCCAACTCCGGCCGAGCCGTAAATCCCGAAATATGAAAATTCGAAGGATGCACACGCAAAATCAACCGAGTCTTCTCATTCATCGCCGAACTGTAATCGTCCAACGTCGTGCGGTTCGTCGTGCCCACCTCGCGCAACACCACCCCCGCCCGACTCATAATCTCCGGAATGCGAAATCCATCCCCAATCTCAATCAACTCCCCGCGAGAAATGATCACCTCGCCGCCACCCGCGAGTTCATTCAAAACCAGAAACACCGCTGCCGCATTGTTATTGACGATAATCGCCGGAACGTTTAACAAGGCCCCCAACAAATGCGCCGTATGCACGTCCCGCTTGCCGCGCTTCCCCGTTGCCAAATCAAATTCCAAGTTCGAATACCCGCGCAGAGCCTCAAAGTCCGCCATCGGAGCACGCCCCAAGTTCGTATGCAAAATCACCCCCGTAGCATTGATAACTCGCCGCAACGAAGGCTCCGTCAACCGCCGCAACCGCCCCGACACTTCCTCCTCCACCGACCCCTCACCGCCGCCGCCCGCCCGCCGCTCACTCAAAACATTCCGAATCTGCCGTACCACAATCCCATGCGGCAACCCGCGCCAATCCACGCGCCGCAAAACCACATCAACCGAAGGCAACCCCCGCAAATCCTTCATCCGTGCGACTCCTTAAACACACTTCCAGCCTACAGAGAACTCAATCTGCATTTGAATCTTGGGATAATCAAATAAGAACTCGCCATGACTGTTACCCTCAACCTACCGCCAAATATCGAGCAACTCTATCTCACGGAAGCCCAGGCGCGTGGTCTAGCGCTAGAGGAAGTCATCGCCCAAACACTCGTTGCGGCGCGGAAGCCTGTCGAGAGTGAACGGCTAAGCCCCGAGGAATGGCTGCGCCATTTTACAGAATGGAGTGAAAGTCCCGCACACGCCAACCTACCAGTCTTGTCAGACTATGCGGTTAGCCGCGAATCGATTTACGAAGAACGGGGTCTCTAAGCCGTGCTTCTCGTCGATACGAACATATTGCTGCGTTCGCATCCTTCCGACCCGCAGTATCTGCTTGTAAGAAGCACTCTCGAGAGATTAAAACTAGACGGCCAGATATTTTGTATAGCCCCGCAAAATTTAGTCGAATATTGGGTTGTTGCTACTCGTCCACCGGAGAGCAATGGATTGGGAATGCAACCGGCTGCCGCCATCGTGGAAATTCAACGGTTACGAAGAACATTTCAGGTATTAGAAGGCTTGCTGGGCATATCGGACACTTGGGAGAAGTTGGTTGGCCAACATCTGATTTTGGGCAAGCAGGCTCATGATGCAAATCTAGTCGCGACCATGCTGGTGCATGGCGTAAAACGGATTCTTACATTCAACGGGTCAGACTTCAAGCGATTTGATTGGCTAGAGATCATCGAGCCGGCAAATACTCCCCAATGAACTCTGACTTCATTGAGAACTTAACATGCTCCTCTTAACCATCTCTTTGCCGCGCAGATCCGCGCCGAAAACGCACCCACCTGTACCGATTTCCTATCCGCCATCCACAAAAAGCCAAAGCAACTGGAATTCCTCACTTGCACCGCTCACCCAGAAAAATAAACCAAACCTCTAACCGCAAGATACCGAGTCAAAGGAGCCGAAGCATCCATCGTAGATCCACGCCGAGACCAGTGGCAAAAGCTCCCCGCTTCTACGTTGACGTGGAGTTAGAAACCGAAGAACCGTAATTCACCATCACAAAAACTCAACGATCATGCTGTTGCAGAAACGTCAGAATACTTTCCTCCAACGCAATACGATGATCGCTGAAAGGATGATCAGTCTTCATCTCAATGTGCAAAGATTGGCCATTCCCGTTCCCTTTCAAAGCTTCCAGCAACGCCTCGCTGTTCGGCCCGGTTCCATCATTTGCCGTAATCAATAAAACCGGACGCTTGCCAATCGCTTGAGCCAGCTTCAGAAAATCCCACTCATTCCGATGATCGAAAACCTCGCCACCCAGCGCACTAGCTGAAGTCCCCGCCAAAGGCAGCAGATCAACCGGATTCGCATGTCCCGCGTACTGCGCCACGGCCTTATCCTTATCTTCCGCTTTCCACCCGGCAAAGCGATGCCCCAGAGATGCGCCGGAAATCGAAACCGCGGCGGCAACACCGGAGTGATGCGCTGCGGCAGATAGAGCCATGTATCCGCCCATCGAATGTCCTATCAGCACAATCCGCGCCGGATCAATACGATACTTAGCCGCTACTTCCGCTGAACTGATCCATTCCACCTCAGCATCTGCATCCTCAATCGCATGCGCAAACGAGAAGTTACCCGACACGCCCCAACTACCGCGATAG
This sequence comes from Bryobacterales bacterium, assembly GCA_963696305.1. Taxonomy (GTDB): domain Bacteria; phylum Acidobacteriota; class Terriglobia; order Bryobacterales; family Bryobacteraceae; genus Bog-105. The sequence goes on along the minus strand of CAVOJX010000027.1, from coordinate 259,284 downwards.
TGCACCGCAAGCACGTTATATCCAGCACGCCGCAGCGTCTGTGCCAAATCCAGATTCTGCTCATAACCGGGAAACCCGTGATAAATAATCGCCGTTGGATGCGGCCCAGATCCAGCCGCCAGATACAAAGCACCTAGCAATTGAGCACCATGCGAAGGCACCGCAATTTCGACAAGCGATGCCGGGTTATTAGAATCCACCGCAGGATCGGCCGAAATCGCCGAATCAGAAGTTTGAGCTTGGAGCGCAGCCGCCGTCAACAGCGCTCCCGCCACCAAAGCAGATCGCATCGTTTCTCTGCTAAACCTCCAACCGAACCTTAGGCGTAACGTTCGGAAGAATCTTTTCAATCCGAGCGTTCCCATCCTTATCGCGCGGGGTCTTCATATTAAAAGCATTCACCGGCTGCGAACGATTCACCCAAAGCGTATAGAACAGATGATCGGCGCGCGGATCGTCCGTGTTCGGATGCAGCAAAATCGTCAAACCCAAGCTGTTCAATTGCACCCACGGAACAATCACTGGCAACAAGTCATTCGTAAATCCGAAATAGAACGACGGCGTCACATGCGGACCACGCGGCTGTAAATTCCAATCGCCGAGTTCCACCGGAAATCGTTCGCCAGCCCACCGCCGGATCAGCGCCGCTTTCTCGTACGTGTCGTAATCAAAATAGAAGTGCGCGTGATAACTCTTGATATCGGTATATGCGCGCGGCTTGCTCGGAAGCCCGTTCTCCGTTCCCGGCCACAATCCCTTCGGCTGAAGCGTCGGCTGTTTTAACGTCTCATAGCCCCACTCACTCACACCCGCATCGGCTGAAACATAGGGCTTGATCTGCCCATTCAGTTCCGCAAACGCTGCTGCCGGGCCACCGGGCGCACCGGCAGCTTTCCCCGCCTCATCTGCGTTAGCTTCATCCCCAAGCGTGAGGCCGATAGCCGCAGCACCCATGCCAAATAAAAATGACCGCCGCGCAGGTGCCAGCCAATCTGCCCATTGCTGATCGACTTCACTATTCTTGACGATCCGCTCATTCTCCTCTATGCGGAAGTTGTCACCGTTCTTGCTATAGACGTCGCACATCTTCTAGTCTCCTTTTGAGATATTAACTCAATTAATACCCCATTGTCGATCAACAAAACTATATAGGGCACGAACGATCGGCCTAGGGGCTACGCGCCTCACCGTCGCAATTCACGAGTACAGTGGAATCTAGTGAATCGAAGACAATTTCTAGCTGCCGGCACAGGCGTCGCTTTATTGAATGCAACGCCCAGTGCCACGCGCTTGGACACTGTCCCCACCCTGCCAGGAACTGCGCCTCTTTTGGACATCGGTGACTTGGCCATGCGGATGGTTGACCAGATAAACGAGTATGCACTGCGCATCACGACGGAATCGCTCAGCGGCCGCGCAGCGCTCTGGAAACGAAATTACGACTCCATTGAAAAATACGAGCAGTCGGTCAACCCGAATCGGGAACACTTAAAGAAGATCATTGGCGCGGTCGACGCGCGCCTTCCCATTGCCGCAATCGAACTCGACGCCACCACGTCAACACCATCGTTAATCGCCACAACAGAGCGCTACAAAGTTTACGCCATCCGCTGGCGAGTTTTTGAAGATGTCAGCGCGGAGGGGTTACTGCTGGAACCAGTGGCACCACCCGTGGCGCGCATCGTCGCTATTTCAGACGCGGATCAATCACCCGAAATGCTCGCGGGGCTCGAGATCGGGCTCAATCCACAGGCGCAATTTGCGAGAAGGCTGGCGGAGAACGGTTGTCAAGTTCTCGTCCCCGTCGTTATTAACCGCCAAGATAACTGGTCGGGCATCCCAGGCGCTGGCATGACCAACCAACCTCATCGCGAATGGATCTACCGCATGGCGTTTGAAGCAGGCCGCCACATCATCGGTTACGAAGTGCAGAAAGTGCTGAGTGCGGTGGATTGGTTCACGCATCAGAACCGAACCGCTCCTGCTCCAATCGCAGTCATGGGTTATGGAGAAGGCGGTCTGCTCGCTCTTTATAGCGCCGCTCTCGATGTCCGAATTCAGGGTGCCGTCGTTAGTGGATACTTCGATTCCCGGCAGGAATTATGGACGGAACCAATCTACCGCGACCTGTGGGCATTTCTGCGCGAGTTCGGCGATGCGGAACTCGCCAGCCTGATTGCGCCCCGCGCGCTTGTCGTGGAAGCCTCTCGTGGACCCGAAATCGACGGTCCGCCTCCACAGACAGCCGAACGCAAAGGCGCAGCCCCAAACGGTCGGCTCACCACCCCAGCGATTACTTCCGTGCTTGCAGAAGCGGAGCGGGCGCGGGCGTTTTACAAAGCACTCAACGCAGACGACAACTTCCGGGTTGTTGTCAGTGGTGAAGGCAAAGGATCACCGGGCTCTGAAGAAGCGTTGAACGCTCTGTTCCACACCTGCCAAATACGAGTGACCGTGCCGCCGGTGAACTCCTCGCCGCTGAAGTTGCTACAGGCTGTCACTGCCACAGAGCGAATGCATCGCCAATTCGATGAACTAGTAACCCATACGCAGAGAATTCTGCGCGAGTCGCCCAAGCGACGAACAGAATTCTGGGCGAAAGCGGATGCCTCGTCGCCGGACCGATGGAAGCAGAGTACGGCTTGGTACCGCGATTACATTTGGAAGGAAATTATCGGTCAATTACCCGCACCGGCCATCCCCGCCAACCCGCGGACGCGCCTCATCTACGATGAACCGACATTTAACGGCTATGAGGTTGTTCTCGACGTTTGGCCCGGCGTATTCGCCTACGGCATTTTACTCTTACCGAAGAACATGAACCCCGGCGAGCGCAGGCCGGTTGTGGTGTGCCAGCATGGCCTTGAAAATCGGCCCCAGGAAGTCGCCGATCCGAAGATTGATTCGCATTACTACCATCACTTCGCTGCCAGTCTCGCCAATGAGGGGTTTATCACTTACGCGCCACAGAACCCTTACATCGGACAGGACCGTTTCAGAATCATTCAACGCAAAGGGCATCCAGTCAAGCTGTCGCTGTTCTCATTTATTGTCGGCCAGCATCAGCGGACGCTCCAGTGGCTAGCTACATTGCCGTTTGTAGATCCACAACGCATCGGGTTTTATGGACTCTCCTATGGCGGTAAGACCGCTGTTCGAGTTCCGCCCCTGTTGGATGGCTATGCGTTGTCCATCTGCTCGGGCGATTTCAACGAGTGGGTTTGGAAGACCACCAGCGCGGACTCGGCATACAGCTATATGTTGACTCCCGAATACGACATGCTCGAATTTGATTTTGCGAATGTCGTGAACTACTCCGATCTCGCAGATTTAATGGCGCCCAGGCCTTTTATGGTTGAGCGTGGACACCTGGACCCAGTTGCGCCCGATGAATGGGTAGCTTATGAATATGCAAAGGTGCGCCGCTTTTACGACATCAACATGAAGCTGCCCGCTGCCACCGCGATCGAATTCTTCACAGGCCCTCACACCATTCATGCGCAGGGCACATTCGCCTTTTTAAGGCAGCATCTGCGCTGGCCCTCAAGCCCTGCCTGAGTGCACAGCCCGCCAGAATCAACTTCTGTCGTGTCCTTCCATTTCGAAGGCCCATGCGTATTGGCATGGGCGTTTCGCAGCGTCCTGCAGGACAGCCGGCAGATTGACAACCAGTCCTCGACTGCTATCCTTGCGCCATTCAAGCGGCTGCGCAAAGCCCAGCATGCGAATCACAGATCCTGATTTGGGGCGCACCGTACCAATTGCTAGTTCTTGCCCTGGCCAATCCAATGCGAATGCGTAGATGAAGCGGTTGTCCTTGCTCCGGCTAAAGCGAAGATTGTCGCCTTCGCGCCAGAATGCCGCTGCCCGCGGACGCGTCCCGTATATGGCGCTGCCGTTCACCTTAAGCCAGCGGCCTCCTTCTTTCAATTGCGAAACAGCTTCGGGATGGAATTTGCCATGGCCGTCGGGCCCCACGCCAATTTGGAAATTTCCGCCTTTCGCCACCGTGTCCACAATGTTCTTCACTATCCACGCCGCGCCTTTGTAATTCTCGGCGTTCGGATCGTAAGAGAAAGACGAACCAAGCGGATAGATAACCATCCACGGGATAGTCGTATTCTCTTTGCTTCCGGGAACGAAGCCTTCCGGAGTGTAATAGTCGCCGTAATTGCCGATCCCACGCGCGCGCAGCATTACATCCGGCTGAATCTTTCGCAGATCGATCATTGTCTGGCGCAACTGCGGCCACACTGCCGGGCCTAACCACATGTCAAGCGAAAGCATGTCGATGCGGCCATAGTTCGAAAGCAGTTCCATTAGCTGTGCACGATGACGCCCCATCATTCGCTGCGTCTCGTCTGGCGTTGGATCAGACACCATGCTTCGAATCTCGCCCTGGCGTTCGTTCTTTTCCGGCGCAACGCCAATAAGGCGTTGTTCAGAGGGAACCTGCAATGGGTGGAAGCTGTAAGGGCGGAAGTCCGCGTCGTACCAGTCAGGATGCGAGAAGTACAACGCAATTTTCAGATCACGGCGATGCGCGGCGCTACAAAGGAGTTTCACCACGTCCCGCTGAAACGGCGTTTCCATGATGCTATAAGCCAAATCGCAGGATTCCAACTTCGGTCCGCCGGGCGCCATCCAATTCATGCGCGAATGGACGCGGGTGCGGGTATCGAACATCGAAAAGCCCTCGTGATGTTTTGTTGTGAACGCGAACATTTTGCAGCCTGCATCAGCGAACAGATTCATCCATTCATCGGCATCAAACCCAGTTGGATTCCACCGTCGGTAAAGCTCGTTGTATCGGGCCCGTTCCTCGAACGACATAGATAGAAAGGGCCACGACTCGTGCGGTTGTCCAGTAGTGGAATAAATACCCCAATGCACGCGCACGCCTACCTTCATGTCTTCAAACGCTCCGTAAGCTTGCGTCGGTGCCCAATGATATTCAGGTACGGGAATCTCTTCGATATAGGACTTCACTTGTCGGTAGTGGCTGTCCGTTTCGGGCAAGTGGTGCGCTGCGCCAGTATCGCCTTCGCAAAGGCCTGCAACCGAGAGGCCAGCTAATGTTGACTTCAGAAAATTACGCCGGTGCATCGCTGAGTCCAAACCACTCTACCCTACTTCGAATAGGGCCGGATCCGCTCGATATGATTACATCCGAACAAGCGTGAGTCCTGAACCATGTACACACGACGGAACATACTAAGAACGGCAGCCGCCATTGGCACCACAACTTGTCTTGGCCGCCTGTCAGGCCAAACCGCAAAGCCGCGACCGCCTATTCAACCCGGCCCCTTCTCTTCCGAACAGGAAACCTTCAGCGCCTACTCGTGTCCCCAATGGTTCCGCGACGCCAAGTTCGGAATCTGGGCACACTGGGGTCCTACATCAGCGATCGAACAGGGAGATTGGTACGCGCGCAACATGTACATCGAAGGCAGTCCACAAAATCGATACCACAATCAAACCTACGGCCACCCTTCTAAATTCGGCTACAAAGACACTCTCCCATTATGGAAAGCAGAACGCTTCGACCCTAAGGCGCTCATCCGTCTCTATGCCAACGCCGGAGCCAAATATTTCGTCAGCATGGGCGTCCATTGCGACAATTTCGATCTCTGGAATTCACGCAATCACCGCTGGAACTCCGTTCGTATGGGTCCCAGACGAGACATTGTGGGCGAGTGGCGTCATGCCGCGCGTGACGCGGGATTACGCTTCGGCGTCAGCGAGCATGTCTGGGCAAGCTACAACTGGTGGCAGACGAACAAAGGAGCTGATAAAGAAGGGCCATACGCCGGCGTGAAGTACGACGGTAACAATCCCGCGAATTTCGATTTGTATTTTCCGCCGCACACACCCGGGCCGGAGGCGTGGGCCGAACAAGGCAACGAAAGCGAAGACTGGAAAAGAGAATGGTTTCTTCGCGCTCAAGATCTGATTGATCAACACCAACCCGATCTCTACTATGAGGACGGACCCATACCTTTTGGCGCTTGGGGCCGCTCGCTTGCTGCGCACTACTACAACCAAAGTCTCCGCTGGCACAAAGGGCAAATGGAAGCGGTCTACACCGCGAAACGCAGAAGCGAAAGTGAACTAGGCATGTGCACTCTCGATGTCGAGCGCGGAGTAACCGACAACATCGAGGCGCGCCCTTTCCAGACCGATACGTGTATTGGTGACTGGCACTATAAGCGCGGCATCGACTACAAGCGTCCAAAAGTTGTCATTGATCTCTTGGTAGACATCGTAAGCCGCAACGGCAATTTGCTCCTGAATATTCCTTTGCCCGCCAGCGGCATGCCGGATGACCGCGAACTGCAAATTCTCAGCGAGATCACAGCCTGGATGAAAGTAAACTCCGAAGGAATCTATGGAACACGTCCATGGAAACTTTTCGGAGAAGGGCCAGCCATTCAGAAAACCTCCGCCACTGCCGGCATGAATGGCACCCCGGAACATTTCAATGAAAAGCAGCGCAAAGATCTAACCGCCAGCGATATCCGCTTCACCGCTAAGCCCGGCATCTTGTACGCGTTCGTCATGGGACACACAACGTCAGAAATACAAATCTCATCGCTAAGCACTCGAAACACGTCCAGCGCGCAAAAGATCCAACGAGTCGAACTACTTGGCTCTGCTGAACCTATTCAATGGAAGCTTACAGACGATGGCTTGGCTATCGCCTCCCCTCGCGCCTTCCCAACCGAACATGCAATCACGTTCAAAATAATCTACGGCTAAGTATTCGCTCCGAAAGTAGGCTGATAAAGGATCAACATTCCGATCTCTATCTCCTTCACCACAACCAACAGGCGTGCCCGACCGACAAATGCCTAAGAATCAGTCGTCCGTTACTTTCCTGTTGCTTTCCAAAAGGTATTATGGCATATTCATGTTGGAAACCAAGAGGTGCTTCCTATAATGCCTGAAAAATCCGATGTCCTGCAGGGAACGCTAGCCCTCATGGTCCTCAAAACCCTTGATCTACTCGGGCCACTCCACGGCTATGGCATCGCGCGCCGCATTGAGCAGATCAGCGGCGACCTTCTTGCCGTCAACCAGGGCACCTTGTATCCGCTGCTGCTCAAGCTGGAGCATGAAGGCGCGATCGCTTCCGACTGGGGCATCTCGGAAAACAACCGCCGCGCGCGCTTCTACCGCCTCACAAGGGTCGGTCACAAGCAATTGCAAACTGAAACGCGCGACTGGGAGCAAATGGCCGCCATCATCGCACGGTTCTTCGCTGTCAAAGGGGAAGATTTGTCATGAAATCGCTGCAGCGCTTTTTCGCGCGCCTTTCTAATCTCGCGGACGGCGGCCGCGCTGATCGGCGTTTGCGCGAAGAGATGGAAGAACATCTCGCGCAGCAAACGGCGGACAATGTACGCGCCGGCATGTCTACCGCCGAAGCACGCCGCCAGGCCGTGCTCAAGTTCGGCGCGGTCGAGGCGATCCGCGAGGAGTACCACGACGAACTAGGCCTGCCATTCATCTGGACCCTATTGCAAGATCTGCGTTATGCGCTTCGCCAGCTTGCAGCTTCTCTCGGTTTCGCCTCCACTGTGGTCCTCACAATCGCCTTGGGCATTGGCGCCACGACTGCGATTTACAGCGTCGTCGATGCGGTGCTTCTGCATCCCTTGCCCTACCCCCAGCCCGAACAACTTGTCCGCATCGAAAATGATTTTCCCGGCACTGGCGCGCACGACGTTTTCTTGTCCGTGCCTGAGTGGAAGGACTTCGAGCGTTCTGGAATTTTCCAATATGTCGCACCGGAGCGAAGCGGGTCGGTCAATGTCACGGGCTCGTCGCAACCAACACGCATCCAGTTTAAATCTGTTGCGGCGAATTATTTTGCGTTGCTCGACGTGAAACCCGAGTTAGGCCGCGTCTTCGATCCTAACGATCCAGCACCTGGCTTCAACCTTGAAGTGGTCATCAGCGACGGACTCTGGAGGAGGGACTTCGGTGCCGACCCACATATTCTAGGCAAAACCTTGCGGCTCGATAATGACCCCTACCATGTCATCGGCGTCATGCCGCCTGACTTCCACGATCAGGGCCGCACGACTGACATCAGGAGCACCGAAATATGGGCTGCATGCGGTTTTTCCAGTCTGCCCTCGCCGCCTCCGACCCGCGGCGCACGCAGATTGCGAACAGCTATCGCACGCCTCAAACCCGGCCTCACGGTTGCCGCCGCACAGAGCCGGCTCGACGTACTGGTTGCCTCTTTGCGAAGACAGTTTCCCGCGGATTATCCACCCGAAAGCGCGTGGACCGTTCGTCTTCTTCCGCTGGGCGACACGGTGGTCGGCAGTGTGCGGCAGCCGCTGCTGTTGATGATGGGCGCAGTGGTCATGGTTCTGCTCATCACATGCGTCAACGTCGCGAATCTTCTGCTGGCGCGCGCTAACGCAAGAGGACGCGAAATGGCGATTCGGCAAGCGCTGGGAGCGCCCAGATTGCGGCTCATCCGCCAACTGCTTACAGAGAGTTTGCTTCTTTCCCTGCTCGGCGGGCTCGCTGGTTTTGCGATTCTCTTTTCCACCCGGAAACTCCTGCTCCAGGTGATTCCCGCGGCCCTGCCACGGCTTAACGACATTTCAATTAATTGGACCGTATTGCTCTTCGCGCTCAGCGTCGCAGTCCTGGCTGGAATCTTCTTCGGTCTCGCTCCGGCTTTGCAGACCTCTCGGCAAGATCCCATCCATGTGTTGCGGCAGGAAGGACGCGGCTCGAAAGGATCAAAAAGCCAGACGTGGACGCTAAGCGCTTTAGTGGTTACCGAGTTTGCGCTTTCGCTCGTGCTTCTGATTGCAGCGGGTCTTCTGTTGCACAGTTTCTGGGATCTGTTCAAGGTGCGTCTTGGCTTCGATCCTGAGAATGTTATTGCCGTGAAGTTATGGCTCCCTGCGCCCAACAATCCAAGCACCGATATATATGGAACGCCTTCTCAGGAGGCGCAATTCATTCGCGAAATGCTCCGTCGCGGCCAATCGCTTCCGGGAGTAAAGGAAATCGCCGTCGGTAGTCTGGAGTCCGTTCCCCTGAACCACGACACCAATCTGCTCCCGCTTGTCCTGGAAGGAAGCACAACGCGCACCAACCTGCCCCATCAGGTCGAGGGGTCAAGCGTGACGCCGGAGTATTTTCACCTGCTCGGAATCCCCCTGCTCCAGGGCCGTTTATTCACCGAATTTGATACCGACAAGGCACCCGCCGTTGCCCTGGTCAACGACGCATTTGCGCGGACATGGTGGCCGGACGAGGACCCACTTGGCAAGCGCATCAAGCTGGGCCGCGCTACCGACTCATGGACTACGGTGGTCGGCGTCGTCACTGATGCTCGCACCGAGTCGCTCGAAAATGCGGGCATTCCACAAATCTATCTAAGCTCCTGGCAGACAACCGAAAAGGAGCTGGCCATCTTCCTGCGCGGGCGCCTCGATCCCGCCCAGCTTCCGGACCAGGTACGCGCTATGGTTCAATCCCTCAACCCCGAGCTTCCCGTCTTCGGCGCGGAAAGACTCCCCGATGTTGTATCGGGCTCTCTCGAGCAACGTCGGTTCTCCATGGAAATGGTTCTGCTCTTCGCCCTCACGGCGTTGTTGCTCGCGGGCATCGGCGTTTATGGAACAATTTCGTATATTGTCAGCGGGCGCACACGCGACATCGCGATCCGCGTCGCACTCGGCGCTAAGCCGGAGAGCATCCTGCACATGGTTCTGAGCCAGGGACTCGCCCTCGCTTTTGCCGGTGCCGCTCTAGGACTTGTGGGCGCATTCATTGTGTCGCACCTGATGGCGGGATTGCTCTACGGCGTCTCACCCAGCGATCCTCTCACCTTTATCAGCCTCACTGTTGTCCTCATCTTTGTGGCGATTGCGGCCTGCTATATACCCGCGCGCCGCGCTATGCGGGTTGACCCCAACGTTGCTTTGCGCGAGGCGTGAAAGTTCAGTGCCTCCGCCGGGACTGAATTCGAAGGGGAACGCATGGGATTGGCATTGTTCATTTTTTTGCTTGTCGCGCGAAGCCAGGCAATCGACACACAAAAGGGCTGGCGTGACTGGCTCACTGAGGGCCAGGCGTTTCGCGACGCTGGAGACTACTCCGAGGCTGTACACGCCTTCCGGGAAGCGTTGACTCTCGCTGAGCGCTCAACCGTCAGTGATGCGCAGTTGATTGCAATCGATGATTCTCTAGCGGAAACCTATGCGGAAGCCGGTCAATTTGCCGATTCCGAAACCGCGTATCGTCGCGCGCTCATTCTGGTCGAAAAGAATGAGGGTCAAGCCTCGCTCGATTATGCTGTACTGCTCGCCAGCATGGCGGTTCTTCCAACGCAAGCCCCTGTCCCCGAAGAACAGATCAGGTTGCTGCGCAACGCGATCGCGATGAACACGCGCGAGGGCTCCGCTCAAAAGTTGGCTATCGTCCGCGGCTGCCTGGCTCTGATCTTAAAGAATGAGAAGCGCCACCGGGAAGAAGAGTCTCTCTTATTGGAGGCGCTGGCCGATCTTGCAAGCCAACAGCCACCAAATCCTCATTTAATCGCTGCATTCTTGAATGACCTTGCGATGCTGCGTCTGGATCAAGGGCGCAACGAAGAATCTATCCATCTGCAGCAGAAATCCATCCGGGTATTGGAGGCGGCTGTGGGCCAAGAACACCCGTCGCTGGTTGTGCCATTCAACAACTTGGCGACAACTTATCTTAAAGTGGGCCGCCTTGATGAAGCCGGCCTCACCTACCAACGCGCAATCGATATTTGCAAAAATACTTTGCGTCACGACCATCTCGACTACGCTGTCCTTCTGGAAAATTATGCGGTTGTACTAAGGAAATTAGGCCACAAACGCGAAGCGAAGAAGGCCGCTGCGGAAGGGCAGCAGATTGAGCGGGCCGCCAATCGCCACAACGGAGTTGGCTCGACGATCGCCGTGACTGCCCTTCGCTCTAATTCTGCTGTTCGCTGAAAACCACAAATAGGCCGTTAGTTCGCACCGCTAACGTCGATGCTGATCTGATTCTGCCCCTGAAACTGGACCGCAGCCGAGCGACCCTGCCTGGCTTCTATTTGCATGCGATCGGCCGTCTCAAGCCGGGAGTGTCGGCTAGCCACGCAAATGCTGACATCGCGCGACTCATTCCCATCTGGATGCGCTCGTGGCCGCTTAATCAGGGCGGCCAGGCTGGCGCCGACCCATTGACCGAGAAAGTATTATCGTTCGTGGCGGATCGGTCCGAACGTTCGCTCTTTGCGTGACAGCGTGGTGGGCAACGTTGAGGGCGTTCTATGGGTTGTCATGAGCACCATCGGAATGGTTATGCTGATCGCGTGCGCCAATGTTGCAAACCTTCTGCTGGTTCGGGTGGACGCCAGACAATCAGACCTTGCATTGCGAGCGGCGTTGGGTGCGGGTTGGGGCCGGATTGTGCGCCACCTTTTGACGGAGAGTTTTCTGCTGGGGGCGATGGGCGGAATGCTTTGGCTTGCGGTTGCCTACGGTGGATTGCGAGCGCTGGTCCGCAACGGTCCGGCGAATCTTCCCCGCCTGAGCGAAATTGGACTTGATTGGCATGCCCTGGTTTTCACATCGGTTGTGACACTTCTGTCCGCGTTGATTTTTGGGCTGATCCCGGCCCTGCGGTATGTGGGACCTCACGTTTCTCTTGCCTTGTTAATTCCCTCCACCGCTCTGGCATGGGCAACAATCGGTTAATGCGGATACCGAAAGGCGAAATCCTGTGTCTGTACGCACACCTCCGCCCTTCTATCAACTGGAAATCGCCAAGGGCGGGTCCCATTCTCGGACACCTGAACCCCGAAAATCGATCACCGACTAACCTTACCGTTCAATAGAATCAAGCACCTACTTAGGAACTCAACCTGCACCCAAAGCGCAGGAAGCCACATGCGAAACTTGCTTGAAGACCTCCGGTATGCGCTGCGTGTCCTCCGCCGCACCCCGACCCTGACTGCGGTCGCAGTGCTCACTCTGGCGCTGGGTATTGCCGCTATCACCACCGTCTTTGGCTGGATCGACGGAATGGTCCTACACCCGTTCCGCGGCGCTACCGACGACGGACAACTCGCCGTGCTCGAGTCCGTCAGTGCCAGCGGCTTGCAGCATCAGGTTTCGTACGCCGACTCCCGGGACTTCCAGGACAGCCTTCACAGTATTTCCGGATTGTTGCTCAACCAAAAAGGCCCCGCCTCCATCGGCGACGGAGAAAAGCCCTATTTCGCGTGGTTTGAATCGGTCTCCGGAAACTACTTCGACGTCCTTGGCGTAAAGCCGGTTCTGGGCCGCGCCTTCGCTCGCGACGAATACGGCGACCGGGGCAAAGCGCTCACCGCCGTCATCAGCTATCGCGTCTGGCAGAACTATTTTCATGCCGACAAGTCCGTCCTCGGCCGCACCGTGCGGATCAACCGGTACCCGGTCACCATCGTCGGGGTAGCGCCTCCGGAATTTGCCGGCGATTTCCCGGGCGTGGCGCTCGACCTCTGGGTTCCAGCGCCGCTGACCGGAGAACGCGAGCGCGATGCGCGTCACTTCCAGTCCATAGTCAGGCTCAAACCCGGCGTCAGCATCTCGGAGGCAAACGCCGAGGCGGCGACGGTTGCCGCTCGCCTTGCCCGCGCGTATCCAAAGACCAACCAGGGGATCGGCGCCCAGATCGTACCAATCTGGAAGGCGCAGGAGGGGGCGTCGAGTATTGTGGCATGGCCGATGGCCATCCTCGGTGCGGCCTGTGTACTGGTGCTGCTGATTGCATGCGCCAACGTCGCCAATCTTCTACTGGCTCGTTCCACAGCCCGGCAGACGGAGTTCGGCATCCGCGCCGCCCTGGGCGCCGGTCCGGGTCGTCTCAGCCGCCAATTGATTTTTGAAAGCCTGCTTTTGGCGGCCCTGGCAACGCTTGTCGGGTTGCCGCTGGCTCTGTGGGTCGAGAATGTGCTGATCTATTTCGTGCCGCCCACCGGAGTGCCGGTGAGTCTCAACGTGCAGCCCAGCGCCCGCGTGTTCCTGTTTGCCGCTCTGCTCTGCCTGGCTTCCGCGCTGATTTCCGGGATTCCGCCCGCGTTTCAGTTGATGCAGCGCAGCCTGGTGGATGCACTGAAGCAGGGTGGAAGAACCGGTACACGGAGCGGGCGCGCGCAGCGCATCTCCGGGGCGCTGGTGGTAGCCGAAACGGGGCTGGCGCTCGCGGCTCTCGTGACTCTCGGCCTGTTCGTTCGCAGCTTGTACGGATTAGAGAACACTCCGGCCGGTTTCAATCACCACAACGTGACGGTGGGCCGTCTTTTTCTGTCGACCAACAACTACACGGCCCGTGAGGAGCAGGAGTTCTCGCGGCGGCTCCGCGAGCACCTGCTGACCGAACCGGGGGTGACCAACGCCGCCTATTCCGACTCCATCCCGCTCGGTTTCGGACTGGGAAAGTGGGACACCATCGTGGTGGAAGGGTATCCTTCGCGGCCCGGCGAGAACTTGGATCTGCATCACGCCTCGGTGTCGCCCGGCTACTTCGACTTGCTGCGCATCCCGCTTCTCTCCGGCCGCGATTTCCGCGCCGAGGATAATGAAACGGCGTCGCGCGTCATGATCGTCAACGAGTCTTTCGCACGGCGCTTTTTCGACGGCCGCGACCCCGTGGGCCACCGCGTGCAGCTTTACGGCAAACCGTTCCAGATCGTAGCAATGGTCAAGGACAGCAAGTACTACAATCTGTCGGAAGCGCCGCAGCCATACTTCTACATGTCCTTCGACCAGGTGCACTACGGCAGTGGCGAAAACGGAGTGGCCTTCTACGCCCGGACCGACCGTGACGCGCGCGATTTAATACCCGTTCTCCGCCGCGAGATGTTGGCCATCGATCCCAATTCCACCGGCCTCACCGCTATGCCCTTGTCGGATTACATCTCGGCTGCCTGGTTTGGGTCGCGGATCGCCTCGTCGTTCCTCGCAGTGCTCGGCGCCATTTCCATGCTGCTCGCCGGGGTAGGTCTTTATGGAGTTATGGCTTACTCGGTAAGCCAACGGACTCGGGAAATCGGTATCCGCATGGCGCTGGGGGCCGACCCTGGGGGCGTGCTTCAGATTGTCATGAGAGAAGGCTTGCTGCTGGCTTCATTGGGGATCGCCGCCGGCCTCGCCATCGTCCTGGCAGCGACCCCACAGATGGCGCCTCTGCTTTACCAAGTCAGCCCAGCCGACCCTGTGAGCATAGCGGGGGCGGCGCTGTTCCTTATTGTGGTTGCGCTACTCGCGAGCCTGATCCCAGCGCTGCGAGCTACCAGGGTTGACCCGATTCGCGCGCTTCGCCAGGAGTGACCAGCTGCGCGCTGGTGGCAGCCCCAGCCCGCATTTGGTCGGTTGATTAAGAGAGCGTCTGCTCCGTGGACCTAGTTGCGTAATTCCCGAGGATGAGAAGTGGCTGGCGACGATTAATCCACGGTAGCGACGAAATGTAGAGTAGTCAAGTAGGACGTTTTGTCCGCATCTCGCTGCTTGGCGCTTATGGAGCGGCGCTCCGCCTTCAAAATCATAGTCGCGCGTGAATCGTTCGCAGCGCAGGCCGACACCTCTGCCAATAGGACTTGGGAACCGTACCGAAGTCAGATCCACCGCTAGCGCGTTCTACGTCAAAGTGGTCAGCCCGAGTTGTCCCGCGCGTTGTATCTCCGACCCGCGATAGGCGCCCTTCCAAGGCTTTGCGCCCAAGCATGCCGATTTCAGCGCGTCGCCCCTGCAATTGAGGAGACCTCTCTCCTAATTTCTTCCCCTGCCGACTTGATTCCGTTGCCGATATCAATCCAGACGACACCGGCCAGGTCTGAAGGGAGTTCCAGTGGACCTTTGTGAAGCAGTAAGACCCTTCCCGACCGGCGGCCGAACGCACCACAAAAGAAACCGAGCTCGAAGATTACGTTTTGTCGAGACCGTCTTCTCTCATTCGTCGAGGCCGATCCCTGAACAGTGTCGTCGGGTGTGAGAAGTACAAAGACAAAATCGGCCCGGGCTCCAAAATCCTCAAATTTCTCGATAATTGTCTTACCGCAGCTGGGTTGATCTCGAAGCACGATCGGTTCTTGCCACCGCAACGAGTTTTGAATATAGTCCTTTAATTCCAAGACGGCGCTCTCATCGTGACCGTGAACAATAAAGGCAAGCGGCGCTCTCAAAACGCCGCCCACCCCTAACCGAATGAGCGCGCTTACAAAGGCTTTCTCTCCATCGCTCTTTCGAACGAACTGAACGCCCGGCTGCGCCGCCACCCACCCTTCGGCATCGCTAGCCACAAGGTCCGACGTCAGTAAAATTAGACGAATAGCTGGGTTTGACTTCAACAGTCTTCGAGCGACACAGACTCCGGTATTAAAACCTCCTCTAGTCTCCTCGCTGGTAATTCCCGACAACGCTGGATCATTGGGCAACATCAAGTCGATTACTGCGCCGTCAAATGCCTGCGCATTTTCAGCAACGGCCGCTTCTGCGCTGTGAACCAACCTCGTATCAGCTTGGCGGTCAGCTAACAACTCGCAGATGACTTGGCCGTAGAACTGATCATCCTCAACAATAAGCAGCCGCATGCTCTTATAGCCGGATTCTTCTGCCCGATGCGACCGCACTGATGACCTCCACCGCAGTAGATAGCGGCGTTTCGCCTTTACGCAGGTAACGGACGCCCTGGTCAGTCAGTGCCTGAATCTTGTCCTGGTCGCCGATAACCGACAGGCAAACAATCGGTAGCCCTGGCCAATTCCTCTGGACGAGAGATATGAAGTGGAATCCGGTCTCAGAGGCGTCAATATCCTGAAAACTAGCTCCGGCGGGCATCATGATATCTGTGACCAGCACCCGCACATCATATCGCCCAAGCGCGTCAACGCCTTCCCGCATTGTTGTTGCGGTGACGCACTGGTAGCCTCTCGACTCCAGAGTGAAGGTAAGCGCTTCGGTGACTGAGGGTTCGTCTTCGACTAAAAGCACAACCCCGCCGGACGAACTCACGCGTAGCCGATCCGGGAGTGCGGAAACACTAACGTAAACGATGATGTCCTACCCTTACTCTTTATGAGGATGGATCCCTGATGGAAGTCCATAATCCGTTTTGCGATGTACAATCCTATTCCAGTTCCGGCGGGAATCTTTTGTTTCGCGGATGCCCCACGAAAACCGCGATTTTGCAGTACCGTGATTTCGTCGGCGGAGATGGGCAGGCCTGTATTCTGCACACTGATTCCCAAGACGGGCTTGTTTGCGTCCTTAACTGGGGCAGACATCGCCTCTACATAAATCGTGGTCTTCAGGTCGGAATACTTCACCGCGTTCTCGAGTAAATTCGACAAAGCCTGCGCGATCAGGTTCTTTACGGCGAGGACCGGTCGGTTTTCGAAAACCACCCTAAATGAATTCTCATCCACCACTATCTTTTTTTCGCCTTCGCCCGCCTGCGGTTGAAAGTCATTGGCGAGATTTATCGCTAATCTCAACAGATCAACTCGTTCCGGTTTCTCGCGAAATTGACCGAGTTCGTGATCTGCTTCGAGATTCGACATCAAACTGAAATTCTTGATCAAATGGACTAGAATCGTCCCCTGCGAGTAAATAGAACTCAGCAGCTTCATCTTTCGTGGAATCGTTACATGCTCGTCCTTAATTGCCTCGATGCCCCACTTGATTGCGTTCAATGGAGCAGTAAGTTGATGCGCGACGTTCTGAAGATACTGATTGGTACTCTTCTCCGTCTGCTCCAATTCAGCCCGGAGTCGAGATATTTCGGCCCGAAGGGTCGCGATCTGATGATCGGACTCCGCAACGTTTATGACCTGGCCACTAGCTTGCTTCACGATAGAAATGTAACACAAATTTGAAGCCACACTGTGACCGCTCTTCGTGTAGGCAACCCTTGAGGCGAAGAGCCAACTCCGCTAGATCTGAAAGTCGCACCGAGACTGCGGTGTCACATCAGAGGCTTGCGCGCTCTACGGACATTTGGGGGGCTAACTTCATCCAACACCTTTTCGTGGGCTAGCATTGTCCGAGTGCCGGACAAACCGTCAACTGGCATGGATGGCAGTTGCCCTGTAACGCCGTGTTTGCGAGGCTATCTGCCACCGGGCGGTGTCGCCAACCAATTACAAAACGAATGAGAGAATCGACTCTGCCTTGAGCCATGAGTGATAGACTGATTCGCGGTATCCTATGTTTCTCGAGCGTTTGCGGGGTCTGGTCGGTGCCCTTTGGAGTGGAGCTAGAACTGCCCGAATTATCCTCCTGGTGGTCCTCCTGCCCCTCCTGGGCTTGTTTCATGGGCCAATACGGGGGTGGCTTCACCAACCTATCCACTTGCCTCATCTCCGTCCGAACGTTATCGATTTTCTTACACTATATCTTGCCGTGTCGGGAATTCTGTACGCGATTATTCACGAGATACAATTGGGCGAGCACGTCCGTCGATTGCGGGGCATTGAGGGATCCCTCTCTACGCGACGTCTAGGGCGGTTTCCGCACCATCTCGGAGAAATTGCCAAGCTATTAGACGGATCCAAGAGACTGAGGATCTTGGCCGATTGCGCTGACTACGGAAGTTTCTTCGCTCCCGAAGAACATGAGGTGCTGCACGACGCAGTCTTCCGCTTTTCGAAGGCCGAAGGTCACCAAGTCCAAATCCTCGTGGCAGGGCCGCCCGCCCCACTCACATCAGCTAGCTCGTGGGCTGTGGACGAGTACATGCAACGATTCCCGGCGATCAAGAAACAGTACTGGTCCAAATACATCAAGAACCGTTCGCAAAGACCAGCCCTTTCTAAAATGGCTCGGGGAAGTGACGGACGGTTCGGGGAGTCACTCCAACCCTAAGCGCACGCTTTTCGAGCAGTGGCTTACGAGCTACTCGTCGGAAGTGCCCACGGGTTTGCGAGAAATCTTGCTGCACACCAAGGCCGTCTGCGCTGGAAGCAAAACACTCGAGGCCGAAAGGGCCTCTGCCGAGGCTTTTCTTGCCCTCCTTCATTCCAGACAGTACTGGTTTGAGAAACTCCTCGGGGCTGCACGGGCCGACATCAGACATGTACCGCAGTCTACGTCCTTGTTCTTCTGGATCTCACACAAAACTTGCGGACCAGTTCGACCGCAGGAGGATGGAATCGCACTATTTGCATTCCCTAACCCTAGCGGGGGCGGGAAAGGCGCGCTTGCGTTTCGAACGATCGATCCCGATCTCATCAAAACTTTTGAAGGCATATTCGACAAATTCTGGCACCAAACGTCAACGAAAAGCGTGGCCGCCGTCGGCTCCTGACGCAAACGCGGGCGTGGCGCTGAGCGTGTATGGAGTTGGGGTGCGGTGCTGGAAACGTCAAGTGCAACATTGCGCCGCGATATCGAGTGGGAACTGCGCGACGCCTGGGGGCGGTGCTATCGCCTCAATAGATGTTGTATGTGAAAGCGGCAGTCCTTTTCGGCGACCACCTCGAAACCCATATTTAGGCACAGCCTTAGTGATGGTTGGTTGACCTTGAGAACGGTTGCTTTGACAGGAAGGTTCTTCTCCAGTGCTTCCTTGAAAACTTGTTCGATTGCCTGCTTCCCGATTCCCAGTCGCTGATACTCCGGAACAACATGGAGCTCGTTAATAAAGAGACAGTCTTCACGAACGGCAGTCGAGAGTTGGCCGACATCCTTTCCGTCCACTCGGAGAATCCGCGTATTTGACGGATCAAATTTATTTATCTCGTAGTAGTGGTGCTGCGCTGCAGAATCGTTTGGCCATGTGGCTTCGACATAACGGCGCATCGTGGTGAAGACAAGATCGTCGACGAATTCCTCGTCTTCAGAAGTTGCCGCACGTAGTGCAATCCGATTCTTCACAGATATCACGCGTCGGTCCCAAACGCGTATTTTACCGCAAGCCTGCGGAATGCCGAGATCCGCGGTTTGACGTTCCCGAGAACTGACAAGGGGCCTGAACGCGCATCTCTTCTTTATATCTTCGGCTCGGACCCGGAAGGGAATGGTACTGACCCGAGGAGGGCGTCGAAGCGGGATCACCGTAAGCGCTGTTCACGGCATCCTAGTTGACGGTTTGTCGGCATACCGCTGATTGAGCCACTTCGCATCTACACTGGCAAGTCTAAACAACATCCAAAGATATTGCCCTCAAGTTAAAGCTCCTGGATCTGCATCCCTCAAGCAATCGCCCGCTCCTTCAACAACACCTTCAAATACTTCCCGGTATAACTCCCCGCCACCTGAGCCACCGCCTCCGGCGTTCCCTGCGCCACAATTTGCCCACCCATTTCCCCGCCCTCCGGACCAATATCAATCACCCAATCCGCCGCCTGCACCAAATCCAAATTATGTTCAATCACCAAGATGCTGCCGCCGCTCTGAATCAACCTCTCAAACGCCTGCAACAACTTCGCAATATCGTCAAAATGCAACCCCGTCGTCGGCTCATCAAACAAAAACAAAGTCCCCTCGCAACTCGCCTGCGCCAAGTGCGCCGCCAACTTCACACGCTGCGCCTCGCCGCCCGACAGCGTCGTTGCCGACTGCCCCAAACGTAAATACCCCAACCCCACATCGTTCAAAACTTTCAATCGTGCCACCAGACGCGGCGACTCCGCAAACACCGTCAGCGCCTCGCGCACCGTCAGTTGCAGCACTTCATGAATATTCAAACCCTTGTAGCGGATATCCAAAATCGTCTGCTTATAGCGCGTCCCCTTGCACTCCTCGCAAATCAATTCCACATCCGCCAGAAACTGCATCTCCACCGTAACGGTCCCATCGCCTTGGCACGTCTCGCAACGCCCGCCGGGAATATTGAACGAGAAATGTCCCGACGTGTATCCCCGCTTTGTCGCCTCCGGTGTTGCCGCAAACAACTCGCGAATCAAGTCAAACGCCTTCACATAAGTCACCGGATTTGATCGCGGAGTCCTGCCAATCGGAGACTGGTCCACCATCACCACACTCGTCAACAGGTCCGCCCGCTCTACTCGCTTCAAAGCAATCTTGCGCGCCGAACCCTCCGCATCTTCACCCGCCGCAAATTTCGATTTCTCCGCCTGTCGTTCTCGATTCACCTGCAAATCTAGTGCCTTAAAAATCACATCGTGCACCAAACTCGATTTCCCCGAACCCGAAACTCCCGTCACCGCCACCATCATGCCCAGCGGAATCTCCACGTCCACGTTCTTCAAATTGTTCGCTCGCGCGCCAATAAACCGAACCGTCTTCTTCGAATTCACTTTGCGTCTCTCGCGCGGCCGCATCACCCTGATCTCGCCGCGCAAATATCGCCCTGTCAGCGAGGGCGTCGCTGAATGGTCCGGCATCAGCAACTCCGCATACGTGCCGGAAAAGATCAACTTCCCACCCGTCTCGCCCGCACCCGGACCAATGTCTAAGATATGATCGGCCTCCGCCATAATCTCCGAATCATGTTCCACAACAATAATCGTGTTGCCTAACTCGCGCAGATCTTTCAAAATCTTGATCAACCGCTCCGTATCCCGGCTATGCAACCCAATCGAAGGCTCATCCAATACATACGTCGCGCCCACTAATCTCGATCCCAAACAAGTCGCTAGTTGAATCCGTTGCGCTTCCCCGCCCGATAACGTCGCCGATAATCGGTCCAGCGTCAGATACTGCAGTCCAACATCGTTCAAAAACTTGCACCGCTGCCGGATCTCATCCAAAATCTTTTCCGCCACCTGCGCTTCTTCCGGACTCAGCTTCATTCCATCAAAAAATTCCTGTGCCCGCGCAATATTCATCGCCGACACTTCCGCAATATTCAGCCCATCCAACGTTACCCAAAGCGCCTCGGCTCGCAACCGCCCGCCCCTGCAAGCCGGACACTGCGTATAAGCTCGATACCGCGACATGAACACACGCACATGCACCCGATATTTCTTCTTCTCTACCTCGCGGAAAAACTTAAAAATGTGCGTGCGTAAAAACTCCCGCTCTTCCTTGCGCAAATCCGCATACGGAACATTCAGCCGCACCTTGCCGCGCGCCCGTGGCACTAATTCCTCTTCGTAATACCAGCCATACTGCGGCTTTGTCCACGGGTCCACCGCGCCTTGCGCCAGCGTCAACGATGGGTCCGGAATAATCAAATCCAAGTCATAATCAACCGTGTTCCCAAAACCCTGACACGTCGGACAAGCACCAATCGGATTGTTAAAACTAAACAGCGTAGGTTCCGGCTGCTGCGCCACCTGCCCGCAAACCTTGCAGCAAAACTTCTCGCTGAAATGCAGCCTCGCCGGGTCCGCCACCGCCGCCTGCTCAAAAAAGATCTCGCCCGCTTCGCGATAGCAAATCTCTACCGTGTCCACAACACGCTGATGCGCATCTTCGCGAATCACAATGCGGTCCGCCAGAATAAACACCGGCTTCGAAAAGTTGATCTCCAACAACGATTCCGGCGTGGCAAACTCAAACGTCTTCCCGTCCTGAAACAAGCGCGTGAAGCCCTTCTTGCGCAAGTCAAACAAACGATCTCGCAACGCTGCCGCATCCTTCTCCGCATGCACCGGAAACAAAGCATACCAGCGCGATCCATCCGCCTGCTGCAACATCGTTTCCGCCACTTGATCTACGGAATCACGTTGAATCCGCGTCCCATCGTTCGGGCAAAACGTCCGCCCCGCGCGCGCCCACAACAAACGCATGAAGTCGTATAACTCCGTCGCCGTCGCCACGGTCGATCGCGGATTTCGCGTCTGGTTCTTCTGCCGGATCGCAATCGGCGGCGCTATGCCTACAATTTCATCCACATCCGGCTTCTCCATGCGCTCCAAGAACTGCCGCGCATACGCCGAAAGCGACTCCACATACCGCCTCTGCCCTTCCGCATAAATCGTGTCGAACACCAACGACGATTTCCCCGAACCCGAAACGCCCGTCACCACCGTCAACTTATCCAGCGGAATATCCACTGAAATGTTCTTCAGATTGTGAACACGTACGCCTCTTGCAGAAAGAAACTGGCCGGAAGTTAAGCTAGGAGTTTTAGGCATTCGAAGAACGGCAGGACAACCCTCAGTATAGGATGCTGGAAACGCGCCAAAGTTTGGATCAATTACCCCTCTTCCAACACGAACTCCTCACCTGGTTCCACCGCCACCAGCGCGATCTCCCTTGGCGTCGCACCCGCAATCCCTACGCCATCCTGCTCTCGGAAATTATGCTCCAGCAAACCCGCGTCGCCGCCGTCATCCCTTACTTCGAACGCTTTCTCAATCGCTTCCCGACCATCGAATCTCTCGCCGCCGCCGCCGAATCCGATCTGCTCTCTCACTGGGCCGGACTCGGCTACTATTACCGCGCGCGCAATCTTCAAAAAACCGCCCAAGCCATCACCCAAGCAGGCGTTTTTCCACAAGCCTACGACGCCCTTCTCAACCTTCCCGGCATCGGCGAATACACCGCCGCCGCCGTCTCCAGCATCGCCTTCAATCAACCCCACGCCGTTCTCGATGGCAACGTCATGCGCGTCCTCAGCCGCCTCCTGGCCGACACCACCAACATCGCCTCCACCACTGGAAAGAAGCACTTTACCGCCATCGCCCAGCGCCTGCTCGATCACGACCACCCATCCCAATTCAACCAAGCCATGATGGAACTCGGCGCAACCATCTGCCTACCGAAATCGCCGCAATGCTTGCTCTGCCCCGTAGCCTTCTGCTGCCAAGCGCGCGAACAAAATCTAACCAATCAACTACCCGTAAAAATCACCGACAAGAAATCCAAAAAGATCAACCGCACCCTCTACTGGATCGAACAAAACAATGCCGTCCTGGCCTGGCAGCGTCCACCCAACTCCCGCCTCATGCCCGGCTTCTGGGAACTCCCCGAATCAGACCAACTACCCAACGCCCAAACCCATCAAACTTTCGGCACCTTCCGCCACGGCATCACCATCCACAGCTACACCTTCACACTCCTCACCGCCGCCCCACCCGCCGACATCAACAAGTGCCAATGGCTGCAGCTCGACCAGCTCCAAACCACCCCCCTCAGCACCATCTTTCGCAAAGCCCTCCGCCTCATTCCCGAAAAGCCCAAACAACAAGCCACCGGCGCCTAATCAACTTGGGCATCCAAGTGATACCATCACCACTTCCATGCGATTCCTACTGCCTCTCTGCTTCATCCCCGCCCTCTACGCCCAGTCCACCAGCGGCGATCTGCAATCCCTAATCACTAACCGGATCGAATCAAAAAAAGCCGTCGGAATCGCAGCCGGCACCGTCGATTCCACCGGTATCCACATCTACACCGCCGGCAAAAAATCCGCCACGTCCACCGACGCACTCGACGGCCGCACCCTCTTCGAAATCGGCTCCATCACCAAAGTCTTCACGTCCCTCCTCCTAGCCGACATGATCGAACGCGGCGAAGTCAAACCCGATGATCCAGTCGCAAAATATCTTCCCAACGCCGTAATCCCCAGTCGCAACGGCAAACAAATCACCCTGCTTAACCTGTCCATGCAAAACTCCGGCCTGCCTCGCATGCCCGATAATTTCAAACCCGCCGATCCCGAAAATCCATACGCCGATTACGATCCCCCCAAACTCCTCGCATTCCTCGCCACCTACAAACTCACTCGCGATCCCGGCGAACAATACGAATATTCCAATCTCGCCGTCGGCTTGCTCGGCTACGCTCTAACTCAGCGCGCCCACATGAGCTACGAACAGTTAGTCCGCGAGCGCATCTTCAAACCGCTGCACATGGACGATTCAACCATCAGCTTGAACGCAGAACAAAAGCAGCGCATGGCGCAAGGCCACAACGCCGAGTTAAAGCCAGTAAAGAATTGGGATCTCGATGCCCTCGCAGGCGCGGGCGCCATTCGATCCACCGCGCAGGACATGTTGAAATTTCTCGCCGCCAATCTCGGCCTTGTCGATACGCCTTTGAAAGCCGCTATGGAACGCATGCGCTCCGTCAGAAATGAAACCGGTCAGCCGCACGTTGAAATCGCCATGGCTTGGCACATCTTCTCCGAATTTCCACCCGACCTCTACTGGCACAACGGAGGCACCGCGGGCTTCCGCACCTTCGCCGGTATCGATCTTCAAAACAAAAAAGGCGTAGTCGTCCTGTGCAACACATTTCTCGACATAGATGACATCGGCCGCCACACTTTGAACAGCAAATATCCCGCGCCCATGATGCAGGAACTGCACGAGATCCAACTCGATCCAAAACTCTTAACCGAATACGTCGGCACTTACCAACTCGCCCCCACCTTTGCCATTCAATTCACGGCTCGCGACGGCCATCTCTTCACTCAAGCCACCGGGCAACCGGAATTCGAAGTCTTCGCCTCCAAAAAAGACGAGTTCTTCCTGAAAGTAGTGGACGCCCAAGTCACCTTTACGCGCGATGAAACCGGCAAGGTCACAGGTATAGTCCTCCATCAAAACGGCCAAAACATTCCCGCCCCAAAAATAAAATAAAAAAGGGCGCGCCGTTAGGCACGCCCTTCTTCGTCCCCGCCTATTCAGCGGTTAATCAAACATGTACAAAGGAGTCCCCGCCACAGGCCCTGACTCCACTCCACCAGCCGCTACCGGCTGGCCCTCCAAATCACCAATCGGACGGCAGTAAATCCCGTTCTCTCCGAGATAAACTTCCAACTCCGACGGTCTCGGAAGCGATCCTTGTATCAGTGCCTCCGACAGCGGATCTTCAATATACTTCTGCAGCGCTCTGCGTAGCGGACGCGCTCCATAACTCCGGTCGGTGCAAGTTTTGTCCAAGATATACTTGGCCGCTTCCGGCAGCAGCTTGATCTTGATCTGCTTCGCCACCAGATTCACGTTTACCTGCTCCACCAGCAGTTCCATAATCTTCAGCAACTCGTCATCCAGCAGCGAAGTGAACAGAATCACTTCGTCCAACCGGTTCAGGAATTCCGGATTAAAGGCGCGTTTCACTTCGCCCATCACCTGGTCTTCAATCTTCGGAGGAATGCCCAAGTCGCTATGTGCCGAGAACCCAATCTGCCCGCGCTTATCCAAGAACCGCGCGCCTAGGTTCGAAGTCATAATAATGATGGTGTTCTTGAAATCAACCGTGTTGCCAAGCCCATCCGTCAGTTGCCCATCCTCAAACACCTGCAGCAAAATATTGTAGATGTCCGGATGCGCCTTCTCAATTTCGTCCAGCAGGATGATCGAATACGGAGCACGCTTCACGCGTTCCGTTAACTGGCCGCCCTCTTCATAACCCACATATCCAGGAGGCGAACCAATCAACTTCGAAATCGAATGCTTCTCCATGAACTCCGACATATCGAAGCGAATCAAGCTCTTCTCGCTGCCGAACAAGAATTCCGCCAGCGCTCGCGCCACTTCGGTCTTGCCCACGCCGGTCGGTCCCAGGAACAGGAACGAACCCGATGGCCGCTTTGGAGATTTCAATCCCGCACGGGAACGCCGTATCGCGCGCGACAAAGCCGACAGCGCCTTGTTCTGCCCAATAATGCGCCTGTGCAGTTCTTCTTCAATCCGCAGCAGCTTACTGATCTCTTCCTCTTTGATAGAGGTCATCGGTACGCCGGTCCAACGCGCTACCACGTCCTCGATATCGTCCTTGGTAACCACCCCGGTTGAGGTGTCATCCAAGTTGTACTTCTCCCGCAGATGCCGCAGGTTCTCGCGTTCCTTGCGTTCTTCATCGGAATAAAAACGCGCCTTCTCAAACTCATGGTTCGCAATCGCATTCTCCATGCGATGAACAATGAACTTAATCCGCTTCTGAATATCGGCCACGTCCGGCGGCAAAGTCGTCTGCCGCAGTTTCACGCGCGCGCCCGCTTCGTCAATCAAGTCAATCGCCTTGTCCGGCAAAAACCGGTCCGGAATAAAGCGCGTCGAAGCATGCACTGCGCTCTCAATCGCCTCGTCCGTATAAGCCACGGCATGAAACTTCTCATACCGTTCCTTGATTCCAAACAAAATCCGAATCGCGTCGGTCTCGGTCGGCGGCGGCACCTTCACCGCTTGAAAACGCCGTTCCAACGACCGGTCCTTCTCAATAGACTTGCGATATTCCGCCGGCGTCGTAGCGCCAATACACTGAATCTCACCGCGTGACAAAGCCGGTTTCAGAATGTTCGCCGCATCCAGCGACCCTTCCGCCGATCCCGCGCCCACCAGCGTGTGCAACTCATCTATAAAAATGATCGCGTTCTGGTTTTCCATCAGTTCTTTCATGATGGTCTTCAAACGCTCTTCAAACTGTCCGCGATATTTCGTCCCCGCCACAATCAGCGAAAGATCCAGCGCCAGAATCCGCTTGTCCGAAAGGAACGAAGGTACGTCCCCATCCGCAATCCGCTGCGCCAACCCTTCTACAATCGCTGTCTTGCCCACGCCCGGCTCGCCAATCAAAACCGGATTGTTTTTCGTCCGGCGGCACAAAATCTGCACCACCCGGTCCACTTCGGTATCGCGCCCAATCAGCGGATCCAACATCCCGTCCACCGCCGCCTGTGTCAAATCGCGGCTAAACTCCGCCAGCAGCGAACTTTCCTTCGGACGGCTCGCCGATGTCTTCTCCGACGCCGTGCGCGCAATCTCTTCGCGAATCGCCGAAAGCCTCAACCCTCGCTCGTGCAAAATCTCGGCTGCGAAGCTCTTCTCTTCCCGCAACAATCCCAACAGTAAATGTTCCGTGCCAATATGCTTGTGGCTTAATCGCTCCGCTTCTTCGGCGCCATAAGCCAGCACGCGCTTGCACTCATGGCTCAGCGGCAAATCCACCGACGTTGAAACCTTCTCACGCACGGTGGTATGCGCCTCAATCTGCTTGCGAATCGATTCGATGGCTGCGTGGCTGCGCAGAAATCGGTTGGCAAGGGCTTTGTCTTCTCTCAACAGTCCCAACAGCAAATGCTCTGTTTCAATATAAGGGCTGCCGAACTGGCTCGCCTCGTATCTCGCAAAGAAGATTACGCGGCGCGCTTTCTCTGTATAACGTTCAAACATAGTTGCCACCGTTTAGACGGGTTGCGTCTGGTACAGAAAAGGGTGCCTCAAAACCGTCTCCCGGCAACGTAGCGGAAAACGGCTCCAGGCCCCCTTTGTTTAACTCAAGTACCCGGTCACACCGGGCTGCAAATGAAAGATTATGCGTTACAAAAACCGAGGTCAATCCATGGCTCTCGTGCACGTCGTTTAATAGGTTGAAAATCGCTTCGCCTGTGCGAAAATCCAAACTGCCGGTTGGCTCGTCCGCCAACAGGACCTTGGGGTTGGTTACCAACGCCCGTGCCAGCGCCACGCGCTGCTGCTCGCCGCCGGAAAGTTCACCCGTCCGGTGCCCCACCCTTGTCGCCAAACCCACTTCCGCCAGCCGTTCCTTGGCTAGTGTCGCCGCTTCTTCCGCCGCCGTGCCGCGAATCAACAGCGGCATCATGACGTTTTCTAAAGCGCTAAACTCCGGCAATAACGAAGGGTTTTGCCAAACAAATCCCAAATGCCGGTTCCGAAAATCGGCCAGCCCTTGCTCACTCAATTCGCTGACATTCACATCACCATAGTGAACACTGCCACTATTCGGCTTGTCCAAACCACCCAACAAGTGTAAAAGCGTAGATTTCCCCGCACCCGACTCGCCCACAATGGCCAGCCGCTCGCCCTTCGGCACTTCTAGCGACAACTTGTCGAAAACGATAACTTCCGCGCCTCCCGAGCGATAGATCTTAGTCAGAAAACTGGCCCGAACCGCGCTCTCGGTATTCAAAACTGACCGCCCTTATCCACTAGATTAGAACAGCCAGCCCCAGAAATTCTCAGCAATTTCAAGAACATCGCCCCTATACCCTTTAGACGTGGGGCAAGTCACATTGGATTCTTCACCTTTTTTAAACACTCCTCTGCCTTATCGACCCACCCCCGCCTCGAACCCAACCGAAATTCGCCAACCCGCGCAAACCCAAACTCGCAAACTCGGGACACAAACTCGGGACACAAACTCGGGGACACAAACTCGGACACAAACTCGGGGACAGTCCGCCTGTTTCCCATATTTCTCCGGGGCAAACTCGGGGACGGGGCAAACTCGGGGGCAAACTCGGGGGCAAACTCGGGGCAAACTCGGGGACGGCAAACTCGGGGACGGCAAACTCGGGGACAGCCCGCCTGTTTCCCATATTTCTCCAACCCAAACTCGGGGACAGTCCGCCTGTTTCCCATATTTCTCCGGCGAAAATTCGCGCCCCAATGCCACTCCATCCGTGAATGCCAAGACTTGCCCGCGCCATTGTACCCGGAGTCGCCCACCATCTCACGCAACGTGGCGTCAATCATTGTGACGTATTCCTCTGCGACGCAAACCGCGACGTCTACCTCCGCTTGGCGTCACTAACCTTGGAGACTTTCCAAGTGCGCGTGCTGGCGTATTGCCTAATGAGCAACCACGTTCATTGGGTGGTGGTCCCCCCGTCGGCGGAAGCTCTGTCTCGCGCCTTCGGCTTCCTGCACGGGCGCTACGCCCAACACATGAACACGGCATTATGCAGAAGCGGACATTTCTGGCAGAATCGATTCTTCTCCTGCGCCTTAGATGCCGCCCATACTTGGGCCGCAATGCGGTATGTCGAGCGCAATCCTTTGCGCGCCGGCCTTGTGCCAAAGGCAGAGCACTGGGACTGGTCGAGCACAGCCGCGAGGTTCGGTCTGGCAGGATCGCCGATCAAGCTGGATCTGACCACTTGGTGCCAGCATTTCACACCAGAAGAGTGGCGCGTGATGCTGGCGACCGATTCGCTGACCGAAGCCGAAGATCGGCTGCGCGCCAATACCTACACCGGCCGTCCGGCAGGCGAACAAGTCTTCGTCCAGCAGGCGGAACAAATCCTCCAGCGAACACTGCATCCTCGCAAAGGCGGTCGTCCGGCTAAGAACGTTACTGAATCGGGCCAGCAGACTGTGCTATTCGCTGAGTGTGCCGGGTAATCATGGATCTGCCAATTTATGAGCGCCGAAAAATCAACCGTCAGCCAAACGATGCTATTCCGGACCTGACTGCACTGTGGCGCCCGGGCACAACCTTAGAGAAATCATTTGTTTTTCTCCAGGTGAAACGGGAGGCAGTCGCAGCCGGAGTATGAGTCGCCCTGCCACTGCATACAGGGCCACGACTGCAACATCACCAACGAACAATGGAAACTCGCTAATTTGCGGTTCGGACCGACGGTGCTGCCGCTCCTCTTGCCACTCCGGACCTAGCAAAGGAAATTGCGCCGAACCGCGATATATTCCCGTCAACCAGACTAGCCCTCCGGCCAACACGCGATGGAAGATTCTTTGACCAGCCGCAAGCACCCATTCCCAATCGATGGCCAAGTGCAACCCTGACAGCATCAGCACTAATTGCGAGAACCCAGTGTGAAAGTAATCCCAATGCCAGTCCATTTGGGGCGCTGCTCTTGCGCCAGTCAACGTCGGAATCGCCTTATGCGACATCAGGACGCCAGAGAAGATCATTGCCGTAATGGCACCCAAAACCGCAAACCCGGGGACAGCCCGCCTGTTTCCCTATTTTTCGCTGGCCTCTTTCGCCCTTCGCGCCCGCCCCACCACAATCCTCCGCATCACTATTCCGCCAATTCCCACCCCTCCAAAATCCCAGTCACAAAACCTAAAAATTTCCCAAACCCCAATCCCCTCAACAACTTTACCCATCCCCAACCCCAACCCAAACCCAAACCCGGGGACAGCCCGCCTGTTTCCCTATTTCCCACACCCTCTCTTCCGCCTTTCGCGCCCGCCCCACCACAATCCTCCGCATCATTACTCCGCCAATTCCGCGCCCCCAAAAATCACAGTCACAAAACACCAAAATTTCCTAAACCCCAATCCCCTCAACAACTTAACCCACCCCCGAACCCACATCCCGCCACACCTCAACCTACACTCACAACCAGAAAGCGAGCATTCCCAAAATGAGCAACCACTGGAAAAAACTAAAGAAATCCAACCCCTCCTATCGGATCGTGGAAACCCCCGCGCCGCCGGCCACACCCAATGACACCAGCCAAACCGAAACCGGCCGAGCCATCTCCGCAAAGAACGCCACCAAACACGGCTGCTGCGCCGTCAACACCTTGCTCCTGCCAAGCGAACGCGAAGAAGACTTCAAATCTCTCGAAGCCTCCTGGTGCCGAGCCTACAATCCCCAAACCGACGCCGAACGCCACATGGTAGCCGACCTCGTCAACGCCGACTGGTTCTTCCAACGCGCCACCCGAGCCCTAGCCGAGATCGAATCCAGCCTTCACAAATCCAACCCCGACCCCAACACCTGGACAGAAGATCAGGAACGCAAACTCGCGCGCCACATGCGTTACAAAACCGCCGCCGGCAACATAGTCGCTAAGGCTCGCAAAGCCATCGAAGACTACCGCAAATCCCGAAATACCGAATCCGACCGCGCCTCCAAGCTAACCATCGCCAAGGAACGCCTCGAAGTCTACAAACGCAAAAATCGCCCCGAGCCAACTTGGAAAGAACATCTAGCCGAAATGAAAAGCCAAGCCACCGCACTCGGCTTCAAACCCCCGGAGTTCAACCCAACCAAGCGCTGAAGCATTTCAAAAAAACCGCGCTTCCCATTTTTCAAAAAACATTCCTCACCCCAGGCACAACTCCACCCAATCCTCAATCAACACATCGTTCACAATGCCAACCCAACGTCCCCTCCCTCGCCCAAGTCCTCCCCCTAACTCGAATCGCCTTCCAAAAACTCCATCTTCGCCATTCATCCCCCCAGAACAAAAATCGAAACCAACCATTCGTTTCGTAGCAGCCCTCCCAAAGTAACCCGCCCGCCATCTCCCCTAAACTCGTCACCCATCTGAAACCCAACCAACCTTGCTTCTCCCACTCCACCGGAGCACCCTTATAAATGGATGCCGCTCAGCGCAATCCCCGCCTTCTTCCACCGGCTCGAAGCAGACGCCGCCCCTCTTGCCCTCCTCCTAATCTGCCTCCTCTACGCCGTTGTCTGCTGCGCCCTCTATCTGCGCAACTCCCGCCGAACCGCCGTTCTCCCCGCCAACCCGGCCCCTCCAGAAAACCTCACGCTCCAAGCCGCCCACTACATCAACGGCAAAGGCTTCAACCTCACAACCTGCGCCTCCGCCGGCCGCCCTTGCAGATCTCTTCCGCTCGCTCTCAAACCGAAAGCCCTTCTCCTTCGAGCTTCAGGGAGAAAACTTCACCATCACCATCGGCTACGCCGGTCAACAAGGCTGCGCCCAGTTCGCGCCCACCGGCGGTTCGCCGCCTTACTTCATGGCACAAGCCGCCAATGCCCCAGACGACCATACCCACTTTGCCGAATTCCTGGCCGACGACACGCCCACACAAGTCCCCCTGCCATTCTGCCTTCCCATCGCTCAAATCGAAACCATCGCACAGCATTTCTTACTGACCGGCACCAAATCGGATTCCGTAGCCTGGCAAGAAATCTAACCCCGCTCACATCTCCCAGAACTGCGGTCACAAATCTCCAAACTCGCTTTATCTCCATCCCCTGAGGGACTTAACTCGCCTCCGAACCCTCGTCGTACAACCGGACATCCTACACTCCAACCAGAAAGTGAAGGGTTCGCAATTGAGCCGGCGACTGGAAGAAGTCAAAACCTACCCCATCCGCCCCGCACACTCTCTCTCAACCCAACCGCGACAAAATATACTCCAGCGCAGCGTCGAACTTCGGAAAGAACTTGCAACGTAATGCATCCAGCCTCTCGCGAATATCTGGATCATCAAAATCTCGAGTATTCCGGTTAAGAAAGCAACTCTCTACAGACCGACCGGTCTCCAAATGTCCGATCACGGATGCAAGGACGATCGCATCTTGCCCAGACAGACCATACGTGCTTTCCGTCTGCGCTGCGGCATGTAAAACCCGCGCGTCCAGCGGAATCACCTCCGCAACATGCAAAATCTCCGCAACTGCGCTGCTCACTCCTTCGCGCTCAAACTGCTCCCGCTCAATCAAGGTGGCTGCCAGCTCATCAAACGTAACCGGGATTTTGCGCTGGGATCGCGACCGCCCCAATTCACCAAGCTGGTTTCTCAAGTCGTTGCCAAGGCGCGACCGAGTCTTGGCCTTGCCTGCAATCGCCTGATGCGGCTCCGCCAGCGAAAACGCCGGGATGATCAGCTTTAATTTTTCAACTGACGCAAGATGAATAATGTCGGCACAAGCATCGCACTCTTCTTGCTCCAGAGCGTGCTCAAGTACGAAATTGGATTCGACATAGACATTCATCGGGCCGCGTTCATTGCGATCTCCGCCTTCTGCAGCGACGCAAGCAAACCTGAATCAATCAGCGAAGCATCTGCCCGGGAGCCATTTCTCTCCGACCGTGCGATATCGGTCAGCCACGTGTGAATAAGCAATTCAAATGCCCTGGGACCGATGTTTGTGGGCTCAATGTTCATCTTTCCGAAATAGGGAGCTAAAGCCTTCTGGGTATCTACCGTGAACTGCGGAAGAACCTCACTCGTGGGCAGATTCTCCTGCCTCCAGCCATACATGCGTTCGGGGGTCGCGATGAGAAAGTATTGCGATCTCGGCAATTCGCCATGCGAAAGGATGTTGTGACGCAATTTAGCCGCCCACGAGTTCGACGTCCCGCGCCGGCTCTTCGCCTCAGCCAGCAATACGACCGTTCCGTCCGCGTCATACGCGATGAAATCGATTGGAGTTCGTTCCGTGACCATCAACTTTCCCTCAGTTTCATTATTTCAGCTTTAAGACACTCGCCGCAGTCTTTCTCCCATCCCACCCCAAAAACCGCAGTCACACACCCACGCCAAAAAAATTATCTCCCCGCCCCTCATCAACTTACAAACTTTTTCCACAACGAATCGATCACCTGCCTGTCAAACTCGCGGACGTAATGATGGTTCTCGACCCAGATCTCCAATCGTTGCTGTTACCCAACGAATCACCCGAAGAACTGGAAAACCTGAACTCCGCCTGGGTGCAAAATTTCCCTGGCGACTCGTTCTTACAAACTACTTTGCGCAACGATCTAGTCCAAACCGATTGGCTGCGCCGCCGCGCCCGCAACATCTTTAATCAAATCCAACGCGATCTCTATCTCACTTGCCTGCCCTTCGAATACTGGAAGCGCTTGGTCCAAAAACATTTTCAATTCTTCGAAAAACACGCCCAGCGCGCCCAAAACGAATTTCGCAAAGCCTTGCAATTCCTAATCAAAACTCAGCCCCAAGCCAAATCGCAAAAATCCACCGGAGAAAAGCCCGAACCCATCGACGAAACGCCCGACCTCATCGGCCAGCTCACCTTCTATCAAGACATTTACATCGATTTCAAAGATGGCCGATGGGTCCACGAGTTCAATCCGCCTTCCGAAAACGTTCTCGACCACGGCTACCGCCCCAAGCTCTGGGATGTCGAGCGCAACTTCATCTTCAAAGGCGACCAAGTGCCCGAAGGTTTCGAATTCATCAACATTCACAAGGGTCAACGCTATCCCATCGGCCGCGTCTCCGTCGTCTACAAAATCGAAGAATTCGAACGCATGCTCGAAATCGAGGCTCAAACCGGAAAAATCATCGACGGCGAGCGCTTCAAATATATCCGGCACGACGACGCGCAGCCCACCAACAATCTCTCGGAAACAAGCAATTCACAGGAGCAATCAAATGAAGAGAAATAACAGGTCGAAAAATGATAGACCGATCCAGCTCGAGCAGTGGATCGAAATCCGTGTGGAAGGCGGCAAAGCCGTTTCTACCTTCTATCCACCGAACAACGAACTGGAACAAATTCGCCAAAAAATGGATCCCAAACCGGAACTCATTTATCGTCGCTTTAACTTCGTGGATGGCGTGCCGCCGGAATACTACTGGGTACGCGGACCGTCCGAACTACTGCTCTACGGAGGCCATTGGCTGCAACGAGTATTGCCTGAAGAATGGCTGCTGCTAATGGCTGCCGAACTCAACAGATCCGGCCATGCGGCGCCTGCGCGCTATCCACAACCACGCCCCGAAGCCTGGGGTCCGTGTCCTTGCCCCGCGTGCACACGCGAGCGCGAGCAAACTCCCGGCAAATCCCGCTACGACACCTCAAGCAAGGTGGAACGGAATCGAAAAGGCCAATTGGTCTGGCGTCGTCTCTAACCGCCATGCCCGCTCTGAATCAATCCCGCACTCCGGAACATCAGGATAGTTATGCCTAGCCCAATTGTTGGTTTGCATCACGTCACGGCGATTGCCTCTTCGCCGCAGGAAAACCTCGATTTCTATACGCAGGTCTTGGGATTGCGCTTCGTCAAGCGCACAATCAACTTCGACGATCCGGGCACATACCACTTCTACTTCGGAGACGACGCCGGCTCACCCGGCACCATTCTTACTTTCTTTCCATGGCCGGGTGTGGTCAAAGGACGTCTTGGCGCAGGGGAAACCACCAGAACCGCATTCAGCGTCCCCTTGGAATCGCTCCCTTATTGGGAAGAACGCCTCGCCGCGCACAACGTTACGGTCGAAGAAAAAACGCAGCGCTTCAACGAACACGTCCTCACTTTCGCCGATACCGATGGCATGAAACTGGAAATCGTCGCTCATGCCGATGCCGGTCCGGTGAAAGCGCCGCGCTATGCCTCGGTCCCGTCCGAACATGCGATCCGAGGCTTCTTCGGCGTTACGCTCCTCGAACGCACCCTTAGCGATACTGCCGCCATTCTCGGCCTCATGGGCTTCCGTGAAGTTGCTCAGGAAAACAGCCGCCATCGTTTTGCTGCCGAAGGCACGGCGCTGGGCAACCACATCGACATTCTCATCAACGCCAAAGCGCCGCACGGCAACATGGGCGCGGGCTCCGTCCATCACATCGCGTTTCGCGCGCAAGACGACGCGGCGCAACTGGAATGGCGCGAAGAAATCGCCAAACATCTCAACGTCACCACCGTGCAAGATAGAACTTATTTCCATTCCATCTACTTCCGTGAGCCCGGCGGCGTCCTGTTTGAACTCGCTACCGATTCACCCGGCTTCGCCATCGACGAACCGATCGAACATCTCGGCGAAGAACTCCGCATTCCCGAATGGTTCGAACCGCGTCGCAGCGCCATCGAAGCGCGCCTCGCGCCGATCAACCTGAAACTCTATAACGTCAAATCGCAAGTAACCGCATCATGACAACCAATCTGCACAACCCCGCGCTTGTAGAGCAAAAAGGTACGCCTTTAAACGAAGCCGCCGCAGCCGTCATCCTCCTCCACGGCCGCGGTGGCAGCGCCGATGACATTCTGTCCCTCACGCTCCACTTAAGCACTCCGGGTGTGTGTTTTCTTGCGCCCCAAGCGGCGCGCAACGCTTGGTATCCAAACTCGTTCCTGGCCCCTATAGCTCAAAACCAGCCCTGGCTGGATTCGGCGCTCGAAACCGTTCGCGCCACTTTGCAAAACGCCCTCGATGCCGGCATTCCGCGCGATCAAGTCATCATCGGTGGCTTTTCCCAAGGTGCCTGTCTAGCCACAGAATTCGTAGCCCGCAACCCCGCCAAGTATGGCGGATTGATCGCTCTTACCGGTGGCTTAATCGGGCCGCTTGAATCAGATCTAACGCACGCCGGCAACTTGCTCGGAACCCCCGCGCTGCTTGCCTCCGGCGATCCCGATGCTCACGTCCCGTGGTTGCGGGTCGAAGCGTCCGCCACCGAACTGCAAAACATGGGAGCCAAAGTCGATCTTCGTCGCTATCCAGGAATCCCTCACACCGTCATCATGGAGGAACTGGCACTAGCCCGGAACTTAATCCGTTCACTAATCGAATAGCGCTACTGCGCCTTCTTCAGTTCCACCACCATCACTTCAATCGGCTTATCGCCCGGGTTCAAATCGGCGTGCCGCTTGCGGCCTTCTTCGGTCGATAACCAGTAGGCTTTGCCGGTCTCCCAGTGCTGCGTTTCAGCCGGGCCGGTCTCGTTCACAATCTTCATCGTTCCGCCTGTCAATGCGACGATGACTCTCGGATGCTCGTGCGTGTGCATCTTCAGTGGCGCATTGGGAGGCACAATCGCCTTCCAGACCTTCACCTCGTCGTTCTCGAATTGAGGAATGCGCACTGCCTCGTTGCTCTGTTGCGACATAATCGCCGCAAACGGCGTAAGAATCATTGCTGCCAGAAGTATCAGGCGGCCTAGCAGGAGTTTCATGTTTTTGAGATTAGCAACCGTCGGAGGTTACCATCGAAAGTTAGGCGGAATCTATCTCCTCTTCACATAATCGATTAGCCATTGCTGCGCTTCTTTGTGTCTGCACGCTTTGGGGCACAACCTATCTCGCCATCCGCATCAGTCTTGAAGGCTTTCCGCCGCTCTATTTGATCGCCATTCGCTACACCATCTCCGGTGCTCTTTTGTTGGCAGGCGCGAAACTCAGTGGTGTCCAATTGCCAAGTGGCCGCGAACTCTGGTTAACCGCTCTTTGCGGAATCATCTGCATCGGCATCGGCAACGGATTTCTGGCCGTCGCGGAACTCGATATTCCCAGCGGCATGGCCGCCATGCTCAATGCCGCGACACCGTTTTGGATGGTCGCCATCGACGCGTTTCTGCCGAATGGGCGCAAGCCTCTGGGTGCTACCGTGGTCGGTTTGCTCATCGGCTTGTCCGGTGTTATTTATTTGATTTATCCGGTCGCAGTAAGCGAAGGCTTCCACGGTAAAGCCGTGATTGGCGTTCTGCTTATGCAAGCCAGCGTCATCGGTTGGGTGTCTGGAGCGCTGCTTCAAAAGCGCGTACCCGCACGCTCTATGCCGTTTGTTACCGGTGCTGTTCAGCAACTCTCGGCCGGGCTCGCTATGTTCGCGCCCTCCGCCGTCTTTGAACATTTGCCTTCGCACGTTGCTGCAAGGCCGCTAACCGCCTTGGCCTACTTGGTGGTGTTCGGATCGATAGTGGGTTTCAGCGCATTCATTTATTCCGTCGCGCGCTTACCCGTCCCCATCGTTTCTATCTACACGTTTGTAAATCCAATCGTGGCTGTCTTTTTAGGCTGGCTGTTCTTTCGCGAACCGTTCGGTATGCGCGGAGTGGTCGCCATGCTCATCATCTTCGCGGGCATCGCTGTCGTGCGCTGGAGCGAAAGCGCTGCGCCGTCGCTAAACTGGCGTCTTCGCCGGGCCAGTTAGCGCTTGCCGCCGGAAATCGTAGCGCTCGCCTGCGGCTTCGAAAAAATTCGCGCGTCCAGGTCAACATTGTCTTCTATTGACTTGATGCGCAACTCAACGCTGCCTTCGGTTTTATCGTCGCTCTTGTGCGTGATGCGATGCGGAAATTGGATGCCGTCTACTGTCCGGTAATCCTCAAACCAAATGGTATGCGTGAAGTAGGCGGATTCTTCGCCCTTCTCTTCCACGCGCGCCAGCAGATGCGTTTGGGCGTTGAAATAAAACTTCGTCTGGGCCAGGTCGTTGGGCGCAACTAAAACGTCCATCAGCGTGCCATCAACTGTTTGTTGCGGTGCCGCATCTATTTCTGAATAGAGTTGATGCAAGTGGACATAGCGAAGCGGATTGGCGTTGATTTCAATCGGAAGTTGTTCGCCTTTGGAAAGGCGGCGAATCTTTTTCTTCTTGGAATAGACCCAACCGGCGCCACCGTCGTAGCCGGTTTTTTCGCTGTTCGCTAATAGCAGCACTTTATTTGGCTTCTCCCAATAAATCTCCTGCTTCCCCAGCAATCCGTCGCTGGCGCGGATCTTACGCGTATTGATAGCGTCGATTGCTGTCAGTCCGCCCGCGGCTTTAACATAGTCGTCTAATACATCGTCTACCGAACGTGGCGATTGTGCGGTCGCGTTCAGCGCGACAATAAACAAGGTGAGTGCGAACCCTTTGGCGTTGTACTTCACTCTTTTAAGGTAGTAAAGGGTCAAATGGAATTATCCGTTGAACATCTGGGTGCCGTGCAGTTTGAGATTAAAACGCGCAGCCACACTCTAATTAGTGATCAGCCGGCCGAAAATGGCGGTTTCGACGAAGGCGTCACGCCGCCCGAATTCCTCTTGGCCGCCTTAGGCTCTTGCGCCGCCTACTATGCGGTCGAATATCTGAAGGCCCGCAAGATGGCTGGCCACGGAACAAAGGTGCATGTCACTGCCGACAAGGTGAAGGGGCCCGCGCGTCTGGATAATTTCAAAATCACGGTGGAAGTTCCAGAAGCGCTCACCGAAGATCACATTCAAGGTATTCATCGCTCCATTGAAAAATGTCTGGTGCACAACACGCTGACGCATCCGCCGCAGATCAGCACTGTGGTCGCTGGGAAATCAGTATCCTAAATAGAGGAGTTAAACAGCATATCCATGACCGTTCTTGAATCTTTAAAGAAATACAGCGTGGTCGTCGCCGACACCGGCGATATCCAGGCAATTGCGCGCGTAAAGCCGCAGGATGCAACCACTAATCCGTCGCTGCTGTTTAGCGCGGCGCAACGGCCTGAATATCAACACTTCGTGCGCGCAGCTTTAGACCACGCCGAAAAGCAAGGCGGCGATCAAAAAGCCCAAGCCGACGCATTCATGGACAAGCTGGCCACCAGCTTTGGCCAGGAGATTTTGAAAGTTGTTCCGGGCCGCGTGTCTACCGAAGTGGACGCCAGCCTCAGTTTCGATACCGAAGCTACCGTTGCCAAAGCGCGCCAGTTGATCAAGCTCTACGAATCCGCGGGTGTCGATCGCAATCGCATTCTCATTAAAATCGCCAGCACCTGGGAAGGTATCAAGGCTGCCGAACGCTTGGAACAGGAAGGCATTCATTGCAACCTGACGCTGCTGTTCAGCTTTGCTCAGGCTGTGGCTTGCGCTGAAGCCAAAGTAACGTTGATCTCGCCCTTCGTTGGCCGCATTTACGATTACTACAAAAAAGAAAACGGCGGCAAAGATATTCCGATCGATCAAGACCCCGGCGTCGCCTCCGTCACCAGAATTTATAACTACTACAAGAAGTACGGTTATAAAACTGTCGTCATGGGCGCCAGCTTCCGCAAAGTCGATCAAGTCACTCGTCTCGCTGGCAGCGACCTCCTAACCATCAGCCCTGACCTGTTGGACGAAATGGCCAAGACCGAAGGTGAATTGAAGCCCGGCCTCACCCATGAATCCGCACAAGCCAGCAAAGATCCGCAGATTCACCTGGACGAAAAAACGTTCCGCTGGATGCACAACGAAGACGCGATGGCTACCGACAAGCTGGCCGAAGGCATCCGTAAGTTCTACGCCGATGCTCGCAAGCTGGAAAAATATGCGCAAAGTCTAGTGGCAGAAAAAGTTAACGCCTAATTCCTCTGTCACGTTGCGCTAACCGAAAGTTTGGTAACTTTAACTGTCCTCACTTCATCAGATGAGGGCTGTCCTTATGGAGCCGTCTTGTATCCGCCACGACTTGATTCCCGGTACCACCCGGCTCTTTTCCAATTATTTATATGATTTTCCCGAGGTAAGCAAGTTTTACCTCGGGGGACCACCATCCCTCGACCAAATCGTTAAAGCAGCGCGCAGCCTGTCTTTCCCTGAGGAGCGTCGGGCCCTCATAGTGGGTGCTCTTAGGGAGCAGAATGGCGATTCGGCATCGCTCGATAAACTCGCCCAGCCCGGTACAGTAGCTGTCGTCACCGGTCAGCAGGTAGGCCTATTCTCAGGTCCGGCGTATACCATCTTCAAAGCGCTCACAGCGGTCAAACTGGCCGAGCATCTGGAATCGCAAGGCATACCCGCCGTTCCTGTTTTCTGGCTTGCAACCGAAGATCACGACTTGGCGGAAGTAGACCATGCCTGGGTCTTCAACGACAAAGGAACGCCTGCGAAGGTATCTGCGTCGTGTCTGGTCGCAACCGGCGGCCCTGTCGGCACAACCCCATTGACGGACGTGCCATTGTCCGAATTACGAACCGCTCTGGGCGATCTCCCTTTCGCTGACGACGTGGTGGCCAAGCTCTCGCTTGCTTATCACGAAGGCGCGACTTTGGGCAGTGCATTCGTCGAATTCTTAAAGGATCTGTTAAGCAACTTCGGTCTCCTGTTTCTCGACCCGCTCAAGCCTTCCGTACGAACACTTGCCGGACCTTTCTTAGTGCAAGCCGCGGAACAAGCGCCGTCGCTGGTAACGGCGCTCATCGCGCGCGCCGCTGAACTCGAAGCCGGCGGCTATCACGCTCAGGTCCTGGTCGAAAAGGATGCATCGCTGCTGTTCCTGTTAAGCGGCAACAAGCGTCTTCCGCTGCGCATCAAGGACGGTAAGTTCCTATCGCGCGAAGGCGAAATCACCGCCGAGAACCTGCACGCTCTGGGCGACCGCCTCTCGCCGAATGCCCTTCTGCGACCCGTGCTGCAAGATTATCTTTTGCCGACAGTCGCCTACGTCGGCGGCCCTGCTGAAATCGCGTACCTCGCGCAAAGCTCGGTGTTATATGAAGAGTTGCTTGGCCGCATGCCCGTCGCGTTCCCGCGCAACAGTTTCACGCTGCTCGATGTTCGCGCCGGCAAGCTGATGAAGACTTATCAGTTGCGCCTATTGGATGTGCTCGACAATCAGCAAAACGTAAAAGGTCGTATCGCTGCACACTTGGTTCCCAAAAGCTTGGCTGGCGAGTTCGATCAACTGCAGCGCACCGTTTCCGACTCGCTGACCAAGTTGCAAGCCGACCTGAACAAGTTCGATCCAACACTCGAAGCGGCCGCCCAGAAGAGCTCGCGCAAGATGCTCTATCAACTCGACAAGCTGCAGCGCAAGACCGCGCGCGAAACCTTGCTACGCGACCAGCGCGCATCCTCCGACGCCGAATACCTGTTGAACCTGGTGTTCCCCAAAAAACACCTGCAGGAGCGTTTGTATTCCATCGTTCCCTTCCTAGCCAAATACGGTCTCGACTTTCCGCTCCTGCTCCATGCGGCCACGCAGGTCAACTGCGACAACCACATGGTCCGCATGTTCTAGGCTAAACGTTGCAAAGATCGACGGCTTCTTTGAGCGACTTCAGCGGATCGCGGAGCGGAACAAATTCGTGCGCGAAGAACCCGGTGAAATTTAGATCCGCAATCGCTTTCGCGACTGTCCGCCACTGCAACTCCTGGGTGTCGTCGAGTTCGTGGCGGCCGGGCACGCCGCCGGTGTGGAAGTGGCCGATGTATTGGATGTTGTCGCGGATGGTGCGGATGATATCGCCTTCCATGATCTGCATGTGATAGATGTCGTAGAGCAGTTTGACGCGCGGCGAATCGACGCCTTTCATCACATCGACACCCCAGGCGGTGTGGTCGCACTGGTAATCCTTGTGGTTGATTTTGCTGTTCAGCAGCTCCATACAAACGGTGACGCCCGCATCTTCGGCCATCTTTTTGACAGCGGCGCAAGCCGATAATGCAATTCTCTTTACCCTGATCGTCAGGCAAACCTTTGCGGTTCCCGGAGAAGGTGATGACGTTGGGCACTTTGGCGGCGGCAGCGCGTTCGATATTGCCGCGCATTTCTTCCACTAAAGCGTCATGATGTTCGACGCGGTTCCAACCTTCCGGGATGGTGCCCGCGCCGGGCGTCATCGCGGGGATCAAACCGTATTTCTGAACCGTTGGCCACTGCTCATGTTTGACCAAATCGATGCCGCTGAGTCCGAATTCGGCTCCGGCTTTCGCAAGCTCTTCGAGCGAAATGTGCTTTCCTTCATAGCACCATAGGCAAGCAGACTGCTTTATCCTTCCGGCCTTCCCTGGTTCAAATCCTTTTAATGCGGGCAGAAAGGCCGCGCTGGTGGTCAACGCAATCGCAGTTCGTCGAGTCATTACTTCTTTAGGTCCTTGGAAGACATAGTATCGAACTGCGCTACAGTGAATCCCATGCATAAATGTCTGGCGTTCTTAGTGGCAGGCAGTACGTTGTTGGCCGCCGATTCGAATTCGATTAGTGATCAATACTCGGCCACGGCGCAGAAGATTGTTTCGGCAGCGATGTCCGATGAGCAAAGTCTCGCACGATTGCAATATCTTTGCGACCGGATTGGCAATCGGATTAGCGGCTCGGCATCGCTGGAAAGAGCGATTCAATGGTCGGCTGAAGAGATGAAAAAGGCAGGTTTGGAAAATGTGCAAACGCCGCAGGTGATGGTTCCGCATTGGATACGAGGGCGCGAGTCTGCAACTTTGCTTTCACCGGTTGAGAAACCGTTGACGATGATTGGGCTTGGCATGAGCGTGGGCACGCCGCCGGAAGGTATTACGGGCGATGTGGTGCTGGTTCACAATTTTGAAGAATTAAAAGAATTTGGGCGCGAAAAGATTTCCGGAAAAATTGTGCTCTACAATCCCGAATGGCGCGGCTACGGCGGGACGGTGATGTATCGCACGGAAGGGCCTTCGCGAGCGGCGGAGTTGGGAGCGAAGGCAGTGCTGGTTCGATCGATGACGGGAACGAGTTTGCAAACGCCGCATACGGGAACGCTGGAGTATGCCAAGGAATCGCCAAAGATTCCGGCGGCAGCGCTAAGCACGGAAGACGCGGCTATGATTGAACGCATTATCAAAGGCGGCGTTCCGGTGAAGGTGAGGCTGATGATGCAGGCGCATAGCGAACCTGACGCACTTTCGCACAATGTGATGGGTGAGATTCGGGGCAGCGAGAAACCGGATGAAGTAGTGGTACTGGGTGGACACATTGATTCATGGGATGTTGGGCAAGGCGCAAACGATGACGGTAGCGGAATCATGGCGAGTTTTGAAGCAGTGGCGCTACTGAAGCGGTTGGGACTGCATCCCAGACGCACAATTCGAGTTGTATTTTGGGTGAACGAAGAAAACGGCGGCGCGGGTGGCGAGGCCTATCGCAGCATGCTTGGCGATGCGGTTTCGAAACATGTAGCTGCGATTGAAATGGATGGCGGGGCGGAGAAACCTGTAGGGTTTGGTTTTGGTCCGGGCGGTGGAAGGCGACGCGCCTCATCAGCGTCTATGGAACCTGAG
The DNA here is from genome assembly GCA_963696305.1 of Bryobacterales bacterium. Classification (GTDB taxonomy): domain Bacteria; phylum Acidobacteriota; class Terriglobia; order Bryobacterales; family Bryobacteraceae; genus Bog-105. The sequence continues at coordinate 216,204 of CAVOJX010000027.1, read as the reverse complement.
TCGAATGTCGCGCCGGCGTCGGCAGCGGCATTGGCTCGTGTGCAGGACATCGGCAGTTTACTGGCAAGCATTGATGCGGGTAAGGTGTCGCCTGGAGGCGGCGGGTCGGATATCGGGCCCTTGATGATGGCGGGGGTTCCGGGGCTTGGTGTGCGTACGGTGGGTACGCATTATTTTGACTGGCATCATACAGATGCGGATAGCTTTGACAAGTTGGTTTTGAAGGAATTCCAGGCGAACGTGGCTTCTCTCGCAGTGATGAGTTATGTGTTGGCGGATATGCCGGAGCGGTTGAGCGATTTGAAGTGACGAGGCGGCCCAAGTTTCTGCCGAGCTTGGCAGGATCAGCTTTATTTTTTTCTCTTGGCTGTAATCTGGTGAGCGATGCGGAGTTGAAGCAAGCATTCTTCGCTCATCAAGGCGAATTCAATGAGCTTGCGCAGATGGCTAAAACGGATCTTGTAGAGAACGAATTGGTAGGTGCAGAGGTTGGACCGCCAGGAGTTCATGGTGTTCCCGGCCAAGGCCAGCGGCGGCAGAGATATCAGTTCCTACTTCACGAGCTTGGTGTCAGATTTGGGATGGTACGCAGCAGGAATTCTCAATCGGCTTTATTTTTCCTTGCGCAGTGCGAGGGATCGGCAATTTCTAGGGACTGCAAGGGTTGGGTCTATTCGGAAAAACCTCTTGCACCGAAGATTGATAGCGTTGACGATCTTGCTCCGGGCGTTCGATTTGTGCCGCTATCGGATGGTTGGTATTTGTTTCGCGATGGTGGATGAGGGTTTGTCCCGACTCTAGATGAAAAAAGGGTGCTGGAGCGAATCCAGCACCCTTTTGTTCTTTTAGAATTCCAGGCGGAAGGCGGCCTGCATACGGCGGGCGTCGGTTCCGTCGGGGAAAGCTTGCGAGGCGCTGCCGGTTCCGAAGGAGGCGACTGGCTTCAGGGTTCCTCCGGATGCCGTGTAAGCGGTAGTGTTGATGGACGTGTTGTATTGCGTGTTGAAGACGTTGAAGGCTTCAAACAGCAATGAGGCACGGACATGTTCGGTGATCGGAATGGCTCTGGATAGACGCGCATCAACGTGGTATTCATCATCGATGGGCTGACTGTTCACCGGCAGGAATGGAACTCGATTCCAGCCACCCGAACCGTTCAACGAACCAGTGTAAAGTAGCGCGCTGGCGCCGCTGAATTGAGTTCCGCTGACACTTACGGTTCCGGTCGCCGGTAACGGCGAGCCCATGGTAGTGATAGCGGAAAGCTGCCAACCATTGATGAGGTAGCGGGCGGCCCAGCCGGTTGACTTGGTCAAAGTGGGCGACCAAATCCAGTTGATGACCAATCTTTGGCGCTGGTCGGTGCCGGAGGAACCTTTGTCGAGCAGGTAGTTGCCGTTATAGGTGCTGGACTGCGAGTAGGTGATGGTGCTGCTGGCGCCAGCTTGTTGGGCGTCGTCGATCGCGTGCGACCAAGTGTAGGAGATCTGGGTCATAAAGCCATGCGACAGGCGCTTATTGAGCTGGAGGGTGAGGCCGTTGTACCAGGATTCGCCACCGTTACCCACGTCATAAATATGCGCGAAGCTCTTGTTGATTTTGTTGGCGGCGGTCCAGATGGGGGTCGTAAATGCACTGACGACCTGGCCCTGGGCGTTGTCGATTTTGTAAGTGGCGGTTTGGGTTGGAGCGGAGAGATTGACGTCGGGCGAAGTAATAAGACCGACGCCACGAACGTACGACACAGTGGCTGTGAGATCGAAGCCTGCGGGCAACTGCCGCTCAACGGCAAAAGTGGATTGCATGGAGTAGGGATTGTGGAAGTTTGGATCAGCATACGTTAAGTTGACCGTTCCAGCCGGAACCGCGCTAGCTGACGCCACAATATTGGGGAAGATCGGTGCGCCGGCTTGGGTGGGATTCACAGAGATACTGGTCTGATAGAGTCCGTTACCCAAGAACAGCGTGTCGATTCCATCGGTAATGAAGGGTGCATAGAAAATACCAAAGCCCGCGCGGATGACAGTTTTGTCGTCAGCAGCATAAGCCAAGCTGAAGCGCGGCGCGAAGTTGTGATTCGGCGAAGGGATCTTGCCGGTTTGCGGGTAGGCTGGATTGACCTCGGTCGGTTGGGGCAGATATGACTTTTCCCAACGCAAGCCATAGTTCAAGGTCAGCTTACGCGTGACCTTCCACAGATCTTGGGCATAGAGATTCAGGTTTGTGGTGTAGAGATTCTGAATAGGATTGCCAAATTCCTGCGAGAAGCTGGAGTAGTCTTTAGGTCCGGTGCTGAGGATATCTTCGGCGAAACTTGTCAGACTGGAAAAACTGTACGCACCGGCGTAGTTGAAAAGCTGCTTCAGATAGTCCTGCGTGCGGTCGGTATCGACGCCGACTTTCACGGTATGCGAGCCGAGAGTCCAGCTTAAGTTGTCTGCGAATTGGAAGCGCTGCTCACTTGGATAGGTTCTGGGATAAGCTTCGGCGGCACCGACGGTAGCGCTGGCGACGGTAATGTAGAGCGGTCCAGTGGATGGCCACAAATCGGAGGCGGCGGGATCGGACAGGCGGTCTTTAAACCAACCAAAGCGGAAGTCGTTGAGAGCGCTGGGGCTGAGAATGTAGGTCCAGTCAGCATTGCCGTAGCGCGTTTCGACGGTTGAGTTGCCGTTGTTGCCAAGCATGTTGCCATTGGTGAGAACGCCCTGGGTTTGGATACCGTTCGGAGAGACCCAGTGCATGACGTTGGCGTCGAAAGTCACCGTGCTTTTGTCGTTCATGTGGTAATCGAGCTTGGCAAAACCCATGTCGGAAGACACGGTGCGCGGGACAAGCACATTCATTTGCGGTTGGATGAAAGCGATGGCAGCAGCACAGCCGGCGGCGGTAGCACCCTTGGCGCCGATGGTGCAATTGGACGGCAGAACGAAGGTACCGGTGGGATCGGCAATCAGCGAAGTAGTGATGCGGTTAAGACCTGGGAAATCGCGACGAACGAGTTCGAAGTTGGTAAAGAAGTATAGTTTGTCTTTCTTGATGGGACCGCCGAGCGTTGCACCCGCTTGGTGACGCCATTCCTTCGGGTTGAAAGTGGCGTAACGGTCGCGTGCATCCAAGGTTCGGTTGCGGAAATATTCATAAGCGGTGCCGTGATATTCGTTTGTGCCACTGCGAGTGACGGTATTGATGATGCCACCCATAGCGCGGCCGAATTCAGCGGAATACCCGTCGCTGAGGACTTGGAACTCCTGAACGGCGTCCTGGGAAATCTGGGTTGAGATTCGGGTGCGTCCGGCATTCTCGCTATAGAAGCTATCGGTGGTGTAGTTGCCGTCGGTCATGAAGGCGTTGCCAGCCGAGATGCCGTGGAAACTGACCAGCCCGAATGTACCGTCGCGAGTGACGCCGGGAGTGAGCAATGCGAAGGTGTCGGCTCGACGGCCGTTAATGGGCAAATTGTCGATCTGTAACTGATCTACCAGATCGGTTGTGCCGCTTTTGGTGTCATCCACTTTTTCCGCCGTGCTAGTGACTTCGACGGTGGTGGAAGTGGAAGCAACTTGGAGTGCAATGGCAAGGTCGACGTTTGCGCCGACTTCGACGGTGATGTTTGTTGCCTCGTATTTGGCGAAGCCGCTGGCGTTGATGTGAACGGTATATCCGGAGGCCGGGACCAGGGATGGTGCATTGAAGATGCCTGCGCCTGTGGTTTGGAGCTCGCGCTTAATACCCTTATCAGCGTTCTCTACAACGACGGCTGCATTGGGAACCGGGCTGCCGGAGGCATCACGGACAGTTCCGGTGATACCGCCATTGCCAGCTTGCGCCCATAAAAAAATCGTACTTAGACAGGAAAGCAAAACGCCTCCTGCTAATCGTTTGAAACATGACATGTGTTAAAACCCCTTAGTGCCATGGTACCCGGCATAGGTTACAAAACCGTTTCGACAGACAGCTTGACGGGCGTACAGATCCTGTGGGCTAGAGGAAGCACATTTTATAGCAGCAGTCAGGCAACTAATAATGGGTTATTAAGTATGCAATTTATGGCAATAATGGGTATAATATGACTTGTTATGGCGAGAGGGAATGTGAAGATTTTGCCTCGATTGAGCCGCATTTTGGCTGGTATCGGGGAGAATATCAAGAAGGCTCGGCTGCGTCGTGCCTATTCTGCCGAGGTAGTGGCCAAGAGAGCAGGGATTACCCGGAAGACGCTTTATCGGGTGGAGCAAGGAGACGCGGGCGTGTCCTTGGGGAATTATGCACGGGTACTACAGACGCTGCGCCTGGAGGAGGACTTGGGTGGAATAGCTAAAGATGATGTGCTGGGCCGCAAGTTGCAGGATGCACAACTGGGTGAAAGGGCGCGCGCCCCTAAGAGGTCTAGAAAGACGGTTGCAACTGAGGAAGCGGACCTGAAATGACGGCGGGGCAACTGGCAACTGTTGCAGTGTACGCGGATTTGGCGCATTGGACCAAACCTGCGCTGATGGGTATGCTGCGTTGCCAGAAAGCGAGAGGTGGAGATGTTTTCTCGTTTGAATATCACGCCGGCTGGCTGGAGCATCCGGAAGCTTTCACGTTCGATCCGGACCTGGCACTGGTGCAGGGCCCGCAATATCCGGCCGGGAGCAGGGCTAACTTCGGAATTTTTCTAGATTCGTCGCCAGACAGGTGGGGCCGGATACTGATGCAGCGACGCGAGAACATGTGGGCACGGCGAGAGGCGCGGAAAGCCCGTTCACTCACTGACTGGGACTTCCTGTTAGGCGTGCACGACGAGACGCGGTTAGGAGCGCTGCGATTTCAAGATCCGAAGACGGGGAGGTTTGTGGATACTGATGAAGAGTTTGCGGCGCCACCGATCACATCGCTACGCGAGTTGCAACATGCGAGTTTAGAATTTGAACGCCACGCCAAGGATGAGGACGGTCCGGAAATGGAGAAATGGCTGGCACAGCTTTTCGCTCCGGGATCGTCGCTGGGCGGCGCACGACCGAAGGCGTCGGTGCGGGATGAAGACGGTTGTTTGTGCATAGCAAAGTTTCCGAGCCAGCAAGACAGACGAGACGTCGGAGCATGGGAGCTAGTGGCAAAGCGCTTGGCCGCAAGGGCAGGCATTACCGTTTCGCAAGCGCGTCCGATGCGGATCCCGGACAGCAACTACACCACGTTTGTGGCGCGCAGGTTCGACCGGACGACAGAGGGCAAGCGTTTGGCGTTTGTTTCAGCAATGACGCTGACGCAGCGCGGGGACGGCGAACCGGGAGCGAGTTATCTGGAACTGGTGGATTTGTTGCAATCGCAGGGAGCGAATACGCGTCGCGATTGCACGGAGTTATTCCGGCGAGTGGTCTTCAATATTATGATTCACAATACCGACGACCATTTGCGCAACCATGGCTTCTTTTTAGACGACCAAGGAATTACGCTTTCACCGGCTTACGACATGAACCCATCGATTGACAGAGAGGAGCTGGCGCTTGCCATCAATGAAGTGGAGGCAAGTTGTGATACGGAGATAGCGCTAGAAGCGCACGATAACTACGGACTTTCTCTAAAGGAGGCGAAGGCGATTGTGGAGAAGGTGAGTAGAGCAGTGACTACCTGGCGGAAGGAAGCTGTGAAGCTTTCGATTCCGGCAGCGGAACAAGATCTTATGGCAGCTGCGTTCCAAGAAGCAACATAAGACTAACCTTTGTTGAAGCGAAATAGGGCTTTACGCGCTGATATACTTCGGTTTCGAAAGAAAGTTTGGAGCAAACATGCGAAAAAAAGTAACCGTTATCGGCGCCGGGAATGTGGGCGCAAATACGGCGCAAAAAATTGCAGCAAAAGAGCTGGCAGATGTGGTGCTTGTGGACGTTGTGGAAGGAGTTCCGCAAGGCAAGGGATTAGACATGTTGGAGTCTGCCCCGGTGGAAGGCTACGATGTGGCGATCACCGGCACGAACGGATATGAGGCAACGGCCGATTCCGATATCGTCGTTATCACCGCAGGCTTTCCGCGCAAGCCAGGCATGAGCCGCGACGACCTTCTGATGGCGAATTATGAAGTGGTAAAAAGCGCCACAGAACAGGCCGTGAAGCTTTCGCCCAACTCGATATTGGTGTTGGTGACGAACCCGCTGGACGCTATGTGCTGGACGGCAATGAAAGCTTCCGGTTTCCCGCGTGAGCGCGTGATTGGTATGGCGGGCGTGCTAGATACTGCGCGCTTCCGCACGTTCATCGCGGCGGAACTGAATGTTTCGTTCGAGAATGTGACGGCGATGGTATTGGGCGGACACGGCGACACGATGGTTCCGCTGGTGAGGTTTACCAGCGTGAGCGGCATTCCTATCAGCGAATTAATGGATAAGACAACCATTGACCGGCTGGTGCAGCGAACGCGCGATGGCGGAGCGGAGATTGTGAAATATCTCAAGACAGGCAGCGCCTACTATGCTCCGGCAGCTTCGGCGGTGGAGATGGTGGAGTCGATTCTGAAGGACAAGAAGAAGGTTCTGCCTTGCGCCGTAAGTTTGACCGGCGAGTATGGGATCAATGGACTGTTCGTGGGCGTGCCAGTTAAGTTAGGCAAGCAAGGCGTGGAGAAGGTCTACGAAATCAAGCTTAACGACGACGAGAAGGCAGCTTTGAACAAGAGCGCGGCCGCAGTGCAAGAACTTGTCACGGTTTTACAAGAAAAAGCGAAGTAAACCATAGCTATAAGGCGCAAGATTCGCTAATCTGACGAGAGCATGGCAAGTTCTACTGCCGTTAAGAGGACAGCGGCGGCGCCGGAATTTATTCCGAAACGGGAGAAGTCCACTCCGCAAATCGATAAGCGTTACGCGTGTTTCGGAATTACGATTGCGCCTTCAAAAATTCATCGCTGGGGTGTATGGGCTACGGAAAACATCCCAGCGCGTCGCAAGATTATTGAGTACACGGGTGAAAAGATAAATCGCCGCGAGACGAAAAAACGGGCGGATGCGGCCGAGATGATTTATCTCTTCACACTGGATCCGTATTGGACCATCGACGGATCGGTGAATGGATCAGGCGCCCAGTACATTAATCATTCGTGTGATCCGAATGTGGTGGCTCGCATCATCAGGGGCCATATCATCTATATGAGTTTGCGCGCAATCAAAAAAGGCGAGGAACTCACGGTGGATTACCATTTCGACAAAAAAGTGGAACGGGTGCCTTGCGGCTGTGGGACGGCGAAATGCCGCGGCACGATCAACGTTCTCTAGGATAATTCTTAAGCTTTAGGCTAATCTGACGGACTTATGTAGTCCATCAAACGTTTGCACGTCCTATTCCTACCTGCCCCTTATACAAACTCGCTATTTCCGGAGAGTAATATTTCCCGCCTAACACTCAAGTAGTGGTGCTGGTCAGCCGAAAAGGAGTGTAGGCAGAGGTATGGATATGGAAGTAAGCAAGACTAAGAAAAGTATTTCGATTTGCGAGACACAGCCGCTTACGGTTCACGGACTACAGCATTTGTTGTCAACCACAGATGATCTGACCTTCGGTTCCGCGCATGCTACTCCGGCAGAGTGGATGCTGAGCGCAGGTGCGGACAAAACAGACGTCCTTATTATTGATAAGGGCTTAGGGGCAAAGACTGTCCTTGATGCTCTGGCTCAACTTCCGGCGGAGCATGGTCAATCCAAGTCCACCGTACCGGCCGTTATCGTATGGGGTATGTCGGTGACGGAAGCGGAAGCTTTGCGTTTTCTGCAATCCGGCGCGAAGGGTATTGTCAGGAAGTCGGCCGATACAAACACCGTGCTGGCATGTTTGCGCGCGGTCGCCCAAGGGCGAAGTTGGATGCAAGATTCCGTATTCCGCGAAGCTTCATCAATGGAAGCGCAGATTCGTACAGATCTGACACCGCGGGAACATCAAGTGATGGAACTGGTGGAACAGGGCTTCAAGAATCGTGAAATTGCGCAGGAATTGGGCATTCGGCCCGGCACGGTGAAGATTCACTTGAAGCATATTTTCGAAAAGACCGGTGTGCGTGGCCGTCATGGCCTTGCGCTGAATGGTTTGCGGCAAAAGGGCGTTATCTCGCTGCTTGCATCGTAAATAACTCGAGTTTTACCCTCGTTTTGTGCTTTTTTTTTGTCTCTTGACATTTAGCGAATAAAAGGCGAATATTGATGCAGGAAGGATTATTCCTATGCTGCAGGTCAGTTCGCCTCCCCAACCTCAGCCGCTAGTCAAACTGGTGGGCATCGCCCGCCTGGCAGCCGAAGGAGATCTGGTATCCGACAAGCAACGAGTCGAATATCGAAGTCTGCCTACTCGCAAGTGGCTGAACCGTTGCCAATCCAACCGAGTTCCTTTTCACTGGACTATCAATCCGTATCGCGGCTGTGAGTTTGGCTGCAAGTATTGCTATGCGCGCTTCACGCACGAGTTTTTGGAACGGCATAATCCTGCTTCCTTCGAGACGGAAATCTACGCCAAAAACTGGGATGCCGATGCTTTCGAGAACGAGTTGAAGGCTTTGAAGCAAGGCCAAATCATCGGTTTGGGCACTGCGACAGATCCCTATCAGCCTGCCGAGCGACGCTTCTGCTCGACACGGAAGGTACTGCAGGTGATGGCGAAGGGGATACGCGGCATGACTTTGTTTGTCACTACAAAATCGGATTTAGTTAGCCGTGACATCGATTTATTCCAGCAGATTGCGCAGCACAACCGGGTATCGATCACGATGACGGTGACGACTATGAGCCGGACGTTGGCGAGATTGATTGAGCCGTATGCTCCGCGTCCGGATCTAAGGATGCAGGCAGTGGCAAAGCTGAGGCAGGCCGGTGTTGACGCGGGGGTGATTGCCAGCCCGATTCTGCCGTTGATCACAGATAGCGAGGATAATCTGTTCCAAGTTGCAGGTGCGGCTAAGCGGGCTGGTGCGATGCAGTTTGGAGCGAACGTTCTGTTTCTTCAACCTTCGGCGCAGAAGGTTTTCTTCCCGTTCATCGCGGAACATTTTCCAAAGCTGCTGCGCAAATATGAGTTGAGTTATGGTGAGGGCGCGTTTTTGCGTTCAAGATATCCGGATCGGATGGCGGGGCTGGTTGACGATATTCGGCGGCAGGTGGGCATTCCGGCGCGGGATATGAGTGCGGCGGCGGTGGTTGCGGAAGAGCAGCAGGATCAGTTGTTGCTGTTCTAAGAGGAACGCTTTCGCTAGAGAACCCGGAATTGATTCAGTCGTTTGGTTTTTTTGTCGAAAGTAAGGGTAGCTGTGCATCCTGCCCAAGCGCCCAATGCCCCGATAAGCGCGTCTGCAAATGACCCGGTTCCGGTTCTGAGAGCGATCATGGCAGTGAAGACTGCCTGCTCATTCTGAACAGGCAGAGTATTGGCTTGCAGAAGGCGTTCAACCGCGGCGGCAATTTCCTGATTGTAGAGCCGATAGGCGCGAGCAAGCACTCGGACGGTTTCCACGATGGTGACAAGACTGACGAAACCGAGGTGCTCGTCGCTTAACTGACGTTCGGTAATTTGAGTTGCCTTCGCCGACTGAGTGGCATCATCCTGTGCAAGATAGCGCGAGAACGTTGGTATCGAGCCCATCATTGGCGTTTGGTAAGCGGTCTGCTTGCGATCGCGCTCTCAGCGATGGCGGTCTCCATATCATCGAGAGAAAGTCGCCGGCGAGCCTTGACGATATCTTTTGGCTTCGACGTGGGGATTTTCGGAGGGATCGCGAAGCTTCCGTCGGGATGAATAAAAAGCTTAATCCGGTCACCCGGCGCTAGACCCAGATGATCTCGAATGGCCTTCGGAATCGTGGCTTGGCCTTTTATACTTAGTGCGGAATCCATTTTGCTGCTCTTTACATTTAGCGAAATGTAATACCCGAGGAGTGGGTGAGCAAGTTTAACCCTACTACAAAAAGAAAGGCCGCCACGCTGGTGAGCGGGCGGCCTTATCTTTAGCTATTGCTGTTTGGTTAGAACCGCAGCCGCAATTGGAACTGAATGTGACGTTCGGTTCCAGCGTTGGTGCAAGTGATCTGGCCAAAGTTTCCGCTGGTTTGGCTGTTGCTGGGGCTACAGAACTGGGGCGTGTTGGCCACGTTAGTACCCTCTGCGCGGAACTCAAGCTTGAAGCGTTCCGTGAACGCGAAATCCTTGAAGACCGAGAAATCAAGGGTTCGCGTAGGCGGACCAACGTTGCTCTGCAAGCCAACGTTGCCTTCCGACAAGCCTTGGCTGCCAACAGCGCCAAAGTTAGCAGTGTTGAACCACTCGGCGGGAGTGCGGCCGCCGGCCGGAGCGGCGTTCGGACTGCCGGAGATGAGTTCCGGACCGCAACCACCGTTGACTTCCAGACAACCGCCGGAAGTAAGTGTAAACGGCTGACCGGAACGAAGGCTGAGAATGCCGTTGAACTGCCAGTTGCCGAGCAGGGCATTGGTGATGGAGTTCATGTTACCACCGTATTTCTTGCCTTTGCCGAACGGGAGTTCGTAGTTGAATGAGCTGACAAAATTCTGCCTAATATCCCACGCGGCGCTGGAGTAGGACAGGATTGTGTTGGCGTTGTCTACCTGATAGAAGCCGTTCGACCCTGACAGCGTTGTGCCAGTGTCAGAAAGAGCATGGCCCCAGGTGTAAGCCGCTTGGAATTGGAGACCGGCGGCCATTCGCTCCGTCAACTTTGCGCTCATGGCATCGTAGTTTCCAACGCCAAAGCTAGCGGTTCCGGAGATGCTGCCGATGTCGGGATATGGGCGCGTGTTGGTTCCCGTGATTGCTGGGTTCGCGGTGAAGACGAGCGGACCAGTATTAAAGTCGGGCTGATAAAGCTGGTGCGATTGATGGTTGCCAAGATAGCCAACTTCAAGAGCCAGTGAATGGGTAAGTTCGTCTTGGATGGAGAAGTTCCATTCTTGAACCATCGGGTTATCGAAGTCCTGGGCAAGCTCGCGGAAGTTCAGCGAGGAGACAGGATACCCGGTGAATACGTTCGTGGGGAAGCCAACAGCGATTCCTTGAGTTGGCAGACCGTTACCCATAAGGGGATCGGGTTCGAACTCAGTGACGTTGCCGGGGCGATCCAGAGAAGGCGATTCATTGAATGGCGCGGATTCACCACGGTTCGGATTTCCGCCCTGGTTTTCCTCGCCGCCGTAGAAGATGCCGTAGAAGCCACGGAGAACGATCTTCTCCTTGACATTGTAAGCAAAGCCGATGCGCGGCCCGATGTCTTTTTTGTCCCACGGAATCAGGTAGCTGCTTACCTGCCCACGACTAACCGTAATGGGCGTAGTGAAGAGAGCCGGGAAGGTTACGCCGTTGATTGTGGCCGGCGAATTGAAGTTTGACGGCAGAGGCGTGTTCTGGTTATTCCCTTTCGGAATATAAAGGGTCAGATTTTGCAGGTCGAAGTTGGATTGACGACCGAACTGCTCACCGATAGGGGAGAACAATTCGTAACGCAAGCCAAGGTTAAGGGTTAATTTCGAAGTAGCTTTCCAGTTGTCCTGGACATACCCTGCGTATGCCTGTTTGGTGGACGAGATGAAGTTGGTCGTCGAGATGTTGTCATAGTCGATGGCGCCAAGCATGAAGGAAGCAAATTCGTCTCCCGTGGTGGATGGCGTCAAAGCACCGGCCAGGCTGGGATAGGCAGTTTCCGTGCGTTCAAATCCGAGCTCGCCGTGAGGTTCAGGAACCTGGAAGAACGGGAAGTGAAGTTCGCGGAACTCTGCGCCCAACTTAATAGAATGCGTTCCTTTGTTGATGGTGACGTTATCGATCAGATCCCACTCGTTGTTGTATTCCTTGGTGGGAAGCCAGTTGTTTGCACCGATCTGGCTGTAGCGTTGCAGATCGAATCTGGGCAGACCGCCGTTCAAGGTGGTAGTCGGATCGTAGCCGCCGATGCCATACGCCTTGTACTCATCAGTATTTGCGTTGGCCTGGGTACGAGCCGTGACCAAGCGGCTGAAACCGACGCGAGCTTCGTTCACAAAAGTTGGTGAGAAGATATGCGACCAGCTCAAATTGCCGTTACGGCCCAAATCCTGTTCGCTGTTGCCGGCGAAGTTGCCGCCGTCCAGCGCGCCGGCGAAAGGCGTCACGCTGAGCTTTTGCGTATTGGTCCAGCTGATTGATCCGAAGATGCTGTTGGCAGTCGTTCAGATGGTAATCGACACGTCCGTCACCTTGGTCTGTGTTCAAGCTTCCCGGAGTAACGGTGTAGTAATCGTTGGTTGGGAAAGCATTTAAAGAGTAGGGGGCGTTTGTGTTCCGGGTAAAGGGCGGCGAGTTTCGCAGCAACGGGATCCATCTGCGAGGGCTGAATCATGTTGCCGGCATAGGTGCTGCGGGTATAGACCGGAGTCGTGGCGGTGTTGATTGGATTTAGCGTGCCAGCCGCGCAACCGCTGGTGCAGATTGTGGTGGTTGGGTCGTAGATGGGCACGCCGATGGTGGAGTAGTTACCCACGCGCTCCTGGGCCGTTGGAATCGTGTAAAAACCGCCGTAACCCAAACTGTCAACGGAACCGCCAGATGTCCTAATGCGCGTTCCCTGATAGTCGCCGAACATGAACAGCTTGTTCTTGATAATTGGACCGCCGACTGCGCCACCGAATTGATTCTGTTTAATGGGATCGCGAGCAACGCCACTTAGGTTGTTGGTCCAGCTATTTGCATTCAGTATGGTGTTTTGCAAAATCTCGAAAGCGACACCGTGAAGTTGGTTGGTGCCGGATTTGAGTGTGATGTCCAAAATGCCACCGGCAGCGCGGCCATACTCGGCACTGGCACCGTTGGTGATGATTTGCATGTCGCCGATGGCCTCGACCGAGGGACCGATGACAAACGATGTTTGATTGATGAAGTCAATGACGTTGACGTTGTTGTCAACACCGTTGAGCAAGAAGTTATTCTCACCAGTGGAACGCACGCCGTTGGCAGAGAAACCACCACCGTTAGAATCGCGCGCGCCGGGCTCGGCAGGCACCACGGCGGGGGCCAAGCGAGCCAGATAAGTGAATACTCTCTGACCGCCAAGGGGCAAATCAGAGACCTGTGCGGAACTTAAGTTTTCGGAAATTGACGGCGATTCGGTTTGCAGCAGAGGCGCTGCGGCTGTTACCTCAACCGTCTCCGTGGCGTTTCCGACTTTCAACTGAATGTTCACAGCAATTGGTTCGCCGGGATTTACGAGAATGTCATCTTGCCGAGCCTTTTGAAAGCCAGCGGCTTCGACGGTCACACTGTACGTTCCCGGATTCAAAGCGGGACGTGTGAACGATCCCGAATCATTAGTGACAGTCGGATAGGAGACACCATTGGCGGTCTCCGTTATTGTGATTTTTGCATTTGGAACTGCGGCCCCTTGTTGGTCGCTGATTGTTCCGGTGATAGTACCTAAATCACGCTGTCCGTAGGCAAGCACGCTTGCCATGAGAAGCGAGAGAAGGCAGGTAACGAGTTTTTGCCAACGTAGCATTAAACCCCTCCAACTCAGAGTCGATTAGAACTTCCACCTTTGACTAATGAAGTCCCACTAGCCAGATCGGATCAAAAATATCACAGGTAAGCGTTTACTTCAAGGCTTTTTCATGAAATGTTCGTATTTCCGAGACTCTAGTCACCATCTAGTGAGAATAGTAGGGAGAATGCGGGACTAGAAGGCCGCAGGAGATCGTGAAACTAGCCATTACCCTAGCGTCGTTGGCTTTTGTCTATATCCAAATGAGTGCCGAAGACACAATAGACAAACGCCGCCAATTATTTCAGCAAGCGTTGGCTGACGAATGGGAATATACGCTTCGGGAATCCCCAGAGTCGGCCACTGTTTACGGAGATTACCGCTACAACGATAAGTGGTCGGATATTTCGCTTGCGCATGTGGCGCAAAGGCGAAGGGATGCGAAGGAGTTTCTGGCCCGGTTCGAAGCGATTGATGCGGGCGGATTTAGCGAACAGGAGCATATCAGCCTCGAACTGATCATTCAGAAGTATAAAGATGCGTTGGAAGATCTGGAGTTGAAGAATTACCTCCAGCCGGTAGACCAGTTCAATGGCATCCAAATCCTGCTTCCGCAAGTTGTGGCGGCGGTTCCTTTGGATTCGGTTCAGCATTACGAAGACTATGTGGCGCGGCTGCGGCAGATCCCGCACTTGCTGGACGAGGCGATGGAATTGATGCGCCAGGGTGAGAAAGACCGGCTGCTACCGCCAAAGTTTTTGTTAGAGCGCACGGTGGAACAGTGCCAGAGCATAGCGAATCCGGCGGGTGAAGCAAACCCGTTCGCTGAACCATTAAGGCGATTTCCGGAAAGTATTGCGGCGGCGGATAAGGCGCGAATTCGCAGCGAGATTTTGGATGCAGTGGACAAGGGCGTGCGTCCAGCGTATACGAAACTGGGTCGGTTCATTCAGACAGATTACGCGCCGAAAGGCAGAACCGAGCCGGGTATTTGGGCATTACCGGATGGCGCGGCGCGTTACCGCTATGACATTCGAGTGCAGACCACCACGACGATGCCCCCGGAGCAGATTCATCAGCTTGGGTTGGCGCAGGTGGCAGACATTGAAGGGCAGATGCTGGCAATTGCGCGCCAGTTGGGCTTCGAAGATTTGAAGAGTTTTCGAGCTTCCCTGAAGACAAACGCCGATTTGCGGCCGCAATCACGCGCGCAGATTCTCGAACTGTATCGCGGTTACATCAAGGCGATGGAAGCGAAACTTCCGCAACTGTTTGGCGTGTTGCCGAAAGCGCATGTGGAGGTGCTTCCCACTCAGTCGTATCGGGAAGCAGATGCGGCCGGCGCAGATTACAGCGAAGGAACTGCCGATGGTTCTCGTCCAGCTCGTATCTATGTGAACACGTCGGATTTCGAGCATCGCAGTTTGCTGGACGCCGAAGCGACGGCCTATCACGAGGGCATCCCGGGACACCACATGCAGATTTCGATTGCACAAGAGATCACTTCGCTGCCTCCGTTTCGCCAACATGCGGGCTACAACGCTTATATAGAAGGTTGGGCGCTTTATGCGGAACGCTTAGGGAAAGAAGTTGGTTTTTATCAGGATCCTTACAGCGACTACGGACGGTTGTCGAGCGATCTGTTTCGTGCTTGCCGCTTGGTGGTAGACACGGGCGTTCACTACAAGCGCTGGACGCGCGTGCAAATGGTGGATTACTTACGCGAACATTCGGACCTGGCGGAACCGGATCTGCAATCGGAAGTGGATCGATATATCGCGTTTCCGGCGCAAGCATTGTCTTATAAAGTAGGACAACTGAAGTTTTTGGAATTGCGCGGACGGGCGAAGGCGGCATTGGGAGAGCGTTTCGATATTCGGGCTTTTCATGACGAAATGCTGAACGGAGGTGCATTGCCGCTAGATGTCCTAGACGAACGCACGAACGATTGGATTGCCGCTACTCTGAAGTGAGTGACAATTTTCACTATTGGATTCACTAAGAAATCGGCGGAAGAATTCTTCACCATTTTGAAGAATTCGGCAGTCAAGCGCTTGGTGGATGTGCGCTTGAACAACATTTCGCAGTTGGCAGGCTTCACCAAAAAAGATGATCTGCGTTATTTCACAAAGGCGATCTGCAACATTGAGTACGTTCATGTTCCCGATTTAGCTCCGACCGCCGACATTCTGGACAAATACAAAAAGGCAAAGAGTCCCGATTGGCTTCAATACGAGCGCGAGTTCACACAGTTGCTGAAAGCGCGCCAGATTGAAACTATGCCGAAGGAACTTCTGGACGGTGGTTGCCTGCTGTGCAGCGAAGAGAAGCCTGAACACTGCCACCGGCGATTGGTTGCGGAGTACTTGCAGAAGCGCTGGCGAGACGTGGACATCCAGCATCTGGTTTGAGAGCGGTTAGTATGATTTAGCAGATGCTGAGCTTGCTGGAGCGCAGCCTTAAGTCATGGAACCGCGAACGGGGCGTTGCGCTCATGGCGGTGGTGGCGCTGGCTATTGGTATTGGATCGGCTACGGCAATTTTTACGGTGGTGGACGCGGTGCTCTTGAGGCCTTTGCCGTATTCGGATAGCGAGCGATGGGTTTCGCTGCTGGGCGGCGACACGCACGACCCGAAACACTTTAGCGGGTTGAGCTGGGTGGAATGCGAAGCGTACCAACGCATGCGGAGCTTCCAGGAATTTGGATGGTTTCCCGTGGGCGGCGATTTCAACGTGACAACGCCCGGAGTCAACCTGAACACGCCTGGATTGACCCGGCACATCAACGGTCTTGAAGTATCGCCTTCACTCATTGCCAGCACAGGGGCAGCGCCTGCGGCCGGACGATTTTTCAGTTCGTCTGATGGAACTGGCGTAGCGGTGGTTTCGTTCCGGCTTTTGAAGCAGTTGGGTCCCGCAGTTGTCGGCACCACTATTCGCTTGAACGGCGAACCTTACACGGTCATCGGCGCGACGCCTGCATGGTTTCGCTTGCCAGTGGTTACGGTGGAGAGCAGAAACTCCGACAACGACGTTTGGATTCCACTGAAGGCGCCAAAAGACGAGGGCCAACGGCGCAACTATTCACCGTATCAGGCGTACGCCAAGTTGAAAGAAGGTGTTTCCCTAGAGCAGGCAAGGGCAGAGGCGGTTCAAGTTGCGGCAGAAATTCGCAGCACAATTCGCCCGAACGAGCCTAACTATACGGCTGGGTTGCAAGGCTTGCAGGAGACGGTGGCTGAATCCATACGCGGTGTCTTGCTTTTGCTTTTTGGCGCGGCCGGTTTGTTGCTGTTGATCACATGCGCGGATGTGGCCGCATTGCTGGTGAGCCGTTCCGTTGGCAGGGCACGCGAAACCGCTATTCGGATCGCGCTGGGGGCAAGCCGTCCGCAGTTGGCGTTGCAATATTTGATGGAAAGCATGTGGGTGGCGCTGCCGGCGGCGTTGGGCGGCATTTTAGTAAGCGTACTTTTGGTGAGAAGCGTGGTGCGGATGGCTGCCGAATACATTCCACGCTCAAGTGAAGTAAGAACTAATTGGACAGTGGTGGCGTTCGCGGTAGCTTTGGCTGTGCTATGCGCCACGCTTTCGGCTCTTGCGCCGCTGTGGCAAGCCTTTCGGACGGCTCCAAATGAAGTTCTTACCAATGGGGTGCGGGCCTCGGCGGGAGTGCGCAGCCGCAAACTTTCGCAGATTCTGGTGCTGGCAGAAATCGCGCTGGCGTTCACACTTATTTGTTCGGGTGGGATCTTGCTTTGGGAGTTTCACAGTCTCACGGATACATCGCCGGGGTTCAACCCAAACGGGCTGCTGACGTTTCAAATTACGCGACCCAATCCACAAGCTTTTCCAGACAGACTTATCGGAGCGCTGCAGGCATTCCCCGGCATCACAGGCGTGGCGATGTCAAACCAAGTACCGCTGGAGGGCTGCTGCTTTACGACCAGTTTGTCTCCGAAAGACCGCGCGTCCGGAACCGAAGTTCATGATGTTGTCAGCTTGATGCTGGTCAGTCCGGATTACTTCCGAACTATGGAAATACCGCTGCAAGGAGGGAGGTTGATCAATGAGCACGACACGAACGAAAACCTGATTCCGATCGTCATTGATCTAGCGCTGGCCGACCGCTTCTGGCGAAACCACCACGCTCTGGGGGCACTGGCAAATCTAAGTGGTTCGAATGCGCAAGTAGTGGGCATTGTGGGAACGGTTAAAAACGAAGGTTTGGGCAAAACTCCCATGCCAGAAGTGTATTTGAATAGCAAGCTTGCGCCCCAGCAGCAAATGAGTTTTATCGTTCGATCCAGTTTGCCTGCTGGTAGTCTAGTTGCGGTCATTCGTCGGGCGGTCGCGGGTATCGATCCGGCACAGCCAATTTATTCGATTGAATCCATGCAGGAAATCATCGCCGGGTCGATGATATTCGAACGTATTGAATGGACGGTAGTGTCGCTATTCGCGCTGGCTGCGCTGTTGATGGCGTGCTTGGGAGTTTACGGTTTAACGTCTTATTCGGTCCGGCAGCGAACAACGGAAATGGGAACCCGCATGGCCTTAGGCGCAACGGGTAACCAACTGCTGCAATTGATTACGGGTAGTGGTTTGCGACTCGCACTATACGGAATTAGCGCGGGATTGGTTGTGGTGGCCGCAGTGACACGGCTTGCGACCGTCTATTTTAATGTTCAACATTTGAATGCGCTGCCCTATTTGGTGTCGATCGCCATCATGATTTCAGTCTCGGTGCTGGCTTCACTGGTTCCGGCCTGGCGGGCGAGTTTGCTTTCGCCCATGGTGGCTATCCGCAACGACTCTGAAACTGTGTGGACGTCGGCGCGTCGCGCTTTAGATATGGCGCGGCAGCGTATAGTGCCTTTAAAAGAACCCGCGGCTTTTGACGGCAGTCTGTTGAGCGAATTCATTGAATCCAGCCGCAACGCCGATACGTTTGCACAAGCGCTTCAATCGTCTTTGGTGCACTTGGCGGCCAAGTTGCGGGCAAGATCGGCGCACTTACTGGAAAAGACTGGAGAAGGTGAGTTTCACGTTGTGGCATCCGAACCACAAGCCGGCATAATGGAGCTGAGCATTCCCGACAATGGCTTCCTATTGAATCGCCTGCGGTTTTATGGATCGCCGATGAGCTTTTCAAGCGCCGATTTGGAAACATCTCTGCGCTGGGCGGATAGTCAGAAGCCGAGCCAAGTGGATGAGTTGCGATTGCTGGAAACCGTCGGGCTGCGATTGGCCGTTCCGCTGAGAACCAACCAGGATTTGATTGGATTACTGATTTTCGGCGAACGTGAGGATAGCGATGGCTACAGCACTTCCGACAAAAATCTGGTTGCCGCATGCGCAGAGCAGTTTGCGCTGACGATTGAGAACGCGCGGCTGAACAAGCGTGTGCTTGAACAGGAAAAGATTCGCGGCGATATTGCGCTAGCGACTGAGGTGCAGAGGCGATTGCTTCCGGATGCGTCGCCGCAAACGCCCGTCACTTCGTTTGGAGCTTACACGCTGGCAGCGCGCAGCGTGGGCGGCGATTACTATGATTTCTTCCAGATGCGCGACCACACTATTGGGATTGCACTTGCCGATGTCGCCGGCAAAGGCGTTGCGGCGGCGTTGATTATGGCGGTGGTGCAAGCCTCGCTGCGCATCATAGCTTCGGAAGAAAACATTTCGCTACCTGAACTGGCTGGAAAATTGAATCGCTTTTTGCATCGTTCCACTGGCTTCAGCAGCTATGCCACGTTCTTTTATGCGCAACTGGACGAGCAGAAACATCAGCTTCGTTATGTGAATGCCGGGCATAACCCGCCTTATCTGTTTCGCGAGAACGAAATTGAAGAACTAGCCACGGGAGGCATGATTGTTGGCATGTTTCCCGCAGCCAGCTATGAAGATGCGGTTGTGGACCTGCATACCGGGGATCTTTTGCTTGCCTTTACCGATGGCGTTACCGAAGCGCTAAACCCGGCAGGCGAGGAATTCGGCGAAGAGCGTCTGAAAGATTTGGTACGGGGCGTTGCGCACCTGCCGATTTCTGAGATCACACGCTCGATCTCAGAACGGTTGCGCGAGTGGATTGACGACGCCGTTCAACACGATGACATCACATTTATCGTGATGAAGGTGAATGAGCCGGGCGCGACTACGCCTTCGGCAACAGCAACGTCCGTCCTTTGATCTCGGCGAGTAATCGATCAACCTGATCCGATTTTTCAAGCGCGGCCATGCGATGTTCGACATCCGGCATGGCGCCCATAACTTGTTGCGCCAGGCCACGCGCTTCTTCCTCGGCAACTTTCAAGCGCGCGCGCTCCATAGCGGCGTCTTGTTGGAATTCTTCCATGCCTAGACCTGAGCGTTGCGCCAGTTTCGCGCGGCGATGCTGGGCAATCAGCATTTCCGTCTTCGACTTGGTCTCGGTCATCTTCTGTTCCAACCGGTGCAAGGCGTCTCGCAGTACCTGTACGGTATGCGATTGGTCTTCCACTTGTTGCGCAAAATTGTTGGCGGCGTTCTCGAATGTGATTGACCGTTCGACCGCCGCGCGCGCCAGATCCTCTTCATTTTTCTGAACGGCGAGTTCCGCTTTACGGAGCCATTCCTTTTGAAGATCCAAGTTTTCTTGCTGTTTCTTATTCAACAGATGCTGGTCGGCAATGGCGATGGCCACTTGCGTCTTCACCTGCATATATTGATTTTGCATGTCGAGGAGAAGCTGCTTGAGCAGCTTCTCCGGTTGTTCGGCCTTATCCACAAGGTCGTTCAGGTTTGCCTTTATAAGTGTGGTTACCCTGTCTAATAACGCCATAACTTCTCCTTACTTTGGGTCTTTGGGTTTTCCGGTGGAATCGCCAAGACTCCGCACCTTGCCTAATAGATCGGACATTTGCATGCCTGAAAGGGTTTCAAATAAAGCCGGTATTTGCGCCGCAATTTTTGTCATGTCGCCAGTGATCTTGTTCATTCCGCTGGCGCCATTTTCGCCGGTTGAAACAATGGTGATTTTGTCAACGTTGGCCAACGGAGCAGCCAGCGCGCGGACGATTTCCGGCATGCTGCTGATCAGCTTGTCTACTACGGCAGCCTGGTTCCATTCCTGATAGGCTTCCGCCTTCACGTTCATGGCTTTGGCTTCCGATTCACCTTTGCGTTGAATAATGTCGGCGTCCGCCTCACCCTGCAATCGGGTGGCTTGTGCGCTACCTTCGGCTTCGGCAATCATCTTGCGACGCGACGCTTCGGCCAAGGTTTCGATGCGCTGACGTTCGATTTCGGCGCCCTTCAAGATGGTCGAAATGAGTTCTTTTTCGTGGCGCAGAATTTCAGCTTCCTGCACCTTGATTTCCTGTTCTTTCTCAATCTGGCGAACCTTGACAGATTCCATGACAACTTGCTGCTGCATGATGTTGGCTTGAATGTCGTAAGCCTTGTCCGCTTGCGCCTGTTGCCGCTTTACTATTTCGGTGTACTGAGCACGTTTGATTTCTAAGTCGCGTTGCGATTCTGCCTGCGCACCCAGCGATAGGGATTCGGCCAGAATTCTTTCCTGGTCGGCTTGCGATTTGGCCACTGCGGCAGCGCGCATAGATTCAGCACGCCGAATGGCTGTATCGCGCTCGGCTTCCGCCGTTGCTACGTCTGCATCGCGTTTGATTCGCGCAACATCGGGACGCCCCATGTTCGAGATGTAGTCATTTTTGTCGCGAACCTCTTTGATGGTGAACGAGACTACTTCCAAACCCATCTTGCTCATGTCGTCGGCACAGGTGCCGCGCATGCGGTCGCCCACCATTTCCGGCTCTTTCACTATCTGTTCGACGGACAACTGACCGATGATGCCGCGCAGGTGGCCTTCCATCACCAGGCGGATCAAGCCTTCGCGGGCGGCGTCGGTCTTAGTTAAGAATTGTTCCGCAGCGGTGCGGATCGAATCAGGATCACTCTTGACCTTGATTTGAGCGACGGCTTCCACCGTGACAGCGACGCCCTGTTTGGTGTACAAATCCTGCTGCGGGGCCACATCAAACGACATCAATTGTAAAGACAATTGACGATAGGTTTGAACCATCGGAAAGATGAGCGTGCCTCCGCCGTTAACGATACGGGTTTTTCCCCAACCGTAGACAATTAGAGCTTCGTGTGGACCGGCTTTTCGGTACAAAGTGGCGACGGTCATCATCACCATCATCAGCACCAATACGATCGCAATCACGATAAAAATAGCTAAACCAGACATTTTCCCCTCGCTTTTAGGCAATCTTTTCGGGCAGATTTGCACTGTCCCGCTGGGTCATTGCATCCCAGGTTCTTACGGACGCAACACCTTTCTCGAATTGCGTCACGATAACCTCCACTCCACGCGCGATAGGCTCGCCAGTCTCGCTCTTCGCGCAAACAGACCGGCGCACACCTTCGTGTGCGTAAATCACCTCGCCGACGCCGTCGGCACGGATGGTGCTGGATACTCGGCCTAATACGCCCACCATGTCGTAATCGGCCGGGTCCATGATGCGCTCATGCTTCATGAGCATCGCCAAGAACCTGGCTAAAATCCAAGCGCCAGCCAGTCCGAAAACTGCGGCAATCGCCAGATTCAGCCAAAGTAGAAGTCCTGTATATTTCGTCAGCAAATATCCCGTACCGCCGAACCAAGCCAAAAAAACCGCAATCGCACTGGGATTGAGCATCGCCAACAGCCAGCCGGGTAAATGATTCCCACCGCCACCATGCGCGTGACCATGGCCATGAGCATGACTGCCGGTATGAACATGCGCATGACCATGCGAGCCGTGGCCCATATGCATTCCGCCGAGCAGCAAGGTAACAAGCGCCCACAAAGTACCCACGCCAAAACAAATCAAAAAGAATTCAGAATAATTCACGACGCTTCTCCTTCCTTTGGCTTCAATACGTCCCACAATCTATGAATCAAATCCGGCGTTTCGATCACCGCCGCCAACAACAAAATGCACGTGCGCGTATCTTCGTGATGAGCGATATCAAGCAGCGCTTCGGCCAAGGGCCGGTCACGCCGGAACCGCTCCGCGCCCTGAATCAGCCATAGATCCAACTTGTCTTCCTGGCCGCCGATATCGGAAATCAACTCCTCCTGGTAGCCTTCCGGGTCGTCCACCAAATAGCCTGGATGCACCCTGAAGAATTTCGCCAGCAACAGCCGCGAGGTGTTGGTTAAATGCCGCCGCGACCCGCTCTCCAACTGGGAGAAGTAGGACTGGCTGATGGGTTTCTTCATCTCGCGCTGGATGGCCGCAACGGTTTCTTTTTGCGTCATCTCACGACTCAGCCCGCGCAGATGTCCTTCCACCAAGCGCAAATATCGGATTTTTTCCGCGACAGTCATCTATTGCAATCTGCAATATTGATATCACGGAATGCAATTAGAGACAAGAAGAATCGGCAGTCGATGGCTGTATCTAGCTGAAAAGAGGGTAAATATTTTGTTGGAGCTATTCGTATCGAAGAGCAACCATGGGATCGACCGTGGAGGCACGGCGTGCTGGGGCGGCACAAGCGAGGGTTGCGACGAAGGTCAAGAGGACTAGAGCAAGCAGCAGGACCAAGATGTCGCGAGAACTACCTTCGG
This sequence comes from Bryobacterales bacterium, assembly GCA_963696305.1. Lineage (GTDB taxonomy): Bacteria > Acidobacteriota > Terriglobia > Bryobacterales > Bryobacteraceae > Bog-105. The sequence continues at coordinate 193,111 of CAVOJX010000027.1, read as the reverse complement.
CCCATGTGGCAAGGACGTTGTTTAGAGCTAAAGTCAGCATTACTCCGGCTGCCAATCCTCCGCCAACACTGACCACCGTGGAACCGAAGACCACTCGCAACACATCTGCCGGGCGAGCGCCCAATGCCATGCGAATGCCGAATTCGTTCGTGCGCTGCTCAACCGTAAATGAGACGACGCTATAGAGACCGGCAGCCGCGAGAGCCAGCGCCAACACGGCGAAAGCACCGAAGAGCCAGGCAACCAGATGCTCCTGTTGCCACTCATCCTGATTTTCAATCCAGTGATCCAGGTCTTCCACATTGCCGCTAATCTGCTGGTCGGCATCGACTGAGTTTACTTGTTTGCCGATAGCGTGCAACAAGGTCATAGGCGAAGCTTCCGAACGGACGAGGATTTGCGTCCACATGCGCATGGTCAATGTATAAGGAATGAACGCCTCCGGCAAGATGGGATTGCGGAGGCCATCATTACGTTTGTCGGCGACGATACCAACAATTTCCAGCCACGGAATGTCGTTAGAGGGCGAAAGCCGGAAAGGCGGATCGTTCTTCATCTCCGGGATTCGTAGCGAATGACCGATGGCGCCGTTTGGAAAATAGCGGCGCGCCATGGTTTGATTGATGACAACGATATGCGCCGCGTGGTGATTTTCGATCTCATCCCAGATGCGTCCCTGGGCGAGCGGAATTCGAAGGATAGGGAAATAGCCGGGGCTGACAAAATTGATGCGAACTTTTTGGTCGTCTTTCGGCGGCGCACCCAATACCTCAATGCCGGTGTTCCAGCCATTCGAGGGCGGAGTTGCGTTGGTGGAAATGGCTGCTATGGTGACGCCCGGAACACTTGCCGCTTTACTGCGAAGCAATTCGAAATAGTTTGAGCGAGCGTCCCAGGTCTGATAAGCGCCGTCGTGAACGGGAATACCAACGGACATGATGTTGTGCGGATCGTAACCTAAAGGGGTGTGCAGAAGGCGCAGAAAGCCCCGCATGGCGGCTCCAGCACCGGCCAGCATGACTAAGGTGAGAGCGATTTGCGCGCCAATAAGCACATTGTTCATCAACCGACCGCGCGTGCTGCCGGCAACGCGGCGACTGGTGGACTGCATCACCTGAACCACATCCGGGCGCGAAAGTTGCAATGAGGGCCAGAGGCCCGAAAGCACGCCACTGAGAACCGCCAGCGCAACGCTAAAGAGTAGTACCGGAACATTCAATTGGATAGCAGCTTCATGGGGGAATTGGTACTTCGGAAGCAACCCAGTGATAACATCCACGGCACGATACGCAAGCATTACGCCGAGTCCGGCTCCCACTAACGACAACATTAGGGCTTCCGCCAATAACTGTCGGATTAGACGACGACGTCCGGCACCGATGGCGGAGCGGACGGCAAACTCATGCTGACGCGCAGCACCGCGGGCCAATTGAAGAATGGAAACATTTGCGCAGCCAATCAACAACAGAAAAGCGACGGCTGCGAACAGCAGGTAAAGCGTGCCACCGAGTTGCTTTTGAAAATCCTCGTTTAAGCCCACCACGTGGAACTTGAAATGCGTTTTAGGAAAATGATCCGGAGCTTCTTTGGCAAACTGTTCCATTAAGGGTTGAAGCGCGGCGTCGGCAGCCTGATGCGTAACTCCAGGCTTCAGGCGCAGACCAACATAGTAAGTGCGCACCGTGTCCTGAGTGACTTTGAGGGGGAGATAAACGTCGGCATCTTCCCAGGTGAATCGCGGCGCAGTGACACCCACAATGGTGTAGGTCTTGCGGACCAGTTGCATAGTCTTTCCAATTACGCTGGGATCGGAACCGAAGTGACGCTGCCAGAATTTGTAGCTGACGACAACCACGGGCTGCGGATCTTGGCCGCCGACCGCATCGGAAGGAAGCAGACCGCGCCCGAAAGCCGCAGGCACTCCAAAGAAGTTAAAGGCGTTTGAAGTGAGATAGGTGGCGTTAACATCCTCGGGCAGATCCCGGCCCGTAACCGTGAGATTCCAATCGTCGGCCATGAAGGAGTCTTCTACAACTGGTGATTTCTTGACCACTTGCCATTGACCGGCAGTGAGTCCCAAGCCATTTTGGTGACCGGCTGAATCGATCAGCCGCATATGCGCCATTCGGTCCGGCGCCGCGTAAGGATACGGGTTCATGAGAATGGCATAGATAACGCTGAAGACCGCAGTGGTGGCACCAATGCCAAGAGCCAGCGAGAGGATGGCTGTGAGCGTAAAGCCGGGCATTTTGAGCAATTGCCGGTAACAGTAGCGCAGATCCTGAAATAGATTGTTCATTGCGTGTCTCTGGAAAAGAATTCAACGCGTGGGCGCTGTAAAGATTCTGTGAGGCATTTTGGGGGCCGTTGATTGGCTTTGATAGTTAAAGCCTTGACGTGGGTTGGTACGTTCGGGATCGGGAACAGGTGTCCCATGGATGGAACGGAGTCAATACAACACTACTCTCCGTATCCTAGTTTTTCAAAGCACTCTGGAGTTGTGCGAACAAATCGCGCACAATTGTTAAACTGTCCTCCGCTAGGGCATCAGCCGCGCTGCGCTGCTCCGGGGTATGATCGCTTTCGTCGTACGTGATGAATGTCTTGTTGTCACCCCCCGCATTGGTCAGAACTCCGTGTTCCACCAAGCTGGCTGCATCTTCCAAAAGACGAACACATTCGTCCTGCGAGCTTTCGACAGCGGCCGGCAAGCTGCCTGTGGGTTCGCGCAATCGCATTTGAGCAAGCGTAATTTGGAGCAGAAACAAAGTGCGGAGTTCAGGTTGCCAAGCACGAACGTCAGTGCGCCATTTCAATGCGTAGCTCCGGTTGCTGCCAAACTCCAGCAGCACCGCGTCGGCATTATTGCGGACATCGGCGAAGCTATCGTTAATAGAATCGCGAAGTCTACGGACGCGTTTAAGATATTGCTCTTTGGATGCCACTTGGCGTTCCCGAATGTAGGCGGCAATCAAACGAATGGCTTGAACGAAACTGGCCTTCATGGCCACTACTGAATCATGGGGCGCTAACTGATCGAAGACGATCCACATGACAACTAGGCCTAGCAAGATACCCGCTACGTTGTCGCGCGCTGGAGCGAGTTGAATATCGGGTGCAAAGGTTCGCAAGTGGACAACGTAGAAGGCAAATGCCATTTGAAGTCCGAAATAAGAAATGCGTGGACTGGAAGTGGCGATCCACGCCGCGGCTGCAGTTACCACGGTGAACAGGAGCAGGAATTCGGTAATGCTATCCATGTGCGGCAGCACAAAAACTTCGGCCGCAATTGCCAGGAAAAGACCGCCGGTTATGGCGCCGCAAATTCTTAGTATTTGTTTCTGCCTCGACGAGCCAGTGGTGCTGAGCGCAGTAACCATGCACGTCGCCACTGAGTTATACAGTCCACGCCAATCGAGCAAGTGGTACATCAAGTAACAAATAAGCGCAGCGGCGGTACCGCGAAGCGCAAACTTCAAATGGGCAGCATTGATGAATGCATCGCGCTTCAGAAGTCGCTTTGCCGGCAGCTCTTCTTTGGCGATATAGGCAGTGGCCAAGGCCGGCTGCTGCAGCGCTTCGTCAAATAGCTCGACGGTAGCTTGCAACAATTGCTGGAAGCCCGCGCCGGCTGGATGAAACGGCGCCGGATGATGTTGCTTGCTGGAACTAAGGGCGCCAAACTCTCGAATCTGGTCAACGTGTCCGGCAATCTCGGTAAATCGCGACTGGTCGTTCTCACCAAGAGGTGTGCTGGACGCCATCAGACCGGCCGCCAGATCTACTAATCGTCCTGTTAATGCAATGGGTACGGACTTGCGTGCATGATCCTCTTGACCTCCCTCGCTGCGTGCCAGCAATCGGCGCAAGTAGCCGGTGCCGATGTCAGCGTACTGCTCCAGCTTGTCCTTGATATCTTGTGGGGGACTCTTAACGTTCTTCAGGAACTCGGCCACAACGCGCAATCTGTCATTCACTCCGTCCTGAATTAAATCAACAGAATGAATCTCGGCAAAGACTAATTCAATAACAACTGTGATGGTCGCTCCCACAGCAACCGCTAGCGCGGCGTACAGCGTATTTTCAAGCGCAATGTTTGTCCGTGCAGGAAAATCCCAAATAGGAATTGTAGAAGTGATGATGAAACCGAAAGAGGTGGCAAGCCCGTATTGCGTGGCCGCACTAATGAGAAAGAAAATGGCGAACAGGCTCGCGATCAGCCATAGAAAATGCAACAGCGGCGAACCTGAAAACAGGATGCCCCCGGCCAGCACATCAGCTAATCCCAGACCAATCCCGGTTAGGAGCGTAACCACGCCATCCAAAGTTGCGTTAGGGTTGTCGCGGGAAATCAGCAGCGAGTAGTAGGCACCCAGCGCCGCGCCCGGCAACCGAAATATCATGATGCAAAGCATCATTAGTGTGGCCGCAAGCGTCATGCGCATAACAAGGCGGAAGCGCCTGGGATAAGGCTTCAGCTCGCTATGCAGAAATCGCCATGCGCGTTCCCAACTCCAACCCCGAAAAATAGTGGTTTCACTCACAGCTAGTTGTTGTGAATGATGACGGCTGAGGATTCGCCGACACGCAAACGGTCGGGAGGGTTGACAATTCGAATGCGCACCGGATAACGCGACGCCAGGTGCACCCAGTTCAATGTTCTTAGGGCATCAGGCAGGCCATCGCGAGTAAGGTTGCCGATCACGCTGGGGTCCGGCAAAACACCGAAACCGATACTTTCCACGGTACCTTGAAGCCGCTCGGAAGATTGCGACATTGTGAAGACATCCACTCGTGTGCCCGAACGGATGTACTTCAGTTGAGATTCACGGAAATTAGCAATTACCCACCAGTTGCGCGTATCGATGAGTGTGAACATTCGTTCGCCCACATGCGCAAAAGCGCCTTCGGAAATCTGCAGGTTGGTCACGCGCGCATCGAAGGGAGCATAAACTTTGCAATGGTCATAATCGTATTGGGCTTTCTTAACTGCGGCGGCTCGGGCATCGCGCTGCGCGGTTAGCGGAGCAATCAATTCGATTGCCGCTTTCGACTGGGTGAACTGGGCTGAAGTCTGTTCAATATTGACGTTAGCTTCAGTATTCTGTGCCTTTGCCTCCACCAGGCGCGCTTGGGCAAGTTCTGATTGCGCGTTAGCTTGACGAACCGCCTCGGCCTTTGCATCTGCGTTGGTTTTCGCTTCGTCCAATTGATCGACGGTGATGAAGTGTTTCGCGAGCAACGGCTGCAGGCGCGCGAGGTTATTGGCGGCATATGCAGATTCCAAAGTGGCTTGCCGCTGCGCCGCCTGCGCTTGATTCACCGCTGCCTCCGCCTGGCTGATGGCTGCGGCGGCGCGCTCGGCACTGGCTTGCGAACTGCGAATAGCAGCTTCAGCCGCACTGGCGCCCGACACCTGAGATTGGATCTGCCGCTCCATATTTGCAATTTGTCCTTCCAGCGCGGCCTGTTGCGATTTGGCGCTTTCGAGCGCATACAGGTACGGCGCGTCGTCGATGGTAAAGAGTAGATCGCCGCGATGAACAGCTTGATTGTCCTGAACTCGCAGTTCAGTCAACGGGCCTTCGACCACAGCTGCGATGCCAATGAAATTAGCGAACACCTCGGCGTCATCCGTGCGCGGATCGTGCGTCACGTTGCGTAGCACTAACATGCATGAGACAACGGCGGCGGCCACAATGGCCACGCTGACGATTTTTCCGGCGAAGCTTTGCCTGCGAACGATTGAAGCGTTAGAGGTTGACATAGTTCAATTTGCGCTGAAAAACATCAGCCACAATGAGAAACAGAAGAACGCCGCCAAACAGGGATAAATCAGCACCAACGGCACCAAATGATATTCCACATCCCAGCGCCTTAATAACAAGCGCACCACAACCGCAGCAGCGACGCCACCACCGATACACAACATCCACGACGGGAAATAAGAACCTAATAGATCAAAAGAAGGATCGTGCGTCATTAGTGCCCTGCCTGCTGATTGCGAAGAATTTCTCCGGTGCGGAACGCAATATCTGCCAGGCTATTCAAAACCGCTGCACGCGCCGCTACATCTTCCGATCGCGCAGCCGCTAGTTGGCGCTCGGCCTGCAGAACATCCAGAACATTTCTGACACCATCGTGATAAGCCTCGAGCGACATGTCGTACGATTCTTGCGAGGCCTTTAGCAAAGCCGTGGCGGCCTCTCGCTGCCGTAGCGCTGTTTGCGCATTGACATACGCATTCCAAACTTCTGATTCCACGCGGTCGTTGGTGCTTTGCAACGCGCTCTCGGCTCGTTGTTCCTCGGCTTTCGCCTGCGCTACGTCGTAGTGGCGCCGTCCACCGTCGAATGCTGTCCAACCCAGCCTGATGGTAGCGTCATAAACGTTACCCGTGGCATATGCTTCGGCCAACGGTGTTTGATCGCCCCACGCGCGTAATCTGCCCCAATCGCCGGCAAACGTGAGACTTGGATAATACGCTTTCTTGGCATTGCGTTCTTCAGCTCTGGCTGCATCGATTTGCGCAACTTGCTGCAACAAGTCGGGACGTTCGCGCAGCGCGTGTTCTATTAGCTCGTGCGCATTATCCGGAAGCGTTTCCGGCGTTGGTAGATCGTAGATGCTTTGCACCTTAAACTCGCTATACGGCGGGGCCGTCAATAACGTTGCCAAGTTTCCCATCGCCTTTTGCTCGTCGCCTACGCGCAGTTGCAAATCGTATGTGGCTTGTGCGGCTACGCTACGCGCTTCCGCCACGTCGGGCAGCGTGGCCAAACCATTATCAAACCTGGCTTGGGTGGCTTCCGCGACGGCGTTGGCGCTCCTCAAATTCACTTCGGCGGCCTCTCTCTGGCCAGCTGCCGAGAGCAGCTGATAGTATGCCTGAGTCACAGCGAAAATCAATTTCCGGTGGGAATCGTTGAATGCGAAATTAGAAGCCAGCAACAGGCTGCGCTGTTGCTGAATCCGATCGTCGCGCGCACCGAAATCAAAAGGCGTGTAGTTAAGTGAAAGGCCACCTTCTAAGATGCCAAGGTTTTGCAAGGCAAATTGGTTGTAAAGCAAGGTGCCTACCTGATTAGTGAATCCACTAACGAAAGCCTGCACGATGGGATACAACTCGCTTCTGGCGATGCCCAACGAAGCGGCTCTAACGCGCGCGGCTTGCCATGCTTCTCGCGTCTCCGGACTTCGCGATTCGGCAATATCAATCAAAGCCGGCAGCGTGTACACGGTCGCAGAATCAAAGGCAAATTCCGTTTGTGAGTGTTGCTTGATGTCCTGGCGAACAAGGTCCTGGTCTACAGAAAACGTGGGCTTGGAAGGGTCGCTCGGCGCCCTTTGGGCCATCATTGCAGTTGCCAGTAAAACTACTAACGACAAAACGCGTTCGAGGACGCTGCTTCGACGCGGCATCCGGGCGACGAATGAAGCATTATGCGGCTGCATTATTCGTGCCATGTTTGATCTAATTTACAACGATTGTTCCGCCTCCCGCCTCATTCACAGGCGGCCTGCGCGGGACATCTGATGGCGCATCATGGCGGCAAACGGCGCCATCTTAGGTCCGCGAAGTTCCTCAATGCTGACTTTCATCTTGCGCCGCCAATTTGGATACTCAGCCGTGGAACCAGGCAAATTCTGTTGTTCTGTCTCTTTGGTCAGGTCTTCCTGGTTCAGCAATAGAATCATGGAAGGAACCTGTGCCAGAAAACCGATAACGCCGTTGTGCAGTTCGCCGGTCATTTCGCCGATCTTGCTGGCATCGCGTTCCATTTCGGATGGAACCAAGCCTTCCTGATGAAGCACATCCAGCATTCGCTGTTTTTCGATGTCGCGATCACGCCGTTGCTGCCAATAACCGTTCTCATCCGCTAAACCCGCTGCACGCCTTGCCTCAATATCGCGATAAGTCCAAAAGCCAGTCAATGTTGCCAGATCGTGCGTCGAGGAGGCAACCAAAGCCTGACGCGGATATTCATAGCTGCGCTTAAACCATCCTTCTCGATTTCGCTCGAAGTAAAAAACGCGATAGCTCAGGATTCGGTAGCGCGCCAGCATGTCGCGAATCTCATCCGTAACCGTGCCCAGATCCTCGCCAATAACTACGTTCTGGTTACGCTCGCTCTCCAGCGCCAATATACCCATTAAGTCCGCCGCGTTGTCGCGAACATAAGTCCCCTGCGCTGCTTCCATACCGGCGGGAATCCAAAACAGTCGAAACAGGCGCATAACGTGATCCAAGCGCAAAGCACCACCACTGCGCATTATCTTGCGAATGCTTTCTCGATACAGACGGTACCCATCTTCGCTGGCGGTTTGTCCGTTAGGCGGAGGAAAACTCCAGTCTTGTCCCTTTGGCGAAAAATCGTCAGGCGGCGCTCCTACGCGACAGCCCTTTACATAGAATTGGCCGTACGCCCAAAGATCACTTCCGCAGCTATCAGTTGCAACTGCAAGGTCATGATACAAGCCGATGGGCATGCCGATTGACTTACTGAAATTTTGCGCTTCGTTTAGTTGCTCTTCGAGAACGAACTGCACGTATTTGTAGTATTCAATTGTGCGCGAATATTGAGCTGCGAAGACCTTGCATGCTTGCGAATCAGGAGTCTGATACTCCGTTGGCCAGTCATGCCATGTCCACCGGTTGCGGTCCTGCTTGTGAAGAATCTCATCAAGCGCGCGATACAAGGCATATTTGTCGAGCAACTCGCCTTCCCGCCTGCAGAACTCAGCAAAAACGCCGGCACGCCCAGGATCAGCCGAGCGTTTGAATTCCCGATACAGAAGCTTCAGAAACCGGCTTTTGAGAAGGTTGACCTCGGAGTAATCAACGAACTCCGAATCGCGGGCTTTCCGAATTCGGGCAATTACTTTTTCGGATCGTCGTAGCGCTTGCGCCCACTGCGAGCGGCCAAATTCGGGAGCCTGTTCAACATCTATATAGATGTGATTTTTGTAATACACGGAAAGAGGTAAATAGGGGCTGGTATTGAAGGGTACCCGATTGTGCAATGCATGCAGAGGATTCAAACCTATGAAACTGAAGCCCACATCGGTATGCGCCCATTCTGAAAGGAACTTCAAATCGGTGAAATCCCCACAGCCCCAGTTGCGATCTGAGCGCAGTCCATACAGCGTGACATTGAACCCAGCCGTTTTTCCGCCATCCATCAGGCGTGCCGGAAGGTACGCTTGCACTGGACAGATCACCAAATGCGACCCGGCTAAATCGATGCCGTTGAGAAAGATTTTAAGTTCGTGATAGCCACGAGGGACCCCTGGCAGGTGCACACGATAGACCCGCCCGCGAAACGCTTCCGACGCAAGCTCATGCGAGGCTTCCAAGTGGGCTATCTCATGCTCAGACGTGGCCGTCGAACCATCTTCTAATTGAATGCTTAATCGCAGGGAACCAGTTACATCGGCCGGAATGGTTATGCCGATTGTCTTGTCAGCCTCGCTGATCACAATCGTCCTTTTTAACGGTCGAGAAATCGACGATTCAAATCTGTGGAGCAGTTCGTTCCTTAGCGCGTCATAGCCGGATACGTCCCACCCAAGAGACTGTAGGATCGAACGTAAGGCGTCTACAGAAATCCGATGTTCTTGGCCAAAAATATCCCAATAAGCCAAGTCCACGCAACAGGAAGTAGCCGCCTTAGCCAGGGCGTCCTCATAGTTTAAGGGATTTTGAAATTCGTAGAGCGGAAGACCCATTACTTCAAGTGTACGGGGTGAACTCGCGAATCTCTGGGGACGCACGCTCTAATGTCCCCTGCGGGAAATACCGATACCTCTATGGGCACGTATTTATCCCATATTCTCGGCCATACTCTATGATCCGCGCAAAAACTTTTGCTATCTTCGCCGCGCTATTAGTTTCTGATTTCGCCATGACAGCGCAACAACCGGCCCCACCGGATTTATCCGATGCGAGTCTTGAACAGCTGATGAATATAGACGTCATTTCAGCATCGCGAAAAGAACAGAAGCTTTCCCAGGTCGCCGCTGCAATGTATGTCATCTCCCAGGACGACATCCGTCATTCCGGCGCCACTTCCATTACCGATCTGTTGCGCATGGTTCCCGGCATGGATGTCGAACAGGTGACCAATAACCTCTGGTCTATCTCGGCACGCGGTTTCAGTAATGTGTGGGCAAACAAGTTACTCGTTCTCATAGATGGACGTTCGGTGTACAACCCAGCTCTGTCCGGCACTTTATGGGATACACAGGACGTTCCGCTCTCGGATATTGAACGGATCGAAGTCATTCGGGGACCTGGCGCCACCATTTGGGGCGCAAACGCCGTCAACGGCGTTATCAACATCATTACGAAAAACTCAAAGGACACTACCGGCGGAACGTTGGAAGTTACGGCCGGTTCATTGCTAACTGAGCAGACCCTAGCGCAATACGGAGGCGCATTGGGGCAAGCAGGCTATTACCGTATTTTTGGCGACTCCACGCTCAATCGCGCGAATGCCCTCACCATCCTGGGAACTCCAGCCAATGATTCCGGCGAGGCCTATCACTTTGGTTTCCGAAGCGACTATCAGTTAGCGGAACGCGATTCCTTACTGGTCGAAGGAGATCTTTCCTCAAATAACGATCAGCACATATACGACGGCTTTATTAACTACCTTCCGCCTTATTCAGGCCTGTATCCGGACGCCGCAAGTTCCCATGACGCGAGCATGGTGGCGCGCTGGTCGCGCACGCTCAACCCTTCGTCTGATCTTGCTCTGCAGTTTTACTTCGACACTGTAAATTACTCGCTCTATGGAATACATGAGTTTTCCAAAACGGCGGACATTGATTTCCACCATCGCTTCGCTGCAGGGACGAGAAACGATATCGTTTGGGGCTTGGATGCCAGAGTTCAGCCAAGCAACATTGTTGGCGGTTATGCGCCCTCTTTTTCACCCACCGCACATACCAATTGGCTGGCGGGAGCATTCGTTCAGGACGAAATTAAGATTTCAAACTCCTTTTGGCTCACAGCCGGAACGAAAGCCGAGCGCAACGATTATACGGGCAATAATCTTCAACCATCAATACGGGCACTCTGGGCACCTAATAAACATAACAGCGTCTGGGTTGCCGTGTCTCGAGCCCTACGCGAGCCATCTCGAGAGGACCGGAATGTAAGCGTAATCACCTACTTGGGGAACCTGTTTAACGGGCTTCCGACATTCGCCAACCAGTTAGGTAATCCCGATATGCAGGCGGAGAGTCTACTTGCATATGAAGCGGGATACCGACTAGAGCCGAGCAAACACATCTCTTTCGATCTCGCTTCGTTTTACAACGTCTATGATCATCTGGCTTATTTCGCTTCGGCAGGTCAACCGTTCGTTTCGTTCCCTGACGAAATGCCGGTTGTGACCATCCCAGAAATATTCACCAATGCGATGCACGGAGAAACCTATGGCGGTGAGTTTTCGGCCACTCTCAGCTTCTCAAAGCATTTCAAGTTAATGCCCGGCTATTCAATGTTGCACACCAAACTGGTGCCGGAAGGTCAAGTCTCGGAGAGCCCCTATATTCTGCAGGGTGATGCTCCTCAAAATCAGGTACAGTTGCGTTCTAACGTTACCTTGCGTCCAGGTCTTGATTGGGACTGCTCACTCTATTACGTTTCAAGCCTCGTTAATCAAGGCGTGCCGGCATATGTGCGTTTTGATACGCGCGTCGGCTGGCGTATTTCTGATTCCTTCGATCTGAGCATCGTTGGTCAAAACCTGACGGATCATCACTACGAATTTGGATTGAATACCAGCACGCTTTCAGTTCCGACGTATATCGGCCGGAGCGCCTATCTGCGTGGCGTGTGGCACTTCTAAAACCTCTTTGACGGTGAATCTCATGGCCGCTTTCATCTCGAAATTGCGAATCCCAGTACTGATCAGCTGCCTGCTGATCGGCTCGCCGGTCTTTGCGCAAGAGGTCACCGAGTATCAAGTAAAAGCCTTGTTCATCTACAACTTTGCAAAGTTTGTAGAATGGCCACCCGAATCCGTTGCGAATCCGCGCGATCCGATCAACATCTGTGTGCTTGGACAGAATCCTTTCGGGGCGGCTCTCGATCAAGCGGTGAGAGGAAAAGCTGTTGGTGCTCGCGAAGTCTTATTAAAGCATTTAAACGCAGGCGACGATGCCAAAAGCTGCCAAGTGCTGTTTGTTAGCACGGACAAGAAACGTGCAAAGTCGCTCATTTCCGAAATCGCCAATGCGCCAATCCTTACTATCGGTGATTCGGATGGCTTTACCGATTCGGGCGGAATCATCGGGTTCGCGATGGAAGACAGCAAGGTGCGTTTTGATATCAATCTTGAGTCGGCGGAGAGATCGCATCTTAAGATCAGCTCGAAACTGCTGAGTCTGGCGAGGTCGGTCAAGGAGCACGGCAAATGATCAAGAATCATCGCCTGCAGTCCTTGTCCATTAAGCAAAAACTCCAGTTTCTGATCATGATGGCCGTCGTCGCGGCATTAGCTGTCAACTTTGCTTTGTTTCTGGCCTGGGATCTTTCGGCGCTGCGCGAGTCGAAGTTAGCCGACTTGCATGTTTTGGCCGAAATCATCGCTGGCAACACTAATGCTGCTCTCAGTTTTAACGACGCCAAATCAGCGGGCGACACGCTAAAAATCCTGACGGTCAAGCCCCATCTGCGCGCGGCATGTATTTACGACGCGAAAGGTGACCAGTTTGCCCGGTTCACTAACTCGGCGGCAAGTGGCGTCTCTATTCCTACTGTGGCGCAAGCTGAGGGCGAACGCTTCGAGCAGAACCGCTTGATCATCTTCCATAGAATTGTGCTGGATGGTCAGACGTTGGGGACGGTTTATCTCGACTCCGACCTGCAGGAACTCAATGATCGCATTCGCCGCTACGTAAGCAGCGCCGGCCTCATCATACTGGCCTCTCTATCCTTAGCTTTCGTTCTTTCAGCTTGGTTGCAGAGCGTAATCTCCAAGCCGATTCTTCATTTGGTTGGCACCGCCAAAGCTATTTCACGTAACAAAGATTTCGCAGTTCGCGCCACAAAACAGGCGAATGACGAACTTGGCTTACTGGTGGACAATTTCAACGAAATGCTGGGCCAGATTCAAGAACGCGATCACCAGGTCATGCAACAGCGCGACCAATTGCTGGCGGTGAACGCGCAAATGGCTGAGGCCAAAGAGCGGGCGGAGGAGGCCAATCGCGCCAAGGGCGACTTCCTCGCTAATATGAGCCACGAAATCCGCACACCCATGAACGGAATTCTGGGAATGACGGATCTCGCGCTAGACACTCAGCTATCTCCGGAACAACGCGAATACCTGAAGCTTGTTAGAAACTCGGCAGAAGCTCTCTTGGTCGTTATCAACGACATCTTGGATTTCTCTAAAATCGAAGCCGGCAAGTTTGAACTAGATACGGTGTTGTTTGATGTCTCAGAATGCGTCGAAGAAACGGCGCGCGCCTTTGCCCATCGCGCGGCAGAGAAGAGTGTTGAACTTATCTGCAACGTCGATCCGAAGGTTCGACCGCATGTCATGGGCGATCCGACTCGCCTGCGCCAGATCCTAATAAATCTCCTGGGAAATGCGCTCAAATTCACAGACCGCGGCGAAGTCGTCCTGGAAGTGAGTTACGCCTCTGCTTACAATGCTTCAGATCTGCTCCACTTTTCCATCAGCGACACCGGCATTGGCATAGCGCCCGAAAAACAAAAGCTGATTTTCGATGCGTTTTCGCAGGCTGACAGTTCCGTTACCCGAAATTTCGGCGGCACTGGCCTAGGCCTTACCATCTCAACACGGCTTGTCGAACTGATGGGTGGTCGCATTTGGGTCGAAAGCACCCTGGGATCTGGTAGCACGTTCCACTTCACAGCTAAATTCGCCGATTCCGCCGCTGAAATACCGGCTTCGGTGGTCGATGAATCGAAACTGAAAAACCTTCGAGTCCTGATTGTGGATGACAATTCCACAAATCGCTTTGTGCTGCAACAGCGCATGTTGTTCTGGGGTATGCAGCCAACTACTGTCGAGTCGGTCTCGGCCGCCCTGTCGGCACTGCGCGCGGCAAAGAGTGCTGGATTGCCATTTCCGCTCGTGTTGAGCGACGTTCAGATGCCAAACGCCGATGGCTTCGTTTTGGCCGAAGAGATCAGGCGCGATGAAAACCTCGCCGGGGCTGTCATGCTCATGCTTTCCTCTAGCGGAAGGAGCGAAGATATGGCCCGTTGTCGTGCATTAGGAATTGCAGCTTATCTCTCGAAGCCAATTCGTCACGGCGAACTGAAGTTGGCCATTTTGCACGCTCTGGGTGAGCACGTGAAGCTTCAGCAGGAAGGAATCATTCCTGACGAGCCCAGCATTGCCGCAATCGGTCGTCCGCAGCGTATCCTTCTCGCGGAGGACAACCCCATTAACCAGCGTTTAGCCATGCGAATTCTTGAAAAAGGCGGCTACTCGGTCGTAGTAGCCAATAATGGCCGCCAAGCCTTGGAAGTCCTGGATACCGAATCGTTCGATGCTGTACTTATGGACGTTCAAATGCCCGAAATGGACGGATTTACCACGACTGCCGCCATTCGTGAGCGCGAAAAATCGTCGGGTAAGCACCTGCCCATCGTGGCGCTCACAGCTCATGCCATGAAAGGCTACCGGGAGCGCTGCTTAGAGGCTGGAATGGACGGCTACCTTTCAAAGCCGGTGCGCGCCGAAGAAATCTTCGCTATTCTGCGAAGCTTTTCTCAGCCTGAAGATCCAGCCTGAAGATTAAGTAAGCGGGTTTTCCCGGTATTTTGCAAAATAGAAGTACCAATGATCGCCCGCTATACGCGCCCTGAGATGGGCGCCATCTGGAGTGAGCAGCACAAATACGAATGCTGGCTTGAGACTGAACTGGCTGCGTCTGAAGCCTTGTCCGAACTCGGTGAGGTTCCCAAGGAAGACGCCGAGAGTTTGCGCCAGAATGCCGGTTTCGATCTGAAGCGTATTCACGAAATTGAACGTGAAGTGCGGCACGATGTTATTGCGTTCACTACAGCCGTCGCCGAAAGCATGAAAGCCAAAGGTGCTGGCGAAGCTTCTCGCTGGCTGCATTTCGGCCTCACTTCAAATGACGTGGTGGATACTGCCCAAGCACTTCAGATCAAGGATGCCTCTGCTCTAATCCAAAGAGATTTATCTGATCTATCCGACGCCCTGAAAACCCTCGCCTTCCAGCATAAGAACACCTTGCAGATTGGCCGCACCCACGGCATGCACGCCGAGCCCATTACCTTCGGCCTCAAGGTCGCGCTTTGGTGGGATGAAATACAG
Source organism: Bryobacterales bacterium (assembly GCA_963696305.1). GTDB lineage: Bacteria > Acidobacteriota > Terriglobia > Bryobacterales > Bryobacteraceae > Bog-105. The sequence goes on along the minus strand of CAVOJX010000027.1, from coordinate 177,779 downwards.
CGGCATCGCGCCCGATTTCTGTCGGCTAGCGAAGAAATTCGAGTAGGCAAGATATCGGGTGCGGTCGGCACCTTCGCTCATATCGGTCCGGAAGCAGAAGAAAAAATCTGTGCCCGGTTAGGGTTGCGCGCCGCACCGGTCACTTCCCAGGTGCTTTCCCGAGACCTGCATGCCCACTACATAGCTGTGTTGGCCGGAATCGCATCGAGTCTAGATAAAATTGCTCTCGAGATTCGCCATCTACAGCGCACCGAGGTAAGAGAAGCCGAAGAACCATTCGCAACTGGCCAAAAAGGTTCCTCGGCCATGCCGCACAAACGTAATCCTATCGTGTGCGAACAAATCTGCGGGCTGGCCCGCGTCGTGCGTTCCAACGCACAAGCAGCCTTTGAAAACGTTGCCCTTTGGCACGAGCGCGATATTTCTCATTCCTCGGTCGAGCGCATTATACTCCCCGATTCCACTATTCTCGTTGATTACTTGTTGTCGAAAACTACTTGGCTTATCAGCGGTTTACGGGTAAATGCCGAACGCATGACCAGCAATCTGAATAGCACTAAAGGCCTTATTTTTTCCGGTCAACTGCTGCTAGACCTTGCGGCTGCGGGGATGTTGCGCGAGGATGCCTACCGGCTCGTTCAAAGTTATGCCATGAAATCGTGGGAAGACGAATCCGATTTTCGTGCTGCCGTGGAGGCAGATCCCGAGATCACGACCTGCCTAAAACCCCAAGATCTGGCAAAAACCTTCTCTCTTGATCGCCAACTGAAGAACGTGGACGCCGTTTTCCAAAGGGTATTCGGCCTACCAGCTTAATTTTATGTCCATTTCCGGCCATTTCGTTTAAACTGATGTTGCTCGTTGTCCCGTTGGCGAAAAAATGCAGACTACACTCCGAAAACCTCCTGGTCGCGAATTCGACCTCGCCAGGGTGCTCCTTGTTGACGACGATCTTGCATCGCGTCTAACTTTAAAAGCCGTGCTAGAAGCAGGTGGTTATTTTGTTGATTCAGCCGCATCCGCGGCCGAAGCAGTGGGAAAGCTGGATGAGCGTCAATATGAACTGGTTTTGAGCGATTTGCAGATGGAGTCGCCCGAAGCCGGCCTGAAAGTCCTGGCTCACGCTCGCTTGATGGAGTACAAGCCCGCAACCGCCATCCTGACTACTTACCAGACGAAGCAAACCGACGATGTTCGGCCTGTTCTGATCGAACCGCAAGACCTGCCCAGTTTGCTGACAAAAGTGGCAGATCTTATCAGCCAGCGAGCTGCGAAGATCGTTCATCGCCAGCTACGGCAAGCGTAGCCGTCCGAATTCTTCAACAGTACTTTCTAATTCATCCAACGCACCGGCAAAAAAGTGGTCTTTCGCTTCTACCCAGCGGAGTTGTTTGGGTTCTGGAATCGTTGGGAAAAACTCTTCCATTTGCTCTCTTGGACTATATATGTCATTCGTGCTTTGAATGAAATACTTGGGAATTGTTACTCCATCGACATAGGCTTGGTCCGGTAGCCGTGTGGGAAATCCAACCGCAAAAACTCGACGCAAAGCCTTTTGCTGGGAACTGAGGCGAAGCGCCACTCGCGATCCGAAGGAAAAGCCAGCCACCATTGGAGGCAACTGTGGATACCGTCTCTCTAATTCCTGCAAGGCCGTGCGCGCATCGTCGGTTTCGCCAAGTCCCTCGTCATACACGCCTTCGCTTAAGTTCACGCCGCGGTAATTGAAGCGGAGCACGACACAACCAGCCTTTCGCAAACCACGCGCCAAGCGATACACCACCTTGTTATGCATCGTGCCGCCGAACTGCGGGTGAGGATGGCAAACTACCGCCGCCTCTACGGGTTCATCATGTTCCGGCTCCTCCAGCAAAGCTTCAATCCGGCCAGAATTTCCAGTCAGCATCAGCGATTCAATTCGCCGAGCCATTAGTTCGTCCGGTAATTGCTGAACTGCATGTCAATGCCGAAATCTTTGTTACGCAAGAGGGCAATCACCTGTTGCAAAGTGTCGCGGTCTTTGCTGCTCACTCGCACCAAATCCCCTTGAATAGCAGCCTGCACTTTTAGCTTGCTGTCCTTGATCAACTTGACAATGTCTTTGGCTTTCTCCGTCGAGATGCCCTGCTGCAAACTAACTTCCTGTTTCACACTGCCACCAGAAGCTGTTATCAGGTCACCATAAATCAGCCCCTTGGTTGGCACATTCCGCTTCACCAGCTTTTGGCCCAGAATTTCAACCACGGCTTTCAACTTAAATTCATCGGAACTGGACAGCAAAATCTTGTGTTCCTTTTCGTTCAGTTCCACCGTTGACTTTGTATTCTTCAAGTCAAAGCGGGTTTGCACTTCCTTCATGGTCTGTTGAACTGCGTTCAGGACCTCGGTCAAATCAATTTTCGAAACGATATCAAAAGTGTTATCGGGCATAACGTCCGTTCCTAACTATACTAGGGCTCAACGATGATTCGAAAGCGCCAGAATGACGCGTTCGGTAATCTCATCAATCATCATAGACATCGCAGAATCCAGCGCGAGCGTCACTGCAGCGCGAATGCTGGCGCGATCTAAAGCTGCGTTCGCCGTTCCAATGCCGGGCTTCTTGGCCGTTCTTTGCTCCATTAACCGTTCCACTGCCCCAAGCAAAGCGGAAGCTTCGAACGGTTTACGGAGAATGCACGCGGCGCCTGCGTTTTTTGCGTCTGTCTCGTCAAACACATCTGAGGGCGCTGCCGCGAAAACCACGGGAATGTCGCGAAATTCGGTTGCGGATTGCATGAACCGGGCCAGTTCGAATGCATTCTTAGTTGGCAGAAAGACGTCGCAGATGAAAACGTCTGGCTTAACGTCGCCCAAGCGTCGCATAGCCACAGCCCCATCCGTAACACTGACGACTTCCATCCCTTGCGACTTCAGAATCTGCTCGGCCAGACGCAAAGCCTGCGGACTATCGTCAGCCAGCAAAACACGACTCATTACTGCTGTTGTTGCGGTTTCGTCGTAGACGTATCGTTTGAAGTCTGCGTGGTAGGAGCAGGGGTAGAAGTGGAGGCCGGCGCAGCCGTCGTACTTTTCGAAGTTGTGTCGGTCTTCTTCTTTTTCTTGTCCAACTTAGCTTGCTTCTTGGCCATCTCTGCCTTGTATTTCGCTATCTGTGCGTCGCGGTTCGTAGGCAGCGGAGCAATCGGCTGTTGCGGTTGTTCGGTTGTGCTTGCTGTGGTGGTTGTGTTTCTGGCGTCTGGTTTCGTGTCTAGTGCATTGCTGGTGGTCTGCGAGGCCGTCACATCCGTTGTTCCCGCGCCGGCGCTGGCGGGTGGCGGTTCATTGTTCGCGACGGGAATGCTGGCTGGAAGCGTCTTTTTTGGATCCGTCATGGTAGGCTGTCCGGATTTAGCCGCATGACTTACATCCGCCGAGCCCGTGAAAGTTCCCATCGACCTTGCCATTAAGCTTGGCTTTTTGTAGTTCTCTTTTTCCCACTTAGCGCGTTCGACGGCTTTCGGATCGGGTTGCGGTACCTGCATTTCCATTTCCTGCAGCCGCTTGGTAGCGTCCTTTGCGCGCGCACTCAGCGGATAATCCCGCACGATCCGAGAGAACATTTCGCCCGCCTCTTTGCGGAACCGTGGACCCATCTTCGAATACGAATCTCCCGCCTCAAACAGCGCTTCGCCCGATCCGCTATAGAGCGGATACTGATCAACCAAAGCGTTCAAGCGGTTTGCGGCCGCCGGGTTCATTTGATGCGACCAATAGAAAGTTCCGGCCGCGAATTCATGTTCGGCCAAGACCTCTTGCGCATCTCGCATCTTTTGCATTGCGGAGGAAACAAACTTGCTGTTCGGATACTGAACGATAACCGCTTTACATTCATCTTCGGTGCGTATGGCCTGAATGTCGTCACGTTCGCCACTGATCATTTGCTTATGGTGAATGTCACAAATGCGGCTCTGGGCTTCGGGTGATTCTTCCATGCCGGGATAGAAGAGTTGGAAATCCTTGTACTCAGCTTCTGCTTGCGCCATGCCGTTGCTGCCGCCTTCACGGAACCAACTGTCCGCAATCGCCAGCTTTGCCTTGGCCAAGTATTCGCTCGAATCATAGGTGTTCATCAGCGTTTGCAAAGAGATACGCGCCACTTCGTAATGGCCGTGCTCAATGTCCTTCATGGCTGAATCGAACAGAACTTTATCCGGCTGCTGCGTGTTTTTAGCAATCGGAGTCTCGTATTTTTTATGAATGCAGCCGCTGAAAACCACGGCCGACGTTAGAACAACAATCAATCGCTTGTGCGCAGTAAAAAAAGCCATAGAAACAGCTACACCCTCACCAGGTTGGCTTGCTCAGCCCCGCGTCGCAAATCGCGTACCGCCTGCGCCGAATCCGGCGCATTAAAAACTGAGGAACCGGCTACAAACCAATCAACCCCAGCCTTGGCTATCTCGCCAACGTTTTCCATCCCCACTCCGCCATCAATTTCAATGGCAAAACTGAGCTTTCGCTCCGCTCGCATGCGCGCCAGTTGCCTCACTTTTTCAAGCGAGTTTGGAATAAACTTTTGTCCGCCATACCCCGGATTGACGCTCATCACCAGCACGTAATCAACAATATCCAGCACGTTCTCCAAAAGCCTGGTCGAGGTGGCCGGATTTATCACTACTCCAGCTTGCGCGCCGTGCTCCCGAATCATATTTAATGTTCTGTCCAAATTCCGGCAAACTTCATAATGAACACTGACACAGTCGGCCCCAGCTTTAATAAAGACCGGAGCGTACGTATCCGGATCCTCAATCATCAAATGATGATCTAGTTTGACGTTTGTAAAGCGCCTTAAGGATTCAGTTATTGGTGTTCCCATCGTAAAATTTGGCACAAAATGTCCATCCATAATGTCAACGTGCAACATTTGGATGCCCGCCGCCTCCACCCGTCGAACTTCTTCGCCCAAACGAGTAAAGTCAGCAGCCAGGATAGATGGAAGAATTTGAATCACTTGGCGGGAGTTGGAACCTCTCGCATCTTAACATGGTTTCACTAGCACAGCCGCGAAGAACCCGTCCCCCGGATCGCGCCCGGGCAGGCGATAAGTCTGGCTCTCGCAGTGCAATCCCGCAGCCGCGGTTATGTCCGAGATGACGTCTTCGTTTTCTTCCTGTTCCAGCGAACAAGTAGCGTAGAGAAGCTTCCCGCCAGCGGCCAGTATTCTTGCGGCTCGCTTGGCGATATTCACTTGCCTCGCGTGGTGACGAATTAATTCGTTTTCGCTCAATCTCCATTTGATTTCCGGATTGCGCGCCAGCGTTCCCGTTCCTGAACAGGGAGCATCAATTAATATGCGGTCAAATTCTGCGTCAAACGGGAGTTGCTCCGTGGCATCTAGAACAACTTTGGCGACCGGGAGACTGACACTCTGCAGGCGCCGTTCGCTTATGTCGCAGGCAACAGCGAAACGCGGACGCCGTTCCAACGCTTGTGAAGTTTTGTTGCCGGGTGCCGCGCACAAGTCCAGAAAACGATGTTCAGAGTTTAGGTCGAGCATCGGAACAATGGATTGCGAGCCAATGTCCTGGATGAGAACGCTTTCATCACTCGCAATTCGAGTGAAAACTTCAGGCTCTTTCAATGCAGCCTCGGCTATCGCCGTTGCCGCTTCGGCGCCAAAATGAGTGCTCCAACGCTCGAGTAGCCAATCGGGGCAAGCCAAACGAAGTGATTCGTTCGGCCAAGTTTCTGCCTCGCGTTTAATTTTGCGCAAAACGGCATTTACTAAGCCAGATGCGGCGCGCTTTTTGTGCTTCACGAATTCCACTGCGTCATCCACTGCGGCGTGCGGTGGAATTCGCTCCAAGTAGCGAAGCTGGTAAATCGCGGTGCGCAGGGCCAGTTGCACTGCCAGATCCAGATCGTTCACTTTGCGGCCCGAGTACTTCTCGATCAAATAATCCAGTTGATTCTGCACCCGCAGCACACCAAAGACAATCTGGTGCGCTAAGCCGGCATCACGACTGGATAACAGTTCCGTCTCGTCGCGAAGCAGATCGGAAGCGTAACCACCGGCGGAAACCTGTTCTAACACGGCAAGTGCAGCTATTCTTGCCGCCGCTATTTTTTTCCTCAACTCCTAACTTTACAAGGTAGGCAGCAATCTACTCGACGCGGAGCGCATCAGTTGGATTCACGCCTGATGCGCGGCGCGCCGGGATTAGCGCCGCACAAAGACCTGCAGAGCAAAGTATGAATGTTGCGAGGATCACCATGGATGGATCAAATGGCTTTACATCGTATAGCTGCGAGACGACCAGCTTGCCTAATAACCAAACGACGGGCAAGCCAATCCCTATACCGGCGAGGATCATGGCGAGGGCATCACGCAGCACCATCCAAATCGCGGTCCAGCGGCGCGCGCCGAGCGCTAACCGAATGCCGATTTCGCGCGTGCGCTGCGTGACGACAAACGACATTACGCCGTACAATCCAACAAGCGAAAGAAGAAGCGCCAAAATGCCGAAGCTGCTGGACATGGTCGCCAGCATGTGTTCGGTATTCAACGATCGATTTACCTGCTCGTCAAGTGTGCGGAAATCGGTCATTGGCAACGTCGGGTCAGCGCTGCGGACTATCGAGCGAAGAGTTTGCAGGGCCGATTGAGGATTTCCGCGGACTCGCACATAAAAAGTGCCGCTTGCGCCATAGCCTTCGAGGAAAGGAAAAAACGCCTGCTCCGATTCTTCGCGAATTCCACGATAACTAAAATCGGAAACAACGCCGACGATCTCGATATCTGCCTTAACGTCTGGACCGGGACCTTCGCCGATGCGCACTCCCAACGGATTTTGCCCTGGCAAGTAACGCTTCACAAATGCCTCATTCACAATGGCGCTGCGGAAGCCCGTTTCGGCCGGCGGGCGCATGTCCCGTTGGTTGAAATTCCGCCCGGCCAAGATCTTAATTCCCATGGTTTGAATGAATGCGGGGGTAATGGAATTCAGGTTGATATCGTGATCGGTCGTAAATCTGTTGCTGGTCAGAACCATCATCCGATCGTTCCAACTTCCGCCGGTTAATAACGGGAAGCGCGCAACAGAAGATGTTTGAGTAATGGGAGAGTTGCGCACCGCTTCATCCAGGCGGCGCATCAGGCGGCTGCCATCAAGCGGCGAGTAACCGTTTTGCAGCGAGTCGATGCGGAACGAAACCAGACTCGAAGTAACAAAGCCTGGTCCTTTTGTCATTAGCGCATCCAACGTGCGGACGAATAATGCAGCGCCCACCACCAGTGTTAGTGTCAGGGCAATTTGCGCGGTGACAATGACCTTTCGCATGCGAACTCCGCCGAGCGCCGTACCTCCGCGCTGATGCAGAGATGAAACAAGTGATTTTTTTCCGGATTGCCAGGCGGGCGCCAGTCCGCTCAGAACCCCCGCAGCAACGCTGACTCCGAACGCGAACAAGAGAAGGCGCAAATCCACGCCCGTATGCAAAGCGTTTTCGGCAGTGTTCTGAGGCAGGAATGCCAGCAAAGCACGCACGGCAAGTGGCGCTAATGCGGTCCCGAGCGCGCCTCCAACCAGCGCGATCAGCAAGCTGTCAGCCAGAAACTGTCGTCCCAACCGGCCGCGCGACGCGCCGAGCGCGAGCCTGGTGCTAATCTCACGATCGCGTGCAGAACCGCGCGCTAAAAACAAGCCGGAAACATTCAGACATGCCAGCCCTAACAAAACGGCCGTTACTGCCAGAAGCACCCATAAAGGCTGCACTAGCCTGCGTCGTAGACCAGAGTGCCCTTGCGGCGCTGGAGTCAGCACTAAAGATGAGTTTAGAAAATCGCGTAAGCGTTCGGGCGTTGCTGCAGGAAACCCGGCGCTATGCATATCTTCCTGTAGCCTTGACTTGAACCAAGGCTGCAGTCCGGCTTGGGCTTGCGCCAAGTTGATGCCTTCATTCAAGCGGCCTAACACTTGCAGCCAGCGAGTGCGGCGTTCTTTCGTGTAGTCGAACCCCGGCATAACTTGGCCCGACATCGAAATGGGAATCCACAGTGACGGCACTTCGCCGACATCGATACCTCTGAACGTCATCGCCGCGACGCCGACCACAATAAAAGGATGGCGATTCACAATCACTTTTTGCCCAATAACATCGGGAGCGCCGCCCAGTTGCGTCTGCCAAAAGCTGTATGAAATCACGGCCACAGGATTTGCGTTCGGCGCGCCATCATCCTCGCGCGTCAAGACGCGTCCGAGCGCCGGTCCCACGCCAAGCACCGAAAAGTAGTTCCCGGAAACGATCTCGGCGGTTGCCGGATGATAGTCGCCGCCGGTTGAAAGGTTCACATCTGTTAAGGCGCGGCAGAAGACGCCTTCGAAGAACTGCTTGCTTTGGTTAAGGTCCTGGCATATGGAATGTGACATGAGGTTCCAACTGCCGAAACCATCGGAATTCTGCTCACCTTTCCAATCAATCAATACCAATCGCCCCGGCTCGCGCACGGGAAGCGCATGCAACAAAACTTGATCTACCAATGAATAAATTGCAGTGGTGGCGCCGATACCCAGCATTAATGACAAGACGGCGGTGATTGTGAAGGAGGGCGTGCGAATGAACGACCTGATTGAGAAGCGCATATCATAGGCAAGATCGCGCAGCCAGCGTGTGAGCCAAACATCACGGACCTCTTCTTGAATTTGCGTTACGCCGCCAAGTTCCAGCAAGGCTTTTCTGCGGGCTTCTTCCGGCGGCAAGCCAGATAGCTCAAGCTCGCTTATGCGACGGTCTAGATGGTAATTCAACTCACGATCCAAACCGCCCTCCAACCGATCACCTCTGAACCAGTTCAAGATTTGGCGTATCATCTTTGCCCCTCGTCAAAGATCAACTGAACAGCGCCGGACAAGCGCGCCCAACCGTCTTTTTCCGCTGCGAGTTGCTTGCGCCCGGCAGCAGTTAGCGAATAAAACTTTGCTTCGCGCCCGGTTTCCGATTCCCGCCATTCCGCGCGCAGCCATTTCTTTTGTTCCAGGCGGTGCAGCGCGGGGTAAAGGGACCCTTGATTAACTTGCACGACGGATTGAGAGATTTGCTCCAACCGTTGCGCGATTCCGTATCCGTGCGCCGATTCAAGAGAAACAATTTGCAGAATCAGCATATCGAGCGTGCCCTGCGGAATAGGAAAGCGCGGTGAATTCATCGATACCTCAACCTTCTACTCGTCAGCTTAAATCACAATAGGTCGAAGGTCAAGGCATCTCACATTAGCGCGAGAAAAAGAGCATTCCGATCGCGGTCAAGGATGCTCCGTCGGCTGCTAGTAGAAAAAGTTTGGTCACCATATCGCCTTTCTGGTACACTCCTCGAAACGAGGCAAAACCCCATCATGCAAAAAGCTCTTCTTTCGATAGGAGCGTTCGCGGCGTTCTCCGCTACGCTTCTTGCTCAGAACCCCTCCACTTCTTTTGCACCTGGCCGCATTATGATTCCAGGTTCTAATTTAGCTACATCTCAGCCAGGAGCAAGGCGATTCCATACGGATCTTCGCATCATGGCTTTGCCGACGACCGGTCAAAAGCAAGCGGCCGGTTCTCCGCCCTACTCGGGCTACTTGTATGAGACTCCGGCATCCATAGCGTGCATTTATAACGAGTACCAGCGTCCGCGTCAAGGCTGTAACCCCAACATTGTTACCGCGAACCCGGTTGGCGGAAGCGGGGCAATTGCGCTGGTGGATGCATATGACGACCCGACGGCTGAAGCCGACTTGCAGGCATTTTCCCAGCAGTTTGGCCTGCCGTCGGCAAATTTCAGCACGATATACGCTGCGGGGACTAAGCCTAGTCAAGATCCTACGGGTGGGTGGGAGATAGAGGAATCGCTAGACATTGAGTGGGCGCATGCTATGGCGCCGAACGCGCAGATTATTCTCGTGGAGGCGGCCAGCAACTATGATAGTGATCTGCTTCCCGCAGTCCAGTTGGCAGCGCAGTTAGTAGCGGCCGCAGGCGGGGGCGAGGTATCGATGAGTTGGGGCGGCGGAGAGTTTTCGGACGAGACACTGCTTGAGGGTTTGTTTTCCACGCCCGGCGTGGTCTTTTTTCGCCTCAACTGGTGATGCGGCCGGTGTAATTTGGCCGTCAGTCTCGCCGAGTGTTGTTGCGGCAGGAGGCACATCCATCTCGCGCAGTTTGGCGACGGGAGCATTCGTAACCGAAACAACGTGGCAAGACGCCGGCGGTGGGTTGAGCTATTACTTCGCGAGACCACATTTTCAAGACCGAGTTAGAGACATAGTTGGTCTTGCGCGCGGAGTACCAGACGTGTCTTTTGACAGCAACCCCAATTCGGGCGTGTGGGTTTTGGCGACGAGCGGCGCAGGGGGCGCTCCAGCTGGTTGGTATACAGTTGGGGGCACGAGCGTGGCTAGTCCATCCTTAGCTGGCATGACTAATGCTTCTGGCCCGCTGCGCGCTTCCAGCCAAGACCAGAACAGCTTCTTCTATAAGAGTGAGTATCTGTTCCGCGACGTCACATACGGGAACTGCGGCGTCTATAACTCGTCATTCGCAGCAACGGGATTCGACTTGTGCACCGGGAACGGATCGCCTGAACTGGTTCACTAGCCAATTGCCGAGCGGCGGTCCTGCAAAGGACTGCCGCTTCGAAACGAAGTGGTCACTTTGGCGAAGAAACGGGGAATATCCGCTGGACGGGCGACTTGCGAGGTCTCTATGAGACCCCAGGAGACCGCTTCACCGGTGATTGAATGCCGGGGTTTGACAGGTTTCGGAGGCGGGACTGGATGGGAACGGTGTTTGTGTTGGAGTTTGGACGCAGTTGTCCCTGGAGGGGCAGATGTTTTTTGAGATCGGACCGTTTCCTTGGTTTCCGGTCTACCGGTTGGAATTTGCTGCGCAAACGTGGCTTGCTTCTTCATCTCCGCTAGTTTTTCTTTCCAAGTTTGTTCGGGTCGGTTTTTCCTCTTGTAGACTTCTTCCAGGCGCTCTTTCGCGATGGCGGATTTGGCAGCGCTTTCGGCTTCGGCGCGGCGGGCTTTGCGGTAGTCTTCGCAGGCTTTGCGTTTCTGTGTCTACTAAGTTACTGGCTGCGGTTTTGTAGCGCATGTGACGGGCGAGTGTTTTCTGTTGTTCCTCGGTCCAGGTAGCGGGTTGGGATTGGATTGGATTGGTAGATGCCTTCTTCGACGGCGGCATGGGCGCGGGAGGCGCGTTGCAGAAACCAGTCGGCGTTCACCAGTTCGGTAACCATGTGATATTCGGTTTCATTATTGGGCGAGTAAGCTTTGCGCTAAGAGAGTTCGACGGTTTTGTACTCGTCCATGGATTCGTACGGCTGGATGAGCGTATTCGGAGCGCAGCAGCCATGCTGGTTTCCGGTCCTCCGGTTGGAGTTTGCTACGCAAACATTTCATTGCATTGCGGGATGAAATGGCTTTTTCCAGCGATCGTGACAGGACCGGTAGACTTGTTTGTTTCCGATTTAACAGCGTCGGAGTTGATCAATTCGTTTTCCATTTGAAATTCCTTTTGTCTAGAATTGAGGCGCCGGACGCGGGATGCGCGTGACGCCTTCTGATCAACAGATTACGCTCGAATTTCGCTGAACCGATGCAGGGGTGGTCTGTAGGTAGTTGAAAAGAGGGAAGAAATAGATTCAAAAGTTTGTGTGACTGAGTTTTTTGGCCGGCACATGAAAGATTTTTTGCATTGTGTCGCTTATGCCTATGAAGGGTATAAGCATCCAAATGAAAACACAATTCACCGGCCGATTCTTCGGCGTTTTAGGCATAGCCGCTTTTTCGTGCGTCGCCATGCAAGCCTCAACAGTATTCAACTTTGATAGCGATGCGATTGGAACCAACACTCAGTTTTCCGACACCGTGAACGGTTTGACCGCAACATTTTTGAGTTCTGCCGATCCGGGCGGCTTCGCGATTGAACCCACCATCTTCGATACGCTGACCGGCAATGTGCTGGGCAGTCCTGGATCGTCGGGCGCACAAGATATAGCACTTGAGATCGATTTCAATCAGAACTTAAGTGACTTATCGATGCTTTTCGCCACCTCCGATTTTGGTCCGGCATCGCCATTCACTTTGACTGCATACTTGGGATCGACGCAAGTGGGCTCGATTTCCGCAACTGGAGCAGTGCCTAACGGATTTATATTCCCGGAAGGAACGATTGAGTTTACAGGCACGGCATTTAATAGTGTAGTGCTTTCAAGCCCGGCTCTGGACTTCGCAATTGATGACGTAGCGGCTACTACGGCGCCAGAGCCAGGAACTTGGGTACTATTGGGATTGGGCTTGGGCGCGTTGTGTTTGAGCCGAGGGCGGCTGCGGGATGTTTATTCCAAAGGCGCTTTGGCGCTTGGCACAATTGCAACTTGCACAATTCCGACGCTGGCAGCCGGTCCTGTTTTTCCGCTTCCTGCGAGCACAGTTTCCACGATTCCCGCCAACGGAGATGTGAATCCCTACGGCGTTGTTTATGTACCGACGACCGTTCCGACAGACGGATTGCTACAGCAGGGCGACGTTCTAGTTTCGAATTTCAATGACTCGGAAAACCTGCAAGGCACGGGCACCACAATCGTACGCATCTCCGAATCGGGGAACCAGACGCTCTTTTATCAAAGCTCAGTACACGGACTTACTGCCGCGCTGGGAATTTTGAGCAACGGAGTTGTGATTGTAGGCAATCTGCCTACGGCCGATGGAACCCCGGCAACAGTACAAGCCGGCGCGATAACCTTTATTGACCGCCATGGCACCACGCTGGGCACTATTTCGGGCAGCAGTTATGCGATCAACGGCCCCTGGGGCATCGCGGTTCATGACTTAGGAAATGGAACCGCGCACCTATTTGTATCAAACGTTTTGTCGGGCAACATTGAACGCTATACGGTTACGTATGCCGGTTCGACGGTCACTGGCGTTACAGGCGTGGTTACGATTGGCTCAGGATTTAGTCACCGGTTGGACCCAGCGGCACTGGTTCTTGGGCCGTCCGGCTTAGCTTTTGATGCAACGCATGACATCCTTTATATCGCTTCGTCCAGCGATGACGCGGTATATGCGCTGAATGGCGCCGAGGTGGCCACTAGCTCACTTGGCACCGGAACCCAGCTGTTCCAGGACTTGACGCATTTGCACGGTCCGCTAGATATGGTGCTGACGCCGACAGGGCACTTGCTGGTTGCGAATAGCGATGGATCAAATGTAGACCCGAATCAGCCGAGTGAGTTGGAGGAGTTTACTAGCACGGGCACGTTTGTTTCGCAATTCTCGGTGGATCCGAACAATGGCGGAGCGTTTGGCCTAAATCTGTTCAATGTTGGTTGGGGAACGGTTAGGATTGCGGCGGTAGATGACAATGCAAACACGCTGCGGTTGTGGACTACAGTTCTGCAGTAAGTTAGTCGGGTTAGTTAGCAGAACGGTGCGCGTCTCTGAACTAGGACGCGCACCGTACGTGTAGAGCTAACGATTCGTTGGCCGTTAGTGGCGAATACGCAAGTTTACCGGGCCAACGCCAAAGAAGAGTATCCTCTTTCAGTTTTTCGATTGCACCATTCCTCGGCAAGACTCTGAGCAACCTCAACATTACGTATTGATTTTTCGAGATACGCTGTGAAACGATTGAGCTTCGTTCGGATGGAAGGCGGAGGGGCGAGTGCGCTTCACAAAGTTCTTATTGTTCGGGCTGCTGATTGTTCACCTAGAGCTGCCTGAAAGGGTTAAGGCGCAGAACGCAATTTGGAATGGCGGCACAGGAGATTGGTTCACGACCCCTTCCAATTGGGTTTGCGTGAGCGGGGCGATCGCTTCGCCTTGTGCGCCGCCGAATAGTAATGGCGCATCGGCTACCATCGGCACAACTTTTTCCAATTCACCATTCTCCGGCGCTGTGGGGCTGAGTGCGCCGCTAAGTTTGAATTCGCTCACAGTCGGCAACGGCGTATCGGGAACGTTGAATATTTCTTCTGCTTCGGCAACAGCAACGGTCAACCAACTTAGTGTTGGAGCTGAGGGAGTTCTGAATATTAGCGGGGAAGCGGATTTCGGGAATGCAACTACTAGCAACGCTGGATCCATTGCAGTTAGCGGACAAAACTCACTTTTCAGTCCGGCTAGTTATAGTTCGACCGGAACGGGTACGTTGCAGATTCGAAGTGGAGCACAGGGCTCGTTCTTCTCAGTGGCCTCTATGGGTGGCTCTGGTTCGTCCGCTACGGTTGACGGCGTAGGCTCCACGCTGAGCAGCGTCAATAGCATTGTCGTGGGTGGTGTGAACAACGGCGAGCGAGGATCTATAACCATCCAGAACGGAGGGAAAGGAATGTCAGCTTATGGAGAAGTGGGATTCTTTTCGGGCACGACAGGCGCGGCCACCGTAATGGGTAGCGGCTCCGTGTGGACGGTCGGCAGTACTTTAAGCGTCGGCACGCACGGAGGGAATGGCAGCTTGTCGATCTTGAATGGTGGTTCTGTTAGCGCGGGTATGTCATCGCTATTGAGCACGTCTGTTGGATCAGGCGCCGGATCGGTGGGATCGATTGCAGTTGGAGATGGAAGCACTTTCTATGCAAATGGGCTGACGATCGGAGGGCAAGGCGGGTCAGGCGCGGTCACCGTGCAGAACGGCGGAGTTGTTGGCGTGAATGGAAACGAGGTCCAGATAGAACAAAATGGAACTCTGGAGTTAGATTCCGGTTCGAGTTTTTCCGCCTATCCTATTTTTGATTTGGATACGGGGGGCACGCTGAAGCTTGGCATCGGGAGCAGTAGCGGTTATCCAAACCTTGCCATGGAGAATACTTTCGCGACCCTTGACGGCACTATTGATTTCGATTTTATAGATGGATTTGCGCCTGTGGCGGGCGAGACCTTTGAGTTGATTGCGCCCACCTTTGCCAACACCAATTACAATACTGCAGCTTTTGAGGTACAGGGTTTAGCTAGCGGCTTTCAATACGAGTTACTAACTCAGAATGGCGGCTTAAGTCTGGAGGCTTTGGACAATGGCGTGAGTACGACAGCTACGTCGGGAACGCCGGAGCCGGGATCTTTGCGGTTGATTGGCGTGGGGTTAGCGGTGTGCGGGGTGATGGTTGCGGGCAGAAGAGTCGCGGCTGAATTAACGGGGAAGCTATAGGTTGCGATTCTCTGGATGGAAGTTGGAGGTAGCGAATGCGCGTCACAAAGTTCTTCTTATTAGGCACACTGATTGTTCATTTGGAAGTGCCAGCACGGATTCAGGCACAGAATGCAATTTGGAACGGCGGCACAGGGGGCTGGTTCGATGCTCCGTCCAATTGGGTATGCGTGAGTGGAGTGATTGCTTCGCCTTGTGCAGCGCCGAACGGTAGTAACGCATCGGCAACCATTGGCACGATTTTTTCCGGTTCACCAATCTCCGGCACGGTTGGGCTGAGTGCGCCGCTGAGCTTAAATTCGCTTACCGTGGGCAACGGCGTGGCGGGAACTTTGAATATTTCGTCAGCTTCAGCAACAGCCAGCGTCAGCCAACTTAGTGTTGGGGCACAGGGAGTTATCAATATCAGCAGTGGGGCGAGCTTGTTAGGTTCAACTAACAACAACGCTGGATCCATTACAGTTAGCGGGCCGACATCGCTATTCAGCGGGACATATTACAATTCCAGCGGAAATGGTGCGATGCTGATTCAGAACGGCGGTCAGGCATCTTACTTCCTGGCTAGCTTTGCGGGAGGCCCAGGGACGTCGGCAACGATAAGTAGCGCAGGTTCCACGCTGAATACTAACGGCATGGAGGTGGGTGGTATTAGCAGTGGACAGCAGGGGTCGATGATAATCCAGAATGGCGGACACGTTACCGCGAATGCTGGAACAGATATAGGACTCTATGCGGGTGCAACTGGCGCGGTTACAGTGACGGGGGCAGAATCGGTCTGGACAGTCAATGACGATTTAGCCATTGGTACGCACGGCGGAAATGGGAGCTTGTCTATCTTGCATGGCGGTTCTGTGGGCCCTAGTACGGCGGGAACATTGGGTACGGTTGTTGGCTCAGGATCGGGATCGGTTGGATTTCTGCTGGTCGGCAGTGGAGGCAATCTGGATACGGGGCAGCTTACGATTGGAGGTAATGGCGGGACTGGCTCCGTTATTGTGCAAAACAGTGGAACCGTGTATGGAGTAGGGAATGGGCTGGAGATCGCGCAAAATGGGACACTAGAGCTGGATTCCGGCTCGAGTTTATCCGCCTATCCTGAATTCGGCTTGGATGCGGGTGGCACGCTAAAGTTCGGAATTGAAAGCAGTACTGGCTACCCAAACATTGAGATGGAGAATGCTCTCGCGACCTTTGACGGTACTATTGATTTCGACTTTATGGATGGATTTGAGCCTGTAGCGGGCGAGACCTTTGAGTTGATTGCGCCCACTTTTGCCAACACCAACTACAATACTGCAGCTTTTGAGGTACAGGGATTAGCGAGCGGCTTTCAGTATGAGTTACTAACCCAGAATGGGGGCTTGAGTCTGGAGGCTTTGGATAATGGCGTGAGTACGACAGCTACAGCGGGAACGCCGGAGCCTGGATCGTTGTGGTTGATTGGTGCGGGGTTCGCGATGTGTGGGTTGATGATTGGCTGGCGGAGATTTTGCGGGCGCTCGGCAATAGCGAAGAGCTAGGATTCAACAGTCGCCATGGACGGCGAGCGCGGACGCAGGTTCGTCCGGCTCGTGATCGGAGTTTCGCTGGCTGCGCATTCGCCAGACTCCCACGCAAACCCCCACCACGGTGATGGCCAGAAACACCCAAAGCACAGTGGAAGACCACCGTTGAAGGCTTTTGTTCCACAAGCCCACAATGTGACGCCCGTACCGCATTGCCAGCCATGAAACAAACGCGAAGCGCAGCGTCCGGCCAACGCCAAAGGCTGTTAGAAAGCGCGTGCGCGATATCCCAAGCGCTCCAGCCGCAAGCAAAAACGGCATTGTTGGGATGGGCGGGGGCAGGGCGGCGGGAAGCAGGACCGCGGCCAAGGAGTGATCCTTCATCCAGCCAGAGATGCGGCCAAAAACACGGCGCTTCTGGTATTGCGCCAATATTCTCTCGCCACCTTTGCAACCCGTTTTCCAACTCATGTAACCGCCGATGATGCTTCCGACAACTGCACTGGCTGTTAGAAGCCAAGGCTCGTCGCGATGGGAAACCAGCCAGAGCAGCAACAAATCAGTACTGCCGGGCAGGGGCAGCGGAATGGGGGAGGAATCCACCACCGCTACTGCAAAAAGCCCCAGGGCGCCGAAGTGGATGAGCCAGTGCGGAATGAGCGAGTGGTGTGCTCTTGGTGGCATGACTTCTAGACGCCCATTGGCCGATAGTAGTTATGGAGAAAGTGCGAGGGGTGCAGATTGGCTACCGATGATCTCAGTTCATTGACGCTCGGATTACGCCCATGTTTCTCGTGATGGTGATGTTTGTGCCGAATGGCGCGGAGAGGTCTTGTAGTCGCTTCAAGATGCGTGTGGCCTGATCGGGTGGAGCCAGATGAGGAAAGCCCAGTGTCGGGCCGGCGTTCCTTTCTATGGCAATTGGGTAAAGACGAATCTCGTCGATGTTCCCGTTTCGGTAAGTGCTGACGGGAATTATGGATTCGAAGGATTCATCAGGCATAGACAACGTCTCGCGTGCGGCGGTGACGAGGGTGTGGATATTACCGAACGGAAAGAAGAGACTGCCCAGACTATAGAAGATGGGCTTCCCGTGATAGATTTCGATGCCACCTAAGACATGCGGACCGCTGCGGACGACGGCGTCAGCACCAGCGTCGATGGCGGCGTGAAAAAGTGTTGGTTCGAAGTCTGCCGGGCGCGGATCGTTGGGAGCGGCGGCTTCGTTTGCAAAGTGCAAGGCCATGGGTTGGTAGTCGGCTGGGCCAGAGTCGATGTCTCCCGCAGTTTCATGGGCGTGGATGGAGAAGAGTACAAAGACTGACTGGAGACGCGCCTGATGGACGGAGGCAAGGACTGCGGCTTCATCGGAGGATTCCATTTCCCAGGCGAGACCAGAGGCGCGGAAGAGAAGATCTCCGATGCGAACCTCGTCGTTGCGTCCCTTGGTTGGATAGGCGGATGCGCCTGCCGTTTTGCGCAGGGCCGAAAGATTCACGGCGGAGATGAACCTGACGAGACGAACACGCAGCGGACTGATGCCAGGGCGAGGCTGCATGGCGACGTGGCGATAGATAAATGCGTCGCTGGCTGCAGACATGGGCGGGAAAGTAGAGGCCACGTCGACGAGAGACGCTCGGCCCAGGCGGGTTTCTACATAGCCAGGCGCGCGCGCTTCGGCTAGACTGAGGCCGCTGCCCGCTTGCACGATACTTGCGGCCCGCAGTGAGGCAAGCGTCGCTTCCAAGCCCAGCGTTCCCCAGTCGGTTGCGTGATTGTTGGCCTTGGAAACGATGGTGATGCCCATAGCCTTGAGGTTATTTGCAACCGCAGGCGCATAGATGGGCGTACCGCCGCCGTTCTCCGCTGCTGGTGAGCCGCGGAAAGTTGCTTGGTCAAATATCGCGCCCTCCTGATTCGCGAAACCTAGATCGGCATGGCGAAAGATTTCGGCTATGGAAGGAATTCCTGGAGTTGTTTCAATGTTGAAGTCGCTATACGGACCGATCAGATCGCCACCCGCAGCGAAGCTAAAGCCGTCGGGTACGCTGAGGTGGGTCTGTGGTTGCGGGGGTGTTGTTTTGACTTGCGTCCAAGCATGCAGTGACGTGCCGATGGTCAAGATAGCGATCATCAGAACGGGGCCGAGGCTTTTCATCTTAGGGAGACTGTAGCACTAAGACGGAGGCAAGCATGTGGGTGGAAGAAATCCGCGCGTTGATCTACGAATAGTTTGCGCTGCCGGAAGTTTTGCGATCCCCGCAGTTCGCATCTGGCTTTAGATAATTGTTGTAATGCCCCGGTGGGTGGACGTACTTGATCTTAGGAATGAATGCAGATGGGCTTGGCGGTCAACCACCAGAAAGAATCAACTTTTCTTGAGTGGTTGGAAGCGCAGAATGATCGAAGGTATGAACTCCATTCTCGGTATATTAACCCCGCGTTTGTCAAAATGCTGCGGACGATTGGCTTTGATAAAGCATACGTCCGCGGGGAGGGCAGTTATCTTTACGACGAGGCCGGAAATCGATACCTGGATTTGTTGACGGGTTGGGGTGTCTTCGCTCTGGGCCGCAATCATCCGAAAGTTCGCGCCATTCTTGAACAGATACTTTCGGCGGAGTTGCCTAATCTTGTTCGGATGGATTGTTCTCTTCTGGCGGGTTTGGTGGCCGAGAAATTGGTTAAGCACCCTGGGGGTCAAGATGGGCATGGTTTGTCGCGCGTTTTTTTCTGTAACTCGGGAACCGAAACGATAGAAGCAGCGATCAAGTTTTCGCGCTGCGCCACGCGTAAGGCTCGCATCATCTATTGCGACCATGCGTTCCATGGCTTGAGCACGGGTTCGTTAGCGCTGAATGGTGCGGATTTTTTCCGCGAGCGGTTCGGTCCTTTGATGCCGGCAACGGAAGCCGTTCCGTTTAACGACATTGTTGCGCTGGAACAGGCGTTGTGTCCGCGGGATGTAGCGGCGTTTGTGATTGAACCTGTGCAGGGCAAGAGTTGCGAAGTGGCAATCGCCGGCTATTTAGCGGAAGCGCAAAGGCTTGCAAAAAATATGGCGCGTTGCTGGTTGCCGATGAAGTGCAATGCGGTTTGGGCCGGACGGGCAAATGGTTTGGTTATCAGCATTGCGTAGGCATGCAGCCCGACATTGTTTGCGTTGCCAAAGCTCTATCGGGTGGTTACGTTCCGGTTGGAGCGATTATCACGACCGCGCCAGTCATGAACTCTGTTTCGACGGCATGGAGCGCTGCGTTGTTCATTCCAATACGTTCGGACAGAACGACATGGCTATGGCCGCCGCTTTAGCAACCTTCCATGTGCTGGAAGAAGATGAGGTGATTTCGAACGCAGCAGAACTTGGCCAGTATGCGATAGACAGATTAACCGAGATCGCGAAGAGTTGCCCGTTTGTTTCCGAAGTCCGAGGTGAAGGACTGATGTTTGGTATCGATTTCAAACGGCCTGACGATTCTTTAAAACTGAAGGCGGTGTGGGACACGCTGCACCGAATGAATTTCGGTGTTTTCAGCCAGATGATTGTTTTGCCTTTGATGCATGAACACCGCATCCTGGCGCAGGTGGCTGGGTATCACACCGACGTTATTAAGTTTCTGCCACCTTTGACGATTACTAGAGAGGATGTTGATTACTTCCTGGGTGCGATGCAATCTGTGCTGGGCGAATTGGATCATGTCTCGAGCCATGCCTGGAAGACGGTGGTGGATTTAGCCAAAGGCGCTATTCATTCCTAGTGATACAGCCCATCGGGCTGGGGTTTCCCTTATAGGACGCTACTCTCGCAGCGGAACAGGCTCTAGTCTTGCTCATTCGATTGAACTTCGCTATGACTGTAGATAGAGAAATATTCACGGGCCGAGCTACGAGTTTGAAATGGAGGGTTGGAGGATGCGTTACAACGAATCGGAATGAGAAGTAAAAAAGGGCAGGACCACGTCTTCGAAGAGTCGCTAATTGGGCACTTCGGCGGTACGTTGGAGACGCTAAGGGCGCTGGATCTAGCGCAGGTCTGTATACGAGACATGGATGGAAAGATTCGGTATTGGAGTCGGGGTAACGAGCGCTTGTATGGATGGTCGCGCGAGGAGGCGCTTGGCGAAACAACCCATGTTCTGTTGAACACAACGTTTCCCAGTCTCCTGGCCGAGATTGAAGCGGAACTTTGGAAAAACGGCCAATGGGAAGGAGAACTGCAACATCGCACCAAACGCGGGGACCCCATTTGGGTGGCCAGCAATTGGGTGTTGCAACGAGCGCGCACAGATTCGTCAGCCTTCGTGGTTGAGGTGAACAACGATATTACGCCACTGAGGCGAGCCGACGAAGTGCGCCGTTATCTGGCGTCTATTGTCGATTCGAGTGATGACGCCATTATTGGCAAAGATCTAACCGGACTAGTGACGACCTGGAATAGAGGAGCGGAACGAATCTTCGGCTACCAGGCGTCGGAGATCATAGGCAAGCCGATCACAGTGTTGTTTCCACCGGAAGCGCTGGCGGAAGAGGCAGACATCATGGAGCGTCTTCGGGGCGGGGAGAGGATTGACCATTACGATACGGTACGCCTGACGAAGTCGGGCCGGCGGATTGCCGTTTCCCTTACGATTTCACCCATTACGGATTCGACGGGGGCATTAATTGGAGCGTCGAAGATCGTGCGTGACATATCCGAAAGACAGGAGTGGGTCGAAGCGCTTCGGGCCAGTGAAACCAGACGCCGACTGGCTGTCGAAGCTGGGGATCTAGGATTGTGGTCTTACAAGATTGGCGATGCGGGGCCCGACTGGGACCCCACGTGTAAAGCGATCTTCGGCATCTTACCGGATGACCCAACGCCAGTTCACAACGATGCCATGAAGTATGTTCATGCCGAAGACCGCAAGCGGATTGATTCGGCATTTGAAGCGACAGTGACGAAAGGCAGACCGTTCGACCTGGAGTTTCGTGTGCTGGACCGAGAGGGACGCGTGCGTTGGGTGCAGACCAAGGGCCGCGCCGCATTCGACAACAGCGGGCGGGTGACGGAAATTCACGGCACGATTTTGGACTTTACCGTGAGGAAACAAAAGGAAGATGCATTGCTGCGCGCGAACCATGAGTTACATCAGTTTGCTTACGCGGCGGCACACGATTTGCAGGAGCCGCTGCGGAATGTCGCGCTGTCAATCGAACTGGCAACGGTAGGGCTGCTTGAAAAACCGAAACCGGAGGCTTTTGAGCTGTTGAACGAAGCGGTCCGAAACGCAAAGAAGATGGATTCGATGGTAAAGGATTTGCTTGCGTACACCACGGCTCTGAACGAAGAGGATGAATCGGAATGCCCGGTGATCGATTCGAACGAAGTGATGCGAGAGGCGTTGAGCAACCTTTCGGCTGCGATAGTACGGACTTCGGCGCAGGTGGAATGGAAGGACTTGCCGATGGTCCACATTCGTCGAGTTCATCTGGTTCAAGTGCTGCAGAACTTGATCAGTAACGCGTTGAAGTACAAGGGCGCAAAAGCACCCAGGATTGAGGTGGGCGCATTCTGGAATTCGGGCTTTGAGGAGTTCTGGGTGAAAGACAACGGTATCGGTATTGATCCTCAATTTCAAGATCGAGTGTTCGGCGTCTTCAGACGGTTGCGCGAAAAAGAAGCACCAGGCAGCGGGATCGGCTTGGCGCTATGCAAGCGGATAGTGGAACATTACGGCGGGGCGATTTGGGTGGAATCGAAGAAGAATGAGGGGGCGACATTCCGGTTCACGATTCCGGGAGCGAAAGGCATGCTATCCACGTGAGCGACGAAACGAGCGCAAAAATTTTAATTGTGGAAGATAACCCGTTGGATGCGGAGATCTTACAACTAGCGCTGAAGGAGGCCGGCTTTTCACGAGAACCGACGGCGGTGGATGATGGGATACCAGCGGTTCAGTTGCTGGAGGGTGCGAAAACTGAACCTGAGTTGATGCCGGACCTTATTGTTTTGGATTTGAATTTGCGGCAAATGGACGGGCCAGAGGTTTTAGCACACATTCGGCGCACGCCGGAGTTGGAGAAGTTGTTTGTGGCGATTCTGAGTTCGTATCCCACCGAGGTGCTACAAAAACGAGCAGCCTCAGCCGATGCACACTTTAAAAAACCGAATAGTTTGAAAGACTTTTATGGCGTTGGACGGTTGATCAGGGAAGAATATCTGAAGTGGCAAACGGCCGGGCACTTGTAAGCTTGCAGTTCAATGCCGTCGCAGTTTGGTTCATAGATGTGTCGTTGATGGATTAGTGGTTGCTTGGTGGTTGCAGGACACCGGGATGGCTGTTCTGATAATCGGTTGCCTCTTTTGACAAACGCTGTGCCTCATTGGTTCGACCAAGTTGGCTGAGAACCTGCGAATAAACTATCAGGGAGACTGCTTTAACCTGGGGATGAATGGCACCGTCCGGCAGTTCGACCGCTTGTTTGAAATACGGCAGCGATTCATTAAGCTTTGCCATTGAGTAGAGGGTTAATGCTTCGTATGCGGCAACGTCCCCTTGCAGTGCCGTGCAGATTCGGACGCCTGGCGGATCAACGCACTGCCCAAGTAAAGGGAGCGCCTTCTGATAGCACTGTTCAGCTTCGGCAAAGCGCTTGTGATTCATTAGATAAATTCCAAGGTCTGCATTTGCGCGGGCGGTCCATTGGCCATTAGGCGTTTCGTACTGGGTCGCAGCTTTGACCCATCGTCTCGCGTAGTCTTCATGTTTGCTCTCGTCTGCACTGCCGGCCGTTGTGTATAGACGGTACAAGATTTCCAATGCGTTCGTGACTGCCTCTGATCGATCTTGTTCGGAGTGTTGCGCACGCTGAATTGCGTTAAAGCAATAAGCTTCCGTGGCATCGACCTTTCGATCTCTAACTGTGGTTTCGGCGGCATCGAGGAGCGCATCGATCTCGTCGCCTGGAACGATGGGTATTTGGGCATCTGGATTCAAGGTAAAAGTAAGATACACGTCGCCGGATACTTGCACCGGGGACCCGTTCTTCAAAAATGGCGTAAATAACCATTGCTTGATAGCATCCTGAGAGATGGCGACAAAAGCTGGATCTCCCGACACTGCAATCACGTCTATAACGATGCCCTTGTGATCTACGGTGACACGAAATCGAACCGTGCCTTGTTGCTTCCGGGCCATGGGTTCATCTGGGTACTTTGGCAGTTTTCGTCGCTGAAAATGACTTTCGAGCGCGGCGACGGTTGCTTGATACGGCTCCGTCGTTCCTGACAGCGGAGCTTCTTTGCCAAGTGGAATCTCAATGGCCGGCGGCGGCGCGATAACCACAGTGCTTTTCGACGCGTCGAAGCGGAGCGCGATTCTGGTCGTCACTGGTGCGGGTTGCCCATTCGCCGATAGAAAAGGACGATATTGCCAGTGGGAAATCAGATTTGTTATGTCTGCAATCAGTAGCGGATGCCCGGAGATTAGTTCAGTGTTGGCAACGCGTCCGTTCGCGTCGATTGACAGTTTGAGGTGGACCAAACCGGAGACTTGCGCTTGTCTAGCGAGAGTTGGATATTCGGGCACGGGCTGTTGGATCGCTTTTTGTTGAGCTGTTTGATATGGCACCTCAACGGGTTGCGCACGGGTATCCGGTGGTGGATGCACGTCGACGGTTTGGCCGCCAGCCAGTTGTTGGAGCACGGACAGAATGATGACAAACCGAACGACTGCGATACTTTCGCGCCGCCACGAGATAGAGAGCATTTCTGAAATTATCTCAGGGTGAGACTCCTATTCTGCCGCATTATCTAGTTGAAGACGAGATGCAGAGCCATGGCGGAGGAGGGACAGGCTCCGCGCAATTCTTCGGAAGAGGATAGCTCGCCGGGGAGTTCGCTCCAGGTTTTAGATTGGAAGCCGAATCTCTGGAAATAGCTTGGTGCGGTGGTGGTTAAGAGGGAGACGCTGCTGAGGCCCTGGGCGCGTGCCCGGCGTAGGAGTTGTTGCACGAGTTGGTCGGCGATTTGTTGGTTGCGGTGCGGTGGTGATACCGCCAGGGAACGCATGAGAGCCGCGGTCCCGTAGATTTCCAGACCTGCCACTCCGATGATTTTGTCTTCTTCGGTTGCGACCAGGAAGTTCGAGAGATGTTGTTCGGCTCCGGCTAGCGGCAAGCCAGATGCGGTGAGAAGTGCGGTGATAGCGGGCCAGTCTTCGGTATTTGCGGGACGGATTTGATAGTCGGTTTTGTTTGCCTTCGCGAACTCCGTTAAGTAATCTTTCAACTCGTCCCGGACGCGGCGGAAGATGGCGAGTCGTTCGTCGTCAGTGCCGTGCGTGGGTGGTGGCGGGTCTTCAAAACTGTGATGCAGATGCTTCGCTGCATGCAAAAACAGCGGACAACTTTCTTTGGCCTTGTCGCAGACGGTGATGACGAAGTCGAAGGATTGGCCGGCGAAGTCATCGACGTGTTTTGAGCGGTGTCTCGAAATGTCGATGCCTAGTTCGCCCATGACGGCGATGGCTTCCGGACGCACTCTGCTGGGCTTTGTACCCGCGCTTTCGACGTGGAAGCGGTCGCCCGCGTAGTGACGGAGCAAGCCCTCGGCCATTTGGCTGCGCGCAGAATTCCCGGTGCAGAGGATGAGGACTTGTTTTTTCGCGGACATTAGCTATGGGTCGGCTTGGTGGCGCGGATGAACGCGCTTATGAATTTGCCCTCGACTTGAGGTGCAATGCTACCGACATCGACACCTTGGCCGGATAGGAAGGCGCGTGCATCCTCAATGTTGTACACGCGTGTTGGTTCCATTTCGATGGCGGCAAAACCGGTGGCGATTAGTTTGGCCTTGTAGTCATCGTCACTGAGCGCGCCGGCAATGCAGCCGACCCACAGCAGCATGTTCTGGCGTACTTGGTCCGGTACTGGGCCGCGCGTGACCACGTCGGACACAGCCAGGCGGCCGCCGGGTTTCAGAACTCGGAAGGCTTCGCGCAGGACCTGATCTTTGTCGGCCGACAGATTAATGACGCAATTGGAAATGATAACGTCGATGCTGCTGTTCGGGAGCGGGATGTGTTCGATTTCGCCTTTTAGGAATTCGACATTTTCCACTGCAGCAACTTTTTGATTTTGGCGGGCGAGGGCGAGCATGTCATCCGTCATGTCAAGGCCATAGGCTTTGCCTGTAGGACCGACGCGACGCGCGGATAGCAGGACGTCGATGCCACCCCCAGAGCCGAGATCAAGCACGGTTTCGCCGGGATTGAGTTGTGCCAGGGCAGTGGGATTGCCGCAGCCGAGGGAGGCTAGAACAGCTTCGAGCGGAAGGCTACCCTTCTGTGATGCGTCGTACAGATTTGAGGTTATGGGATCGCAGCAGCCATCTAGGGCTGAACTGGCGCCACAACAGGCATTGCCCGCGCCGCTAGAAACGCGCCTGGCCGCTGCGCCGTATTTCTCTTGGACAGTTTCCTTTACTTCCATGCTGTTTCGCTCCTTTTAATCGCAAACGCGAATGATTGCTTTTGGTTCGACTGCTTTGTTGCGGGTGCAACATTCGGCATAAAGAAAGCGCAGCAGTTCTTGCAGCGCTTCTGTGTTGGCCGAGTACCACAGGAAAGTACTGTCGCGACGCACATGTACCAGATCTTCGTTCTTTAGCTTGTCCAGATGGTGGGACAGGGTGGAAGAGGGGATCTCCAGTTCGGTGGCGATGTCGCCGGCAATCAGTCCTTCCGGGTGGGTCGAAAGTAGAGTCCGCATGATGCGCAGGCGGGGTTCGGCTCCGATGGCGGAAAACATATCGGCATAACGCGCTACGTCTAGTTCAATTTTCGCTTTTGCCATAATTCTGTATTTCTATATTTCTGGAATTAATGAAACAAGTCAAGAATTATTTATCCGCCTCAGGCACAATATTATGCTGGCGACTCCGTCTACACTTTTAGGAGGAACAGCCACTGATATGAGTACAACCAGAGTTGCTTGGGGAAAAGAAGAATGGGAAACGAAGCATTCAGCTAAAGGCAATCCGTTCGATCAGGAACAACCGTATGAGTGGATTGTCGCGCTGGAGACCGAGGGAAAGATTCGCGGCAAAGTGCTCGACTTAGGCTGCGGGGCGGGTCACAACGCGATTTACCTGGCAAGTAAGGGATATGACATCACCGGCATTGATCTTTCAAGAACCGCCGTTGAGCGAGCACGGGAGAAAGCATCTTCGAGAGGCATTGCTGCGAAGTTCGTTCAGGCGTCGATATGCGAACCACTCGTTTATGAAGGACAGTTCGAAACCGTAATCGACATTGGTTGCTTTCATTCGTTATTGGATGAAGACCACGCCAAATATGCAGCCAATCTGCACCGGGCGTGCGCACCTGGAGCGACAATCTTCTTGCGGGCTTTCAGCAACTTTAATGGCAGGCAGGATGTCTCGTTAGATGGGAAGATATTCCAAGCGCCGTCGGTTAGCAAGATTCAGTTGCGCAATGCGTTTTCTGAAGGCTGGACCATTGCGTCGCTGGAACATAAGGAATTTGAACTGAGTGAGATTGGCTTGGTGGATGGTGAACGACAGATGGCGAAGGCTTGGTTTGCACAGATTGAGCGTGACTCAAAAGCGTGAACCGGCCTGCATCGTTGATAGAAACCAACTGCGCCTTTTCGCGTGCCAGCGACGGGCAAGGCGAAATTCTTTGCAGTTCGTCACACCGGCATAGATCCAGGCGGCGGTGTCGCAAAAGCTTTCGCAGACGTAGTATTTGAAGTCGCCGTTCTTGGCTTCCTGAGCCGATTCACCCAGTTCGCCGCGCGCGCGGGCGGCGAGTTCCGCCTGAATCAAGGCCGTGAATTCGGATCGTCGCCGGTTGCCTAAGTGCGACCAGACAAAATGAAAAAGCTCATGCACAAAGATGAGCTTGAGTTTGTTAGGCCGCTTCAGTAATTGCGTCTCTAAAACGATTTCACGCCGCCGGATGAAGCTGGCGGCGTGAACGGGTGTACCTTTTTGTCGCAGTCCGGAAAGAAGCTTGCCACGATGGGCCTTCAAGTGCGGTCGAAACGAGATGCTAACCGGACTACTTAGAAGACCCGGAGGGAGATCTTTGCAGAGACGGAACAGGTCGGGCGCCTGGTGCATTGAAGAAATCCTGATCTTCCACCTTGATTTTGTACTTTTCGGTAACTTCCTGCTTTAGAACGCTATTGGTTTTCTCGTTGCGAAGCTTTTCGGTCAACTGCGCTTGCACGTCTGCATACGCTTGGCGCTTGCGCTCATCCACGCGCACAATCATGTATGCATTGTTGACGCGCACGGGAGCCGAATATTGGCCGGGCTGCAGTTTCTTTACGGCGTCAGCCAGAGCTGGCGGAAACGACTGTACGCGGGCCAAATCAAATGTGCCCAATTTGCCGCCGTTGCTGGCTACAGACTGATTGTCGTTATCCGAGCCTGCCAAGGCTTTGAAATCGCCACCTGCTTGCAGTTTCTTTTCGATTGCATTGGCGTTATCTTGCGCCTGCTGTTCGGTCTTAGGGGTTGGTCCGCTGGATGACGCGGGCGTTCCGGGAGGCGAGAACACCTGGAAGATGCCACTGAGCGTAATTTGCTCAAATTCGTCGGGATGACTGTCGTAATACTTCTGTGGATCGTCGATGGGCTGTTTGGCCGCATCTTCTTTCAAATGTGCGATGTATGCCTGGGCTAACACCTGCTCGCGCGCCAACACCAAACGATCTTTCCACGCTTCTTGCTGATCCATTTTTGCGGCTAGGGCTTCGTCGGCCAGCTTGTGCTGGGTATAAAGCTGCTGGAGAACGTCGGGAAGTTTGCCCTGGATTGACTTGCGCTCTTCCGGGGTGAGCGGCTTCAACATATCCAGCGCCTGTTTGGCGGTGATGGGTTTGCCGTCGATTGTCGCCACGACCTTAGAAGGGTCAGTAGCCGCGACAGCTTCTGGCCCTTGCGCGCCGACAGATACAGATGCAGCCGGAGCTGGGGTGGTTGCCGCTTGTGACCACGCCAAGGAGGCGCACGACAACGCAAATGCCAAAAACGAACACTTTTTCATTAAATTAGGGCCTACGGATAACCAGACTAGCACGCGTTTCAATCACCGTACTGACGACGGGATGACTACTGTTGGACGTATGCTTTCTTCAAAGGCGTTCCGGGTTTGTTGCCGCCGGCGACTTGAATGTGGTTTACGACTAGCGAAGCGCCCGACGTACGGGCCATTCGGGTAGCCGCGCCTTTGTGTTGGGGAATCAGGGTTGAACCTTCCCAGGTGACCACGCCACGCGCCACTTTGAAGTGAAAGCCGTCTTTGCCGATCTTAGACTTAGCTAATTTTGCTCGAATGGTAGCTTCAATTTGGTCGTCCGGAACACGAACGCCAGGCTGAGCTGTAACTTTTGCGGTACTGCCACTGGATGAACCGGCGGGAGCGGAAAGGGCTAAGCCGGTAGCCAGTAAGGGGATAAATAGAAGCTTCAGAAGCTTATGCATGCCGTTTTAGTGCCGCATCAGGCATATAATTCGCACATGGTTTCAGAAGACAACAACAGCCGCCGTGATTTCTTGCGCAAAACCGGGGTATCCGCCATAGCCCTAAGCGCCGCGTCTTATTCCCGTATCCTGGGCGCTAATGATCGGATTCATCTGGGGCTTATTGGCTGTGGCGATCGGGGCCAGCACGTTATGGGTGAATTTCAGCATAACCCTGGCGTGGAAGTGGTGGCGGTTTGCGACGCGTTTGGACAGCGCATCGATTCCGCGAAGCAGAAAGCCGGGAGTGCCACGGGGTATACCGATTACCGAAAGCTATTGGAAGCGCAACTTTTAGATGTTGTTCTGATTGCCACACCCGACCACTGGCACACTAGGATCGCGATTGCTGCGCTGACGGCTGGGAAAGATGTTTACGTGGAAAAGCCGCTGACCCGCACGATCGACGAAGGTCCGCAGATTGTCAAAGCCGCGCGTGAAAACAACCGGGTTTGCCAGGTGGGCATGCAGCAGCGGTCCGGGCGTCATTATTTACTCGCCAAAGAGAAATATTTCGACACCAATAAGCTAGGCGACATTACTTTGGCGCGGACTTGGTGGTATGGCAACGGCTGGCACTTGCGTAAAGCGCCGGTGTCCTTACAGAGCAAACCTGCGGATCTGGATTGGAACCAATTTGTGGGTCCGATCAAATGGCGCGATTACGATCCGCAACAGTTTTATAACTGGCGCGCCTATTTGGATTTTGGCGGCGGGCAGGTGACCGATCTGTTTACGCATTGGATTGACGTGGTTCATATGTTCACGGGTCGAGATTTGCCATGCGCGGGGACCGGGATTGGCGGCGTTTACCACTATCGTGATGGACGCACCGCCCCGGATACGATCAATGTTTTGCTGGAATATCCGGACCCGAATCCGTTCACGGCCACTTTCGAAGCCACGCTAGTTCCCGGCATCAAGGGTGAAGCGATAGAGATGTGCGGGACGGATGGACGGCTTTGGATTGACCGTTCGCGGTATGAGTATTATCCGTTGAATGCCAAAGAACCGGCCGAGGTGGTGCGTGCGGAAGAGATTGATGGCACGCATGATCCGCTTACGTTTTCGCATGTGAAGAATTTTTTGGAGTGCTTGCAGACGCGGCAGCGGCCGAATGGGGATGTGCTGATAGGGCATAGGTCGGCGCAGGCCTCGCATTTGGGGAATTTGTCTTATGTGCAGAAACGGCGGATTGATTTTGACGTGGTGCGGGAGGAAATTCTGCCTTTGTAGGCAAGTGGAGGATCGGCGAGAAGTTAGGGAGGATTCGCACTTTCGATAAGCGATTTTAGCGGGATCCCTTTGCTAGTTCAGTACGGATCGTATTGCCCCATCTTGTTTTGTGAATTAACTGTCTGTCGTCAGCCGAGAACTCAAGAGAACCACCAGCAAACCATTGCGGCGAGCTATCGGTTGCGGATGCGGACGGAGGAATGCCGGAATGTTGCGCATATCGAGGATCAATTTGCGTTGGCGTCAATAGTTCGCCGATTGCGACACTTTTTTCTATTTGGTAAGAACCATCCAACCATTCATAAACTCGCAATGCCTCTATCTGTCCCGACATTGGTGGATTCACGAACACGATCACTAGAAATCGACCGTCATTCGTAATCAGGGCAAGGGGAAAACCATTGCTTTGGACGTCGTTACCCTCCAATGACACTGTGCGATCTAAACGCTCAGACCAAAACGTGGTTGGACCTTTAATGCTGTCCTTGGCGTTGATGAATTGCTCGGGTTCCAAAACTTAAAAACAATTCTCTGAATTCGTTCGCGGAGTGGGGAAACTCGCTGAGTCTGCACATCTGCCATCAAAAGAAATTTGAAGTTGGCAGAACTGGAGATGCGCACGTAAGGAAACGCAGGACTAGCGAATGCTGAGGTTCCGGCAATGAGTAAAAGAGACGCTAGGATCGCGAGTCTCCTCAGGGAAGAAATGAGTGAGGGCTTGTAAGAGAGAAGTTTCGGCGTGGGTTGTTCGATACTTCGAAGATAGCGCCTAGGCGAAGCCAATCGATTCGCCATACTCCTTTGTGACCTCGATGAACTTTTTATTCGAAGTTGCCCAAGTGCGATTATTCCCGCGGAGACCTGCGCACCTTAAAGCTTATTTGCTTGGTCTAACTTGATGCCAGCAGCGCTCTGTTTTCCGAGAGCAGTAAGGACTTGAGCGTGGAGATTAAGGAGCCTCCTCAATACTCGCGTATATTCCGGGTTCAACAACTGCCCTGCTGGACCAATGAGGGCACTGCGTTCGAAGGACTCGGCTTTCTCTAGATCCACATCTGCGCCAGCAAGATCACCCGCTAGCGCTCTCGCCTGTCCACGCACGCTATATGCGGCACTAGACCCAGATCCGTCGTCATGGCCGAGGAGCACGATGGCGACGGCTTTGTCCCCAACTGCCACTGCATCTTGCGGCTGCTTCGCCCGGATTAGAGCTGTCGCATAGAAGACGTATGCTGCTCGCCTCGTGACGAAATGGGACTTCGGGGCAAATTTATCCGCTTCGTCGGCAACCTTCCTGCAAGCTGCGATCGTTTTTTTCGTATCGGCACCTTCCTTGAGTAGACTTCTGCAATCCTGATCCAGGGACATGTAAGTCTCCGATATGCTTTCGTCTGGCCCGGAGTCAGCAGTGACTGTAGCTGTCTGTGCCTTGAGAATCGCATAGTGCGTAAGGATTGAGAGGATCAAAACAGCTACTGTTTTCATTCGGTAATTGTAGCCAAGAGGGCAGGCTAGTCGTTCGGATGAGGAGATGCCTGGAATGGGCCGAAAATTGACTTTCTCGAAAAAGGTCCGTTAGCCACCTCCTGATAGGCTAAGAACATGGCGGAACAGACAATTCCAAATAGCGGCGACCCTCGTGTCGATGCTGCATTGGAACGAATTCGCGGGAAGTTCACCGACCTCGAAGACGCCATGATCGTGCAAGCCCATCTCGAAAAAAGAATGGCAGAGCAAACCAAGTTGCAAGCCCGCCGCCTCGCTGATTTGATTTCCGGACTCGAGGCAGAGTCAGCCGAGCGCCGCGCCAAGGATGCCGCGCTAGATGCCCGCGTGGACAAGCTCGTTTCGTCCATCGGCGAACTGATTTCCCGCATTCAGCCCGCTGCGCTGAAGTGAAATCCCGGCTCCTGACAAAGCGAAATTCCATCCAAATAAAGGTCGTCATCGTTGTTGAGAATGTAAATTGCTCATGCCTTTGGCTTTCGGCGCTGTTTGGATTTACACTTGAGCCGACCGCGTGTCTCTGTGGATTTGACGTGGCTGCCGATGTCCAGCGACTGCAGCGGTAGCCCGGGTTCCTGATTTGAATTCTCCAGACCGTGCAGTCCGGTTCTGGTCGTGTTCTTCGAGCAACTGCGCTTCCGGGACAACCGCGTTGGCTGAATTCTGGCGTCCCGTCTCAACGTTGACACTGACGAACTTTTCGAGTGCGGGGTGATAGAAACGTTCATGACGGGTGGTTCCTTGTTTGTCGCAGTGTACGGCTATTAACTAAGATTGCCGATCTTGGCTAAATCGCTTCGGCTTTTGTTCTGTGTCACGAAGTAAACGTTTTCGACAATAGACGTTTTCAGCTTCCGAGTAGCGCATCGACTCGCACAAAAGCGTGACAGCGAGGGAGATACTGGATTTAATGATTGCCAAATCAAGTGACGATGAAATCGCCGCGCCCAAGCATTCTTTTGGGCATCGAGCAAGTTGGACGCCAGGCTTATGCGGATGCTTCCACCACTGTCTGTGCACGTTAGCGCCGACCGAAATCAAAGAATGGATCGACGAAGGGCAACTGGCGCTTTGCCCACATTGCCCCGTTAATTCTGTTATCGGCTCGGCGTCCAGCTTCTAACCACTAACGCCCGAGTTCCTGAGGCTGATGCACGATTATTGGTTCTGAAGACGCAGACTCAACCTGGTGACAACTGCACCGCTCGCGATCCGGGAAACAAATGCCGGCCAAAAAGACAGATTTCAAAACCATCTCGCCAGGTCATCAGGAGCGGCAATTGTAGGAGTGGTCAGCCCAACGGCCGATGCCGGCAAAGAGCAATAGAATTCCCAGGCAAACCGAAAATCAAAATAGCTGGTCCAAACAACATTGCCAGCGCGGCTACACCAAAATCTTTTTCTCCGGGTGAACTTGCCTGCTCGATTGATGAACGCCGTAAGGCGCATTACGGAAATTGTAGCCTTTTCTAGCCGTATTTAGATCGGGCGAATTCGTCCGATTTTCACAGGTCGCCGTCAACTCTCCTATTGCTTCGGAGCGTCGTCCGCGGGCTTCAATGGATCATGCGCGCTGTACTGTCTCTGCGGTGGATGCAGCGTCACTTCCAGCACCTTCTCCGGCCCTTGCAGTTCCAACTTCTCGCCGTACGTTTGGTACTTGCTGTTCACAATCTGGATCTGCACGGTGCCTTCAGGAATCGGCGGGAAGTGCGCCAAGCCTTCCTGATTGGTGTGAATTTCCCAATGCGTCTTCTTGTGCATGCCGAGCTTCACTATCTGGCGGCCACCAAGGAAGTCTAAAATGACTTCGGCGTTGGCCACAGGCTTCTGACTTTCCGTCTTCACCACAACTTTGATGGTGGTCTCGGGAACGTCCTTCGCGGCAAACGAGGACGCGGCCAGCAACACGGCCAACATGCAAATCTTCATATTTCGAATTATCGCGCAAGCACCGAGACGATCGCGTCTCTCAGTTGCTGCTCGCTCATGGCGCCAGGGTGATAGAGGCGGACAATGCCGTGCCTGTCGGTTAGGACAATGGTTGGCGTGGTGCTTGCGCCCAGGCGGTCAAAGTTGGAGGCGTCAATCGGCTCCAGAACTTTAGGGATGGCCGCGTAGTAGCGTTGAAATACTTCATCCAACACCTTTTTCTCTTCGGCCGGCGTTACGTTGTCTTTGTCCACCGTGTAGCCATACAAGCGCGTGGGCGCGACAACGACTAACCCTTTGGGCTCGAATTCCGCTGCGAGTTTTGCCACGGTGGGCGCCATGGCTTTGCAATCGGGACACCAGTGCGCCCACAAAAAGAACAGCGCTGGCTTGCCGGTCCATGTGTTGGGGACGCCTCGAATAAGTGGCATAGGACGGCCGACCAGCGTCAGCAGTAAAACGTTCTTTTGCAGACGGCTTTCGATGGATGTTCCGCGAAATTCCTTTTCCGCGCTTTCCAAAAGTTGCAAGGCTTCGGTACGCCGCTTGAGCGCCACCATGCATTGCGCCTGCACCTCGAGACTTGCACCCAACGCCAAGGGGGAGTAGGGTTCAGCATCCAATTTTCGGGCTGCGAGTGAGCCTTTCACCAGATGCTCTACTTCTTCGGCGTCAGTCATGGCCTTGTCGTATTGATGGTCGTTCATCTCGCCGCGCGCCAGCCACGACATGGCAGCCAGCGCTTCCGGTGTGGTTCCCACTTGACTGCGATAGCGCGCGGTCAGATTGCGGGCGTCCGCCATGTCGCCACGCGTCACCAGGGCCTCCACGTAGGGGACCAGTTGAGGGCTGGCTAGACCGGCAAACAGAAGAAAGCTAAGGCAAAGGCGCACTGCTTAGAGAGTAAGACCCTTCAGGTAGGCTCGAAAGTCTGGGCCTAAATCTTCGCGCTTCAATGCAAATTCCACGGTAGCTTTCAGGAAGCCCAACTTGTCGCCCGCGTCATAGCGTTGCCCTTCGAACTTCAGGCCATAGATGACGCGCGTCTTCAGCATGTGTTTCATGGCGTCGGTCAGTTGGATTTCGCCGCCGCTGCCCGGTTCTACTGCTTCGATACATTCAAAAATTTCGGGCCGTAATAGATAGCGGCCGATGATGGCCAAATTGGAAGGCGCGTCTTGTGCTTTCGGCTTTTCCACCATCGTGTTGATGGTGAAGAGATTGTCTGTCCCACCGACAGGCGTCGCGTTGACTACGCCGTAAGCGGAAATCTGATCGGGTGGAACTTCCATCAGCGCGATGACCGAGGCGCCATATTTGGAATAGACGTCGATCAATTGCTTGATGCAAGGCGTTTTGGAATCGATGATATCGTCCGAAAGGACCACCGCGAATGGCTCATCGCCTACCAGATACTTGGCGCGAGCGACAGCGTGGCCCAATCCCAACGCTTCTTTTTGCCGGACGTAGGAAACATCGGCCAGGTTTGCAATGCCCTGTGTCAGGCGAAGCATCTCGGTTTTGTTTTTCGAATCCAGTAACTGTTCGAGCTCATAGCTGACGTCGAAATGGTCTTCGATGGCCGATTTGCCGCGTCCGGTCACGATAATCACGTTTTCAATACCGGAGTTGACGACTTCCTCAACGCCGTACTGAATCAATGGTTTATCTACCAACGGCAGCATCTCTTTGGGGGATGCCTTGGTGGCAGGCAAAAACCGAGTTCCCAATCCTGCGGCCGGAAAGACCGCCTTCCTGACTTTTTGATTCATTGCTCTCCTATTTTACGAATCGGCATTTTTCGCGCTCCAGGCCGCAAAACACGCCGCTCGCTGCGCCTTCGTTGGCACTCAGTAGATCAGTGTGCTACTCCTAAAAGTTACACTTCTTATGGCTTATGTAATTGCTGAACCGTGCATTGGTACTAAAGACTCCGCGTGTGTGGACGCCTGCCCGGTTGATTGTATACATCCAAAAAAGGACGAAGCGAAGTTCGCCGAGGTGGAGATGTTGTATATCGACCCGGTTGAATGCATCGATTGCGGCGCTTGTGTCCCAGTTTGCCCAGTTTCGGCAATTTTCGCCTTGGACGACCTACCGGAAAAATGGAATGACTTTACCAAGAAGAACGCCGAGTTCTTTGGCCGCTAACGCTGGGCATTTTCGGATCTAACAGCGTTCGCGATTCGGATCATTGCTTTAAGACTTACATCCACGTCGGCAGAGGTTGTCATCCAGGACGAAACACTGATTCGCATAGCGGTGCGTCCATGCCATTCGGTGGTTCCGCACCAGCAGGTACCATCCTCCTGGATTTGAGTTGCCACACACTTGGTCTGTTCCGGGCTTCCAAACGACACCAAAACCTGGTTGATGGCCACGTCGTTCAAGACTTCGAAACCAGCGTTGCCTAAGCCAGCGGCGAATTGCTGCGCATAGCCACAGGTTCGTTCAATCAATTCTGCTAAGCCATTTTTTCCCAAGCCGCAGAGGGCAGCCCAAAGTTCCACACCTCGTGCCCTGCGCGACATTTCCGGCCCGAAGTAGGCTGCGTCGCGGTGCTGGCTGGCGGGGAAATAGGCGGCGCTGAAAGTCATGGCGGAGCGTAGGGCATCCGTGTCGCGCACAATCGCAACACCGCAATCGTAGCCGACGTTCGGCCATTTGTGACCATCGGTAGCCCAGGAATCGGCAAGATTGAATCCGCGCGTCAAATGCGAGTATTTCGGCGAGGCTGTTGCCCACAAGCCAAAGGCGCCGTCCACATGAATCCAGGCTCCGTCCTCGCGGGCTTTCCGGCAAATTTTTTCGGCCGGATCAAACGCCCCGGTGTTGACGTTACCGGCCTGAAGGCAAAGCAATGTGTTCGCGTCTAACGGCGGAAGCGCTGCGGCGATCATGCGGCCCTGCGCATCGGTAGGAACTCGCTGCACGCGATTCCTGCCTAGGCCGGCCAAGCTGAGCGCCTTTAATACGGACGTATGCACTTCGTCGCCAACGATCACCTTGAAGGGCGGTGCGCCGAACAATCCATCAGCCTCGGCATCCCATCCCGCTCGTTTAAGGAGTTCGTGACGGGCGGCGCAGATGCATACAAAATTAGCGGAAGTTGCTCCAGTCAAGACCGCTCCAGCCGAGTTCGCAGGCAGACCCAATATTTCGATCACCCACTGCAGCGCCAACTCTTCAAAGAAGGCAGCACTGGGCGACAAGAGAGTTAACGAAGCGCTCTGATCCCAAGTGCTTACCATCCAAGAGGCAGCCAAGGCAGCCGGCAAAATGCCGCCATTAACGAAGCCATAGTAACGGCCGCCGGAACTAGCCACAGTAGCAGGAGAGCCGTATTCGTTCAGGATGCGGATGACTTCTTCAGCGCTGGCCGCATCTTCCGGAAACGGACTGCGCAATGTTTGCAGCCGGTCGGTATCGTCAGAGGACGGAGAGACTCGCCGCGAGGCCAGGCGCTGCAGATAATCTTCAGCGGCGGCGGCGGCAAGTTTCAGGTGATCGTGCTTCAACGGCGACGGCTTAATTTGCGCAAAACCAGCAACGATGCGCCGCCCGCGAACATAAGGAAGACGGTTCCTGGTTCGGGCACGGGCGTCAGAGGTGTGGTTCCGGTGCCGGTTCCCGTGCTTCCAGTTCCAGTTCCGGTGCCGGTGGTTCCAGTTCCAGTTCCGGTGGTTCCTGTTCCGGTGCCAGTTGTACCAGTTGCACCAGTTGCACCAGTCCCAGTTCCCGTGGTTCCTGTTCCGGTTGTGCCGGTGCCAGTTGTATTTGTACCGGTGTTAGGCGATAGCCCGTTAGCCACAGCCAGCGGGCTGCCGTAACCGGGCGAAATTCCGCTTGCCAAGCCGCCGGCAGGAAATACCGGAGCTTTAGATGCCCCGGAGTCAGCAGGTGTGGTTCCGAGGGGAGAGGTTGACGATCCGTTCGATGCGCCGGTTGGCACGGTGTATCCGGGGACTAGGCCGCCGTCAGGCGAAGTGCCTGAACGAATATCCGGCCCCGCTAAGTTCGTCGAAAGTCCCGATCCCAAGCCAGGCGTTCCACCACCCAACGGACTAGACTCCGGACCTGCGCCTGTTCCTGCGGGTCCACCGCCCGGGATAGATACGACAGGTTTGTTCAGCATTGCCTCGGTTGGTTCATTGTCAGTGGTTGGAAGCTGCGGAGTTTTCGACAACCGATTGCCACATCGCGAGCGGGCCATGTTATTTTTGCCATCAACAACTACCGCTTCGCCTTTGCAAACCTTATGTTGCTTCTTCGTCCAAAGAACCTTGTCGGCCTTACGGTAGGACACATAAACCAACTCGTCTTGTTGGAGGCGTGTTACGTGAGCATCGTTGCCAAAATCCTGGTAGTGGTCTGCTACCACCGGGTCGATACGGCGTGCGCGGGCCAGTTCCGCACCGGAATACACTCCTCCCGGGATCACCGAGTTAGGATAAATCTTCCTCAACTCAGTTTGTGGATCGATAGCGCCGGCTGTAATCAAATTCTGCGGTTTTTGTTCTGAAATCTGAGAACAGGCTGCGAAGTACCAGGCGGCTACAATCGAGACGACCCAAACAAAGCGTGTAACTTTATGCAAGAGAATACTGGGCCTTAAATCCAGATATGCCTTGAGTTTATACGAGTTCTTACTACCTAAGCAACCAAATAAGTACAACGTTCTGGTGGATGAAACAGATGTAATCGTATACTCGCGCCGATAAAGTAAGTGTGCGCAAGGTCCGCCAGCAATTGAGTGCTCTGGTATACACTTTCGCCCTATTTATCGCGCCTGGGAATGCAAGCGCTGCCAATTGGACTCGAGTGGGAGACGGAACCATTTTGGTCTATACGCCGCAGCCAACTGAGCAGGCGAATTCGTTGCTGAAGCGCCTTTCGGACCTCCGAATGGTGATGGCGCAAACAAAGCTGTTTCAAGTAAACGACGGCTTTCATTTGAACGTTATCGTGTTCAACTCCGAAACTGAGTTCAATCACTATCGTTTAAACGCAGCCTCCTGTGCTTTTTTCGCACAGACGCGACGGGGCGAATATGTTGTTTTGCAGGATCTAGCGCCCGGCCACGTGGAGGTTTCCGCGCACGAGTTTACTCATTTTCTACTGGCGCATGCTGACGTCACGCTTCCGCTGTGGATGAATGAAGGCCTGGCGGATTTCTATTCGTCGTATCAGATCTCGGATGGCCGCATTATTCTGGGAGAATCGGTGACGGGACGCCTGTCAATCCTGCGCAACTATAGCTGGCTGCCATTGGAGAACCTTTTTCAGATCTCCACCACCTCCAACTACTACTCAGACCCGGCACGCATGGCGCTGTTTTATTCCGAAAGTTGGGCCTTGGTGCACATGCTGGTAATCTCTCCGGAATACGGGCCGCATTTTCGCGAATTTGTGGATGCCTTGAATAGTGGACGTTCGAGTGCCGAGAGTCTGCGTTTGGTGTACAACAAATCGCAAGAGCAAATCTTTGCAGATCTGCGCAGCTATGTGGATCGTCAACATCTTCCAGTGCTGGATGTGGCGCTGAATGCAAGCCACACGGCGACAGCACAATCAGCTGCGACGGTTTCGGAAGCCGAAATGGAAGTCATGCTGGCTGACTTGCTGTCCAACAACTCACAGAACGATCCGGCAGTGAAAAGCAGGCTGGCAGCGGCATCGAGTCAATTGCCTGACAATGCGGCGGCCGAAGAATCGCTGGCGTTCATCGCGCTTCGCCAAGGCAACATGTCGGAAGCGCGGACCCATTTGCAACTCGCAGCCGACCGGCATTCTAACGACGCCAACATTTATTTCTATTTAGCGCATTTGAAGCGGGAAGCGGACGCGCCATCACAGGAAGTCATGCCGTTGCTTGAGCAGGCGCTGGCACTGAAACCAGATCTTGGCGACGCTCTTCTCGAACTGGCTCTGCAAGCCGTGGCGGACGGTAATTATGCGCGCGCTTTAGATGCCTTGCATAAACTGACCGTTCCGCGGCCGCAAAACGCTTTTGCCGCTGCATATACGGAGGCGTATTGCTACGCGCATATAGAGCAGTTCGACCAGGCGCGAAAAACCGTCCAACGAGCAAGCTCTATAGCGAACAACGAACGAGACCGGACACAGGCATCTGAATTGCTGGATTTCATCACACAGGAAGAACAAGACGCTAAACCCTGACGCGATGCGCAAGATTTGCATGCTTACTTGAGTTTTCTGACCCATTCCTCTGCTTTATTTCACCCATTGTCTGTGCGTGCTTCCTGGGTTTACGTGCTCGCTAGCGCGATGGCACGCCGAGTGCAACAGCCAGTTAGTCGGCTAATGAAGAAGGTAGTTATTGTTGGTGGCGGAATCAGTGGTCTTTCCGCTGCATACCACCTAGAAACTAGCACCTCAAGCAGCATCGATTACCAACTTTTTGAAAGTTCCCCACGCCTGGGCGGAAAGATTGTTTCCGTTCGCGAAAATGGCTTCACAATAGAAGCCGGTCCGGATTCTTTCATTCCGCGAAATCCGGCCGCGTTGAACCTTTGCCACGCACTTGGGT
This sequence comes from Bryobacterales bacterium, assembly GCA_963696305.1. Lineage (GTDB taxonomy): Bacteria > Acidobacteriota > Terriglobia > Bryobacterales > Bryobacteraceae > Bog-105. The sequence goes on along the minus strand of CAVOJX010000027.1, from coordinate 137,348 downwards.
TGGACGATCAAATCATCAGTTCGAACGGTGGCGGCAGTCTTTATATCTGGAGCCGGAACCGTCTCATTCCCATGCCCGACGGCGTGTTCATGATTGCTCCTACCAAGGTGCTTCCGTTTTTGAAGTCGCCACTTATTTCCTGGCCGGGCAAAATGCGTATGGGCTTGGAGTACTTCTTGCCATCGCGCGCAACAGATGGCGATGAGAGCCTGGGTGGTTTTATTCGACGACGTTTGGGCCAGGAAGCTCTCGACAAAATAGCTGGTCCATTGATGGCGGGAATCTATTCGGGCAACCCGGACAAGCTGAGCCTCAAAAGCACCTTCCCTATGTTTGCCGAAATGGAGCGCAAGCACGGCAGTTTGCTACGCGCCATGCTGGCACAGAAGGCCGCGCTTAAACCGGTCGCGAACAATGGCGTCAAGCGCAAGGCTGGAGGAGCGTTCGTTACGTTGCAGGGCGGGCTGCAAGTTCTTTCAGACGCCGTCATCTCCAAACTGCCCGTTGAGCGACTCCGTGTTGGATGTCCCGTAGAGACGATCGCGAAAAGCGGCGGCCACTATCAAATAACTTTTACTAACGGCACAACGATCAAGGCCAACGCAATCATCATGGCCACGCCCGCCCACGTGACAGCAAAGCTGATTCGCAACTTCGCAACAGAACTGGCGCAACGGCTCGACCAAATTGAATACGTTTCCACCGCTACAGTGTCGCTGGGCTACCATCGCAGCGACATTCCGCATGTGTTGGATGGTTCGGGCTTTCTGGTTTCACATCAAGAGGTTGATCGCAAACTGTCTGCATGTACTTGGTCTTCCGTAAAGTTTGATCACCGCGCACCCTCAGGCGAGACGCTATTGCGCGTATTCCTCGGCGGCACACGTCCTCTGCCACTGGCCGAAATGCAGGAAGCAGATCTTATTCAACTGGCCAAGCATGAACTGAGAGCCACCATGAAAATCACCGCCGAACCGTTACTGGCCAAGGCGTATAAGTGGATGGAAGCCAGCCCTCAGTATCATGTAGGGCACGCCGCACGCGTTGCCGAGATGGAAAGGTTGGCAGCGCTTCATGCGGGCCTCCACTTGGCTGGCGCCGCGTATCACGGTGCCGGAGTTCCCGACTGCATTCAAAGCGGCCAGGATCAGGCAAAACAAGTTCTTAAACATCTGGCGCAAGCACAGCATTCCTATAATGCCAACCTGTGTGCTGCGCGAATGGAAACAGCATGACTACCAGACCACACACGGCATTAGGCCCTCACCGGCATGCCGCCTCCGATTTTGCACACAATCCGATGATCGTTTATTGGGAGATGACGCAAGCCTGTGGCCTTGCCTGCCGCCACTGTCGCGCGGAAGCAATATCCAAATGTCATCCCGACGAATTGAACTATCAGGAGAGCCTAGGGCTTCTTCGTCAGATTGCTGAGTTTGGCGATCCCCTTCCCCATCTGATCCTTACTGGTGGCGATCCGCTTCGCCGGACAGATTTGTACGACTTGATTAACCAAGCACAAAATCTGGGAATTCACGTGTCCATTACACCCAGCGCCACACCGGATCTGACTCGCGATGTGCTGGTGAAACTCAAACAGCATAACGTGGAAGGCTTGGGGCTGAGTCTGGACGGTTCGTGCGCGGCTCGCCATGAGGCGGTTCGCGGCGTGCCCGGTTGCTTCGATTGGACGATACGAGCCGCCAGAGACGCGGGCGATCTGGATCTATCCATTCAAGTCAACACGTTGGTATCGCAAGAAACAGTGGACGATTTGCCAGCCATTTATGAGCGGCTGACCGAACTGAAAATCAACCGCTGGAGTTTGTTCTTCCTGATAGCCATCGGTCGTGGAAAAATGCTGCGACCCATTACGCCCGAGCACGGCGAAAAGCTGATGGAGTGGGTTTACGATTTGGCCGGTGGCGCGCCCTTCGCTATCAAAACAACCGAAGCACCGTCTTACCGTCGCATTGCAGTCAATCGTCTGCGCCGGCAAACGCAAGATGAAGAACAATTCCGTCGCAAGACCATTCAGCAAGGCTTCGGCGTGCGCGATGGCCACGGCATTGTGTTCGTGTCACAAAAGGGCGATATTTATCCGTCGGGCTTTCTGCCCTTATCCGCCGGCAATATTCGCGAGCGACAATTAGCGGACGTCTATCGCAACAGCGCGCTGTTCCAGGCGCTACACAGACCCGATGTATTCAAAGGCAAGTGCGGTGAGTGCGAATTCCGAAATATGTGCGGTGGCTCGCGCGCACGAGCGTTTGCTTACACCGGAGACCCTTTGGAGAGCGACCCCTTCTGCGCCTATCAGCCGACAGCGATCAATAATTAGCGCGTCGCGACCATGTCGGCGCGCCGAATGACCGAGTCACCGGCATTGCCAGGCTTGTAACGGATGGAAAGTACGATGCCTGGCCGGAAGTGATCCACAAAATTCCTCGCCGAACTTGAGTAATAGAATCCTCTGGAATACGAATTGACCCAACTTTCACCTTCCTCTTCGTATTTATATACCAATTGAACGGCAGGATAGGCCGAGGTCTCCGGACCGTACGCCGCAATCACGGTGCCCACGGCACAAGGCCAGTTCTTAGTCTGATATTTCCTAACCATCAATAAAATAGTTCCGAACAAGAACACGATAATGTTATCGAGGATGAGGAACAATCAGCTGCCTACTGCTTATCGTATGCAACATCGCCGCCGCCATCCTATAACTAGAGAATCCCGCAGCCTCGCTACATGGTCGTGCAGCAACTTCTGGTCTTGTCTTCGGTAGGCTTTGGATCGAGAGGCATTTCCGCGAAAAACCCGTTAATGACGTCTATTCCATAGCTTGTCATCATCCCCTGAATCGCAACTTTCCGCAGCAACTCAATCGAATTATCCACTGCATTCTTCTTGGCGATCTCGCGCTGGTCGGTTGCATCCCGTAAATCTTTCTTAGCGTCCAGCAGAGCCTTTGCGAACTGTCTGAAATCGTCGCCCACATTTACCCCATCCTTGTCGACAAGAACAGCCGTAGAAGGACCCTTTATAGGCGGGCGTAACTCCTGTATGCTTCCCTGCTTGATGGAGCCTGGCGTGATTCGATCTGGCACGACGATCGGAACCATAAGTTGATCCTGCCGCAGTTGCTTCTCTTTATTCGCACTCGTCAAGACCGTTGTTAACTCGCCATCTTTCATTCCATAGACAACTTCGGTGGTGCTGTCTTTCACGTGATCGATAAAACCGGCACACATGTCGCACGGTTGCAGCGAACTAATAATTCTCGTGTTGGTGGGAAGCTTGCTCAGATTATTGGCGGCAAGATAGGCCGAGATCATGGCGGTTTCAGCGTGCAGCGTCTTGTTTTGCGCCATTACGTTCAAACCCCAAGCGACTACCTTGTCTTCTTTGACCAGTACGGCCGCGACGTTATTACCGCCGAATTTGTCGCCCGATTCTTCTTCCTTACTGTGACCCTTGTTCGGATTCCAGGTCGTCCCCAGCATTGCCATCGTCAGATGCATGTAAATTGAATCGATTGATTCACACATCCTGTGCGCGGGCGCGGGACCAATCGGCGTATCCGTGAACGCTTTCTTCAGATCCTGATTTAAGTACCTGGTTGCAAAAACGGGCGCCGAGTTTAAGTTTGTTTGTATTGTCGCCTTTTTATCGTCTTGCGCGTCCGATGCCCAATTCCCCTGGGTGGGAACCTCCTTCATGCCGCTATACACAATGCCAGACTTCAATAGCAATTTACCCATGCCTCTGCACATATTGGTAGGTGCATAGGTGGAAACGAGAAGGCACTTGCCGTCGATATCTTCGGAGGCGCAATTTGACAATGCGTTGACTATTGCGGTTTGGTACGTATCGTCCGCGTTTCCTTTGTGCTCGCCAATCGCCTTAATTTTCAGATCGGGCGTTACCAGCAAAGCCATCTCGGAGCCGCGCGCGTTCTTAATCCTGTTTGCTTCAGCCAAAAGAAATTCGTTGAGTCTCATGATCCAGATAATCCGATGCAACGACATGCATTAGGGTTGCCACAACTCTGAACCGTGATTCGCTTGATTTTGCCGCCCATTGCGCGCTGTCGTCTTGAATCAGCAAGATAATGCAATAGATAACGTCCGACACCTGCGTAAAGCGCAGGTTCGTCAACTCTGTCGCAGTGCGCTCGCCGGGTCCACGCGCGTTGCCCGCAGCGCCGGCCACCAAATCGCCACTAACGCTACCACGGCCAATGTCACCGGAATGGAAACAAAAACCAGCGGGTCCCACGGCTTCACTTCGAACAAGAAACTGGCAATCTGTTGCGCCAAAGCGAAGGCTGCGGCAATGCCCACGACGATTCCGATGGACGCAAACACCATCCCCTGTTTCATCACCATGCCCCGAACATTGGCTGCCTCGGCTCCCAGCGCCATACGGATACCAATTTCTTGCGTGCGTTGTTCCACTGAATACGCCATCAATCCATAAATGCCGATTGCCGCCAGCAACAGGGATACACCCCCGAACACGCTCATCAACAACGTATGGAAACTTTCGCGCGATGTAGAGCGTGAAACTACTTCCGTCATTGGCCGCACATCCGACACGGGTAGACCGCAGACCTGCCGCAGCACTTCTTCTATCTGGCCGCGCAACAGCAGCGGGTCGCCATGCGTACGAACTACCCAAGCCAGCGGCGTCAACTTCACGTTCAATGCTTGAATGGCATCCGGCACCTGCGCATTCACTATGAACATCTCCGGCCCGGGATCTTGATTCAAACCACCATCGCGCAAGTCGCTCACAATCCCGACAATCTGTCGAGGCTGCTCCGCATCCAACTGCGGCATGATGCCTTTGCCGATAAGAATGCGATCCTGCATAGGGTCGCTTTTCGGCCAGAACTTCTTGGCCATCGCCTCGCTGATGATCACGACCGGAGTAGATGCCGACGTGTCGCGCTCATTAAAAGTGCGGCCTCTCAACATGCGAATTTTGAACACTTCAAAATAGCCTGGCGAAACTGTTTTCCATCCGCCGCCGCCATGAAAGGGCTGTCCTTTGTCCAAAGGCCTTCCCATGATGCGGAACGGCAGACCATAACCGCCCTCCAGCGGAATGCAACAAGTGGCGCTGGCCAATTCCACTCCCGGTATGGCTTGAATGCGCTCCACGCCGTCCTTTACCAACCGTTCAATCGACGCGCTGGTTTCAAACTTTTTGCCGGAAAGCGACATACGCATGGTCAAAATGTTATGCGCGCTGAAGCCTGGCGACACGCCATAGATGGCTAGGGAAGTGCGAATCAGCAAGCCTGCGCCCACCAGCAACACCACCGCCAGCGCGACTTCCGCAATCACTAAACTGGTGCGCGCTTTGTTGCGCCGGAAACCGCTGCCCGTGCGGCTGGCGCTTTCTTTTATCGTGGCGCTTAAGTCAGCGTGTGTGGCATGCAGCGCCGGCAACAAGCCGAATAGCAGGCTGGTCAACAGCGCAATACTGATGGTGAAAATCAGCACGCGCCAATCCAGCGTCACCAGTTCGCCCGCTTCACCAATGCGTGGAAGGCCTGCTGTATTGACGGTTAGCAGCGCGCGCATGCCCAGCCATCCAATTGCTATGCCAAGAATCGCTCCTGCGGACGCCAACAGAAGACTTTCGGTCAACAACTGGCGAACGATGCGAGCACGACCCGCCCCCAAGGCTGCCCGGATCGCCAGTTCGCGTTTGCGCGTTTCGGCGCGCGCCAGCAACAAATTAGCCACGTTCGCGCAAGCAATCAACAGAACAAACGCAACCGCGCCTACCATTACCCAAATGGATTTCTGCGCGTATCTCACCAGCGATTCGCGCAAACTGGCGGCCGCAAAACTTTCGTCCGGACCCAGCGCATCGGGAAATTTTCTTTTGTAAGCGGCTGCTGAAGCTTGCAGCTCGGCTCTTGCCCGCTCCAGCGTTACGCCATCTTTCAATCGAGCCGCGGCTTGAAAGTAATGTCCCTGATCGTGTGAATTCGGATCAAGCTGGAACGGCACAAACACTTGCGGAGCGGGCCCAAAATCCTGAAAGTCGAACTGACGGCCAACGACACCGATCACCGTGTATGGATCTCCGCCCAGCATAATGGTCGTACCAAGAATGCCCGGGTTACTGGCAAAACGCTGCCGCCAAAGATCTTCGCTGATTAATGCAGTTAACGGCGCACCGGGCGTGTCCTCCTGCCGGTTAAACGAGCGACCCCGAATTACCGGCGCGCCAAACAATTCGAAATAGGCCGCACTAACGCGTTCCGACCGCACTTGCAAAGGAAACGCGGCGCCGGTCCAATTCATTACGCCGCTGCCAAATGAAGCAGCGTCTTCAATGATGTCGGTTTGTTGAGACCAGTGAGCAAACTTTGCCGGCGATGCGCCGCCAAATTCGCCTTCCTTGGATTTAGTCTCAAAGATGATGATTCGATTTGCCTTCGGGAACGGTGGCTCCTTCAGCAGGACAGAATTGACTAGCGAAAAGATGGCGGTATTCGCGCCAATGCCTAATGCCAACGCGACAATGGCCGTAACCACGAATGACGCGCCGCCCTGCCGCAATACGCGAAACGCTTGGCGCAAGTCTCGAACAAATGTTTCCATCTTGATCCTGTTTAGGGCTAGACGGAATTATCAGAAGTGGAGTTCCCGCGCTATGCCGATCATTGACAGATAATCAACCCGCCAACACCTGCAAAACTACGTGGCGCTCGTGAGGGATCGCGCGATGTTCAAAAATATACAAACCTTGCCATGTGCCCAAAGCCATCGCACCGCCAATGACAGGAATTGTCAAACTGGTCTGGGTTAGGGCCGACCGAATGTGCGAAGTCATGTCGTCCGGCCCTTCCAGCGTATGCCGATAATGGGCATTATTTTCTGGGACCAAACGTTCAAAGAAATCTCGCAGATCGAGCGTTACGTCGGGGTCCGCGTTTTCCTGAATCACAAGGGAACACGATGTATGCTGCACAAATACAATCAGCGCGCCGTCGGTGGCGGGCAACTTCCCAATCCAATCGCTGACCTGGCGAGTCAAGGGATACAAACCTTTTCCGCGTGTTTGAATTCTTAAGGTTGTGTTGTGTGTCACTGCCCGTCCGCGGGTTTGGCTGCCTTACCTTCTTGCATTCGCATACGGAAGAACCGCAGCGCCAGCGGAATTTCATCGGGATACGTAGCACACCAAGCCACAATCCGTTCCAGCTTTACCGTGTCATCCTGTATGGAACTGATTTCCATCAGTTCGTCTTCAATTATTTGTTCATCGCGTCGCATGCTTGTGACGAGAGGATATCATCCCGAAACCAACTGTGCTTCTGAACCGATCTTCTAGTTGTCAGCGGCACGCGCACAGCATATACTTGGGCTGACCGCCCTGTGCGCGGTTTAGCTGTTCTCCCTGTGTGAGGATTTATGCGTGGTGTTAGTAGGTTTGCAATTGTATGCCTGGCTGCGCCCTTGTTGAGTTGGGCTGGCAGCGTGGTTTCGCCCTCCCTTACTGTCCTTGTGGACTTTGAATCCCCGCATTCCGAAACGTCACTAAGAACGATGCGCGCCAGCCTCAACCAGCTTTTGCAGCCCAGCGGCATCGAAGTGGATGTACAAGTGAAGTCCGATCTGGCCGACCACCCACAATTTCGGGACCTGGTCATATTCAAGATGAAGGGCTCGTGCAGTATTGAGTCGGTCGCTCCGCCCTCCCCGATCTACGACGAGCGTGGACCCTTGGCTATGGCTTACACCAGCGATGGCGACGTGTTGCATTTTGGTGAAGTGGAGTGTGACCGCATTCGACATTCACTGCAGCGTGTTCTGGGCCATGGTGTTTCCATTAAAAACCAGCAAGCCTATGGTTCGGCGCTGGCGATTGTGATTGCGCATGAGGTGTATCACATGCTAGGCAACGTCAAGCATCACACGCATGAAGGCCTGACGAAACCGGAGCTTTCCGCGTTGGAATTGACGAATGCAAAGCTCAGTATGTCCCATGATGCCCTGCTTGCCATTCAACGATCGCTTCACACGGAATTGCCCTAAAACAACTTTCGGCTTGAACAGTTAGCGCACATCGTGTTAGTGTCTAGAACACCGATGAACAATTTGCGCGTAGCCTTCACCGTTGTCTCAGTTGTTATTGCTTCAAGCGTTGCAGCTTACGCTGGAACGACTATTACTCCCATCGCCACTCCTGAACCGGCAACTATTGTTTTGGTTGGCGGAGCCGCAGCACTCGTCATAGTAGTTGCACGTTTCAAAAACCGGAACAAATAGAATACATTCGCGTCGCGACATTCAACCCGCCCTTTAATGATCTACTGGCTTAAATCGCTGGGAAACGCCAACCGGCCCACGGAGTGGTATCTTCTGGCCGCTGCCCTTCTCCTGGTCGGGATTTGGGAAGTATTTCTGCCCAAACGGGCCTTGCGCGGAGCTTTGGCAGCCCGGCTCGGCTCGCACGCTACCCTGCATTTGCTGGGTGGACTTCTAACCTATTTATTAATACCCGTCTCCGGCTTGGCGTTCGCGCTGGCATGCGAACGGACAACCTGGGGATTGGCAATCGCCCAGTTGCTGCCTTGGTGGCTGCGCTTCGCAGCCGGCATTCTCGTGCTCGATTTAGGCCGCTATTGGTCGCATTACGCCTTTCATGCGATACGTCCTCTGTGGCGCATTCATGCCATTCATCATTCCGACATCGAATTTGACATGACCACCGGCATTCGCCATCATCCTTTAGAACTGCCACTGACATCGCTTGCCGACTTTGCGGTGATCGCCCTGTGTGCGGTTCCCCCGACAGCGGTGTTTCTGTTGTCTTGCGCGGGAGTGATGCATGCATTTTTCTCCCACGCCAACGCCGCTTTGCCCAAGCGCTTTGAACGCTGTCTTCGACTGTTCCTCATTACGCCTGAATTCCATGAGATCCACCACTCGATCGGATTCGCCGAACAAAACGCGAACCTAGGCAATATTCTGCCTTGGTGGGACCACCTCTTCGGCACCGCGATCGAGCCCGCTCCGGAACGATCATTGCGCTTCGGCCTTGACGAAGCACAAACACAGCAGCGGCTCAACGTCGGTCGTTTGTTAACCCACCCTTTTAGAACTGAATGAGGGCTGGCTTGGGCATTCGCTTGCACCTGTATTTTCCTCGAAGGCGTCGAAATGGTGGCTTTTGCCCACATGGCACGTTAGCATCGAGAGGATTGGCGTATCGCAAATGGAACGGATTTGTCGTAGGCCACGTGGTCACTCAGGTATGGGAGGGGTATGCCTCTCGATTATTCTTCGTTTGGAGAACTCACACCGTCATATGTTCTTAGCAGTGACGTTCCCGGTCGGCCACACGGGAAAATCGAACTCTCGAACATGCTCAGTTATTCCAGCTGGGTTCTGAGTATTAAAGGAGTTCTTTTCGCAGATTGGGAATCAGCCGACGGAAGGCGGCACAAGGCGTTGTAGCGCCTCGTGGGGAAACGCTTGCTTGCAATCGAGATCGATGAGCAATCGGCATCAACTGTTCTCAAGTTCTCACGGGAAGTAGCGATAACCACTGCCAACATTCCGGGTATACAGGAACGCCGGCCGCACTGGTGCATGCGGACATCGGACCAGGAGCGGCCCTACGTCGCCCTGCCGGGGACAGCGTACTGGTGGCGCCTGGAAAACCGGCATCGCGCTGACCGCTAGAACGGCGATTCTGCGTAAAACAGCCGTTATCGATAACTAGAGCGCGTCGCGTGCGTCACTTCGCCGGTTCCGCGTTAATTCCTGTTGCTTTCCAAAAGGAACAATGCCATACTTCCTGTTGGAAACCCAATGAAAGAAAAGAAAGACGTTTTGCAGGGCACGCTGGCTTTAATGGTGTTAAAAACACTCGATGTCCTGGGTACGCAGCACGGTTATGGAATCGCCCGTCGCATTGAGCAGATTAGCGGCGAACTGCTGAGCGTCAATCAAGGTACTTTGTATCCGGTGTTGCTGCGGCTGGAGCAGGAAGGCGCTATCGCCTCGGATTGGGGCGTATCGGAAAACAACCGGAAAGCTCGTTTCTACAAGCTGACGCGCGACGGACGTAAGCAACTGCAGGCCGAAACGCAGGATTGGGAGCAGACGGCAGCCATTATTGGACGATTCTTCGCTTTAAAGGCAGAGGATTTAAAATGAGGGCGCTCCGCCGATTCTTCAAGCGCCTTCGTTCGTTGGCCACAACGCAGCAGGACGAAGATCGCCTACGCATTGAAATCGAAGATCACCTGGAAATGCAAACTGCCGCGAACATGGCTTCCGGCATGACAGCCGAGGAAGCGCGTCGCCAAGCGATTTTGGAGTTCGGCGCGTTGGAAGCAATTAGGGAACAATATCGCGATCAGAAAGGATTGCCGTTTATGGAAACTCTGATACAAGATGTGCGGCACGCGCTCATCCGGCTCTGGAAATCTCCCGCCTTCACCATTACGACAGTGCTGACGCTAGCATTAGGCATCGGCGCAACAACTTCGATTTTCACCCTGGTCCACGCCGTGATCTTGCGATCGCTTGCGGTCGCGAAACCGCACGAACTTTATCGCCTGGGTAAAAAAACCCATTGCTGCGTTTGGGGCGGATATCAACAGGACAAAGAATTCTCCATTGTTTCTTATGAGCTATACAAGCACTTTCGCGACCATACAAAAGGTTTTGTAGAACTGGCGGCATTCTCCGCCGGTGAACCGCTGTTTGGAGTTTCCCGGGCAACCGCTTCCGAATCCGCACACAGCTATCGCGGCGAATATGTATCCGGCAATTACTTCGCCATGTTTGGGATCGGCGCACGTGCCGGCCGCACTCTGAGCGCGAGCGACGATCAACCGGGCGCAGCGCCAGTTGCGATGATGAGCTTTCGTTTGTGGCAGGAGAAGTTTGGAGCTGACCCATCCATTGTCGGTTGCGTTTTCAACTTCAATGGCACGCCTTTTACGGTTGTGGGAATCCTGCCGCCAGGTTTCTTTGGCGACACGCTGCGCGATTCACCGCCGGATTTCTTTGTTCCCATCTCGACTGAACCAGCGGAGCGCGGAGAGACATCTTTTCTGAAAAGGCCTGACTTGCATTGGCTTGATGTGATTGGCCGCATCCAGCCAGGCGTTAGCTCCTCGGCCATCGAATCGCAGATGCGCATGGAACTCTTGCAATGGCTGCGCTCTCATTCGGGCGACATGACGGCAAACGATCGCACGAATTTATTTAAGCAGACACTGTATCTCAGCCCGGGTGGCGCGGGCATTACCAGCATGCGCGAGCAGTACGAGCACTGGCTGAATATCCTGACGACTGTCACCGCATTTGTGCTGCTGATTGTTTGCGCCAACGTAGCTAACTTGATGCTGGTGCGCGGCCTGGAACGACGCCGGCAAATGGCGTTGAGCATGGCGCTGGGCGCAAGTCCATGGCGGATGGTGAAGCAGTCTCTGACGGAATGCCTGGCGCTATCGCTTGTCAGCGGAGCGGCCGGTCTGCTGATTGCTTATGTGGGCACCCGAACAATTGTGGATTTTGCGTTTCCTCGGCTTCCCGGATTTGCGGCAACGCCGATTGACGCGGCGCCCTCTGCGCCAGTGCTCGTCTTCACTTTTGGCGTCTCGGTTCTGACAGGAATTATCTTTGGGATTGCACCGGCATGGATGGCGACCAGAGTCGATCCCATCGAGGCACTGCGTGGGTCCCGCTCCACGGAACGCACTGGCTCGCTGCCGCGTAAAATGCTAGTGGTGTTTCAAGCCGCCTTGTCGCTGGTGCTGCTCTCGGCTTCCGGGTTGCTAACTAGCGCGCTGTATCATCTGGAAAATCAGGATTTTGGTTTTGCGCAGGAAGGGCGTGTAGTCATAGGTACGGACCCCATGCTGGCTCGCTACAACATCGGGCAATTGACTCCGCTTTACCGCCGCATTCATGATGCCATTACTAGTACCCCAGACGTGGAGTCTGCGGCCTTTTGCGGATACGCACCGCAAAGCGGTGATAGCGATGGCGACGCTGTTTTCTTGGACGGGCATCCACCTCCCGGCCCAAACGACGATAGCAGCACCCAGTTTGACCGGGCCACTGCGGGATACTTCGACGTCATTGGAACGCCTATCATTCGGGGCCGCGGAATTACCGAACAGGACACTGAAACTTCGCTTCACGTGGCTGTGATCAATCAAGCCTTTGCGCGCAAGTTTTTTAAGAACGAAGATCCCATTGGGAAATATTTTGGACGTGACGGCGCGACCCGCCAATATGAGGTCGTTGGCGTTTCTAAGGATGCGCGCTACTTGACTTACGCGCTGGACGAGCCTATTAGTCCGCTTTTCATAGCCCCGGAAGCGCAGCACGACGTTTTCCCAAGAGCGGAAGACACCAAAGGTGACGAAGCATCGCACGACATGGGTAATCTCGTCATTAAGGCCCGGCCCGGAGCAACCGTCACCGACACTCAGGTACGTCAAGCCTTTGCATCCGTGGACCCAAGTTTGCCGATTATCTATATCCGCAGCATGAAAGAATTTGTGGCCACACAGTTTTCGCAGCAGCGACTCATTGCGCGTCTGACATCGTTTTTTGGGCTGCTCTCACTAGTGCTGGCCTCGATTGGGTTGTACGGCGTGACCGCCTACAATGCTGGCCGCAGAGTGAATGAGATTGGCATCCGAGTGGCATTGGGTGCAAGCCGAGGGCAAGTTATAGCCTTGGTGCTGCGCGGTTCCGCCATCATGGTCACGTTCGGTCTCGCGCTGGGCTTGCCGCTGACTTTTGCGGCTGGAAAGTTTCTCGGCAGCCAGTTATATGGCATGAGCCCGTACAATCTGGAGGTTACCCTATCGGCGGTAGCCGTATTAGCAATTACGGCGCTGGCGGCAGCTTTCATTCCAGCCTTACGGGCAAGCTCGGTTTCGCCGCTCGAGGCTTTGCGAGCCGAATGAACGAACGTATAAACGCCTTTTAAACTCCGGCCTAAACCAGAGTTACCCGTAGTTTCCTCTACCTCGTTTCCATCATAAAGTGGTACACTCCATAGATATTCCTTGGGAACCTCCAGGGCGTCTGACTTTGTCAGACCCTACTCCCTAGCAGAGGCCCGCCTCCTGTCCAAAACTGGCTCTACGTAGAACCATTTGGTAATCAACCAAAGTGGTGTATCCGCTTGCGCTCCGTACTGCGCCATTCAGTGGTCAATTTGCGAAAGGGGATTTTAATGTTTAAACGAGCGCGACAAGCTCTCTTTCTATGCAGTCTCACCAGTATTCTTTCCGCCGCTCTTTGGGGACAGTCCACCCTAGGCGGCATTCGTGGAGCCGTCACTGATGCATCTGGCGCGCCTATCTCGAACGTCAAGGTAACGATCACCAACGAATCAACCAGCGAACCGCGAAGTACTCTAACCAACGGCTCGGGCTCTTATGATTTCTCGGCGGTTGTCCCGTCTACTTACACGGTTTCTGCCGAAGCCAAGAGTTTCAAAAAATACGAACGAACCAATGTAGTTCTGGGAACTCAGCAATTTCTCGACGTGGACATGACTATGGAAGTCGGCTCCGTTTCCGACAGCGTCACCGTCACCGAATCTGTGCCACTGGTTGAAGCCTCCAACGCTTCCCAAGGACAGGTTTTGGACAATCAAAAGCTTGTGGATTTGCCCAACTTAGGCCGCAATCCATTCATGATGTCGCGGCTTTCCGCCAACGTTGTGCAAGTGGGGCCGCCCGCTTACAACCGCATGGAAGATCAAAGCGGCTCCTCTGAAATATCCATTGCCGGCGGCCCCATCCGCGGCAACAACTACTTGCTGGATGGAATCCCGATTACCGACGCCAATAATCGCGCAATTATTATTCCTTCTCTTGAGGCTGTCCAGGAAGTAAAAGTCCAAGCCAACACCTACGACGCCGAAATGGCGCGCACCGGTGGCGGCATGTTCAACACCTTGATGAAATCGGGCGCCAACGAATATCATGGCAGCGCCTATGGCCACTTGCGCCGCACCGATTGGGACGCCAACAACTTCTTCAACAATGCTGCCGGCATTCCCATCAGCGCTCAGCCGAACACCACTTGGGGGGCCAGCTTTGGCGGTCCTATTTCCATACCGCATCTCTATAACGGAAAAAATAAAACCTTTTTCTGGCTCGCGGTTGAGCATTATGACGATGAGCAGTCCGATTCCTCGGCCTTTGCATTGCCCACAATCGCGGAGCGCAACGGAAACTTCGTGGGAAGCGGCGTTGTTATCAACAATCCGATCACTGGCCAACCCCTCGCCGGCAACGTTATTCCTTCGTCCCTGTTGAGCCCGGTAGGTCTTGCTATCGCGAACCTTTATCCAACGCCGACTTCCACTCCGTCCACTTATGGCGGTAACGATTTGACTCTGGCGTCCGCCATAAAAGCACGAGCTGTGCAATACACTGCCAAAATTGATGAAGACTTCACCTCCTGGTGGCGCGCTAGCTTGAGTTACCTGCGCTACTATTCACTCGAACCCGGCGACACTTGGTTCAACAGTCCATCCACGCAATCGGGCTGGCGCCTGCTGCGCCGCGTTGACGCCACTCAGCTCAACAACATCTTCACCATTAACCCGACCACGGTTCTGGCTATTCGCTACGGCTTCAACCGCTTCCCGAACTACGATTACAATAGTTCGCAAGGTTTCAATGTCTCATCGCTCGGCTTCAGTCAGGCTTATGCCTCAACCATTTCGCCCGCCTTGGCCGAATTCCCCGCTATCAACATGAGCAACCTCTACAGCTTAGGTGACACGGGCGACAACAGCTACTACGACGAATACTCTTACAACTTCTCAGCTGCTGTAGACAAATACATCGGAAAGCACAGCATCAAGGCCGGCTTCGACTATCGCAAGCTGGGAACTACTGGTTTCAGCCAGAACTATCCAACCGGTTCCTACAACTTCAACAACTGCGGAATCACTTACACAGGCAACGACTTGGGTGACCTATTAACCGGCTTCCCTTGCAGCCGCGAAGCGGATACGTTTAGCCACTTCAGCGACACGATTCCTTACTACGGCTTATTCGCCCAAGACGATTTCCGCGTGACTTCCAAACTAACCGTCAACTTCGGCTTGCGCTGGGAACGTGAAGATGGTGTCAGCGAAGCGCATAACGCACTCATCACTGGTTTCAACACTACTGTGGCGAACGTTCTCGCGAGTCAGGTCTCCGGCATCTCTCCCGTCGGCGCGGTTGAATACGCGGGCGTTGGCGGAGCGCCCACGACCGTTGGTAATTACAACAAAAACAAATTCGCTCCTCGCGTGGGCGTGGCGTACCAACTCACTCCGAAAACGATTCTACGCGGCGGCTACGGGATTTTCTATGCGCCTCAAATCGCCCTCGGAGCGCCAATCAGCACGCTCGGCTACTCCGCAACGACCAGTTACAACGGCAGCGTCAATTCGCTTGGTCAGCCCGTTTCCACACTCGCTAATCCATTCCCGAATGGGCTCATTCAGCCGTCGGGCAACAGTGCTGGCGCCGCCGCCGGTCTTGGCCAGTCGTTCAGTTTGGTTGACCCGAACGCGAAATCGCCCATGGTCCAGCAGTATTCGTTTGACGTTCAACGCGAACTGCCTGGGAACATCGCGCTGGAAGTCGGCTATGTTGGATCGCACACCACCAACCTCACCCTCGGCACCGGCAGCATCAACATCAATGCATTGAATCCGTCCTATCTGTCGATGGGAACAAGTGCGCTTAACGCCTCGGTCGCCAATCCTTATTACGGACTCGTTTCCTCCGGCACTCTTTCCGGACAAAAAGTTCCGCAATATCAGCTGTTGCTGCCGTACTCCACCTACCAGGCCATCAACCTGATCTATAGCAGCAAGAACCACGCCGAGTACAATTCGATGATCGTGAAAGCCCAGAAGCGATTCAGCAAGGGCCTCACCTTCCTTAGCGCTCTTACCTGGTCGCGCACCATGGATGAATCCAATAACACGGCTGGAAACTCTTTGAACGGTGGTCAACAGGGCGCTCCGCAAAACCCATATGACCTGGCCGCTGAATATAGCCTTTCCAATTTCGACACGCCTTTGCGCTGGGCCAGTTCCTTCAGCTACGATCTCCCGTTTGGGAAAGGCCGTCCTTACATGAACAACAACCGCATCTTGGACGCGCTTGTTGGAGGTTGGTCCATCAACTCGGTTATCGTCTATCAAACCGGCTTTCCGATGCAGATCTATCAAAGCGATTCGAATTCCATTTACGGCTATGGCGCACAACGTCCGAACGCCACCGGAACCTCGGCCGGCACTTCCGGCAGCGTGGAACAGCGGATATACGACTACATCAACCCCGCTGCATTCAGCTTGGCGGCAGCCGGCACCTTTGGCGACGTGTCTCGCACCATTCCGCTGCTTGGACCGGGCCAAAAGAACTGGGATTCGTCTCTGTTCAAAACCTATACGGTTAAGGAGCGTTTCCGTGCCCAGTTCCGGCTGGAAACTTTGAACACTTTCAATTCACCGTTATTCTCCGCGCCAAACACAAAATTTGGCAGTGGCACTTTCGGGCAAATCAGCTCAACGCAAAATTTTGCCCGCCAACTTCAACTCGCTCTGCGCTTCTCTTTTTAGGGTAAGCTCAGATCCATATGGCTCTTTTGTAAGTTCGAGGGGCGAGTCCGCGTTAGACTCGCTTCCACATATCCCACGATTTAGGCTCAAACAGAACAGGAGAACTGATGTCGTCATTACTTAACGCGGAACAGCAAACCGACTTGATTAAACGGGGCTATTCGCGCCGCAACTTTGGAAAAATCGCCAGTTTAATCACAGCCGGCGCTGCCCTCCCCTTCTACAACGAACCGGCCTTGGCCCAGCTTTCTATGGTCAAGGACATGCCGGCAGATGCCGTGAAGATTAACGCAAACGAGAATCCGCTTGGACCGTGTCCGGAAGCCGCTGAGGCCATCTATAACGTCGTCAAAAAGGGCGGACGTTATATGTATGAACTCACCTATGGCTTGGCCGACACTTTGGGCGAGCAGGAGGGTTTAAAGACCGGAGGCCGCGGCGCTGATAGCTATATCGAAATCTATGCCGGTTCCAGCGCACCGCTGCATCAGGCCGTGCTCGGCTTCTGTTCGAAAGATAAACCATTTGTTGTTAGCGACCCCGGTTATGAAGCCGGCGAACGCGCCGCAAAATTTATTGGCGCCAAAACCGTCAAAGTTCCACTGAAGAAAGGCACTTGGGATCACGACGTGAAGGCAATGGTGGAAATGGGCGGCCCGAACGCTGGCCTGTTCTACGTTTGCAATCCGAATAATCCCACCGGAACGCTGACCAGCCGCAGCGATATCGAATGGTTGGTTGCCAACAAGCCAGCCGGTTCCATCGTCATGATCGACGAAGCTTACATCCACATTTCAAAAGATGCGGTTCCCTGCTCCGACTTGGTGGCGGCGGATAAAGACGTCATCGTTCTGCGTACCTTCTCCAAGCTTTACGGCATGGCCGGTCTGCGCGCCGGCGCTGCTTTTGCCCGTCCTGACGTCATAGCCAAGATCAAGCCTTGGAGTGCAGGCATGATGCCCGTTACCGGCATGGTGGGCGCAACAGCCAGTCTCAAAACCAAGTCGCTAGTTCCAGAACGCCGCAAGTACATGGGCGAAGTTCGCGAAGATGTCTTCAGCTACCTTACGGCGAAGAATGTCGAGTTCATTCCTTCGCAGAGCAATTGCTTTATGCTCAACACCAAGCGCGACGGCAACGAATTCGGCAAAGCCATGGCTGCTGAAAAGGTGTACATCGGCCGCGTCTGGAAGGTTTGGCCAAACTGGGTTCGTGTCACCGTGGGCGACAAGGACGACATGAAGGCTTTCAAAAAAGCTTTCGACAAGGTCTACGTTTAGTTATCGATTCCGATTCTCCATCCCTGAACAGGAGCGGCCAATTCAAGGTCGCTCCTGATTTGTCCGTTCGTTTTAATCCAAATTAAAAATGCCTTTTTTCGCGAAGATTCGCAAGTATTCTTGGCGCTATTTTGGTGGTGACTTAGCGGGTGGCGCTGTTGCAGCTTTAATCGCTCTGCCATACGGTTTAGCGATGGCCAATATGATGGGCCTTCCGCCAGTCCTCGGTCTCGTCACCTCCGTTGCAACCGCGCCTATCACGGCTGTACTTGGCCGCAACCCGGTCCTGATTGGAGGGACGGCCAGCGCGACAGTTCCCTTTATTGCTCGCGCAGTACACAACCAAGGCATCGGCGGCGCGGCAAAGGTTTGCATCGTGGCCTCGGTTTTTATGCTCGTCTTCGGCGTGCTGAAACTGGGCCGCCACATTCAAAAGGTGCCGCAAGCTGTGGTCACCGGCTTCTCCTGCGGCATTGGCGCCATGATGTTTCTCTCTCAACTAGGCGTCATCTTGGGCGTTAAAGCCGTCATTGACCGCACGTCAAACAATATCCTCTATCAAAGCTGGCAAGTTCTTTCGCACATTGCGGAAACGCAATCCAGCGCCGTGATCATCAGTTGCATTGTCATTCTTGCGTCCTTCGCCGCCGCACGATTTTTCCCCCGCGGCCCCGCTCCGCTCATCGGAATCGTCGCTTCGGTTACCATTGCTGGAATCTTCGGGTTGCATCAGCGCGAAGTGGGCAAGCTGCCGCTGGAGATTCCGCCCTTCGCCTCTTTCGCTTGGACTCCCGGCGACGTACTGAAAGTTCTTCCTGAAGCGTTCGGCCTGGCTTTCGTTTCTTCCGTGAATATTCTGATCACCTCGCGCGTCATCGAACACTTCCGCGGACGCCGCAAGCCGCCGGCCGCTACCGACGCCGATACCGAACTTGGCGCCTATGGCATTGCCAACATCTTTGCCGGATTTTTCGCTGCCCCCATGAGCGTCGGAATTCCTGCGCGTAGCCTAGCCAGCATTCGTTGCGGCGCGACCACTCGCATGTCCAACATTTTCCACGCAGTTTTCATTCTCGGTTTTCTGGCGCTTGGCTCCAATTACATCTCTCACATTCCCATTCCCGCGCTAGCCGGCGTCACAGCTTACATCGGCATCTGCCTGTTGGAATGGAGCACTTGGCGTCGCTTGACGCGCATGCGCCGAGTGGATGCCGCAGCCTTCCTTTGCACCGCCTGCGCCGTGCTGTTGGTCAACTCCATCCTCGCAGTCGCCATCGGCTGTTCCCTCTACGGCCTTCGCTACCTGTATGTTCGCTTCTATCGTGACCGAGCTGCGGCGGCCCAACCGGCCGCTGAATACGCATCGCAGCAGGCGCTTAGTTCAACCGAACGGTAAAGCAAACGAGGAACGGTGTCCCGGCTTCGATTGCTCACAAGTCCGTTCCGGTGTGCCGCTGGACCGTGCGCAGATGGACAGATTAATCCAATTCTTCGTTGGTTTGCGGCAGTCTAAATAATCCCGACGTGCGCTACCGCCCGCGTGTGGTGTAAAAGGTGCGTTGCGCGAATCAAGGTGTCGTTGCCAAAAACGCAATTGCCGCTTCGCCTGTAAGTTCAACTTTCCAACTGCAGAGCTTGAGGCTCCGCATCGGAGCCAGACTTTACCTTCTTTCACCTGGACCTTGAAAAAAGTGCGGTCATGTGGCCGGCCTGTCTTCTTCGTTATCCCCTTGCACCCAGACGGACATCTTTCAAAACTGCTGGCTTTCATGCTCCACAGTCTACGCTAGAAGATCCCGACAAGTCCCTGGGTCATAAGTCAAGATCGATTCCATGGCAGGCGCAACCCGCAAAGCCTTCTGAAAAACAGCAGGCCCTCGTATCCTCTGTTTCCGACGTCGCTGCGTTTTTCAGCGTTTGCTGCGGTGCGAGCTTCGCGGAAACCGGCGCACAAGTTGAAGCAGCGCCCGCGCGTCATCTTTCTTTCTGCTATCATCGCCACTAGCGCAAAAGAGGGCGCATCCCGTCCGCGGAAAGGGCCAAGCCCACCTTGGAATGCTGTAGCCAAGCTATAAATACGACTCTTCTTTCAGCCTGTTATGCGGACTCAGGCGACATGTGAAAGGGGATCGTTATGCCGAAGCAATTGCCGCTTCATCCAAATCTGGAAAACCTCAAGAATCAAGCCAAAGCGCAGCTGCGTGCCCAAAGGCTCACCTCTCCCACCTTCCTGCTGGCTGACGCTCAATATCTGATCGCTCGCGAATACGGATTCGAAAGTTGGTCTAAACTAAAGGCCCACGTTCAAGCGCAAAGCAAAACGCAAATTGAAGCCTCGGTAAACGCGTTGCGCGATGCGGCCGGGCGTGGTGATTGCCACGCGCTGAAAGCCATCCTCAACGTTGCGCCGAATCTTATCAACGAAGTAGGCGGCTCCGGCATGCGCACGGCGCTTCATGAAGCCGTCGGCGCTCGCTCTGCAGCCGCCGTCAAACTGCTGCTCGAAAATGGTGCCGATCCCAATATCCGCTGCGAGGGCGACAACGCCATGCCACTCCACTTCGCCTGCGAAAAGCAAAACTTCGAAATCGTGCGATTGTTGATCGAAGCAGGCTCAGATCCAATCGGTGAAGGCGATTATCATGAACTCGGCGTCATTGGTTGGGCCACTGCCTGGGAATACGTTCACTCGAACAAGACGCTGGTCGATTACCTGCTCCAACACGGCTCCGTCCACAACATCTGGTCCGCAGTTGCAATGGGCGATACTGACGCCATTCAAAGGCTGGCCGCTCAATCGCCGGCGCTGCTCGATCAGCGCATGGATCTCGCCAATAGACGTCGGCGGCCGCTACATCTTGCCGTCATCAAAAAGCAGCGCGCATCTCTGCTAACGCTGCTTGATCTCGGAGCGAACATCGAATCGATTGACGAAGCGCGCTTCAGCGCTCTGGACGAGGCCGCCGTCCGAGGTGAGACCGAGTTCGCACAACTCTTGTTGGAACGCGGCGCCAAACTTCGCTTGCCAGCCGCGTTTGCTTTGCAGCGGTCGGTTGAAATGAAAGCTTTGCTTCGAAAAGATCCAACCGCACTCAAGCCCGGCAACCGGTGGGGAAACCTGATCGTCAGAGCCGCCGAGCGTGGCAATGCCGCTATGGTGGAAGCGTTGATCCACGCCGGCGCCGATGTGAACACGCGCGACGATCCGAAAACTGCCGTAGATTCCACCAGCGGCTTCACTCCCCTGCACGCCGCTGCATTTCAAGGGCGCACCAGCACGGTTGCAGTTCTATTGAGACACGGCGCAAACGTCCGCATACGCGAAGAACGCTGGCATGGCAGTCCCGGTGGCTGGGCCTATTACGCGGGACACAAGGAGGCTCACGACCTGATAGTGCAAGCCGATATCGACATCATGGAAGCAATCGCGAACGGCTTAGTTGAAAAGGTGCGCGCCAATCTCGAGCATGATCCCGAAGCCCTAAACCGCCCGTTCCAGCAATATCCGATTTTTCCGCTCGACTGCGAGGGTTGGTACACACCATTCGTTTTAGCCGTTAGCCAAGGACAGTTGGAAGTAGTTCGCTTCCTGATCGAGCAGGGCGCAGACAAGACGGTGGTGAGCCCCGATGGCCAAACGCTAGCTGCACTTGCGCAGAAGAACGGTCACGGTGAAGTCGCAGCTCTGCTCCAAATGTGAATCGCAAATTTTGCGAAGCGCGGTCTTGCTCGAATATAATCGTGCCCAGATTGATCGAGGTGGACCTGTGCAGAATTCCATAGCGGTCCGGCAACTCCATTGTTAGAGAGCACTTCCAGTTACGTTTCCTGATGGCCGCCAAATCCGTTCGCGAAAACCCCCGCTGGAGCGGGTAACGCCAGCAAGGATAGTCAAGGGTCTCGTTGGCGCGCACGTTTCTGCAGGAGTCTACGTGGTATGTAGCCCGAACGATCCCCGCTTTCGCTCGCTCTCCCGCCGCAACTTTCCCGCAACTGACTTTGGCTATATCAGGGTGCCGCTGTTTGAGAGTGCGCAATCGCCCACGTCAAGGGATGAACTCAAATCAGACCTGACATTGATGACTTCCACATGCGAAGCCGCCAATCTTGCCGGCCACACTGAGGAAGGAAACTCGGGCATCCCAAAACCATTCGGTGAAAAGCGCGGCCTCGAAACGGAATCTCCAGCATAAAGACCCGCGCATCTTTGTTACAGCCAATTGGCGCGATGACCATGATAGGCATT
Source organism: Bryobacterales bacterium (assembly GCA_963696305.1). Lineage (GTDB taxonomy): Bacteria > Acidobacteriota > Terriglobia > Bryobacterales > Bryobacteraceae > Bog-105. The sequence continues at coordinate 115,175 of CAVOJX010000027.1, read as the reverse complement.
GAGCAGACCATGGAGATGCCTTCTCAAAGCGTAACGAAAATGAGTGCCAACCTGCCGCAACTGGCGCACCAAGAGAAACGCCTGAAAGATGGCTCAGCCAAAGGCTCCCTTGAACGAATCGAAATGCACTCCGCCGCGCTGGAAGTTCGCATACAAGAGTTCGGGAAAGCTAGAGAACTGCTTCACGAACGTGCCGCCGAAATGGTCCATATCGAACAAAAACTCTTCGAATCGGAAATGATCGAAAAAGCTAAAACCGACGCGAAAATTACCGACACGAAATGTTACTTCTCCGGCATTGATGAGGCGCAGCCCAAATCCTCCGAGGCCGCTGCATCGGGCGACTAACCAATTACTTGACGTTCGCCGGTCCGACGCTAAACCGCCGGAACTAGAGTCGATTCCGCCAGCGTCAAGCTACGCACACAGTTCCTGCCGCCGCCCTTGGCCTGATACAAGGCTTCATCAGCCACGCGCACAAACAAGTCCGGACTCTTCTCCGATCCATCCGAAACCGTGACACCAAAGCTCGCCGAAACCGAAATCTCAGCACCGTCTACAATCATCGGCGCCGCGTGCAGCCGCGCGCGCATGCGCTCGGCCTGTTTGCTGGCTTGCTCCAAATCGCAATTCGGCAACACAACCAGGAATTCTTCGCCGCCATACCGTCCAACTTGGTCGTAAGGACGCATGTTTCCGCGCAGCCGAACCGCAGTTTCCCGCAGCACAGCATCGCCTGCAAAATGGCCCCAGGTATCGTTGATCCTCTTGAAATGATCAATATCCAATAAAATAACGCCTACGGTTCGGCGGTCGCGATGGCAACGCGAAATCTCAGTATCTAAGGTGGTGGCAATAGCTGACCTGTTCGGCAGCATGGTCAAAAGGTCTTTGTTAGCGCGGTCCCTCAGTTCCTCCTGCGCGCGCAGCAAATCCATCTGCAAATCCACGATTCGCTTGCCACAGCGCAGCCTTACCTGTAGTTCATGCTGGTCAAACGGCTTAACAATATAGTCATCCGCGCCGGCCATCAACCCTTCCACCGTCTCATCCTTGGTGTTTTTGGATGTCAGCAGAATGATGTATGTATAAGGTTGCCGCAGCGTGTCCCGGACCTTTCTGCAAACCTCGGGACCCGTCATTGTGGGCATTACCCAGTCCAATATCGCCATGGGCGGCGGATCCGCCTCGGACAGGATGGCCCACGCCTTATCCCCGTCGTCGGCAACTATGACTTCGTAGCCCCATTGCGACACTGTGCGTCGCAACAATTCGCGGGAAGGGGCGCTGTCATCGGCTATTAACACCTTCATAGACTATGTCGTTCAAACCTGCCTACCATATAAATCGTCGGAAACTGAACAATAATTAGACCTATTCTGAAGGGAAACCGTTGGCGTTCTGTCAGAAATAAGCTATCCCGCCGGGGCTTTCATTGACCTAATATATCTACTATCTCTCCTGCGCCGAATTTCAGTCAATCAAAACAGGATTCTTCCTAATCTGACGTGCTTTTTTGGGAACAACCATCCGTTTCCTACACACCCTATTCATAGCCGCATCCGATATCATGGTCTTGCCGCTGATATTTCGCTAAATAAAGATGGCTTTGCAGTTTAAGGAGTTTTTTGGATGAACAATTCTGTACTCGTCCCCATGGTGGTCGAGCAAACTTCCCGCGGAGAACGCGCGTATGACATTTACTCCCGCCTGCTGAAAGAAAATATTATCTTTCTTGGGACTCCGATCGATGATAACGTTGCCAACCTTATCATGGCCCAGATGCTATTTCTGGCCGCCGAAGATCCGGAACGTGATATCTCGCTGTACATCAATTCCCCCGGTGGGTCTATTACTGCTGGCTTGGCGATTCTGGACACTATGAATCTGGTTGAGCCCGACATCACCACCTATTGCCTTGGGCAGGCGGCTTCCATGGCGGCCGTGCTGCTTGCCTGTGGGACTAAGGGCAAGCGTTTTAGCCTCCCCAATTCCCGCATTTTGATCCACCAGCCATCCATGAGCGGTCTCGGTGGGCAAGCTGCCGACATCGATATCTACGCGCGCGAGATCTTGCGTATGCGTCAATCGCTGAACGAAATCTTGGCAAAAGCTTCTGGCCAAAATGTTGATAAAATTGCCCGAGACGTTGATCGCGACTATATCTTGGAGCCCCCGGCAGCTCTCGAATATGGCCTTATTGACCGTATTATTTCTAGTCGTCAACCTTCTCCTGTACCCACCCGTTAGTCTTGGAAACTTCGCCTCGAAGGTCTGAATTCTCTCTTGAATTCAGGCCTTTGGCTATGAACTTCGGTACTGTCCCTTCCAAATTCAGTAGACAGCAGAGATTCCTTGCTTGACCGGCCCATTTCAAATGCGTTAGAGTGATGTAGCAGTTACGAACTGGCCAACGTATAAACATCTTTTATCCAATGATGCTCTGTAGGCACCTAAAAATAGCTGGATTTGTGGTCCTAGCGGCCTTAACTACCCAAGGGGTATACGCCAAAGTGGCGGATCCCGAAGGTGGAAGCAACGACACGATTCGGTCGGCTGATACCGACACTCGTCTCTCCCAATGCGATACCCACTTCAATCTTGGCCGTAAAGCTTATTTTGAGGGTGACTATAAAACAGCCCATCGCGAGTTTGACGAGGCCGTCAACGTTCTCTTAACTGCACCGGATTCTCTTCCCGACCATCGCCGCATTGAACGGCGTCTGGATGAAATCAGCGACCTTATTTATCGCTTCGATGTGGAGAAGCTTGGCGCCGGGCAAACGGAAGATGATTCCGTTGTCTACGACAAGGCGCCGATCGACGAAATCAGTCACATGACTTTTCCGGTCGATCCTAAGCTGACTCCCAAACTGGAAGGCGAAGTGCATCACACCGCGTCCGGCATTCCATTGGAATTGACGGATCCAGTCCAAAGTTTTGTTCATTTCTTCTCCACCCCGGGCGGACGTGAAACTCTGCTTGATGGCTTCAAGCGCGCAGGTAAGTACCGTGCCATGATCGAACATGTCCTGGCTGAAGAAGGCGTCCCGCAGGAACTCATCTACTTAGCGCAGGCCGAATCTGCATTCATGCCGCGCTCCATCTCCAACAAGCAGGCTGTTGGTGTGTGGCAGTTTATCTCGGAAACCGGGAGCCGCTACAAGCTCAACCATAATAGTTCGGTCGATGACCGGCTCGATCCCGAAAAATCCACTCGCGCCGCAGCGCAGTATCTTCGCGACCTGCACACACGCTACGGCGATTGGTATCTCGCCATGGCTGCTTATAATTGCGGCGAAGGCGGCGTGGATCATGCCGTAGAGCGCACCGGATATGCAGACTATTGGGAACTGACTAAGCGTCATGCTCTGCCTCGCGAAACCGCAGCTTACGTTCCCATCATTCTCGCCATCACCATCATGGCGAAGAACCCTGACGATTACGGTCTCCAAAATATTGAAACCGATCCTCCCATTGAGTACGACACTATTCGTGTTACCGCCAAAACCAATCTCAACCTAATTGCCGACGCCACGCTCGAGCCGCTATCCGCGATAAAGGATTTGAATCCAGCCGTGATCAGCGCTTCTGCTCCGCAGGGTTATGAAGTGCACGTCCCGAAAGATATGGGCGAGGCCACTCTGGCAGCGTTAGAAAGCGTACCTGCGGCCAACCGCGAAGCTTGGCGTTTGCACCACGTCTCCCCCAACGATACGCTTGACACCATCGCCAGGGCTTACAATACATCGGCTGATCGCATCATGGCCGTGAACACCATGCAAGCGGCTAACCTTATGGCTGGCGATACGCTTCTCATCCCAGCCGAGTACCGGCCTGAACGAACGGAATCCCACATCGCCAATCGCACTCGCCCACGTACTGGCGCTCACTCCTCCGCTACTCGCACTACCGCACGCTCCAATTCGCCGCAGCGTGCAACTCACTTAGCTGCCTCGAGACGCGTTCCTGCACAGCTACTTCATCAGAAGGCTGCTGTACACACCGCAAGCGTCAGCCGCTAATAGTTCCAGTAGCGCTGGTTTTAGTCCCGTTTTCTAGCAAATCTTCACCTTTCTCTTTTTTCTTGTTGCGAATATTGATACGCTTGTGAAATCATTTTGCTTCCCGCAACATCTTGAGTGATGTGCGAAAGGAGGAGCTGCATTGATGAAATATTGGATGAGACCCGAAGACGAAGAAGACGATTTCGAATATGAAGACGAGCACGTCGAACTAGAGTCCGACAAAGATGAATACGACGATCAAGACGAGCTCGAAGTAGAGGAAGGAGTTGTGGTGGTCACTACTATCACTCCTGACAAGCCCCCGGCTGCGAGCGAAGAGCCGAAGCCCGAAGAGGAAAAGCCGGCTGAGGTGAAGACGCCGCCTCCCGCTGCCAAGAAGACCGCACCGAAAAAGGAAGCCACGAAGAAGGCTCCGGTTCCCGCCAAAAAGACGGTGGCCCCGGTGAAAAAAGCTGTCAAGAAGGCGCCAGCAAAGAAGGCCGCTCCCACAAAGGTAACGCCGAAAAAAGCTGCACCGAAGAAGGCTGTCAAGAAAGCCGCTCCGGCCAAGAAAGCTGCTCCCCAAAAGGCAGTGAAAAAGGCGGTCAAGGCAGTAAAGAAGGTGGCCGTCAAGAAAGCCGCACCCAAAAAGGCATCGCCAAAGAAGGCCGTCAAAAAGGCAATTAAAAAGGCTGTCAAGAAAGCCGCCAAAAAGAAATAGCGTTTAGGGAAAGCAAAAAGCGGGCGGAAGATGAGCCAAACTCGTCTCCTGCCCGCCTTGATTCTCGATCCGACTTACTTTGGGTCTTGACGAACTACTGAACGGCAGCGGTTAAATAGTTCAATCAATGCTTCGGCATGTTCCTCCGCCGAGCGAGGGGCTTTCCCTCCGAACCCTGCTGTAGGCGTTCCCTTGCCATACCCGGTGGATACCGCAATAAACTTCATTAGTTCAAGCGCCAACTCATCCGGGCCGCTTGAACTCGGTTTTTTGTCTGCGGCAGTCTCTTCAGCCATGTCTATCAATCTTTCCTTTCTTGCATCGAAAACTATAGCCTGATTCTCTCATTAAGTGCCTCGGAATGCCCATCCAAGCTCGAAAGCTGATTCGCAAAATGCGCGGAGGTGCCCAGGCCCACCTCCTGGAATGCAGCGACGGGGGCTTTTATGTCGTCAAATTCGTCAACAATCCCCAACACCGCCGTATCCTCATCAATGAGTGGCTTGCCAATGCGTTTCTTCGCTATCTCCAAATCCATGTCCCCACTACTTCGCTCGTCGAAGTGACTGAAGATTTCATCTCCGAAACTCCCGATCTCCACTTCGTCGTCGGCCCGCGCCGCGAACCCGTCGCTCCCGGCCTCCATTTCGGCTCCAGACTCGCCGTCCACCCCGACCGTGTCGCCATCTTCGACTTCCTCCCCGATAAGCTGTTAGGCAAGGTCGAAAACCGCATCGACTTCCTCGGAACTCTCGTTTTTGACAAATGGATCGGCAATGCCGATTCCCGCCAAGCCGTTTTCTTCCGCGCCCACGCCAAAACCTGGACTCCTATTAAAGGTGATCCACCCAACCGCATCGGGTTCTTTGCCCAAATGATTGACCACGGCTTCGCCTTCAACGGCCCCCATTGGCAGTTCCCCGATTCACCGTTGCAAGGCCTCTACTTCCGCACCTCCGTTTACAACGAAGTAGAATCGCTTGAGTCATTCCAGCCTTGGCTTGATCTGGTAACGAACTTTCCGGAGGAAGTCATCGACTCCGCCTGGAAAGAAATCCCGCGTGAGTGGCTGGGCGATGACGAGGAAGAACTGGAGGCGTTACTGCACAAACTCCTGCAGCGCCGTAAACGCGTCGCAACTCTCATCGAACAAGTTCGGGAAACACGTTCTACTGCTTTTGCAAATTGGCGCTGATTTCATTCGTTAACCGCCGTGCAGTAACCGGCGCCAGCAGAATTCCGTTCCGATAGTGCCCATACGCCAAGTAGACACGCGGCGAATGCCACTGGCCCAAATGTAGCTTGTCACTCGCCGGTCGAAAACCATTCCAAGTATTGGTGGGCGACGTCTCTCCCAGGTGCGGCATAACGCAGGCAGCCTTTTGGTGCAAAGCGTTAAGCGCTGCCACGTCCAGCGCTCGATCAAATCCAGCGTTCTCCGTCGTTGCGCCCACAATAAAATACCCGCTCTTCCGCTGAACCAGATACGTGTGGTTGTACCGGACAATCGTATTGCAAATTTGCTCTGGCTGATTAAACCCCAGCATGTGTCCCCGCACCGGCTCGCTTGCGGGCAATTGGGGAACGCCATTTACAGAAATGAGCCCGCTCCATGCCCCGGCCGCAATCACCACCGCGTCCTGCGCCGCCGGATCGATATGCGTAACCTCGCGCTGCTCCAATACGGTAACACCGGCCTTCTCGCATGCAATCCTCAATGCCGCAGTTACCTGTCTCGGATCTACCAGCGCGTCACCAGGGTAAAAATACCCGCCCGCCAAATCCTCTTTCCGCACGCGTGGCCAGAACGTTCCAATCTGTTCCGCCGTTAACCGCTTGCTCGGAATCCCAATCGCTTTCTGCCTCTCCGCTCGCGCCTCGTGTTCCGCTAATTCTGTCTCCGAATAAGCCGGCTCTAATGCGCCCGCCTCCTGAAAATCAATCTCAATTCCGGATACACGTTCCAGTTCGTGGACGTAATCGCGATACAAATCCCGAGATTCCACCGCCAACCGCGCCTCTTCCGAATCTTCTTCGAACTCACCGCCCGGAGAGAGCATCCCCGCCGCCGCCCAACTCGCCTCCCTGCCAACGGTGTTCTTTTCAAAAAGCGTTACCGAAAACCCCGCCTGCCCCAAACGCCACGCCACCGACATCCCAATGATGCCGCCACCCACAACCACAACAGATTTGCCCACTATCCCAGTATCGCGCTCGATTTAACTTTTCACGGAACGCATCGGCACGTCGCATCGTACATATAAGCAGCTCCTATATAATGGAGTCTCATATATGCCGAAAACATCGCCTGATCAGGAATGGAAAAAGGGCAGTGCCGAGCTTCTTGTCTTGTCGTTATTAGAGGATCAGCCTCGCCACGGGTACGACATTTCAAAGCTGATACAAGTCCGTTCAGAGGGTGCTTTACGGTTTCACGTAACCACTCTCTATCCGCTGCTTTACCGCCTGGAAAAGCAAGGCTGGATTATTGGCCATTGGGTGGAGAAACCGGATCAGCGCAGACGCCGCTATTACAGCCTGACCCCAGAAGGAAGTAAAACGCTTGGTGCTCAGCGCAAAAGTTGGAAGGAATTTGTGGCTGCTATCGGCCGTGTGACAGGAGTAAAAAATGCCTGATTGGAGATCTATCCTCCGTGATCGACTAGTTCCTATGCGCCTGGAAGGAACCGCCGAATCGAATCTTATTGACGAATTGGCGCAGCATCTTGAAGACCGCTATCGCGATCTCTTGAGCGGCGGTGTTGCAGATGATGAAGCTTACCAGCAAACCATTTCTGAGTTAGCCAACATATATCCACTGCAAGCGGAGCTAAAAAGTGCGCAAGTGCCAAGCCATGAGTTATTGCCAGTTGACGACCCGCGCCCGCTTCACTTCGCCAGCGATCTTTGGAGAGATCTCCGTTATGCTCTTAGGACCATTCGCAAGAACCCGGTATTTGTCCTGTTCGTCGTTGTAACGCTGGCCCTCGGAATTGGTGCGAATACCACTGTTTTCACGGTAATTAACACTCTTATCCTGAATCCACTGCCCATTCCCGATTCGTCACACTTGCAGTCAGTGGGCATGATCAAAGCTGAGAAGACGCCAAAACCTGGTCTGCCCTTGCCCCTATCTTTTGCAGATTTGAGAGATTATCAGACCAAAAACCAGGTCTTTCAATCACTCGCCGGCTATACGTCGGTACGCGTTCTCACATGGCAGAACGGCTCTGCTTCGCAGCGCGTCTTCGGTGAGTTAGTAACCGGGAACTATTTTTCGACATTGGGTCTAACACCCGCTAAGGGGCGTTTCTTTTTGCCGAATGAGGATGGGTCTCCTGGCGCACATCCGGTAGCCGTGATGAGTTATGGAACCTGGCAGAGCCGTTTCGGAGGCGTCAGCGACATAGTCGGCAAAACATTTAACGTAAATAACGTAGCCTTAACGGTCGTCGGTGTTGGACCGCCGCAATTCATCGGCATCAACGGAATATTCGGCCCGGATCTATGGATACCGGCGGCCATGGCGGAACAATTGCTACCCAATGAAATGAGCAGCGCCTTGAGCGATCGAGGCAAGGGCTTATTTTTAGGTGTCGGCCGCTTGCGGCCCGGAATTAGCCAGGAGCAGGCGCAGGCCAATTTCACTGCGATAGCAGCAAACCTCGCACGCGAGTATCCAGCAGCCGACGATGGGCGAAAAGCAACTGTCGGTCTGGTTCGCGACATATTGTTTGCCAGCGCCGGCACTAGTTCCATGTCGCTCGTCTTTGCAAGTGCCGGCTTATTGATCGTGGTCGGAATCGTCTTGCTGATTGCCTGTTCAAATGTGGCGAATCTGCTCCTAGCCCGATCAGCGGCGCGGCAGCAGGAAATTGCGGTACGGCTGGCAATGGGTGCCAGCCGTACCAGACTCATTCGCCAGTTACTCACGGAAAGCGTTCTGCTCGGCATGCTTGGCGGGCTGGTGGGAATGCTGATTGGCTATTGGGGACTGCGGGCCTTGTTTGGCGCGCTGCCCTCGGCCGCTAATTTCATCGCCCCCAAAATGGATCCTGTTGTCTTTGTGTTCGCCTTTGTCGTTTCACTTGCCACCGGCTTTTTGTTCGGCATCATACCCGCGTTCAGCGCTTCCCGAGCGAGCGTGGCGGAAACGCTCAAGGAAGAATCTCGCACGACAGGCAAAAGCCGGCGGCGCATTTCGGTGGCTAACGTATTACTCGTCGGGCAGGTTGCATTTTCCTTTTTGCTTCTCGCACTCGCAGCCCTCTTTTTGCGAAGCATTCAGCGAGCTTACGAACTCGATCCTGGCTTCCAGACTGAGCATTTGGCCATATTCATGACCAACCCCGGTCAGACCGGTTATAACCAGGCGCGCACTTTAGCCTTTTACCAGTCCGCCCGAGATAGGGTGGCAACGCTGCCTGGCGTGGCCTCTGTATCGTGGGCCTCGAACTTGCCGCTTTGGGCGCGCCCTCTAAGTGGACTACAGATTGAGGGCAGGCAACAGAAATCGCAGGCTGACAAACTAACGTCGATCGTGGACACCGTCGATCTCGACTACTTCGACACGGCCGGAGTGACTATCAAGCAGGGCCGTGTGTTTACAAATATCGATCAGGAATCCACCATTCCGGTGGCAGTTGTGAATGAAAAATTGGCGCGCGACTACTGGCCTGGAGGCGATGCGATTGGGAAGCGGTTGCAGTTACCCGGCGAACTGCGCATGCGGCTGATTATTGGTATCGCGAAAAATGCCAACTACACCAATTGGGCTGAACCTCCGCAAAATTGCGTATATGTGCCGCTAGCGCAGGAATACTCCGACGCCATGGTTCTATTTGTGCGCAGTAAAGGCGCACCCCAGCAGATCATTGCTGATGTCCAGCGTGAAGCTCGTGCGGCCGGCCCAGGAGTTATGGTCAGTGATACGCGAACCGGACGCACAATTATCGACGGCGGACTCTTTGGACCTCGTATTGGAGTGGCGCTTCTAAGCGTGTTCGGCATGCTTGCTCTGGGGCTTGCAAGCATCGGGTTGTATGGCATCATGGCCTACTCAGTAAGCCAGAGAAAACGGGAAATCGGATTGCGCATGGCCTTAGGCGCTGCCCGGACAGCCGTGCTTGGACTTGTTTTAAAACAGGGCATGCAGCTCGTCTTGATGGGCGTGCTAATCGGGCTGGCCTCCGCATTGATTGTTGGCCAATTGCTAAAGAAAATGCTCTTCGGAGTTGCTGGAAGCGATCCATTAAGCCTCGTGTCAGCAGCTGTGGTACTCCTCGCCGTCGCGTTCTTGGCGTGTTATTTACCAGCACGCTGGGCCAGTCGAGTCGATCCCTTAGTTGCACTGCGTGAAGGATAGATGCTCCAACAGCCACCTCTAAAGTCCAGTCACCCGGCGTGGCTACTCGCCGGGTTCTGGATTTGCGTCTTTATCTCCATCGCTGTGGTCCTCCGAAGACTCGCGGCATTCATCAGTCCCGCACCTGCCGGACCCGCGCAAATGCAGCAACTGGATACGGCGTTCTCATCGCACGCTTTGTTAACCGCCTTCCACATCATCCCAGCTGCCATGTTCGTTATCGCCGCCGCCTGGATTCTGATTCGTCCCTCCAGCCCACGTTGGCTCGAAAACCTCTTCTTTCCTCTGGGCGCGATAACGGGTCTGACAGCTTACCTCATGAGCGCATACGCCGTGGGCGGCTGGATTGAACGGTCCGCTGTGTATGTGTTTGATACATATTTTCTGTATTCTTTGGCCCGCGCCTATCAATTTAGACGCAGCGGTGCGCACACACTTCAGCGAAGGTGGATGACTCGCGCGGTAGGGATCTTACTCGGGATCGCCACCACGCGGCCCGTAATGGGTTTCTTTTTCGCCACCAGCACAAAGACCCATCTCACTTTTCATCAGTTCTTCGGCATAGCGTTTTGGATCGGCTTTTCTATCAACACCGCTGTCGTCGAACTCTGGCTGCGCTCTAAACGAAGAGCGAGTCTAGCCGCCCAAGCCTAACTCCTCCAACACAGCCTCGCTAGGTTCTAATTTCACTGCATTTTCAGGAACCTTCGCCCCCGCTGCACGCAACGCTTGCACAACGCCTACATAATCTCCGTCGTCTCGGTGCCAGCCATTGCCCGATCCGTAAACTGTCCACCCGAACGCCGAATCCGAATACTCCTGCGACTTCTTCTCAAGCTCCGGACCAAACTTCAAAATCACCCGCGCCATCTCTGAATTCCCGTTAAACCCTGCCCAGTGCAACGCCGTCGCACCCGCCTCACCGGGCGTATTCACCGGCCATCCCGCTTCCAGCATCAATCGCACTGCTTGCGTATTGTTGTTCTTCGCCGCGTTTGGCAATTTCACTTTGTCTGTCTCACTCAAGGAATTGGCAAAGTCAGGATTTCGGCGCAATAACTCCCGAAACGCCGCTTCATCGCCTAACTCGCACGCCAGCGCCATCTTCAAGTCCTCCGGCGTTCGCTCCATCAATAACGCGAAGACATCTTCATGTCCAAAATTCCGAGCCACCACATGCGGGCTCACATTCTCGCCCAGTGTCCAGCGGTAAATCGTCCCACCGGCGCGTGGATTTTTCATTGGGAACCAGGCCTGCGACACGGTCATCCGAATGCATCCCGCATCCCTATCCAAATGCCGCCGCACTAACTCCAAATCCCCCAGCGCCGACGCCATTAAGATCTCGGTCTTACATCCGCGCGAAACCAAATAGCGAGCTACAACTTGACGATCCATTGGAAACTGGCGCTTCTGATCCCATCGCTGCATATATTGAGCCGGCGTCGATTCATGATCCACATCCAGCGCATCGATATCCGCGCCGTGAGCCAACAAAAACTCCGCCACTTCGACCGTCGAAGCAAAATGCAAAGGCGTCTGCCCATCTCCACCGCGAGCATGCACAACATTCGCATCCGCCGCAACCAACTCTCGCAGCCTGTCCAGCCGCCCCAAACGAGCCGCGGCATGCGCATCCATCACCGCGCCGCGCTCCATCAAAAAACCCACCAAGCTCGCATCGCAGTCGTCCATTACGCCGAAACTGCCGGCCCACCAATCCGTCCGCCGGTTGATGTCCGCACCCGCGCGCAATAAGACATCTATCGTTTCCCGGTCACTCCGCTGCACCGCCGCAAACATCGCATTCGCGCCGAATCCGTATCCGGGCATTGGCTCATTAATATGCGCGCGGAGTTCCTTATGCTTGGCAAGCAACTCACTCACCTTCGCCGAATCTGAATCACAAACTGCAGCTTTCAGCGCCTCCGCAGGCGTGCGCCGCAATTCCTCGACGTGCGCCTTCAACTTGGCCCACGTGGCAAAACCATACTCCCGCGCCAACTGGTGTTGCGCTTCCGCCAATTTGCCCTGCTGCATCGTGCGCCGCAGTTCCTTGGCTTCTTTTTGTAAAAACTCGAAATTTGGATTTTCAGGTAGCTGACGAGACATCGCTCCTCCTTCATATGGCCCGGCGTCCGCTATTGACGGGCAAAAGAGAAGTCAATGCTCAATGCTAATGACTCATGCAGGCGGGATCATCCCTTCGCGCGGACAGCATGCAACCTGGATTGCGTTTTCTAATGTATCAGGTTTTTTTAAGCTGGTGGAACGACATCATCTTCTTCAGCCGACACAATCGTGCCCTGATGATAAAGAATGCGCCACCCGGTGTCCGTGCTTTGCCAAATTGTTGCCCGCCGCGTCAGCCGCACCACTTGGCGCAGTGTATAAGTCATCAGATACGTATCCGGCCCCAATCGCCGCACGGCGTGGTCATAGCTTTGCCAGCCTGCCGCAGCGGCATCCACCGGCGGATGCTCCGCCAATCCGCTGATAATAAACTCCCGGCTATAGCGACGTCCCGACGCGCCTGTCTCCCAATAATCACCCGCCATTGTTGCTCCAAAATCAGCACCAAATTCAGGTGTGTGAAAAATCGGTTCGCGCCTGCGCAGGTCCTCCAAAACCGGCAGTAACTCCGGATCCGTATGCCTGAAAACCTCGTTCATAACCACATTCTAATAAAGCCTCCTTGACATATATTCCTATATTGGAATATATATAGAAAAATGAAGAACCTTTTCGAGGCGACCACCGCGCAAGAAATCACCAGCCGCCTAGCGAAATTGCGTCCAGATAGTCCGCCACAGTGGGGCAAAATGAGCTCTGCTCAAGCGCTGGCCCATTGCGCAGTCGGGATCGAAATGGCCATGGGAATCGTCAACCCGCCACGCGTCTTCATTGGTCGCATTCTCGGCCCGCTCGTGAAAAAATCGCTAATTATAAAAGGCGAACCCATGCGCCGCAATTCACCCAGTTCCAAAGAGTTATTAGTTACTGAGCAGCGAAACTTCGACGTCGAACACAAACGGCTTGGCGATTCCATCCGAACCTTCGTTGAGGCCGGACCCTCATGTTGCAGCCATCATCCGCATCCATTCTTCGGAAATCTTACACCCAACGAATGGGCATCCTTGATGTACCAGCATCTGGACCATCACTTCCGCCAGTTCAACGTTTAAGCAGGCTCTGCAACGGCGACAATCAAATGGCCGTGCTGAACTCCCTTGGTGCTAATCAACGCATCTGCCGTGTGCCGCACATCCTTCGATTTTCCCCGCAAAACAATCACCTCCAGGCAATGGTCATGGTCCAAGTGCACATGCAGCGCTGACACCACGCAATCATGATGCTGGTGCTGCAGTTCCGTAAGCTTCTCGCTCAGCATTCGCACATGATGGTCATACACAATCGTCACCGTCCCCACAACGTTGGCATTCGGTTTTTCGGCATCTTCCTTCACCAATTCCATCCGCGCCAAATCGCGAAACGCTTCGGATCGATTCGTATATCCCCGTTTGGCTGTTAATTTGTCAAACCGCTCCAATAGGTCCGCTTCGATCGCCACGCCAACCCGCCGCAATTCAGGCATTTTCTTTGCTCCTCAAGTTTCTTTCTGCATTGTCACATCCAGCCGCAGGGCGTTGCCCGTATTACTAGCTGAAGATTCGTGCTACTCGTGCTAGTATCACGAATGAATAATTCGTAGCACGCAGATCATCGCGAAAGGAGGGGTTCAGCGTGAAAGTCACGGCTTTGCTATTTCTTCTCGCCCCCACCCTTCTGCTCTCCCAAAACCCCCTGCCGCCAGCAAAGCCCAATCTGCCCACTCACACCGACTCCATCACCGTCACCGCCGATGTGACCCAAATCGACGTCTTCTCCCCCGATCCAGCCGAAAAAGTATTCGCTAGCGAAGATCTGCTCGACGCCAACCCGGGCCGTCCCGGCGCGCCCATTTCAATCCCTGGCTATCCCATCGAAACCGCTTCAAGTGGCATCAAAGCTCCCCAATACTTCGCCCCCGGCGTCGCGGGCGACCATGGCGAACCCATCGCCCAGTTCATTCAAGTCGGCGGCTATCTCGTGCCCAACAATCTCTCTGCGAACGCGCACGGCAACGGCTACTCCGATCCAAACATCTTCATTGCAAACATCATCGAAAGCGTTCAAGTCGACGGCGGTGCATTCAATGTGCGCGAGGGAAATCATGCGTTGAACCTCGCCACAACTTACTCCATGCGTTCCCATCTCGATCCGTTTATCTCGCTCACCGGAGACAATCGAGACCTCACCGGCACCGCTGGTTTCAGCCCCTCCCAAACTTCCTGGGTAGGGCTCGAAGTCTCCTACGGCAATGGCTTTTTAGATCGTCTGGAACATCGCAAACAAATCAAACTAAACGGCGGTCAAGTCTTCCGCACCCGCAACCACACCATCACGCTATTCGGCATCGGCTACTACGGCTTTTCCTACGTCGCTGGGCTCAGCCCCATCAATGGCTTCAACTCCGTCGATGCCGCCAATGGCTGGCAAAGGTTTCCGGACACCATCGACCCCCGCCAGAAAGACCAAACGCACACCGCTCTCGTCTCCCTTAACGATGTGTGGAAATTAAGCCAAAACCAAGAATTCCAACTCTCCGGCTTTTTCCGCACCTACAACCTCTCCTTGTTCTCCGATTTCGGAGATGGGCTCATTCGCCAAAGCGAATTCCGCACCGTTGCCGGAGCCAGCGCCGCTTACAAGCGAAAAGTCTCCCGCCATTTAACGCTCTTAGCAGGAACCGACTACGAACGCGAAGCACCGCGCCGCGACGACCTCGACCATTACAACTTCTTCAATCCAGCCGACCCCTATTATTATGGCCCCTTCACCAAGATCGATGGCAACAACGTAACCATCACTCCCATATCCCCTTACATCGCTGCCGACGGCGACTTAACCAAGTGGCTGCACTACTACCTGGGCTGGCGTCGCGACGAAATCCAGATCGCTAACCAAGATCTTGTAACTCCCGCTAACTCATACAACAAGTGGGTTGGCGTAAATTCACCGAAAGCCACGCTAACGGCGTTCCCTGCAGATTCCCGGCTACTTCCCGAAGTCGCCGTCAGCTTCGGAAAGTCTTTTTTCACCGAAGATCCAAGAACCGGCTCCGCCTACGGCCAGGCCTCACTTACCGGAGCACCAGTAACCGTCGATCCCGTCGAAACCGCACGCTCCTACCAGCTAGTCGCCAGCAAACACATCCACAAAACCGATCTCAAACTAACTCTTGGCCACGAAACCCAAACCGCCGAATACGGCAAAATCGATCCCGACACCGGCCTGCAATTCGATCTCGGCCCCGGCCGCATTCGTTATCTCGCCGCAACAGTCCGCCAAATGTTTCACTACGGATCGCTGCAAGCTACCTTCGAACAAGCCGACGCTCGCGATCTGGTCACCGGTCAAGTCACACCCGAAGCGCCCCGCCTCATTGGTGACTTCTCCTGGACCTACCAACACCTTCCCTTCCACCTCCAGGCCAAAGGTGAATTTGAATATGTAGGCCAAAAGGTGGTCGGCAACGGTTGCAATGAAAACGACCCCGCTAACCTCACTTCCTATTGCCTCGGAGTAGCCAACAAAGAGTTCCGTCTCGCCCTCTCACGCCCATTCTTCGATGGCAAACTGAACATCGGCCTCAACACAATGCTCGCCCGCGGCTACACTGGCCAAACCACCGAAAACTTCGCTACTAGTTATCGCCCCGGTTCCGTCGGCCCCTTGCCCGTTCCCGACAATCCAATTGCCGAAGTCGTCGGCGTGCGCATCCCCTCCTACGCCAGCCTCAGCGCCACTTACCGCTTTGGTCGCTAAACGGCTATCCACGTGAGATCGAATTGATATTCTAACCATCGCATGCACGTTTCTCTAAAGGGCAAAACCGCCATCGTCACCGGCGCAGGTCGCGGCATTGGCCTCGCCATCGCAAAGCTTCTCGCCACCTCCGGCGCATCCACGCTTTTGGTAGATATCGACGAGTCAGCCCTCCACGAAGCCAAGCACTCCATCCACGGCCACGTCGCCACGCTGGCCATTGACCTTACCGCTCCCAACGCCGCAGACACCATCGTCGCCAAAGCCCTCGATGCGTTCCACTCCATCGACATCATCGTCAACAACGCCGGCTATACCTGGGACAGCGTGATCCAAAAAACGACCGACGAGCAATTTCAATCCATGCTCGAAATCCACGTCGTTGTTCCCTTCCGCATCCTACGCGCCGCTTCCCATTGGATTCGCGAAAATGCTAAAAAAGAAATCGAAGCCGGCGAAATGGTCATGCGTAAAGTCGTCAACATCACTTCTATCGCAGGCCTCGACGGCAACCCTGGCCAAGCGGGCTACGCTTCCGGCAAAGCCGCCATCGTCGGACTCACCAAAACTCTGGCAAAGGAATGGGGGCGCTACAACGTCAACGTCAACGCCGTCGGCTTTGGTCTCATGGACACCCGTCTAACTCGCCCCATGGACGACGCCGAAACCCACATTGCCATCGGAGACCGCCACGTCCAAGTCGGTATGCAAGCCCGCGTGCGCGAACAAGCCACTCGCCACATTCCCCTTGGCCGCGTGGGCACTCCGCAGGACGCAGCCAACGCTGTCTTCTTTTTCTGCTCGCCCCTCTCTGATTACGTCACAGGAGAGACATTAGTGTGCAGCGGAGGTTTGCACTTCTAACCATGAAACTCTTGCTGCTTTTGTTCTCATTCCTCGTCCTGCTTCACGCATCTGGCGATCCAGTAACTCACCTCGCGCAATCTCACCTATTTGCCTTTGGAGGCGTCGGTTTCGCAGGTGTCATCACCCAAATCTGAAAAAGATTACCACTCCATTGCTCAACGCACTTCCGCCATCTCCGATTTTGAAAAGGTATTCGCCACGGGAACTCCAGAGGCAAAAGCTTACGCGCTTGTAGCTCTGCATCAACTCGAACCCGACAAGTTCTCCGCCCTTGTGTCTCCCCTTCTCACCTCCACGGCATCTGTCCACACAGCTCGCGGCTGCATCATCTCGAACCGCTCGTTATCCGATTTGATAAAGGCTATCGAAGCTGGAGCGTATCAACCCCAAACAAAACAATAGTGTTCCGTTGCCCCACGAACCGGAGCCGCATTGGTTTGATTAGAGATTAAGCGGCTTGATCCTCCTTTTGGTTGCTGCGGAAGCTGGCGAGCACATCGGCGAGGATGGGGGCGGATTGGCCGCGGCGGTGGGCAGCTTCTAGAACCTGGTCGCAGTACTCGATTTCGGCAACTGAAAATTCGAAGCCAAATGCGGATGGATCGAATTGGCCGAAGGTCTTTCGGGCGTCGTACATAATGTTGATGGCTTTCATCATGCTTGCCTGGATTTTGCCTTTTTCATTCTTCTTTTCGAGTCGCTCGGTTTGCAGGGCTTGGAGCTTTGACAGGTCGGCCTTGTGTTGATTACGGAGGCGACGTTCTTGAAGTGCGAGGTTGCTTAAATCGCGGCGGTAGGCAAGCAGGATTTCGCCTTGGATGAGAGCGTCCCGAACGGCGGGGTCCGTTTCTTCAGGATGCAGATCCGCGAATTTGCGGCGACCGACGGCGTGGATGCTGGCTTCGAGGGCTGGAATACGGAGGACGCGCCATTCGGCGTCGGCAATCATTTGCACGAGCGTATGTTCCTCGTCGTTAGCCGGAGCATAGCGGGTGAAGTGACGGTCCAGGTGAGATTGGTAGGCAACGGCGTCGTCGCTTGATAGGAGAACGGTTTGGCCGGTGAGTCCGGTTTTAACGGCGTTCAGGGACGACTTGGCACGGCCCGCGGCACTGACCGGTCCAGTGCTCTTTTGGGCGTTGGCGCGGTTGGCAGCAAGTTGGGCGTCTGAGACGGGACGGGGCGTGTGTTCTGGTTGGTCCGCGAAATCGACGTTCGGGGAAAGCGGGGTGGTGACAGGGCCCGCAGCGGCGGCGGTCATGACTTGTTGAGGTTGTTGCTCGGCAGCAGCTTTGAGGGCTTGGTGTTCGGTTTCCGGTCTTCCGGTTGGAGTTTGCTGCGCAAACTTAGCGGCGCGGCGGATGGCTCGGTTCGACATTGTTATTGCTCCT
Source organism: Bryobacterales bacterium (assembly GCA_963696305.1). Lineage (GTDB taxonomy): Bacteria > Acidobacteriota > Terriglobia > Bryobacterales > Bryobacteraceae > Bog-105. The sequence goes on along the minus strand of CAVOJX010000027.1, from coordinate 96,956 downwards.
GGATTGGAAAATGGAAAAAGCCCAGATGCGAGGCATATGCTCGCACTGGGCTTTTCTGAGTTGAACGTATCATGGGCACCCCCTTATTTCGAACCATGCGTAGAAGAGGTTACGGGCGGAGGGACTGTAAGCGACTGTAGGAATTGGAGTTAAAAGTTCATTAAAGATTCTTTACTTTTGTGACTGGAGTTGGCAACATGACTGTTTACGGCTATGGACGAGTTCAAATCCGGTACTATGACGGATACCTTTCTTCTGTACCAATCGTGGCGCCGTACTCGGAATGGAGGAGATGATGCGGTGTTTGCGCTTACGATACACCTCATATGGTTGCGGGTTGGCTGCTCTCTTTCTTTAACTCGCTGTCTGCCAACTTGGCGGAGCGGGTGGATGCTAGCCCGGGTGTACGACTGATTCATTAAGGGCAGAGACTCGGGTTCAAGCCTAATGTCGGCCAGTTCGAAAGTGGCGTGCATTCAATTTTCGGCGATGCTGGCCGAGCACGTGGGGCAAGTGAGGCCGGCACATTACAATGCGAATTTGCGACTGAACCACCTTGAGATTTGCTTTGTATGTCGCTGTATAGCCGGCGGATCGGGGGCTTTCTACGAGTAGCGCGTGATACGGAGAAGGCTGAGATTAGGACTGCCAGGGCCGATTCTCAGGAAACAAATCACTTGCAATGGCTGGCTGGCCAACTAGCTGTGAAAGTTCTCCAGGATGCGGTTCTGGGGAGATCAGGCTTGGCCTACAATTCACCCGGGCTGGCGCTAAGCCGTTGTATCGACGGCTTGATCAAGTCCCTAGCTTTGCTCGCGCCGTGGTGATCGAAGAGTCAGTTCAGGTGAAAGGCGCGCCAGTGCGGTGCACTATACTTACGCTTTATGGCAAGGAAGAAGCCCGAGAATGGCGCTCAGTTTCTCAACTATTTTGGGCCATTGTTAGACGCGTTGAGGGAACTCGGGGGATCGGGCACCCCGGATGAGGTGGTCGGGCAAATAGCTTCGGATCTTAAGCTGCCCGATGATCTACAAAATGAGTTGCTTCCTTCCGGGGAATTGCGGTTTCGGAACCAAGTGGCTTGGGCTCGTTTCTATCTTGTCCAAGAAGGGCTTCTTGACTCGACAAAGCGCGGCGTTTGGAGCCTGACAGAGCGTGGAAGGGCAACCCATCTTTCCCTTGATCAAGCGCGTCAAATAAGGCTTAAATGGGTACGCGTATTTCAGGAGCGACGGCGCAAGGCGGAGGCTTTGAACCCAGAACCGCCGCCGGAGCAAATCGCCGAAGAGGATTCTCTCCTCGATTCCTATCGAAAGCAGGTACTTGAGCTGATGCAGGAGCTCCCGTCGGCGGGATTTGAGCAGTTATGTCAGGCAATCTTGCGCGAAGCCGGTTTTGTGGAGGTTACCGTGACTGGTCGTTCAGGGGATAAAGGAATCGACGGGCACGGCACCCTGCAGATCAATCCGCTCGTTTCATTTCGTGTTCTTTTTCAATGCAAACGCTACCGCGAGTCAGTTTCGCCTTCGCAGGTGCGGGACTTCCGCGGTGCCATGGCAGGAAGAGCAGATAAGGGCATCATCATTACGACTGGGGCCTTCACCGCCGAGGCGAGGCGGGAGGGTTCCCGCGATGGAGTTCCGCCTATCGAACTGATAGATGGAGAAAAACTGGTCGATATGCTCGAGAACCTCGAACTTGGTTTGCTGCCCGTCAAGTCGTTCCGCATCGACGTGTCGTTTTTCAACAAGTTCCGACAGTAGGTACAAGACAAATCACCATCTAGCCGGGTTGCCATTTAAGGATTGACGAGAAAGTTTGCCGCGCTCTATCCTCTCGTCTCGTTTCGGGAAGATTAATTGCGCTTACGTGGCAGTGTTTACCCGCACATGGGCCGGGTCGTCGGCCACCCGTACATTGCTGGCGCCAAGAGGTATGAATGAGGTTGCCCGCCACCCATACGTCGAACGGCCCACCTGTTACCCTGTATAACGCTGCGGCTCTCACAACTGCCAGTGGCGAGATGCCGACAACACGTCAACATGGATTTCGTGATCGGCTTTTCTGGGATCAAACTTGTGCGCGGATTTCGGCCCGGGCTTTGTACAAGTCGCGCGTGACACGACCGGAGAGCAGGCCGAGCATGGTAGCGCGCATCTGAGGTCAACTTCCGATTGGCCGACCAAAGGAGAATTGGCGACTTCTGTTCTACACTGCGCTTTTACTCACGGTCAATCTCCCAAAACAAAAGTTCAGGGCCCGTCGGCCATGGACCGCTTGCCCCGGCTCGCATGCTACGATCAGCGGGTCGTAGCGACTCGTTCATGGATGTTCAGAAGTGGATTGATCAACATCAAACGGCCTTTTGGTCTTTCGTATTTCCGATATATTTCGCAGCGTTATGGTGTTTGGTCTGCGCGATCATAAGCTATCTAGGCGGGTGGACATCACTGGCCAAGCTTTTCCTATGGCGGGGGACCTTTGCTGGAGAACGTTGGCGCTTCCAGAGCGGGCAGTTGAGATGGCCTGCCAATTACAGCAATTGCCTCACAGTGGGAGCCGACGCGCGAGGACTTTACCTTGCTGCGGCACTACCGTTTCGATTGAGACACCCCCCGTTGCTGATCCCATGGGAGGAAATTACCATAACGCGCCGACGATGCCTTGGCGTTCGGTGGGTAAAGCTCAACTTGGGGCACGAGCTACGCATCCCGCTGTCGATCCGCCCAGAACTTGCCGAGAGAGTTCAATGTGCGGCGGGTAATCGTTGGCCGGAAACTGATAACGATTAAATGCTCACCGCAGAAATGGATTGCAATCACAAAAACGCCCCTGCCGAGAGCCACGTCTGCGACGCTTTTCACGTCGGGCGTATCGTCCACAATCCTTCCACTACTTTGCGGATAGTCGGGAAGGCATCTTCCGTATGCCCGTGATTCGGGGCGAATGCGGTCCGACACTTCCCAGATCGAGACTAGTGGCGAGCGTCGGAATTCCAATTAATGATATCCGGGTGACCGGACTAACGGCCAACGTTGGAATTCAATCAACGATATGGGATTTTTCACGGTAGAATCTCAGCGCAAAGCCAGCTAAACACTGAGCATCGTTCGACAGTGAAGATATCCTTTTTGGGAAGATATGGAGGCCTCGTGTACTTCGTGATGATCGGTCTGCTTCTGGTGGTACTTCCATCAGCTTCCGTCTGCGGGCAATTGTTCTTCCACTCACAAAGCGATCAAGCCGTGTTATCGCTGATGGGACGCTGGTGGGCCTTCTGGGCTGTGGGAATCCGCCTGTTCATTGCCGGGCTTAGGCAAGTCATTGAACCGCAATTCACCGCCAAAGAGATTTTCGGTTCTGATGATCCGAGATCGCTTCCAATCGTGCGCGAGGTTGGATTCGGTAATCTGGCTTTCGGATCGCTCGGCGTTCTGAGCCTGTTCCGACCTGATTGGGTTCTGCCGGCGGCGATTACAGGCGGAATATATTACGGCTTGGCGGGAGCGGGTCATATTTCGCAGAAGGATAAGAACCCGAAAGAATGGACCGCCATGCTTTCCGATTTTCTGGTATTGCTCATTCTGGCCGCATTTGCCTTCGGGCGTCTTTCATGAGAAGTGGTTCTCCCGAGTTAGGAACGGCGTCAACAAGAACAGCAAAGCACCTATAGTCATGCTTGCGAACAGCACGCCGCGAACGCCCAGCGTTGAGCCATCCACTCCTGAGTTTAGCCAACAATGGTGAGACTGGCCAGCTACGGCGATCTGGAAAGCTTCATCCCTACCCCGGGCGAATTGTCCGGTTCTGCGAACAGCAGGAATCACCGCCGAGAGGCACACACTGCGAGCTGAGGAATTTTGCCATCGTGCGTCTTGTGCGCTCTCCGAGGCGCGCCAGGAGAACTGTTTTTCTCTTGACATCGACTTATCATGGATGTCCGGCAGTCGAAGAAAGGCGGACGAGGCCACCCTCATTGTATAAATCGATGAACGAATGTGAAAGAGGCGTGGGCGTGCCTGCCCCTTGCATCACCTACGACTACCATCCCGATGCCGCCGCAACCATGAAATGACGAAGGAACTTCAAGTGGAGAGCCCTGACGCCGCAGGTGCAGCCGAACTCTGGACTCAACCAGCGACATCGTCAGCATGCTGCCCGTCCGTCAGCTGATGGGAACAGGCCGAATGGGAGACGATCCAACTACGCCGGTTGGCAAGCCGTTCGGCAGGACTCGCACCCTGCCTGACTTTTCCTGGTGGACGGAAGCTACTTTCGTCACTTCCGCCCGCCAGCAACCCACCGCTACGATACAAGCTTTTGCCTAGCGCGCTGCCGACTGGCGTGCACCAGCGTAGTGCGCTAAATTGAAGCTGCGGCGCGCCGCTTTCGCAGTATCGCCGGCAACTCCACGTCCTGGACCTCATCTCCATTCGACGCAATCAATGGCTCTTGTACGGGTTCTGCATACTCGGGTTCAGAAACATGAATGTCGATCTTGTGAGGCGAAGTATGCATCACGGTTTGAGGCATCTCCACATGCTCAGGCGCATGGTCCAGGTTGAAGGGGAAGTGCGGAGATCTCCGTTCCGTTTCGGTAGTGCGCCGCTCGAATTCAGGCAGCGTGTCTCGTTGGAAGCCGGTCGCAATCACCGTCACCTTCACGTTGTCGCCCATCTTCTCGTCCATTGCCACGCCGAAGTTGATTTGAACATCCTCGTTCTGAGTGGCCGCCCGGATCAAATTGCAAGCTTCATTCACCTCATGAATGCCTAGTTGCATGGAGGCCGTGATGTTAATCAGCACGCCGCGCGCGCCCAAGACGCCGCCTTCTTCCATCAACGGACTATTAATTGCTTTCTGCGCTGCTTCCAATGGAGCATTCGGCCCTGTTGCTGTCGCGGTGCCCATCATCGCGTAGCCCATGCCCAGCATGATCGTGCGAATATCCGAAAAATCGCGGTTGATCAAACCAGGGGTCGTGATGATGTCGGCAATCCCTTGCACGGCTTGGCGCAAAACATCATCCGCTAACTTGAAAGCGTCAATGAAACTGGTGCCCTTGGGAGCCAGCGTCAGTAATCGCTCATTCGGAATGCTGATGACCGTGTCGCAACTCGCAGCCAATTCCGCCAGACCCTTCTCGGCTTGGCGCATACGGCGCGGGCCTTCGAACTGGAATGGCTTCGTCACTACGGCAACGGTCAATGCACCGAGTTCTTTGGCCAGCGAAGCCACAACGGGGGCGGCGCCTGTTCCTGTGCCTCCACCGAGTCCCGCCGTGACGAAAACCATATCGGCGCCTTCCAAAATCTCGATGATTTGCTCGGTGTCTTCGAGCGCCGCTTGTCTTCCCACCGCGGGGTCGGCGCCAGCGCCTAATCCTGCCGTCAGTTTCTTACCCAGCGCCACCTTATTTGCTACGAGCGACGCATTTAAGGCTTGCTTGTCGGTATTCAGAACGGTGAAGTCAATGCCATGCAGGCCTTCCTGCAGCATTCTACCGACTGCGTTCGAACCGCCTCCGCCTACGCCCACCACTTTGATGCGCGTGCCCAATTCATTCTCATCTTCCATGAGAAATTTCAAGTCGTCTTTTGCCATGTTCATGGGGTCCTTCCTTGCCGACAAATCAACACCTCTTTTTCTAAAGTTTCATCTCTCACCTTGCAGCCGAGCCGACCACCGCTGCTGACGCACGCTTCCATTCCCGCTTGAGCTTCAAACGCCCGGAATACATCGTCAGCCCCGCTGCGGTCGTCCACAGCGGGTTGTCCAGTTCTTTCGGCCAATCTTCTATTCCAACGGGCAAACCGTTGCGCGCCTGGCAATTCAGAATGCGCTCCGCCACATCGCACATGCCGGGGAGTAAAGCTCCGCCGCCTGTCAATACTGCGCCCTCGAGCAGCGATTGCTCCATGCCCACGCGCAGAACTTCCTCGTAAATTTTTTCGAACAGTTCCTCCGCTCGGGCTTCCAGAACCTCGTTCAATTGCGCACGCGGAGCTTCGCGAATGCCTCGCCCTTCCGCCGTGGGAAGTTCAACCAAGCTGGTGCCTGAGGCATCGTCCGCGTTGGCTGAACCAAACTCACGCTTCAGCATCTCCGCGTAGTCGTAGCTGACCTTGAAATACCACGAAATATCGCGCGTGAAGTGCTCAGCACCTAACGGCACCGAAGTCGCCAGCAGCAGCGCATCGCCGTCATACACGACAACATCACTCGAATGCGCACCAATGTCGATCACCGCTACGCCGCGCGCCCTGTCCTCCGGCAGCACCGAAGCGTAAGCTGCCGCAATACCCTCAAAGACCGATTCCTCCGCAGCCAGATGCGATTGATGCACGGCCGAAACCAGCGCGTGATGCTCGGCCGTCGAGTAGGTCACAATGTGCACATTCGCTTCCAGCCGCGAACCTAAAATACCCTTTGGATTTCGATATCCTGCCCGTCCGTCCAGCGTAAAATCCTGAGGGCAAATCTGCAGAACTTGCCTGTCTTCTTCAATCCGGTGGCGGGCCGCCAGTTCAATGGCAAACCGTAAATCATCGGTTTCAATCTCGCGCCGGCGTCCAAACTCGTACAGTCCTCGGCTATTAACGCCTGTCACCGTGCCGCCGACGCCAATCAGTACCGATTCCAACGAGACCTTGGCGTTTTCTTCCGCCTGATGAAGGGCGAAGCGAATGCTATTGATAAGCGCATCGGGGTCTGCAATTCTCCCCTTGTTCCAGGCCTGCACGGGGGCTTCGCCATGGCCAAGATAGCGCACGGATTGTTCTTCCATGGCGCAAATCACTAGACGGGTGCTGGTAGAACCGAGGTCCAGTCCAGCCGCGAGTTTGTTTCTACTACTCAAGATGCTTGTCCCCTACCGCCGTAATAGCGCCGTCCACTCTCAAGTCCAATACTGAGGCGTCCGGTCGCTTTTCTCTCACTTCGTTGTAGTTGGCCAGAAAATTCGCCATGCGGTCCTGAAAATTCTCGCCGCCTAGAATCAAATTCACCACGTTGTTGCCCACATGTTCGGCCACCACAATGTTGTTGACATCGGTGACATCCACCTCTGACACCTGGTTGGCCAGCGGACCTATATCGTGCAGCATGGCCAGCGCGCGCCGCACCCGAGCTTTGCGGTTTTCAATGTTCTCGTCTTCCTGAACTCCGGTAATCACTGGCAAAGTGAATTGCGCCGCCATGCGCGGACGTAAGATGTAGCCGTCTTTATCAATCAGCGCCAAGCGTGCGGGCGCGTCGCCGCGCCCTTTCGGCAGACGAACAAATGCCACCGGCTGCCGTTCCTTGATCACCACCCTCAGCGTGTCTGGCCAGACTTTCGTAACCGTCGCGTTCTCCACCCAGTCGATCGCCAGGAGTTGCGTGCGGCGATTTTGAAGCGGTACCAAGTAAAGGCTCCTGCCGATGTCTTCGGCGAAGACATGACGGATCTGGGAAGACGACGCATAATGAATACCCTCCACCTTTAAATTCGGGCTTTGCCCGGAGAAATCCTCCGATTCCGGCACGCGGAACCGGTCGTCACGAATCAAAAAAGCTTCGGTCTGGTGCCACGCAAACAACGTGCCTACCATCAAAAACACACCAGCAAACAGCCAAAACGCAAATCGCCCCCAGCGGATTTCGCCGAATAAGGGGAGACTCTTCAACTCTTGCCGCGCCATTACACCTTCACCCCTGACCGCGTTTTGAGTTGTTCCAGAATTTTTTCGGCTGCTTGCGATACGTTGCCTGCGCCAAGGGTGATAATCAAATCGCCCGGCTCGGCCGACTTCGCTATCGCCGCAATTCCTTCGTCCAGACTTTTCACGTAGTGCGCCGAACGATGTCCAAACGAACGGATTCTCTCTAATAAAGCGTTTGCGCTAACCCCAGCTAGTGCCGGTTCCGATGCCGAATAAATATCCAGCAAGTAAAGGTCGTCAGCCTGGTGAAACGCCGTTCCGAACTCATCCAACAAAAATTTGGTGCGCGAATAACGGTGCGGCTGGAACAAAACGTGAATCCGGTTGTAGTGCGAAAGCTTCGCTGCCGCCAAGGTTGCTTTGATCTCGGTCGGGTGATGGCCGTAATCGTCAACGACGGTCACCCCGTTTTCTATGCCGCGCACTGTGAAACGCCGGTCCACACCACTAAAAGCCGCCAACCCTTCGCGAATTTTTTCAACTGGGACTTCCATTTCAAGCCCCACGCCAATGGCGGCCGTCGCGTTCAGAACGTTGTGGATGCCAGGAACATTCAACCGGAACACACCCAAATCGTCGTTGCGGCGGCGAATTGAAAACGTGCTACCTGTCGCCTCAGCGGCAATATCGTGAATCTCCAAATCCACTTGCGCGCTACGGCCATAGGTCATTGTGCGCCGGCGAACGCTCGGGAAAATCTGCTGGATATTCTCGTCTTCCATGCAAAGCACCGCCACGCCATAAAACGGAACCTTGTTTACAAACTCCGTAAAAGCGCTGCGAATGGCTTCAATATTGGGATAGTGATCCAGGTGCTCGCGGTCAATGTTTGTTACAACCGCGACAATCGGCGCGAGCTTCAAGAACGAACCGTCACTCTCGTCCGATTCCACCACCAGCAAAGAACTTTTTCCCACGCGCGCGTTTGAACCTTGCATCGCCGCCACTTTGCCGCCCACTACAACGGTGGGATCCATGTTCGCCGCATTCAAAATGGAAGCAACCATGGATGTCGTGGTGGTTTTGCCGTGACTGCCCGCGATCGCGATACCGAATTTTAAGCGCATCAACTCCGCCAGTAATTCGCCGCGAGGTATTACCGGGATTTGCAAACGTCGCGCTTCGAGCACTTCGGGATTGGATGGATCAAGCGCAGATGTCACTACCAGTGCTTTTGCTGCAGCAACATTCGCCGCCTGGTGACCCAGGTGAATTGTTGCGCCGAGTTTTGCAAGGCGGTCGGTAATTGCGCTCAATTTTGCGTCGGAACCAGAAACCTGATAGCCGAGTGTTAGCAGAACCTCCGCGATTCCGCTCATCCCGATGCCCCCAATGCCAACGAAATGGACGTGTTGGGGCTTAAAAAACATTTCTTAGAATTATTGTTTCGGCTTTCGCCGGATGTGTCAATGACGTTATCTGCATTTTGGGTCAAAAAACTCGATAGTGAGTACTGAGAAAAACGTTAGTGCCGCGTTGCAGCCTCCTCTAAAACGTCGGCAGCGCGTTCCGCTGCTCCAGGATGAGCAAAATCCCTGACGTTGCGCCGCATTTCAGCCAGTTGCCCTGGGTGAGTGCGCAAACTCTCGACAACTTCAAAAAGTCTTTCACCGGTCAGTTCAGCATCCGGCACCATTAGCGCCGCCTTTTTTTCAACTAACGCTTCGGCATTCTTGCGCTGGTGATCGTCGGCCGCAGTGGCTAGCGGTATCAATATGGATGGCATTCCCGCCGCTGCAATTTCGTTCACGCCACCCGCGCCAGCACGACCCAAAACCAAGTCGGCATGCGAAAACGCTGCCGCCATATTGCGGATAAAGGGCACTACCTCGCCAGTTACACCGGAATTTTCAAAATCGCGAGCAATCGCTTCAAATTCATTCGCACCCGTTTGATGCACGACCCGGATCGGCGCGTATCTCAATAAAGGCCAACTGGCGCGTACCGCTTGATTCAACTTGCGCGCACCGCGGCTGCCGCCTGTAACCAATAAAGTGAATGCCCCCCAGTTTTTTGGCTGAAGCGAAAAAAACTCCGCGCGCACCGGCAATCCCGTCACTTCACATTTTCCAGCAGGAAACCATCGCCGCGTCGATTCAAACCCAAGCAGAGCGCGATACACGTAGCGCGCCACTTTCCGGTTCGCAAAACCGGGGATGGCGTTAGGCTCCATCACAACCAGCGGGAGCCGTTTCATGATTGCAGCCAGCATCACTGGGCCGGCAACATATCCGCCCATGCTGAAAACCGCGTTTGGTTTGAATCTCTGCAACAAGTGTCCAGCCGTCGCCACGCCGAGCGGCAATGTCAGCAGCGATTGCGCCTGCTGGCGAAATCCCACACGATTTAAACCGCTGCTATGCACAAACTCCAAATCGAAACCGGCATCGGGCACCAGTTTCGCTTCCATTCCCGCGCGGGTGCCGATAAAAAGCAAACGGTGACCCCGGTCCCGCAAAATTCGCGCCACGGCGAGGGCGGGAAAAACGTGCCCACCCGTACCGCCGCCGGTCAGCACAAACGCCAGAGACATCTCTACGCCGTACTCTCGCTCACGCTCAGCAACATGCCCATCAGCAACAGCGTGCTAAGCAGCGAAGTTCCGCCAGCGCTGATGAACGGCAGCGGAATTCCCTTGTTGGGCAATAGATCCAGCACTACACTGATGTTCACAAAGGCTTGAATCACAACGCATATACACGCGCTGAGTGCCAAATAACGTCCAAAATTATCTTCTGCCCGCACAAACGTGCGAATGCCGCGCCACATAATGACAATGAATCCGGCCAGCACGACCAGTGCGCCAAACATACCGGTTTCCTCACCCACGATTGCGTAAATAAAATCCGTGTGCGCTTCAGGCAAAAAAAGCATCTTCTGCTTGCTGCCCATCAACCCAACCCCCGTGAAGCCACCGGAGCCAACGGCGATCTTCGATTGGTTCTGCTGGTAGCCGGGGTCGCTGGTGGAAGCGGTTTTTCGGGAATAATTTAGGATGTGGTCGTGCGGATCGATTTTAGTTAGAATTTTGTGATCCTTGTCGATAAAATCAATCGCGCGCGCCAACCGGTATGGCTTCATCGCAATAAACGCAACACCGAGCAGCAGACACAAGAATCCACAAGCGATCAAATAACGATAGTCCACGCCCGCGACAAAAATCACCGCAATGGTGGTGGCAACTAAAACAACAGCGGTTCCCAAATCTGCAATCGCCACGGTCAACGCCATCAAAGTGATGACGACGGCGATTGGGCCCAGCGTATGTTTTTCATTCATTGCGCCTAAGCGACGCGACAAAAAAAATGCGAGAAACAGCGCGAGCGCCGGCTTCGCCAACTCCGAAGGCTGGAGCGAGAATGGGCCCAGTCGAATCCAGCGGTGGCTGGCGCCGTCGGCGAAGTATACGACCACCAAAAGCAACAGCACTAACCCGAGTCCGGCAAAAGCCACTTTCGGATCGTTCCAGCGGCGGTAATCGCCTTTCATGGCCCACAACAGCAGGAGGAAAGAAACAACGGCCCAAACGAGCTGACGTACGAAAAAATGGGTTGAATCGACATGATATTGCCGTTCGGCCACAATCGACGACGCACTGAACACCATCACGAGACCGATGCAGACAAGTACTGTGACGGTAAGGAAAAGAATCCAATCGGTTTGTAGACGCTGAGCCATTTATTTCGCTAAAACAATTCTGCCACTAAATGTTTAAAAGCGTTGCCTCTTTCTTCATAGTTCAGAAACTGATCAAAACTCGCACAGGCAGGCGCTAAAAGAACGATGTCGCCCGAAACCGCATGTTGGCGGGCGTGTTGGATGGCTTGGTCCAACGTGCCGCAATCCACAAGTTCAACAGCTCCAGTCAGGGCTTGTTTGATCAAGGGCGTGGCTGCGCCAATCAGCAAAGCCGCCTTAGCACGCGTATGAAGCGGTTCACGCAGCGGAGCATAATCACTTGCCTTGTCTTTGCCGCCCAAAATAATCCAGATGTTGCCGGGGAAGGCATGAATGGCTTTTAGCGTGGCATCAACGTTGGTAGCTTTCGAATCGTTGAAATACAACACACCACCCAGATCGCGCACAAACTCAATGCGGTGTTCCACGCCTGGAAACGTCTCTACAGCCGGACCGATTTCTTTCAACTTTGCACCGGCTAAGTGGGCCAGTAAGGCGGCTGCCATGACGTTTTCGACATTATGCATTCCGCGCAGCTTGACTTGCGAGAGCGTCATGAATGGCTTGGCGTTGTAACAAATCTGCTCACCGTTCAACCAGACACCGTGCGGCACTTTTTCCTTCACGCTAAACCAAGAGACCTGAGCCTTAGTGTGTTCGGCGAAGGAGCGGCAGGTAGCGTCATCGTAGTTCAATACGGCGAAGTCACGGTTTTCCTGCGTTTCAAAAAGCCGTCGCTTGGCAGCCGCGTAGGCTTCGAAGGTGTGGTGCCGGTCCAAATGGTCTGGCGTCACGTTTAAGCAGGCTCCAATCGTGGCGCGAAAGTGGTCGATGGACTCCAACTGAAAGCTGGACAGTTCCAGCACGTTCCAGTGGTCTTCTTTGGATGTCTCAACCAGCGAGGCAACGGCCGTCCCGATGTTGCCGCCTACCTGGCAGGGAACGCCGCATTCTTTTAGTAGATGACCTGTAAGGGCCGTGGTTGTAGTTTTCCCATTTGCTCCGGTAATGCCGATGACGGGCCCGAGCAAAAAGTAAGAAGCTAGTTCAACTTCGCCGATGGTGGGAATATCGCGTTTTCGGGCGGCTGCTAGCAATGGCAGGTCAAAAGGAACACCAGGTGAAAGGACAATAAAGTCCGGTTCACGCCCTTCAAATGGGAGATTTTCCTCATCTTGGCGAACGACTTCCACGTCCAGCTCATCGAACACGGCCTGGTCCTCTTCCGAAAGTGTTTCAGAATCCATAGCGCGGACGAAGGCTCCCTGATTCTGAAGGAGTTCGGCCGCTGCCTGACCGGAGCGTTTGCCTCCGATTACAACAACGTAGCGATCTGTAAAGTCGAGCATTGCTATCTCAATTTCAGGGTTGTCAGAGCAAAAAGCGCCATGACCAACCCAGCGATCCAAAATCGAACAATTACCTTTGATTCCGGCCAACCAAGCGCTTCAAAGTGGTGATGAATAGGAGCCATTTTGAAGATTCGTTTTCCGTTGCGCAGCTTGTAGCTGCCTACCTGAAGAATGACCGAGAGTGCTTCCACCACGTAGATGCCGCCGATGAATATCAGCAAGATTTCCTGTTTGATAAGCACCGCAACAATGCCCAGCCCCCCGCCCAGCGCAAGAGATCCAACATCGCCCATGAAGACTTGCGCGGGGTGACAGTTATACCAAAGAAAGGCCAAACTTGCACCAACCATCGAGGCACTGAATATGGTTAATTCCTGCGAATTGGGTAAGCGCGCGAGACCGAGATATTGGCCGAAATAGGCGTTGCTGGTGAAATAGGTCAGAACCGTCATCGCGCCCGATGCAATGATCATAAGACCAATTGCCAAACCGTCGAGGCCATCAGTCAAATTGACAGCGTTCGAAGAGCCCACCATCACAAAAACAATAAAGAAGTAGAAGAGCGCAAATGCAAGCGGATAGGTCCAGAAATTATGGGTCAAACCATCGAGCAAGAGATCCGGATGGAAGCGCTTAAAAAATGGGACGTTCACCGCGGTTGAATATGCTTGATTAGCGTGCAACAGCAAAAGGAAAAAGCCAATGAGCATGGCAACAAATATCTGGGCGACAAACTTCTGCTTGCTTGTGAGACCCAAGTTCCGCTTTTTTGTTACCTTTGCCAAGTCGTCAAAAAAACCGATCACACCGAAACCGACTAGGCCAAGCAGGGCAAGCCAAACGTATTGATTGGTGAGATCTGCCCATAGCAGAGTGGGAATGACAATAGAAGCCACAATGAGAAGGCCGCCCATGGTGGGTGTTCCAGCTTTCTTGCGGTGCGATTGCGGACCTTCTTCGCGAATATGCTGACCGAAACTCCATTGACGCAGTTTGCCGATCATCCAGGGACCGGCCATCAAGCCGATCGCAAGTGCGGTCAAACTGGCGAGCGCGACGCGCGTGGTGATGTAGCCGAAGACGCGGAAAGCAGGAACGTACCGGTGCAGCACCTGAAAAAGCAGCCAGTAGAGCATTATTGTTCTGCCTCCATTGTTGCCAGAGCTAATTCGACGCGCGTGCCGCGAGAACCTTTAAAGAGAATGGTATCGCCGGGTTTCACGGCTGCCTTCAGGAACGTGCCAGCCTGTTCAGGCGTTTCAAAAAACACAGCATTCCCACTAAGACCGTGCGATTGAGCTTCTTCCACCATTTGACGCGCAACACCCCGGATGCCGACCAGCATGTCGATCTTGGATTGAGCCGCATAGGCCCCGACTTCGCGATGCAGATGCTCGGACATGGGACCAAGTTCCCGCATTTCTCCCAAGACAGCGATCCGGCGGGAGCCTGATTCGTTTCGCAAAACGTCCAGCATGTGACGAGCGGCCTCTGGGTTCGAGTTGTAAGAGTCGTTGAGAACACTGACACCATTCCACTGGTGTCGCTCGCCGCGCATTTTCCCGGGAGTGAGTTGGGCAACAGCTTCTACTAGAGCGGCAGGAGGAATTTCGAACAGTTTGGCAACGGTGATTCCGGCGAGGATGTTTGAAACGCTGTGCGCGCCAGTGAGATTCGTTTTGAAGTGTGTATATTCGACCGTGAAGGCAGAGCCATCCGAACCGTAAGTCACATCATTTGCAAGTGAGACGCCGTAGTAGACCGACCTACCCGGGTGTGCGGAGGAGAATTTTGAGACTCGGGGATCGTCGGCATTCAAGACGGCGACGCCAGTGGGCGGAAGAGCTTCGATCAATTCGCGTTTAGCTGCGGCGATCTCATCGATCGAGGCGAAATTCTCAACGTGAGCATAGCCGACATTAGTAACAACTCCGACATTGGGCTTGGAGATCGCGCAGAGATCGCGAATCTCGCCGGCATGGTTCATGCCCATTTCGAGGACGGCGATTTCTGCATCGTTCGGAATGCGCAGCAGGCTGAGCGGAACGCCGATATGGTTATTCAAGTTGCCGATAGTCCTACCCACACGAAACCGAGCCGAGAGCAACGCCGCAATGATGTCTTTGGTGCTAGTCTTCCCCGCACTCCCTGTGACAGCAACAATCGGTTTTGCCCAGCGCCTGCGAGCATGGCGGCCTAGTTGTTGCAATGCAAGCAGGACATCGGAAACGCGGAGGAGATTCGTCGCGTCTTTCACGTCTTCGCTAACAACTGCCGCAACCGCACCGCGGTTCAGCACATCGCGAACAAAATTGTGCCCGTTGAAATTATCGCCGCTGAGAGCAAAAAACAAGTCGCCGGGTGAAATTGTGCGTGAGTCAGTACTCCAGCCGCGAACAAGCATATCCAACGCCGCAGTCCCTTGGAACTGGGCGCCGGTTGCTTGTTGAACCTCGGCCAAAGATAGTTCCATGGCCTAATTCTCTCGGCTTTTGTGATTCTTGTCGGTGGGGCGTACGTATCCGAAGCCGCGAAGAACACGCCGAGCCACTTCGCGATCGTCAAAAGGGATTGGGCCGTCCCGCAGTATCTGATAGGTCTCATGACCTTTGCCCGCCAAAATTACCACGTCGCCGGCGGTAGCGCCTTCGATCGCCTTGCGAATGGCTCGCTCGCGGTCCGGTTCAGCAACAAACGGCGTATCGAACCGCCGAACGCCAACTAAGGCGTCGTTCATAATGGCGAGCGGATCTTCGCTGCGTGGATTGTCGGACGTCAGCACAACATAATCACTCAGTTCGGCTGCCGCCATGCCCATTAGCGGACGTTTAGAACGATCGCGATCGCCACCGCATCCGAATAAAGTTATGATACGCTTGGCTTTCATCTGGCGTGCCACCGAGATCACGTTGCGCAAGGCATCGTCGGTGTGTGCGTAATCTACAACAACCATGAAAGGCTGACCCTCTTCCACCCTTTCAAATCTCCCCGGAACTCTTTCCAACTGCTGTAATCCTTTCTGAATTTGCGCTTCTGTTAAGCCAAGCGTCAAGGCTGCTGCGCTTGCCAGCAAAATGTTCGACACATTTATGTGGCCTACCAAAGAGGACGAGACGCGGAAACGGCGCGCCCCTGCCACAATAATGAAATTCAAACCGTCAAATGAAGATTGAATATCTTCGGCTCGAACAAATGTTGATTGTTTTGCCTTGGCGGGAGGTTCGCGGTGCATTGCATACCAGAAAACCTCCGTTTCCGGCGCAAATTCAAGCAGGCGGACCTGCTCGTCATCTGCATTCACAACCGCAAAGCGCGGGGGAGGAGCGCTTTGCGGAGTAAACAACAATTGCTTAGCTGCGAAATATGCTTCCATCGTCTGGTGATAATCCAGATGGTCGCGCGTGAAGTTTGTGTAGGCCGCGGTATGGAAGTTCATCGCGTAGATGCGGCCCAAATCGAGGGCATGCGATGAAGCTTCGAGGGTTACGTGGGTCCCGCCTAACTGTTCCAGTTCTGCAAACATACGGAACAGATCAAGCGATTCGGGCGTGGTATTAACGGCCGGAAGAATTTTTCCGGCTAACTGATATTCGATCGTGCCGACCAGCGCGGTGATCTTACCGGCAGCCTGCAACATAGCATTGATAAGCGATGTGCTTGTTGTTTTGCCGTTGGTGCCGGTGACACCCGTGAGTATCAGGTGTTCATCAGGCCGGTTATAAAAGTTTTTGGCGGATTTCGCGAGGGCTTCGCGCCCGTGTTCCACCTGAAGCCAGGGGCCGTGAAAACCACCTGGAACGGGACGGTCGCTAACGATAGCGAGCGCACCTTTCTGCATTGCCGCGGTTGCAAATTGAGCACCATCGACTTTCGCACCTGAGAAAGCAAAGAACAGGAAATTGTTTTCCACTTTGCGGCTGTCATACGCAATGCCGGCAACATCTCCGCCTAACAAGCCAGGGTTGGAGCCACGAATTATATGGATGCCATCCAGCACATGAGAGAGGCGCATCAGCGAGTAAACCTCACTTGAATTCGGTCGCCAGCATGAAGCTCGGCGCCAGCCGGGGGGAACTGGGCACGGGCCAAACCGCTGCCCTGCATCTCAACATCCAGGCCATCGGCAGCCGCTTCCGTCATTACATCTTTTACAGTCTTGCCGACGAAGTTCGGAACTTTTGGCGCGTCGGGTTCGCTGTCTGCAACCACGCTTGCGTTGGATTCGGTCTGTCCTTCGTTGATCTCTTGTTCAGAAAGCGGACCATCAGCCTCAGCCATGGTCACATCGTCGTCCTCGCCGATCTGAGACTTTTTGTCTTTCAGTGCCGCTTCTCGATCCTTCTCGAGCAGAGCTTCAATCTCTTCCGGCACATCGCGCGGAACCCCGAAGCGCTGAAGAGCGGTCTGCATGACAGTTTCAAAAACTGGGCCGGCGGCAGAGGCACCAAAACCCGCTTCGCCAGTGGTGCCGTTGATAGTGACCAGGACTAGAATGGCCGGGTCATTCAGTGGCGCAAAGCCCATAAAAGAGGCGTTGTATTTGTGCGTGTAGATCTTGTGTTTGAAATCGTAGATCTGAGCCGTTCCCGTTTTTCCAGCCAAAGCATAGCCAGCAACATGAAGACCTTGGGCGGTTCCGCCCTTTAACACTACTTGATGCATCATGTCCCGCATGATGGAAACCGTCTTCGGTTGCAGGATTTGGACAGGCGCAGCAGGTTTCACATATTGCCGTTCGCCATCGGGGTCTTGACGCCACGCAACAAGATGCGGGTGTACCAGGTAGCCGCCATTGGCGATAACACTTCCCATTTGAGCAAGCTGCAACGATGTGACGCTAACTTCGTGACCCATTGGTATTGAGCCGATTGTGGTTGGCTGCCAGTAATTGAGAGGACGCACATGACCTGGATGCTCAGCCGGCAATTCAACTCCAGTCCGTTTGCCGAATCCGAAGCGCGTGACGTAATCGTAGAGCTTTTCCTTTCCGATTTGCTCGCCAATGAGTACGGCGCCAATATTACTGGACTTGGCAAGCACGTTAGTAACGGTCATTACTCCGTGAGCGTGTGTGTCGTGAATAGTGCGGCCCAGCATCTTCATGGAACCGTTGCCGCAATCGATCAGCGAATCGGGCTTCAGACGGGTGGTCTCCATAGCGGTTGAAACAGTAACCACTTTGAAGACTGACCCTGGTTCAAACGGTGCGACTACCGCAAAGTCTTCGCGGCCAGTGGCTTTTTCTCCCGGCAACAGATGTTCGTTGGGATCGTAAGTGGGGTAATTCTCGAGCGCCAGAATCTCGCCAGTTTTGGGATTCATGACAATCAGGCTGCCATGATCGGCGTGATATTTCACCACCGTGTCGCGCAAGGTCTGTTGGGCGACATACTGAATCTCGCGGTCGATGGTTAGCCCGACGTTCTGTCCTTTGGTTGGAGCTTTTACAATTTCGGTGTCATAGGTTTCACGTTTCGCGTCGCGGTGTATGCGCATGGAACCAGGGGTGCCAGCCAGTTCCTGATTCAACTTTCTCTCGACTCCAGCAACACCCGCGCCCATACCGTTCAGATTTCCAATTACATGCGACGCGATGGCGCCGGCAGGGTATGTGCGAACGCTGCCTTCGCGTACCTCCAGCCAATCGAGATTCATGTCCTTGAAGGCGCGCGCTTCGTCGTCAGTCAAATGATTGTCAACAACAAAAAAGCCGCTATGATTACGCGATGCCGAAGCCGTTTCAATGGAGGCTTGTAAGCGGGAGGCATTCATGTTCAGACTGCGTGCAATTATTTCGGCAGCAATCTCTTTATTGGGAATGCGCTTTGGGTTAACGACAAGTATGTGCGAAGCAGAACTGATGGCGAGTAAGCTGCCGTTTCGGTCATAGATGGAGCCGCGTTGAGCATAGACCGGTTCCAAATGCTCTTGTTGACGATGGGCTAAGCGCACATAATCGTCATGCGCCCAAACCTGCAAGGTGAACAATCGGAACGTAACAATAAGGGCCCATCCAAGTAGGATGAGCCCTATGATTAATGCTCTCTCTTGTGACTTTGTTAGGGGAGGGGCCGAATCCATAACGTTCAACTCTCAACTGGAGGCGGCGGAAATGGAGCGCATCTAACGCGTAGCCACGCCGTCCGCAGTTCTGAATGAAACGGCCGCGAGTGAGATTCCGCCTTGCGGCCGAACGGCAGCGACGGCGCTCTTTTCCGTTTGAGCAGGAACGGGAGCACCTAAGGTCTGCACCTGCTCCGGCTGAGGCTCGGACATTTTGAGATTCTTGGCCAATGCTCTGAGGCGGGTGTCGGAAGTTAACTCGGCTTCAGTAGCGTCAAGCTTGGCGCGCTCTTCCTGCAATTTGGCATGGTCGGCGCGCAAATGCTGCAGAGTGAAGCCCGACATGATGTTATAGGCGCTGGGCACAAGCCCGGCGATGATCAACATGGCGGCGAAAAAGCCAGTGGCCATGGTGTTACTGCGAGCACGATTAGCAGCCGGATTGGCAACGCGCAAGACGTTACCGTTATCGATTCTCTTTACAAAAAGATAGACATCTTCATTTGCCAGCGGGGGCAGGCAGGGCGATTGGGCGCGAGTCCAACCGGCGGATGGAACCGCGGTCAACTCTCTAACACCAACGAAACGATTGACAAAAGTACCTAAGGTCGCCATAAATTACATTTCCCTCTAACTACTGCTTCGAACCAAAACCACCGATTGCTAAATTCGCTCAAGCGCACGCAGCTTGGAACTGCGCGACGCGGCGTTTTCAAAAACTTCTTCGTCGGAGGGCTTCACCACATGCTTGGTCAAAATCTTCCCCCGCCCCACTTTCGCTTCATGTTGAAACGCGTGCTTCACTTTTCGGTCTTCGGTAGACATGAACGTCAACACCACGAACCGGCCACCGGGCTTTAGCACCCCCGGCGCGATTCGAAGCAGTTCATCCAGCTCCTCAAACTCGCTGTTCACTTTCAACCGCAGCGCCATAAATGTCTGTGTCGCCGGGTGTGTTCTCCCCGTTCGCGGCACGGCTTCCTCTATGACCGGGCCAACTGGCCCGTGGTCAGAATAGGCCGCGCGCGAACGATTGCTCTGGAGATTCTTCGCGACCTCCTTTCTTCGCCATACTGGTAAATCAGATCGGCGAGATCCTTTTCGGAAAGCTCATTCACATAAGCAGCGGCTGTAATCTCGTCGTCGCGGCTCATCCTCATATCTAAGGCGCCATCTTCCATCAACGAAAACCCACGCTCACCGCTTGCCAACTGGTAACGACTAACGCCCAAGTCGGCTAAGACACCGTCCACAAACTCATCCCCGTGCTCTATCAAAGCGTGGGGCAACTGCGAAAACTTGGCTTGGAAATATAGGACCTTGTTGCCGAAGCCCGCCGTATTCCGGCGAGTCAATTCCAAGGATTCAGCGTCCCGATCACAGGCGACCACCCGACCGCCTTCCAACCGCTCAGCAATGGCTCGAGTGTGACCACCCAAGCCCGCCGTCAGGTCGTAATAAACACCATTTGGCCGAATCGCGAGATACTCAAGCGATTCCGCCAACAAAACCGAATAATGCTTCGGGCTGGAAGGGCCATCGGTTGGCTGCATGGGCCACCTATATCGTGACCCCCTTGTCCTCGAGGGCTTTCAACTTGTCGCCCAAGTTTGACTTGGCCGCTTCCAACCGCTGTTCATGCTCCTGGCTGCTCAACAGCTTCAGGTGACCCTGATACCAGCGCAACCGGGCTTCATCTTTCTCCAACCCAAGCTCTTTTCTTAAATCTCCCGGCAGAGTGAGCCGCCCCTGGCCGTCTAATTCATCATCTTTTCCGTAGGAGGCCGCGATCATCGCCAGATCTTTGCGCGATGCAAGATCGGGACCGGGCTCTTCCAAAAACTTTTCCGTCTTCCTCCAGGCAGAAAGGGGGTAGATTCTAACTTCTTTTTGATCTAACGTTGTTATGAAAACCTTTTTTTCGCCTAAGCCATGAAGAAACTCAACGATAGCTGCGGGAAGTTTAAGTCGTCCCTTATCGTCAACAGTCACTCTGAAGACGCCGCGAGGGGCATCTGGAGTGGCGCCGGAGGCCCCAGGTAGACCATTTTCTTCCACTGCTTGCCTATTTGGTCCTCTTCAGACCACTGATTGATAGTGGCATGCGAGGATTTGCAAATCAAGAACTTTTTGAAAGGATTTTTCTGTAAGTTATTGATTCGCCGTTTCTTCGCTTGCATTATGTGATCTGTGTACGATGCTCCCGCCGTTCCGATCAAGACATTTGAGCTCGCAAAATGCGATTTCAAGAAATGTCGGAACAATGACCTGGACGATGATGGAAGATCAAGATCATGGCGAGGCGAAGATTTTTTGTTCCACAGGTTCGGCGCGGTGCAACTGAGTTGACGGGAGACGAGGCCGAGCATCTTGTGAAAGTGTTGCGGGCTGAAGTTGGTCAAGTCTACGAAATCTCGGACAACGAATGTCTGTATCTGGCCAAAATCACACAGGCAAGAAAATCGATAGTTTCTTTCGAGGTGATGGAGGAATTGGGTACTCCGCTCTCGTACAGGCGCATGATTCTGGGGGCGGCGTTATTCAAATTCGACCATTTCGAATGGCTGGTGGAGAAGGCCACTGAATTGGGAGTGGACGAGATTGTGCCATTTGAAGCGGTTCGTTCGGAACGGGGCCTTACGCAGGGTTCGGCAAAACGCAAAATCCGTTGGGAACGCATCGCATTGGAGGCGAGCCAACAATCGCGGCGCTGGCGTTTGCCAGTGATACGGGAAACCGTTTCTTTTGAAGAGGCGCTTGCAGTTCCCGCGACTGTGCGGTTGTTTTTAGATGAGGAGCAATCGGCGCCGCCCATTTTTGACGTTCTTCGCCAAGCAGCGACAGATTCCGAGGAAATTCTTGTCTTATTGGGACCCGAAGGTGGGTGGACAGATTCGGAAAGGGAGCAGGCCAAAAGTAGAAATTGTTTGGCGTGTTCACTAGGCGCAAATATACTTCGCGCTGAAACCGCCGGGATTGCGAGTTTATCTGTTATTAGCAGCTGGATTTCAGCGGAATTCAGCGCTCGCTAGTTTGCACCTTATTCATTACGAGCGTACCGGATAAATGAAGTCTTTAACGATTAGGCTTGCGGTATTTGTGCAAATAAAGCCGTAGCACCAGCGTGCTTTGCGGGTTCAGAGTACCCCATTAACCCTTTGAGATCAATTACTTTGGACGCATCTCTAAGGCGTGACAGACGAGCATGTCTGCTTCACACTGGTTTCAGATTGAGCGAGTAAATCGCACAAAACAACTCAAATTTCCAAAATTTCAGGCGATAAAAACAACAACCATGAAACCATTCTTTTCGTTCCTCTTATTCACTGCTTTGGTGCCCATGGCCGTCCATGCCAGCACAATTGTTAACGTTGATGCATCGCAAACAAGTTCGGTAAATCTTGGACCGGGCACTTACGACATTAGTGTGATTGGCACGGCGCAAGGTGGAGAATTTAATGGATGGGACACGTTGTCGCAGTTGTGCAACAGAACCTCTTCAGAGGCTTGGTCAGACGCATTCGGCATGAAAGTCGGTAACGCTTCGACTACTTACGAGCTTATTGGCAGCCCAACTTTTAGTTCCGCAGCGACGGCATTAAGCGCGTACGAGCACGGCATTCTGTATAAGAACGGCGTAACTCCAACAGCGAGCGTGGACGACATGGTTGTACTGACCGTGCCGAAGAGTACGACCATTCAGTTCGAGTTGTCATCGTTCGATGCTGATTGTGGAGGCGTCTCGCTGCTGATTGACCCCACACTGGACCCCAGCATCGCGCCGGAACCGTCAACCTTCGGTTTGATGGCGTTAATGGCGGCAGGCGGCATATACGCTGCACGCCGTAAGTTCAGCCGCAGCTAAGAAACTCCCTTACCTTCTTCCTCCATCCGCAGAAGAGCCAGTCTGGCGGCCTTCTGCGGATTTTGTTTTTTTGAATCGTATTCTATCTAGAGTAAATAAAAAGGCATCCAAAAAAACGAGGAGTTTCAAGGATTGTCGAACAGGAACCGAGTGGCCATTTGGACTGAGGATTTGATTCACGATTTCGGAACCGCCGCGACAAATCTGCGACGCAGTTCTTTTTTCACGGCTACCGTAGTGGCCACATTGGCGGTGGGTATCGGGGCGACGTCAGCATTATTCGCGGTAATTGACACAGCGCTGCTGAGACCGCTTCCCGGTTCGGCTTCAAACCGGTTGGTGTGGCTGCAAGAATACAATTCACAGCGCCAGGAATCCGGCGGCAACCCATTGCGATTCGCCGATTGGCAGCACGCCCATTCATTTAGTTCGATGTGCGGTATTTATTCTGATCGCGCTATTTTTTCTACCCAAGATGGGCTTGTTCATCTCCAGATTCTGCATACGGTTGGCGATCCGTATCGGACGCTGGCGCCCAAGCTTTTGATGGGTCGAGCATTCACTGCCAGCGAAAACCGCGGAGAAGGGCAACCCGTGGTCATACTGACTGCGGCCGCATGGCGAAAGTATCTTGCGGCTGACCCTGACATATTCCAAAAAACATTGCGATTGGGAAATGCCGAGTATCGTGCAGTAGGGATTTTGGATTCCGATTCATGGCATGGCGTGGAATTCCCGGAAGGCATTGATGCCTGGACTCCGGTTAGTGGTGACGTATTGCGCGCGCCTAGGCAATCGGGCTTTCTGGGCGAGATTGCACGTCTGGCACCCGGCGTCGCCATGGAGCAGGCGCAGGCCGAGTTGAATACGATGAGCTCTCAATTGTCATCTGCTTATCCGGCAACTGACAACGGGCGAACCGTAAGCTTGATCGATTTGCGGCAATACGTCACGAAGGAAGCTCGCAGACCGTTGCTGATGTTGCTGGGTGCGGCCGGTGCAGTGTTGCTGGTAGCTTGCGTAAATATCGCAGGTCTATTGATAGCCAAAAGTTTAGCCAGACAGCGCGAGGCTGCTATTCGCGTGTCAGTGGGCGCGGGATTTATCAGATTGGCGCGGCTATTCTTTGCGGAGAGTTTTTTGCTTGCGATGCTTGGCTGCGCGTTGGGATTAGCGCTGGCATACTTTGGCATCGGCGTTCTGAAGCTTGCATTACCAGATGACATTCCAAATCTGGCGGCGGTCCGACTGGATGGGCGCATCTTAGTTTGTGCGGTGGTGCTGGCAGGATTCTGCGCAATTTTGTTCGGAGCATTACCGGCTTGGCAATTTGCGCGGCGCGGTCAAATGTTTGCTTTGAAATCCGGAGGCAAGGGAACCACTGACAGCGGTAGTGGACGGTTGCGGTCTGGGCTGGTGATTATTGAGATCGCATTGTCGCTTGTGTTGCTGGTTACCAGCGGATTGATGGCGGACAGCTTCTTCCGCATGCGCAGCCAACCGACCGGAGTAAACGCTACGGGAGTTTATAGTTTTGCAGTTCCGTTTTCCTGGGATAGCGACCCTTCGATGCTGAACACCTTCGCTGGCAATGCCATCACTCGATTAGTAACAACTCCGGGCGTGATTTCCGCGGGCGTGGTGGACGAACTGCCGCTACATGGCGGAACGCAATCCGGACATATTGCTGTGCAAGGAACAGATTTGGATTCCGCGACGGCTGAAAAGGAATTTTCGTGGCGCACGGCGAGCGCGGGATATTTTGCTGCCGCGGGAGTGCAGTTGAAGAATGGCAACCTTTATCGGGACTGGGTAGGGGGCAAAGGCGAGAACGATGCCATCATTACCGACCGATTGGCCGCGGAACTTTTTCCAACTGCCGATCCGCTGGGGCGCTATATTGCGGAAGCGCCGCGCGGCAAAAGCGGAAAGAGTCCGCATTGGTTTCGTGTTGTTGGTGTGATTGGCGGTGTACGGCAACATCCCTCCGACACCGTTACCGAAGCTGCCGTTTATGTCCCGTGGGGCGCGACGTATTGGCCAAGTATGAATTTCGTGGTGAAGACGAATCGCGATCTGAACGAATTCAGACATTTAGTTCGAAATCATGTTCAACCACTAACGGATTCTGCAATCATCGAAAAAATAGGCACCCTTGAATCACTGACAGATGAATCCAGATCGAACGAACGCGTGCGGACGATTATGCTAGCTGGCTTTGCTGGTGTTGCTTTGGCGCTATCGGCCATTGGTCTTTTCGGAGCGCTGTCAAATGAAGTAATGCGATGCACCCAAGCCTATGGCGTAAGGCTGGCATTGGGAGCTGAGCCGGTTGATGTGGCTTGGCTAGCGGTCAGATCTGCATTAGTTCTGGCTATTACAGGAGTGACGGTTGGCATAGTGGCTTCGGTTTGGACCAGCCAATTCCTGCAAGGTCTGTTGTTCGGCGTCGAAGCGTGGGACGTTACGCCCTATGCCATTTCGATTTTGGTGCTGCTCTTCACAGCGGTTTTAGCGGCGCTAATTCCGGCTATGCGAGCAGCACGCATCGATCCTATAGAAGCCTTGCGGCACGAATAGGCTAGGCGGGTATTTTGCCGGCCTTAATTACCTTTGACATCACGTCGGTAAATGTGTCGATTTCTTCCAGCGTTGAATAGACGTTGGGAGTGATTCGAAGGCCTTCATATTCGCCGGGAGTTCGAATCGCGACCGTCCAAATGCGTTGTTTGTTCCAAAGATATTCTTGCAGCTTCCCGCAATCAATACCGTCGACACTAATGAAGCCAATGGCGCACGACTGTTCCGGATCGTCGCTATTCAGAATTTTCACTCCAGGCAGTTCGCGCAAGACGTTTGACCAGCGCCGCCGCAAGTAACGGAATCGCTCGGCCTTGCGTTCGCCTCCGATGCTGTCGTGAAAGGCTAACGCTTCTGTGATTGAGTTCCTTTGCGAGGCCGGATGTGTGCCGATCTCTTCGAATTTACGGATATTGCTGTTCATCGTATCGGGCGCGGCCATCAGCGGCCAGATCTTTTCAATCTTTTCCTTGCGCACGAACAGCGCGCCTGTGCCGATAGGAGCCAGCACCCACTTGTGAAGCGAGGTTCCGTAGTAGTCGCACTCCAGATCTGCATACTTGAAGGGGAATTGGGCAAAGGCGTGAGCACCATCAACGATGGTTTCGATGCCTCGCTCGCGCGCCATGCGGCAGATGGCCTTTACGGGAAAAATCTGTCCGGTGCGGTTGGTGATGTGGCAGATATGGATAACTTTGGTGCGAGGCGTAATGGCCGCTTCGATCCGCTGTTTCAGATACTCCATGCTGGGCGGAGGAACCGGAAATGTGACCTGCTTCAGAACAATACCGTCGCGGCGTTCGCGTTGTTGCCAGGTGGTAATCATGCGACCGTAATCCTGGTTGGTGGTCACAACTTCGTCGCCTGGCTTAAGACTCATTCCCAATTGGACGTTTTCAAGTGCCTCGCTGGCGTTTCGGGTAATCGCCATTTCTTCGGTGTCGCATCCGAAGGTCTCAGCTAAGCGCCGGCGCACCGTTTCGATACCGGGGTCAAGTACGTTCCACATGTAATAGGACGGGCTGAGATTTTCCATCTCCAAATACCGGATCTCGGTATCCATCACAATTTTTGGAGCCGGCGAGACACCACCATTATTCAGGTTGATCATGTTGCGATCAACAGTAAAGGCATGCCGGACATTAAACCAGAAGTCTTCATCCCGGGCAACGGAGTCAGCGGGACGGTCAGAGACTTTTGCTACCGCCGCGTTGGCGTGTAGCAGAGCAGAGGAGTTAAGGACAGCCGTTGCAGCAGCGGCGGTCTGGCCAAGAAAACTTCTTCGGTGCATGGTACACGATAGGCGCAATTACTTGTTGGCGTCAAGCATTCGGCCTAAAATGTGCTGCGCCGCTACAGTTTTGCGGTTTGGAAGGTTGGAAAATCTTCGAATTGCATAATCGCGCAAATCTGGTTTGTATGCCGCTCACAATGTGTGGGCAATAGCCATAGCCATTGATAGCCAGTTAAATCGCCAAGCGTGAAATGTTTAAAAACATAGTGATGAAACGGCATTTGTGACGAATTCACGAATTTGATGGATTCCTGGCGAACGCTTTCAAAGTCTGCTAAAAACTGATGGGGCGATTCGAACGTACCCTTCGGATGCATTTCCGCAGGCGCATTCACTTTGACGGAAGGAACGGGCACGGCTCTAAAGATCAGGCGCTCTTTGCCGGTGAGCGCGGCGCCACGTTCAGCGGATAATTCCGGATTCTGGTACAGAGACCGAAGAATTAGCCGTTCGACGATGAGCAGGTGTTCTGCGCACAGCGACACGCTCCAACGTTGTGACGGCTGCCACCTCCATTGCGAAATGGATAGAGGTTCCAGAAGATTGACTAAGGCATCATGGCTGGACGATAGGCGCGCGCAGAGTTTGGATCGCTCTTCCGCAGAGAGTTGGCCCGTTTCCACAACTCCGATTCTCTCAGCAACGGTTAGAAATCGCCTGTAAGCGTACGCACGTGTGTTTCAGCAGCCATGGCCAAGCCTTCCAAATTGTAGCCGCCCTCCAGCAGCGAAACCAGTCTGCCATCACAAAACTTTTCGGCCACTTCCACCATCAGCATCGTCAATTCGCCAAAATCACTGTCGGTTAGACGAAAGTGGCCCAGCGGATCTCCCACGCGGGAATCAAATCCGGCGGAAAGTAAAATCAAGTCTGGACTGAAAGCTTGAAGCGCAGGCAACAAGCGCTCCTGGAACGCCTTGCCAACTGCTTCGCGGCCGGAACCGGCACGCAAGGGACAATTGATGGTCTTCCCTTCCCCAGAGCCTGATCCTGTCTCATTTGCCGCACCTGTTCCCGGATACCAGGGTGCTTGATGGGTGCTGAAAAACAGCACGGAACCATCTTCATAAAAGATGTTCTGGGTGCCATTGCCATGATGAACATCCCAATCGATTATCGCGACATGTTCGGCGCCATAGACGGCTTGTGCGTGTCGCGCCGCGATGGCGACGTGATTGAAGACGCAGAAGCCCATGCCTGTAGATGCGCTGGCATGATGTCCAGGCGGACGAATGGCGCAAAATGCGTTATGCACTTCACGGGAAAAAACCGCATCCACGGCCGTAACCGCGCACCCAGCCGCTAGTCGCGCTATCTCTGGAGTCCTGCCGCAGATGTCGGTGTCGCCAGTGCTGAGTTGCGGAAAACCTTCCGACGCTTCGCGCGCTACTAACTGGATGTAATCTGACGGGTGAACGCGTTCCAGTTGCTGATCGGTGGCCGCCTTCGGCGACAATCTTACCAGATCGCGCGCCAACCCGGTCCACTCTAAACGATTAAGGATGACACTGATTCGGTCTGGCTGCTCGGGATGATGCGCGCTTGGAAGATGCTCTTTAAGACGCGAGTCAGTAACAAGCCCCGTTTGAACCACGAGTGTTAATGGCCAGCCTTAATGGTAACGAGACGCTCGGCTGGAATCGGCTCTACTACGCGCGTTTGCTTGCCTCGGAAAAAGTCAAAATAGGAGATTTGGTGCACACACGAAACGGTGCATAAGGGTGCGCATGATTTCTGTGTAATGTATTCCCGGCGGATGTCTTCAATCGTATACTCTGCCAACGGCTTGGCGGGAAATCCGCGCTGCTGCGAGCAGTAGTGAACCAAGCCTTCTTCGCAAACATAGAGGTAGCGCGAACCTGCACGGCAGCGCCAGTCGCTTGCTTCACCATTAGCAATTTGATTTTGGAAATAGTTCAGGCGCGAGAAGTGGCTTTTTTCGAACTTCTTCATTTCCATGAAGACTTCGCGTTCACGCTGCGCCAAAGGACGAAGTTGGCCATCACCATCGTGAATAATACCGACCGTCGAAGTGAAGCCCAAATCCATGGCGCGTTTACCAACCACCAAAGCATCTTCGGGCGTTGAAATGCCTCCGCCCAACACAGAATTGATGTTTACGTGGAAATCCGCGTGTTCCGCCAGAAGCTGCAACTTCTTGTCTAGAACTTTGAGGCTCTTCTTTGAGACCTCGTCCGGCATTACGTTATCAATGCTGATCTGCAGGTAATCCAAACCAGCGTCGTTCAGCTTCTTGATGCGGTCGGCAGTCAGCAAATATCCGTTCGTGATCATGCCCGCAAGCGTGGCATTCTTTCGGATGGCCCGGATGATGTCATCCAACTCCGGATGCAGCAGCGGTTCTCCACCGCTTAACGTGATTACGCCTGTTTTCAGATTTCCCAACAGCTCAATGCGCCGTACCATGACATCCAAAGCCAGTGGCTTGGAAAAATCGTCATATTCGTTGCAATAGGTACACGACAGATTACAACGGCGTATGGGGATGATGTGCGCCATGATCGGATGATCCGTATCAAGCGTACCTTTTATGACAAGTTTGGCTTCCCGCATTCGCCGGTCAACAAGGCGGCGACGATGCTCCTTGCTGTTCCTTTTCGGGTTAGGAATTGTTTGAGCAGAAACGGGTCCAGACATGCAGGAGACTCTCTCATTAAAACACAAAAGGGCTATCCGAACGCTGAAAACACACTAAACGGGACGATTAAGTGGTTGAATTTAGAAGATTTAAGGTTCAGCGGCGAGCGGCTTCTCGAGGGTGGGAGTAAAGTGCAGGATAAACGCCTGCATGCCATATTCAAGGGAACTCATACCGTAGCGTTTCGCCTCGTCTAAAGCGCGACGGTTTTCCCATCCATCGTGCTGAATCCGATAGCATGCAATGGCGGTTCCTGTTCTGTCTTTGCCTCTCCGGCAATGCAAGAATACCCTTTCCGATTGATTATCTGAAAGCGTTTTCATCACCAGCTGGATCTGAGCCTGTGACGGCGCGGACAGGCCGAGCATGGGAATGTGCACGTACTTCATGCCTAGCGTCTCGGCACGAGATTTTTCCACATCGGCCGGGTGGCCATTTTCGCGCAGATCGACAATTACTTTAACCCCCGAAGCACCCAACTCTTCGAGGCCAAGAGCCGATGGCTCAGCTCCACGCCACAAGCGTTCGTTCACGACGCCGAAGTTTATGACATGTGGCGGCGGCGAAGGCTGAGCGCCAACGCAAATCGACAGCGATAATAATCCGGCTACGAATAGGGTGAGGAATCGCTTCATTACTGCTTGGGTTTAGCGGGTTGATCGCTTTCGATACCACCGTACTGGATCGAACTGTCAGTTTTGAACTCGAACTTCTTGTAGTGATCGTACTTCACTACTACTTTGATGCGCTGGGATTCGCCACTCTTAAAATTCAAAGTGTCGTCGGCATAAGTGTACGTCGGAAACCAATATTTCCCATCAATCTGTTCGCGATAGGTTTCGAACTTAGGGAACTGCTGGTCTTCACCGCGACGCAAGGCGCCCGTTGCTCGTCCGAAAGTTTTTACAATTTGCAGGTCCTGATCGTCCACCCAAATATCACCGTCAAAGTAGCGCTTGCGATCTTTTGTAAGCACTTTGGGCGCAACGGTAAATTTGTAACAGGTAATTTCGTCCACCTTTTCCCGGCCTTTGTAAGTGACATTGTATTCACTGGCCGTATCGTTCGTCATGACAAAGGGCATAACGTTACGTAGATCCTGCTCGTCTTCGCCGGTCATTTGGATATTCTTGAGGCTCGTTACCGGGGCATAGGTCACGTGCGAAGTACGGCGGTTGCGACTATCGAAACTGACCTCTTCTACAATTTCGTAGCTTCCCCCAACCGGTGAGGTCTCGGAAATTTTGCTGGTTTGCCGGTAGGTATACAATTCACGAGCGCGAGCAAATTCGGTCTCCTTGTCCGTGAACTTCTTGATAATGTTCTGGATCTCGTCGGGCGTAGGATCTCTTCCCACATCTGCAGCCGCAGCCGTGATGACAATTGCCAGAAAGAGGGTTAGAAGAACGGAATAACTTTTCATATATCTGCCCATCTACTTATTATCGGCGTGTTGATTCCAACATGGCTTTTGCAATCGTGACCCGCTGCATGTTGCTGGTGCCTTCGTAAATTCTGCCGATCTTGGCGTCACGATATAGCTTTTCGACGGGATAATCCTTGGTGAAGCCAACG
Source organism: Bryobacterales bacterium (assembly GCA_963696305.1). GTDB lineage: Bacteria > Acidobacteriota > Terriglobia > Bryobacterales > Bryobacteraceae > Bog-105. The sequence continues at coordinate 66,187 of CAVOJX010000027.1, read as the reverse complement.
CCGCCAAGAACTTCTATCGCCTTGGACGCAACATCTTCTGCAATGGTTGAACAAAAATATTTGGCCATGGCAGCTTGTGTAATAAAAGGCTGCTTCGCATCGCGCAGACGCGCCGCGTTGTAAACCAGCAAACGGGCGGCTTCCACCTGCGTAGCCATTTCTGCCAGTTCGAATTGGACTCCCTGAAAATCACCAATACGCTGGCCAAACTGTTTCCTCTGACGTGCGTATTGAAGCGCGTGGTCCAGCGCGCCTTCGGCTAATCCCAACATTTGTGCCGCAATGCCGATGCGTCCTTCGTTTAGCGTTTCAATGGCGACCTTGTAGCCTTTACCGCGTTCGCCCAAAATGTTTTCAGCGGGCACTGAGACGTTATCGAATGTCAACTCGCAGGTGGAGGACGCACGAATGCCTAGTTTGTCCTCTTTGCGGCCTATGCTGAAACCCGGCATGCCGCGATCCATCAAAAAACAAGTAATGCCCTTGTAGCCGGCCGCTGGGTCTACCGTCGCGAAGACAAGAAAGACATCGGCCTCCGCTGCATTTGTAATCCAAAGCTTGCGTCCAGTGATCTCGTAGCTGTTCTCCCATTCCACCGCACGCGTGGTTAAAGCAAATGCGTCTGACCCGGAACCCGCCTCCGACAGTGCGTAAGCACCCACGCTCTCCGTAGCCAGCTTGCTTAAGTATTTTTGTTTTTGACCAGGCGTACCCCAAGCCTCAATCGCATTGCTTACCAAGGTGTTTTGAACATCCACAATGACGGAAGCCGCAGGGTCAACCTTTGCCAGTTCTTCTATGGCCAGCACGGACTGGAAAAACGTTCCCGCCTGCCCGCCATATTCTTCCTTTACGTCGATTCCCATCAGGCCCATTTCAAACATTTCGCGAAGCAGGTCCGAGTGAAATTTGGCTGACTCGTCCATCTCGCGGACATGCGGGGCAAGCCGCTCGCGCGCAAAACGACGCACCGAAGTTTGGAAAAGCTGCTCTTCAGAACTCAATTGCGTAAGCGGCAGCGCGTTTGTCTCGGTCATTTTTCAACAAACTCAATCAGAAGTTTTTCGGCAGTCAACATCCAAGCGATGCGCCGCCCGCCAAACGCTACCGCCGGTTGCGGACGTTTGACAACTAAGGCCTTTTGCAGGCGCATCATGGCAACTGTTTCATCGCAATTGTCCACCTCGTAACAAACGTGATGGATGCCGCCGCCCTTCGCCAGAAAGGCGGAAACTGGGTTCCGTTCGCCCGCCGGCTCAACCAGCTCAATTTGGACGTCGGAACCGCGCGTCGATAAGAACGCAACTTTCACGCTCTGAATTGGGTCATGAAAAATTTTTTCATCCCAAGTTGCATTCATCGACTTTAGAAAACCCGGCATGGAAGCTTCAATACTTTGCACAACAAAGCCAACGTGGTGCATTCGCTGCAGTTCGCTTGACATATAGCCTTTTTATTTTCGCTCTTAGCGTAATTGAGCTTTGCAACGAACGAATGAGTTCACCAAGAATCGCGATTGCTAATGGTCACACGATAGAACGGCTTGTCCTTTTCCGCAGGATCTATAGTGAATTCTTCGCTGGTTTTTGACGGATCATATCCGCGCCATAACCATGCGAGAGATTCCGGCAAATCGATGGCAGCTTGGGCGGAGTCATGCGTGGCTTGGCCGAACCGGAAATGGAAATCGTATTCGCGAAACTTCAACGAATTAGCGAGTTCAATGTTTTGTAAAGGCCAGGAACCATGATTGTTCTCCAAGTCGTCGGCCCCATCACTCATCCAAACTCGAATATTACGCTTTGGCAGCTTCCGCACCATAAACGGATATACGTTGCCGCCATCCTGTTTGTCTTCCGGATGCCATTGAATGGATGTAAAGCTGCCAATTGTAGAATGCACCCGGCTAAATTTGTCGGGCGCAAACCAAGCCGAATTGAACGAACAGATGCCGCCTGAAGATTCACCGGCAATGCCACGGCTGTACCCGTCTTGGCGCAGCTTATAGCTTTTTTCCACCTCAGGTAGAACTTCATCCATTAAGAAGCGGTTGTAACGGTCGCTGACCGTGTCATATTCAACCGAGCGCATGGGTTTATTGTCTGGCGAGAAGCCCGGAGCAATCAGCACATGAACCATTGGGGGAATCAACTTTTGCGCCACCAGATTTTCGGTCACAGTAAATAAGCGCAAGCGCGAAAGATCGCCCGCAATGAGCCCTTGGCCGTCTTGCCAAACCATCAGGGGCGATGGAACATTCGGGTCTATTCCGGGCGAAGCATAAAACCAATAGTCCGCTTTCATTCCGTCATAGATCTTGCTGGTAATTGTGTACTTGTCGCTCAGTTTGCCTTTCGGAACGCCCGGCTGCGGATAAGAATCAGGATTGTAGCCGGGAACATCGGAACGGTTGCCGCTGGGTTTTCCATCCACTAGATACTGATACGCGTGTGTCACACCAACGCGCATTTTCACTAAACGCATGGACAGCGTCGAGCCCGGAATCGAAGTCATCGCCACTGGAGCTTGCTGATCGATCGACAAGGACGGATTCTTGAGATCCGAGATAAACAAGTAATCCTCGCCCCAAACCGCCACCCCACCATGCGCACCCAAGGTCTTAATTGCCATATCTGCGAAGCCCGGAGTTGCGGGCCCCTGGCGCGCCGTTTCAACTAAGGCCTGTAGCGGATGCGTTTGCGCGGCAACAGAGATGACGCACACCCAAAGGCACGCAAGAGTTTTCATGTCGTCAGAAGGTGGTTTTGCTAGCTGATCTCAGTCAAATAATTCAAACGGCCTTGGCTGTCGCCTAAGCTTTGTGTGGGAATGTCCATCGCGTCCAACATGCTCAGGTAGAGATTCGCAATCGGAATGCTGTCGTCCAACTTCACATGCCGTCCGGTCTTAAAATTGCGGCTGCCACCAGCCAGTAGAACGGGAAGATCGTCATGGTTGTGCCGATTGCCGTCGCTGATGCCGCTGCCGTACACGATCATCGTGTGATCCAACAGCGATCCGTCGCCATCCGGCGTGTTCTTCAGCTTGGTGACGAAGCCTGCAAATTGTTCCATGTGATAGCGATTGATAGCCGCAATCTTATCCATCAATACCGGGTCATTCCGGTGATGCGAAAGACCGTGGTGGCCTTCGGGAACGCCTATTTCACGATACCCGCGGTTGCTGCCTTCGCGCGCCAGCATGAATGTGGCAACACGAGTGATGTCCGTCTGCAGCGCCAAAGCCAACAAATTGAACATCAGTTGCGCATGCTCGCCATATTCCAGCGGAATGCCGTCCGGCTTTTCCATCGTTGGAACTGCCAGCATGTTTTCTGCGGCTTGCTTTTCGGCCATTTGTACTTGCCGCTCCACTTCACGAACAGCCGTCAGATATTCGTCCAGTTTGCGCCGGTCCGTCGGCCCAAGGCTGCGTGAAAGCGCCTTGGTGTCGTCGCAGACCAAATCCAAAATGCTTTGGTCAATGCGGGCATTGCGGGCTCGAGCCGCTGGATCGCCCGCATCCTCCTCACTCCCGAACAAGCGTTCAAACACCGACCGTGGATTGACCTCCGGCGGATTTGGCACCGTTGGCGAACGCCATGAAATGCTATTCACATAAGCGCACGCGTAACCGGAATCGCAATTCCCTGCCAAATGGCCATCTTCGATTCCCAGTTCCAAAGACGCCAAGCGCGTTTGCGAGGTCATCTTTTGTGCCGCCACCTGATCGACCGAGACACCCACCGAAATATCGGAACCAGCGGTCTTACGCGGATGCACGCCGGTTAGGAAGCTGGCCGCCGCACGCGCGTGGTCTCCGGGCCCATCACCCAGCGCTTCGCCGTTATGATCTTTCAATCCGCTGAACACCAACAAATTGTCTTGAATGGGGGTCAGCGGCTGCAAAATCTTGGGCAGCGTATAGTCGCGTCCGATCGTTGCCGGACGCCAGTTGCGCATGTCCACTCCGTTCGGAACATAGCAGAACACCATGCGGTTCGGTGTCGCTTTGCGCGCTACAGTGGTGGCGGCGCGAAGAGCGGGCGTCATGGCATCCAGCATGGGAAGCGCGATAGCTGCGCCCACCCCGCGAAGAAGGCTGCGACGAGAAACGTGTTTGCGTGTCAATATCATTCGGTTGGTGCTCCTGCCGTGGAATCGCCGCGCCCCTTTTGGAACGGCACACTTTCTACTATGCCTGAAATCAGGCTCGAAAAACGGTAATCATTCTGCCCAAGCCGGGCGACAATCTTTTTCACTGAAACTCGGTCGTAATTCTCAAGCCCGCGGCCCAGGGCATAGATCATTAGCTTTTCTGTAAGGCACTCGGCGAAAGCGTCTTTGTTATCCGCCAGTATCTTCTTTAACTCGTTCGAGCCTTCGAACTTCGCGCCATTCGGAAAAACACCGCTTGCATCTATTTTCTGGTTGGCATCTTGCGTGCGCCACTGGCCAATGGCATCGTAGTTTTCAAGCGCGAAGCCCAGCGGGTCCATGCGCGTGTGGCATCCGGCGCAAATGGGATTCGCGCGATGCTTCTCCATTTGCTGTCGCATGGTTCCACTCAGCGGACCGCCTTTGGCGTCAATCGAACCAACACCAGGAGGCGGTGGGGGAGGCGGCGCATTCAAGACATTTTCCAAAATCCATTTACCGCGCAAAACCGGCGAAGTCCGCGTGGGATAGGAGGTCACAGTTAACACGCTAGCCTGCGTCAAGACGCCACTTCGTTGCGTTCCGTCCAAATCTACACGGCGGAACTCATTGCCCTGCACGCCTGGAATTCCATAAAATTTGGCCAGACGTTCATTTAAATAGCTGTACTTGCCGTTGAGAAGATCCAGAATGCTGTGGTCTTCCTGAATCAACGCCGAAACAAACATGTGAGTTTCGGTATACATGGCCTTGCGCAATTGATTGTCGAACTGCGGGAACTGATCCGGGTCGGGATGGATGCTGTCCAGGTTGCGGAGTTCCAGCCACTGGCCTGCAAAATTGTCGACCAGTGCAACCGATTTTTTGTCCTGCAACATACGCTTAACCTGCGCGCTCAGAACATCAGCCTTTGAAAGCTGATGATCACTCGCCAAATTCAGCAGTGTTTCATCCGGCATGCTGCTCCACAAGAAATAGGAAAGGCGCGACGCCAACTCGAAATCGTCTACTTCATGCACTGCGGAAGGATCTCGCGGCGCAGGATCTCGTTCGATGCGGTAAACAAAGTTCGGTGACACCAAGATGGCTTCTAAACCCACGCGCATGGCCTGCTCCTGGCTTAAACCAGCCTGCCGAACGGTTTCCAGCAAGCGATCCAGTTTCGCCATCTCGCCAGGTGTAACCGGACGGCGATAAGCGAGCCTTGCGAAGTGCGCCAAATCTGTGCGCATGCATTGCGGCGTGTGCTGACCAAGGCCGTGGCCGCAAATGAACACGCGCGCGTACGTGGCAGGTAAAGGCGGAGCCAGGGCATTGAAGGGTCCGCGTAGTTCAAACGCATCTACCGAAGTAGGCGGTTTGTCGAGCGTGTGCTGCAGGCGAATCTGTTTCTCGTCCGAGGGATGCTTGGCAATCTGCTTCGCCACCGACTCGGCTTCGGCCACACGCGACCGGGTAATGGTCTCGTATTCTTCCGGGCTGGGATCATGCGGAGTAACGAAGCCCTTCAGCACATGTTCGCCATACGACAAATGAAGCCGCAATTCAATGAAGCGCGGCTTATCCGGTACAACAGTAAGATTCTCGGTCTTGATCTCTTTGCCATCGATTAAAAACGTCAGCGAGAAAGGCTCGCGGCGTCCACCCGCAGAAACTTTGACGTCATAGTCGCCTTCTGCTGGCAACCGGAATGTATGTTCCAAAGTAGGCCGGTCTTCCATAACGCCGCGTTCAGGCGCAAACTTAAACTGGGTCGGCTTTGGCGGCACTAAGGCGGTAGGAATGGCTTCCGTGGCAATCTTCTTTGCCGCAGACAGATACTTCTCCATCAAAGTAGGAGACACCGAAAGCGCATCGCCGATATTGTCGAAGCCAAAACCAGAATCGTCCGCCGGAAAATCCGCAGCCGGTTGAAAATGGACGCCAATCAAATCTCGAATGGTGTTGTTGTACTCGGTGCGGTTCAAGCGGTGCGCCGTCAGGTGGCCAGGGTCAGCAGCATGGGTTGCGTCGTACTGGTTGAATTGGTCTTCTATCCACTTAGTCGTGGTGGCAATCTGCTCGGGGTTTGGCCGTGGCATACCTTTCGGCGGCATTTCACCCGCACGAACTCGCCGAATGAGTTTTTCCCATTCTTCCCGATCCTGCAGCATCGACGCAAAGTCGTGATATTTCGTCAGCGCCAAGCCACCACTCTTTAGTTGGTCGCTGTGGCACATGACGCAATTCGTTTTGACAAATGCGCCGACATTCTGATCAAACGGGGTCTGTGGCTGCGCAGGCGACGCAACCGACACAAATGCTGCAACTAGCGAAAGGATAGATTTTGACGGCAACTCGAACCTAGTACACAAGACGGAAGCGCTGGGAGGCAATGTTACTTATCAGATCACATTTCACCCGCCGCGCGCCATCCCCTGACTTAAGCTGAAAGAAGCTCAAATGATTCGAACTCGATTTGCGATCTTAGTTTCCGGCTTTTTTCTAACGCTCAGTCTGCATGCCCAAGTAACCCGAGCAACTTTGGATAACGGCATGCGCGTGGTAATTGTGCGCGATCCGCTTGCACCGGTCGTGACCATTGAAGAGAATTTCATGGTCGGCGCCAACGAGGTTCCTGTCGGTTTTACGGGATTGGCACACGCCCAGGAACATATGGCTTTTCGCGGTTGTAAGGGTTTGACCGCAGATCAAATTTCGGCTATTTATGCCCAGTTGGGTGGCGAGATGAATGCCGATACCCAGCAGAATATTACTCAGTACTTCGTGACCGTTCCCGCCGCTGACATGGATGTGGCGCTACGTATCTATGCGTCATGTTTGGCCGATGTGGAAGATTCGCAAAAGGAGTGGGCGGAAGAACGGGGGGCTATCAAGCAAGAGGTCGCGCAGGATTTGTCCAACCCGACCTACAAATTCATCACTCGAATCAACCACGATCTATTCGCGGGTTCGCCTTACGAAACCGACGCACTGGGAACTGACGAGGCATTTGATAAAACCACCGGTGACACGCTCAAGAACTTCTACAAAACGTGGTATGCGCCGAACAACGCCATTTTGGTCATCACGGGAGACATAGACCCGGTCAGTGCGCTGCCAAGGATCAAAGAACTGTTCGGCAGCGTTCCGAAACACGACATCCCAGCCCATCCCAAAGTCGAGTTGAAACCGGTAAAGGCGGAATCGTTTGCCATGGATAGCAACCTGCCCTATATCCTGCAAGTGATTTCATTCCGATTTCCTGGCACATCGAGCCCCGATTATGCGGCAAGCCGGATTCTGGCCGATGTAATTGCCAGCCAGCGGGCCGCACTGTACGACCTAGTTCCGCAAGGCAAAGCTCTGGGTACTGAATTCGGCGTCACCGAGACATATCCGCTAGCCAGTTTGGCCTACGCGCTTGCTGCACTGCCACCCACCGCCGACCCTGGACCTATTACCGTCGAGATGCACAAAATTTTAGATGGTTATGCCGACAAGGGCGTGCCACCCGAGTTGGTGGAAGCGTCGAAGAAAGGTGAGATTGCCGGCGCCGAGTTCGAGCGTAATTCCATTTCTCAATTGGCCTCTTTATGGTCCCAATCGCTGGCAGCGGATGGGCGCGAATCTCCTGACGAAGATGTGGAGGCTATCAAGAAGGTCACGGTTGATGATGTCAATCGTGTAGCCAAAAAATATCTGTCTGATGCCTCCATCGTGGCAACCTTGAAGCCCGCCCCTTCAGGCAAACCAGTTGCGTCCAAAGGCTTTGGCGGAAGCGAAACAACCACAAGCACGCCGACCAAGCCGGTGGAGTTGCCCGACTGGGCTGAAGCTGCGGTCAAGTCTCTGCGCATACCGGAACAACGCTTGCATCCAACAGACGTGGTGCTGCCGAACGGCATCCGCCTGATTACGCTGACCGAACATACCAGCCCCACTGTCACCGTGATTGGCTCTATAAAAACCCAAGATGAAATGGAAACGCCAAGCGGACAGGAAGGTGTTTCCGACATTCTCGGCGGTTTGTTCAGCTATGGAACCAAAACGCTTGACCGCTTGGCGTTCCAACAAGCTTTGGACGATATCGCTGCTTCTGAAACGGCTGGAGCCAACTTTAATCTTCGCGTGCTGAAGCAAGATTTTGCCCGCGGCGTGGAATTGCTGGCCGACAACGAATTGAATCCGGCGTTACCGCGCAATGCGTTCAAAGTGGTGCAGGAGCAGACGGCTGAAATTGCCGGAGGCCAACTGGAAAGCCCTGGATACAAAACTCAAAAAGCGTTAATGCAGGGTTTGGTTCCGGCGGGAGATCCACTGCTTCGCGAGACGACGCCGACAACTGTCGCGAACGTCAAATACGAAGACATTCAGGCGTTTTACGGCAAAACGTTCCGGCCGGACCTGACAACCATCGCGGTTATCGGCGATGTGACTCCGGAAGAATCGCGCGCAGTCATAGAGAAGTATTTCAGTAGGTGGATCGCCGCCGGCGACAAGCCCAACGTGGTACTGCCGGCCGTTCCGGCGAACAAAGCCAGTGCAGTGAATGTGCCCGACCCGAGCCGTGTTCAAGATGAAGTGGAACTAGCCGAAGAATTGGAGATGAATCGCTTCTCGCCCGATTACTACGCGCTGCAAGTGGGCAATCATGTTCTAGGCGGCGGTTTCTACGCTACTCGATTATTCCGGGATCTGCGCCAGAAGGCCGGCTATGTGTATACGGTCGATGATTCTTTGCAAGCTGGAGAAACGCGATCTATTTATAGCGTTGACTATGGCTGCGATCCAAAGAATGTTTCGAAAGCCCGCACCATGGTGGAACAGGAACTGCGGGATATGCAGAAAAACAATGTCACGGCAAGTGAACTGCAGCAAGCCAAAGCGTTGTTGCTACGTCAGATCACTTTATCGGAAGCGTCCGAAGACGCGGTTGCCTCTGGATTCCTAGGCCGTTCGCGTATCGGTTTGCCTTTGGATGAGCCATTTAATGCGGCGAAACACTACTCCACTATCACTGCCGATGATATTCGTAAAGCCTTCGCGAAGTTCGTCGATCCGGCGAATTTCGTTCAAGTGGTTCGCGGCCCCTCGCCCCAATAGCCTTGTGCCGGACGATAAATCACTTCCCGAACCGTCCGAAACGGTGAAGCGTCTGCGCGAGACGTTCGCGCCGCTAGTCACGTTACTTAAGCCGGAAGACGAGCCGCCATTGGTCTACAAATTGGACCCGAAGCCAGAATGACCGTTACTGAATGCAGCGCGCGAATCGCTCGGCGGGAAATCTCCTGTCTTGAACTGATGCAGGAGACAATCGCCTCTATTCGTCATCGCGATGGATTCAATTCGTTTATCACCAAGACATTCGATGAAGCACTGGAGGCCGCACGTAAGCTGGATAGCGAACGGAATAGGGGAACTTTCCACGGCATTCCTATTGCCCACAAAGACCTTTTTTATACGCGCGGCGTAGCTACGACGGGCGGCTCGCAGATCTTTAAGGATTTTGTTCCGGATTTCGATGGCGATGTTGTCGCCAATCTCAAATCATCTGGCGCCATTAGCGTTGGCAAAACCAACTTGCATGAGCTGGCGTACGGAATACGTTGTAATAATCCGCACTTCGGGCCGGTGCTGAATCCGCGCGATCCGAATCGCATTCCTGGGGGCTCAAGCGGTGGGTCTGCCACCCTGGTAGCCGCCGGACTGCTTTGCATGGCAACTGGCACGGACTCTGGAGGCTCCATTCGTATTCCGGCTTCTTATTGCGGCATTGTCGGAATCAAGCCAACTTACGACCTGCTGAGCCGTCGCGGCATTCTTCCGTTGAACTACAGTTTGGATCATGCCGGACCACTTGCCTCGTGCGTCGAAGATTGCGCCATTGCCCTCAACGCGATGTCGGCTGGCGGTCGAAATTTCTACCTGGAAAGAAAAAGCGATCTAAAGGGAGTTCGTATCGGCGTGCCTGATACATTTTTCTTCCAAGGCGTGCATCGGGACATCGTCCAAACCATAAAGAACCGTTTGAGCGACATGCAGCGGATGGGCGCCATCGTTCAGGATGTACATTTGCCCGATTTCCAGGAAGTCAATGCTGCCAGCCGCGTTATCCAAATGTCGGAAGCAACAGCTCTGTATGTGAATTATCACGACCCAGCTCAGTTCGGCGCGGACGTATGGACCAACATTCAGGATGGCCGGCAGATCTTCGCGCATGAATACGTTAACGCGCAACGATTGCGTGGCATCTTTAGACGTCAAATGGATGCCGTCTGGCGGACTGTTAACATTATCGTTACGCCAACCACCGCCATCACTGCGCCCTTACGCGATGCCACAACGGTCGAAATTGATGGACGCCCAGAAGACGTTCGACTGGCCTCCACACGGCTGGTGCGCGGCTGGAACTACCTTGGTGAACCCGCGCTTTCTCTGCCCTGCGGAAAGGATTCACTTGGCCTTCCCATCGGCATGCAGTTGATTGCCCGTCCTTACGCCGATGCTGAATTGCTGCAAATTGCCGGGACCGTGGAACAAATCGCAGCTTAAGAGAATCGATAGCGCAAGCTGTTGGCGGCAAGCGTTTTTAAATCGTCACGCGAAAAACCTAAGATCTCGCTGGCCAGTGTGTATTCATGCAAAACATCTGTAAAGAACAGCGCCGGATCGTCTGTGCCTAAGACAATCGGCACGCCTGCTTCATATAGCCGCCTTAGGGGATGATCGCGCAACCGTTCTACAACTCCTGTACAAACATTGCTCGAAACGCAGACCTCCAATGGCACGTTGCGCCGCCGCAGTTCAACCAGCAATTCGGGATCTTCGATGGATCGGATGCCGTGTCCAATTCGCTGCGCACCAATTCGCAAGGCCTGCCAAACACTATTGGCATTCGAGGACTCTCCGGCGTGACAGGTCAAACCGAGCCCACTGTCTTTTGCTTCGCGATAGAGTTCTTCAAACCAGACAGCGGGACCGCGCTCTTCATCCCCGCCGATGCCAACTCCAATTACACCGCGGCCCACATACTCTTTTGCCAGTTCAAACACCTGGCGCGCGTCGTTGGCTCCAAATTGCCGGATGGCATCAAAAATCCAACGAACCTCAATCTCCCGGAATTCGCTAGCCACCGCTTGGATAGCTTCAAATATTGGCTCCAGCGCTTGTTGCTTCCATAAGATCACGCCGACCGAAAGTGTAATCTCCGCATAGCAAACGTTTTGGCGAATAAGCTTTTCTATCAAGCGGCGCGTCGCCAATGCGTATGCCGCGGGCGAGTTTAATCGCTTCGACACCCATACATAAGACTTAAGGAAGCCGGCGAATCCCTTGTAGTGAAAATTGGAATTGATTTCATCGAGAGACAAGGACAAATCAAGTTCTTGAATTGTCTGAGGCTCAACCGAGCCTTCTAAGTGGAGATGCAGTTCTGCTTTCTCCAACGAACGTATGAAGTCCTGTAAGCTCTCCACAGTTCCAGTTTGCAGTATTGACATAATATTTCTGCATGACAGAGCAAGAAATTGAAGCAATAACTGGTGGATATCACGGGGACCCGTTTGCGGTGCTTGGTCCACATGCTACAGGAACTGACAATGCGCAAGCTTGGGCGGTGAAAACTTTTCAGCCCCAAGCCAAAAATGTAACTCTATTGCTGGGCGGCGAAGAAAAACCGATGGAACGGATTCATCCGTCCGGACTATTCTCGGTGGAGTTGGGCGCGCGCCCGGAAAAATATCGTTTTCGCATCACCGACTACGCCGGACAAAGTTCTGACGTGGAAGACCCCTATCGATTCCAATCCATTGTCACCGACTTCGATCTACATCTGCATTCTGAAGGCACAAACTACGAGGGCTACAACAGCTTTGGCGCGCATCTAGTAACCGTCGATGGCGTAGCCGGAACTCGCTTCGCCGTTTGGGCACCCAATGCAATTATTGTCAGCGTTGTAGGCAACTTCAACGATTGGGACACCCGCCGTCACCCCATGCGCGCGCGGACCGGCGGCGTATGGGAGATTTTCATTCCTGGCGTCGCGGAAGGGACTCCCTACAAATACTCAGTGAAGTCAAAATTTCGCGGTCATAGCCAGATGAAGTCTGATCCCTACGGCTTTCTAATGGAGACGCCGCCTAAGTCTGCTTCTGTGGTTGTTGATCTGGACAAATACCAGTGGAACGACCAAGCGTGGTTGGAGAAGCGCGGGGCAACCAAGATTCTCGACAAACCGATGTCGGTTTATGAAGTACATGCAGGATCATGGCTGCGAGGCGAACAGAATCGATATTTGACCTATCGCGAGTTAGCGGAAAAACTGGTTGGCTATGTCAAGAAAATGGGTTATACGCATATCGAGTTATTGCCGATTGCTGAGCACCCTTACACGCCATCATGGGGATACCAAGTCACCGGATACTTTGCGCCCACTTCGCGATTCGGCTCACCTGCGGATTTCATGTTCTTTGTCGATCGCTGCCACCAGGAAAACATCGGCGTCATTATCGATTGGGTGCCGGCGCACTTCCCCAAGGATTCGCATGGCTTGGCTTTCTTCGATGGCACAGCGCTATATGAGCATGAAGACCCAAGACTCGGCGAACATCGCGATTGGGGCACGCTCATCTTCAACTATGGCCGTAACGAAGTGCGTTCGTTCTTGATGTCGAACGCCATGTTCTGGGTAAAGAAATACCACATTGACGGTTTGCGTGTGGATGCTGTCGCCTCCATGCTTTATCTGGACTACTCACGTAAGGCTGGCGAATGGATTCCGAATGTCTACGGCGGAAATGAAAATCTGGAAGCCATCAGTTTCCTGCGCAAGACCAATGAACTCATCCATCAGGTTTCGGGCGCCATGTCCATCGCAGAAGAATCCACCGCTTTTACAGGCGTTTCAAGGCCCACGTACTTGAACGGTTTGGGCTTCACTATGAAATGGAACATGGGCTGGATGCATGACATGCTCCACTATTTTGAGCGCGATCCGTTGTATCGCCGTTACCATCAGAACGACATCACATTCAGCATGATGTACGCCTTTACGGAGAACTTCGTACTGCCTATTTCGCACGACGAAGTTGTGTATGGGAAGCGCGCTGTTCTCGACAAGATGCCAGGAGATGAGTGGCAGCGTTTCGCCAACGCCCGCGCATTCCTTTCGTATATGTGGGCGCATCCAGGGAAAAAGTTGTTGTTCATGGGTGCTGAGTTTGGCCAGACTGCGGAGTGGAATTCAGAAGGTCAATTGGAGTGGTGGCTTTTGGATTTTGAGGTTCACCGCAAGTTCCAGGCATTCAACGCCGCTCTAAATGCGCTTTACGTGAGTGAACCTGCCATGTACGAGGTTGACTTTCAATACTGGGGCTTCGAATGGATCGATTTCCACGACGCGGAAAACTCGGTCATCTCATTCGTTCGCCGCGCTAAGCGCAAAGAAGATCACCTGGTTTTCGTTTGCAACTTTACCCCCCAACCGCATCCGGCTTACAGAGTCGGCTTCCCGGAAACCGGCGATTATCGCGAGATTTTTAATTCCGACGCCGAGATGTTCGGCGGAAGCAATATGGGCAATGGCGGACATGTCTGGGTTGAGCCCACTCCATCGCATGGCCGGCCAGGGTCTGCGGAATTGATTCTGCCACCCTTAGGCGTAGTGGTCTTCAAACCCGCGCGGCCGCTGCCCGAAGTCAAAGACGAATAGTCGCTCTTCAGTCCGCTACTGCAAAGGCGTACAACTGTTGACCAATGCCTACAACCAGGTATTGCTTGTCATCCAGCATGTACGTCTCAGGGCCGTTGGACACGTTACCCTTGACGTCGGTGTGCCAAACGATCTTCCCACTTGCGGGATCGAGCGCCACCAGATGCGAAGCTCCATCGCCAGTGAAGAGCAGTTTACCGGCAGTTGTCAAAATGCCGGATCCACCGCCACCAGGCCACATGTGACGCCAAGTAGTAGTGCCGTTTCGATAATCAATTGCTTGCAACGAGTGGCCAAATGACCCTGAAAAGCGCTCTGTAGCGCCGTAGCCTTCCGGATGCGGGTCTGTATCGGTAAGATAAAACTCGCTGAATTGATCGCTAGTATTGACATAGAACAGACCAGTCTCGGGATCAAAACTGGGCGGCGGCCAATTGGTAGCGCCCCCCGACGGAGGTGACACAAGCACACCAGCCACCTGCGGTTCCTTTTCCGGATTCGGTATCGGTTGTCCGCGTTCGTCAATCCCTTTCGACCAATTCAGTGTTTCCAAATAGGGGCGCGAGACAACGTATTTTCCCGTTTCTCGGTCCAGCACAAAGAAGTATCCGTTGCGGTTCGCTTGCGCAATCAACTTCCGCGGCTTACCATCAATCACACCATCAAAAAGCACCGGCGTTTGCGCCGCGTCCCAATCGTGCGTATCATGCGGCGAGGTCTGAAAATACCAGGCCATTTTGCCGGTATCTACATTCAAGGCAACAATGGAACACGTGAAAAGGTTTGCCCCTTTGCGGCTCTGGCCCGCCATCACAGGATTCGGATTACCCGTGCCTTCATAAATCAGGTGCAGGTCGGCATCGTAAGTAGCCGGTATCCAAGTCATGCCGCCGCCATGGCGCATCGAATACTCGTCGGGCCACGTATCCGACCCCGGATCGCCTTTCTTTAAAGGCTCACTCCACCACTTCCACTGGATCTTGCCCGTCTCAGGATCATGCGATTCTAAAAACCCGGGCACATCCAGCGAATCTCCGCCCGTGCCAATAATTACGTGATTGCCAACAACAATTGGCGCAGTCGTGGAAAAATACTCCTGCTTCACGTCTGCAATTTCTGTGTGCCACCGCTCCTTGCCGGTCTTGGCGTCCAAGGATACTAAGTAGTTGTCGGGAGTTTCAAAAAAAATCCAGTTGCCATACATTCCGACGCCGCGGTTGCCAATATGAATGCCGCCTCGCGTGCGCCAAAAATAATGCCAGATCTCTTTTCCGGTACGCGCATCAAGGGCAAAAGTGTTGTCCGGAGTTGTGAAGTAAAGCGCGCCGTCCACTAGCAGCGGAGTGGATTTGATGCTGTTGCCGGATATGTCTTTGCTATTCGGGCCTGCTGCCGGCTTTCCTTCGCCACCAATGATAGCGTCCGGCGTCTCACCCACGTTTACCCGATAAGTCCAAACTGGTTTCAACTTGCTGATATTCGCGGCGTTAATCTGCGTCAGCGTGCTAAAGCGGCGTCCGGAATAATCACCGTTATAAGTAGGCCATGAAGTGGTTGCAGGCTTGGATAACAACGACGGATCAAGAATTTGGCAAAACAATGCTGCGGGAAACATCGCAGCCACAATGAAGACGGAAGACAATTTCATTTCAGTGTCAACAAATACGCAGTTAAATTATGGATGTCGGAATCGGTATAACGTGTCAAGAGCTGCATATGCCCTTTTAGCGGATCGGTCACTTCCACTTTGGGAACGTCTTCATTCTCGCGTTGAATGGTCTTCCTATCGCCGTGGTCGTCAAAGGTAACGGAAAAATCGTCCATGCGATAAAGCGCGCCCTGCAAAATTTCGCCGGATGGCTGGGTAATCTTCACCTGCAATGCGGTGGCGCCATTTCCGGACGAACGTTGATCGCGCGGCATGATGATCTTCTGCTGCAAATCGACCGGCTGATATTTTGACCCGATATGGGCCAAATCCTTATCCACCGAATGGCAGGAAACACAACCGCCCATCCCGTTGAAATATGTCTGTCCTTGAGTGGCATTGCCAACGACAATATTCAGAATCTGATAGCCGCCGCGCTCGGCTGCCTGGCGCACCCGTTCGTGAAGAAAAGACGCAATGTCGTTCACTTGGTCTTGTGGCAAGCTGAATTTCGGCATGCCTTTGTTAGGTATGCCAACGCTAATGAACGCCCCTAGTGTTTCGCCATCTTCGTCATGCAGCACCACTACCGACCGCAATAAATCGGGTCCGCTTTCACCGCCCTTCGCATTGCCCCCGTGGCAGAAAGCGCAATTAGCTGTGTAAAATCGCTTTCCATTGTCCAGCGCTTCGGCGGAGTAGTGTTTATAATCCCCACCCGCACCGGCGAATCCTCTTCGCGGCGGCGGTTGTTGGGGTGCTGGATTTGGTGAGGCTGGCGTCTGGCTAAAAGCAGCGCCACTAGCAAAGATAAGAAGCGCCAAAGCCCACTTAGCTGGCGAAAAACAACGAACCAAAACGAACTCCTATTGCGTTGATTCTTTCCAGTCTATCTCGCTGGCTTTGGCGTTATTCTACGAACTCGTTAAACGCTGAAAGAGCTGCCGCACCCACAAGTCGATTTTACTTGCGGATTGCTGAATTTGAAGCCTGACCCTTCCAAAGTTTCGACATAGTCGACTTCGGCGCCGTCCAAATACAGCATGCTGGCTTGATCAATGAAAACCTTCAGCGGGCCGAAATCGTACGTCTTGTCGAGCATGCTCGGCGCATTCTCAAAAGCCATCGAATAGCTAAATCCAGAACAGCCTCCGCCAACCACTGCAATGCGCAATCCGGCTGGTTTTGGGTCTTGCATACCTAAAATCTCGTTAACTTTGGTTACCGCAGTATCGGTGAGCTGAATCATTTCAGTTATCTCCTCGGATGATTACATTTCCAGTGTACAACGGAAGTACGACCGATGCTGTCGCACTTCTAATTTCAAGCTAAAATCCGAACCGAAGTGCGAATTGTAGTTGTCGCGCAGGCTCCGCCGAGTAAATCTGGCCAAACCCTGGTTGATCCGCATACAACTGCGGCAAGTCGAAATTCACGCGGTTCAACGCATTGAAGGCTTGCGCCTCAAATGTCATTGACCAAGTTTCCGAAAGTGCGAATTTGCGTGCTAGTTCCACGTCGAATGTGAACAATCCGGGCCCGCGCAGAATGTTTCGACCCGCATCCCCGAATGTGTATGGCGTTGGAATGGCAAACGCAGAGGTATTGAACCATTCCTGCGCGCTGGGGTTTGGCAGCGATGGATTGAACAAGACATTTGGCCGATCCGAACCAAAGTTGCCGCCCGTGTTACCGGTATTACTGTTGTCATAGGAAATCAGTGGAGTAAAAGGCTGACCGCTGCGCCCTGTCAAAATACTCCTGAATTCCAAATTGCGCGTCCACATATTGCGCCAGGGCGCCTGATATACGAGCGCAATTGTGGTGAAATTTGGCGTGTCGAAGCTTGAAGCCGCGCGCTCGGCATGATAATCCGAGCTGTCTTGCGGAAAGTTCTTGTCAGCGTATGTGCCAAGGAACGACGACGTGTCGTCAATCGATTTGGATCTTGTATAGTTCGCAATCACTGTCAAGCCGTTCCGGAACCGGCGGTTGAATGACAACTGCAAGGATTCAAATTCGGAGTTGCCACCGCTCTCCGTGTAGAAAATGTTCGAGAAGTTTTGGTAAACCCGGCGCGATTGTAAATCGCCCGGCCCCGGCGGCGGTTGATTGAGATCCAAGGAGCGAATCAGCCGCGTGCCCTTGGAACCTGCATAAGCAACCGAAAATATTCCGAACTTCTTCAGATCGCGCTGAACGTTAAAGTTCCAGTCCTGTAAATAAGGCGTTTTCAAATCTGGCGCCAGCGTGCTCAACGAAGGCGGCGGAACATAGCCCGAAGTGAAAGGATATGGATTCTGCAGCGTCAAGAGCCCTTCTGGACCTGGAGTAAAGACATAAACGGAAAAATACGGCGGGTTGTAGTACAGCGCCGATGTAACCTCAAACATACTTGCGTCGTAAAAAACTCCATATCCGCCACGGATCACCCAATTAGCGGCTGGACTGTAGGCGAAACCGACTCTCGGCGCAAAGTTCATGTAGTCGGTTGGATATCCGCCGCGCGGAACTCCATCCGTTCCGACTTGGTCCAATTCCCCGGTGGCTAGGTTCAGGGCAGACATGCGGTTTGTCGGATCGGTGGCCGGTGTATTGATCTCATACCGGAGGCCAAGATTCAACGTCAAATTTGGCCGAATTTTCCAATCGTCCTGAAGGTACACTCCGGTTTGAGAAGTTCGCAACGTCTGCGGCGCTGTCTGCTGCGAGTCAATTGTGAAAGTCGGCAGTCCCACCAACAAGTCGCCAATGCCCGATCCCGTAAAGACCCCAAGAAACGACATCGAGCCGCGGACTAATTCGTCTACCTCGCCGTTCAATGCAATGTTTCGGTAATCCAAGCCAAGCTTCAAATCATGATTGCCGCGAATTAACGACAAAGTGTCGCCAACTTGATAAGTCGTAGTATGCCGGTCAATAGGCAAACTACCTTGATCGCCAGCCGACGACAAGCCGGAAACCGAAATGGATGGATATCCATACTGCAGCGGATCGGTCGGCAGATAGTTCACACCCCACAATTGATTCACATTCGATTCGTAGTTCCGCTGCAGTATCTCGCGGTCAGCACGGTTGAATCCCAGCAATAACGAGTTAGTCGTCGTAGCGTCGAAGATCCGCGTGTAGTTAATAAGCGCATTGTGCCCACGATCAAATACATAATCACCGGTGTTCGGCAGGTTTGAAACTGAGTTTTCCGTGTATGGTTCTTCGATATTCTTGTGCCCGTAGCTGTAGCGCATCGTTAGTTTGTCCCGATCATCAAACGAATGATCCAGGCGAACGTTATATTGATGCAGTTGATCTGTACCGATGGGTTGCGCCAAATAGTTCCCGGTGGCCGCGCCATTCGTGGGAAGTGGATATAGCTGGAGTATCTTCAACGCGATCGGCGAAATGAAGCTGGAGGGAATTTGATCGCCCGCGAACGCTGCCCCAGTAAATGGATTCGTCACCGGGCCAAGCCCAGTTAAGTTGCCAGATCTTTCAGCAGCCGTAGGAACCGTAGCCAAGCGGCTATTGCCTTGGCTGCCAATCAATCCGTCGTAATCCACAAAGAAAAAAGTTTCGTCGCGCTTGATCGGTCCGCCAATGCCACCCCCAAACTGGTTCCGAATCAGTTGCGGAATCACCGACCCATCAAAGTAATTTCGAGCATCAAAAATACGGTTTCTCAAATAGTCGTAGCCAAATCCGTGCAGCTGGTTAGTGCCGCTGCGAGTGATCACATTCACTTGGCCACCGGCGCTGCGACCATAAACTGCGCTGTAAGAGTTGGTGTCAATTTTGAATTCCTGAATCGCATCGACGGACGGTTGCAGAACGTAAGTGTTGACGTCAGGATCATTATTGTCTACGCCATCCAGCAAGTAATTATTGAATTCTTCGCGGCCACCATTCGCCTGCATTGCAAAATCCCCGCGCGATGACAAAGCCGACTCATACACGGGTGGAAGAACGCCCGGGGTCAAGAACGCCAACTGCATGAAATCCCGCTCATTCAACGGCAGCTTCTCAATCATCTCGCGATCAATGACATTTCCTAAGTCGGAAGTCTCGGTTTGAAGTGGTTGGGCCGGTGTCTCCACAGTAACCAACTCGTGCTTCCCCGCGATTTGCGGATGCAGGTCAATGCGTGTATCAGCATCCACTTGGACACGAACAGATTTCACGGCTACTGCTTCAAAGCCATGAACCGAGGCCGAAATATCATAAACCGCCGGCACAAGGTTATCGAAGCGATAAAAGCCCGCCGTGTCCGTCGTTGCAGTTCTGCTCAGATGCCTACTGACATCTGTCGCGGTCACAGCAACATGAGCTATCGATTGCTGCGCCGGATCTTGCACAAATCCGGAAATCGATCCGGTTGTTACTTGAGCGAACGCCGGCAACGAAAATATGAACAAAGTAAAAAATCGCACCCTACCAACCCTCCTGTAGGTATTCATTGCGGGATTGCAGTGAAGCTCTAGCTTCCCAGATAAATCCTCGCGTTTTCAAGGGAATATATGCAGTACCACCGAAAACTTATTATTCTTGAAATTTGCGTATACTAGGTCGTATACTGCGGTAACAGTGAACTTTGGTGCCATACAGGGGCCCATTGTTTGGAGGGACTGTTGCAATGCGTATTTTCAAGGCGAAATATGCCTCGCTATTGTTAATCGGTGTCTGCGCCGTACCGCTATTGGCCCAGATTGACCGTAGCGCTTTAACAGGCACCGTACGCGACATCAGCGGTCGCGTTGTACCGGATGCCAACGTTTCCATCCGCCAATCGGAAACCAGCTGGACGCGTCAGACCCACTCCACCGGCGATGGTACGTACGTACTAAGTGATCTACCCATCGGCACTTACACGGTTGTATTCTCTAAGGCCGGATTTGAGGAGATACGCTATACCGACGTGCTTCAAGAAGTTGGCCTTACCAGAACCATCAATGTAAAGCTCGCTCCGTCAGCGCAGAACCAGCAAGTCACAGTCTCCACTAGTCTCGTCCTCGTGGACCAGGCAAACACAACTTTAGGCGCAGGTGTCGAAAGTCAGGCTATTTCCGATCTGCCGTTGAATGGCAGAAATTGGGCTAGTCTGACGAGTCTGGTCCCAGGCGCAATCGATCAAGGCGGAAGCAATCAGCGGACTATCCGCTTCGTCGGACGAGGCAGGGATGATATGAACATCACTTACGACGGCGTCGATGCCACTGGCATTGCCAATCAAGCCCAGAAAACTACTATTCGCCTTTCCATTCCCACCGAAGCGATTCAGGAATTCCAAGTGGAAACAGCGCAATACTCAGCCGAGTATGGCGATGCTTCAGGCGCGCAAATCGTCGCCGCCTCCCCTTCAGGTACTAACTTTATTCATGGTTCCATCTTTGAGTATTTACGGAATAGCTTCTTCGATGCGCGTTCGCCGTTCGATCAGACCCATTCTCCTCTGCCTTTCCGCTTGAACCAATTCGGTGGAACCATCAGCGGCCCAGTAGTGAAGAACAAAACTTTCGTGTTCTTTACCTATGAAGGCTTTCGCCAAGTGCAGGACCAAACCCTGATTGGCTTTGTGCCAAGCCCTTCGTTTCGCAACAAGGTATTGCAACAATCGCCCGCTCTGACCCCCATTCTCAACGCATTTCCGAATGGTACGCAGCCGACAAGCACCGCAAATGTTTGGCAATATACCGGAGTGGGCGGCGCGCTTGATCACGAGAACTCCGAAATGTTGCGCATCGATCATCACTTCAGCGACATGACTACGGGTTACCTTCGCTTCAATTACGATCAGGCGTCAGCTGTGTCTCCGCTTGGCACGTTGTTGGATCGTCAGAAGGTGCCCACCACCATCGACAACGGAGTGGCCGAACTCTCGCACATTTTTTCTCCCACGTTGGTTAATGAATTCAAGTTCGGCGTGAATCAGGCAATTGCCCGCACGCTTAACCTTACTGATCTGCCCTACACGGTCACAATCTCTGGCTTCACCGCTTTGAATCCGAACGAAACGTCCGATCAGGACGGCACCACATTCTCCTGGGTAGACGACCTCAGTTGGACTCATGGCCGTCACTTCATCCAAGCCGGGGTTGAAATCCGTAAGATCCAGATGAACGAGGGAAACTCAGCCTACGGCACGCTTACCTATTCCTCGCTTAACGACTTTCTAAATAATCATTTGGATTCTGCTACACAAATCGCGCTCCTACCGCTCAAACGCATGCGCAAGGTACAAGAGACCGGCTATGTGCAGGATAGATACAAGGCGACTCCAAATCTGACAATTAACGTCGGCCTTCGCTACGAATACTTCAGTGTTTTTCACGAATCCACCGGACGTGATGCTCCATTCGATTTCGGAACGTGCGGTGGTTTATGTCCATCCGGGGCAGCGTTCTACTTCCCAACTGCCGGCGGGTTTGATCCGCGCATGGGATTAGCCTGGTCGCCCGAGAACTTACAAGGCAAGACTGTATTTCGCGCTGGCTACGGTATCTATCACGAAGATGGACAGTTGGACGATCAAAACTTTCCAATAGACAACGATGAAGCTAGCTACAGCCTGGTTCGCGGCTCGGCTTTTCCAACCCTCGCTTATCCCATCGCGCCGTTTCTTGTGAATGCCACAGGTGTTCTGACCCCCAAAGACCTTAACCGCAACCGCAAAGACATGTATGCCCAGGATTGGAGTTTTTCAATGCAGCAAAAACTCGGAAAGTCATTTCTGGCAACGTTAGCTTACGTCGGTTCGAAAGGCACGAACGTCATGAACCGCGCCTACACCAACCTCATCAATCCGCTGACCGGTACACGGCCTTACCCGCAATACGGACGGATTGAATTGCGAGAGAACGATAGCAACAGCACTTTTCATGCGCTGCAAGGCACGTTGCAACGTTCTTTCTCCCATGGCTGGCTGCTCGGCTCAAATTACATGCTTTCGCACGCCATCAACGACGCGTCACTTGGCAGCGGTGTCGAAGATGATTTCCCACAGAACGTCTCTTGCCGAGCGTGTGACCGCGCTAGTAGCGACCAAGACGCACGCAACAGTTTCTCGGCCTATTCCGTGTATCAGTTGCCCTTCGGCGCGGGCCGGACCTATCTCAGCAGTCCTGGAATTCCCCGCGCAATATTGGGCAATTGGGAATGGAACGTACTCGCGACCGGCCGCAGCGGTATTCCGGTTAACATCACGGTCGATCGGTCATCATCCGCCCTTCCAGACGGCAACAATGCCAATCAACGGCCTAACTACAATTATGGTGTTTCTCTTGTTCCAGCAGGCGGCTCAACACCAACACTGTGGATTAACCCGGCAGCATTCTCTGTGCCCCTTGCCGGAACATGGGGCAACCTGGGCAAAAACGCTTTTAATGGTCCCGCGCTTTGGCAGATTGATACAGCCCTACAAAAGCAGATGAGCATCAAGGAGCATACAAGTCTTCAGTTTCGTTTCGAATGCTTTAACCTGACCAACCGCCCGCAATATGGCAACCCCAGCGCAGATATTTCGGCGCCCGCAAGCTTTGGGAAAATCACGACACTAGTCAACACTTCGCCCACCGGTAGCGGCACGCCTCGCCAATTGCAGCTAGCGCTGAAACTCGTCTTCTAACATCTCTGCGTGTTAGCATTGCTCCAGCATGAGACTTGTTAGCATGCTGGCCGCTGGATTAGCCATTCTTTCATTCCTGGCATCTGCAGCTACTTCCCAAACTCCATCCATCGCATTCACAACCGTCGAACAAGGGAAATCAATCCTGACCGCCCACGACGATTTCGTTGAAAGGCTGAGCCCCTTTGACCGTTCGGCTCGCCTAAAAACCGATCAGGAAGTTTCTCAAGATGCATATCTGGCTTTTGTCAGCGGCAGCGTGCTGGCCTGGACAGACATGGAAGAAACATTGGTCAAACAGGCTTGGGCCGACCTCATCCCGCGCATGGCCAAATGGCATCTTCCGCTCCCGTCTACCATCCACTTCATCAAAACGAGTGGCCGAGAAGAAGGCGGGCAAGAATACACACGTGGAGGGGCCATCGTCCTACCCGCTTCAGCAGTTGCAGCGGGAAAACAAGCTACCGTCGAAGCCACGATCGCGCACGAACTATTTCATGTTATGTCGCGCCACTCGCCCGAAACCAGAGACAGGCTCTATGCCATCATCGGCTTTCTACCTTGCAAGGAAGTTACCTTCCCCGCCGCTCTAGCGGATAAAAAACTCACTGATCCGGACGCCCCCAGGAACGATCACTACATCCGGCTCAAAGAAAAAGACAAAGACATTCTTGCAATCCCCATCGTTTATTCCATGTCCGCCCATTACGACGTGGCCAAAGGCGGCGAGTTTTCCCAATCCGCTGCCTTTAGCTTTCTCGTCGTTCAGCCGCAGGGCGACTCACCTGTTCCTACCGTGACTTATGATCCTGCTACCGCCGCACTTCTTGCTACGGATGAAGTCTCAAACTTCTACGAACAAGTAGGTCGAAATACGGAATACATCATCCACCCCGAAGAAATACTCGCCGACAACTTCCGCCTAATGCTGTTTGGCGCAGCCGATCTAAAGTCACCTGCAATAGTGGAAAAACTTTCCGCCGCCTTGCGTTAAACACATCATTCAACGACAGCCTACCCATCAGCTATCGATGGGACTTGATAGCGCACGCGAAGCCATGGCATACTCCCCTCAGTAGACGATGGAGCGAAAACAATCCACGAATGAATTGATGCCCGGCACGGTCGATCTTTTACTATTGCGGGTTATTTCAACCGGCACAATACATGGCTATGGCATCGCGCAAAGGCTGAGGCAAATATCCGAGGAAGTATTAAAGGTGGGTGAAAGCTCCCTCTATCCCGCGTTGCAACGATTATTGATCAACGGTTGGGTGAAAAGCGAATGGGGAGTTTCGGAAAACAATCGCAAAGCGCGCTATTACACAATTACCGCGGCTGGAAAAAAGCAATTAATCACTGAGCGCAAGGAATTCTCACAGATGATTGAAGCAATTCAGAAGGTGCTCGAATTCGCATAAATTTGATGCTGGAATCATTGACCCAAATCGTTCGCCGACTTTGGTACTGGACCCATCGCGACAAACTGAGTCAGGAATTGGCTGAGGAACTAGAGTCACACATCTCGAAATGAAGCGAGCCAGCGTAGACACTATTGAAGAATGCTACAGAGAGATGGGAAACATGACATTGGCAAAGGAGCAGAGCAGAGACATGTGGGGCATAAGGCTTATGGATGATCTGGTGTATGACTTCCGTTACGCGCTTCGCTCGCTTTCCAAGAATACTAAATTTGCGGCTGTAACGATCTTGTCGTTGTCGCTTGGTATCGCCGGAAACACCGCGATCTTCACGGTCATCAACGCGCTACTGATAAAACCGTTACCTCTTCGCGAACCCGAAAAACTTGTTCGCATCACGGAACTATATCCAAAGGCCATTTCGAATATTTTCAGCATCACGCAAGGACCGTTGAAATTGCCTCCGTCAGCCCTGGTTCCGAGTTCAACCTAACCGGAATGGGTCCGGCATCAACCATTTTGGGCAGTGAAACTTCAGCCAACTTTTTTTCAGTCTTAGGTGCTGAACCAGCAGTTGGACGCACGTTCGCCAGAGGCGAAGACCGGCCGGGCGATAACGGTTTCGTTGTCTTGAGCTGGAACCTGTGGCAAAGCAAATTCCACGGAGACCCTGGCGTGCTGGGTCAAGTGATCACCATTAACGAGACTAACCGTCAGGTTATCGGCGTCATGCCGCGCAGCTTTGCTTTTCCTTCCACGCGAATTCAGTTTTGGGTGCCGGCCCGAATAGATCCCAGCGCAAATCTGGATTATTGGGGAGGATCATTCGTCCCACTAGTTGCCAGACTGAATCCCGGTTTCAGCGTTCAGCAAGCGGCTATCGAGATCCATGCATTAGCGGGCAATATCTGGACACTCTTTCCTTGGCCGATGCCCAAGCATTGGAATGCCGACACGACCGCCGTGAGCTTGCAAGCGGACCTTGCCGGTGATAATCGACTGAAATTGTTGATCCTTTTGGCGGTGGTTGGCGTAGTTCTCGCTGTCGCATGTGCAAATGTCGCCGGTCTTCAACTGGCCCGTGCTGCTAGCAGGCGTAAGGAAATAGCGATGCGGGCCGCGCTGGGCGCTGGTTCAATCAGAATTATTCGTCAACTGCTCACTGAGAATTTAGTATTGGCGCTGGCTGCGGGTAGCTTGGGCATCCTGCTGGGCAAGGCCGCGCTTCCCTTGGCACGGAATCTGGTCCCTGCCGACATACCCGGCGTTGCTGCCACCTCGCTCGATTGGCGCGTCGTCTTGTTCGCAATTGCCATTTCACTCCTAACGGGTCTGGCCTTTGGTATTGTTCCTGCATTGGGCGCGCCCAAACTCGATTTAATTGATGCGATGCGAACAGGAAGCCAGCGGTCCACAACAAGGTCTTGGATAGCGTTGCGCAGCGGATTGATCGGCAGTGAAATCGCCCTTACCGTCATCCTCGTTCTTGGTGCGGGCTTGCTGATGAAAAGCTTGTACAATCTGACAACAGCTAACCCAGGATTCGATCCGCTACACATACTTACGGTAAAGGTCAGCCCGAACCAATCGTATTGCGAACAGCGCGGATCATGCGTTGAATTCTACAATCGCCTCGTTCAACAATCGCGCGGCATACCCGGCGTATTGGAATCAGCCGCTGCAAATAGTGTTCCCATGGATGGCCAACTTCCCACTATCGCTGCCGACGTAGAAGATCACCCGCGAACTACCGAGTTTCCTTCACCCATGCTCTGGACCGGCGCAGTGACGCCCGCCTACTTCCATCTCATGCGGATTCCAATAATTGCAGGACGCACGTTCCAGGACTTTGACGGACCTACCGCGTCCCCAGTAATACTGATCTCCGAATCCACAGCCAAGCACTATTGGCCGAACGCAAATCCAATCGGGAAGCACATTCGCAAAACCGGAGAGGCAACATGGCGAACCATTGTCGGAGTTGTTGGGATGTCAGTCAGTTCAACCTCGCCAACCAAGCTCCTAACTCAGTCAATGGCGTGATCTACATGCCTTATCCGCAATCCATAGAAGACAGCGGCAAAATTCCAGTTTCGATGGATTTAATCGTTAAAACAACTACGATTGCGGACCGAACTGCAGTGGATTTACGGCGCCTGGTAAATGCAGCTAATCCCGATGTATCGACTGGTAGGGCAGAACGCCTGGAAGACATTGTTGGGAGAATCTATTGCCGGATATCGCTCGTCCATTTGGCTATTTCTTGCCTTTGCCGGCCAAGCCCTGGTTCTCGCAGCCATCGGATTATACGGCCTTATGGCGTACTCCGTCGCACAACGTATCTATGAGATTAGCGTACGCATGGCGATTGGAGCACGTGCCAGTGGAGTTGTAAAAATGGTTTTTAGCCAAAGCTTGCGGATCACACTTACCGGCATCGCCTCAGGCGCACTCATTTCTTTCTTCGCCCTTAATGTGGTCTCAAGTATGCTGTTTAACGTAAAAGCTCTTGACCCGGTTGTCTATGCAACCGTGATGGTAACGGTCCTTCTGGTCGCAATAGCAGCTAGTTCCATTCCAGCTTTCAGAGCCGCGAGAATCGATCCAATCAGAACTTTACGCGCGGAATAACGCGAATAGAATTAGAAGTGAAATCCGATACTCGCCGTCAACGTTCGCGGCGAAACATAATGCGTTCCGCTGAAAGTCGACAAGAAGTTGTATAGCGCTTCTTTGTTCATCAGGTTAACCACAGTAAAGCGCAAACTCCACTTGTACTTATCACCGCGGAACAAGTTCTCTTCGCCGACAGAAAGGTCGAAAAGGTTGCGTGGCGCAATTCGCGGCGGATTGTGGTCGTTATTCTCAGTGCCGGCTGCCGGAATGCTAACCAGCGCCGATGTGAACTGCGACGCCGCGCACAGGCCGTTCCCGCTGATCGGATTTGTGGGAGTGGCCTTCACGCCGTTGCAAGCTAAACCTGCTTCATACTGTTGATCCGGAGTCAGCGATGAATAATCTACTATCGCTCCTGTTCCATTAGGTCCATTTGCACAATCGCCGCCCGCACAAGGCACGGGACCGGCAACCTCTCCGCTGTCATATCGCCAATCCAATCCCAACCATGGGCCAATCTTTTTAATTTGATATTGCAAGTGTGTCGATTGATTGAAAAATTCATCGTGGTCGATTCGGAAAACTGCATTATCTCCAACTGACGTGGGTGTCGCGCCAATTCCGGCTACTTGTGGGCCAAAAAACCGAGCGGCAACGGATGACATTACAATATAGGCAGTAAAGCCGTGATACGTGGGCATGCTAACCCGAGCTGTGTAACCGGGAATCTTTGATTTTGACCACTCGATGGGATAAGTAATCGGCGTGTTGCCCAAGACGCTGAAATCGAATGCACGGTCCGTATACTTCCAAATGTATTGCGCATCAATGACCAAAAAGTGTCCAATCCCCTGCTGAAATCCAACGTGATATTCGTTTCGCGTGGATGGCTTGAGCGGAGACGTCAGGCAGGTGTAACCTTGTGCGATCGTTTCCAACGCATTGATTACTGGATCCAGGCAACCCGTACTTGCCAGCGCCAGATTCTCATTGAAGGGTGTCTCCAACGTTCGCGCATACGAAGCTCGCAGCACCGTATTGGTTTTTTTCACATTGTACGCAAACCCTAAGCGTGGCTCCGCTTGGCTGGCACTAGAGAGGCCGTTGTATAGATCGCCGCGCAAACCCAAATCCAGAGTCAAACTCTTGAACGAGATTGTGTCCTGCACGTACACGCCAAGCTCTTTAATATCCGCATGCCCGTTAAATCCGTACAAACCAATATATGTGTTTGGACGCGTCAAGTCATACGGCTCCAAAATCGCACTAAACGCGGGGTTAGCTTGCAACCCTCCGCCGCACTCGCTCGTACTCGTAATAGTGAAACTGGGGTCGGGAGCACCATCCGCAAATAAACACGGCGCGTTAAAGTCAGGGTTCACAATTCCAAATCGGTCATGCTCGGTAATAAACGTGTGCTGATATGTTCCGCCAATCTTTACGTTATTGATGCCGTTGTTATAGGAAACTGAAGCCCGGGCGCCCGCGTTCGTCAGCCGGCGGTTTTGTCCAATCGTTTGCGACTGCAAGTCCGGAGTAAGATCTGCGTAAGGGTTGTCGCTCGGATAGTAATTGTATTGATCCTGCCGCACATAAATTCCCAGATTTAACACTGTATGCGGGTTTATTAAGTGCGTATAGGAGGGAGCAACGTTAAATGTGTCGATCTTTGACCTCTGATCTTCCGATCCTACCGGCAAACCATTAGGCCCCAGACCACCCGTGTTGACAATTAAGCCACTCCACGCCGTTGCATTCTCAGCATCATAGGAATTCGGCGTCTGAAACCAGGAACGCGTAAAACCCAGATTCAAGTTCAAGGTGTCATCGTCACTAAATTTGAAATCCACACGATCAAAAAAGTTCTCCTCGTTTCCATGGTCATGCATAACCTGTAACTCTGGCCCGTCCAAAAACCGGCCCGTCTGCAGTCCGCTAGCCGAAATAAAGTTACCCCACCTATCGCCGCCATACGCCAGATCAAAAGCTCCATTCGTCGAGCCAAACGTTCCATAAGATGTCGTGATGTCGCCGTGAGGAGTCTTCACCCCCAAACCCGAACGTGTTGTTGCAACTATTACTAGACTCGTCTTGCCGCCATACTCAGCTGGCGGCGCACCCTCAATCACGGAAAGAGATTGAACCGCGTCCAAGGGCACTTGGTTTGAAAAGGTCTTACTCTGCTGATCGCTGATTTGTTGATCGTCAACCGAAAAAGACGTTGAGGCATGGTCGCCCAGTGGATGGAACGACCCATTCGAATCTGCGGAAACGCCCGGTGCTGACTTCACGACAGTGTCACTGAGGGCCGACGAACCTTCGGTGGGCAATTTATCGAATATGTTCCGGTCGACATCTGTATGCGCCGTCGAATCCGTCTCCACTGCCGCGCCGCCAGAAGCCACCACATCCATCGTCGTGGCTTGCGTACCAAGTTGCAGACTGATCTGTACGGCAATCGGAATTGCGGAACGAACGTCAACGTCCTGCGACGAAGTCTGAAAATTTGCGCTCGAAACTGTCAGCTGGTACTTGTTGAAAGGAACGTTTGGAATCTGGAAATTACCCTGCGCGTCTGTATGGACCGTCTGTTCAAAATGCGACATCGCATTCTGAATTTCAACTTTGGCGTTCGCCACCGTGGCCCCCGAAGGGTCTTGCACGCTCCCCTTGATTGTTCCCACGTTGGACTGCGCGAGGACGTAACCGCTGCCTCCAACGAACATAAGGCAGCCGGAAAGCAGCGCTGCGCAGAGCTTAGACAACATATATCCCTTATTGTTAGATAAAAATAGCCTCACTTTGGGCCCGAACGCCTAAAACGCCTTACTTTTTAAATGAGCGGGCGATTTTTTGCCATGAGCGGATCAACCGCGATACTACAAATGCAGTACATCGCGAACATAATGCGCTTGGCGTTTACTCACGATGAACTCGGTCCCGTTGTTCAAAGTAAGTAGCCATCGCTGAGAACTCAACAAGCTCATCTTACGCACTTGGTTGATATTCACAAGTGCATTTCGATGGATGCGTCGAAATGTAGCATCTCCCATTCGCTCTTGCAGGGTCCTTAAATTCTGCGTGGCCAAATATTTCTTTTTCGCAGTAAGAATCCAAACCATCTCGCCATCGGCTTGGAATGCCATTATCTCGTCGGGGTTCAACAAGAAATACTCTCCGCCCCATTTGCCAATCACCTTCTTCGGACCCGTCGCCTCAACCTGCTGTAAATGGACAATCTCCTCGGCGATAGCTAGTGGACTCCGATGTAATCTCGCCCCTCGACCCACCGCCTGCTTCAAGCGCGCAGGGCTAACCGGCTTCAAAAGGTAATCTACGGCTCCGGCTTCGAACGCACGAATCGCGTATTCATCGTACGCGGTCACCATGATGATTACTGGCATGTGGCCACTCGAAATCCGGCTCAACACTTCGAACCCGCTCATTCCCGGCATTTGAATATCCAGGAACACAATATCTGGCTTCAATGCCACTATCTGCGCAAGCGCTACTTCACCATCGGCAGCCTCGCCCGCCACTTCCACATGTTCCAGGCATTCCAGTTCCTGCCGCAAAACCCTGCGTGCCACTGGTTCGTCATCAACAATCAAAATGCGCAGCCTAGCTGGCAACTTTCACCCTCTCAGCAGTAGGTATCAATAGCGTCACAATTGATCCACTGGTTCCGTACGTAATATCCAACTTGGCTTCGGGCCCATAGGAAAGGTTTAGACGCCTTCTAACATTTGCCAAGCCCATACCGAAACCATCGTGCGACGCATGCCTTGGCACCTCCGTCAACCCGAGACTCTCATCTTGAACCGTCAGGCGCAAAATTCCATCGCTGTTTTGTGCCCTCACAACTACGCGTCCTGGCCCGGCTTTGCTCGCCACGCCATGCTTCACCGCGTTCTCCACAAGCGGCTGAACCGACAGAATTGGAATCATTACACCAAGCGCTTCTTCGCTCACATCAATTTCAGTCTGCAGACGTTCACCCAATCGAAGCATCTCAATCTCCAAATATGCCTTCATAATCCGCAATTCTTCTGAAAGCGGAATCATCGACCGGTCTCCTTGCAGAAAATACCGGAAAATCTCTGTCAGGTTTAGCACCAATCGTCGCGCCTCAACGGAGCCTCTATCAATCGTGCCGTACAACGTATTGAATGCGTTGAAAAGGAAATGCGGATTGATTTGTGCCTGCAAAGCGCGCAGTTCCGCTTGGTCCGCCAACCGCCTAAGTTCCTCGCTGCGAAACCTTTCCACTTGCTCGACAATAACGGCCGATAAACGCCGCATGTCTTCCAGGTCTTCGCTTAGATAGCGTTGCCTTCCCAGCCTTGGGCCCATTAATAAACATCGCGCCTCGCCACTTGAGAAGCGTAGAGGCATGCGTGCTTCAACCCATGTCACATCGGCCTTTGGTTCCACCATCAAAGTCACCAACGGATCTGTCTTTGCGCTCGCGGTCCCCGGCTCTTTCACAACAGCAAAATCTCTGGTGCGCAAATATGCCGCAACTTCCGCCGCCGCCGCTTTAATCAGTCCGTCTTCTGAACGAGTATTCGCCGAAAGCTGCGTTATCGTTCGAATGCGGTCCTCCAAGTTCTTTCTGTGAAACAACACTCGGCCGATCCATTGCTGCAGCTTGTTTCTCCCGTGCGCAAAGAGAATGAGCGAAACGCAGAGTAATACCAGCGCCAAACCCGCAAGAAAGGCGCTGCTACTAATCAGCGCCCACAAATGAAATCGTTGATTTGCGAGCAGGACCACGGCAATATAAGTGGCCGCGAGGGCCGAATTCATTAGAAAGCGGATAAACGTGTCCAGCAGAAGAAATCGATAATCCTGCAGAAGAACGATCAGCACAACCGGTATTCCAATGTGGTGCCACGCAATTTCGGCCGACCATGGTGAGTAGACGTGCGCATATCCAAAATGAGGAAACGACGCCGTGAACAGCACCAAACAGCCCAGTGAGAACCATTCCTTCCGAGTTAGCAACGCAGCAATTATCGTTAGTATCGCGAAGCCGGCTGCCACCACCAGTAACGCTGCTTGATGCGGAACTTCGCTATGGATTGCCAGTTCCGAGACGTGGAGTGCGATAGCCGCGCCGCTTATGCCATATCCGATACTCGTAATCACCGGCAATTGACCTTGCAAAGCAACATGCAAAAGCACCGCCGGCAACAAGCTTAAAACCGCAAAGTTTGCCGCCATGATGATTTGCATGCTCAGCGTCTCGGAATTACCAACGCCAAGTGCAACCAAAGAGCCTGCATTCCATGCAAATGCTAGAGACGCGGCCAATATCGACAATCTGCTCCATCTGACCCCGCGCGCACGCCTGTCGCGTAACAGCAGCGTAATAATAAAGCCGAATAGCAATAGGCCGGCCGAATGGCCGACCGTGTTGATTAGGACTGGATCGCGAAGGCTGGATTCAGAGATCAAACTTCCACGATACTTCAGAAGTTGCTATGCTTACTTGCCCGCTAGCTCGCGAGCTGCCTCTAGAGCAGCATCGTAATTGGGATGGCTACCCACTTCCTTCACATATTCGACGTATTGAATCGTGTTGGAAGCATCCACTACAAAAATCGCCCGGCTCTCAATCCGCATATCGGTAATCAATGTCCCATAGCTCTCCCCAAACGAGCCCGACTTGTGATCCGACAGCATGCCTATATGGCTCACGCCAAAACTGCCGCACCATCGTTTTTGCGCAAACGGAAGATCCATGCTTACCGAATAGACTTTAATATCTGAAAACTTTGCGGCCTCGTCCTCAAAGCGCTTCGTCTGTGCATCGCATACTGGCGTATCTAAGGAAGGAATTACGCTGAAAATCCGCACCCCGTCGCCGGTATCGACCAACTTTACCGTTTTCAATGTCGAATCTACAGCTTCAAAATCGGGAGCTTTGTCCCCAACTTTCAACTCAGGGCCAGCCAGAGAAAAGGGCTTACCCATAAGAATCGTTGAGCGTTCTGAATTATTTGCCATCCGCCACAGTTTAACAGGCTTAGTCCAACTCCACGGGCAGCGCACAAGCCAAATTCTGGCAATGATAAATGGTAATTGGCTTCTGCCGTTTTAAGCCGCCAAGAAACGGCGAAATCGCTGCTGCGGCTGCTGCAGCTTTGTCCGTCAAAGCAAATACGCTGGCAAATGGTTGGAACTGCCGTCGCTTCTCGCTGAGTAATCCGCGCACCTGCTCGGAACGCGCCGCAACATCATCCGCCACGCGCACAATGAAGTGCTCTGGCGACGCAAGCGATCGCCCCAGCGCGCACAACATCTGTGGCGCCATCGTGGGCTGTGATTTCAGTTTTGCAGACGCTGCTTCGAAGGCCCGTGTCGCTCGTTTTGCATATCGGTCGTCTCCCAAAATGTGCGTCAACCTCACAAACAAATCCGCTGCTGTCGAGTTCCCAGATGGCTCAGCTCCATCGTAGTCGTCTTTCATCCGCAACAACAAATCACTAGCGCCAGCTTCCGTGCTAAAGAATCCGCCATTGTCAGCGTCTTCAAATCGGATGACAATTTGCTCCGCCAACCCTTTGGCTTTACCTAAGTAGGCAACTTCTCCGGTTGCCTCAAAAAGTGTCAATGCGGCCTGCCCCAGCGAGGCATAATCGTCCAAAAATGCTGGAATCCCTGCCTCGCCTTCGGAGAAACGCCTCCACAAACTATTCGATTCCTCTACATACAGTGTCTGCCAAACCCAACCGAAGACGCGTACGGCAGCAACCAGAAGTTTTTCATCCTCCAGAACCAGATAGCCGGTAGCGAAAGCCGAAATCATCAGTGAGTTCCACGCCGTCAGAATCTTGGAATCCAGATGCGGACGTGGACGCTTCGCCCGCGCTTCGAATAGCGTTCTGACGGTTTCTTTGGGTGGCGATTGCAGCGGGTCCGCGACATACAAGATGTTTCGTCCGCGGAACTCCCCGTGCGGATCTTGCTCGACATTGCCATCTGCTTCAACGCCGTAATACCGGCAAGCGACCTCCGCAGTCTCCCCGGCCAAGTGATCTATCTCACTTTTTCGCCAAATATAGAATGAGCCTTCACCGGAATGTTTGGGATTCTCCGGATCCGGACTATCCGCATCCTCAGCCGAATAAAACGCCCCTTCCGGACTTGTCAAGTCTCGTAGTACATAATTAAAAATCCGCCGCGCGACTTCCGCATGCTCGCCGTTGCCGCTCAATTGAAACGATTCCAAATACGAAATCGCCAATTGAGATTGGTCGTACAGCATTTTCTCGAAATGCGGCACAAACCAGCGTTCATCCACCGAATAGCGATGAAAGCCTCCGCCTAGTTGGTCACACATTCCGCCCAGCGCCATCCCCGTTAATGTGACCTGAGCCATATCCATCGCCTCTTCGTCTTTTTCCACAAAGTAATAGCGAAACAAGTAATTCAGCGTTGATGGCCTGGGGAATTTCGGTGCGCTGCCAAAGCCACCATTACGCTTGTCAAACGTACGTCGAAGCGAGGGATACGCAGCTTTGAACAATTCTAGGTCTGCCGCTTGCGGTTTACCAAGGGCGTCGGCCATTTGTCGCAATTGCGCCGCTACATTTTCGCCCGATTCCTCAATCTTCGAACGTTCATTTTTCCAAGCCTCGGTCAAATAGCCCAGCAACGTGGGGAATCCCGGACGTCCATACCGGTTATCCGGAGGAAAGTACGTCCCACCAAAAAATGGTTTCAACGAGGGCGTCAGGAACACGGACATCGGCCATCCACCGCTGCCCGTCGTCGCCTGCACGAACAGCATGTAAATTCGGTCCATATCGGGACGCTCTTCCCTATCCACCTTGATGCAAATAAAATCCCGGTTCAAGATTGCTGCCGTCGCCTCGTCTTCGAACGATTCATGCGCCATCACGTGGCACCAGTGGCAAGTCGAATATCCTATCGAAAGAAAAATCGGCTTATCGTGCGCGCGCGCCTTAGCAAAAGCCGCTTCGCCCCACGGCAGCCAATCCACTGGATTCTCCGCGTGTTGCTTAAGATAAGGGCTTTTTTCTTTGATCAGCGCGTTCGGCATGCTTTCTCAGTCTGCCACTAAATCGACATCGTTTCCGATGTCTTCAGTTGGCAAACCAAGCTTGCGCCACGCGGCTAAGCCACCCTCTAACGGGCGCACTAAACGGAATCCTGCTTGTTTCAATTGCAGCGCCACACGGGCACTCGTAGCTTCGTTTGGTCAAGTGCAGTAGAGAATAATCTCTTGCCCCTGTGGTATCTCGTGGGCTCGTGCTCTAATCTCTTCCGGCCGCAAAACCAATGCACCCGGAATCTTGAACGCATCGCGCTTCACTTCATTCGGATGCCGCAAATCCACAACGGTGAATGAATTGTCTTTCGCTTCCAGCAACTCACTCAGCGTTTGCGGAGAGATCCTGTTCACTCGCAACTCATGCAGAATGCGCCACCGCTGAAGATATTTGAACCCAATGAACAGAGCCAGCAGAGTTAGCGCCACCATTCCCGCTCGCTGCCCAAACAGCCCGAGTTGTGACACTAAGCTATCAACATATTTGTGGAATATGAATCCAGTACCCATGTACGTAGCCACCCATAAGGCACAGCCAATAGAATCGGCCAGCAAAAACCTCCGCCTCGGCATGCCAATCACGCCCGCCATAGGCATCGAGATCAGACTGGCGCCCGGCACGAATTTCGCGAAATACAATGTGCTCACTCCGCGCCTTGTGAAGTTGGACTCCGCCGTTCGAACACAGGTGTCCGGCTCAATGGTCAGTTTGCATAGCAAACGCAGCACGGAATTGCCTTTGGCACGGCCAACCTCATACCAAATGTAATCTGCCGTCAGCGACGGAATCAGGGCGCAGAAGAACATCGCAACCAAGCTGTAGTGATGGTCGCCTGCAAGGGCGCCCGCAATTAACAGAACCGGATCGGCAGGTATCGGAAATCCAAGCCCTACCGCCAGCAAATAGAAAATTGCGAAATAATATCCGCGAACTAACAGGAGTTGAGTAAAAGAAAACACTTACCCTTTGGCCAAACAACTACGGCTTACTTCTTTGCCACGTGCACCGGCGGTTTCGGAGCCTTCAGCAACTCCTCAATATGCGCTCGCAATGTGGGCTCGTTCATGATTCGTTCCCAGTCCGGACCGCTGCCCGCTGGAGTCTGATATTCCAGCACGCCTTTGCGATCAACTAAAGCGATTTGCGGCACAACCATACGGTCCATGATGCTGAAATTCATGAACGCCATCATGTCGTCACGCTTCACCCAGCCCACTGGAAAGCTAGCGCCGTAAGCAGTCGCAAAAGCTCCCACCAGCGAAGGCGCCGTTTGATCGGTCCCGCCGCCGTCATAAGCGTTAATAGCTAGGTCAATCATTTGGAATCCGCGCGCCGCGTAGTCTTCGTAAAATTTTGAATTCACCTTCGCAGCCGCCTGGCAATGCGGGCACGTTGTCAGAATAAACTCAATCGCAACAACCTTGCCGCGATACTGGCTCAGCCGCTTTTCCCCTTCGCCCGGCAAATGAAATACCAATTCTGAGGGGGTGCGGCCACTTTGAGCATCCGCACCAAAAACCGAAGCAGCAATCATAGCGGAAGCCGCCAAAAGTCGTATGAATTTCATGTGCGCTGAACCTATGTTTTCAGTTTACCGTTGTCCACGAAATTGACTGGCAAATTCCCACTTCGCGGGGCAAATAGGTGCGGGGGAAAACAGCAAAAATTGGCGGAGAGGGAGGGATTCGGACACTCGAACAACCAAAGGAACTCCTAACTTGCAGATTCCAGGTTGCCAGGGATGCCGGAATCCCCGTCCGTGCCGTATTCCATTGCCCTAGATTGCCCTGGTTCCCCCCACGCTCCAACACTCTGACATTCATGGGAGTGCTGAAGCCGACGATATCTGGCTTGGGAAATTGTATGGTGTTTGTAAATAAAGAACTTATGCGTCTATGGCGTCTCTCCTGATCTCATACGTCTCATGTGTCTCAAGGTTTTGCCCGAAAAGTCGGCTTAATGAACTAATTGAACTAATTTCGACGGCTGGTTCATTTGCTCCCGAAATCTGAGCGTTCTGACCCTGGGTTTCCTTCGCCCAACGGGCGTCGAATCCGTTCGACGCAGACGCGAGGTGAGGGTTGCGGAATACAAATACCCGCAGTTTGTCTGGTGGCGGGATAACCGGAAACAGCGGCATGGAGTCCGCCGGGTCCGCTCTGAAAAGGCTGATGCCGGAACTGGTGATCTCGAAGCAGAAGCTTCGCGAGGCCCAAGGCAGTTGCAGCGTGCGCCGGAAGCGTGAGGAAGGAAAGCAGAACGTCGGATTCAGTTCCCGGCCCTTCGTCTTATGTGGTTTACCAGTGCGTAAGCCGCGCCAAGGCGAGATGCTCTATGAGCGCCGCAATGGGAACTTTGCTCTCCAGATTACTGGACATCCGCATTATGGGCTACCGTTCGG
The DNA here is from genome assembly GCA_963696305.1 of Bryobacterales bacterium. GTDB lineage: Bacteria > Acidobacteriota > Terriglobia > Bryobacterales > Bryobacteraceae > Bog-105. Next base: position 28,557 of record CAVOJX010000027.1, on the reverse strand, counting down.
CCAGGACCGGATCCTGCCAATTTATCTGGCGACACTGGCCGTTCGGCAACAGAGCCAGACCATTCGTTTCCGCACGGCAGCAGAGATGCTGGAAACGTTCGGAATGCACAAGGGAGGCAAGGAGTACCGGCGGCTGATCGCCGCCTTTGAACGGATCTTTGGTGCCACGATTTTCTTTGGCACCGACACGTTCAGCGGGAAGGCCAAGGTAGTCCAGCGCTCACGCTTCAACTTTTTCACTGAAGCCCAGATCTGGTACAGCCGCGATCCGAATCAGTGTCCGCTTTCCGACCAGTTTGAGAACGTGATTGTCCTCAGCGACGAGTTCTATCGCGAGATTATGTCGCACCCCATACCGGCCGATCTGGAGGCAGTGAAGGTGCTGGCGCATGCACCGGCGGTACTCGATTTGTTTATGTGGCTCTCTTATCGCTGCTTTATGGCCAAAGGGCGAGAGGCGATTCCGCTGTTAGGACCGTTTGGTTTGGCGACACAAATCGGCTCTATCGAGTACGCACGGCCGCGCCGCTTTCGCGAAAAGCTTGAGGAATGGCTGAACTCCATCCACGTGCTGTGGCCGGAGTATCCGGCCCCGAACTGGCCATAGCCAGTTCATGCTGCCGTGAATCTTCACGGTAAACACTTGGGACCGATGCGAGAGCGCAGCCAACGGAAAACCGTAACCGTCCGTTACATCCCATTTTCCGGCTCGTTTAAGTTCTCGCTCGAGAGAGTCGTCATAGTTGAAGGTGATAATCGTATCCCCGGGTTGCGCTATTCTCTCTGCGAACCCGGCATAGGCATCTGCGGTTCCGAGGTGAATCTGGCGGAACCACTCTCGCAGTGCAAGGCCCAAGAAACCCCGAAGATTGCCAGGGATTAACGGGACTAAACGGATCCACGGTTGTCTAACCCGATTGGATGAGCGATTCAAGCTCGGTAATCATTTCTTCTATGTTCGGCTCCGTTCCGAACTGCTGAGTCAAATGCCGCGCCTGCTGCGGAAAAGGCGCCTGCATGCTGAGCATGAAGTGGATCACACCTTGTTCCATTTCGGAGGCTAGAGGATATTGCGCGTGTCGCGACGCGCCAGCGCCGATCACGTAGGTTGTGGCCATAGCTTGACTCCATTGAAGCAAACCTCCGATCGACATCGTCGGCCGCCTGCATTGTCGTAAATTTGTTCTCGGCGGACGCTGGGCTCAATGTAATCACGTGACAATATCATCTATGGTGAGCTTGGTCCAAAACGGCGATATGGGAAACAACAATTTCCACGGCCGGAACTTCCGCGTGGTGTGTTCCGATGGTGCACTTTCGGCGCGGATTCGCACTTTGGTCCGCAATTTCTGATACAACTCTTTAAGGAGATTCGACATGCCCGCCTTTTGCGCTCGATGGCCCGATGGAAGCTTCTCAATCGTGGATGCGGACGACGAAACGCACGCGCTCATCCAGCTCGATGAGTTAGGGGAGGAGCCAGCCCAGCTTTGGATGATGGAATCTTGCTTGTTGGATTTTGAACTGACGGACAACGGATCGTTCCGGCTAGAAGCAATTCGGCGAGGAGACCGGGCCTCGAGATCATGAGGAAAGCCTATCCGTTGCTCAACAAAGCGCTTAAAAAGCGGACCTTTGAAGATCACAGTATCGAAGATCCGGTTGAACCCGTCCAATATCGACCGGCCGCCAAGAAGATTCTCTTCGATGCGGTAAGCGCCGAGCGAGAGCGGCTGAAAAGCGTCGAGCGAACTCCGGCTGCCACGGAGCAGGGCAAGGCTCTTCAACGCGAACTGGGCGCCTCGGCGGCGTACGTTGATGCACTAGTGGACCAAGCTGCGTCGAAGCATTTGAAGAAATTTAAACCAGGCGATTCCGTCAAGCCAAGTTGAGCTTTGATGACGGTGTTGCCGCTTGGGTAACGCTCACGCGACAAAGTTCGCGCCCGAAGTGCTTGGCGCCACCGCCGAAAGATCGAGCGAGACCACAAGCCGCCCTTCCAGTGATTGCCGCGCGCAGATGCCAAGCCTAAAGAGTATGTGACTTATGGTGCTGGCTTACGCTTGGTTTTACCGCGCGAGAATTGACCGCAGAACACGGAAAGAATCTGGCCGGGCTTCACTTTTTCGATGGCTTCGCTGATCTCGCCAGCATATTCAGCAACGGCAGGCCAATGGTTATCGCTCATACAGACCATGCCGATCTTGCGACCGCCTATGAGCAGTTCGTCCTTTATGGTTTTATCTCCGGATAGCAGCACTTCGAAACCGGCTTCTTCCGCGACGGCGAGAAGCTTTCCATTCATTAGCTTCTGCCATCCTTGCGACGATGCCGTCTTGATATCGACCGCCTTCAGCAGCCGCAGCAGTGGCGCCGGAACATTGTGATCCGCGAGAACGCGCTTCAATTTGAGCGCGTCAGTTCGGGTTGATGGGCGTAGTAGTAGGCCAGAACGCTCTTGACCTTATCGAGAGGTGTTCCAGGAAAGTACTCGACGATTTCTTCAGGTGTTGAACCTAACTCTGCATAGTCGACCACCGTCTCGGCAGCAAGGCGGTATCCGCCGACTGTTGGTTGGCCGGACAACTTGCCGGGATCTACCTCGACATCGGGGCAACCCGCCCAGAACTCTTGCTCGCTCATAGTCTTATGATAGCGGCTTTACCGATCTACGTAATGATCACTTCACATTCGGGGAAGTGCAACAAGAACACTAGGAAGCGACGCCCATGCCGCCAACTGAGAACGTTGTTGACCGGGGATTTCACAGCTTCTTCTACACCCCGTCCGAGTACAACGATGCGTCCGCGCAACGATGTCATAGCGAATATTCGCTTTCCCGGCTAACCGGACGCTTTTTGTGACGCACCGATTTCATCGAAAAGACGAATTTGGCGTGAGGCTAAACGCTTTCGGGATCGGAAGTCGGCATAGCTCCTGGGTATCGTCGGCACGCTCACGAGCAGGGATCGCAGGATCGATGGACCCCCAGGTCACCAAAGACAACCTCCTCACCGTACATCTTGGTGCCACGCGAGGACACCTTGTGTCGCCGTTTCAGAAACTGACGTACGCGGTTGCAAACGTATTTGTTGATCGCTCCATAGGCCGGCAAGCGGGTGCCATAGCTGAAGTAGACGGACCAGCCTCGCAACATTTGATTGAGACGTGTCCGCACATCCTGCCATGGAGTCACATTGCCAACTGTGAGCAGATCTCCCACTTTCTGCTTAATACGCTTGATACTTTTCCTCGAAGGGCTGGCTCCCAAATACCAATGACCGTCCTTCTTATAGCGATGCGGGCCGAACGTGTAACCCAGAAAGTCGAAGCGTTCCCGGCGCGCTTGTTTGATGCTTGTTTTGGCTTCATTGATCGTTAGTCCAAGCCTCGTCATCACGCGTCGCGTCCAACCCAGTGCCTCGGTCGCGTTACCGCGACTGAGAATCACGAAATCGTCAGCGTAGTTGACAACTCGGCCTCGAAAGGCTTCCCCCCTACCGGAGGTCCGCCAATATTTCAGGAACCGATTCAAATACAGGTTCGCGAGCATCGGGCTGACCACACCCCTTACACAAAAGGTAACTTCCAGTTCGAACGCGTAATTAAGGGTTGGCGAGCAAAGCACTCGGTGCTTGACCTGCGCCTTAAGAAGTAATATGTTTATGACATATGGCGCGCTCGACCAAAGCGAACAAGGCTCGGCAGCTGAATGCTGCTCTCGGCTTACTCCAGCGCCATATTCCATTGCCCGAGGCAGTGCAGCGCTTGTCACACAGGTTCAAGCTGTCAGAGCGTCAAGCATATCGATACCTGGAGGAGGCATCCGAGTTGGATCGACCGGTCGCAGTCACCGAAGCTACCGTGCCGATCACGCTCAAGCTTCCGCCGAACACAGTGGAACGGCTGCGGAAATACGCGCGGAGCAGTGGCCTGACCATTGGAATGATTGTGACAGCGGCGTTGAACTCGTTTCTACGCACCCTGAGAAAACATGGCTGAGCCACGGCTCAAAAGCGGCTCATGGCAAATTCACGTTTCCTATTCATTTGATCGCCTGCTGGAGTCAAAACTCGCGCAGGCCTACGATATTCTGGTGCCCACGCGGGAACAGCCGGTCGGTGGATGTCTAAAGGAGTCCAAGAATGAGGATGGCAGCCATCTACGCACGGGTCTCATCCGAGCAGCAGCGCGAGGAGAACACGATTGCGAGCCAGACAGCCTCGCTGATCGAATTCGCCAAGAGTCACGAGTTGGAGGTGCCCGAAGAGTGGGTCTTCGAAGATGAAGGCTATAGTGGAGCGACATTGGAGCGCCCCGGCTTGGAGCGCGTGCGGGACCTGGCCGCCGAAGGGCACATCCAGGTTGTGCTTGCGTACGCGCCGGACCGTCTCAGCCGGAAGTATGCGTATCAGATTCTGCTGATCGAGGAACTGGCCCGCCACGGAGTCGAGACGCTGTTTGTAAAAGCGCCGCAAGGCGACAGTGCGGAAGATCAGCTGCTGGTGCAGTTCCAGGGGATGATTGCCGAATATGAGCGGGCACAGATCCTGGAGCGGTCGCGCCGCGGTAAGCGACACCGGGCGCACACTGGCGAGATCAGCGTGCTGAGCGGCGCTCCGTATGGCTATCGTTATATCCGCAAAACCGATGAGGCGCCGGCCGCATATACCGTGTATGAAGCCGAGGCTGGTGTCGTGCAGCGCATCTATGCGATGTACACCGTGCAAGGATTCAGTATTGGCGAGATCACGCGTCGGCTGAACGCTGAAAGTATCCCGACTCGCAAAGAGAGTGCTCGCTGGGAACGCTCGACTGTCTGGGCGGTACTGCGCAACCCTGCTTATCGCGGCGTCGCCTGCTTCGGCAAGACGCGCGTTTCCACGCGGACTCGCGTGATGCGCCCACAACGTCGGCGGGGTGTGACTGTGCCCAGCGTGACGGTAGGTCACGAACGCCCGCGCGAAGAGTGGATCGAGATCCCGGTGCCAGCCCTGGTGAGCGAAGAGAGCTTCGCCCGTGCTCAAGAACTTCTGCAGGAAAACAAAATTCGATCGCGCCGGCGGACCATCGAGCCGAGTGTGGTGCAGGGGCTGGTCAGCTGTCAGAAGTGTGGCTACGCCTTCTCGCGTACATCGACGTACACGAGCGCGCGTAAGATCCACTACTACAAGTGCATTGGCTCCGATAGCTGGCGAAAACTGGGTGGTCCCGTTTGCGACAACCGCCGCCTCGTTCGACAGGACCTGCTCGACCAGATTGTCTGGGCCGAGGTGATCCGCCTGCTGGAAGAACCGACCTTGATACAACAGGAACTCGATCGTCGGCTGGCCGCAGCGCGTGCGTCCGATCCGACCAAAAAACGTGAGCAGAGCTTGCAGCGGGAACTGATACAGGTTGGCAAAGGCATTGAACGACTGCTCACTGCTTACCAGGAAGAGCTCTTGTCGATCGAACAGTTGCGGCAACGCATGCCAGCGCTACGCAATCGTGAACAGATGCTTCGCTCAGAGCTGCAAGCGATCACTGATCAAATCAATGATCGGACTGCCTTCCTGCGACTGGCCGAGACCCTTACGGCTTTTCTAGCGCGCTTGCGCAGCCATGCTGAAACGCTAGACGTCGCTGAACGCCAGCGAATCGTACGCCTCGTGGTCAAGGAAGTTCTCGTGGGGGAAAACGATATCACGATTCGGCACAGCATCCCCATTCCTTCAGGCTCACCGTCAAACGGCGGTTCGACTTCGGCTGGCAATCCAAATTACCTTTTGTGTAAGGGGAGTGATTATACCGCCTTGCGGCGTTCCGCAATGGCTGCTTTGCCCGCCCGTAAGTTGCCGCTTCCCCTGTCTATCTTGCTCCTCAACCGGAACCTTAAGCCAAAGCTTAATCAGCCGCAGCATGTTCCGGTCCACAATTCGCCGGGCTACGCATTGAAGTAGTTCCCGGTGTGGAATCGTATCGAAATATTTCGACAAATCTGCGTCCACTACATCTGTGTGGCCTTAGCAGAAGTACTTGCTTACGTCCTGAATTGCGTGCTGCGCACTTCGCTTCGGTCGGTAGCCGTAAGCACTCGGTTCCAGATCCGCCTCGAAGATCGGCTCAAGCAGCAGTTTCGCGGCTGTCTGTACTACTCGGTCCCGAATGGTCGGGATTCCGAATGGCCTTTCACCGCCGCCGGGCTTAGGGATCATCACCCGCCGCACCGGCTGTGGTTTATACGTCTTGCCGCGAAGTTCGGCTCTGATGCCGTTCAACCATTTCTCTGCCTGCCGATTCGATGTCCTGGAAGCTCTGCCCATCCACGCCTGGCACGCCTTTATTGGCCTTTGCCAGTTCGTAGGCATACAGTCAGAATGTCTTCCCGATACATCTTGTCATTGAGCAAATAGAATCGGTTATCCGACTCCTCCTTCGCCTTCTGATAAAGCTTTCTCTGAAGCATCCGGATCTTAATCGGTGTTGCCAGGCTCATCGCCAATCACCTCTCCTCTCCTTCTTCGAAAACATGTCAGAAAGTGAGGGCCCTTCCCTCCACCGGCATTACCCGGCTTCCTTGGTCCTCTGACCGTCTCCGACTCCCAGCCTGGCCACCACCCTTTCCGATGATGTTGAAGTTGCTACCTCCACCCGCGCTGGGTCTCCCCCAATTACCCAGATCACCTTTCTGGCATGCCGTGCCCATTACCCCGGTGGTCAAAAGCGAGACTTTCTGTCGTCTCAGCAAGGTCCGACACTAAAGTTGACTTGAGTACCAATGCACTAAGGCGAGTTCGGTAGTCACTAAAGAGTGAGTCTCTCACTTCGCATGACAACATCGCTGGCTGTTCCATGCCGTTCCCTGCTGCCTTTCCTCAAAAGCGTTTACGTTTTTTTGGAGAATAGCGCAAAAGGAACCCGCCTGCTAGTAGTTCTTCTATGTGGAAGCGTTTAAAGCAGTACTGTGGCAGAAGCATCATTCCGCTAGTACAAGTACTACCGGAGACTATTTGGCCTATCACCCGCCTACGACGGCGGAATGTGAGCCCGGTTTTGTTTCTTTTTGCCCGAATTGTCCAAACTTTGCCTTGGCGCGGGATTTTGATAGCCGAAACTGCGTCTCGGTCAGATTCATTTCACGGCAAATCTGTTCTGATGGCTGCTCATGTAAGTAGAAGCGGGTCAAAATCTCGCGGTCCTTCTCGCTCATTCTTTCAAGGGCTTTGCGAGCGATTTCCATCCGTTCATTCACAAGCAACTGTTGCTCGGGGTTTAAGGCGGTTGTTTTAATTTGCACCCCGTCTTCTAAGCACGCTTCCTTAGCGCGGGCCTTGACTCTCACTTGTATGACGGCAGCTACTTGCCGCTGAGCAATGGTGCGGATGAATCCGGCGAGCCTTTCAGGCTCTTTGATGTCGCCACGCTGAATCGCACGGGTCGCCATGAGGAAGACTTCGTGGATGCTGTCCTCCGCATCTTCCGGCCCCAGCTGGCGGTACAAGTAATATCGCAGACCGCGCAAGAACTTCTTGTATAACGCTTCCACGCCAGACGGATCATTTCGCAGAATCTGCGCCACGATGATCCTGAGACGAAGGTACGGGTATAGGAACTTAACTGATATGAACCGCGATGTTTCGTTCCATTCTGACACCTCCAACCCAAGGAGACAGAATATCGGTAGCATAGCAAGAAGATTAGTCGCAAGGCGATGACCAAGAGGGATAAGCGGTACGGTTGATGAGCAAGGGTGCCTCATGCGTAATGCCATCGCCTTAGTAAGCAATGCGAGACGTGGCGAAGCCACTGGACCCGTCATCGAAGAAGTGGCTGGGTTGGAGTGTCCAACCAAGGGAATTGCGAAGTCCGGGATGTGGTACATGGATTATGTGACGAGCCTTTACGACGTGCGATTCCTTGAGATGCTTGGAGCGACGACGCAGCTCTGGATTGGCGTCGGGGAATTGGCGAGAGGAGACGCTGTTCGCAACCGCGCGTAGCCAGTCAAAATCGCGGTCGCAACGTTTTAAGAAGAAGTGGCAAATAAAACAAGGACTTAGTCCGTTTTTTCAAGTTTGATTTTATGTGGCTACAATTTAGGCTCGAAGCCAAAGGATTGTTCTGGGGTAATGCAAGCCGCCGTCATTACCTTTTCTGACATTATGAATTTGAATTACTTCATTAGCCCGATTCGGGCTCACGCCGCGCGGACGACCGCAAGGGCAATGTTTTGCCTGCTCGTAGGCCTTCCGTTCATGAACAACGGCCGTTTGAATGCGCAGCTGACGATTACTCCCACGAACCCAGCAGTTACGACCTCCGGTTCCATCGTTTTGACATCCAGCACCCCGGTGACCTGGAGTTTGAACGGGGTCGGTGCGCTGAGCAACCAGACAACAACCTCGGTGACTTACGCGGCACCCTCTTCGGTGGTACCACAGCAGCAACTTTACGGCTGTCCAGTGTTGCCGAACGACACTGTTTTCAATACGCGAATAGACAGCTTGCCGGTGGACGCAAACTCAACCGCGATGATTGCGGCGCAAAGCAGTTTGGCGCTGACATTACAGCCATCCTGGGGTACCAGTTATGCGGACGCGTCGACGCCTACCCGGACGATGATTAGCTTTTATGACGGGGTGACGCGGCCGAACTTTGCATTCCCTCTACAAGGACCAAACTTACGCCGCGAATCCGGCGACTATGTCGGCATTTTTCAATTTGCGTCTGCGCCGGATCATCACGTGATGACAGTGCGGCGAACCGACTGCACGTTCTATGAGAGCTATGACGATTACTTGAACGGGTACGTCCGCACTTGCAACAACGGCACTACGCAGAACTGTAACGTGCAAAGTGCGGTTAGCTATTCGCAGGCGACTTATAACTTCGTTCCCGGAGATTGGGGCACGGATGCCGCCGGATTATTGCTGGCTCCGCTGGTGTGGCATGTGAACGAGATAAAAGGTGGATCGATCAACCATGCGGTGCGGTTTACGGAAGGGCTTGCGGGCATCCTTTTTAACGCGATTCGCTGGCCAGCATCCAGTACGGCGGGTGGGTGTCCGGTTGCGGTTTGTCCTAATGCCATGCCGATGGGCGCTCGCTTGCGATTGAAGGCGAGCGTGAACATCAGTTCGTTCAGTTTGACGGCGCAGGTGATGCTGACGGCGCTGCAAAGATACGGGATGATTTTGTCCGATACAGGATCGAACAATGCGATTACGACGTCGTCGGATGTGTCGGAGGATCCTACGGTTTTTGCCGCGGTGAGGGAAGTGAACAGTGCAAAGCTGCCGATTTCGGATTTTGAAGTGGTGGATGAATCGAGCTTGCAGGTTGCGGCCAATTCGTATCAAGTTTGCCCCTATAACAGCACTTGCATGGGCGCGAAAAACACGTACGAGCAGCCGCAGAATCAAGCCGTGATTACGGCGACGCCGACCAGCGGTACGGCGGTTTCGGTTCCAGTTGCGCTGGAGGGTGTATCAATTGGTTTGGGCGTGCCGCTGACCCTGCCGGTACAAGCGGGCACTTACAGCTTCCAGATTCCTTACTGGGTGAATAACAACACGAATCAGAGCGTGACCTGGACATTGCAATCGGGCGTCGGCAGCGTGACGTCGACGGGCGTGTACACTCCGCCAGCTTCCACGACGGATAGCGGGACAACCGCGTCGACCGTGCTGGTAGGGACTGCGGCGGCCGATCCGAATGTAACGATCAACCTGTTTCTGAACGTTCTGCCGGCCGGAGCGAATCCCACGGGTTCGATCCGAATCGATTCCGGAGCGCTCACTAACAATACGGATGGCAACGGCAACGTTTGGCTGGCCGACATTGGGGCTGACGGTACTGACGTGCTGACGGGCGCTGATTATCCAAACTGGCCTACCACGAACCCTGAGCGAATTGTCTACCAAAGTGCAGCGCAAGCTTACGGTGGCGACCAGCATTACGAAATGGTGGTTCCAAATGGAAACTACAAGGTGCACCTGCTGTTCGGAAATCCTTATTATGGTTGCGCGGCGCCGTGTGGTTACACGTCGGGTTACACGTTCTCACCGGAGTTGATTGAAACGCAAGGGACGATTCAGGCTCATTATTTCAATTTCCAAAGCGCGGCCGGCTATCAATATGCCACTCCGGTGGATTTGTATGTGCCTGCACAGGTTACCAACAATATTTTGGATATTAGCGGCGACCTTATTGTTCCGGACATTGGGCCTGATTACGCGTCCGGCAACAAATACAACTTTATCAACGGTGTGGAGATTCTGCCGGACAGTACGGCTCCGCACTGGGCGATTGACACGCAAATGCAGTCGACGATTGCGGCTGGACAGACATTGTTACCGTTTTACGTGACCGATTGGTACACGGGCAAAAACGACCCAACGTGGAGCATCATCAGCGGACCAAAAGATGCGATGTTATCGGGTTCCACGCTGAGCCTTCCCGTGGGAAGTACCGATTTGAATGGGCAGGGTATTGTTGTCCAGGCAACGGACGGAACCTACACGGCAACGGCGACGATCTATACGACGGGCGGAACAAGATCAGCACTGGGAATTCTAGCGCCACCGAATCACTTTGGATATTGTCGAGCGCTGACAATTAACCATGCACAGGTTGATGCGGCGCAAACCAATTTTCCGGTTACAATTTCAGTTACTGATCCGACCTTGGCCACAACGGCAAATGGCGGACACGTGTTGCAGAGCAGTGGCTACGACATAGTTTTAACTTCCGATGCGGCGGGCAAAAATTTGCTGAATTGGGAAGTGGAAACATACAATCCGGTGACGGGTAACTGGATTGGCCACGTCAAGATTCCGGCGTTGTCTAATACGGCGGATACGGTGATTTACATGTTCTACGGCAATCTGGCGATCACGACGAATCAATCCTCGCCCTCTTTGGTCTGGGACAGCAACTTCACCGGTGTTTATCACTTTGCTTCGCTGACTAGTTCGACCACGCCTGATTCATCCGCTAAGAATGACAGTGCAGTGAGCAACACGGGAGTAACGAGTGGCACGGGATTGTTTGGTCTAGGCGCATCGCTTACCAATACCGGCGCACATCTGATGCTTCCGGTGGCGGTGTTAAACCCCACATCCGGTTCTATATCGGCGTGGGTGAATCCTACCAAGCAGATGATTTCCGGCGTGACTTACGCAGGGGGCACACAGTCGGACGGTGCCGCGGAGTTTCACTTCGTAGAATGGTCTAGCTACGACAATGCGGTTGAATTCGGCTGGAACAACGGCAAGAGCAACTCAACACTGGACGAGCCAGTGAGTAAAGTCAATTTGCCGACAAATACCTGGTCGCATGTTGTCTACACATGGAATCAATCGGCGCCATCTCAAAGCGTTTATGTGAATGGGATGCAGGTAGCAAATCTGACGAGTGCGTTCAACGTCTATACGCCAGTGAGTAACTTCTGGCTAGGTAGCGACGCGCAAAATGGATCGTACAACTTCATGGGAAGCATGGATGAAGTGCGATTTTCCAACATCGCCAGGTCTGCGAGTTGGATTGCGACGGAATATGCAAATCAAAGCTCGCCAGCCACTTTTGTAATGTGTGGGAGCGAAACTAAGAATTAGTAAGTGATACATCAGACGCGCAAAACACCTAGCCGTTGATCGTCAGGGCAGCCGACACAAATAGTCGTCACGAACGCATACAGAACGCTAGAATGTTCGCGTTGAGTAATCAGACCGTTGGGGGCGGTGCGTTGGCAAAGAGGCCTAGCCCACAATGTCTGCCGATGCCAGCGAGCAACGGACCTTCCAGGCTCTCCCGAAATCTCACCTCGACATGATAGCGAGGGTAATCCTCCAGATGCTTCGGTATTCGGATACGGTTGGCCGACCCGGTACCCATCCAGAATGGCGCTGGCTGAAAAGCCAGCGATTTAATGATTTCAAGTGGCACGCCTGCCATATCGAAGGCGCGCAACAAGAGCTTTTCGGTTTTTGAAATTGATATCACAGAGCGCAGCTCATTGTGTCCGTGGAGGATGATCGGCGTTACAGACCTCCAGCAAGTACTTTGGCCTGTGTATAATTCGGTCATCATGTCGGGAAGGGGGATCATGACGCACTCCTCTTTCTCTTCTGACCGAAGTGACGCGGCCTTCCACTTCATTTTTAATTGGCGAACGAGCTCTCCATCGGCCCCCCTGGGTCCTACGATCATGACTCTGCGGATTCTCCCGTCCCCGTACTCTTGATGAATCGACGGGAGCGGAACGTACGACATTCTTAGGTTGGCCTCGGCCGTATTCTCCGTATGGCCATAGATTTGGTCTTTCAGGATGCGCTCATCGACACTGCCCGCCAGCAATGCTCCTGCCGAATGGCGCATCCATGCACTGATCTCCATGGCCGACGACCAGTGTCGACTGAATATTCCTTCCCCATCAGGAGTTCGCAAACCGAAGGTGGCAAAAGGCGGGCGATTCGACCCGACCTTCCGATAGCGTTGCTCACGGTATGCCATTGGGCGAGTATTCGCATCCACGCCGGCTCCAACTGACCGCAGGAGGTATCGATGGAAGGTAGCCTCGAGATCCTCCAGAAAACCCGGCGCTGGCACCTTATAGATCAAGCCTTGACTTGCCGGCACCCAAGTTTTCCATCCACGGCGTTCAGTCCGGCCCAAACCGATCCTGATGTCCGCGCATGCCATATCCACGCCCCATCCGAGGCAGTACAAGGAGCGCACGGCGGGTATTAGTCGTTCAGCAAATTGAATATTGTCCTTGTTGTCTTCGAATGTCCATTCATACTCCACATGCGGAGATCCGTCGTCGAGTAGCCTTGGCTCGACTGATTTCATGCTTTTTAGGCTGGAGGTGTCGCTCCATCTACCTGCCAACCAGTCTTTTGCAGCCGAGTCTAAATCGTTGTTTGGTACTGCTAGGCGATAGGGTGTAAGGAAAGCGGAATTGCAAGCTCGAATTCTTGGTGCAGCTTGTTGTTCCAGCCACCGCAAACCTTCTTGAACGCGCTCCCAATGTTGGCGTTGGCCACCACTTTTGGCCGCGGCGACAAGGGACTGCATCAATCGCGCCGGTGATGGCGGCCATTCCTCGCCATGGTAACGACCTGTAAGAAAAGTGGCGCTGATTGTAAAGGCGGTTGACATAGAGCTATTACTTCATTTCCTTTTTTGCGTTCTTAGCTATCCTTTTCTTGTTTGACTCCTCTGCGGATTGTCTCACTTTTTCTCCGCTGAAGCGGGCTTTCCAGTTTTGGCCAACTCCAAACTTCTTGGCGGTTTGTTCGGCGAATTGTAGCGCGGTTTCGGCTGTTATCCCAGCATTCTCTCTGACTCCGTTGCGCCTCACTATTTTAATGGTGGCTTTCGTTCCCGACGCTGTTACGAGAAGGCATCCCTCACGCAGAAAACTGCTCGAGGGCGCCGTAATAGCCACCAACGCCAAGCCAAGAATGTAACGCCTTAATTGCAGGCTCTGTTCTTCTGTGTCGCCTGCGAGAGCACGTAGCGCGACAAGATTGAGTAGACCCTCTCGCGTAATCCTTTCCTTAGCGATGATTCCCCCGTGTGTCTGTGGGGACGGGGCATCGGATAGTCCAAGCTCGGAAAGTGTGTCTTGACTTTGCCCAAACTGCTCGGTTTCTTCTTTTTTGAGCAATGAGTTGTACTGAGCAGAGCGTTTTAGCTTTTGAATATCGTAAGCCCGAATTGTGGTTCCGACCAATCGCGGTAGCTTTGCCCCGGTTCCCCTGGAATCCCATACGCCAAACACTAACGACGTCGGCGCCAGCTTGGCCAGAGGGACTGCGTTGCCCTTCTCGACGATGCTCTTGAATGCATTAGTAAGTTCGTCTTGTTTGTCAGAAAATCGCACAACGGCATCCGCGGCTCGGTGACCTGCGTCTAGCAAACTCACGGTTCGATCATTGATCATCACTTCCGCCTGGGGAACGAGTTTTGCATATGGGTTCCTCTTAAAAAGCGGTTCGACACGATTCGCTTGTGACCCCACCGAGTCGACGAGTGCCACCTTTTTACCACCGATGTCATCTATAACGTACGCAGATGCTTCACCCTTGACCAGCGGCGCGTAGGTGGGAGGGAAAAATACTCCCTCCGCACGCTGTGCCGGCTCGAGGTCTTCGCTTATTGCGATCGCCACCGGTCCGTCAGCTGCCAACCAGCTGTCGTATGCATCAAGCTTCATTTACTGTGCCCACCTCTCCGAGAACTTTCGAAAATGAGAAAAACTTATAGCTCTGCCCGCGCTTATCTATGGAGAATTCGTAGCTCCGATGTCTAAGGCTCGACCAAGGCATAAAGGCGGCCAAGCGCGCTACCGTGTAGGGAAGCTCCTGTCGCCAAAGCGCATATCGCAACTTTCGGCCCAACAAGACAGTGGGTCGGAAGCTCTGGAGTCCCAGGCAACCCATCACCTCGACCGCTGGATACGTGGCGATGTCCATATCATGCTGATTTGGGGAATAGCCAAAATCAAGCGCATTCCATGCCGAACGTGGGTCGATACCGAATTTAGATTTTGTCATCGCAGCGAAATCAAACAGTCCCTCTGGATCGGTTAATGGACTGAGAAGTCGGAATAGCTCCTTTGCCAGTGCAACACTCTGGACTTGTCCGGCCCAACATTTTAGCTCCGTAGATTGGTCTCCGAACTCTGTGAGCCACCAATCGAACCTCCATTCGCGCTTGTGCGTAATTACGTAGATTGGTCTGATGCCTCGCTCTATTGACATGTGAATTTCCTTCGCGGCGATGACCTGACTCAGTCGAAGTTCGTCCAATTCGCGAGAAAGATCGATCCCATCGCCGCGAACGATGAACTGGGCACGCCTTGCGCTCTCGGTGCTACTTACAAAGTGGGAAAGGGTGTTTGTGCCGCTACCTTCCAGAAGGTCAAGGAGACCACAGCACGCGAAGAATTGACCGGGGTTGAGAGGATCAAGGTTGACCTTAAGTTCGATCATCGGAGTATTCCTCGCTGAGCCAGTCCGCTGATGTAAATAAGGCTTCGAGATACGCTAGTCCCCACGGGCCCCACTCCTTTTGCAAGCGTGAAAACCGCTGCAGCGCTTCTGAAGCTGCATCTTTGCTCTCAGTCATGCGCTGTGGATCGAAGGCTTTCGACTCCCAGTACGGCCGGGCGCAACCATGGTGCGATGCAATGAGATGAACCAGAAGATCGTCTTTCTTTTTTTCTGGACTCAAGTCTAGAACTGAGGCCAATTCGTGTCTGAAGCCCTTAAGTGATGCCGGATCGCGTTTCTTCCAATTGAAGGCGAGAGGACGATCGGTAGTGCCGCCTACGGCCCACTGCCACAATCGGTTCCTCTTGCCGGTGTCATGCGCTTCACCAGCCGCTCTATAAGTTTCTCCGAGATCGCTCAAGCTTTTTGAGACGACGGTGGCGGCGGTTCTTCCAGCATCCTGAAGGTGTTTGGACAGGTCGATCTCTTCCCGAACGAGGCCCTTTGTCAGAACTTGAAAAACCAGCCAATAGCGGTGATCTTCGTCTGTATTGACAGGCAGTTCGATTCGCAATAACGGCTGGGGCGGCTCATCTACTTCCTCGTCCGATTCGATACTGGTCCAGCGCGATCCGCTTGGACCTTGCTTTAGTAAGTATCGTCGCCGAAATTGCTCCGTCTCATTAGCGACGTCATCGGCGGAAGCGCCTTCGGGCTGCCACATTCCATTGCGGAGTTTGCCTACCCCTGCCGGAAGCAGCAACAGCCCGTGGCTGAGATCTTCCTGACTCCAACTCGTTAGCTTTGTAACTGTGGATGCGATCGCGCGGCCGTCACGGTCGAGGAAGATAACGCGTGTTTTAGGGATACGACTTGCGAGTTCTTCCAACTTAGCGAGCAACTGAGGGGTGGATTCCGTGATCTTCTCGTGTGGCAGCACAGGATAACCCTCTAAGGCTCGTTTTCTGTCTTCGTGATCCAGACGGACAAGGAACCTTACCTCGGCTCGCCAGGCAAGCGAAGTTTCTGGGAGATCACTTTCCTGTTTTCCATGTAGCCATGATGCAAGCCGTGGCATGGCTGAAGTGAGCCCGTAACCTCTGGAGTAGAGACGGCTTGGCGATGAAGTCTGCGACCACAGGTCTATTTGCCAGGGCTCTAAACGGGGTATTATTGGGGCCTTAGAGCGACTTTTCTGCGACGAATGCGATTTTGCTAAGGCTGCGATTGATATGTTATAACTCCCATCGCCATGTTTTTCGAGCGATTTCAGAAATTGAAGCGTTTCTCGCTTAGGTTGGTCTGCGTCGGAGGATTTGGGCGGTACTGCAACGACGTACGCATTGCCTACGGTATGGCAGTCGCCGTCTTGATCGCCGTAGCGATTGAGACGGCTGAAGCGCTGGAGGAGTCGATCCGAGTCGACAAGCGTCGTTAGAAGTAACTCTGCCGTCATATCTACGCCCACTTCGCCGGCAGAAGTTGTTACTAGATAAGATCTGCCTGCTGGCCGTTTGCGTTGTTTGAAAAGTGCGAAAACCGGGCCATCCACCTGGTCGCGCTGGCGTTCGTACCCACGCATTGTACCGACAAGGAGCGCAACGGAGACCCCGGTCTTCTTCTCGATGAGGCGAGCAACTTCAGCGGCTTTCTCCGGCTTCTCCACGAAAATGATTGTTCGCGGCGCCGGCGTTTCTAAAGCAATCGAAACGAGGAGATTAGTCACAGCCGAATCGGTAGGAGCCTCGCGAATCCATAGCCGCTTTTCAGCGTGGTACACGTTTCGAAAATGTTCGCTCGCGTTCAGGTCTGTTGTAAGGTCGTGCAGAAATGGTCGCTCACCCTTTTCACCATCACTCGCCGACAGCAGAAGAACGCGAAATTGCTTCCCGTACTGTCGGAACCGCTTCGCGGGCTCCATCGACTCCACAGTTTTGAGCAGTTTCGCGAACGCCGGAGTCAGGTGCGCGTCGTCGTTCACGATGAGCGAATCGACGCCGAGAAGGCCGGCAAGTTTAGATCGAACATTTCGGTCATCGCCATAGCCGCGGAACAGCAACCTACTACCGATCATATCGACGGTCCCGACGACGATGGCCGGCGTCAGTGGATCACGGCCCCATCTTTTGCAATCCACGACTTCGCCACGCAGCGTACTAATGGCCAACGGGCTCTTCCCCAGGAGCGATGTATCCCCCAACGCCCTTACGAATTCGTCTCTTGGGTTGGCCGCGATCCAAGCACGAATTTCTTCTGCCTCGTAGGTGGTCTGATCGTCGACCACCCGTCTATTTACCACCCAGATCAAGCGACTCGGTATGATTCTGGGTTTGCCGGACCTCAGGTTCCAGGCCAATGCGATCAGCCAAATTTTCATGATCGCTGTCTTGCCCGTGCCTGGGGGCATCGAGACCGTATCTGGCCATGGCTGGTCGCTCACCATCGCCTCGAAAAGGGACGCTTGCCATGGGTAGGCGTCACGACCTTTCGAGAGTAAGCGGAAGTATCTAATAAAAAAGAAGTTAGGGTGAATTTCCACTTGACAAAAAGGTTATGGTCTATGCACAAGATTCTTAGGCTGGTGAGAAGAATGTAGAGCCACGAGATTCAGGGAACCAATCCATTAGCGAGTATATAGCCTTGGGCCTGGAAAGGAGAGCAATTGAAAGAATCTACCGCCCGTTCAACACAGCTAGCGCTGCACTCCAAGCTCACCGTTTCGCACAAGAGTTCGCATTGTGGTTATGTGTGTTGAGGCGCTGTTCGCAGGCGCGGCCGACCTTTGCAACGCACGCAGCTGAACAGCCGACTCGATGCCTCCAGTTCGACTTCCGGGACACCACTCTAAGAGTGCCTCGATTTCCCGATCGGGATTTCAGCAGCGTCCATCGGAGCGGAGTTTGTAATGGCACCGCTGACCCTTCTCGCATGTGCCTCAACTGCCAAATAAGACATGCAATTGATAGGGTCCCACGTTTGGCGCGACGCCTAGCCACCGCCGAAACGGCGCTTCGAAAGCCGCGTTTGTACGAGCCAAAATTGTTGCTCCGTGGAAATGAGCAAGCGGATCAGTCGGCACTCGGCTGCAAAACACAAAACAAAGCCAAAGGAAAGATCGGCGGGCGCGAGTTTCGCGCCAAAGAATGCTACTGGTCGTCAACTGCCAGAGACGGAAGACGGTAGGTTATACCCACGAAGAACATTCGAGGGTCGTCGAACGCGCTGGAAAACTGGACCAGGCGTCACACACCTGCGGAAGAATCCGGACGCACATCGTGGAGCCGCCGTTCTACGGATGGGCCCGGCTCTAGGTCTCCGAAATCGCTATGAACTATGAGCTCTTCGGAGCAAGGGGAGGCCGATTTTCAAGACCTGGGTGTCGGCGGGATCGAGAGAGACTACGAACGCGAGGGCATAACGAGTGCGGCGGTTGGCTTCAGCAACAGTCGTTAGCGACAATGTTTTCGGCGCGACGACTCCAATTTTCTGGCTAGACGTGACTTTGCATGCAATCTGGTTCACAAACTTTGCCATGATAGTGTTTTAGCGATTTGCTCGCGTTTTGCAATTACTTGCGCGTGCTTAGCACCCTAGTACTACGCAATTCCAAGTATACGGATAATATCGGTGCCGCCAAAGATCGCGTTTTAAATCGACGTTGAAGTATGAATATGCGCAAAATCATAAGATGAGTCGAATGTCTCAACCAAATCGGAAGCGCCGTGTCCTCAAATTGTGTTCTACGTCGAGATATCTGATCACTCTAGGATCAGTTGTGTCTTATCTCGCGCTGGGGTTTATCATTACGCCGCCCTTTATTGGCGACTCGGCTTTCTACACGATGGATGTGTTACACGTGTTTTCAGGAGCCACGCCTCCAGAACAACTTTGGGAATTTGGCCACTTAGTCTGGAGGCCTCTTATCTACTCCCTTACACCCTTATTCCTATCCGTAGTACCTGACGGCGTCGCCTCCACTAATGCAATGAAGGTTTACATCGGATCTGAGGCTATCAGCGCACTCTGTGGAATTGCTTGCATCGTGCTAATGGCAAGTTTGTTATACGAGGTGTGCCGGAAAGCTACAGGCATTGCTTTCACACTTGCCCTTTTCATTCTGGGCGACGCTTTTTTGTCTTATTCATATTCGGCCACCCCATACATCCCTGCCCTCTTATGTATGATTCTTGCACTTTGGCTTCCCTTACATCTAAAGACGTCTGCGGCCAGAATCGTAGCCGCTACGTTCTCTCTTGGATTGATGGCGGCGCTCTGGCTCCCTTTCGTATTGACGGTGCCAGCGATTGCAATCAGTCCGCTGTCGCTTCGCCGTGGCGGCAAACGCTGGCGTGAGCCCCTCTTAGTGGTAGTCGCACTTGGCGTTGCTCTTCTTCTCTTATTTGGCTTAGGCTCTCGTCTAGGCGGATGCACCAATGCCGCCGATACTCTCAAGTGGGTCCAGTCCTCGTCTCATGACTGGCAGCAAAACAGACGCCTCATTCGGGCTGTCAGCGGATGCGCTCGTCTTCTAATTGATTTTGGCCCTTCTGCAGTGCTGTTAAAGCGTTTCACTTTTAAGGATCCGTTCAACCCTGTCACTATCGGCGATCTGGCGATCCAACTTCTATGGCGCATCGTTATGTTCTGGACTTTGATTGGTAGTACGGTGGTCGCCTGTCTTCGAAAACCAGAAGCAAAACCTCTATTGATAAGTTTTACGCTGGTCGCCGCACCTCTGGTGTTCTTCGCAATATTTGTCTTTGAGCCTAGCAGCCCAGAGCGGTTTCTTCCCTTACTCCCTTCATTCCTGCTGTTAACCGTTTTGCTTTGGAACTTGGAAGGAAAGATGGCCGCGTGCGCAAGGTACGTAACCATCTTGTTCGTATGCCTGCTCCCTCTGATCAACGCTCCTTCCTTCGTGAAAGCGTTCAATACAACGGCTCGTGCCGCTGCCCGGCGACTGCAGGAATTTGCGGATCAGGCCGCACCGGGAGATTTAATCGTCTCTCTCACCCTGAATGATCCAATCAGCCACAACAATCCCCTCCTCGCAAACTACTTCCCGCTTGTCGCTATAGGTAACGCTTCCTCCGGTCGCTGGCGAGAACAATTCGCGACTCAGGTGCTATTGAGATGGCTTCATGGCAACAATGTCTGGATTCAAAAGGAAATGCTTCTGGACCGCCCACCTTTTGCCTTGATGTGGATAGAAGGTGATGACCCCAAAGTTAGGTGGGCTGATATTCCGCGCTTTCTCCGAAGTCTCCAATACGATCGCGACATCGGAGAACATGACGGTTTTCTACGGATTACCCACTCGCCGACTAATCAAGCTCGCTTTACGGCAGAACTTCGTACGCACCAGCCTATGCCATAATAACACCCTCCAATTGCCGAGTGGAATGCGGTTTGGTATTGTTATCTTCGAACGCTTTCCTCGATGAATCGCGCGAGGCAGGCACCTTTCAAGTGAAAGGAGAGCGTACCCATATTACCTGCACTTAACATGCTACACACTAACATTTCTCGCGCGGTATTTTCGGACCGTTGATTCTTTGCCAGTCGAAACCGCTGTATTTAGAACGTGACCCCACAAAACCTAGGCGCCGCCAAAGATTCGGTAGGGATTGGCATGTCTTACTCCGAACCTTTGCCTCAGCAGCCGCGGGGGCGAGGCGTCGCTTGACATTACTGCCTCAACTCCCCGATCGTGATTCAAGGGGAATCTGCAATTCAGCACGCCAGTATAATGAATGAGGCGTCGTATCCATTCCGGGGGCACTCGAGCGGTCCTGCATGGACCCTCACAGATAATTGATAATAGAAGAGTCAACAATCAGCATTCATCAATCGACACCGGCCTCATCAAAAGACTTTATTTGAAGCCGCTCGACCTGCCCTCCGCTTTACTTCCGCGATCAACTGATCGCGGCCTCATTGAAGCATCGGGATTGCGCATCAGATATCTCCTGGTTTTTTGAACTTCCGCGATCAAGTGATTGCGGCCTCATTCAAGCAAGTAGTTCAATTTCGCTTCTAGGAGACACTGTGGCTACATCCGCAATCAAGTGATTGCGGCCTCGTTATCAGCGCCAGTGCAAGAATCCCCATAGTGCCAGTTGAAAAGGGTTCTCCCGCAAGTTTCGTGCACATTGTTGATAAGAACAAAAACGCGCCAAAATGTTCTACGATCAACTGGCAAATGGCTTCTCCCCCGAGCCGTCGCCAGCAATACCTGCCCTGCAAAGCAGGTTTGCGCCTATTGTCCGTCCAATTCGAGGATGACGCTTGCAGCGTTCGCGCCGCTGTTGGTTCATTGTCGGCATGTTGTCCAGCTTGCCGGCGATCTTCCAGCGTTATTCATAGCCGATATTGGCGAACATTGCGTGATCTGCCGCTTCAGGGCAGAAACGTAAAGCTGTATGTAGAGGTGAGGCGGTTCCGCTGCCGAAACCAAGATTGCGGCCGCAAAACATTCGTTGAACCACTAGCCACGGTGACAACGAAGCACAGTCAACAAACCTTGCGCTTCTCAGAAACGGTGCGTCTGGTGGGTTATGCCTTGGGTGGAGAAGCAGGGTGCCGACTGGCGAAGCAGCTGGGAGTACCGGTAAGCCCGGATACAGTGCTTCGGCGAATCCAACAGAATAATCCGCCATCCGACAAGGCACCGCAATTCATCGGAGTCGACGACTGGGCTTGGCGCAAAGGCCATAGGTATGGCTCGATCATTGTAGACCTGGAGACACAGCGACCGATTGACTTATTAGTGGATCGATCTGCGGACAGCTTTGCTTCCTGGCTCAAAACGCATCCGACAGTAGGACTCATCAGCAGGGACCGGGCGGAGGCTTATGCTGACGGTGCGCGAAGAGGTGCGCCGGATGCAACGCAAGTAGCTGATCGCTTTCATCTCCTTTGCAATCTGACGGCGGCGGTCGAACGAGTCCTGGAAACCAGAAGATCTGATTTATCCAAAGCAGACGAAGCCGAGCCGCTCAGCATAGAGTCGTCAACCGGCATGGAAACTCCTCCGAAGATGACCGTGGCTCAGGAGCGACTAAACAATCGCGGGATCGCCGAATGGAGCTTTACGGCAGGGTGGTTGAACTAAACAAGCAGGGCTTGACGGATCGGGCGATCGGCCGGGCGTTGCATATTGGGCGCAAGACCGTGGGGCGATTCCTGCGCGCCGGTCAGTTTCCAGAAAGAGCCAAACCGCGCCGTCCTGGACCTCGCGTGAACAAGTTTCGAGACTACTTACAACAGCGCTGGTCAGAAGGCTGCCACAACGCCAGCAAACTATGGCATGAGATCCAGCCGCTGGGCTACACGGGCGGCCGAAGCATGGTTGCCACACTGGTTTCCACGTTTAGAACTCTGGCAGCCAAATGCCATTGTCAAGATATTCAACCTGCATGCAAGAGAAAACCCAGGCTTCTCTCACCGCGTCAGGCCGCGATGCTCATTGCCAGAAAACCTGAGAAGCTCGAAGACTCCGATCGGCGGCTTATAACGCAATTGGAACAAGCATGTCCCGCCATTGCGGCGTTGCGGCCCTTCGTCAGGAGCTTTTCCAACTTGCTGAGAACGAAAGAACCGGATGCTCTGCAACCCTGGATTGACAAGGCTTCGGCGTTGGGGTTTCCGGCAATCAAAAGCTTCTGTGACGGGCTGGCGCGAGATCGCGATGCAGTCATAGCCGCCATCGCGCTGAAATGGAGCAACGGGCAAGTCGAAGGGCAGATTCACCGGCTGAAACTAATCAAACGGCAGATGTATGGTCGTGCGAGTTTCAAACTGCTACGAGCCCGCGTCTTGCCATATGACTTTGTTGCTGACCAGCTTGCTCAACAATCGCCATAATGCACGAAACTTGCGGGAGAACCATTTTTCGTCTGGTATCGACATCGTTTGCCTTTGGCAAGTTTTATAAGAAACTTTGTCAAATACGAAGGACCTCCGGCAGATAGTCGGCCGGCGTTAGACGCGCCCAGCGGCTATTCATGCAGGTCAGATCACGTTTCGGGGGGATGTCCATAAGGTCGTGGGCAAGATTCCAGGCCTTGACTTAGGAATTGGCTTAAAGATGGGGCTCGACCCGACAGACGCTTACGATAAAAGAGAGGTCTGAGTCAGGACTCGCTATATGGCATTGTGGGAACTGCGTGACGAGCGCCGCCCGACGGATTGGTTTTCGCCAGGCAATTTACTAGTCTTGCGAAAACCTTTCTTATAGCGGCCCTTTGAGGGCTGATAGGAGTGACCTGCTTATTTCGTCGGCTCTTGGCGCCATTCTATTGCAGTCTCACGTGCCGGGCAATCTTGCGTCTATTCTAAAATTGGCGGCCAGTGGCAAGTTCATCGTCTGTCGGGAACCTGCGCGCTGGGTGTCCTACCTTACTTGCTAAATGAAACTCCTAACAACTCAATTCTGCTTATGTGAATAAGCCTTCCGATACCACTGACTTTTCTATTCATATAAATATGAGAAACCATTGTTCACCATCCGGAATCGCTATTCAGTTCCAGTGGAACCATTTATCCACATCGGGCGGAATACGCAACAAAGCCAACGCGCCGCCAAAGAGGGCACGTTCATTGCCGGCGCGCGTAACCAATCGCGAAATCTCAACGG
Organism: Bryobacterales bacterium; assembly: GCA_963696305.1. Taxonomy (GTDB): domain Bacteria; phylum Acidobacteriota; class Terriglobia; order Bryobacterales; family Bryobacteraceae; genus Bog-105. The sequence goes on along the minus strand of CAVOJX010000027.1, from coordinate 4,938 downwards.
CGACGAAACCTTCGGCGGTCGGCCACCTAATCGAGCACTGAGTTGTAATCAGGTTTAAGGGAACAGCGTACTCTCATCCATTTAATATCGGTAGTGCGGTGTTTCTGAAATAGCTAAACAGAAGTCGTTAGCCTTCTTCAAGTCGCCAAAAGGCGCACAAATTGCGCGTCGAGACTTTCGTCGGCACCACCGCCAACGCATTGGAGAGACAGATTTAGACAGCACTGATCGGTGTGTCGGTGGTAAAGTTCCTGCGATTACAAAGCTAAGTTTCCATGGAGCCTATCGCGGCTGGTCGCTTTATTGAGACAGCAGCTAATTGTGTAAGGCGACCTTTTGAACCGCCGCTCGCACTTACAGCAGAAGATCCACTTCGGTTGCCATTCGCTTGGTTCGGATGACCATTGATCCAGCACTCAACCCGGCTACATAAATCCACCGAAAATCGTTCAAATCCTCAGCAAACTCAACTAACCGTCAATTGCTGCGCGCTGATTTTGACAATATTGTTCAGACATATAATGTTTGTAATCAAGAGGTAAGGCTGCGATTTGCAGCGTCGTCACGGCCTTGAGAATCTGACATGGGTTGTCTACTTACCGGCCGCAGGCCGGTTAGTAGAGTGTCGCCCAGGCTGATTGAGGCGCTTGTGAGGTAGTCGACGAAGCCATCGATACCGTGTTCCCTACCTTTCTGGCAATTGTGGGCTACGGCGGCGAGCATCAAGATCGCACACCCCTTCTCGGCCGGGGCGGGCACCAAAATGGGCGCCGAAGAAAGAGAGTCTCTACGCAACTGTCTTAAGAGAGTCAACAAACGGACAAGCCAATCCTTCGGGCAACATTTCCCGATATCTTCATCAACATAGTTCGACCGCTTACAAAACCGCGCTACTTCGAGCTCAACATCCAGTGGAGTAACGGAAAGATGAGTTGCAAGCAGATGGCAAGGGCATAAGTGAAAAGCGGCACCATGTTCTAAGGCTCGCCCACTAATTCATATTGGCTAAGTGCCGTAAGAACCCTGGCGAGTATTTTGCTTTTCGAGCAGTTATCGAACCTATCTCAGAGGGTTAACGGCTTTGATGGCCTATTCACGAGGCTGGTGATTTAGCTGTTTCGGAAACACCACACTACACGCCTTTGCGTCAGACCCCCGACTCGATGAAGCTTTGCCTGCGCGTCTTTAGACGATTCGAGTAGCAACCTTTGCTAGTCAGGTCGGCCAGCGTGTTTCGTTGCGTACGCTTGCCTTCCGCAGATTCTTGCTTTCTACAAAATGTAAGGCGATCGCTAATCCACCTAGGAACGGAAAGGCTGGTCCATAACCTTGCGCCAGAAAGAAGAGCGAAGTGCACAGCGAGATCATCATGAAAGATAGCGTATAAGAAACGTCCTTGATATCAGGGTCTTGGGATTTTCGACCACGCCGAAATTCTCTTAAAGTTCCGACCAATGCGCAGAGGTAAGCGAGGAACGCCGGCACGCCGCACTCAGATGAAAGTTGGGTATAAGAATTATGGGTTTCATGCCACATTCCTTTTTGATTGACTTGCGCTGCGAGTCCGGCTTGGTATTCCTCAAATCGGCCAGGACCGACGCCGAATAGAGGATGTTGCCCCGTAACTCGCAAGCTCTCGAACAATAGCTGCTTACGGGCTTCTTGCGATGCTTCCGCGTCGGTGTTTTCGCCGTAAGTAAGGCGTGAGATCGCAGACTGAGGTGCAAGCATGATGCCAACTCCCAGAAACAGGGGCAAGCCGATAATCAGGAGAACGCGAGTCTTGACAGAGCCGACTACCAAGATCGAGAGAATAAGCACCCCTAGAGTGACCATGCAGCCGCGAGATCCCGTACGGAAGAGAAGGATGGTGGCTGCACCAAGGATTGCTAAGCCAAGACATCTGCTAATGATGCCTTGACCGCGTCGCATAAACGCGAACGCCACTGCCGGCAAGAGAAACGTGAGATTCGCTGCAAAATCGTTCGGGTCCCCAATGGAGCCACCCAGTTCGAGCCATTCAAATCTACCGTTTTTCGTCGAGGCGCCAAGAAAACCTAACAGGGTCACCGTTGCTCCCGACCAACCAATTACAGTAAGGAAGGTAGTCAGCGATTTTGCCGATGTGGCAGCGCACGGAACAAGCGGCACCAGGATCAATGTTGTTCTTATGAATTCGAGCAGAATCGGCATAGAACCTCCGCGCCACGTGCTTGTAAGGGTGGCAGCCGAGAAAAAGAGTGTGAAGACCATCCAGTTAATCGCGATTCTGCTACTTAGGACCATGAAAAATCGACCGCTGAGCAACGCCAAAAAAAATGAGATTCCGCCGACGACCAGTAGCAAATGCAGGTCGAATCTCAACTTTTCGAATAGGTATTCATGTAAGTAACTAAAGCGCAAAAAGGCAAACAGCAAGGTAAAAAACCAACAGAGCCTTTCGACACCCGACACTTCGCCCGCAGGCTCTGTTCGCGAAGAATCAGGTCTGGTAGAAATGGCTTCGGCTGCAGCAACGAGTTTCGGTCGCGGCAGCCGAACCACTTTGGCTCGCGGTAACACGATTGATTCATTTGCCTGTCGCGCGTCCGCTGGCAAGGTAGTAGGCTTGAACTTAGACACTTTTCGCTTGATAGAAGGGAGCCAGAACCTCTCCCTGATGATATTCTTCCGATATAAAGAGAAAAACCCAACCGCTTCTTCTCAACAATCGTACCCACCAACTTTCTCCATGGTACTCTATTTCGGTCGATCGGCTCCTTTCTCATCTAACAAAGAACTGGGAACTGGACTTTATAAAATCTTTGTTGTTTGATGTGTCGATCAAGCATGTCGTACCAAAGAGCATGTGCTAGAAAGCCGCACTCCAGAAGGAACGCGTCCCAATTGAAACTTCGAAAATGGTTGGCCGGCAGGCGTGATGGACAGATAAGGCGAAAATAGACGGCTGCAGTGTATCGACTGACAAGCCGGACAGGAGTAGAAGCGCTGATCCAGCCAAAGATACGAACGCCTGCAAGCCCGCATTGGATGCATTGAACCAAAGCGGCGCGGCGAAGCTTTGTCGGTTACATCCCTGGCACGATTGTTCGAGAGATTGCGTTGGTTACGGTCTTGTCGCAGCGCCCGTTGCCTCCCGTACATCATCATTTTGTTTGAGGCTGGCAGCGAGACGGGCTGCGGCGTAGTCAGTTCTTATCGGCCAGAATAATTTCTCCCCGCCAGATTAATCCCATCGCCGAATCAGCGAGATTTTAGCCGACACACACGTTGGCTCCTCATTGGCTTTGCTCAGTTGAGAGAGACTGGAGAGTTGAAGCAGCGCCACGGTTCTCGCAAAATAGACAACACCATTTCAAGCGCCCGAGTCCAGTTACCTTGAGGTCCACCCTTCGACGATCGGGAAAACGCTGCAACTGCGTTCGGTTCCGCCCGTTTACAATGATAATTTACAAACACCCAAAACAGGCTTGTCTGCCAGCTATCGATGGGCAGATTTAAAAACGGGCCGGCACTTTTAGCTGATTTTGAAGACACTCAGTGAATGCACATTTGAGCAACACATCCCTACGTCCGTCTGTCACCCAAAGCAGAGCCTTTCCCTCGAATCGTTCCAGCAATTTTCGAACTGATATCGAAGGTCTTCGCGGAATAGCAATTCTCGTAGTTGTCCTTTTCCACTGTGGCGTACCAATCTTCAATGGAGGTTTCGTTGGCGTTGACGTCTTTTTTGTGCTTAGCGGGTATCTGATTACGGGCATTCTAGTTGCCGAGGCTAAGAAACCATCAGGTGTTAGCGTTCTTCAATTCTACGCGCGTCGTGTGCGACGTCTGTTGCCAGCGTCATGCTTCTCGCTGCTAATTACGCTCCTCGTTGGCGCAGTTTTCCTTTCTCCAAACGAGTTACTGGTTGCCGGAAGAGCGGCAAGGGCCTCATCGCTCTACGCGAGTAACATTTTTTTCGCGCTCAATGCACAAGACTATTTTGCGGCGGATGTCAGAACGAATCCCTTTTTGCATACATGGTCCCTCGCCGTGGAGGAACAGTTTTATCTTTTTTGGCCTTTGCTGGTGATGATGGGGCTTCAGCTTTTCCGCTCCAAGAAATTACTTCTTCTATTGCTCTCGGCCGTTGCCGTTTTGTCTTTCGTCGCTTCCATTTGGTTCACAACCCATTCCAAAGCATTCGCATTCTACGGTTTACCTACAAGAGCGTGGGAGTTTACAATTGGTGGAGTTGGCACGCTTCCCTCGCGTGGAACGTTAAAACCACCTCCAGTCTTCTGGGTTGTTCTGGGCTCAATCGGAATGCTCGCGATATTGGGCTAAGTTTACTTTTTTTCCGAGAGCAGTGATTTCCCGGGGTGGATCGCTCTTGTGCCTGTGGTTGGAACAACAGCGACACTTATCGCTGGTTGCGAACAGCCTGGTAGTGGAGTCGGCCGATTGCTCGCCTCGAGCATCCTTCAGAATCTCGGCAGGCTTTCTTATTCTTGGTATCTTTGGCATCGGCCGTCTCTCGTATTTTTAAAAGTCTTCATTCCGAACAGTGGTATCTTTTATAAGCTAGGTGCCGTCTAGTGGCGTTGGCTATAGCTTGGACGACCCTGCGCATTCTGAGAGAATCCGATTCGATTCAGTCCGGTCTTACTAACAGCCGGCTCGCGCTTTATTATGGGGGCCGCAATACCGTATTCTCGGTTACGGCGGCGATCATGTGTATTCAATTTGCCAACAAACTAGCGAGTGACGGAGAAATGAGAACGTTGACAGCAGCAGCAGATGACATTGCGTCGATGCCACGCGAGAAGTGTGTAAGTCTTTCAGACTCGTCTGACGTAATCTCCTGCTCTTTTGGCAATAACTCCTCTGCAACAACTGTGGTCTTGTTCGGCGATTCTCATGCAATACAGTGGTTCAACCCATTGCGTAGAATGA
>CAVOJX010000026.1:0-394082 GCA_963696305.1 Bryobacterales bacterium | reverse complement strand
ACCTACGACAAAATCGCGAAGCTTGCTTCCGGCCAAAATCCTTCGCTTCCGAGCATTTGGCACGGTGGGGACTATGCAGCAAGTGATTGACAGCATCGTCCTCAAAGCCTTGAAGACAAATCCAAAGCAACGTTACCAGACAACAACTGAATTATCGGCAAGACTTGCAACTATTTTCAGAGGGGCGGCCAGTGCTCGTTGCTGTTGGAGTCTCAAAAACTGCTGAGAGTTTCTGCAGAACTGGGCATCGTCGCTGTCCTCTGCGCGTCGCTCTTTTTCAGTGCATCAGGAGTTGGCAGAATTACCAGGCCGAGAAAATACGCGCGGTGCCCACTGGTGACGCCGCCTTGCCCAAACCACAAGGTAGGTCTTAATCATGTCGACTGGACAATTGGCAACGGCACCCGGTTCAACCGTGTATCGGAGAGCGCTTCCTCCGCTCACTTTTGGAGCGCGATAGCCCAGCCGAGTGCATCCAGTTTCGCCTTTCGGCGGTCAAGTGCATTCTTGCAGATCTTGCCGCGGTGGCTGGCCGCTCACTCTTCCGAGTCGGCGGCAAGTCTTAGCGAATATGATGTCGCCATAAGCGCCCTTGGACGCCCAACCAGCTTCACTCCGCAATCGGATTCAACTGTGCGCCGCGCGATGGAACCGTCTGCGAGGGAAGCTCCGACGCTATTACTCAACGCAAGGAGCGCAAGACCCGGTTCAAATTGATCCCCCGCGGTTATTCTCTTAGATTCACTGAAGTGGCACAAACAAAGAGTCAGCTTAGCGCCCGGCCTCATGATTCTTCCGTTACGAACTGACCGTACAGCTGTGCAACCTGGGGAGTGCATTTCAAAGATGAGTTGCATGCCTTGTTCCAGCCGTACTGGTTGGCTGCAATCTTTTTTCCAAACAATGGTCAATCCTATGCAGATGCTGCAGCGGCGACATTCGGCACTTCGCCGCTGAAACGCAAGCCCACTTCATTTTGGAGGGAACCCTGCGTCATGACCCGCAATGCGAGAAAACTTCCTCTTAATCGAACTGGCAAAGTGAAGAAAAGGACACTACTGCCAAGGGTGATTAAAAACACCATGAAGCCCAAGTAAGAAAGCCTAATGATTTTTTGAGCAGGCAAAAGAGTATAATGGACAATTTGAAAAAGAGCGGAAAGTATAATTGTATTTGTGTTATTTTTTTTAAAGAGTTCCTAAATAACGAAGATGTGCCATTTACCGAAATAACGTATCTCGTTCTCAACCGATACCGAGCCTATTTAAAAGGAACCAGAACAATTGGTGAAAGAACGATAGTCAACCATCTGATTGTTATCAGAAGTATTTTTAAATTCAGGCAATTAAAGGGAATTTGGTGGATGCTGAAATTCTATCCTTTTGGAAGTGACAAAGTACAAATCAAATTCCCTGACCTCGGTAAAAATCGGTCTTGTGCCGAAGAAATAAAGCAACTTGAAGAATTAGTGCTGCTAGTATGCGCGAATGAACCATGCCCAGGAAATATTCAGCTACTTCCTTTACTTCGCTGGGATGCGTGTATCGGATGATGCCCTTTGCCTTACTTGGTCTGAAATTCAAGATGGGAGGCTTTATTACTTGATGGGTAAAAACAATAAAGCAGGATCACTGAAAATACCTGAAAAAAGCTATGGCAATTTTAGAGCAATATAAAGGTGAAAGACAAGTAACCCACCTTGTCTTTCCTCAACTCAAGAGCTTTGAGAACCTTGATGACAAATACCATGTTCAGATGCGTATTACAGTGAAACCGTTGTCCCGATCAACAATATATTGAACATATGTCAAAAAAGCTGCTGGAATCACGAGAAAGCCTTACCATGCACATACGGAGGCATTCCTTTGGCAATATTTCAGGGGATAAAATCCCATCGCATTCTCCAAAAATTATAATGTCACACCTCCATTACAACCAGCACCATCCAGCTATCAGGCAAACTTCATTCACAAGGACGCGGATGAGGCTTTAGATTCGGTGGTTGGGTTTTGATTTTAGCAAAAAGAATGTGGCTTTCAATATCCTCTGCGCTTGTTAGGAACTGGTTTGAGTTCGACAGTTCTATTTTCTGTAACAACCCTCCAATAATTTTCACCCCTTTCAATTTCATTCTTGCGGCATGATCCCTTAAAGCAGTTTGAATTTGGTTTTTTATTTAATATAAGTGAAGAGTGGTGCGATTGAGTCAAAACAATCACTAAGGCTTATGCATTGCTTTTCTCTTTGATCGCTTGCTACTTTTCAAGGTTCTGAAATGCGATGTGATCGTTGCCCTTAATTGAACTGGAATATTTGCTGCGTTAACGCTAAATGTGCAAATTGGCACATTACTTCTGTAAACGATATTACATGTTAGATACGGAATATTAGGGAAACTGTCGGAATATAGATTTATTATTTTGCGACTTCCAAGTTCAAGCCACTCTTCCCTTTTTCTGAATTACACCTCCAACAACAAGGAATAAGGGTCAATGGATTTAGCTGAGAATTCAGGAAAATTTACCTGGGGAGAAATGATCTAAAAAGTATCAGGATCACCTATGTTGCAATATTGACATTTCGCCCCGTATTAAATTTGTTTTGTTTTTCCTTTATTTTAGTTTTTAAAAATGAATATATCCTTTTGATTTCTCATAGCAACCTGATAATATTTCCATTCGGCGCGACATATGTGGACGGAGATATAGCCTTTCTCTGGATTGTAAGCTGTGAATAAGCTTTAAAACGATTTATTCCGTCCTTCGAAAGCGCCTGGAGATGTCTGATACAAGGTGCTTGCGGTTAAATATTCTCATTTGCAGTAACTTATTTTTCGAGTTAATGGGAGTGAGATTTTTCATTTCGAGTATAGAGATTGAAGATAAATCTTAGCATTAAAACTCAATGGCAAGCTGTTTTTCAAAAACATATTAATTATGTCCTCGTATTTATTTTCGGCAGGCCCTTTCTTTAATAATTTTTATAGTACTCATCATTATTAATGGTGTGAAATATTCTTTCGGTTATTGTACTCAAATTTTCCCTCAAAGTGCTCGATCTCAAAGTGCCTAACATCTGTTTCAATTATCAATTCTTTCAAGAATAATAATGTCTTTAGAAGGAACTTCTTGAAATATCTTGTGGCGCAAATGAGTTGATATAATTGAGTAGGAGTACAAATTTTTCATATTTTATTGATAATATTAATAAAGCGAGAAATGCTGTTGGGGTGAAGATGTGTTTCTGGCTCGTCAAATATTAGCAATGATTCACTGGTGGTAATATATGTGATATATCTCAGCCAACATTAGTATTATCACTGATTTGTCCTTAACTGGACACTTTGAATATGCATTATCGTCTGTAAAGTAAAAAATCTGTTGAGTTAAATTCATCATATTCGTTGGCAACAATTTTCGGATGTAATATCATTTGACAAGACCTGTGAAAGATACGTTCCAAACATCCGGATTTTTTGATTTTTCCTAAATTGAAAAAGCTTTATTCAGCCTTAAGTTGATTTCATTATCTGTTAAAAAACCTCTACCACCCTGGAATCCACAGTAGTAATAAGCCCAAGTTTTAGTTTGCTTTGCTGAGGAAATCTGTCAAAAAGGGTGATGATCATACTGCAATAACTCTTCTAGTCTTCTTATTTCCTTTTCACCTTGTGCATCATAGCCACTAAGAGTCGAAGCAAGCTTTCCAATAAACTGAGTTTTGCTGGTTTTTCTGTTTTTCCCAATTAAGACTTTTATCCTAAATCTCAAATCTGCCTTTTCAGAGTAATCAAAATGAATAGAATGCTTATCTGTTGCGTTGCCAATCTGTGTGGATTATGTAAAATTGAGTGTGTTGTCAATTTTAATATTTTTATACACTCTCATTGCCTTCAATTAAGGCCTTCTGACCTTCACTACTTCTTAGCAATGTGTGTCAAATTCATCTCTATGTCTTGAAAAAGAAGCAAGTAAGCCTCCATTTGCAGTCAAGTCATTTACTGCATCAAGGTAATACGCCGATTTTTCTATCAACGTTTTCTCTAGATTTAAATAGTAGCTATTTGATTGACCAAGTGAACAAAAATTGTCCTCCAAACCGTAAAAAAGTGGTGCAAAATCCCCACGCTCATCATCTTTATTAAGAAATTTGGCCGAGCCAATTTTAGTTGATTCCTTTGGCGATAGGTAAAAATCAATTTCATATTGAGTCTTATATCCGAAATTATCTGATTTCGTTTTCGTAAAAAAACAAAACAAGGAAAAAGGTGATAATCTTTTTTAAATTCTTCGAGTGAATGAAATGTTATATTACTCTCAGAAAAATCGATGTTGTCCTTTCTGAAAACTGCCTTTATTGTTTCCATATCACCAATTTGAGATTGTTGAATAGTATGCTCCTTTATTTGGAATTTTCTCAATGGTTCAGTTTTTACCCATTTGACCTTTAGCTTTTGCCCATCTTGGGGATTGTGATTACAGTTCCTGTGGCTCGTATTTGAAGTATAGAAATCGTCTCCCGGCTTTCTTTTCCTTGTATATGTTGTTTTCGCAGCGATTCGGGATCCTAACCAAAAACAGCGTTTACTCTATCAATATGCTCGTCCTCAAATCCGTTTTGAATTTCATCTTGGATAAATTGTGAGAGTTGGTTTTATTTGTTTTATTTCCTTTCGAAGTAAAACCCACACAATATCGAATAATATTGACATGATTTTATGCTATTGCTTTAGTTTATAGGTGGTGTTGTTTGTTCTCTTTGGCACTAATGATTATTAGAAGCTTTCGAAAAGTATTCTTTTTACAATTTCAAATCAATGGCAAGAAATAAACAACCTTGTTGCTGCAAACTGTAATATCAATATTCCTTAGTGCCAGCTTACTTTGGTTTATAATTGTTAGAATTTCCATGGTTCAGGTATATTTGCTTGTATTTTTTTAAACCATCGGAGTTGACAGGTTTAATAATTATGCTATAATTATACCATGAGTATAAATAAACAGCAAAACCAAACCAAATCACCACATTGCCAACAGGTATTGTGTGACAATCTTTTTGGCTTGCCAAGGCTAAGCCAGAGCCTGTTTTGTTATCCGAAATCAGAATTGGCTGCTACCAGTAGGCAAAGGTGCGATGTCAAAAAGCCGGCTACCTTGTCACCTATGAAGGTGCAATCTACTGCACTCCAACAGCAAAGCAGCTTAAGCGTTCACCCAGGCGGGCGCACAGCCTTATTCGCAAAGCCCATTATTTAGAGCTTTCTACAAAAAAGGCAGTTGTCTTTGGGAACCACAATGAGTTATGCTTAAATGGCTCACTATGCACTGATTGGGGAGTTACTATAGATTACCAATCCTCCCACTGCCTTTCTGTCCTCTGACTTGGATCAGAACCCTATGACTTTAAGAATTTCTCTGTAAAAAAAAAAGGCACAGTACGTGCCATGATGGAGTGCATGGCGGATGCACGGACGAGCAAGACCTTATGGGAATGCTTACAGGTCATGGAAGGGTGAGGAACTTGTCTGCCTAGTGCAGGCATTGCTTGAGCAATGCCAATTCATCAAAGTAAAACGCCTGTTTCTGTTTATGGAAGAGTTTGTTGGCCATAGCTGGCTTAAACACTTAAAAACTGATAAAATAGACTTAGGCAAAGGCAAGCGGAACGTCTGTTTATTAAAAATGGTGTTTACGATGACAAGGTTTCAAATCACCATACGCAAAAGAATTAGCAGATTATTTTTCATGGGTCACACGAGGAGGGACAATGGCTACTTCTTAAACGTGCTGCCAGAATCTTTCAATTGTGTTGCTATGGACGGTGGACACTGCTTATCCCTTTGTTTGTTTGGGATATGCTATGCTTGTCGGTGGGCATTGATCTAACCTTTGCCTGATTGAAGATAGGAGTTCTAGCCTCACCCATATCAGCCAAGCCTTACAAAGGATTCAGCGCAACATAGAAAAGGCAATTCCTAAGCTTCCCATGTTATTTATGAAAGAAGTTTGGAAAATGGAAAATTTTGCCCGCCCTGAAATCAAACTGGAAGTGAACCTTGTTTTCCTTTCTTGGTGAGGCACAGCTATTGCCGGTGATGCCTACAGTGCCCAGGACGAATTCAATGCCTTCTGCGAAATGCCAACAGTAACTGGATTTTTATACGTTACCCCGGCGGCAAACTCTGCGCCTCTCTTGACAAACACCATGTCCGCGACCCCTTCGATGTAATTTTTTCATGGCAAATGAAGGGTTTTCGGAGTCAATTAAAACAGGTCTTCATCTGCACCCCCATATGCAGCGAAGACCGATTCATGAGTCGTCCCAGCGCAGGATGACGTTTCCGCAACGGGACAACCAGTTGCCGGTATGACTGAGGAGCCATTTTCCTATGTGCTTATCATGAAGTGGTACGGCTGCAAATGATAATTACCATTCAAAAAAGCCTAACTTATAAAGATAAAGCCTTCTTTTGAGTGTAGCCGGACGCAACACCTGACTGGAGAATATACAATTTTGAACCCTATCCGGTATTGTCTTGGAAAACTGAGGTAGGTATTCTTACTAAAACTAAAAAGCCAATAATCCTTTAAAGCATCAAGTTCAAAATGAACAATTAAAGACGTTGTTTCAAAAGATTCAGGCTTTACATTTAATTTCAGTATCATTCTTTGGAATGATTAATCATATGTACTGTAATAGCCAAAAAAAAGGATTTTTAGTTTTGGATATTAAAATGCATGTGATTAATCATTCCAAAGAATGATACTGAAATTAGATGTTAATTCTAAATACTTTTGAAACAACGTCTTTAATTGTTCATTTTGACTTTATGTTTTGCAGGATTATTGGCTTTTAGTTTTAGTAAGATTCCTGTTTAGTTTCCAAGCGATTGCCGGATAGGGTTCAAAATTGTATATTCTCCAGTCAGGTGTTGCGTCCGCTACACTCAAAAGAAAGGCTTTATCTTTATAAGTTAGGCTTTTTTGAATAGTTGCTATCATTTGCAGCCGTACGAGCTTCATAGTCGGCAATAGGAAAATGGCTCCTCAGTCATACCGGCAAACTGGTTGTCCATTGCGGAACGTTGATCCTGCAAATTCGGCTGGACGACTTCATGAATCGGTCTGTCGCTGCATATCAGGCAGTTAGATGAAGCCTGTTTTAATTGACTCCGAAAACCCTTCATTCCGCCATGAGGTATTTTACATCGAAGAGGTTGCGGGGATGTTGTCTGTCAAGAGAGGCGCAGAGTTTGCCGCCGTATAATTCTGATTGGTAGGAACTATTGGCATTTCGCAGAAGGCATTGAATTCGTCCTGGGCTTTGTCGCATAGCGGCAATAGCTGTGCCTCACCAGTAACCCCACGACCCACAAGGTTCACTTCCAGTTTGATTTCAGCACCAGCCAGAGAGATTTGCTAGTTTCCCGATTTCTTTTCGGTGGATGACATGGTAAACTTTAGGAATTGCCTTTTCTATGTTGCGCTGAATCCTTTGTAAGGCTTCGCTGATATGGGTGAGGCTATAAACTCTGGTCTTCAATCGGCACAAAGGTTAGGTCGATGTCCACCGACAAGCGTGGCATATCCCGAACGAACAAATTGATAAGCAGTCTCCACCGTGCATAGCAAAACACGATTCCTTTGCAACTTCTGGCAGCACGTTAAGAGTAGCCTAAGTACCTGCCTCGTGTAGACTTCATTTGCCATAATCTGCTAATTCTTTTGGTATGGTGATTTAAACGCTTATTTCGTAAACGCCATTTTTCAGAAAACGACGCTCCGCTTGCCTTTGCCTAAGTCTATTTTATCAGTTTTTAAGTGTTTAAGCCAGCTATGGCCGACTTTTTCTGCCATAAACAGAAACAGGCGTTTTACTTTGATGGATTGGCATTGCTCAAGCAAGGATCTTTGCACCTGATTAGGGCGGACTAGTTATTCAGCCCTTCCATGCACCTGTAAGCATTCCATAAGGTCTTGCTCGTCCGGTGCAAGGAGAGGCACTCCATCATGGCGCGTACTGTGCCGGATATTTTTACAGAGAAAATCTCCGAGTCATAGGGTTCTAATCCCAAGTCAGGGGGCAGAAAAAAGTTAGCCGGACTGGTAATCTATAGTAACTCCCCAATCAGTGCATAGTGAGCCATTTGGGCAATCGCTCGTTGTCGTTGCCAAAGACAACTGCCTTTTTTGTAGAAAGCTCTGAAATAATGGGCTTTGCCCCAAAGAGATAAGGCTGTGCGCCCGCCGCGAGAATGCTTAAGCTGCTTTGCTGTTGGAGTGCAATAGATTGCACCTTCATAGGTGACAAGGTCACCCGCTTTTGACATCGCACCTTTGCCTACTGGTAGCAGCCAATTCACTCATTTTGGCTAATGTTGAAGGGCGGGCTGTAGCCCTGCTTGGCAAGCCAAAAGGATTGTAGCACGATTACCTGTTGGCAATGTGGTAAGGAGTTGGTTTAGTTTTGTCTGTTTATCTATACTCATGGTATAATTATAGCATAATTATTAAACCTGTCAATTCCGATGGTTTAAAAAAATACAAGCAAATATACTAAAAGTATAGAAATTCTACAATTATAAACCAAAGTAAGCTGGCACTAAGGAATATTGATATTACAGTTTGCAGCAACAAGGTTGTTTATTTCTTGCCATTGATTTGAAATTGTAAAAAGAATACTTTTCGAAAAGCTTCTATACTCGATTAGTGCCAAAGAGAACAAACAACACCACCTATAAACTAAAGCAATAGCATAAAATCATGTCGAATATTATTCAATATTACTGTGTGGGGTTTACTTGGAAAGGGAATGAAACAGATGAAAACCAACTGCCACGATTTATCCAAGATGGAATTTGGGAAATGCATTTGAGGACAAGTATATTGATAGAGTAAACGCTGTTTTGGTTGGGATCCCGAATCGCTGCGAAAACAACATATACAAGGAAAAGAGAACCAGGAGACGATTTCTATACTTCAAATACGAGCCACAGGAACTGTAATGGCAAATCCCCAAGATGGGCAAAAGCTAAAGGTCAAATGGGATAAAAGTTTTGAACGATTTCGAAAATTCCAAATAAAGGAGCATACCGTTCGACAATCTCAAGAATACATAATATAGAAACAATAAAGGCAGTTTTCAGAAAGGACAACATCGATTTTTCTGAGAGTAATATCCCATTTTATTCACTCGAAGAATTTAAAAAAGATTATCACCTTTTTCCTTGTTTTGTTTTTAAACGAAAACAAAATGGGATGATTTCGGATATAAGACTCAATATGAAATTGATTTTTACCTATCGCCAAAGGAATCAACTAAAATTGGCTCGGCCAAATTTCTTAATAAAGATGATGAACATGGGGGATTTACCGCCGCTTTTTTACGGTTTGGAGGACAATTTTTGTTCACTTGGTCAATCAAATAGCTACTATTTAAATCTTAGAGAAAACGTTGATAGAAAAATCGCCGATCATTACCTTGATGCAGTAAATGACTTGACTGCAAATAGAGGCTTACTTGCTTCTTTCCCGAGCATGAGGATGGATTTAAACACTCATTGCTAAGAAAGAAGGTCAGAAGGCCTTAATTGAAGGCAATAGAGTGTATAAAAATATTAAAATTGACAACACACTCAATTTTACATTCTCCACACAGATTGGCAACGCAACGGATAAGCATTCTATTCATTTTGATTACTCTGAAAAGGCAGATTTGCCATTTAGGATAAAGTCTTAATTGGGAAAAACGGAACAGGCAACAAAACTCAGTTTATTGGAAAGCTTGCTTCGACTCTTAGTGGCTATGATGCACAAGGTGAGTTTTCAACAAATATTTGCCCCCACTAAGCAGAGTTATTGCAGTATCATATAGCCTTTTTGACACATTCCCTCCGCGAAGCAAACTAAAACCTTCAGTTATTACTACTGTGGATTCCAGGGTGGTAGAGGTTTTTTAACAGATAATCAAATCAACTTAAGGCTGAATAAAGCTTTTTCGATTTTAAGAAAGTCGAAGAGAATTCGGATGTTTGGAACGTATCTTTCACAGGTCTTGTCAAATGATATTACATCCGAAAATTCTTGCCGACGAATATGATGAATTTAACTCAACAGATTTTTTACTTTACGACGATAATGCATATTTGAGAGAATTGAGTTCAGGACAAATAGTGATGATACTAATGTTGGCTGAGATCTTTTAATATATTACCAAATGTGAATCATTGCTAATATTTGACGAGCCAGAAACACATCTTCACCCCAACAGCATTTCTCGCTTTATTAATATTATCAATAAAATACTAGAAAAATTTGAACTCCTACTCAATTATATCAACTCATTCCCGCCGCAGATTGTTCAAGAAGTTCCTTCTAAAGACATTATTATTCTTGAAAGAATTGATGATTGCCCCAGTGTTAGGCACTTAGAGATGGAAGTCTTTTGGGGAAAATTTGAGTACAATAACCGAAAGAATATTTCACACCATTAATAATGATGAGTACTATCGGTATTTTCTAAAGAAACTTTCTGCCGAAAATAAATACGAGGACATAATTAATATGTTTGAAAAAAACAGCTTGCCATTGAGTTTTAATGCTAAGATTTATCTTCAATCTCTATATTTGAAATGAAAAATCTCACTCCATTAACTCGAAAAATAAGTTACTGGGATGCGAATTGTTAACCGCAAGCACCTTGTATCCAGAACACAACTGCAGGCACTTCGAAGAGGCGTTCTAAATCGTTTTAAAGCTTATTCACAGCTTACAAATCCAATCAACTTAGAGGCTATATCTCCGTCCACATATGTCGCGCCGAATGTCGCATTATTATCAGGTTGCTATGAGAAATCAAAAGGGGATATCCGATTGTTAAAACTAAAATAAAGGAAAAACAAAACAAATTAATCAAGGGGCGAAATGTCAATATTGCAACATAGGTGATCCTGATACTTTTCAGACCACTATTTACCCCAGGTAAATTTTCCTGAATTCTCAGCATTATCCATTAACCTTATTCCTTGTTGTTGGAGGTGTAATTCAGAAAAAGGGGAAGAGTGGCTTGAACTTGGAAGTCGCAAAATAATAAATCTATATTATGACAGTTTGCCTAATATTCCGTATCTAACATGTAATATCGTTTACAGAAGTAATGTGCCAATTTGCACATTTAGCGTTAACGCAGCAAATATTCCAGTTCAATTAAGGGCAACAATCACATCGCATTTCAGAACCTTGAAACTTAGCGAGCGATACAAAGAGAAAAGCAATCCAGTCGCTATTAGTGATTGTTTTAACTCAATCGCACCACTCTTCAGCTATACTAAATAGAGCCCAAATTCAAACTGCTTTAAGGGATGATGCCGCAAGAATGAAATTTGAAAGGGGTGAAAATTATTGGAGGGCTGTTTCTTAAAATAGAACTGTCTACTTAAAACCAGTTCCTAACAAGCGCAGGATATTGAAAGCCACATTCTTTTTGCTAAAATCAAAACCCAACCACCGAATCTAAAGCCTCATCCGCGTCCTTGTGAATGAAGTTTGCCTGATAGCCGATAGTGGTTGTAATGGAGGTGTGACGGTATAATTTTTGGAGCATTTGGATGGGGATTTTATCCCCTGAAATATTGCCAAAGGAATGCCTCGGTATGTGCATGGTAAGGCTTCTTAGTAATTCCAGCAGCTTTTTTGACATCTTTCAATGTGTTGTTGATAGCGGCAACCTTTCGTCTTAATACGCATGTGAACATGGTATTTGTCATCAAGGTTCTCAAAGCTTCTGAGTTCAGGAAAGACAAGGTCGGTTGCATCTTTTTCACCTTTATATTGCTTAAAATTGCCATAGCTTTTTCAGGTATTTTCAGTGATCCTGCTTTATTGTTTTTACCCATCGAGTAATAAAGCCTGCCTACTTGAATTTCAGACCAAGTAAGGCGAAATCTTACCATCCGATACACGCATCCCAGCGAAGTAAAAGGAGAATAACCAAATATTCCTGGCATGGTTCATTCGCTCATTCCGGCAGCACTAATTCTTCAAGCTGCTTTATTTCTTCCGGCACAAGACCGATTTTTACCGAGTCAGGGAATTTGATTTGTACTTTGTCACTTCCAAAAGGATAGAATTTAGCATCCACCAAATTCCCTTTAATTGCCTGATTAAAAATACTTCTGATAACAATCAGATGGTCGACTATCGTTCTTTCACCAATTGTTCTGGTTCCTTTTAAATAGGCTCGGTATCGGTTGAGAAAGCGATACCGTTATTTCGGTAAATGGCACATCTTCGTTATTTAGGAACTCTTTAAAACGATTGATACGAGGCTCCTCCGCAGAAATACGATTATACTTTCCGCTTTTTTCAAATTGTCCATATACTCTTTTGCCTGCTCAAAAATCGTCGTTTCTTGGGCTTCATGGTGTTTTTAATCACCTTGGGAGTAGTGTCCTTTTTCCGGCTTCCAGTTCGATTAAGGAAGTTTTCTCGCGTTGTTGGTCTGACGCAGGGTTCCCTCCAAAATGAAGTGGGCTGCCGTTTCAGCGGCGAAGTCCCGAATGTCGCCACTGCGGTCTGCATAGGATTGAGCCGTTGTTTGAGAGACCAATTGCAGCCAACCAGTACGGCTGAACAAGGCATGCAACTCATCTTTGAATTCGCTCGCCCAGGTTGCGCACTCTGCGTCAGTTCGTAACGGAAGAATCATGAGGCCGGGCGCTAAGCTGACTCTTGTTTGTGCCACTTCAGTGAATCTGAGAGAATAACCGCTCCTGCAATCAATCTGAACCGGGTCTTGCGCTCCTTCCGTTGAGTAATAGCGTCGGAGCTTCCCTCGCAGACGGTTCATCGCGCGGCGCACAGTTGAATCCGATTGCGGAGTGAAGCTGGTTGGGCGTCCAAGGGCGCTTATGGCGACATCATATTCGCTGAGCTTGCCGCCGATCTCGGAAGAGTGAGCGGCCAGCCACCGCAGCAAGATCTGCAATTGGCTTGACCGCCGAAAGGCGAAACTGGATGCCACTCGCTCGGCTATCGCGCTCCTTGTCCCCCTGGGCAGCGCTCTCCGATACACGGTTGAACCGGGTGCCGTTGCCAATTGTCCAGTCGACATGATTAAGACCTACCTTGTGGTTTGGGCAAGGCGCCGTCACCGTGGGCGCCGCGCGTATTTTCTCGGCCTGGTACATCTGCCAAGCTCCTAATGCACTGAAAAAGAGCGACGCGCCAAGGACAGCGACGATGCCCAGTTCTCGTCTCAGCAGTTTTGAGAAACTGCGCGCAGCAGAGATCCGAGCAGTGACTGGCCGCCCCTCTAGAAATAGTTGCAAGTCTTCCGATAATTCAGTTGTTGTCTGGTAACGTTGCTTTGGATTTGTCTTCAAGGCTTTGAGGACGATGCTGTCGAGATCGCTTGCTGCATAGTCCCCGCCGTGCCAAATGTTTAGCGACGGAAGCGAAGGATTTTGGCCGGAAGCAAGCTTCGCGATTTTGTCGTCAAGATTTCGGTACGGCGTCTGTCCTGTCAGCAGCTTGTAAAGAATGACCCCGAGTGAATAGATATCAGAAGGGGGAGGCAAGACTGAAGCGCCCTGCAGTTGTTCGGGGCTCGCGTAAGCCGGTGTCAAAGGACGTCCGGCAAAGCCAGTCATCCATGGATTGGCAACAGATGCGGCACCAAACATCTTGGCGATTCCGAAATCGATTAGCTTGACTATGCCATCACGCGATACCAGCATGTTACACGGTTTCAAATCGCGATGAACAATAAGGTTCTGGTGCAAATTGCCCACTGCGCGGCAAGCCTGCTGAAACAGCTTGATACGTTCCTTTACGTCCAGCCGCAGCGAATCACAATACTGGTCGATTGGTTGGCCTTCTACGAATTCCATGACGTAGTAAGGCATTCCCTCAGCCGTGTCGCCACCATCGAGAATGCGGGCGATATTCGGATGGTCAAGCGCGGCGACCACTTGTCGTTCTTGTTTGAAACGTTGCACAGCTTCGTGGCTGGCGTTACCCTGCAAGAGCAGCTTGAGCGCGACGTTCTTACGAAAAATTCCATCGTCACGAGTTGCGAGATAGACAACTCCCATACCGCCGCGCCCCAACTCTCGCACCAAGCGGTAAGGGCCAATGCGGTCAGTCTCCGGCATCTCCGATGACGCAGCCAGCATTTGCTTTAGGTCGAAATAAAGCGTTGCGTTCCCTTGTGAGATTCCGATTAGCCATGCCTCAAGGTGCTGCGGCGCAACCGACTGCCCTTGTTCGAACAAGTCTCGCAAACGTGTGAAGTTCGTGAAGCCGGTTGTTACTGGAAGAGACGAATCAAGCGCCTTCATGGCTTTTGCCTTTGCGCACTTTTTTCAAGGCGGACGCGCAGCCACGCGCGTGCAAATTCCCAGCGACGGCGCACGGTAATGACGGGAAGGCCGGTTACCAGTGCGGTTTCGCCGTCAGTCAACCCGCCGAAAAACTTCAGCTCCACAATTTGAGCGGCTTCTGGATCCTTCCCAGATAAGGCGTTAAGTGAGTCGTCTAATGATTCAAAATCATGATTCGGCGAAATCGTCAGACTTCCGGGGTTGACGTTTTCGAACTCGATTTTGACTCCAAAGTCACGCTTCTCGGCCCGTTTATGACGTGCATGGTCAACCAGTAGTCGGCGCATTTGCTTTGCCGCTACACCCAGAAAGTGAGCCCGGCTCTGCCAGTCAATGGGCGTTGATTCCCATTCACCAGCCGAGCCTGCTGGCCGAAATAGCCGTAGAAATACATCGTTGACTACGGCTGTGGGTTGCAGCGTGTGGCCCAAGTCCTCAGCAGCTAAGTAGCGGCGCGCAACCTTCTTCAAATCGTAGTAGACAGCATTGATGAGGTCGTCTGTTAGCGCCAGATCGCCTTGGCGAATGGCCTGAAGCATCCCGGTTATGTTGTCGCCGCGCAATAACATGCTCGTCAATCACGTAACATCTCGCTATTTCTGTTACCGAATGTTACCTGTTCTCCGCTAACTCTCTACTAGTCGCTGTAAGCCCACTTATGCCGAATGTCGCGGTGGCATTACAGGCGAAATCAAAAAGATTTTCCGTAAATCCCAAAAATTTCTGAGCATTTTTCTTTTCTCCTTCCGCTGTCACAGCCGACCCGGGTGACCGGCGGAAAGGAGAAAAACCATGGATACGGTTGTTGCCGTAATTCTGTACATTGTGCAGCAGGGCCAAGATGGCAGTGGTCAATAGGTTCAGTATGCTGACTGTGTGGGTCGGGTAGCCTTCATAACTTTTGCGTTTCTGCTTTTTCGCGCTGTCCTTTGGGGTGCTGACTGTACGCCGCTGACTTTTGGTGAACAGCGAAGTTTTTCATTGCAGTCTAAAAAAACTTCTTGTATTTCGCTCAGTATCCCCGATGGACAGGCTTGGCAGTTGGTTGTGGAACAGCCGGTTGATCTGGAGTTAGATGTAGATGGCAGAACTCTCGACAGTTTTGAATTCGGCTCCGAAACCGGCACTTTTCCTGCCGGCCAATATTCGATCAGAGTTCGAAGTGTAGAAGAAATAAAGGAAACCATCGCCTCACATGTGAGCATTTCGTCTGTTTCCTTACCTGAGGCGGAGAAGTGGCGGGCTGCGGAAGAAGCTGCGACAAAGTCAAAGCTAAGTGGAAAACTTGAAGATATTGATCGATCTGCCGAGCTATGGCAGAATCTGAACGAAAACTTGGCCGTTGCACGAACGTTTCTGAAGCGCGGTGACGCGCTCTATGACGGCAACTCAGCCGATGCTCGCAACGCTTATGAAAAAGCACTCGGAATATGCCGAGCTAATCATGATGCTCGGTGCACCGGCGAGGCGGCAAATAACAGCGGACAAGTTTCGATTCGCATGGCCGAGTTTGAACCAGCAGTGTCGCGGTTGGCAGAGGCCGCAGACAGCTTTCGCGAAGTGAAAGACTTCATCGATCTGGGGAAGACCGAGTCGAATCTTGGCACACTTTATCGTCAGGTTGGCGATTTCCAAAAAGCAATTAGTTTAGGAGATGATGCAGCGAGCCTGCTGCAGGGCCGCGACGAGGTGGCATTCGCATTAGTCGAAAACAATCTCGGAATGTGTTATCAGCGCCTGGGCGAGTACGAAAAAGCCAAACTGTATTTCGAGCGCGCCATTGAGATAGAGGTCAAAGACGCGCAACTTCATCCCAAAAACGCCGGGAGGGTGGCGGTGCCGCGCGCGAATCTCGGGGAAAATTATTCTTTAGAGGAAAAATTTTCACCTGCTGAAAATATGTTAAAAATCGCTCTCACGGAAGCTATCAGCGCAAAAGCTAAACGAGAAGAAGCGCAAGTGCGGAGTTCCTTGGGAATTCTGGCATGGAAGCAAAGAAAGCTGGATGAAGCGAGAAGCGAACTGGAAGCGGCTCTAAAGATTCATCAGGAACTTGGCGATCGACGAGTAGAAACCACTGATCTGAATTATTTGGGCGAGTGCGATAAAGCGCAAGGCGATTTCATAGCTGCTCGCCAGCATTTCACACAGGCGAAAGATTTACGTTTGCAAATCGGGTTGAGAGACGCGGCAGCCGATTCGCTTTTTTCGCTTGCGCGGTTGGATTTCGAAACGGGCAATTTTTCAGAAGCTCGCCAGTTAGCCGAGCAAGCTTTAACTTTGCAGGAAGCGGTACGCAGTCGAGTGCCGGGGCCGAATTTGCGCGCGTCGTTTTATGCGCAAAAGCAAAAGAATTTCGATCTTCTGCTTGCTATCGCTATGCTGCCAAGCAATCCAAACGCGACACGCGATGGATTACTAGCAGTGGAACGTGGTCACGGACGCGCCATTTTGGATTTGTTAGCAGAAGGGTCGGTATTGAGTGGTGCGCCGAAGGATTTGCTGGAGCGGCGCGATTCCATTCAACAACAGATAGATTTTTTATCGACGCGATTGTCTACTTCAAAGCCCAAGGAAGATGAATTGCGCCGCCGTATTGAATTGTTGGTTGCGCAGGATGACGAAGTGGAAGCGCAGGTTCGCGAATCGGTTCAAGGTCAAAAATTTGGGAAACCGCTTGACTCACTGGAAACTCTGCAGCGAAATCTTCTGCCTGAAAACGCGGCGTTGCTGGAATTTCACCTAGGTGAGCAGAGCAGCGATTTGTGGGTAGTCGAGCGCGATTTATTGCGCCATTACAAATTGCCGGGACGTCCAGTTATTGAAGACAGCGCGAACAGCGTCACTGAGCTTTTCGGAAAGGTATTGGAGCGAAAGCGGTCGCCTTTGAAGCAAGCACAGTTTGACGAGTCGCTGGCTGGCTTGTCGCAGGATTTGCTGGGAGTGATTGACGTCGAATTGCCGCAAAAGCTGATTATTGTGCCGGATCGTGTTTTGAACCGGATCCCGTTTGCCGCGCTCTGGATGAAAGGACAGAAACGGCTGGGAATTGAGCACGAAATTATACAGGTTCCAAATGCCGAGTTTTTGGAGAGCGGGCGAAGACCAAAGCAACTGGGGGATTTTCCTCAAACGTTTTTGGCGTTTGCCGATCCGGTGTTCAGCGCAAACGATTCCAGGCTGGATCACTTGCGACACGATTCAGGAGATCCGGTAAAGGGATTCGACACGGCGCTGCCAAGACTGATGTTTGCCGGAGAACTGGACGCGGTGGCGGCGGAAGTTCCGAAAAATCGACGGCGAACGCTACGCGGGTTTGATGCCAACACAGAGGCGCTGAAGACACTGAATTTAACGGATTACGGGATTTTGCATTTTTCGACGCATGCGCTGATTGATGACCAGATGCCGGAGGCTTCGAGGATTGCACTTTCGATGCTGGATAAACAAGGGCACAGAATAGATGGGTTTGTGCGGCCCTATCAATTGTCCAGTTTGAAACTGGACGGTTCGGTAGTTGTCTTGTCAGCGTGTGACACAGCGCTGGGCAAAGAAGTAATTGGCGAAGGGTTGGTTGGGTTTACAGCGAGTTTTATTCGCGCGGGGGCATCGCAACTTTTGATGACGCTTTCGGAAGTGGATGCGGAGGCATCGTCCGCATTTTTGAGCGCGGTTTATCACACTTATCTTTCCTCCGACGATAAGACCAGAAAAGGAATTACGCTCGAGGAATCGGTAAAGCGGGCACAAGAAGAATTGGCGAAATCGAGACGCTGGTCTGATCCTTATTACTGGGCATCGTTTTCGTTGTACGGGATTCCCTCTATAGCCACCTCTTATAATTGAGATCTGCGTTAGATTTATGCCAACCTGCCGATCAGTGTCGAATGATGCGTGGGTTCAGGCTAGAAGTGCGCTTCTGATCTACTTTTCGCGCGGTAGACGGCAGTTTTCAAACGCAGAAGACCTGGTTCAGGACACGCTAACGGTGTTGCTGGAACGCGATGACTACGAGTTTGGAAAAGACGACGATTTTTTGAAAGTGTGCTATGGGTTTGCCCGTAAGGTGGCGCAAAAGGCTCGCCGGCAAAACCATTTTCAAATGAATGGCGCTGTGGACTGGAATCAATATCCGGCAGAAACGCCAGGAAAAAAACCTTCGAGAGTAGAGTTAAGAATTTTGTTGGATGAGGTATTGCAGTTAATTCAAGGCCATATACGGCCAGAAGACTTGGAGTTGTTGATTTCATCCACCGAAGATGATGCGCAGACATTGGCGAACGAACACAATTTGAAAAGCGCCAACAGCGCACGAGTGCGTCTACATCGAATTCGTCACAGAATCAGCAAAAGGCTCGAAAAATGAAGCCGAAAGCGTGTAATGGTTAATGGATTCCCGGCATGAATCAGAGGAAGTGAGAGCCTATCTACTTGGCGCGCTGGGAGAGCGTGAATCTTCGGCCCTTGAAGCGCAGTACTTTCTGGATCCAAGACTGTTGCAGCAGCTTCAAGACTCAGAAAAAGCATTGATTCGCGACTACTTAGCAAAACGTTTGTCGCAGCCGGACAGAACTCGATTTGAGAGCCGGTATTTAACTAATCCGACTTTGATGCGAGTGGTCGAGGAAGTGCGTGCGGAAATGCCTCCGGAAAGGCGCTGGTCAAGGTGGGTTTGGGTAGGGGGATTAGCAGCGGCGAGCGCGGCAGTTGTGGGCGTGACTCTGATGCAGCGGCCGGCAGCAGTTCGTCCTTCTGTAACAAAGCAGGCGGTCATCTCAGTTCCGCCGACAAACACTGCCGGTGTCAACGAATCTAAAGCTGTAGTCCCAGTAGCACCAAAAGCGCACCGTGATTTGGTGGCGCTTTTCCTAGCTCCGGGTTTAACTAAGGGAGCTTCAGCGGAAACGCCAAGGTTGGTAATTCCGCCGAATGACGTTCGGGTACGACTAATCTTGGATGTGCCTGGAGAGACAGCGCGCGTTTCGGGAGTTGCGCGCATTTCAGGAATAGGCGACGACGGGCGTCAAACAGTAGTCATGACAACGCCGGTGCTGGAATCGACGCCGGTCGAGGGCGGACAGCACGCGGTTATCGAGTTTAGCGGCGCACACTTTCCATCTGGCGACTACATCGTTGCACTAAGCGACAAAGATGGAAATGTGCTAGATAGCTATGTTTTCCGCGCAGTTCGCAAAGAGAAGTAACGCTTCGATTTACCAGAATGGCGCAGCGGCTCCGATCAGAGCGGCGGATCGGCCCAGAGTAGCCAAGCTGAGAGTCGTATGTGATTTGGCATGTGCCGAGGCGTGACTCTGAAATGTCCGGCTGGCCGAATCGACGATGATGCTCCCAGCGGAAGCCATGCCGCCGGCGATCGCAATATGGTCGGGGAAAAAGGCGCTTGCCATGGATGCAGCGGCGATGCCTATCCACTCGCCCGTTTCCGTGAGAATTTGTGTGGCGCAAGGGTCGTTTGATCGGTGGCCGTCCAGAAGATCTTGAAATGTTGCCCCATTGCGATATTTTCTCGAAATGGATGCAGTAGAGATCAGTGCTTCGGCACAACCTAAACCGCCACATGTGCAGAGCGGCCCATTGGGTTGAAGAATAATGTGTCCGGAATCGCCCATGCAGCCGTGAGCAAAGCGAAGCGGTGCGTTATCGACGATCATGCCAACGCCGAGGCCGGTACCACAAGAGAGGCAGAGGAAGCGTGAATGAAAACGTCCTGATCCCAATTTGAATTCGGCGAGCGCGGCCGCATTGGAATCACTTTCCAATTCGATCTCCAGGTCGGGGAAATGGCTTTGCAGTAGATCCTTGATGGGAAAGTTTTCCAACCAAGCGATGTTGGGGTTGTAGGCGAGCCGGGTGCGCTGAGGATTTAGGAATCCAGCAAAAGCGATACCTAACTGCGATGGTGAATGAGCCAAATCCTTCGTTTGCCGGAGCAACTGCAGAAGAGCTTGAAAGAACGAATCGGGACTGGGCAGCGTCGGAATAGAGCCAAGAAAGTAGAGATTTCCGTCGGACAGGTTGAGTGCGGCGCATTTGGTGGAGGTGGCACCGATGTCGAGGCAAAGAATCATGAATTTGGCGAACCAGGGAAACCGGTTTCCGAGCTTGTAATGGCCGAAGCCCAGCGAAACGTACCGGGTTCAATGCCGGCAACTTCAGCTTTAGTATAGGCGGCGATTTGCAGGGGGATGGTTTCTACTAATTGCGTGAAACGCGAGGGAATACCACTCGGCCACGGGAAGAGGGGGTTTGCTCCGCCGGGTCCGAGCCAGCGAACTTGTGCGCCGCGACTGGCAATGTCGAGTGCGAAAGCTGAATCAAGGGAGGCGGTCTCCGGTTGGGTGCCAATCACGACTGCGTAGAGATTTGAGCCGACCGCTTCCACGGGTCCGTGGCGAAACTGTGGAACGGACATACCGATGGCGGGAAATTTGGCGGTTTCATGCATGAGCAATACACCTTCGTGGACGGAGCCCAAGGAAGGACCGCGACCAAGGATATAGATGGGATGAGGAGCGTTCAGGAAGGCCTCGCGAAGCGAGGAACCAGTGCGAGCTTCGATCCAGCCAGGGATGATGGATTCAAGTATTTGCGCGGTTTGCAGGAGTTCGCCATCGGCTTGCTCTCGCTCGCCAGCCAACTCAGCAGCTAGAAGCGTTAGCACGGCTTCGGTTGCAATGTAGGTCTGAATGGCAACGAGTTGATCGGCCGGGGAGCCTAGCTGCAGGCAACAGGCAGCATGATTCGCGAGGGTTGAGTTAGGCACATTGGTGATGCCAATAGCCGTGAGACTGGGCGAATTGAGGAGCTTGACGGTTTCGATGCTTTCGCCGGAGCGGGAGACGAGAACGAAGAGCGTGTCGGGTTTGAGCAGATGCCGTTCGAAGTAGAGAAGTTCGGCCGTATCGACTGTCTGGACGTCAACGCCCTGACTCGCGAATTGATGCTGGCACGATAGGGAGGCGAAATGAGAAGCGCCCATGCCGCTGAAGACAATGCGTTTGTGAGCGCGGATGAGAACGGCAGCACGTTTGAGAGCATCGATGCCGGATGGACTCGACTGGTGAGCGGCCACTTGGCGCAGGGCTTGCGGCTGATTGTGAATGTTTTCCAGAAGCAGGGTTGGAAAGGTCACTTGAGATTGCTCCCGAGCCACTCTTCAATGGGGCGTTTGGTCTTGGGTTGAAACGGAAGCTGAGTTTTCTGGCCGGTTCGACCGGATGCATAGGCAGCATAGAGAGCTTCCATGACGACGCGACCATCTTCGCCCGAAGCTTGCAAGGTTTCTTTACCGCGCACCACGCGGGCGAAGTGCCGCATCTCTTGCGGGATGCCGTAGTTCCAATGCTCTTCAAATACCGGGTAACTCCAACCCTGTGTTGTGGGAGCTTTTTCGACAGCGTAGCCGAAGCCATACTCGCTGAAGGTGGGCAGAGCATTGCCCATGTGAAGGTCGGCGTAGGTAACTCCGCCTTCGCCGTAGATTTCTGCGCGATCATACATGCCACCGCGTTTGGCCCAACTGGATTCGATCATTCCGGTGGCCCCGTTTTCAAATTCGAGGATACAGATGCAATGATCGTCGCCTTTGGTCTTGTCGTGATGGACGAAGGTGTTGAGTTGGGCATACACGGACTTGATGGCGGGACGCCCGAGGAACCAGTAGCAGAAGGCGATGCCGTGGCAGCCGAGATCCATGAGGGCGCCGCCTCCGGCTTGCTCCATATCCCAGAACCAAGAGCTGTGCGGGCCAAAGTGCTTTTCGCTTTGCTTGATCAAGTGGATCTTACCGAAGCCGCCTTGATCAGCCATTTGCTTGGCCTTCACGTACTTGGGTGTGAAGAAGAGTTCTTCCGCATATCCGAGCATGACTCCTTGGCGCTTGCAGGTGAAGATCATCTCGTCGGCCTCTGCGAGCGTCATGCAAAGAGGCTTCTCGCAGACGATGTGCTTCCCGGCGTTGGCAGCATCGATGGTCATCTGGGCGTGAAGGCGGTTGGGCGCGGTGATGGTGACCATTTCGATGGCGGGATCTTTGAGCATCTCTCGGTAATCGAGGAAGACGCCGGGGATGTTGTAACGCTGAGCTAGGCGCGCCGCGTTACCCGAAGTGGGAGAGCAGATGGCGACGACTTCAGCCTCGTCAGGCATCATTTGGATGGAAGCGGCGTGGATGTCGGCTTCGAACTGGGAGCCTATTATGGCCACTTTGACTTTAGCGTTGGTGGGCATGGTGACCATTATGTAATGAGCGGGGTGCTGGGACAGGGGAAAGGGCTTAACGAGAGACCGAATCGGCTTCGGGGCAGAGGTTACGAAACGAATGGCGAATGGATGGGGAAGAGCGGTGGCGCTGGAGGGTAGAGGCGAGGGTTTAGGGGTGGCAACGAGGGTTCAGGGCGCAGGGCCAGGGATCAGCAGAAGTTTACGGGCCGCTCGGCTGGGTCTGGGCGCAGAGGAACAGGGTTTCGGGGTTAGTGAACGGGGTTTGGGTTGGTGTCGGGACGGAGTTGTCCCTGGAAGGGATGGTGGTTTCGAAAAATGATGATGGTTAACTGTGGGCGACTCTTGGATCGGGTGGTGGATTGAAGCCCAGTGCGATGGCTTGCTGTTTCATCTCCGCTAGCTTTTCTTTCCAGGTGGGCTCGGGCCGGTTTTTGCGCTTGTAGGCTTCGAGGCGTTCTTGGGCGATGGTGATTTTGAGGGCTCGCTCGGATTCTTGACGGCGGGCGCGGCGGTGGTCTTCGACGGCTTTTTTGGCTTGTTTGAAGATGTTGGTGCGCGCGGTTTGATAGCGTTGGAAGCGGCCGAGTTTGCGCTCTTCGGCTTCGGTCCAATCGCTGGGATTGGGTTTGGCTTTGTATAGGTCGGCTTCGACGGCGACCATGGCACGGGTGGCGCGCTGGAGAAACCAATCGGCTTGGATGGCTTTTTCGATCAGGCTCTTTTCGACGTCGTCGGTGGGTTTGTAGGTGGTGTGCCAGGCGCGTTCGACAGCTTTGTAGTCTTCTACAGACTCATGCGGGAGGATAAGCGTGTCGGCGCAGCAACCGTGCTTGGTGGCATTCATGGCGGAACGTTCGCGGCCTTCGAGGACGGGCTGTTCGAAGGGATTTGCGGGCCTCTTACCGGTTTTGAGTTGTGCGATGACTTCGGTTTCTTCGGTTGCCACGAAGGACAGGATATTCGGTGCGGCGACCGTTTTGGGCGCGACGACGGCGTCCAGGGCGAGGGATTGCGCGGGTTTGTTGCGCGATTCCAGGTAGGCTTTTTTGCGGGCGACGCGTTCGGCTTCGCGGCGTTCGGATCTGTTTGACATTTGTGTGTCTCCTTAAAAGTGAATTTGGAAAATGCAAAAGCTCGCAGGGAAGCACGGGGGAACGTGGGTCGGCTGCGAGCCTGGTTATTAGATAGCACGCCGAGGGCTGAATTCGAACTATGCTGGTGTTCGTTTTGATGGGTTGGTGGGACGCAGGTGATTGAGGGGGTTGGGGTTAAAAAATATTTTCGGAATTTTTGGAGTTTTGTGACTGAGCTTTTCGCAGAAGAAGCCGCTATGATCAAAAGCATGGCAACACTGCGAATGACGGAAGCGGACCTGAGCCGAAATGTCGCATCTGCGCTGGATCGAGTGCAGTCGGGGGAGGAAATCATCATTGAGCGTGATGCCCTGCCAGTGGCTGTGCTGAAGGCACCCGCACCGCGCCGCCGCAGGCTGTCGGAGATTATGGCCGCATTGCCTGAGGACTCGACCGCCACGCCGGACGCAGACTTTGCCGCTGATGTACAGGCAGTTATCGATAGCCATCGGGAACCCGTTCATCCGCCGGAGTGGGATTAAGAGGGGGTGTGGGAATAATTGCTGGACTCCACTGGCCTAGTCGTTGCCGAACGGGCAGGCCAAACAGCACGTAAACTCATTGCGGATTTGATTGCGAGTCAGGGAGACGTAGTTGCGGTGGTGTCAGTGATCACTGTGGTTGAACTCGCGCATGGCATTGAGCGAGCCGTTACGGTCGAGCGCCGTCTGCGCAGAGAACGTTTTCTGAAGGAGCTTTTGGCGGAGATGCCTATTGAGCCGGTTACGGCTCCGATCGCGTTTCGGGCGGGCCGAATAGATGGGAGCTTGCAAGCCAGAGGGATTCGGGTGGCGCTTGGCGACTTGCTGATTGGCGCGACCGCGTTGGAATTGGGCCATGCGGTAGTGACGAGCAACGTTCGTCACTTCGAGAGGATTCCCGGTCTGGTGGTGATTCCCTACTAATTTGTGGTGAGGCGGAGGCAGGGTGATGCTTGAATTCTCCAAGCTGAGCCTCGACAGCCGGTTCTTGTTTGTGCAGCTAGACTGACTGATGCCCGTCCTGCTTGGATTTAAGCGTTCCGCGAGGGCCTTGCCCGGGACGTTGTTGCCTAAACGGTGGAAAAAGTTACGATGGAAAGAGGGTACAAGCATGGCAAGTCTTGATTGGTCCCAATGTCCCGTGTTGAAAGCATTCCCGGCAAGGTGAGCGGCGCGTGGGTGTTGAAGGGGACGCGTATGCCGGTTTCTGCGATATTCGAGAACCTTGAAGCTGGGGCCAACATAGACGACATTATGGAATGGTTTGACGGCCTTAATCGTGAACAGGTCAAAGCCGTGATCGAATTCGCTGCTCGGAGCCTGGATAAGACTCCTGAATACGTGCCGGTCCCGTAGCGCGGGTTTTGTTCTATCAAGGGACACATCTTCCTATTTGTCCATTCTTGATCGGCCACACCATTAGCACTGCTGCCCGGGAAGGCTGGAGTGAGTTTCAAAACGGTGACGCAACGTGTCCTTCTCCGTCCGGTCCGCTTAGTTTAGGACGTTTTCTTGACTCCAAGAGAGGTGACTCCATTTGGATCGGAGTACGAGAACACCTACTAGCGTTCCTATTAAGCAAGCGGCGCTTTGCTCCGGAGTTGCGGTTCCAGATGGGCCACCAAGAACGTCAAAGTCCAAGTTATCTGTGGCTTGAGCCTTGACGAAGGGAATACCAGGAGCATACGAGGGCAGACCCGTCGACTGAAAAACAAACGCATACCAGAAAAGCCGCTCTCTCTCCAATTGAACTCCCCTGGGCAACCGTATCGGCCGGATTCGCTGAAGCTGCCCAGCCTCCACCGGCGTCAGAATTTGCGTAAACGACAAGATAATAGGTGCCGGGACCTAACGACAAGCCGTTAAAGAGGTTGACCGATCCGCCTTAGGCCGAGAAAAAAAGTTTGAGGTCGCCAGCTCGGCTGGGTTGAACCGAGAAAGACACCGTCGGAGGAGAGGCGGGCTCGTTCGACGCCGGGGAGCGAGCGACCGCGTTGTACTAAGTCATCCTAGGCGAGACTTGGATTTCGGAGTGTCTGCGCATTTGTGCCGTTTGCGTTCTGTAGCACGTGATTGGCCAGAAAAAAGTTCATCGATTTGGTACAGGCCGTACTGATCTCTCCCGTACGGTCGAGTACTGGATGCGGCCGGAATGTCAGAGAGGGACGATATAAGTGGCACTGAAGGTATGTTAGGCTACAACTTCCCGTTTGGGAACGCAGGTTCACAGGATCCCTTTGAGAGACAAACGTCGATTTGTCATGAGACAACAGCAGCCGCAAGTGCGGGTGGTCATTCCCGCGTTCGGGGTGACGTCTGCTATTCGGGCTGTTGTGGAAGCTGTTCTTCAATCGCGGAATTGCCCTCCACTTCAGGTTGTAGTGGTTGACGACGGCCGTAATTGCGATCTACACAAGGTGTTGTTTGGTACCGGGGTGGAGATTGTTTTCACCGGGGGCAGCGGCAGTGCGGCGGTGGCACGAAATCGGGGAGCGCAAGGTTTTGGTGGTACGTTTCTGGTTTTCGTTGACGCCGATGTTGTGGTGGATCCGTTATGCATCGCGAAGCTGCTGAAGCCGCTGCAGGATGGCCGCGCCGAAGCAACGATGGGCAATTACTCGAAGGACGTGCAGGGTATGTCTTTCGCGGCGGGTTACAAGCAGCTTTACATTTCAAGAATCTATGAGCGCCGGTCTGGCTATGTGAAGAACGACTTCTGGAGCGCGATGGCAGCGATGGATAACCATGTCTTTCAATGCCTGAGTGGTTTCGATCCCAGTTTCAGCGGCGCTTGTGGTGAGGATGGAGAATTGGGGGGTCGCATGACGAGACATGGCTATAGTATTCTGGCCGTGCCCGATGCGATTGGGCATCATCGCAAGCCGCTTTCCGTACCCCAACTTCTGCAGAACGACTGGCGCAAGGGACTTATCGCGATCCGCAACTATTTCCGTTGTAATGGGTCGATTGGGGATAACCGGCATGCAACGCGTCGCGATGTGGCGGCAGTAACACTGGCGGCACTGGAGTTAGTCGTTGCCGCGCTCGCTTTTCATTACTCGCCATTGCTGGCCGCGGCCGCAGCCGCGATATTGGGGATCGGTTATCTGGCAGCCCGGGCCGATATCCTTCAGGCGTTTTCTTCGCAAGGGCCAGTATTCGTTGCTCGCGCTTGTGGACTGATGTTTCTGCTGGACCTGATGCGGCTGATCTGTGTTGCGGCCAGCTTCGGGCTGCGCCCGTTTGTTCGTCTAGCTGAACCAGCGGAGTTCGGTGTAGCGCGAACGCTCTAACTCGGTAAGTCAACTGGAGTATTGAAATATGAGTGTATCTTCCTTGTACCGAAAGGCGAGGTCAGCAAAACGGCTGATGATGCCAGGCGCGCAGATGCCGGTTTACCTGTTGATGTTTGTCACCAATCGCTGCAATGCAAAGTGTGAGCATTGCTTCTATTGGAGCGAGCTAAACACCAAGGTAAAAGAAGAACTATCGGTGGACGAGTTCGACAAACTGGCCGAAAACCTGGGGCCGATGCTGCAGGTGACGTTTACCGGAGGCAGCCCAGAACTGCGCAAGGACCTTCCAGAACTTGTGGAGCGGTTTTATCACCACAGCCGTCCTGCCAACATGACTTTCTGCATGCTGGGTTACGCGACTGACCGGATTGTGGACCACGTGGAGAAAATGCTGGTTCGTTGCCCCGGCCAGAAGATCAAGATTGGCATTTCGCTTGATGGACTGGGCGAGGACCATGACAAGCTGCGCGGCATTCCGGGATTGTTCGATAAGGTTGTGGCCACGATCGGGAAGCTTGCTGAGTTACGTCGTCACTATCCGAATCTGCGTATCGATATTGGCATGACGGTGCATGGGCTTAACTACCAGACAGTTGGCGACGCGGCCCGGTGGGTTAGGGCCAACTTGCCGGTGGACGTACTGAAGCCGATTCTTGTTCGGGGCGATCCATTCAATGCGGCAGCGAAGAGCGAGGTATGCAAGACCACTTATCTGAACGTGATAGATCGTGATGCTGCGTGGCTCACGGGCGCCGGAGGCAGCGGTGAGTTTACTGCGTGGGACTTCCTGGTTCACGCCAAGGAGAAAGTGTCGAGGGACATTATTGCCCAGACGAGCCTGACAAATACGGCGCCGGTGGTGTGCGCGGGCGGCCGCGAAACCGCGGTGGTCTATCCGACTGGCGATGTTGCGGGATGCGAACTCCGACAAGATGTGCTGGGCAATTTGCGCGACCAGAGTTTTGACTTTAGGAAGATCTGGCTGGGGGCCAAAGGACAGAAGTTTCGTGCTACTACAGGCCAGGTACCGGCTTGCAAGGGCTGCTACCATCATTGCTTCATAAGCCCGGCTATTTTCCGTACTCCAAAGATGTGGACAGCCATGGCGGCGGCTGCGTGGGACATTCACCGCAATCTAAACACGAGCACACAGCCGGCTGCATAACGCACTATGAGAAACATCAGCGAGATGCCGAGTGCGACGTCCGAAGAGCAGCGATTTTCCTTGGTTGATAGGCAGAGTGCGTCCGCGCCTTTTGCGGTTTCAGGCATGCGAATTGTCATTTGCGATTATGGCGGATACCCGTTTCCGGTTGAGCTGAGCCGTGCCTTGAGTTTGAAGGGCCACTCGGTATTGCATATGCACTTTGCCGACCTTGCCGCTCCCAAGGGGAACCTGCGCGTGGTGGATGGCGACTCGCCGAGTTTTCAAGTTGTTGGCATTACCGCCGGAAGACCCTTCGACAAACGGAAATATTTCCGAAGGTTGATGCTGGAACGAAAGTTTGGTGAGTTAGCTGCAAAACAAGTGTTATCGTTTCGCCCCGATGTGGTGGTGGGTTGCAACATGCCGCTGGACGCACAGAAGAAGTTGCAGCGCGCGGCACTAAGCTGTGGTGCGGCTTTCGTCTTTTGGATACAGGACGTGATGTCGCATGCGGCGCGGCATTACCTGAGCAAGCAGTTTGGCGTGGCCGGGGAATTGATCGGCAAACACTATGAGCGTTTAGAGCGGTCGCTATTGCGGTCGAGTCATGGTGTGGTTGCAATCTCTGAAAAGTTCCGGCCCGCGCTTGATCGATTCGGTGTGGATGCGAGCCGAGTTAGCGTGATTGCCAATTGGGCGCCGCTTTCGGAGATTGAAGTTCTGCCCAAGGACAATGACTGGGCGCGGCGGCATGACTTGTGGGACGTGCCCGTGGCGCTGTATACGGGAACGCTAAAGCTGATGGAGAACCCGAGCTTACTGCTGGATTTGGCGGTTGCGGCGCAGCCGTCTGAGTTACGGGTGGTGGTTATCGCCATGGGTGCGGGAGCCGACTGGCTGGCGCAAAAAAAACGGGAACACGGACTGCAGAATTTGATCATTCTGCCGTTCCAGCCAATTGAAGAGTACGGGCAAGTGCTGGCGACAGCCGATGTATTAGTGGCCACGCTTGATCCTGCCGCGTCGGCATTTTCGGTTCCTTCGAAGGTGCTGAGTTATCTGGCCGCAGGAAGGCCGATCGTGGCCTCTATCAATGCTGAGAACGATGCTGCGCAGACAATCATAACTGCGGAAGCGGGATTCGTGGTCGATCCAGAACGGCCGCAGGGGTTCGTGGATCGCACTCTTAGCTTGGCCGCTGACGTTGAACTGCGCGCCACATTGGGTAGGAATGCTCGAAGATATGCGGAGAAGCACTTCGCGATTGGTGTGATTGCAGATCGATTTGAAGAAGTCTTATCGGCGGCGAGATCTTTGGTTTAGTTGTTATGTGATTCACTCGTGGCGGAGGGCGATCATTGGATCAGCCCGCGCCGCCCGATACGCGGGGACGGAAGCTGCTACGAGCGATGCAACCAATAAGATGATCGAGGCAAATATAAAGGTTGTCGGGTCGTTGGGCGCCAATCCGAAAAGCTGCGTTCGGGTGAGCCGGGCGGCGAAGATTGCAGCTAGAATGCCTGCGAGCGTGCCTGCTCCGACGACCCAGGCTGACTCGCGTAGCATTAGGCCAATGATATCTGTCGGCGAGGCTCCGAGGGCTGCCCTAACTCCGAGTTCGGGACGACGTTGTACGACCGCATAGGTCATGATTCCGTATAAGCCGAGCACTGCCAATAGGAGCGCCAGGATGCCGAAGACATCGGCTACGGAGGCTAGCAAGCGCTCGCGAACCAGCGTGTCATTGATTATTTGTTGTTGGCGGTAGGTGTCTCCGATGGTGAAGTGAAGAGCAAACTCGTGGGGGAGGTCTGCGGCGAGTGACGAAGGACTTTGATGCCCGCGCGTTTCGAGAAAGAAAGATTCGCCGGGATGCGCTTGTGGAGGGAGCCACTCGGCGATGCGTCCGTACGGCACATAAAGCATCGGCGGCGGGTTTTCGCGCAGATTGCTGAACTTGGCGTCGCGCACGATTCCGACGATTTGAGCCCAGACGGGGGCGTTTGCCAATTTGGTGAGTTTTCGTTCCAGAGGATTTTCGTTGCCGAAGAATTTGCGGACAAAGGATTCGTTGACGATGGCGACGATGGGGTTCGCGGGATCATTGTCGTGGGATTCGAACTCGCGGCCATTTACGGTCGAGATGCTGAGGGTTTGAAAATAGCCCTGTGAGACGAATAGGAGTCCGGTGACTGGATCAGGCGGGACAACTTTAGCGGCCGTGGTGCGAATGCCCAATAGCTGGGGTGGACCGGCGAACAGACTGTCGGAGGATAGGCTGGCTTGTTCGACGCCAGGAAGCGAGCGGGCGTGTTGGAGTAAGTCGTTCCAGGCGAGAGATGGATTTTGGGTGGTCTGTTTCAGGGTGATTTGAGAGACGAGAACGCTGGTGGGATTAAAGCCTAAGTCGGACGACAACAGATTGACCAGGGTGCGGCTGAACAAGACTGCGGCAACGACGAGCACGAGAGACAAGGCGACTTGCGAGGCTACTAGCGCCTTTCTAAGTCGGCTGCCTCGCGACGTGGTGAGATGCGAACCGCTTCGGAGGCTGCTGTAAATATCGGTAAGGGCGAGGCGGATAGCTGGCAGTAGGCCGCAGATGAGAACGGTGGAAAGAATGAGGATTGAGGTGAAGGCGAGTAGGCGAAGATCTACTCCGATGGCTAGATTGAGCTGTTCGTTCGACGGGGCCAGTAGGCGCACCAAGGCAGGAGTTGCCGAGCGGGCTAAGAACCAACTGACGGTGACGGACAGCAGGCTGAGCACCAAGCTTTCGGTGATGAGTTGTTGCAGTATGCGAGATCTGCCGGCTCCTAGTGAAAGGCGAATGGCGGTTTCGCGCTGTCTTGCGGTGCCTTTCGCTATGAGTAAGTTCGCGACGTTAGAGCAGGCGATTAGCAGTACCAGCGCGACGACGGCCAGCATGATTTGGAGAGG
Organism: Bryobacterales bacterium; assembly: GCA_963696305.1. Classification (GTDB taxonomy): domain Bacteria; phylum Acidobacteriota; class Terriglobia; order Bryobacterales; family Bryobacteraceae; genus Bog-105. Next base: position 362,961 of record CAVOJX010000026.1, on the reverse strand, counting down.
CAGTTTGTACTGGCCGCGCAGAGAGGAGATGCCGCCGCCAGCGGGTACTGCTTTGATTCGCATACCGGCGAGGAACTGATTAATGACGCTTGCCGGAGTGCCGGGAGGGGCGTGCAGGCGGACGTCTTCCAACATTGCTTCGTTCATGACGGATTGCATGGGAGCGGTGGCTTGTGCGAGGGGAACGCCGGAATGGAGGCGGCCCATGATTCGAAGCCAGAACGAGTGAGGATCGCTTAGAGTGGCGGGCGGGAGCATGGAAATGGGCGTCCAAACATCGACTATCTTTCCGACTTCGACGCCGAAGAAGGCGGGCGGTGCGATGCCGACGATGTCGAAGATGTGATTATCGAACAGTAGCTTGCTGCCGATGGCGCGTTGGCTGGAATCAAACTTGGTTTTCCAAAGGCGATTGCTGATGACGGCGACGGCATGCTGGCCGGCGGCGGTGTCATCTTGCGGTGAAAGCATCCGTCCGATAACTGGTTCAACTCCGAGGACTTGGAAATAATTGCCGGAAACGGACTGCTGGGTCAGGCGGTTGGGCTCGGCTGCGGCGATGGAAACTGGAGATTGACTGGCAAGGCGGTAAGCCATCAAATCTGCAAAGGGGGCAGTGCGCTTCTGCATTTGCTGATAGAGGACGTAGGATGCGCCGTCGCCGCCGGAATCGTCTGCGGTTTGATTGGCTCTGACTGTTCGGAAGAGAGAAGCGGGATCTTTTACAGGAAGCAGTCGGAGTACGATTGCGTCCATGACGCTGAAGGTGGCCAGGCTTGCGCCCATGCCAAGCGCCAGCATGAAGATGATTAAGGCCGTGAAGCCGGGGGTGCGGAGAAAGGTATTGATAGCGTAGCGGAGGTCTTGCGCGATTTGGGAGAAGAATGTAACACGGCGGGCGTCGCGGCATGCTTCTTTGGTGTTTTCGAAGGAGCCGAAATCAAGGCGGGCGCGGAGTTTGGCTTGGTCGGGGGCGAGACCGAATTGCATGTACTTGCGGATTTGAAGTTCGAGATGGCCGGCGAGTTCTTCCTGCAGGTCTGATTCGACGCGACGCCGGAGGAATAGGGCGCGAAGACGCAGTTGTAAATCGTTCCAATTCATGTCATGCATGCTCCAGGATGCGGCCGATGGCGGCGGTGAGGCGTGCCCAGTTTTCGCGCTCGACCTCGAGTTGTTTTCGTCCGGAAGGGGTTAGGCGATAGAAGCGGGCTCGCCGGCCGAGTTCGGATGTCTTCCATTCGGCGATGATCCAGCCGCGGTGTTCCAGGCGGTGGAGAGCGGGATAGAGCGAGCCTTGATTCACTTGCAGGACTTCCTCAGAAATTTGTTGGATGCGTTCTGAGATGTACCAGCCGTGCATGGGGCCAGCGGCGAGGGTGCGCAGGATGAGGAGGTCGAGCGTGCCCTGGAGGATATCGAGCTTTGGTTCGGGAGGCTTCATGATGTCGGCCATCTACATTATAAAGTTTTGTTGTCGAGTGTCAACAACAGCTGGTGGGCAAAGATACAGACGTGGCTGACGGGCGTTTTCGACGAATTGCGGGGAGAGGATTTGTACCCCCAGGGACTATAAAGAGGAGGACGTGAGCGGCTACGATGAGCGTATGCCAGGAAACGATCCCTTACAGATACTTGCCGCTGCGGTCACTCCTGTGGTGTTGGTTTCGGCCAGCGCGATTTTGGTGTCGGGGGTGAATTCCCGGTACATTTCGATTGCGGACAAGATGAGAGGGCTTTCACAGGAGTTTAGGGCTGCCGGGTGCAGCGCGGAAAGGCGGGCGTCCATTTCGGCTCAGATGAGGATTTTTAAAGAGCGAATTCGATTGGTTGCGTGGGCGGTGAGGGTCCTTTATATGGCCGTTGGCTGCTTTACCGCAGTGGCGATGGTGATTAGCGCCACGCTATGGAGAAGTATGCTCCAAGTCGTTACGCTGCCGCTGTTCGCACTAGGGATTACGCTAATTCTGGCAGCAATTGTGTGCCAATTACTGGAATTACACCTATCAAATCGCACAATCACTCTTGAGATTAGGGACGTAACCGCCGATTAATTCACAGGATGGCAAGCATATCAATCGGAAACACGCCGGGCGGATCAGTTGCTGATCTGGTTCAGGGCCTTAAAAGCGACCTGGCGAATGGGATAAGCGCTGGGCCGCGCAACGGTAACGCCAAAACCGCAGGGACGAGCGCGTCCAATAGCTTGAATAACGCGGGGCAACCACTGCAAAATGTGTCATCCGGCCCGACTCCGGTGACCGATGTCGCTTCTGTCTTGCTGACTGAGGTGGCTACGTCCGACATTACGAAGTTGACCAATATTCTGAGCCCGACGCCTAATCCGGTGGAATCGCAGGTTTTGGATTCGCTGTTGCAGCTTGCCGTGCGGGAAGTGGTGAACGGGAACGATCAGCGGGCGATTGGCTATTTGGCCGATTATGCGACTCGCGATCCGCTGCGGGCGGAAGGGTTGCCATCGCAGCCGGATTTGGCTCCGGTACGCGACAAGATTGATCTGATGGTGAACCGGATGGCGACGGTGGCCAGGATGACGGCCGAAGATGGGTTATCGCGGGCGGAACAAGTGGTTTCGGAACTGACGGGCAAGTTGTCGAATTGGGATACGGGCGCGGATGTTCTGGTGAAGCTGGCGCAGCATTTGTTTGACGCAGGCGGATACGCGAACTATACGCGGACGAGTGAACTGGCCAAAGTGGTGAGCGATGCAGGTGCGCATGCGAAACCGAATGACCAGGCGATGGCGGCGGCGGCTTCGTCGGCAGTTTCGGCTGCGATTGCACCTCAAAATGTGACGCAAATGATTCCGGGCATCAATGTTCCTTATTGGGTGACGCCGGATGCGCAGGTGACTTCGTTCGATTCCAGAAGGCGAGTGGGTGCGTCCAGGCGGTCGGCGGCTGGTGTGTTTGGCGATTTCGCGCAGAATTTAAAAGCGGTGAAAGAGATTTCAAGCACGGCGGCGCGACAGCTTTGGAAGCGCGCACCGTTGCTGGTGATGCTGCTGGGGTGGCTGATGGTTGGCATGATGGGCGGCGTGGTGCTTTCGCTGGGAAGTAAGCTCTGGCCGGATTCGCTGTTCTCGTCGCTGGGGAGTATTTGGTTTACGGGGTGGGGACTGGGATTTTTGGGGATTGTTGGATTTGGGTTTTATGCGAGGGTTCGGGGGGTTCGGCGGGGTTGAGTTGCAAACGTGCGACTCCTGAAGATCATTCTGGATGCCGAGCTAAAGTTTTTCGAAAATCAAGTCCGTTGCGTGATTAGATGACGATGAAGTGCAGGTCGGCAGTGAGAGTGCTCTGGGAAGAAGGCGGTCAGTATCTGGTCGAAGACGCACTGCCTCTGGTTTTTATTGCTGTGGCTGCCATTGGTCTGATGAGCGACGTACGAAGAACCGTTGTGGATATGTGGTCAACGATCAACAGCACGCGCTAGCAAGCCACGGGATGGTTGATGGTGACACAGCCTAAAGGCGTTCCGAATTTGTTGTTTTCTACCTTCCCTTCTGTTAGTTTTCGTGGTGTCTTCAGATACCGCCTCCAAGAATAATCTGAGCCGATGGGGAGACTTCGAGTACGGCGCTTCGGCAACTTGGGCAGAGAGCGACATTGATGGGGATGCTGCTGTGATGACGAATGGTTGTTGCAACCATCCGGGATCGTGCCTTCCAAGGACCGAGATGCGATTGCGAGGGCTGCCGAGGTCGGATAGGCAGCGATACTCTGACCCGGCATCAAGGCGACCGCTCCCGGAAACCAAACAATGGCAGCAAACCTCGGAGACAGGCACCGACGCAGGGAGAATTGCTTGAATGACTGAACAATCAGCGAGACGGCCCTAGCAATTTATGCTCTCGTTTAGATGACTGAGCCAAACGAGTAGCACGCCCACTTTACACTTGTCGGCGATTTTGATCCCGACGGTACTTCTCGTCAAGCTGGGATGGCTCCAACAGAATCCTAAATCTATTCTCGCGGCTAGAGATGGCGCGCGCAATGGCGGAACATATATAAGATGTGATCCGGCTGTTGAGGCAGAACGAACATGTGTTCATTGAAATCTCTTCAATGCACGGTGGCCATGCAAGTCGTTGCCAATTTAATATTGACTATCTTGGCAGTGTTCCGGATGTTGTAGCCAGCGGGGCCGTTCAGCGGATAGTATAAATTGTTCTAGAACAGGCCACAGAGCGTTATGTTTCGTCGGGAGATGAGATGGAGTCCGGGTATTGTTCGACATGAAGGGCGCAAGATAGAAATCACTGTGCCCGCGCCCACAGGCCTTTTGGGAGTGGGAGGGTATACTCTGTTCTCGCTCATTTTCTTGCCGATTCTTTTCGGTGTTGCCTACCTCGCTTTGTCTGGGCCTCTCCACGTTTGGTCACTTCAAGGACTGTTGCGAGTCTCTATTGCGATGGGCTTTTGGTTAATACTGCTCTAGATACTGCGCGGATTGCTGGAAAAAGAGTATGGGGAGCAAACTGTGACAGTTGTTCCTGGTCGCATCGTGTGGAAAATCAAAACAAGATGGTGGACAAGGCAGCGGGAACTAATCGAGGTGCAAGATGTTTCGGCCCGAAGCCGGTGGGATGGGTTCGGGCGAGTTGTTGTAAAAGCGAAGGGGAGGGAGTATGAGGTTTTTGATAGGGTCGTTAGCGAAGAGGCGAGCCGCTTGGCCAAAGAACTGACGCAGGCAGTGCGCAGGTAAGACAGTCTGGCGATAGGCTACTGCGATCTGTTTTCCCGTAAGGTTTGAATGACCCGAAACAAAAGAAAAAGACGGCGCTGGCAAGGAACCTCAACCTTGAGATCGGGCGGTGCGCCCTGGACTGATGGCTTGTCCGCATGAGGCGCTAACTGTATTAGATATGGCGAACGGATTAGTAGCGCTAGGATTGCCATTGCCTGGGACATCTGTTGTTTTCCTGTAGCGCCGTAGGTTAGACCTCCGCTGCGTTGGATAAAGCCGAGAAAGTTCGAGCGCGACTCAAAAGCCTCGGGGAGTACACGTTCTTGCTTTCCGAAAGGTTCTTTGGGGACCACGAGAAAGATCGGCACCGGCGAGACGAGGAATGCTTTCTCTAATTCCTGGAGGTGCTTGCTGCTTCGGTCGTCCAGGCCGTCGGAAATGATGAGCAAGGCGCGATTGGCGTTACGCGCTTTTTGCATAGTGGCTAGAGCCAGATCGACAGAGTCTGATAATGCTGTTCGTCCTTTTGGTTTCGGACGGAGACCTTTCCGAATGAGAGATACATCCGAAGTGAATGCGGTCTTAATAGAAGGGGTTTCACTTATGTATTCGAGAAAATATTCGTCTTGGGGCGAGGCGCTGTCGAGGAATTGATTGATGCCAGCGGCGCAGATGCTCAACAACTCCGTTTGAACTCCGCCCATACTGCCACTGATGTCGAGTAAGATGCCGAGCGATAGAGGACTTTCTGTTGCCGGATTTCGCAGATTGTCTGCACCACGTCGTTGATGGTTACTCGAAAGTTAGTTTGATTCAGACCTTCGACCGGTTTCTTATATTCGGTTATCACTCGGACAGGCACGCGAACCGGGTTTTGGGTTGTGTTCACGCAGGCATCTGGAGACTGCGCAGGGCTTTGAGCATTGGTTGAAAAAAGAAGGTAAACTTGCAAGTTTGCCTGTTTAGTTTGTATACTGTTCATAGATGGCGGGAAAGAGTTTCGAAATCAATGTTAGCGAATTCATCCAAGCCGTTGGGTTGCTGGTCCGACGGGTGCGGGGTGCGGCGGCGGTTCATGGGCTTTCGCTGACGGAATCGGCAGTACTATCGCGGCTCGCGAAGGATGGGCCTGCGACGACGGCGGAACTAGCACGCGCTGAAAGGATGCGGCCGCAATCGATGGGCGCAACAGTAGCGGCGCTGGAAGAAATGGATTTTGTGAAAAGAACGCCGCATCCAAGCGATGGGCGCCAGTTGAATATTGAACTGACGAGCAAGGGCGCGGAAGTGCGTAAAAGCGCGAGGGACGCCAAGAGGACGTGGTTGGCGGAGGCTGTCGCGAAATTAGATAAGGAGCAGCAGAAGACTCTGTTCGAGGCCGGGGAAATTGTCAGGCAACTCGTGCGGGGTGAGCGTGCGGGTGAGTAAATATAGCGCAATATCGCATGCCTGGCGGTCGCTGCGGTATCGCAACTTCCGGCTGTTTTTCGTTGGTCAAAGCATTTCATTAATCGGCACTTGGATGACGCGGCTGGCGACTAGCTGGCTGGTGTACCGAATGACGCACTCGGCGGTGTTGCTGGGGATTGTTAGTTTTTCGGGGCAGATTCTTGCGTTTTTGCTGGGTCCGTTTGCGGGCGTGTGGGTGGAGCGTTTGGAACGGCGGCGGCTGCTGGTGTGGACGCAAGTGGCTGCGGCTGTCCAATCACTTGTGATGGCTGCGTTGACGCTGGGTCACGTTATCACACTTTGGGAAATTATTGCGCTATCTGCGTTGCAAGGCTTGATTAATGCGTTTGATATGCCAGGGCGACAGTCGTTCTTGATTCAGATGGTGGAGGACCGTAACGATCTGAGCAACGCCATTGCGATGAACTCTTCGATGGTGAATGTGGCGCGCTTGATAGGTCCCGCTATCGCGGGATTTGTGATTAGCGTGCTGAATGAGGGTTGGTGTTTTCTGATTGATGGGTTCAGTTACCTGGCGGTGATTGCTTCGTTGCTGATGATGCATATCGAGCCGTTGAACTTAAAGCGCAAGCCGGCAAACATGTTCGAGCAAATGCGCGAGGGGTGGGATTATGTGAGTTCGTTCGCGCCGATTCGATCGATTCTGCTGCTTTTTGCAACCGTCAGTTTAATGGGCTGGCCTTATTCGGTGCTGTTGCCGGTGTTTGCTGGACAGGTACTGCACGGCGGTCCACACACGCTTGGATATCTGACTGGAGCATCGGGGGCGGGAGCGCTGATATCGGCGATTTCACTGGCGGTTCGCAAGACGGTTGTGGGTTTGATGCGCATGATACAAATTGCGAGCGCGGTGTTTGGAGCGGCGCTGATTCTGCTGGGCTTGTCGCATGTGTTGTGGCTATCGCTGGTGGCAATGGTGTTCGTCGGCTTTGGGATGATTCAGGGAGCGGCGGCGAGCAACACGGTGATTCAATCGTTAACTACAGAAGACAAACGCGGCCGCGTGATGAGTTATTACACGATGGCTTTTGTCGGTATGGCCCCGTTCGGTAGTTTGTTAGCGGCTGCTTTAGCGCATCAGATGGGCGCGGCCTATACGGTGATTGTGACGGGGTCGGTCTGCATAGCCGGATCGCTTTGGTTCTGGTTTGAGATGCCGAAGCTGAGAGTGGTGATGCGGCCGATTTACGAGCAGAAGGGTTTGTTGCGGCCGCGCAAAACGGAGGTCGGATGAAAGAGAGCATGTTATGGCTTTGACTGAATTGGATAGTAACCCAGCGCTGATAGTGATTGATCTGCAGAAGGGTGTTGTCGCCATACCTACTGCACAGCCTACGAGCGAGGTTGTGCAGCGCTCGGCCGAATTGGCGAGGGCTTTTCGCAAGCGTAAGTGGCCGGTGGTTTTGGTGAACGTGACGGGTCGAGCTCCTGGACGCACGGAGGGCGGTGCAACCAAAATGGCGTTGCCGCCGGATTGGGCGGAACTGGTGCCGGAACTGGAAGCGCAAGCCAGTGATTTTCTTGTGACTAAGAAATGTGTGGGAGCGTTCATTGGGACGGAGTTGGATAGGCACTTGCGCGAGCGCGAGGTGACGCAGGTTTTCATCACAGGTGTGTCGACCAGCATGGGTGTGGAAGCAACGGCGCGGAGTGCCTATGATTTGGGCTATCACGTTGTGCTGGTGGTGGATGCTATGACTGATCGCAATGCGGATTCTCATTGCCATTGCGTAGAGAAGATTTTCCCGCGCTTAGGTGAGACGGAAACGACCGAGAATATTCTGAAGTGGTTGGCGTAAGCGCGAAGTTGTCCTGGAGTCGTACCGAGTTTCAACAATTGCGAGGAATAATCTCGCGACTGGTAGCCTCAGTTGAGGGCGGCCACCGTCAAATAAGTCGTCGTGTCAGACAGGCTATCGCTCTCACTCTGGAAGACCTCCCGCCTCTTCACTCGCTCCGTGTCGAAGGTAATCTTGACCGTGTAACCCTCCGAGGCATCACCTCCGACAAGCGTTAGTATGATGTCCTCTCCGTTGACGGAAATGGTCATCGTCCCAATGTCGGCGCAATCGGCAAAGGCTGATCTTGAGACGAAGAGCCTCTTAGCCTCAACCCAAATGCTTATGTTTCGAACTTGGCGGCACGGGTAAACCGAATGTGTGCAATTCGTTTTTCGCACGCCAGGGGGAGCCTGCGACGGCGCCCCGATGTCGATCTCAGCTGAACTTAGGATCACCCGAATCGCCCCGCCAGCGACGCGACCGTTCAGCACTGTGTCACCGTTACGAACGACTGTAGCTGTCTTGTCTGCAGTATCTGAAATTACTTGAGTAATGCGGGAAAACGTCGCTTTCACGGTTGTGCCGTTGCCTGCAGCGCCGAAACTGGTTCTTTCGAAGTCGGCTGACAAGCAACTGGTGGAAATCAGTGGCTATCGCGGCACGCCACTTCGGAATGTCAGCGTTGCTTGAAGATCATCCGCGTAGCGGACGCAATCATCAAGACTCAACCGCCGGATGCAACACATTGGAGCGTGCGCGGACGATGGCGGCGAGCAAGGTGTAAGTTTGGGGATGGTCCAGCGAATCTTGAAAAAGCACAGGCTTCAACCCCGTCGGCTGGGGTCTTTCAAGTTCAGCAACGATCCCGCCTTCGCTCCTAAAGTTAACAAGTGAGTGCAGTTAGAAGCAGGAAATCAGCTACACGGCGTGGTAAGTGTCAGCCTCCTCAGCAACATTCGATTTCCAGTATTCAGCCTTCAGACTGCTCTCCTTGGTGACGTTATAGAGAGTCTCGCAGTCGCAAACCCACCTCTTGACCGCAAGACATCGAAAATGTCACCGAAATCCTGGGCTTGAAAACCGAACTCGGCGAGGATTGAATTCGAAATCCTGTAAGAGTGATGGCACAAGACGCGCTGTGCCCCGTCGCCTTTTGGGCAGAGGCGATTTTCGAACTCCTCAAAGAAGCAGCTGCTGACAAGGCACTTCATCACATCGTCGCTGATGGATGCAACGACTCCAAATGCTCTCGGTCACCCTAGCCACCGCCCATACACATCAAAGTAGCACCGGGCCAGAAGGGCGCCCGTCTCCATGCCCCTGTCCGAAAATACAAGTAAAGACACTTCGAATACAGATGACTGGAGGTCGCGAGAACTAAAACACGCCCAAGTGTTTTCATGTTTATTGCTCCTGACGCAACATTTTACGCGGCCCGGTTGTGCCCAGTATCACCATTACAATGGAAGCCATAGTGACTAGCGTACGCGCCTACATCAGGTTGCATACTAGACTTCTGGCCCGTACTGCCAGACTGCTTGAACGTCCAAGCACGTAGACCGGGCGGAGCCCTTTATTTGAAACACGCACGGCCGCTCGAGAATCTGCAAACCGAGCGCCGCCATCGTGTCCGCCGCTTACCGGGCTTCAGATTCTTCTAGTGCCGGAAGCAACTTCAAGCGCATTTCTTCCGGAATGGGTGCTGAGCGTTGTGTGCGTCGATCCATACAGACAATTACTACGTTGCCTTCGGCGGCGACAAAACCGTCTTTTAGAGTGCGGAAATGCAATGCCGCCGACGATGTACTCAGTTTCATTAGCCGGACTTCAATTTGAATCAAGTCGTCATACTGCAGCGCCGATCGATAATCGCACTCGACGTGAACACGCGGAAACGAAACCTCGGTTTCTGCATAGGTGAGGCCCAAAGTGCGAAGAAATTCGATCTCGGCTGATTCGAAATAGCGGAACATACAAGTGTAATGAATTCGACGGCTTGCATCCGTATCGATAAATCGGATGCGCGTTTCAAAGGTGAATGGTTTTGGCCCGGGCATGCTGCCTATTAGCATAGAAGGAGGGTGAAAGTATAATCGTTCTTTCAATGTTGCAGGCATTCGGGCTTTCCGATCCGGGCTGCGTTCGAGCTAATAATGAGGACTATTTCATTAGCGACTCGGCGGCTTCGATATTTATCTTGGCCGATGGCATGGGGGGCGCTGCCGGAGGAGAGTTCGCTTCGCGGATTGGCGCCGAAAATCTGTATGAATATATATGTCAACCTGCGCACCACCCCGCAGACTGCTTGGAGGATGGATTTCGCCAAGCGCATGAGTTGGTTCGGCAGACGGCGGTGGAACAGCCCGAACTGACTGGCATGGCCACAACCTTAGTCTTAGCCCGTACGGTTGTGAAATCGGAAATTGCTACTTTGCCGTTGCTCGAAGCCGGCTTTGAAGAGGTTCATGCGCCGGCGCCCGATAGTCTGACACTTCAAATAGGAAGCGTTGGGGATAGTCGCGCCTACCTCTGTTCCGGCGGACATCTGAAACTCATCACGGTGGATCAGACTTGGGTGAACGAAGTGGGCTCCCGGCTTGGTCTAAGCGAAGAAGTTCTCAAACGCCACCACTTGCGCCATGTCTTAACTATGGCTATTGGGATTGAAGGCGAGTTGCGCGTCTTTTCTACCACCTTGGAGCTATTCCCGGGGGACCAGATTCTTCTGTGTTCCGATGGCCTACACGGGGTGATAAGTGAAAAAATCCTCCTGGAGACTCTCGATTCTGAGAAAACTCTTCAGGAAAAATGCCACTCACTTGTCGAAGCGGCTAAAGACGCGGGCGGGCCAGATAACATCACTGTTTTGTTGATTCAAGCCCCATAAACGAGTCTTTGGCGGCTATGCGTTCTAAAAAAACGAGGCCACATGAGATTCGTATCAAGTTTTTTATCAATAATCCTTGTCCCGTTAATTGCGGTACTGCCCTTGCGCGCCGAGCTCAACGGAGCGCCCGCCAATTCCACAGCCGGTCCTACAACACCGGCACAATCCAACCAGTTGAGAGTACGCCTGGCAGATCTGGGCAAGTCCACAGTGGAAGCCAACTCCATCATGACCGGATATGCGGTGCAGGTAACGGATTCTTCTGGGCTGCCGGTTTCAGACGCAGCAGTGGCGATTCGCTTTCCGGATGAAGGTCCCACCGGCTACTTTGTCAACGGAGAACATTCCGGCGTTGCTTATACCGACGTTTCGGGCGTCGCTAAATTTCCGCAAGTGAACTGGGGCGCCACCCCCGGCACCGTGGCTATCCGCGTAACCGCCGTCAAGGGCGATTTGCGTGCGGGCGCTTTGATTGAACAGGTTATTACCGAAAAGCGTCAGGCTAGCGCTCCCACAAAGAGTGCAGCAACAACTCCCATTACAGCCTCCGCGCCGACTGCTAATGTTCCTACTTCGGTCCCGGCGCCGGTAGTTCCCAATCCGGCAGCTCCCGCCGCTGCTGCAGCAAACACGGCTAAAACGCCGGGTGTACCGACTTCGATAACGTCGGTACATAGCGGCGCGACACCCGAAGAGGTTGCCAAAGATGAAACTCCCGCCACGCCGGTGGAACCCTCCGTTTCTGTCGTCAACACCGCAGGCAATAAGGGCAAGACCAAAAGCAATACAACGAAGTGGCTCATTCTGGCCGCCGTTATTGCGGGTGCAGGAGTTGGTGCAGCGCTGGCAATGGCGGGAAAGGGTGGTAGTTCGACAACCACCACCGCGCCGGCAACGACGACTATCGGGACGCCTACTATCAGCCTCGGTCATTAAAGAAGCAGGTGCAGCCTATGAAATTTGTTCAAAGCGTTCTTGTGATTGGTCTCGGGTGCCTCCCCGCGCTTGCCCAAGTCAACTCGCCTAAGATTGGTACCGCCCGCTATCCAGACGGCTCACTCCACTCTGTTTTCGGCATACCCGACAACATGGTCGTATCCATCATCCCCGTTGATACGGTTGAAGTCTCCAGCTTTTCTAATCAAGACGGCCTGGTCGAAACCAACGGCATGATTCGTCTTGTGGATCCGAAACTCACTATCCTGGGCGCGGCCTCGGTTTACGAGAAACCGGTGCTTTCGATACAGGCAGATTCATCAAGCGCGCTCGCCTGGCTTCCCATCGCACACATACTGTTGCACTGGAACGGCACACAGTTCCAGCCGGTTCCTGTCGCCGGCTCCGATATCTCCGGCATTGTCACCGACCTGCAAATGTCAGGCACAACCCAAGCGCGTCTTATCGTCCAGCATTCTGATAATTCCGTCTCTGCCGCCATCGTTTCCTTGAGCGATGGGAGCCTGGTCACGGAGACAACATTGCCTTCCGTAACTGGCAATACGGCAGTGGTTGGGACGTTCCTCGCTTATTTTGCGAACAAGCAATTAATTGCCGATAACCTTAGCGGCGACCGCCGGACCGTACCTTTTACTGTGGCAGACGCTGTCTTTGAACATGTCTCCAGCAACTGGCTGCATTTGTACTCGCCGTCGCTGCAGCAACACTGGGCGCTTCATCTCACCGCTTCCGACATGCATCTTTCCTTGCTTCCAGGCTTACCGAGTAAGCCAGCCGCCACCAACGTTGCAAAGCCACACCGGGAGGAACGTTAGATGAAGCGTATATTCAGCCTTGCTGCCATGGCCGCCATGCTTGCATTCATCGGGCAAGCGCAAACGACGACGGCGCCTGCGTTCCCATTCACGTATTACATTCACGATACGACTGGAACAGTTTCCGATTACCCGCTGCCATCTATTTATCAGTTCACGTCTACCGCTTTGGGCAGCAGTTCGCATATTGTTGTTAAGGTAATCAATACTTCCGGGGCGCCAGCATTCATGGGAGACGTCCTCGTCACGCCTTCGGCGTCGACTTTAACCCAGAGTCCCGATTTTACGGTCACGGGGTTAGCTGACAGCATCGCTGTTCCCTCGGGTGGAAGCCTGTTGTTTCAGGTGAACTTTACTCCCACCAGCGCTGCCGGACCCCTGGTAGCGTACCTACAAACCAGCTATCAAGTTCAAGCCCCAGGGTGCAGTTTCACCAGCACCAATGTCGCAACGCAATGCCCGAGCGGCCTCAATGTTTCGGCGACTTTGAACGGCACTGCTACACAGCCACAACTCGTGCTGAGCTACACCAATTCCAGCGGGACGGTAGTGCAAATGCAGCCTAGCTCTACGCCTCTGAACTTTGGAAACATATCTACGAGTTCCAGCACAAGCATCACCTTCACGCTTGCCAACGAATCGAACATCGCTATCACGGTGCCGGCCATTTCCGTTCCAGCGCCCACGGTATATTCGTCCAATCCGTTTGCCCTCAATGCTTCTCAGGTTCCGGCAACTTTAGCCGCCGGTACATCGGCCAACTTCACAGTAACGTTTGCGCCAGGGCAAACCGGCCTCACGACGACCGCCATAGATGTCGGTTCCAATACCTATCCAATCGAAGGCGCCGGTGTGGTTATTGTGAGCATCGATGCGCTTCAAATTTCCTATGTCGATAGCACTGGTGTGCGCACACTTCCGCAAACCGCCACGCCGATCAGCTTCGGCCAAATCGTTTCCGGCACAAGTAATACCGCTTCGCTTGTCTTTACAGTCACCAACCCCGCTTCCTCTTACAACGCGGTGACCGTCAATACACTGACGGCCACCGGTACCGGTTTTACGCTAAGTGCTGTTACTGGCGCCAGTGCGTTTCCCATGGCACTAGCGCCGGGCGCGTCCGTCGGCTTTACCTTGACTTTCAATCCAGGCACGGCCGGGACGTATTCCGGCAGTCTTGCCGTCGGGACCAGAACCTTCACACTGACTGGTCTTTCAGTTGCATCGCCGCTGCCCAGCCTGTCGCTTTCGGTGAATCCGTCGCCGCTTTCGAGCCAGCAACAGGCTAACGTCGCCGTTCAATTGGCATCCGCCTCACCACTTTCGGTTGCAGGCAGCATTACTTTAGCCTTTACACCTAGCGTCCAGAACGTCACCAGCGATCCGGCAATTGTCTTCGTAGGCAACAACTCGCTTGAATTGCCTCTCACCATCGCTTCGGGCGCGCAAAACGCGCAATACAACAGTCAATCCGCGATCGCATTTCAAACCGGGACTACGGCGGGGACGCTGAGCTTTACGGTGAACTTCCCCAACACGGCGGCGTACACCCAAACGTTCTCTATTCCGGCCGCCATCCCGCAGATTACATCCGTTACGGCTGTCGCTTCGAATCCGAACCTGATCATTACCGTCGCGGGCTACGACAATACTTACTCTGCTGGATCTTTGAACTTCACGTTCTACGACACCAGCGGCAAAGCCTATCCGCCCATCGCCTACAATGCCGCCGGAGCTTTCCAGAATTTGTTCTTTGGCAGTTCCAATACCAGCGGCGGAGCGTTCCAACTGCAAGCCACCTTCCCCGTTACCGGCGATATTACACAAGTTGGCTCGGTTGCTGTGTCTATCAGTAACTCGGTTGGCCAAGCGAACACGACCGTTAGCGTCACTCAATAAGTTCAGCTTTGCGGGCAGATGTTCTGATAAAGACATGCTGCCCGTTGCCCTGACAATTGCTGGTTCCGACCCTAGCGGCGGGGCCGGATTGCAAGCCGACCTCAAAACCTTCCATCAATTCGGCGTGTATGGAGAAGCTGTCGTCACGTTGCTTACGGTGCAAAACACGCAGCGTGTGACGCGCGTTGAAGTGATGGATGCTGAACTGGTTCGCCAGCAATTGGACGCGGTCACGAGCGATATTCTGCCGGCAGCCGCCAAAACCGGAGCATTAGGCAGCGCGGAAATTGTATCTGTTGTTGCTGAATGGGCTCGCCGCACGTCAGTTCGTTTGGTTGTCGATCCGGTAATGATCAGCAAACATGGTGCGCCGCTTATTTCTGAAGAAGCACAGCACACTTTGATGCGTCTTCTGCTACCACAAGCATTTCTGCTGACGCCGAACATTCCAGAAGCGGAAGCGTTGACTGGTAAGTCGGACATGCGAAAAGCCGCTGAAATCTTACTAAAACGCGGTTGTGGAGCCGTCCTCATCAAAGGCGGCCATGCGGAGGGCGAACCAGTGGATCTGTTGTTTGATGCCAACGGCGACCAAACCTTTGCCGGTCGGCGTATCGACACCAAAAATACTCACGGCACCGGTTGCACTCTTTCTGCCGCCATAACTGCGTTGCTGGCCTGCGGCGTGGAACTGCGCGAAGCTGTGGCACGCGCTAAAGCTTACGTGCAAACTGCCATCGAGACGGCGCCCGGTTTGGGATCTGGCCACGGGCCGCTTAATCATTTCGCCAAGAGCTAGTATGCTGGGTGCTTTATGATTTTTTCATGCGTCTGCTGGGCGCTGCTTCTTGCCGGATCTGTAGCGGCCGCCCAGGAAACCGTTGACACTACCGAGGTGGCTCCCAACGTTTTGTTGTTCGCCACCAGTTCCGGAAATGTCGTCGCCTCCGTCGGTCCCGACGGCGCCTTGCTAGTTGGTACGCCATCGGCAGGCAGCACGCCGCAAATCGCGAAGACTCTGTCCGAGCGCACGCAATCGCCTGTTCGCTACGTTGTCATCTTTCCCAAGGATCTTGCTCACTCGGAAGGTGACGCGGGGTGGGGCAAGCTCGGCGCGTTTGTCGCCATGCAGGAGAAGGCGCTCGATCGCTTAGGCGGCCACGCGATGGGATCAAGTCAGCCCTTGCCGCAGCGCTTGGTTTCGCTGGGTGTTTATCGTCCTCGCATTGCATTTTCCGAAGTTCTCACCTTTGACATGAACAACGACGCAATTCACGTCGTTCACCAGCCACCTGCTTACAGCGATGCCGATTCAGTCGTTCATTTCCACACCGCCAACTTAATCTACATGGGCGACGTGATTCCTGGCGGCGGCTATCCGGAAATTGATTTTGACGACGGCGGCAAACTGGACGGCATCATTAAGTTGGCGAACTCGTGGAGTGGCGGGCGTTTCAAAATTGTTCCGGCGCACGGCAAAGTGATGACCGGGGCCGAGGTGAAAGCCTATCACGACATGCTGGTAAGCGTGCGCGACCGCGTCCAACACTTGAGCGAAGCGGGAAAGACCGAGGCGGAAATTGTTGCTCAACATCCCACTGCGGAATTTGATTCGGAATGGGGGAACGGGCGCGTTTCCGCTGATGCGTTTGTTCACGAAGTGTTTCGCGCCCTAAGTGCCCACTAGAATACGAACCGGACTCCTAGCTGCACATTCCGGTATCCGTCATATGCGCCGGTAATTGTGCTTCCTTGGCCGTCAATGATGTAAGCGGCGCCTGTGTTCACGCTGAAGTTGGCGTGATTGAACGCGTTATACGCCTCCAGACGTAATTGCAGGTAGCGCGTTTCGGTGAAGCGGACGCTCTTATACGCGCCTGCATCCAGATTCCAGGTGCCCGGAGTTTTGAAAGCGTCCCTCCCAGTCATGTTCGCCGGGAAAGGACCGAAATCTGAATCCCCGGTCTTGGAATTGATGTACGGGACAGTATCGATGTTGGCAAAATTGTAAAGGGTGTATTGATCGACACCGGAACTGATTCTGCTCGCTGCCGGCATAGCTTGCCCAAGGACGACGCGCGTGTAAATGTAATTTGTGTTGGTGATGTCGTAGATCGAATACGGCGCTCCGGTTCTTGCCGTCAGCACTGGCGCCAACTCCCAGCCATCCAGAATCGCTTTGGATATGCCAGTCAGGTGGCGTGCAAAGGGGATGTCCCATATGGCGGCCAATGCGATACGGTGACGATTGTCAAATTGCGAGCTTCCTTTGTCTATGGAAGGATTCTGAAAATCGGTGTAGCCAAGATTGAACTGATTACCCGACGTGCTGAATGTATCGCTCAGGTCGTCAATTGAATGGCTGTAGGTGTAGTTGGTTCGGAGCGTTAGACCGCTGTGACCGATGTCTTGAATGTCGTAGCGGATGTTGGCGGAATCATAAGTGGAATGGCCGCCGGCGCCGCGCAGGTTGATTCCGGCGTATTGCTGATTCACGGTGGATTGGCAGCCGTTCTCGCCGCATGGCAATCCCAGATAGTAATTGCCTGAGCCGGGGAAGTTAGCGTACGAAATGTCGTACTGGTTTTCGCCGATAGAGCCGGAATAATCGATCTCTAAGTGCATCTTGCCTCCGAATTGGTGCTCGAGCGAAGCGCTCAGCAAATGTGCATAGGCTTGGGGAATGTTAGGTTGAACCCAGCGCAGTTCAGATGGCGGAAGCGCCACCGAGCCATTAGCGCCTGACAGGGTTCCGAAGTTGGTCGTGGTCAGCGGTTGATTGTAAAGTTCTACAACCGAATAGTTTGGCGGATTAAAAAG
Source organism: Bryobacterales bacterium (assembly GCA_963696305.1). Lineage (GTDB taxonomy): Bacteria > Acidobacteriota > Terriglobia > Bryobacterales > Bryobacteraceae > Bog-105. Next base: position 345,622 of record CAVOJX010000026.1, on the reverse strand, counting down.
CACGTTGTAAGTGACATTTCCAAAGTTCCGTTCATAGCCGATGCCATAACCGCCTCTTAGCGATGTTTTGCCGTCGCCCAAAACGTCCCATGCAACGCCTATACGCGGACCAAAGTTATAGGGGCTGGGGCGCCATAGCTGGCCGATGCTGCTTTGAGGAGCGAGCATGACAGATCCGTTGGCAACCGCTTCCGGAAAATTTGGATTCGTTGGGCTCAGGTTGCCTGGAATGTAGAAATTGGAATCAAGCTGGGCATTCACGTTATGCTGAGCACCGAAGTATTCCCAGCGAAGGCCCAAATTGACAGTTAGACGCCTATTTACCTTCCACGAATCCTGCACGTACAAGCCAGTTTCTTCATAGCGATTACTGCGTTCAAACGTGGGAGGCGCAACGGGCAGCGTAATGGTGCAGGCCGGCGTTTGGACGCCCGCTATGCACGGATATTTGCCTTGGGGATTGATAGCGGATTGGAACTGGTATTCCTGCCCTGCGTTCAAATTATCCAGCCCCAAGCCGATTGTATTGCCCAGTACGTTTTCCGATTCCTCATACGCGCCAAAAGTTCTGTTGTCGCGCAGATAGGTTTGTGTCCAGCCAAAGCGAACATCGTGCTTGCCTGTCACGTAGCTCAGATCTTCATACATCTGCCCGAAATTCTGAGGACCGCCGAAAGGAAGGCCGTTGCCCGGAGAGGTTGGACCATAACCTGGCATGACGACATCGTAATTCCCAAGCTGCGTCGCGACGTTCGCGTTGCCCAGGAAATAGTCGGGCACCACACCTGTAGCCGAAAGAGGCTCGTTGATATTGAAGCGGTTGAAATCGAGCTTTGTTTGAGAGATGAACCGATCTGAAAAGCTATGCGTCACCGCCACCAGCAAACTGTTGTTGAAGATGATTTGACCGGTGTTGAAGCCCTGGTATGGACTGCTGGTCACGGCACCAGCCTGATCGACTTCGCTATTCAACGCATAGCGGACATAAGCTTGAGTGCGGTCGCTGAAGTTGTAGTCCACGCGGCTGACGGTGTTGTAGGTGTTTTGTGGATTACCAGGGCTATTGGTAAGACTTGCGTTTGCGGCCGTGGGCGCAGCGTATGAGATGAGATCTAACATAGGCGCATTCGGGTTATATGTTGTACAGCCACCTCCGCCGGATGAGCCGCTGCAGGGATCGCTGCCTTGGGCGATCAATTGATTCCGGCTATAGGCGCCGATGACAGACGATCCGGAAGCGAGTTTGCCCCAAGTGGAATAAACCTGTTGCGCGCTACTGGCAGAGGCGGCGACGTATGCCGGATCAACGCCCCAGACCAATGAGTTGCTAACGCTCCGGACTCGGGTCCATTCGGTGTTATTAAAAAAGAAAAGCTTGTTTTTGATGATGGGGCCACCAACGGAAAAGCCAAAGTTGTTGCGGGTGAATTGTGCGGGTGCGACCCCCTCGGCATTGTTCAGGAAGGTGTTTGAGGCCAGCGCCGAAACGCGATTGAACTCATAAACGCTGCCGTGCATAGTATTGGTGCCTGCTTTCGTGGTGGCATTAATCAGGCCCCCGGAAGCGCGCCCGGTTTCGGCGGTGAAGTTGTTCGTTGTTATGCCAATTTCCTGGACTGAATCAATGGGTACGGCTTGTCCCATAGAGGCGGTGAACTCGTTATTGTTCGCCACGCCATCCAGCAAAACATTTGTGCTGGCCGAACGCATTCCGTTCATTGCAACACCTACGCCGCGGCCGCTTGGATCGTCTTCGCTGACGTTGCCGGAAGTCACAACTAATGCCATCGGATTGCGGCCGGACGTGGGGAGTTCGGTTAATTGATTAGTTGAGAGCGTTTGCGTAATGGTTTGCGTCTCGGTATTAGCCTTCAATGCGGCCGCTACTTCGGCGACTTCCACGACGGTGACGGCTTGGCCCAGTTGCAACTTCACATCCTGGCCGATTTTTTCTCCCACGGTAACGGTGAGTTTTGCTTCGAATGTGCTGAACCCCGAGGCCGACACCTTTAATGTGTAGTCGCCTGGAAGCAAATTGGTTATCGCATAGACGCCGCTGGCGTTGGAAGAGGTGACGCGTTCTGCGGCGGTTGCGGTGTTGGTTACCGTGACTGTTGCGCTGGCTACTACTGCGCCGGTTTGATCACTGACAAGTCCTGTGATCTGGCCCGTTTCAGCCTGTCCCCAAAGCATGGCCGCTGCGGTAGCGAGAGAAAAAACGACAAATATTCTGCTGATTTTTGAAAAAAAAGAACTCATTTGATCCTTCCCTGAATGCAATCCACCCCGACCTTAGCGCAAACCATCGGGGGTTGAAATGACCACTTTTTATGAAACGGTTATGACCGCTCTGCGAAGCCGACCCGCACTATTGTGGCTGGAAGAGTGGCGAAAGATCGCTAACGTTCGGGCGGCCAAGAGTAGATTTGGACAAAAAATAGAATCTTGAGTGACTGCCGGTTTCGGCGCATAATGGCTGCAAATGAGCGCAGCTCAGACTGTTGTCAGCTTTCGCAAAGACACGGGTCAACTGGCTGTCCTGCTGGTGACTGATCCGCCGGCACTGATGGAAATTCCTGCCATGCGAAGACCGCGCATTGCGGTTCATTCCGGCCGCTCGGTTTTTATGGAGTGCCGGCGCGCTGGCATGACCCATCGTGGGCTTGCGGTGCATGGTGACATTCACATCATCCCTGCGGGTACGCCCTGCATTTGGGAACCGAAGCAGCCAGATACGGCGTTGATTGTGACGATTGGGCCCGGCCTGCTCTTGCAAGCTGCCGAGGATCTGGAGTTGCACGCCGACGGGATGGAAGTTGTGAATCGCTTTCAAATTCGTGACGCGCAAATAGAGCACCTGTGCTGGGCTCTGAAGGCCGAGATGGAAGCGGCGTACCCCACCGGACGACTATTCTTGGATGGATTGGCGACTTCGCTGGCTGCCGCCATGGTTAGCCGCCATACTTCATTGGTCGGCGCCATTTCGGGAGTTCGGCTGAGCATGAGAGGACAGCGGCTTCGGAAGGTACTGTCTTATATCGAAGACAATTTGGAACAAAACATGGCGCTAGGTGAGATTGCGCAATTTGTCGGCGCGAGCGTTTCGCATTTGAAGACTACTTTTCGTCAAGCCACCGGGATGCCTGTGCATCAATATGTCATTCAAAGATGATTGCAACGCGCTGTGGATTTGCTGGGGAATGGCAAGTTGTCGATTACCGACGTAGCTCAGGCTACAGGATTCGCCAGTTCGAGCCACCTTGCTATCCACATGAAACGGGTAATGGGCTGTACGCCGAGCGAATTCCGTCTGCTACGCCGGTAAAACCCACGCTATAATCAAATACTGGGCAGTTCTGTGGCCAAATCGGCCAATTCCCCAAGTTAGCCACCATGTTCGACAATCTTTCTGACAAGCTGCAACGTGTCTTCAAGAACCTTCGCGGCGAAGGTAAACTGAGCGCCGCAAACATGGAAGAGGCGTTGCGCGAAATTCGCGTTGCGTTACTTGAAGCGGACGTTCATTTCAAAGTCGTCAAGCAGTTCATCGAACAGGTGAAGGAAAAGGCGATGGGTGAAGAAGTCCTGACGGCTCTTTCGCCCAGTCAGCAAGTAGTCAAGATTGTTCGAGACGAACTGACCAAGATGCTGGGTACGCATGCATCGCGATTGCGCCTCGCTAATGAACCGCCGACGGTAATCTTAATTGTTGGATTGCAGGGCTCTGGTAAGACGACGAGTTCGGCCAAACTGGCGCGCTACCTAACCAAGGAAGGCAACAAGCCGGAACTGGTATCCGTTGACGTTTATCGTCCTGCCGCCCGGCATCAGTTGAGTATTCTGGCCAAGCAAATAGGCGCGCCCATTTATGAAGGTGCGGCGGAAGAAACCAAGCCGCTAGAATTGGCTCGCGGTGCGCGCCGCGACGCCATGCAAACCGGGCGCGATGTTGTCTTGGTGGATACTGCCGGACGCCAACATATTGATGAGCAGTTGATGCAGGAATTGCATGAGCTGAAAGAAGCGTTGAACCCGACCGAGATTCTGTTTGTGGCTGACGCCATGACGGGTCAGGACGCGGTGAAATCGGCGGATGAATTCCACAAGCGGCTGGGAATTACCGGCGTTATTTTGACCAAGATGGACGGCGATGCGCGTGGCGGTGCGGCGCTTTCTATCCGGCAGATTACCGGCCAACCGCTAAAATTCGTCGGCGTAGGCGAAAAAACGCGATGCGCTGGAATCTATTCCATCCTGACCGGGTAGCGTCCCGCATTTTGGGAATGGGCGATGTGCTTTCGCTGATTGATAAGGTTTCGGAAAGCATTGACGCGAAGACCGCCGAGAAAATGCAGGAGAAGCTGCTCGAGCGACGAGTTTTCGCTGGAGGACTTTCGCGATCAGATCAAGCAGATGCGGAAATTAGGCTCGCTGGGCGGTTTGCTGAAGATGATGCCGCAGATTGGTCCGCTGAAGGATCTGAAGGACACCGAGATCGACGAGGAAAGAGATTAACAGGATTGTGGCGATCATCGATTCGATGACGCCGAAAGAACGCCGTAACCATATGATAATAAACGGTGCTCGCCGCCGCCGCATCGCCAAAGGCAGCGGGACCACGTGCACGGATGTGAATAATTTGCTGAAACAATACGCGCAAGCGCGTAAAATGATGAAGAGCTTTACTGGTCAGGCCGGTTTTCTGGGCAAGAAACTCGCCAAGATGAAGATACCCGGACTGTCTGGTTTTCCCGGATTTTAGGTGCACCGAGCCGCTTGGCTTGCTGTGCGCTGTTCTGAATGTAACAATAAGAAAGAAAAGGAAGAGATGTTAGCTATTCGCCTGGCGCGTTTTGGCGCCAAGAAGAAACCCACGTACCGCGTGGTTGTTATTGATAAGGAGCGGGCGCGCAACAGCCGCTCGGTGGAAGTGGTTGGCCACTACAATCCGATTTCCAAGCCTAACGAGGTGCATCTGGACCACGAGCGGATCGCTCATTGGGTGAAGAATGGCGCGCAGCCGTCCGATACCGTAGCCCGCTTGATGAAGGCAAATCCCGCCAAGCTCCCGCCGCTCGCTGTAGAAGTTGGCGTCTTCAGACAAATGGAACATGAGCGCAGTAACGGCATTAAAACGTTGGTGGAAGATATTGCGAAGGCCCTGGTCGATACGCCCAGCCGGTGTGGTTGTGAAAGCAGTGCTGGCGAGCACGCGACGGTGTTTGAGTTGCGGGTGGCCGAAGGCGATTTGGGCAAAGTGATTGGCAAGCAAGGCACGCACTGCGCGCTCGATTCGGACGCTGCTGGGCGCGGTGGGCAACAAGATGAACCGGCGCTTTTCGCTCGAAATTCTTAGAATAGTGGATCCGGAGCGCGTGGTGCTGGCGGAGATTATTCGGCCGCGCGGGATCCGGGGCGAGTTGTTGGCCAGGTCGCCAGACCGATATGCCGGGCCGGCTGGAGAACCTGAAGTAGCGCGCAGGTGCAGCTGGCTGACGGTTGCGACATCGCCGTTCGAAATCGAGCAAGCTTGGGAGCACAAGGACGATTGGGTTTTGAAATTCGCTGGGGTGGATTCGATCGAAGCAGCGGACGAGTTTCGGGAAGCCGATTTATGGGTGCCAATAGCGGAACGGGCGGCATTTGCCGGAAGGCGATTATTTCCAGTCGGATCTGATCGGCTGCCAAGTGGTGGACTTTCCAACGGGCAACGACTTGGGTGTGGTGGAAGGCTGGCAGCAGTTTGGCGGGCCGCCGCTGATGGAGTTGACGGTGGAGGGGCGCGAGGTGCTGATTCCGTTTGTTCGCGGCGATATGCCGGAGGTGGATTTGGAGCGCGACAAGTGATCCGGGTGAGCGCTGCCAGATGGCATTTTGGAGTTTGAGATGGTCGATGCGTTTCACATCGTGACGATTTTCCCGGAGTTTTTCGCCGGGCCGTTCGATCACGGCGTGGTGGCGAGGGCTAAAGCGGCGGGCTTGTTGGAAATTCAGGTCCACGATTTGCGAAACTGGACATACGATCGTCATCGAACTGTAGATGATCGGCCTTTTGGGGGCGGCGAAGGCATGTTGCTGAAGCCGGAGCCGCTGTTTGAGGCGGTGGAAGCGATTTTGCCGCAGCGGATGCGGACCGCAAAAGGTGGTTCTGCTCTCGGCGCAAGGCAGGCGATTTCAGTCAGACTGTGGCGCGCGAGTATGCGGCCCTGGATGATGTTGGTGCTGATTTGCGGCCGGTACGAAGGCGTGGATGAGCGGGTGGCCGAGCATTTGGCCGACGAAGAGTTATCGATTGGTGATTTTGTTTTGAGCGGCGGGGAACTGGCGGCCGCGGTGGTGGTGGATGCTGTGGCCGGTTGTTGCCGGGAGTTCTTGGGAATGAAGATTCTTCGCGGAACGAAAGTTTCAGCGAGGGCGACGAAGGTTTTTTAGATTGCCCGCAGTACACCAGGCCGGCGGAATTTCGCGGCTGGAAAGTGCCCGATGTGCTGTTGGGCGGGCATCATGAAGAGATCAAGCGCTGGCGCCGGGCTGCGTCGCGCGAGAAAACGGAGCGGTTGCGGCCCGATTTGCGGTGCCGAGCCGCAATTGAGGCAGAAACGACATATGCAAAACGCACTTGTCAGCGAAATTTATCAGCAAGAACACGCGCCAGAACCCGCATCCGGAGTTCCGCCCTGGCGATACTATTCGCGTCCACGTGAGGATCAAGGAAGGCGACAAGGAACGGTTGCAGGCTTTCGAAGGCACCGTCATCGCGCGCAAGAACACTGGCATGGGCGAAACCATCACGGTGCGCAAAGTTAGCTTCGGACACAGGCGTGGAACGTATCTTCCCGGTGCATGCGCCGGTGATCGACCATATCGATCTGGTTCGCACGGGCAAAGTTCGCCGCGCGAAACTGTACTATTTGCGCGAGTTGAAGGGCAAAGCGGCCCGCCTGAAAGAACGCGTCTAATCTGGTGGGCTGACCACCGTGGCCAAGATCCGTTGCCGAAGTACCTTTGAACGCGAGGCGCGTGAGCGTGGGTTTCGTTCCATTGTCGGCGTGGATGAAGTGGGTCGCGGTTGCTTGTTCGGGCCAGTGGTGGCGGCTGCCGTCATCTTAGATCCCGACTTGGCAATTCGTGGGCTAAACGACAGCAAGATTCTGGAAGCCGAAGAGCGTCAAAGATTGGCATTGCAAATACAAATCCGGGCGCGGTGCTTTGCATACGGCGCGGCTGATGTATTTGAAATTGATCAGATAAACATTTACCAGGCTTCCCGTTTGGCGATGAAGCGCGCGGTGGAAGCGCTAGCCGAGAAACCGGATTTCTTGCTGGTAGATGCTTTAACCTTGGATATTCCGGTTGAGCAATTGGCGCTGATTGACGGAGATGCGCGCTGCCGCGCCATTGCCGCTGCTTCCATCCTGGCCAAAGTCTATCGCGATGATTGTATGGCGGCTTGGGACAAGGTCTTCCCGCAATACAATCTGGCATCAAACAAAGGGTATTCGACTCCAGATCATCGCAAGGCGTTAGCCGAGCATGGTCCGACGCTGCTGCACCGGTTCAGTTTTGAACCGGTACGCGCCTCGAGCGCGCATGAACGTTGGACAGGATACCTGGCATGAGCCAACAGGCACCGGTCTCGTCGCCTGCGAGCAGCAAGTTTTTTCGCTGGCACCGCGCGGTTTTGCATATCTGCTTTATCGTGTTCACGGCCGAACTGGCGTTCTGTTTGATCTATCTGCCTTGGCGGAGCGATTGGGAAAGTGAGCTACATTCCCATGCATTTTCCGAGACTGGCAGACGTTTGGTTGAGCCCCTATTTTCGCGGTGCTTTGAGCGGCCTGGGATTACTGAACGGTTACGTGGCGCTCGCCGAAATAGCGCGGCTGATTGGCCGGGCTTTTGAAAGTTCGAAATGAACTTAAGATTTACCCGCGACATCGCCATATTCCCAATCGTAAGGGACGCCGGTGTCTCCTAGAATCAGTTTGACCAGATCTGCGAAGCCCGCTTCGGCGCGGACATCATTCGACAGAATTACCACGCAGTTCTGATTGGATTCGATGCACACCATGGTATTGGCTGTTTGACCATCGTGGCCGCCTTTATAAAAGCCGTGGCCTTGCGGCCCGTCGAACACCACGGTACCCAAGCCTGCGTATAAATCTTTGCGTTGCTGAGTGACGGGCACGTCGGATTGAAATAGCGGGAATTGATGCGCAATGGCGATGTGCAACTGTGGTTTGCTCATTTCGGCGCGTGAGGCAGCACTTAAGCCTTCGCCGCGGACTAATGCGGCGGCGAATTTCGAAAGATCGGAAATGGTGGTGTCCATGGAGCCTGCAACGCGCGGCTTCTTGCGGCGATTATGCGCTTGAACTTGGCCCTGGTCATTCCAGCCGTCAGCATAATTCGCGGCGAAATCAGCGCGCCACGACAGGCTGGTGCGAGTCATGTCTAACTTGGCGAAAATATGGTTGTCGAAGTCGCCAACGTCGATACCGAGGCCCTGTGCTTTGCGACCGTGCTCAATTGCGAATTGAAGCAGTATGAAACCTTCGCCTGAATAGCTAAAGTGCGTGCCGGGATCGAAATGAATGTGGAGTTTTCGATCGGGTTCTAGGAAAGCGAAGTTGCTGAAACCTGCGGAATGGGTAAGGCACATGCGCGGTGTGATTTTCTCCCAACGCGGATCGTCGCTTAGATCTTTGTATGGACCGTACTTGTCGGGGAAAACCGGATCGGGGCCGTAGGTGGGAAGTGGATTGTCCAGATCGTCTTTGATTGGTGTGTCGAGATTGAGCTTGCCTTGATCCACCAATTGCATAACTGTGTATGCAAACACGGTCTTTGTGATGGATGCACCATACATGATGGTGTCGGTTGTGAGTGGATCTTGGTTGGCGTTTCGTATGCCATAGGCATGCGTGTAGGAAACGTTGCCGTGCTGAATGACAGCAATGGTCAGGCCGTTGGCATGTGTTTGCGCCATGACCTTGGTGACCGCAGCGTCGATGACAGCAGGGGCTGGGATGTTTTGCGCGGATACTGTCAGCACGAATCCGGCAAAGAAGGAAATTAGTGCAAATTGCTTCATTTTAAATCGTCCAGATAGCAGCCGATCGCTTTGGGATGTGGATCGGCGATAGGCTTACCGGACAAGGTGGCGCGGATGGCGTTTTCCAAATCGTGCACTTCGGGCGCGGGACGCGACTTGCCGAAAGCGACGAAACGATCATCGATGCGGCCCGAGTAGACAAGTTTTCCTTTCGCGTCGAAGACAGCGGCTTGTGGCGAGATTTTAGCTTCCGATCGTTTTCTGAGCGCGAGATCAGGATCGGGAATTCCACGGCCGGGTAAATGATAGTCGGCCATGTGCTTGGTGATTTTATCCAGCGTTTCAGACTTGTCCGGATAAATGATCCAGAATTTCACGCCCTTGGCGTTGAATTCTTCGGCAATTCTAGACACTTCGGGAGCATAGCGGTTGGCTATTGGACAATCGGTTCGTTCAAAGATCAGGACACGCACCTTCGCTGGTTCAGCGAACGGATCGTCAACACCCTTACCGTAAAACAAGAGGAAGGCTATCAGTAGCGAACGCACTCTGACCGCATTGTATCGCTTGAAACGTTAGGCAGCCGACCGGAATTTGTGAATCAGTATCAAGGCCACGAGGGCGCCAACCACGAACAAACCGAGAGACTTGGGTTCCGGCGTACTGACGTTAGGGCTGGGCGGGTCGAATAGTTGTACCGGCGTGGATTGATCTGCCTCAAAAGCTTGAAGCGAAATGTCGGCACCGACGGATCCCGAATCGGCGCCTGTGGCAGCATCACCGTTCACGATAAGACTGTCTTGGAATGTAAAGCTAAAGTCAGTTCCGAGCAGAATGGGAAGGAAAACGGGCGCAATGTTTTGTCCGGAAGGATTGAACGTATAGCTGCCGATTGTCATCGTTTCACCCACTTGTCCATAGCTGGGAAGATTCCACGCTGTTTGATCGAAGCTGAGTTCGAGGTAGCCGTTTTGCACCGGGCCTAAAGTGTTGAAGGTAATGGAAGTGTTGGTTGCAACTTGTGCGGTTGAGACGTTGGCAATCCCTCGGATACCAGCCAGAAGCGCGGACCCGCTGGAAAAAGTATCGATTTGCGCCGGTTGGTTGGCGGATGCGGGCAGCGTGACAGTGGTGTCGGATGTTGTGTTGGCGTAACCGTACAGGCCCAATGCCGAACAGGAGGTGCTTCCGCTGCTAAGTGTACTGGCAGGTGTTGAACAGGAAAGAGACGTGACGGTACTGGCGCTGATGGGAAGCGTAAGAATGGCGGTGAGCAAAAGGTTCGAAAACACCAGATATTTCATTCGTATCGGTAATGAGACGGCTGCTGAGTTCAGAGTACCGTTGAAACACTCCGACTAAAAGGCTTATCGTCCGGCAAACAGAGTTCGTTAGCGACATCTGGTAAGGGTAGTTGGTACTGGGATATGGGCAAGTTCCGAGTAACGTATTCTGAAGTCTCACGCGTAATATAGTCTGATCTAGGAGGGCGCTCGAATTCGCGCCAAGGAAAGAGGGCCATGGGCGATCCTATTACTCAAGACAACCGGCTGCTGACGCTGACAACCGATGCTGGCAAAGACGTTTTGCTGATCGACACATTGAGGGGCGTGGAGGGGATTTCACAGCCTTACCGATATGTGCTGACGATGATGTCGGAAGTGGAGGCGGGCAATCCGGCCAAGGTGCAGCAGCACAAGTTGGTGGGGACGATGATGTCGGTAGCGATCGATTTGACATCGACTGGCCTGGGCCAGGACATCGGCACACGCTACCTGACTGGTTATTGTGAGCGCTTTGTTTTGTCTGGCCGGAACGATTTGTTTGCGTTTTACACCGCGACGATTGTGCCGTGGCTGTCGTTTTTGAATTATGCCAGCAACTGCCGGCTGTTCGTTTCGAAAACCGCGCCGGACATTATTCAAGAAGTGGTGAGCGCGCATGGATACAGCGACAAATTCCAAAACCAGCTGACCAAAACGTACGCAACCCGCGATTATTGTGTGCAATATCGCGAGACGGACTTTGCTTTTATCAGCCGCTTGATGGAAAGCGAAGGCATCTTCTACTATTTCAAGCAGGAGAACGGCAAGCACACGATGATACTGGCCGATTCAACGCAGTATCAGAATATGCCGACGCAAAGCAGCTTCAAATATGCGCCGGCGGCGGGGCAGGACGTGGCGGCGGATTCCATCAAAGTGTGGCATGTAGAGGAACAGATGCACACCGGGAAATGGACTACGCGAGATTATCATCACGAAGCGCCAACGAACCATTTTGAGACTACTTTGCCATCGACAACCGTGGCGACGCCAGCCCAGGCTTTTGAGACGTACGATTATCCGGGTGACGGGGCGAAGATTTTTAATGCGGTGGGTTCGGCAGGTAAGGTGAGTCCGCAAGAGGATGTGATTGTGCGGAGCCGGATTGAATCGGAAGAGACAATCGAGAAGTTGGCACACGGTGTTTCCAATTGCCGGTCGTTTGAAAGCGGCTACGTGATGGAAGTAACGGGTGGAGCAGATGCAGGCAACTACCTTCTGACTTATATTTCTCACCAGATTGCGCAGCAACCGGCTTACCGAAACCTAGATACGAAGCGCAATCCTTACGAGAACAAGTTCACCGCCATACCATCGTCGATCCTTTTTGTCCCGCAGCGAGTTACAGCTCGGCCGGTCGTGCATGGTTTACAAACCGCCTTTGTTGTTTCTGACACAGCCGGAGAAGAAATTTGGCCAGATAAATACGGGCGGGTAAAAGTGCGCTTTCACTGGGACCGGGATGCACAGTATCAGTGCTGGGTGCGGGTGGTGCAGCCATGGGCGGGCAAATCGTGGGGTCAGCAGTGGCTGCCAAGAGTGGGCGATGAGGTGGCGGTCACATTTTTAGAGGGCGATCCGGATTGCCCGGTCATTATCGGTGGTCTTTACAACTCTGACAACATGCCGATTTTCAGCCTGCCGGACAATAAAACGCAAAGCGGCATACAAACTCGTAGCAGCAAGGGTGGCGGGTCTTCGGACTACAACATGCTGCGCTTCGAGGACAAGTCAGGTTCAGAAGAGATTTTTATTCAGGCCCAAAAGGACTGGAACTCGACTATCAAGCACGATGAAACGCGCACGATTAAAAATGATCGCACTAGCACGATTCATGTGAATGATTCGAGGACGGTTGAAATCGGCGACGATACGATTTCGGTGCAGCAGGGAAAACGCACCATTACGGTGGCGCAAGATATTTCTGAGACATCGCAAAGAGGCAACATAACCGTTACGGCAAGCGCCGGCAGTGTTTCGATATCGGGTCCGCAGGGCGTCAATGTGACCGGAGACTCCGGCGTAACTATAAGCGGGCCAGCGGGCGTTACGATTAGTAGCGATTCGACCGTAACCATTAGTTGCGGTGCGAGCAGCATTTCGATGACACCGGCGTCGATTTCTATTTCCGCGCCGATGGTGATGATCAACAGTTAGGCCTGCAGGCAGCGTATGGGTTCTTTCAGGGCATCAAACGCAAATGCACCCGCCGGTGGGACGGGACAGGGTTATTCTGCGCCGCAATCGGGCGGTGTCACAAGCTGGTTTTGGTCGGCGGAAGAAGCGGTGGAAGACGAATATCGAAAAGCCATGTCCACCGTGGCAAAGGAGATGTACGCGGCCGAGCATGAAGTGGAACACTTGCTGAATGTTATTGAGGCTTCCGCAACATGGGCGGATATTCGAGCCGCGGTGACGCCGATATTGGGCCAGTACAGCTTCAAGTTTGGGATCTCGGTAGGAATCCTCGAATCCATCGGGGACCTGGTGAAGGGGCTGTTCGAACTTCAGAAGATGCTGGTTCTGGCGGCGTTGTATGAGGAGATCACCGGAGTAAGAAGCCATCCGGGAAAGACGCTGAGTTTGGAATTGGCAAGCGGTGCTTTGCTGCCGGTGAACGCTCTGATGATGGGCGTGATGTCGATGGGGCCGCCATCGTGGTTTGAGGCGGCGAAGACTGCTGATGATGAGGTGCGGGCGATACTGCTGGAAATTGAGCAGTTTTTGCGGCACCCGATTGACACCGTAACCAACTTTGCGTCCAAAAAGTGGGCTGGGCGCTATTCCACTTGGAAGGACATCGTCGATTGGTGGAATAAGGCGCAGGCGCTGTACTCATCAGGCGCACCGGGCAAGATGTACGAAGCCGGCATAATGATGGGCAAGGTTGTAGGCGAGATCATCTTGACGGTGGTGGCGGTGGTGAGCGCAGTCGGCGCGGCGGTTCGGGCAGTGCAGGCGGTGGGGCTGGGGGCGCGGGTGCTGTTAGGTTTGGTAACAGTAGAGGCAGTGGATGCGGAGTTGGCTTCGGCACGGCTGGCAGTTGAGGCAGCACAGGCAGCGCGCCTGCAGGCGGCAGGAAATGCGGGGAAGTTAAGCGAGGCGATGCGCGCGGAAGCGGCAGCGAATGCGCGAATTCAGGCGGCGCAGGCGCAGCGGGCGATGTTGGATTTGGAGGCGAAGTTTCCGCGCTTGATGAATAAGACGGGGACGGTGGAAGAATTGCCGCCGGCGAAAGGTGTGCCGGCTGGCGGGGCACCGGATGCGGATGAGGTGGTGGGAAAGAAACCGGCGTCAAGGTCCGCGGTGAATAATGCAGCAGAGGCACGCGCGGCAGCTAATCAGAAGCTGAGCGAGCAGGTCGCTAATGAAGCCAAACAAATGATTGCAGCCGGGGGAAAAAATGGTCCGGCCTATTCGCGAGCGGCCGCATTTGATCAAGTCAGCCCCGGCTTTACGAACATTCCGGTGAACAAGGTTACAAAGTTTCCGGGCGTCGAGCCAATGCCCGGCGGTCAGACCCTGCAGATCACGGATCCAGACGCGTTTATGCAAGGGGTTGAAGCCTCCTATCGTGACGCTGGTCAGACGCTAAATCCCACGACACGCCAGCAGATCGCAGACTACATTTCCAGCAATGACACATTTCAAGTGAAGGATGGCGTACCAGGGCTTCACTCGGAAGTTCAAGCGACGAATTGGATCTATAACAATGTCGGAGGCGCTAGCGCCAGCGATGTAAATGTGGCAACATACAAGTTGACATCGCCGTACCCAGGGCAGGCTTTCCCGGCATGCTCCAATTGTCAGGGGATCATGGGCGATGTCAATGAGATTACCGCCGGGGGCGCACAGAAGTGATAAGAACAGTGAGGATGTTGCTCAATCACCTGATCCGGCGTGACACTGTGTACCTTCATCGAGACAAACCGTTTTCGGGTGTCGGCTTTGAGGTCGGAGAAGGCCAACTTGTACGCTCCTATCAATTTGAGAATGGTTTGCGTATCGGTGATTATCATCCGCTCTGCGCTCAAGGGGCGGAGGTTAATCTGCAACTTGATCTGAGCGCCGGGATTGACCCTCCCGGGCTGATTCTTTACAACGCAAAACCATATACGGGTGTTGGCTACACCTTCGACAACACCGGATTTTGCGACTTCGAATGCTTCTTTAAGAACGGGGTTGCGGAATCGGAGCTGACGTGGCAAAAAGACGGCCTGATGATCGACTGTAATCTCGCCGGCGATAACTTCTTTGGTGAACACTATATGTGGTATCCAAACGGAAAGTTGAAGAAGTTCAGTATTTCCACAAACCATTCTTTTGTTGGGGGGCTCAGTTTCACCGAGCAAGGGTTTCTCCGCTTTGTACATTTGAGTCGCGGCTTTCTGAAGAACCTGGGGAATATTCGCTCGGAAGTCAAGCTTAGACCAATTCAGATTCCAATCGAAAGGATGGAGGATTTAGCCAATTTCAAAGGTGCTGACGAAGTTATTTTGTTCGGTGACGAGGTCGATGACCAACTTCTTGCGTTGCTCGCCACGGGCGATCTGCTATCTGGAACCAAAAAAGTTGAAATCGACTACGCTGATGGCTTAACCAGTTTGCTAGCGCTCGCCAATGGACATGCGCCGAATCTGCGACAGGTGGTTTTAGACAATATCAAGCCGGAGCATTTTTCGATGGCACAAGAGCTGAAGCGAGCAAGGCCAGCCTTGAGGATAGAGTTCAATCGTTCGCCCGTCCAGGCCTAATCGATTTCGTCGATGTATTTCACCATGCTTACCGCATTAGACGTCCACTATAGGCAGGATGCAGCGACGGCAGCGGGCATTGTCTTTCCGGCGTGGGAAAGCACGATTGAGTCGGCAACAACCTACTTTGCCGAAATTTCCCATGTCGCCAGCTATGTTCCGGGAAGTTTTTATCTTCGGGAGTTGCCCTGCTTGTTATCGGTTTTGCGGGCGATAGACACTCCGGTCAGCACGATTGTGATCGACGGATACGTCTCGCTTGGCGAAACGGGCCGTCCCGGGCTTGGCATGCACCTGTGGGAGAGCATACGGGGTGAGTCATCGGTAATAGGAGTGGCGAAGACAGCATTTCAATCGACGCCCGAAGAAGCGAAGTTATTTCGCGGCACAGGTCACAGGCCACTCTTTATCTCCTCGGTAGGGATGCCCCTCGAGCAGGCCAAGAGCTGCATTTCGAGCATGGATGGCCGGCATCGAATTCCTACCTTGCTTAGAGCGGTGGATCGATTGAGTAGAACGAGCCGCTTAGAGTCCGTTTAGCGCGGGACGTCAGGCACGTGAGACATTAGCCGCGATTGGGCAACTCCATTCGGTCTTGAGAGTATCCGTCAACCGAGCTACCCTAACCGTGATGAGGTGTGGATTTTGCAAAAATTCAATTGGCAGCGATAACGGTCTACTTAACCACGAAATTCACCAAGCGATCCACGACTACTACTACTTTTACAACCTGTTTCCCTTCCAGGAACGGTTTCACACGCTCGTTGTTCCGTGCTAAACCTTCCAGCTCATCTTTTGAGGAGCCGATGGCGGCTTTGATGTGACCGCGCAGTTTGCCGTTGACTTGAACGGGAATTTCGATCAGGTCTTCTCTGGCGAGCTCGGCGTCGAATTTCGGCCAGGACTCACGGAAAACCGGTGTGTTGTGTCCTAGTTCCGCCCAAAGATCTTGCGCAGTATAGGGTGCGAAGGGGGCGAGCAGCAGCGTTAAATTCTCAGCGATATTGTGTGCGGTGCCGGGTGTCAGAGAGCTTTCGAGTGCATAGAATTCGTTCAGCAACTCCATAAGCGAGGCGATGGAAGTATTGAAATGCCAGCGGCTGTCGAAATCGTTGGTGATTTTTGCAATCGTCTGATGCAGTTTACGCAGAGCTTGCTCGTCCGGCTTCGCTCAGCGGCATCGATGCCTTGTTGGTCAGCTTGCGCGTGACGAAGCGATAGACACGGCCCAGGAAGCGGTTGATGCCGGAGACGCCATCTTCCTGCCAATCGAGGTCGCGTTCGGGCGGAGCGGCGAACAGAGAATAGAGACGAGCGGAATCCGCGCCGATACTTCGCGCAACCATCTCGTCGGGGGAAACTACATTGCCTTTAAATTCTTCGACATCTTAGCGCCATCTTTGATGACCATGCCTTGCGTGAAAAGGCGTGCGCACGGGTTCGTCGTTTTTAATGACGCCGATGTCGCGCATGACCTTGGTCCAGAAGCGCGAATAGATCAAGTGGAGAATGGCGTGTTCGACGCCGCCGATGTATTGATCGATCGGAAACCATTTGGCGATCAGTTGCGGAATCGAATGGGGCGTTGTCGTTTGAAGCATCGGAGTAGCGATAGAAATACCATGATGAATCGACGAATGTGTCCATTGTGTCGCTTTCGCGGCGGCCGGGTCCGCCACATTTCGGACAAGCGACGTTGATGAACGATTCGGCCGTTCTCAAGCGGCGAGCGGCCTTTGCCAGTGATCTTGATATCGAGCGGCAGGACCACGGGCAGATCGCTTTCGGTTACCGGCACGATGCCGCACTGCGCGCAATGAATCATCGGAATGGGCGTGCCCCAATAACGCTGGCGCGAGATGCCCCAATCTTTGATGCGAAACGTATCGCCCTTCGCCGAAACCATTTTGTTTGGCTCGTGCAGACATCTTCTTGCGAGCTTCAGCGCTGGTGAGGCCCGACCATTCACCGGAATTCACGACCATACCATATTCCGTGAAGGCTTCATTCATGCGGGCTGTTCGGCCAGGCGCCGTCCTCCGGTCGAATGACCGGGACGATCGGGAATGCTGTATTCGGTGCAGAATTCGAAATCGCGTTCGTCGTGCGCGGGCACGGCCATGATGGCGCCTGTGCCGTAACCCATCAGCACGAAGTTGCCGATCCAAATCGGGATGCTTTCGCCCGTTGAACGGATTGAGTCGCAAATTGCCGGTGTCTGGACCTTGCTTTTCGACATGTCGCCGGGATCTTGGCGCGCGGTGAAATCGATCATCTCTTTCACCTGCGCGCGCCCTTCATCTGCGGCGACGAGCTTGTCTACTAAAGGATGCTCTGGCGCGATGATCAAGCAGGTCGCGCCGTAAATGGTGTCGATGCGAGTGGTGAAGACGCGAATTTTCTCGCCGCTGCCTTCGAGTGTGAAATCGACTTCCGCGCCTTCGGAGCGACCGATCCAGTTGCGCTGCATGGCCAGCACGCGTTCCGGCCAGCCGCCTTCCAACTCCTTCATGTCGTCCAGCAATTGTTCAGCGTAAGCGGTGATCTTCAGAAACCACTGTTGCAGGGCGCGTTGTTCCACCGGCGTAGTTTCGTGACGCCAGCAGCAGCCGTTCACCACTTGTTCGTTGGCCAGCACGGTGGCGCATTCGGGACACCAGTTCACCGGCGCCTCTTTGCGGTAGGCAAGGCCACGTTCATGCATCTTCAAAAAAAACCACTGGTTCCAGCGATAGTATTCGGGTTCGCAGGTGGTGACTTCGCGGCTCCAATCGTAAGCGAAACCCAGGCGCTGGAATTGCCTTTCATGGCTCGATGTTGGAGAGTGTCCATTCGCGCGGGTGACGGTTCTGCTTCGATGGCGGCATTTTCAGCCGGCAAGCCGAAAGCGTCCCAGCCCATGGGATGCAGAACGTTATAGCCACGCATCCACATATAGCGGGCCAAGGCATCGCCGATGGAGTAATTGCGCACGTGGCCCATGTGGAGTTGCCCACTGGGATAGGGCAGCATTTCGAGCACATAGTACTTCGGCCTGTGAGGCGCGCCGCTTACATAAAGCGACGGGTCTTGCGCCCACTTTTCATGCCAGCGTGGCTCGATCTCTTTGAAGTCGAACGATTTCTCGGGGATACTAACTCCTTCAAGGCTGCAGCGTCGCATATGTGATCACCGGCCGATCGTCAGGCGTTTCCAAGTAAATGCCCTGTTGGACAAGCTGGGAGTAATGCAAGAGGCGGCGGAAGCCTTCTAACCCAATAATAACTAGTGTCAGGTTGATGTTTTTTGTTGGCTATCCAGCTTTGAATGCCTTTGACGGCAACAGGGCGACCGTTGCGGCGATAGCATCCGTTATGGCGATCCACTCTTCTTTGGCTTCGCGAATCGCTTCGAGTGTGCGCGGCTTTGAAATTCTCAACTAATCTTCACGCATACCGTCAATGTGCAGAGCCCGTGCTTCGGCGGCTTCACGCAATGCGTCGTCGATAGAGTCACAAGCCGATACGCAACCCGGAATATCGGGAACATCACCCCATATCCTCTGCCGCCATTCTTGTGCAATAGAGCGATGTATTGAGCCATGACTCTCCTATTTTAGAGTCTCAATCAGCAGCAGCCGGTTTGGACTTCTGTGAAATCAGACGGCGCTTTGGGGTTACGAGTTGCTTCAAGGCTGCAACGTCGCGTTCTTGATCGCCCGGTTGGTCGTCAGGCGTCTCTAGAATGAATGCCTTATTGTGCAAACAGGGGTGATTTAGGAGGCGATGGAACCCCTCTAAGCCAATACAACCAGCACCAATGTTGGCGTGACGATCCAGGTGCGAGCCAAGTGCCATTTTAGTATCGTTGGTGTGAATCACGGGGACGTTTTCCAGACCGATGGATTCTTCGGCTTGGCTGATGAAGTCGTGCAACCCAGCTTCCCGGGATATGTCGTAACCAGAAACATAGCAATGGCAAGTGTCGAGACAAAAGCCGATGGGAAGATCTAGTAACGGCTTCACTAGAGTTCGGATGGTCGCTAATTCTTCCAGACGGCTGCCGAGTTGGGCTCCTGCTCCGGCGGTGTTTTCCAGCAAAATGGTGAGTTTGCAATATTGAGTAAGCGCGGGTTCGACGTTCCGCCAAGCCAGGACGATCGCCTCGGCAACGTTCAGAATGCCTTGCTCGACAGTTAAGCCTTTGTAGTTGCCCGGGTGCGCAACAAGGTATTCGGCACCAATCAGCAGCGCACGCTCCATTTCACCCTGAAACGCTTGGATGCTCTTTTCCCGGATTTCTCCAGGCGGAGAGGCGAGGTTAATTAAATAGCTGTCGTGGATGACGAGTGGAGACAGATCGTGCTTGTCACGTTCGGATTGGAGAAGCTTGATCTGCGATTGATCGGGACGTTTCGCGCGCCACATTCGCGGACTGGCTGAAAAAATCTGAAATGCATTGGCTCCGACCTGGAAAGCGCGTTTCGCGGCGCGTTCCAGGGATCCTGACGTGCTGCAGTGGAGGCCGATGCGCAAGTCTCAGTTTAGTTGAATTGATAAACTAGCGGAACGGATGTTATTAGCGCGGGAATTCATTGGGTATTTGTCTCGGCAACTGGTTCAGCGCCTGAATCCAACAGTTTTCGAAACGACAGATCCGGCAGGCGCCTCGGTCGCGATTGCTCAGGTAATTGAGGAAGATTTATCGTTCGAAGACAAGCTGAACGACGAAGTTCGCGAACTGTTGGAACAGTATAGCGACTACATGCGGCGTGAGAATGTCTCCTATCAGGAGATGTTTCGTAAGATCAAGAACCAATTGTTGGCGCAGCGCAAGGTGGTGCGCGCTGCGGGACGCGACACGGGAGATGCTATGAAGCTTTCTCGCGATAAGGTGAGCGACCTTTCGCACAAGGTTGTCGGCATGATGCGCAAGGGGCGAGATTTTCGCGTGCGCAAGGATCCTAACGAGATCCGGCTAGCGATTGTGCGCGAGATGACCGAACTCCTGCAGTTGGAAGAGCGGATCGACAAAGCCGCTCGGCAGAAGATCAAGACCCAGAAACGTGAGATTGCGGAGGGTGGTGAAGAGTACGAGTTGCTGCATAAGCGGTATTACGCCGAAGAGTTGAAAAAGCTCGGGATCAGCTTGGGCGCCTAATAGGGCGGCAAAAATAACCGATACTGGTCTTATGAATCCCGAGTTCATTATCGGTGGTGAAACCGGAGAAGTGCCGGGGGCAAAGCTTTACAGTTGCACCTTCTGTCAAAGCGACGCTTGGCTGGGGCCTGCGTCTATTAAAATTCTGGCAGACAGCTTGGAGACCAAAGTTATCTGCCTGCAATGTTATTTTTCTAATCCCAAAGTACCGTCGTCTGGCGAAGTGGAAACAACGGTCAGTAGCCGAGAGGAATTGGTGGACGCCTTGGGAACGGAGAAGGCAGACTTTCTGGTGGAGAATGGGCCAAAGCTGATTGAGGCGCTGCGAAAAAGGTCGGCGGCGTTCGAGCCATGGAAAAAGAATTGAGGCTGATTTCAGCGGAGTCCGTTATTTGAATTGCTTGCATAGGACCAGCTTGCAAACGACACCGAACGCGATGCCAGTGGTGTAAGCGAGCATGTCGAACCATGCGAAGGCGGACCCCAGGATAAGGTGCCCGATTGTGGTTGCGCGGATTGTGTTTATCCATTCGGCCTGATAGATCTGGCTGAATTCATCGGCATAGGAGACGGCTAGCGCCCATAACGCGATTTGCTTTGTGGACCAACTGGGGAAGCATAAGCCAATTCCGCAGAAAACCATCAGCGCCCACAGCGAGTCGCCCGGATACTTGCCTAAGAATGCCGGAAATATGTGTGTGTGTTGGCGAGATGCCAGGCCAAGAACAATGACGCCGACGAATGCAGCGGACCAAATGATTCTAGGGCGCAGCTTAGTCACGAGTTTTTAGAACTCCGTGCCACTCGCGGAGGTCTTGTGCATCGTATACTACATAGCGCGAATTGGAATAAGCCGGCTTTACTCCAGCAAGGGCATGGCTTTGGGAAAGAACATAGTAATCAATCGGCAGAGGTAGCATGTTTCGCAATCCCCGAACGGAATATGGTTCCAGCATGCATGCCTGCCAGCGTGACCACCACTGTTGACCGGCTGACTCGGAATAATCGGCGATAATGCCAGATCGCCAATCGGCCCACAGGCCGCGCTTCGAGAGTGCCCGAAATACGCTAGGCTCCGGTTGTCTGCCGGCGTCGGGAAATTGAAAAAGCGAACTGCCCCATGTGTTTCGGTCCGCCCAGCGCGCCAGATCGGCGACTTCGACGGTAAAACTCTTATTTGTCGCGCCGTCAAATGTTCCATGCAAAAGATCGAGCACTTGCGCGTTCAACACGGCGGCGACAAGCAGCGCCATCCATGGCAGGCTTTCGCGCCACTTTCCTTTCTGCGCTGCATGCCAACTTGCCGCGCCGCATGCCAATGCAGACACTGCCACTGAGTACGCCAGATTTCGCGCGGGCATCGTCGTAACGGGGAACTGATTGTGGCGGTCGAGCAAGAGCATCGCAAACGCAACACTGAGGGTTCCGCTCGAAATCAATCCAATTATCATCCACTTGGCCATTCGATCGACGAACTTCCAAAGCCGAACCAGCGCCCATATGCCGGCCACCATCAGAAACTTATAACTCAGAATTCCGTGCCAAACCCAATCGATAACCCAAACCCAGGGCGTTCGAAAACGCAATAGCTGCGTAGCCGAGTTGCTGATAGTAGCGGTCAGCTCCTGGCCGGTGCCCAGGCCGGATTGCAACTGCATCAGGTTGCCCAGAATAAGCATGGAGATGGCTAGAGATGGCCAGGCGGGACGCAGTAATTGGCGCATGGAACCGTCAAAAATCGATGCGAAGACTGCTAACAGCCAAAACGGAGCGGCCGCGACGGGATCGTACAGCAGCGCCAATCCACCGGCGAGCCCGGCCAGCAAAGGAGTTCGGTTTACTAACAGGCCGGCGGCCAGAAGCGATAGCGAGAACGAGAATGCGAATGGCGTTGGTTCCGGACTGGTGACAAAGGCTTCCGGCGCGGCTAGATGCGTGACGGCGTTGACCACCGCGCTTAGCAGTACAGCTGCCCATGCGGAGACTCTAAGCGAACGAGCCAGCAGAAACACGCCGATGACAGCTGCCAATCGGAATAACAACTGCTGCCATTGAAGAGCGTTCTGAAACGTCCAGCGGGCTTCCGAATGCAGTGCCTGAGTTATTTCGTCGTACGCCGTGAATGCAAAGGGCGGATTTGACGCAACCAGATCTCGCGACAGAAATCCGGGTGCGTCCAGACGTTCGAGCATCGGAACCAGTAGTTGAGTTTCCCCTTGCAGGTAGCTGTGTCCTGGATAAACCTGAAACTCGAACCAGGTAACCGCCAGCAGACCGAGCAGAATAAGCAGGCCGCGCCGCATGCAAAGACAAGTCTACTTCGCGGGCGTTTTATCTAATTGCTGCTTCGTCCACATGCGGTTTGGATTCAGCTTCAAGGCGGTTTCAAACGCGGCTCTAGCATCGGCGTCGCGGTTGGCTTTGCGCAGAGTTACGCCCTTCCAAAGATACGCTTCGTCCAGTTTGGGATTCAAGCTGATAGCGGTGTCGAAATCCTTCAGCGCAATGTCCAGACCTCCGCCCATGGATGGTGGCAGATAATAGTTACCCACGCCGCGGCTTACATAGGCGAGGGCAAGTTTGCCGTCCAGCGAGATGGCTTTGTCGATCTCGTCTTTTGCGCAGGGACCATATTTCAAAGTTCCCATGAGCGGGCTGGCAGGAATAACCTGGCCGCAGAGGGCACCCAACAAACGATGATATTCCGCGTTATTGCTTTTAAGCGCAACTGCTTTTTGCGAGGCGTCCATGCCAGCTTCGGCATAAGCTTCCGACTTGCGCTTATCTCGCAACTCCATGGTTACTTCGGCCGCGTAAGATTGCGCCAGTGCTAGCGAGTATTGGGCATCCGGCGACTGCGGGTTCGCCTTGGCGTCTGTCTGGCATTCGGCGATATATCGATCTAGCGCGGAAAGATCCTGGTGATCTCGGGCAACCTTCAAATCGAGGTTCGAAGGTCCCGCCCATACAAGGACTGCTGTGAAACAAAGCAACGTGCAGGAAAGTTTTAGGCTCATCTCTCTCTTACTGACGAAATTAACAGGTCAGAGTTTCGTCACTTTCTTATCAACAACAACAAAATAGGCAGCTATAAATACGACCATCGCGCCATTGAAGGCCAACAGGGTCGGTGCTGAAGTTTGCTTAATGAAATAGCCGGATAATGCGCTTCCTAACGGCATTCCGCCGCGAAAGGCCGCATTGTAGATGCTCATCACGCGTCCGCGCATATCGTCACTGATGTTTGATTGCACCAGAGAAGTGTTCACGGCGAAGACCATCATCAGTAGTGCGCCCGTTATATAAACAAGAATGTAACTCACATTCAGGTTCTTGGACAAGCCGAAGCAGGTGATAAGAATCCCCAACACCATCATGACCAGCAGAGACGCTCTGGCTGCGGGCGCCTGTTTGGAAGTGGCAGCCACTAGCAGCGCTCCAGAGACGGAGCCGGCGCCTGAGAGGCAAAGAAACATAGTGAACGTGTCTGCGCCACGATGAAAGACGTCGCGAGCCATAACCGGCAGAAAGGTTATGAGCGGATAGGACAACAGGGTGATGAAGAAGGCGAGCGTTATGAGACTGATCATGCCATCCTTCTTTTTCAGAAACTGCAAGCCTTCCTGAATACTGCGAGCAACGGAAAGGCCGCTCGGTTTCGGTGAGAAATCGCCCTTGAGCATGAGCAAGGAGGCGATAACGGCCAAGTAAGATATGCCGTTCAAGCCAAAACACCACCCCGCTCCCAGCTTTGTCAGTGCTAAGCCACCTAAGGCGGGTCCAACGATGCGAGCCAGATTGAATTGAATGGAGTTCAAGGCGATTGCATTTTGCAGGTCATCTCTTTTGACAAGCGATGGTACTAGCGCCGAATAAGCTGGACCGCCGAACGCTTGCGCGCACCCGACGCAGAATGACAGGCACCAGATATGCCAAACCTTTACGACATGCAAAGTGTACAGCGCGGCGAGAATGAAGGCACACGTAAGCTGGACCACTTGCGACACAAGCAGAATGCCGCGACGGCTTCTGCGATCTGCCAGAGCACCGCCGAACAGTGAAAGCAAGAACACTGGTATCTGCCCAAAGAACGCGTCCAGCCCCAAATAGACGGCGGAATTCGAAATCTGATAAACCAGCCAGCTTTGTGCCAGAACCTGCATCCAAGTACCAACGCTTGAGGTGCATGCTCCAATCCACATCAAGCGGAACTCAGGGTACTCGAACGCCCTAAAGGTTCTGTTAAGCAATGTCCATTGTAGCGGCCTTCAACGGCTTGGCACGTTTAATCAGATGCAGAATGTTTCCGTCCAAATCGGTGAAGAAGACGAGCCGATTGCCTACGGCCTCGAAGGGTTCCTGTAACGATGGCACGTCTTGCTCTTGCAGGCGTCGGTAGGCTTGGTCAAAATCATCCACCGAAATGGCAACGTGGCGCATGCCCGGAGTTTTAAGCTCACTGTCCGGCCGCTCGCCTATCGCCGGAATGATTTCAATGACAAATCCGTTGGCAGCTTCCACAAAATAAGCGCCGGAGTTTTTAAATACAAGTGTGAAATCCAGAGTTTGGACGTACCAATCCGCCAGCCGTTTTGGGTCAGGCGAAGCTATAGCGAAGTGATCAATCCCGCTAAACATATTTTTGAAGCCATGCTTCTAATGCAGGGTCGGTGAAGTCTTTAATGGCCAGATCGACGCCTTCGAAATGCGTCGGAGTAGTGGTTTCCACACCTACAACGCGCATGCCCGCCGCTAGCCCCGCCTTCACGCCAGTAGGCGAATCCTCAAAAACTACGCAATCGGAGGGAGGCACGCCCAGCAATTCAGCCGCTTTGAGATAAATGTCGGGAAAAGGCTTCGGACGATCCACTTGGTGGCCATCCACAGCCACTTTGAAATACTCGCGAAGTTCGAAATGTTCCAGAACGTATTCAATGTTGGCGGGTTCAGCATTCGTGCCGATGGCCATTGGCAAATCCTTGTGGCGTTCCAGAAACTCGTGCAAGCCTGGAACACGGTATTTCTCGATACCGATTTCCAGCATCATCTCGCGAAAGACACGTTCCTTTTCCGCGCCATGCCTGAATACGACGTCTGGTGGCAAACCGCTCGCAATCAAATCCTCCACTAATTCGGAATTACGTTTTCCATGCATGCGGCGCTCCAGATCTTTCACATGAATTCCAAGGCCTTCCAGATATCGTTCCCAAGCCAAAGTGTGCAGCGGCATGGAGTGAACCAAAACACCATCCATGTCAAAGAGCAAGCCAAGCATATATGCGAAAAGAAGAATAGCACGCGCTGCCGAAGCGACGTGCGCCCGCTATAATCAACGCAACAGAGGGCGTTTCAGAAGCAAACGACGTTGATTATCGAAGAAACTCCAGCTAGAAAGCGTTTCGTGTTCCGCATGAAGTATTTGCTGCGCATCATGCTCGCGCTGGTGACAGTGGTGCTTGTAGTCGGGATTCTCGCGCCGTACGTGGACGCGGATTCGTTTCGCGGACCCATACAGAATGCTCTGGAACAGACGTTGGGGCGATCCGTACAAATTGGCAAAGTTCGATTTTCACTGTTCAGTGGTCCGGGGTTTACGCTTGAGAACGTCTCCATAGCCGAAGACCCGCACTATGGATTGGAGCCGTTTGCCTTCGTGCCTTCGCTGGAAGTTCGCGTCCGGCTGGACAAATTGTTAATACGGCAAATTCGTCCACTGAGCCTCAGACTGATGGATGCGTCCGTGAATCTGGTCAAAAGCGATGACGGTACCTGGAATGCGGTCGCGCTGGTGGAACGGCTGGGGGCGCCACGCCGCTCTCCGCTTAATTTTTTCCCAGTAGTAAGCATGTCGAACGGACGTGTCGATTTCAAACTAGGCGCTCGCAAAACGACGCTTTATTTGACCGAGACCGACGTTTCCGTGTATC
The DNA here is from genome assembly GCA_963696305.1 of Bryobacterales bacterium. Taxonomy (GTDB): domain Bacteria; phylum Acidobacteriota; class Terriglobia; order Bryobacterales; family Bryobacteraceae; genus Bog-105. Next base: position 319,422 of record CAVOJX010000026.1, on the reverse strand, counting down.
CCGAAACTTCGGGCAAGATTTATTTCAAGTTTGAGGCGTCGCCCGCCCGAACGGACCGCGCCGGCAATGGGTTTGGGCATTTCACGGGAAACGCCAACTGGTATTTGAAGCCTGCGGCTGAGAGCGGCAACCAACTGGAAGCAGACGTAACGCTTGAGCCAAGCAACATTAGCGAAATAACCACGCTCGTGCAAGGGCAGGATTTGGGAGTCCACGGGAATATGAGCGGGCATATGACGATCAGCGGACCATTCGCAAACCTGCAAGCACAAGGCGAACTGCGTCTGGACGACGTACATCGCTGGGACTTATTGCCTTCTCCTGGGGACCAATGGCGTGTTCATTACCGGGCGCTGATTGACCTTGAAAAACACAACCTGGATTTGACGACGCTGTCGCAGAATGATACGGATAACCCATTCACTTTGCAGCTAAAAGCGACTGACTTCATGACGCACCCCAGTTGGACCGTGCTGACAACTATGCGCAAGGCACCCCTAGCGAGTTTACTTCCTTTGGCCAGGCGCATGGGGATGGTTCTGCCCAAGGGCTTGCAAATGCAAGGCGCGATAGATGGCGTGATTGGATTGTCCAGCTCCACGGGAATAGACGGCGGCGTGGCGATAAGCGATGCCGTAGCCGAGATCCCAAACATGCCGCCCATGCGAGCGAAAACCGCTAATGTGACGATATCAGGAAATCAGCTTCATATTGAACCAGCAGCGCTGGAATCAGACGCGGGCGGCACGCTGCGCGCTGGGGGTGAAATGGATTTGGGCGGTCAGAATTTAGCCGCTGATATTAGCGCTGAGCGAATGCCGGTAGCTGCCTTCAAACAAGCCATTGCAGCATGGTTCGGTTTACCTGATGCTCTTATGCTCTTGGCAGCAGGCGATCTGAATGGGCACTTTCGCGTTAGCTATTCCGCAGTCGCGCAAAAACCTGTATGGTCGGGACAATTGCAACTAACTGATATCACGTTAAATATTCCAGAAGTGAGCGTACCAGTGCAACTGGCCCAGGGCAGGGCAACTTTCGATGAGACTACTTTTGATCTGCCTCGCATGTCCGGGACTGTTGGGGATATTTCGTTCAATGGCAGCTATCATTACTCATCCGGCGCCAAGCATCCAGAACGATTGCGCCTGGACTTTGCAAAGGCAGATTTAGCAATTCTGGAAACCGATCTTGCGGCGTCGCTCAGCGACGAAGGTCTGTTGTCGCGGTTGCCATTCACACGGCGCAGCCTGCCCGCATGGATCGTCAGACGCAACCTGGACGGAGAGGTGACGATATCCGAATGCACCATTAGTCAGATACCGTTAGGACGTTTTGCCGCGCGATTCATTTGGCAGGGAGCCAATGTTCAGTTATCGGATGTCGATGCGACGCTTCCAAACGGAAAGATGAGCGGAACTGGAACCATCAGCCTTGCATCGCGATTACCGCACTATCGTTTTTCCGGTCGCGTGGACGGGTATTCCTGGAACGGCGGTATGCTTCGCATTGTCGGAAGCGCGGACAGCATTGGAATGGGCGAACTCGTTTTGCAAAACCTAAGAGCGCGTGGAGATTTTAATGGCGAAGGCATTACGTTTGCAGGCAACGACGCATTCGACTTATTGAAAGGCACATTTACGCTGGCGCTTCGCGACACTCCCGCGCTGAAGCTTTCGGATGTAACAGCTGTCCAGAAAGATCAGGAATGGACAGGCGACGGCGCGACGGATGCAGACGGCAAACTGACCGTCGATTTAAGCAACGCCGACCGTCACTTGCATTTACTCGGAGACCTTAAAGGTACTCAATAACGTACTCTGCATCTGGTGTTCGCTAAAATCGAGTCGGTGGCCCCCCACATTTTAGATCCTTCCTTCGATGCGGTACGACGTGTGTTTGACGACGCGTGTGCCCAATCCGCCATGCGTGCGCGCGCGGAACAACTGCAAGCGTTAAATCAGGTTTTCAGGCGCTTTCGGGGCTACCAAACCGAGAGTGATTGGCTACAGGCGCTGCTGGATGCCGCTACGCCATACGCAAAGCACCTGGCGGTTTTTTCTGTCGCAAAAGATATTTACACTTTGCGTGGTCAAGCTCCCGCGGACTGGCTGAAGGACGATTTGTCAATACCATCTAATTCGGCTGCGGCAATTACAAGTGCGGTCGAATCCAAGGATCCGGTTACGACCTTGCGAAGCCCGAACGAAGTTGGCGAACAGCTATCGGAAGCGAGCGAACGGGCGCATATTTTCCCCATTACAAATGGCGATCGTGTTAGCGCTGTTTTATTTGCATCAGATGCCGGGTCTGACATGAATGCGTTGGAACTCATCTCGGGCATAGCCTCCAGCGTGCTGGAACGCAAAGCAAATGTTGCTTTACATGCTCAAATTAACGCCGCCGCCAGCATTCCCCTGGCGAAGCCTTCCGAAGTGGGTGCGGCGCATGCTGATTCATCCGTTGAGAGCGATGCCAACCACAAGCGACCGTCAAGCGGAGAGCGGACCGGCCGGATGCCCGCTTGGTCGGATCTGCCAGTTGATCAGCGCGACTTGCATATTCGAGCGCAGAGATTCGCACGCGTCGTAGTTGCAGAAATGCAACTGGCTCGCCCGGAAGCCTGCCGCGCCGGCCGAGAACAGGGCGACCTGTATCTTTTCCTTAAGCGAGAAATCGACAAAGCACGTGAGAATTATCGTAAGCAATTCATGACTGTTCCTTCAATGGTGGATTATCTTCATTTGGAGTTGATCCAGACTGCCGCGCACGGTGACGAGCACAGGTTAGGAGCAGACTATCCGGGACGCCTTCTATAGATTTGGTTTGCCAATATCCAGCCAAGCTTGGCAGATTGCGATCTGCTGCTCCCTGCTGGTGCTCGCGGGTTCGGGCTTCGCGCTGACCACGACTGCAACACACCCAAGCACGACCAAATCCTCCCCCAAGCCGCCTCCGCCAAAGACCGTGGGCGCTGCCGGGCTGTTGTCTGCCGCGCAACATGAACTGGATCAAGGTAATTACGATGCTGCCGCGGAATATGCGCGGGCAGGTGCGGCCAGAGCTCCCGTTCTGAACGATTATGCGCAATTTCTACGCGCAGAAGCTGAATATCAACTAAAGAATTACAAGGAAGTGGACAAAGCGGTAACGCAGGTTTTTACGTTTGATCCGCTTTCCCCTTTGGTTGGCCGCTCTGCTGCTATTGCGGTCAATTCGAATCTGGATTCAGACCAACCGAAGCAGGCTTTGGAACTGATTCAAAAATATCTGGACCGTATTCCAAAGCCGCAGGGTTATCTGTTGTATGCCAAATGCTTGCTGGCGAACGAAGACCTGGCGCAGGCGGCTGAGTATTATAAACGCGTATATTACGACTATCCCGTTGCCGATGAGGCGACGGACGCCGCACGGACCTTGGTGGATGTAAAAGCTAGGATGGGCGATGCCTATCCTCCGATCACGCCTGCGCTCATGCTGGAACGCGCGGCCAAGCTGATCCAATACCATCACAGTTCAGACGCCCGTATTGAACTAATTGCGGCAATTCCCAGCCTTAGCGGCGCGCAACGCGATCTAGCCCAGGTTCGTTTAGGCGAACTGGATTATTTCACCGGCAAAACGAAAGACGCAATCAATTACTTGAATAACCTGAAAGTGTCCGATGCGGATGCCAACGCAGAGCGTTTGTATTACTTGATTGAGTGTTCTCGCCGGGATGATAAGAATTCGAACGTCAAACCTTATCTTGACGAATTAGAACAGGGCAGTCCCGGTTCGACATGGCGCTTGCAAGCGTTGATCGAGGTTGCAGATCAGGCTCGCTATCAGAATGAGGGGACGTTGGCGTTAGACCTGTATCGGACCTGTGCCAGCGTTTTTGGACGCATTCCGGAAGCCGCGCCATGCAACTGGCGCCGGGCCTATGCAGCCTATCATTCGGGCGACAAAGACGCGGGCGATCTTTTACAGAATTTTGTTCAGCAGTTTCCAGAAACTGAGGACACGACCGACGCGCTATATTTTCTTGCACGCTGGTACGAAAAGAACAACGATATAGGTTCCGCGCGCGCCACTTTTGATGCGCTGGTTCTGCATTTCCCCAACACTTATTTCGGGTTGCTTGCTAGTGAGCGGATTGGTTCGGCTGCTTTGAAGGATGCCGTTCCTTCTGAAACCGCTAAGACATTTCTAAACACTGTCACATGGCCGCAGCGTGATCGTTATGAAAGTTTCAAGCCAGGACCACTGGCGCAAAAGCGTTTGAATCGTGCGGAACTTTTGCAGATAACCGGCTTGAACGATTTTGCCGAGGGTGAACTGCGCTTTGGCGCGCGTAATGACGACGGCCAAAGCAACGTTTATGCCATGCAACTGGCCAAATACGCGATCGAGCGCGACGCTCCTAATGAGGCGTTGAATGACATCAAAACTTACGTGCCAGGTTACTTGTATATGCCATTGGATCAAGCGCCGCCTGAGTTCTGGCAGCTTGCCTTCCCTATTCCTTTCCGCGGCGCTATTGAGTATTTCAGTAAGCAACAAAAGCTGGACCCATATCTGATTTCTGCACTCATCCGCCAGGAATCCGATTTCTATATCAAAGAGGTGTCGCCCGCGCATGCGTATGGTCTGATGCAACTGATACCGGAAACGGCACGTTCCATGGCGCGCCACTTTTCCATACGTCGCGTGACTACGTCGGATCTTGAAACTCCCGATCTCAACATCCAATTGGGCACGTACTTTCTGCGCACGCTGTTGGATAGATACAACGGTCAGACGGAATGGGCGTTGGCGGCATACAACGCCGGACCCGGGCGTCCAGATCAATGGCGAAACTGGGGGCCATTCGAGGACACGGCTGACTTGGTCGAAGTGATTCCCCTGCATGAAACTCGTTTGTATGTGCAAATCGTGCAGCGCAACGCTAACCTGTACCGCCGACTTTACGCCGGCACGAAGCCCGACCTGCCTCCGTATCACCCGAAGCCCCCACCCACAGCGCCGACCAAGTCAAAGAAGAAACGCCACTCGAGTTAAGATTTGTGGATGGCCACTACTGCGGTTCGCCGCTTTCAGAGTGCGCGCATTGGTGAATTCAAAGAATCCGTCATACGCGAGATGACGCGCCTTGCGATTCAACATGGCGCGGTTAACTTGGCGCAAGGGTTTCCGGATTTTCCAGCCCCCGCCGAGATTAAGGCCGCCGCGCAAAAAGCCATTGCCGAGGATATTAATCAATACACAATCACCTGGGGTGCGCGACCGTTTCGCCAAGCTATTTGTAGCTATTACAAACGGTTCTACGATCTAGATCTTGACCCGGAAAGGGAAGTCACTGTTTGTTGCGGCGCTACTGAAGGCATGATTGCAACGCTGCTTGCCTTAATGAACGCCGGTGACGAGGTAGTGGTGTTCGAACCTTTTTATGAAAACTATTGGCCCGATTCACAGTTGTGCGGCGCGGTTATTCGTTATGTCAGCCTGCATGGTTCTGAATGGACGTTCGATCCCGCTCAACTGCGCGCCGCTTTCAACAGCAAGACGCGCGCTATTATTTTGAACTCCCCGAACAATCCGACCGGAAAAGTATTCACACGGGAAGAATTGGTACTTATCGGCAGACTGGCGGAAGAATTCGATTGCCTCATCATTACCGACGAAATCTACGAACATATTATTTTTGATGGCCGCAAACACTTTCCACCAATCACCCTTCCCGGACTGCGCCAACGTTGCGTTAGCGTCAACAGCTTAAGTAAGACGTTTTCCGTTACCGGATGGCGAGTTGGCTGGGTGGTTGCTCCGCCTGAGCTTACCAACTCGATTCGCAAGGTGCACGATTTTCTGACCGTTGGAGCGGCTGCTCCTCTGCAGCAGGCCGGCATCGCCGCTCTTCAGCTTTCAGACGAGTATTTCTTGAATCTCGAAGCGACTTATCAAACGAAACGCGACCAGCTTATGGGCATTCTGGAGCGCGTTGGATTTCACTGTTATAAGCCGTTTGGCGCCTATTACGTGATGTGCGATATCAGCGGTTTTGATTTTGCCAACGACACTGCGGCAGCGAAACACTTGGTTGAGAACGTAGGCGTAAGCGCCGTTCCTGGTTCCAGTTTCTTTAATACGCAAGGCGAAGGGACCAGCTTGATTCGTTTCTATTTCGCGAAAAAACCAGAAACATTAGCGGCGCTGGTGAAAGGCATGCGGAACAACTGCGGCGGGGCTGGAGGCGTGCGCAACCCTACGGACTGGTCGGGGGCGTCTTCCTGGGAGTCGGGTTGAAGAATCGCGTCCAGTGCAATGCCAAAACCGGCTAACGCAACCCAGAGACCGCCGGTAATCAACCAATCGGTCTTAATCGACATGCCTGAACCGCCAATGCTCGCGCCGCTCGATACGGCTGAGGTTCCGAACGTTGAGACTGTCCCGGCTTGAACGGTGCTGATCAGATCGCCGGCGCCATTCACCACTTCGGCGTTGCCGGTAATGGCAGTTATCTGAAGGCTCTGTCCGGTCAACGTTGCCACTCCGTCAGCGTTCGGTTCCGCAGTAACGAACAACCCGCCATAACCGATTCTGCAGTCGCCAAATTTCTTGGCGCGCACCGAACCGCTTTCCAGCATGACCAGCCTGGGAGCGATAGAAACGGCGGAATGCGGTGCAACAACGTATTCGCAATGGTTGTGGAGATAGAGCGTGGTGGGCTTGTCTAAAGATTGTATGCGCGTGCCCTGTGACAGGTTCGCGTTGCTGGGTGTATTTGCACCATTCACCAAAAACTGATCACCCATAGCGACTCCAATCACGCTGTTGGGGATGTTCACGTCCTTCGAGACGCTGCTTCCGGCAGGGGCCTGCGGCAAGCCCTTTGGAACTACGCCGGCAACATTAGTTTCATGCACCTGCGCTTCGCCAATATTCTGGCCGCGATAAGACACGTGCACCAGAAGCGCGAACGAACCCGGCACGCCGTTGTTTTTCAGGTTAGACGCCACCGCTAATCCGTCGGTGTTGGTAGTCGTGGCGAAGTGCGTGCTGCCGTTTGCGAAAGCGGCGCTTGCTCCAGATGTTGGCGCATCGAATTCAACATACGCACCGGAAATGGACCGGCGATTGGCATCCTTGACTTGAATTACCGAGTCATGCGCCGTCCTAGCTGATACGCTGTTGAGTGCGCCGTCCCCATCAACAATTGTGACCCTATATCCGCTCGTTGTTTCCGCCAACAGAGTTCCCGTCGCGAGCGAAAATATCGCAGCTATAGCAAACCAGCGCATCCGTTGAATATAGTCGCCCTTTCAGTTGTAGAGTATCATGCTATCTCGAACGTAAGCTATCGGCGTATGTCATGAGTCAGTACCATGCGATAGTCGGCCAAACGGTTTATAAGTTCAATGATTTGAAAGACCTATTGGCCAAAGCATCGCCCATGCGGTCGGGCGATCAGTTGGCGAAGCTGGCAGCCATCAGCGCAGAACAGCGGGTCGCGGCGCAGATGTCGTTAGCCGACGTTCCGCTGAAGGATTTCCTCTCCAACCCCCTAATTCCTTATGAAACTGACGATGTAACCCGACTTATCTTCGACCGGCACGCCTCCGACAGTTTTGCGCCTGTATCGCACCTGACTGTCGGTGACTTTCGCAATTGGCTGCTGAGTTATGAGTCGGATGGCGATGCGCTGACTCGGTTAGCTCCAGGACTACTACCCGAACAGGTGGCTGCAGTCTCTAAAATCATGCGCGAGCAAGATCTGATTCAGGTAGCCCACAAACTGCGCGTCATAACTCGGTTTCGTACTACCGTTGGTCTTGTTGGGACGCTTTCAACCCGTCTACAACCGAACCACCCGTCGGATGATCCTCGGGCCATCACGGCAAGTATTATCGATGGCCTGATGCTTGAAAGCGGCGATGCGGTTGTCGGCATAAACCCGGCGTCCGATAATCCGGAACGCGTCATTCAACTCTTACGCCTGGTGGACCGCATCCGTTTGCGCTACGCCATTCCCATGCAGAGTTGCGTATTGGCGCACGTCACCACCCAGATGGAGGCTATGCGAGCCGGCGCACCCGTCGATCTGGTGTTTCAGAGCATTGGCGGCACCCAGGCGACCAACGATTCGTTCGGAATCACGCTTGGAATGCTAAAGGAAGCGCAAATGATGGCGCTTGAACTGAAGCGCGGCACAGTGGGTCAAAATGTCATGTACTTTGAAACCGGGCAGGGAAGCGCTTTATCGGCGAATGCCCACCACGGTGTGGATCAACAGACTTGCGAAGCGCGGGCTTATGCGGTCGCGCGAGCTTTCAATCCCATGCTGGTGAATACCGTGGTTGGCTTTATTGGGCCGGAGTACTTGTATAACGGCAAACAAATTCGTCGTGCGGCGTTGGAAGACCATTTTTGCGGCAAAATGCTTGGGCTGCCTATGGGCTGCGACGTTTGTTATACCAACCATGCGGAGGCAGATGACGACGATATGGATGCCATTCTCACCATGCTTACCGCCGCGGGCGTCAACTACATTATGGGTGTTCCTGGCGCTGACGACGTCATGCTGAATTATCAAAGTTCGTCCTTTCATGATGCGTTGTTCTTGCGGCGCGTATTCGGGCTGAAGCCTGCTCCCGAATTTGACGCATGGCTTAGAATCAGGCGTCCGGAATTGAGCGAAGCCATGAAGCTGTTGGAAGCCTGAGTATGCTGACGCTACGCAGCTTTACTAATGCGCGAGTCGATCTGGGTCGAGCCGGTGATAGTGTTCCAACCGAAGCGCTGCTGGAATTTCGGCTTGCACATGCCAAGGCGCGTGACGCTGTCCATGCGCCGATGGACAGCCAGTCGTTAGTCCACGAATTCAGCCAGCATGGATGGGACTCAATAGTGTTACAAAGCCAAGCACGCACGCGGGAGGAATATTTATTGCGGCCTGATTTGGGCAGAATTCTTTCCCAGCCATCGCGGGCGCAACTCGCCGAGTATATCTACCCAATTCCCATGTTGTATTGCGTAGCGGATGGATTGTCAGCGGCTGCAATACATCGTCACGCCGCAAATCTGTTGTGCGAACTCCAGCCCAGCGCGCCCATTATCATCGCAGAGCAAGGGCGGGTGGCTGTAGGAGATGTCATTGGTGAATTGGTGGGCGCGGAAGTGTGCGTTCTGCTGATCGGCGAACGACCGGGTTTGAGTTCGCCCGACAGTTTAGGCGTCTACATTACTTACCAGCCGAAGTCTGGACGCACGGACGCCGAACGCAACTGCGTATCCAACATTCATGATCAAGGATTGAACTATCAAGCGGCGGCGGCGAAAGTCCGATACTTGGTAAACGAGGCCATGCGATTGAAGCTCACCGGTGTCGAACTGAAGGAACGCGCCGGATTGATTGCGGAAAGCTAGCGGCGCATCCGCTCACAGCCGGTTAATCAAGCTCGCCACATACCCTGCGCCGAAACCGTTGTCGATATTCACTACCGTGACATTACTCGCGCAACTATTCAGCATGCCCAGCAGCGCGGCCAGTCCATTAAAACTGGCGCCATAACCGATGCTGGTTGGCACTGCAATGACCGGACAGCCGACCAGCCCGCCCACCACACTCGGCAGTGCGCCTTCCATGCCGGCGCGCACTATGGCGACCCGCGCATCCGCAAGCCGCTCGCGTTGGTTCAACAGCCGATGAATGCCGGCCACGCCGACGTCGGCAATTAAATCCACGTCGTTGCCCATTACCTCGGCGGTCAGTTGCGCTTCTTGAATGCACGGCAGGTCGCTGGTTCCGGCGCACAGATGCCGCAATCTTGCCCTTGCCGCGAATGGTGCGGTCGCGCCAAACGCTGACAACCACGCCGGAGCAGGGAAATACTCTGCTTCGGGCGCCAGTTGTCGAACGCTCTCCGCCATCTCGGGCGTGGCGCGCGTCAGCAACAAGTTTTCGTGACTTCGCCAGCAAAGCCTTCGCAATGCCCGCCACTTGTTCCGCTGTTTTACCCTGCCGAATATCACCTCGGGCATCCCGTGCCGCATGGCGCGATGATGATCCACTTTGGCGTAGCCTAGATCTTCAAAGGGCAGGGTCTTCAGAATCTTCGAGTGCCGCCGCCACTTCCGTTTTGCCACTGCGCACTTCTTCCAGCAATCGCTGTATACGTTCTGTATTGCATGAAGTTCAGCGGCATCCACTAAAATAGTAACGACATCTACTTTTCTATGGATCGCTTTTTGGACATCGATTGCGGCTTACTCTTGACATGATCAAGTTTGAGCATTCCGTGTTTGCGCTGCCGTTTGCTCTTACCGGAGCGCTGTTGGCGTGGCGAGACGCGCGCTTTCAGATTCCGGTTTGGCCGCCAGTTGCTCTGGATTGTCGTCGCCATGGTAGCCGCACGCTCCGCGGCCATGGCCTTCAATCGCATTCTCGACGCCGAAATCGACGCGCGCAACCGCCGCACGGCCACTGCGCCACCTTCCCGCCGGATTGTTTCCGCGCGGTTTGCCTGGGGTTTCACGATTCGCTGCTTCGCTGTCTTTCTATTTGGGCGGCGCAGCGACTGGGTTGCTCTGCTTGTTGCTGTCGCCGGTAGCGCTGGCCATTCTTTTCGTCTATTCGTTTGCCAAGCGCTTTACCTGTGTTCTCGCATTTGATTGTTGGGTTCTGCCTGGGCATCGCGCCGGCTGCCGCCTGGATCGCCATACGCGGCTGCTTGACCCCCGCATTCTTTGGCTCACGCGGCTGTCATGTTTTGGACTGCGGGCTTCGATGTCATCTATGCTTGTCAGGATTATGATTTCGATCGCGGCTGAAGGATTGTTCAGTATCCCGCAGCGTTGGGCATCTCGCACGCTCTGATGTTGGCGCGCTGCTCGCATCTGGCGATGATTGTTTGTCTCTGTGCGCCTCGTGGTCTTGTCCTTCCATCTCGGAGCGCTGAGCGTGGCCGGGATACTGGCCTGTGGTGGTTGCGCTGCTGGTCTATGAGCACGGCTTGGTGAAGCCGGACGATTTGTCGACGCGTGAATGCGGCCTTCTTCACCGTGAATGGCTATGTCAGTGTCTTGTTCTTTGCCTTTTGGGCCGCCGACATTTTGCTGAACCGGAAATACATTTAAAGTCATGACCCACTGCTCACCAAATCGTGAGTCGACGATGCTCGCCTGAAGCCGATTTTCGAAAAAGTCGAAGCCGGAGCGCGTCTGTCGTTCGAAGATGGCGTGGCACATGTTCCGCAGCGGCGATATTCTGGCGATCGGCTATATGGCCAACCTGGTGCGCGAGCGGATGCATGGCGATATTACTTACTTCAACGTCAACCGCCACATCAACCCAACCGATGTTTGTGTGGCCAGTTGCCGACTTTGCGCATTCGGCAAGCGAGCCAAAGACCCAACGGCCTACACCATGTCGCTCGAGCAGGTTTGGGAGATCGCGGGTAAGGGCTACGCCGAGGCTGTCACCGAGTTCCACATCGTTGGTGGATTACATCCGGAATTGTCACTCGATTGGTTTTGCCAGATGATCTGCCGGGTTTGAAAGAACGCTACGCCGGCAAGTTCATTTGAAAGCCTTCACCATGGTGGAGATTGCTTTCCTGGCCAAACGCGCCAAACTTTCCATCCGCGAGACGCTACGAGAAGTTGAAAGCTGCCGGTGTAGACTCGCTGCCCGGCGGCGGCGCCGAAGTTTTTTCAGAACGCGTCCGGCGCATCATTTGCGATCACAAAATTGACGGCAACGAATGGCTGGAGACCGCCGAGATCGCTCACCAGATCGGACTGAAGAGCAATTGCACTATGCTCTACGGTCATTTGGAAACGCGCGAAGATTTGACCGACCATCTGGTGAAACTGCGCGCCGTGCAGGATGAAACACGGACGGATTTGTGACGTACATCCCGCTGGCGTTCCATCCAGATAACACTGCTCTCAGCCATTTACCAAAGACCAGCGGCTTTGATGATCTGAAGCAAATCGCGATCGCGCGCTTGATGCTCGACAACATTCCTCACATCAAGGCGTACTGGATCATGATGACCCCCAGTGTTGCTCAGATCGCGCAGCGCTTTGGCGCCAATGATATCGATGGAACGGTGGTGGAAGAAAAGATCTATCATGATGCCGGTGCAACCACAAGCCAGCATCTGCGACGACAGGACTTATTACGTTTGATTAAGGAAGCAGGACGCGAGCCGGTGGAACGTGATACCGCTTACAGGCCTGTGACACGGACAGAAACAGCTTTTACCGTGCTGGTCTAGCAGACAGCCGGAACAACCTAACAAACAGGCTCTGCTTAGCAGCTGATGCCGTCTCTGCCTTATCGCCTGGAAGGCCCGCTACTGTATCTAACAAGAACGATTCAGGAAGATATCTTGCGCCTTCTTGACCCATAGCTGCCAACCATTGACGGGCGGGCTCATCTAGTGCCTTAAGGCCACGCAAATCCAGCGTCAGAACACGATTTTTTAGGGTTGTTTTGGCTGTCTCCCAGCAACATGAGAGTTCTTTAACCCGAGATTCATCGAAAGAGCCGAGCAACTCCAGAGAATAACCCTTTGCTGTGTCGTGAATATAATACTTAAACACTGTATCCTTTTTGAAGCCTTTAGCCACCCTGCTTCGTCATAATGATGTTGATTCACAAGCAACTACGCCGGTTTCACAAATCACCTTGTCTTATTATCGACAGTTTTTAGCCGGTCTACGTGGAAATCTCAGCGTTATCCTTGTTCTAAAGACGACTTATTTCTAATAACAGTTGACATGCAATTTGTTCAGGCCACGGCCATATTTTTATTACTCTTTCTTTTGCCGGGTGCCTATGGCCAGGACAAGAAAACTCTGGACGAAAACGATCCTGCCGCCAAGAACGAGGACAAACGCGTTTTAGGCGTTCTTCCGAACTACCGGACGGCCGAATTGACGCAGGAATATCATCCCATTTCATCCAAATACAAGATTAAGATTGCGCTGAAAGACACTTTCGACTATCCGTTGATTGGTGTCGGCGCCGCCTACGCGGGCTTGTACCAGTTGGAAAATAGCCATCCACAATTCGGACAAGGTTTTGAGGGCTACATGAAGCGCTTTGGCACCTCTTACACCGATCAAGTCATAGGCAACATGATGACTGAGGGGTTTCTTCCCATTGCTTTCAAAGAAGATCCTCGCTATTTCCGAAAGGCTTCGGGCAGTGTGAAATCACGTGTTGGCTATGCTTTATCGCGAATTGTTATTACCAAGACTGATGCCGGCAACACCAGTTTTAACTTTGCGGAAATAGTTGGCAACGGTATCGCTGCCGGGGTGGGATTGTCTTATTATCAAGACGATCGAGATGTCGGGGACTTCATGCAGAATTGGGGAACCCAGTTAGCTACCGACGCTGTGTCCCAGGTGCTCAAAGAGTTTTGGCCGGACATCAAGCGGAAATACTTCAAGAAGTGGGTAAAACCAGGCGATCCTCAATAGCAATTGGGCTGTGATCAAATGTTGGCTCTGTACGGCTAACTCAGTAGCCGAACTGAGACAAAACATAAGTCATATAGATTGTTTATGGTGTTTCGGTGCGCGTGGCTAAGAACGTTGTGTCGAAATTGCCGGCAATGAAATCCGGATCGTTCAGAATCGCTTCATGCACAGGGATAGTCGTCGCAATTCCCTCCACAACAAACATGCTGAGTGCCCGCTTCATGCGCGCAATTGCTTCCGCGCGATCCTCCCCGTAGGCAATCAGTTTCGCCACAAGCGAATCATAGTAAGGCGGAACAACGCCATCCGTGTAAGCGGCTGTGTCCACTCGAATGCCGATTCCGCCTGGCAGATTTAACCCAGTAATACGGCCCGGACAGGGTGCAAAAGTCTTAGGATTCTCAGCGTTGATACGGCACTCAATCGCATGCCCGTCAAACGTTATTGGTTTCGTAATGATCTCGTTGAGGGATTCGCCCTGTGCGACACGAATTTGTGCCTTCACTAAATCCAAGCCGGTCACGCATTCAGTCACCGGATGTTCTACCTGTATGCGTGCGTTCACCTCAATGAAATAGAGATTACGATTCTGATCCATCAGAAACTCAGCGGTTCCAGCGTTGGTGTAACCGATGGACTTCATGGCAGCCCGAAGGCCGTCTGATATGCGCTGCCGGAGTTCCGGCGTCACCGACGGCGATGGGCTTTCTTCCAACAGTTTCTGATGTCGGCGCTGAATGGAGCATTCGCGTTCGCCCAACACTTCCACGTTGCCATGTTCATCCGACAGAACTTGAAACTCAATGTGGCGCGGCGCTTCCACAAGTTTCTCCATGTACATGTCGCCACAGGAAAATGCCGCGGCCGCCTCGTTTTGCGCTTGAGTTAGAAGGCTTGGAAGATCCGGTGCCGAACGCACAATCCGCATACCTCGACCGCCGCCGCCGGCAGCGGCTTTCAGCATGACCGGATAGCCAATTTGGTTAGCTAGTTCCAGTGCTTCATCGCTGCTTTGCAGAATGCCGATGGAGCCGGGAAGAATCGGTACGCCAGCGTCCTTCATGATGGCGCGCGCCCGTTGCTTCAGGCCCATATCTCGAATTACGTTCGGTCTCGGGCCAATAAACTTCAAGCCGGACAGTTCGCAAACCTCAGCAAATTCGGCGTTCTCGCTCAAGAAGCCATAGCCGGGATGAACCGCGTCCGCATTTGTGATCTCGGCCGCGCTGATAATCTTTGTGATGTCCAGGTAGCTGAGAGAACTCTTGGCCGGACCAATGCAGACAGCTTCATCCGCGAAACGGACGTGCAGGCTGTGCCGGTCGGCTTCCGAATAAACGGCCACTGTCTTGATACCCAAATCGCGGGCTGCGGAAATAACGCGCAGGGCAATCTCGCCGCGATTGGCAATAAGAATCTTACGAAATGTCTTTGGCACGGTGAATTACACGGGACGTATGGTGAACAGAGCTTCGCCATATTCGACTGGCCGCCCATTTTCAATGTGTTTGGCAACTATTGTGCCGGCGGTTTCAGCCTCAATCTCATTCATCAGCTTCATGGATTCGATAATGCAGAGCACCTGTTTGGGCTCCACGCGATCACCCACTTTCACAAACGAACTCGCACCAGGCGCTGGCGAATCATAATAAGTGCCCACGATGGGCGATTTCACAATTTCGTTCCGTTCGTCCTCTATAGCAGCTTCGCTGATTTGTTGCTGCAACTTCGAACCTTGTCCCACCGGCGCCGAAACCAAGGGCGCAGCAGTTGTGTGCCCTACCGGAGCAACATGCGCCGTCTCGGTTGCAACCGCGCCTAGGGCACTACGTATGCGTACCCGATTGTCGCCGCGTTGGTACTCAAGCTCGGCAATGCCGGTTTCATGCACAACTCGGATCAACTCTTTAATCTCATCAATAGTCATTCAATACCCTCAACGCAAGTGCAGCAGGCAAACTTGCTACAGGACCACCAGTTCTTTTCTGGTGGGTGTCAATACCTCATAACCCGTATCTGTTACCGCCACGGTGTCCTCAATTCGAATTCCACCAATTCCCTCCAGATAAGCGCCAGGCTCAATTGTGATCGCCATTCCGGCTTCCAACCGAGTCATGTCTTTGCGCCCAATCCGCGGACGTTCGTGGATTTCAATTCCCAACCCATGTCCGGTAGAGTGGATGAACAGCTTATCCAACCCGTGAGCCTGCAACACGCGGCGCGCGGTCCCATCCACAGCAGTACACGTTATCCCCGGTTTGATGGTATCTAAGGCTGCCAACTGACTTTCCAACACTGCACGATACATTTGCCGGCACTTGGTGTTAACCTTGCCGACTGCGTAGGTGCGCGTCATATCGCTTGAGTAGCCGGACACGCTGGCACCCATATCTATTAATAATAGTTCATTCGCCCGAATCGGCAGATCGGCCGGATGCGCATGCGGCAGCGCAGTACGCTGTCCCGACGCCACAATCGTATCGAAGGCCGTCCCGTCGGCCCCCAAAAGCCGCATTCTATAGTCGATTTCCGCCGCCAAATCCACTTCCGTCATGCTGGGGCTGAAATTTTCAAGCGCCAATTCCAGCGCGGCAGAGTTTAGTCGGACGGACGCACGAATAGTTGCCATTTCGACGAATGATTTAACCATGCGGAGGCTTTCCACGGCGCCCGCAACCGCCTTTAGACTCAGTCCTTTGGCGTTTTCCTTCAGCATCTGGAAATCCTCAAAACTAATTCTGTTCTGTTCGAATGCCAGCGACTTGATTTTAAGCCGGTTCAGCCACTTGCAGAGTGCCGGAAGAAGCGGACCTTTGGCGATTTTGATTTCGCAATCGGATTCAAGTGGGGCCTGTGTTTGGTAGCGCGGATCCGTAAACAGCAATGCGCGGTCTGCAGTCAGAAGAAGCGCGCCATTGCTACCGGTAAAGCCAGTCAGATAACGGACGTTCGGTAATGCCGTGACTAGAAAGCCACCAGCACGAGCTTCTCGCAAAGCGGGTACCAGGCGATCACGGCGGCCTTCCAATTCAGCATTGTTCAGCAAAATAAGCTCACGGTTTCAGAAGGAGTTTACCAGTTGTCCCGCGACTCTCCAGGTCTCTATGGGCCTGCGCAGCCTGATCCAGCTTATACGCTTTGTGAACTCGGACGCGCAGTTTGCCGGATGCGATCCAGCCGAATAGATCTTTGGCGCGCCACCGCAGCTCCTCTGGATCGCTAATGTATTGAGCCAAACTCGGCCGAGTCAGGAACAGAGACCCCTTTTGAGAAAGCAACAGCGGGTCTATTTCCCCGACTGCCCCGCTGGATTGGCCAAAGCTGACCATCATGCCGCGTGGGCGCAGGCAATCCAAGCTCTTGTGAAACGTGGTCTTGCCAACAGAATCGTAGACAACGTCCACACCCTTGTTTTGGGTCAACCGCTTCGTTTCGGCCAGGAAGTCTTGTTCGGTATACAGAATCGTGTGGTCAGCACCGTGTTCACGAGCCAGCGCAGCCTTTTCAGCCGTCGAAACGGTGCCGATGACTGTGGCTCCGGCGATCTTGGCTAGCTGAACAATCAGCAGTCCGGCCCCGCCCGCTGCGGCGTGAACCAGACAGATTTGCCCCGCTTTCAAAGGCCACGTGGAGTGAGTCAAATAGTGCGCGGTCATGCCTTGCAGCATCACTGTGGCCGCGTCATCAAAGCTCACCTCGTCTGGCAGGGGTACGAGAACGGAGGCGGGAACCGCTGCATATTCGGCATAAGAGCCGCGCGCCATGGCATACGCGACTCGCTGGCCGGGTTTCAGATTCGTCACAGCGTCACCCACCGCTTCGATGACCCCTGCGCCTTCATTGCCGATTCTCACCGGTGACTCGGGCGCCTTATAAAGCCCGCTTCTGAAATAGATATCAATGAAGTTAACGCCAATCGAATGCAACTTCACCAAAGCTTCGTTCGGCTGGGGCGTTGGAGTCGGAAGGTCTATGTACTTTAGGTTATCTGGACCGCCAGTCGGATCCGCAACAACTGCTTTCATGAAGTTGATTTTACGCTTTAGTGTAAGTTGCTGGGCTGTCGAAATGCCGCTAACCTAGGCGTCGCCTTCCGAGCCGCGACTGCAAAAGAGCGGTTTTTCCGTGACCGGAGCCTGCAGGCTGTGCACCTAAGGACGAACCATCTGCATGCTCTGATGAGCAAATGCCTACGGTGCTGCGCTCAAAGCAAAATCTTTCTGGGCAAGGTCGGTTTTCTTCGGGTTCTCGAAGCTCTTGCTGGTTGTCACTGAACCACTAACGGCAAACTTGAAAGTGTCAGTCTCGTTGCGGCGGACAATGAATGCCAGTCGCTTTAGTTCTTCGGCGGACAACGTGGCGGCGCCAGCGGTTGATGTTGCGCTTACTCGGCTACGCCAAGAAACATCGTCGCTAATGTCGACATTCCAACCGATCGGGATACCTTCCACTGACTGAACTGTGCCCGCGTTTAGATCCATTTGAAATGAAGTGATGGAAGAATCGGCATCCACCTTCACGTTTGGAATAGAAATAGAATAAACGTCTGGTTTATCACCACAACTCCAGCTTATTAACAGCAACGGCAATAAGCTGAACAAACGGTAGCGAATTTTCATTTAGTAAAAGAATTAAACGGCCCAACTGTAATCCCGCGTCGGGGCGGGCTTCGGCTGCTGGTTCTTCAGCATGCGAATCAGTTCCAGGCGTAAAGCGTCCACCAAGGCGTGCCAGCTGGCATCAATCACGTTGTCCGATATGCCAACCGTGGCCCACGTACGTTCATGATCGCTCCATTCCACTAACACGCGCACTTTCGATTCGGTGCCGCCTTTAATACCCAGAACGCGAACCTTGTAATCGAGAAGCCGGACATTGCGGATGGCTGGATAAATGGACGCCAGGCAATCGCGCAGGCAAAGATCGAGCGCATGCACAGGGCCCGAGCCGGATGCCGTGGCCGAGTGAGCCGCTTCGCCAACCTGTAGTGTGACGCTGGCGGTGGTGCTGGTTTCATTCATGTCGCCATTGCCGGACTGAAGCTTGGTCGTCACCTCGTAGCCAACCACGTCAAACGGATGAAATTCCGGATGTGCGGCCTCATGCACCAGCAGCTCAAACGTTCCTTCGGCCGCTTCGAAATCGTAACCCAGATGCTCCATCTGCTTAATCCGCTGAAGAAGTTCTCGGCGCGCCGCTTCGGGCATGGAATCGTTCAGCCCAAGTTGCTGCAGCTTGTACGTGACATTGCCGCGCCCAGACAGATCACTTAGCAGCACACGTTGATGATTACCCACCAATCCCGGTTTGATGTGCTCATACGTGGAAGAATCTTTCATGACGGCGCTAACGTGGATTCCACCCTTGTGAGCGAAAGCGCTAGGTCCAACGAACGCCTGATCACGGCGCAATTGCAAATTCGCCAACTCCGCTACATAGCGGGCTACGCTGGTCAGTTTCTTGATGCTTTCCGGGCCAACCGTGGTGTGGCCCATCTTGATTTCAAGATTGGCAAGGATGGAACAGATGTTGGCGTTTCCGCAGCGCTCACCGTAACCATTGATACAGCCTTGAATATGCGTCGCGCCCGCGTCAACCGCTGCCAGCGTATTCGCAACCGCTAATTCGCAATCGTTATGCGTGTGGATCCCAATGATTCCGCCGAAATTCTTGACTACTTCGGCTACCAGCGCAGCCAGCCGCGATGGAAGCGTTCCTCCGTTTGTATCGCAAAGGCAAAGGACGTCGGCTCCAGCTTTCTTGGCCGACTCCAGCGTGCGAAACGCATACGAAGGGTTAGCAAAATAACCATCGAAAAAGTGCTCCGCGTCATAAACCACTTCTCGACCGTGTGCTTTGAGATAGGCGACCGTATCCGAAATAAGTGTCAGATTCTCTTCCAGCGAGATGCCAAGCGCACGCTTGACATGAAAATCCCAAGTCTTGCCAAAAATAGAAACAACCGGGGTTTCGGCAGCAATCAGTTCACGAACATTTTCGTCTTTTTCGACCGGATTTTTGGCGAAACGAGTAGCACCAAACGCGGTCAGCTTTGCGTGCTTCAATTTGAGTGAGCGCGCGCGTTCAAAGAACTCCCGGTCCTTCGGATTGGATCCAGGCCAACCACCTTCGATGTAATCGATCCCCAGTTCGTCAAGTTTCTCAGCAATTAGTAGCTTATCCTCGGCCGAGAACGATACCGATTCGCCCTGTGTTCCGTCACGCAGCGTGGTGTCGAAAGTGAAAATGCGCATAAATCCTTTAATAATGTGTCTTACAGCTAAAGATCTTCTGGTGCTAAAACAGAAAGGCCATCTGCGGGTTATCCCCCGCCGATGGCCTCTTTAAAACGTAATTTGTTCCACGAGGTCTCAGGCGGGGCCATTAATGGCCACGATAATAAGGCTTCCGCTAATAATAAGCAGGCGCATGAGTTTCGTGAGAACTTCTAGTATATGACACTTTTAGCGCCGATTGGATCATACCAGGCGCTATGGCGGTGAAAACGTCGTTTACGGGCTCAGCCAATTACCTTTCCACGTCCTGCTTTCACCCTGTTGCCAGCCAAACGTACTAACCCTTCCAGACCATGCGCTTCATCCCCAGGTTTTGAATATATTAAGGCCATGGCAACTCTAATCGTCGAGATTTCTGGACCCAGCTTTACTCAGAACGCTAATCAAGCGGCTCGCAAATTAATACCGCATAGCGTGGATGAATTGCGAGTAACCCTGGGCAGCGTGAGTCCAGACTCACCTCAAGTCAAAAGTGCCGTCACCTCGCTGCAAGCGTATTTGAAGCGGGATGCGGCGGTGATTTTTATTAGCAGCGCGCCCGGGCAAGTGAAGCCCGCTGCCGCCGGACCGGGATTTGGGATGATGCCCCCAAATACATCCCTCCAGACATTTTTGATCGATCAAGCCACCGCCGCTTCGGTCCTGCCCCGGATAGAGGCGGATGTGCAGAAACAGCAAGCCGAGCGTTGGCAATCGGCTCAGGACGCCCAAACGAAGATATTCGAGATCCAACAGGACGTCACTACAAACCGTGCCAGAGCCCAAGACAAGGTATACAAGAATTGGGACGCCTATATTCGAGGCTAGTCAGTGAGGAATCGGAGGGTTGGGGTCTGTAGTAGCCTTGCCCGAGATCTGCTCCTGAAGCTTATCTCGAACGGAGGTTTGCATGCGCTCAGAGGTCAGGAACTCTTGTTTCGCTGCTGACTCACGCCCGTTGGCGCGAAGAATTTGCGCGCGCACGTAGTGAATGCTTGCGCTCTCGGAGGCCAGGCGAACGGCAGCGTCTATATGGACTAGCGCTTCTTTGGGATTGTTCCTTTGACGCAAAACTTTCGCAAGTCCAAATTGCGAAGTTGCTAAGTCGGGCTGTAACCGGATGGCCTCTCGATAATAATTTTCTGCTTCCGGAAGTTGCGAGAGTGTGAAAGAAAGCGCACCAAGTTGGTCATAATCGAGTGCAAGATCAGGTTCGATAGCCGCATCGGCAAGGAACTCGTCGCGCGCCCGAGTCTGGTCTCCCAAACGTCGTGCAACTGCTCCCAAAAAATAGTGAACTACCGGCAATTTCGGATTTATTTGCGCAGCCGTTTCGAACTCTTTCTGAGCTTGTTCGTCTTGCTCGCGCGACAGGTAAGCTTTGCCGATGTATAAATGCACTTCAGCTGAATTGTTGCCAGTGGAGAGCATTTGGTTGATGGCCCTCTTTTCTAGATCGTCGCGATGAGTCGCGTCTGCAGCTACTGCCATAACGTACAGAAACGCCAAGTCGTTTGAGTGTGTGTCCCAGAGCCGTTCCAGCATCGGAAGCGCAGTGCTGTAGTGTTCGCCAAAAACATTGCAAAGCGCAAGAAGATATCGTGGCTGCTCACTCGACGGTTCGTCTCTCACCACACTTTCAAGCGGCGGAATCGCCAACTCGAATCGGCTCTGATGGTAGTAAACTAGCGCGATATTCAGGCGGATACCCGGAACGTTCGGTGCCAGTTTCTCGGCGGTATGAAGCTCTGTCAGTGCTTGTGGCCACTCCTTCCGCCGCATGTGAACGACCGCCAGGTTAGCGTGCGCGCCGGGATCGTTTGGAGCAACCGAAAGAATACGTTTAATAGCAGCTTCCGCTGCTGTTAGATCGCCCGTCGCCAAAGCCTGTTGCGTTTGGTCGTATAACTCGTGAATCGATTGGCCAAAAACCACCGCGCAGGCCAGGTAAAGCACTAAAACCTTCAGCACGTTCCCCATTTTGAACGAACACGATGAAACGCCGGAAACTTTTCATAAGTTGTGTCCATTGAATACTTTCTTTCGCTTGCTTTTCCATTTGACAACGGTTTTCAGCAGGAGTAAATTAATACCGAGTTTAGGTGTCTCACTAGTTTCCACTAGGTAAGCTGATTCTATTGATTTAGTTGAAGCCCAAAAGGAGAAATGCAATGTTACGCAGTTTTCTCAGGTCGGTATCTCTGCTGGCCTTCATTGCAGGGACCTCGGTCCTGCTGATGGCGCAAGGAACCGGCTCCATAACTGGAACGGTTCGCGACAACAGCGGAGGTGTGGTGCCAAACGCTCAGGTCATTGTCACGAACATAGACCAAGGCACAAATTACAAGACAAACACAAATGCTGATGGTGAGTACTTGCAGGCGGCGGTACCACCGGGCAACTACGAAGTTAGCGTGAGCGCGACGGGATTCAATGCGTTCGAAGCCAAAGGGATTGTGTTGCGCGTGTCCGAACGAACGCGCGTGGACGCGACGCTGACGGTTGGCGCTGTAAAGACTGCGGTGACCATTGAGAGTACTACAACGCAGGTGCAAACCGAGACTGCAGAGCTTTCGGGTGTCGTCACCGGCAAAGAGATTTCGCAGATTGTCTTGAATGGACGTAACTTCACGCAATTGATTAGCCTTACGCCTGGCGTGACGAACCAAACTGGACAAGACGAAGGCACGGTGGGTGTGTACGGAAATGTCGGTTTTAGCGTAAATGGCGGCCGCACTGAATACAACAACTGGCTGGTGGATGGTGGCGACAACATGGATTCGGGCAGTAATTCAACCATCAACGTTTATCCCAGTGTTGACGCAATTGCCGAAGTGAAAGTACTTACGTCGAATTATGGCGCGCAGTATGGACGCAATGGATCCGGCACGATTGAGACGGTGACAAAGTCCGGCACCAAGGAATTTCACGGCGACCTCTACGAGTTTGTGCGCAACGAAGACTTCAATGCGCGAAACTTTTTTGCGACGAGCAATCCCGAATACAGGAAGAACGACTATGGTTACACCATTGGCGGACCGGTCTGGTTCCCCGGCTACAACAAAAGCAAGGATAAGACGTTCTTCTTTTTTAGCGAAGAATGGCGAAGAGAGCTAACGCCGACGACTTTTGACGTTCAAGTCCCTTCGACTGCGGAAAGGACCGGCAATTTCAGCGATGTCTGTCCGGCGGCCGGCAGCCCTGTGAATGCAACCGCCTTTCCGAACTGTCCGGTGAACCGCGCGACCGGTGCATATTACCCAAACAACACGGTTGCAATTGACCCGAATGCCCAGGCGATTATGGGAATGATTCCCGCGCCGACCAGTGGTAGTGGCTTCAACTCCTACTTCAACGGGTCCGTCAGCACACCCACAAATTGGCGCGAAGAAATGGGGCGCATTGACCAGAATATCAGCGACAAGAATCGCTTCTTCTTCCGCTTCATTCATGATTCGTGGAACACTATAACGCCAACCGCCTTATGGAGCGGTGATTCGTTTCCTACCGAGCAGACAAAGTTCATTGGCCCGGGCGTAAGCATGGTAGCGCATATCGCCAGCAGCATTTCGCCGTCGTTACTGAACGAATTCACGTTCTCTTATACTGCTGACCATATCTTCTTGACTCCGACTGGCGTAGTGGACCGGCCTGCATCGATGACCATGACCGGTCTGTTCGACAACGGCTTTGGCGGGAAACTGCCTGGCGTCCAGATTGGGGCTCCGTACGGCGGCGGTGGTGGTTTCACGGCCGACGCAGCGGGATATCCTTGGGTGAACTCGAACCCAACTTACACGTTCAAAGATCAAATCGCAAAGATTTGGGGACCCCACAATATCTACGCTGGTTTCTATTTCGAGGCTCTGCAGAAAAACGAAGATGCAAGCGCGGAAACACAGGGGTATCTAAGCTTCTTCAACACCTCTTCGGTCACGACCGGTAATCCTTGGGCCGACTTCCTGGTCGGCAACATTGGCAGCTTTAATCAGACCAATGTGCAGCAGAAATACTATTACCGTTCAAAGGTCGGCGAGCCGTACATTCAAGATGATTGGCACGTCAACTCGCACTTGACGCTAAACATTGGATTGCGCGTGAGTTTCTTCGGTACCTACCCAGAGAAGTACGGCAACTTCTATAACTTCTTCCCATCGCTGTATAGTGCATCAACCGCCCCCTCTATCGATGTGACGGGCAGTGTAACTGGTGTGGCTGGCGACTTAATTCCCGGCTCTGGCAATTTCTATGACGGTTTCGCCTCATGCGGTAAACAAGGCACTCCTTCTGGTTGCATGAAGAATCACTTGGTGAATCCCGCGCCCCGCTTTGGATTTGCCTGGGATCCATTTGGAAACGGCAAATGGGCAATCCGCGGCGGATACGGCTTGTTTTTTGAGCATTTGAATGGAAATGAAGCAATTTCTGGGTTGGAAGGTAACCCGCCGACCGTACTGTCGCCGACCCAATACAACATCCTGGGCTACACCTCAATTGGTGGCGGCGGGCTCAGTGGAACCATCGGAACCACCACATACGCCAACCAAGTGCATTGGCCTTATGTTCAGCAATGGCATTTCGACATTCAGCATGACTTGGCTCCGAACACTGTCGGCACAGTTTCTTACGTTGGCAGCAAGGGCACGCATTTGTCCGATCAGGTTAACCTCAACCAATTACAGCCGGTGCCTACGGCCCAAAATCCATTTCAGTATGGCCAGCCGCTTACCTCGACGCAGTGCGGCACGGTTACCAATGGTGGCCTGCCGAATGTCAGCGGAGTGATAAATGGCCAAACGGTAACCGGGGTCGTCGCTCAGGATATGGCGGTGGCTTGCGGTACGCCGGCTGATCCCTATCGTCCGTACATCGGCTATAACAACATCGCATTGATTGAGCAGGAGGCGAACTCCATTTACAATGCCCTGCAAGTTTCGCTGAAGCGCACGGCGGGAAGATCGCAACTCACGTTAGCTTATTCTTACAGCCACTCAAT
Source organism: Bryobacterales bacterium (assembly GCA_963696305.1). Classification (GTDB taxonomy): domain Bacteria; phylum Acidobacteriota; class Terriglobia; order Bryobacterales; family Bryobacteraceae; genus Bog-105. Next base: position 294,678 of record CAVOJX010000026.1, on the reverse strand, counting down.
TGACGATTCATCCGACCGTTATGACGGAAACTTCCTGGATTCGTACAACTTGGCGCTAACCCGAGCCAGTTCAAACTTTGACGAGACCCACGTGCTGACTTTTGGATATGTCCTAGACCTGCCTTACTTGTCCAGCCATAAGACTCTGGTAAGCAAACTAGTCGGTGGCTGGCAATGGTCGGGCCTGACCACGTTCTACACCGGTACGCCGTTCAGTGTGGACGCAGGAAGCGCAGATGGTATCTACCCCGGACCAGGAGTCGGAAATGGAACGGGTGTGAGCGGCGGTTTCCTCAATGTTGTCGGAAACCCGTGGAGCACTCCACCACAGAGTCAAGTTGCGGGCATTCTTGGACCCGTTCTTTATAATCCCCAGGCGTTTGCCGCACCCACCGGCCTGACATTCGGCGATGCGGGACGCAATCTGCTGCGCAATCCAGACCGGCTGAGTTTTGATATGGGTCTTTTCAAAAACTTCTACGTGAAGGAGAATATGCACTTCGAATTTCGCGCTGAGGCGTTTAATGTGTTCAACCACACGAATTTCAGCGGCGTGAACAATACGCTCAGTTGCTACACGTCAAGCAACACGGGGTGTACCACTTCAAACTTCCTGATGCCCAACGCGGCCCATGAACCCCGGCTCCTGCAGCTTGGTCTGAAGTTCATCTTCTGATAACACTTGTAATTAATTGGCGGGGCGGGATAGCTTAATTGCTGGTCCCGCCCATTCTTTTTATGAGACGACTCTGCTTTTTCGCGACAATGGCTTTGCTGGCGCAGAAACCATTCCAGGTGATTTCGACGCTCACACCGCAAACGATTCAAGGTCGGCCGGTGGCGCGTGATGCCGGTGGCAAGTTGTTGCCGTGGCCGATGCCCGAAGACACCGGCTATTCCTATAACTCGCATCTGATGACCCAATGGAACATCATTTGGGACCAGTACAACCGGCAGCGTTACCCATACTTCGTTTGTTGCTTCGATTTCGATCGCAAAACATTTGAGATGCAGCCCGACTACCATTGGGCGAACTCCACCGGATACCTGCGCGCCATGATGCAAGGCTTTATAGAGCGGCTGTATCCATACACGGGCGACCCCAATACGCTCGTCTTCCTGAAAGATTTCGTTGACTACGAATTGGAGAACGGATTAACTCCGGAAGGCTACACATGGGCGCGCGTGCCTTACGCATCAGCGAATCCGGGCAGCTTCCGCTACACCGGTTGGAGCGTGCACGGCGAAGACTATATTGAGCCGCACGTCGTCGGTGAAGATGGCTATGGCTATCTGCGTCTCTATGAGATGACCGGCAACACAAAATATCTGGTTGCCGCCATTCGCTGTGCTGACGCGCTTGCGAAAAATTACAAACCGGGCGACGCCGAGCACTCACCTTGGCCGGTCCGCTGTTATGCTCGCGACGGCGGATTGAACGGCCCGGGCATGGGCCCCTATTCGGCCAACGTCGTAGAACCCATCATGTTGTTCGACGAACTGATGCGCCTAGATCTGGGCAATGTCAGCGACTATAAGAAGATTCGGCAAGCAGCATGGGACTGGCTCCAGCAGTTTCCGATGCAGAACAACGTCTGGGTAGGCTATTTCGAAGATGTGAAGCCATCCATGGGAAACATGAACCAGGTGATCCCGCTCGAATACGCGCGCTACGTGCTGCTGCATCCGGAAAAGGATCCCGAATGGCGCGAACATGCCCGTAAATTGATTGATTGGGTGAAAACTACGCCGAAGTGGCCGAAGTATGTGGTCTATGGCGCGACCATCACCAATGAACAAGGAGACGGGACCTCCTTTTGTTGCAATGAACCGAACCAATGCTGCGATAGTCACACATCACGCCTCGCGGCTGTCGAAGCGCTCTACTTCGCGAAGACCGGCGACACTGCCTACAAAGAACAGGCGTTTCGGTCTTATAACTGGGTGACTTATTTCCAAGGCATGCCCGAAAACGGCGTGGCTCCGTTCGGCCCGCAATGGTGGTTTACTGACGAGTTCTCAGACGGACCTCGGAGATTGATGGATGGCCTGTGGGCTGTGCCGGAATGGGCGCCTTCAGATGAATCGCACCTTGTCGGATCTAGCTCGGTTGTGACCAAGATTTCTTACGACAAAGGCTCAGTCACCTATTCGACATTCGATGAGGCGTCAAATGACGTCTTGCGTTTGAATTTCCATCCGGATTCGGTGATGGCCGCTGGTCGAACACTGAATCACCGTACCGACCTGAGTGAAGAAGGTTATGTTTTTGATGCGAAAACCAACGTTCTCCGCATCCGGCATGACCATGCGCGCGATATCAGCATTCAAGTAGACCCGAATTCTTCCGAAAAACAAATGCTGGCCGAAGCGGTCCCGGCAATCGTAAATTTCGATAACCCGCACATAGGCGTCTCACCGTTGCGAGGCCAGTATCCGTTAGGAGAAATGGATTGGGGCGATAAAGACTGGATGGTCTACGCACCACACAGCCGCATGACCAGTTTTTCATTGGGAACATCCAACTCGGAAGCAACATCGGCCGAGTTGCGTTTCGTAATGCCGCGAACACTCATTCGCATGGATGTCTTCAACCCGACAGACAAAGAGGTGGTGTTGGTCTTGCGAACGCCAGAAATGCGCGAAGTAGAATTTCATCTGAAACCAGGTGAATTGCAACGGATTCGGACAGGCTGGCATTTGAGAGCCTCTAAGGTCGCATTCGAATCGGAAGATCTCGGCAAACTGCGCTTCGATAATCTTGGGTACTCTTCTTACCTCTGGACAAAGCTCAACGGGACTTAGCAAGCTGCTCAATTTGACCTATCGACAAGGGCGATAACTGCATCTACCTGTGGCCAAGCTAGATATGCATAGCTATTCATTTACCGCACCGGTTACCCCGGCCATGGGTGGGAGACGAATTTGTGGACGCGCTAGAGGAAGCACGCGGCGACGTTTGCGAGCTAGCCCGGTGGGTATAGCAGGTATCCTTTCGCGAGAGCGGCCTTTACGAACTTGCTTGCTTGACCCTTTCCGCATATGTTGCGGTCGGCTCCACGCTCTCGTGGCACCTTGACCCTTGGTACCAGTACTGCAAATGTCGGGCAGTTTTCGTAGTAAATTTATTAGCGGGTCAGACCTCTCTGACCGTAAAACCCTTCGGAGGAGGTATTTGCTCTGAACCGTTTTCTTTTTGCGATCCTTGCGATCCTTGTATTCGCCACTGTTCTGTGCGCGGACACGATTACCAATTACCCGCCTGACGACGAATTTTCCAATATCACGTGCTCTAGCGACGATCCTTTAGCTTGCGCGAATCTTACCGTCTCCGCGCAGATCATCGACACGCTGTCTGGTGTTTGGGACGCCTTGGTGTTTACTGCCAATGCCAACTACGTCAGCGATGCCACACACCTCACTTTGGCTCTCGACGTCACACCCACGAGCGTCTGGTCCATCAATACCGGGCAATTCTTCTTTAACTACAGCGCGGACATCTTTTTGGGGGAGAAGATAACCGACCCGTTCCTGGACTTTCCGGTTGTCGCGTTGGGCACGTATGACACCGAACCGGTAAGTGTAACTTTGAACCTGGAGCCGAGCACAGCTCCTGCCGGGAACTCCGTCTACATCGGAGTCGCAACCCCGGAACCGACCACCTTACCGGTAGTCGGCGGGCTGCTCTTAGTTGGGAGTGTTAGCGTCTATCGTAAGAAACGTGGCATTGTTAATGTTTGCAACTTCGGTGGCGAAGTAGCCAGAGCCGCGTAGGAACTCGGCGTAGGAACTCGGAGAGGAAGCCCGCACCAGGTTGAAATCGTAGACTATAACTCATGAAGAGAAGCCGACACCGTGCCTATCGAAAGACCAGAGACTGGCTGGAAAATTCAGCGCAAGCCAGTGGCCGCCCCCTGCGCGAAAAGCGGTTTAGCTACGCTAACCCGCTCGCAAACCGAAACCGCGCAAACTGAGACGGATGACATTTGCCTGGTGTACTGCCAACGATTGGCCAGCACTTACCAACAGCTAATGCCATCGGCGGCAGCTGTCGGAGTTTTGTTTAAACCCGCCTTTCAGGTCTCGCTGCCCAATCCTGCCAAGCCTGTTTTAAACCGAACCGGGACGGACGACATTCGTCTGGTTTACTGCCAACGATTGCCCAAAGATTACCAACGATTGCCCTAACGCATACCAAACCGACAACCACCAGTTCGCATATACTAGCGGTGCATGCCTCGGCATTCTTTACGTTTTGCGGTTTGCGCCGCACTGTGCGCCTGTCTGTTCGGAGCCGACAAAGACGTAATCGGCTGGGTCAATCCGCTCATCGGAACTAAGAAAAGCGTAATCGGCTATGGAGGAACCATGCCGTTCGTTACGCCTCCGTTCGGAATGACGAATTGGACCCCGCAAACCAGGCAGAACAAAATCAGCGTTACCTCCTATAACTACGACGACTCCTCCATCTCCGGCTTCATCGGTACACATCAACCGGCCATCTGGATGGGCGACTACGGCTACGTGACCATCGTGCCGCAGGCGGGCGAATTAAAAACCTCTCCGGAGGAACGCAAAATGCCGTACTCGCATGCGGACGAAATTGCTGCTCCTGATTACTATGTGGTCACTCTACGTGCCAGTGAAGGCCGAGCCATCCGCGCCGAAATGACCGCCAGCGATCGATGTGCCATGTTCCGGTTCCATTTTCCTGCCGGCGTAACTGCCCGCGTGCTGGTCGAAGCATCACGTCCGGGAATTGACGGATTGGCGAACGTGAATCAGCGCTCACGCGAGATCAGCGGCTACAATCCGCATCGCATGGACGCGCACTTGGGGCCTCTCAAACTGCCGAACTTCAAAGGGTACTTCGTGGTGCAATTTCACCAAGCTCCGTTGAAGATCGCGACTTACTCGGAAGGCAGCAAAGGTGCCTACGTAGAGTTCGAAGGCGGTGTGGACGTCGATCTGCGCGTGGGCACATCCTTCATCAGCGTGGATCAGGCACGTGCGAATCTACAGCATGAACTGCCCGATTGGGATTTCGACGCGGCGCGCCAACGCCTGCGCCACGCATGGCAGGACAGATTAAGCCGTCTGCAGATCGAAGGCGCGTCAGACGCGCAGAAGACCCGCCTATACACGGCGTTGTATCACGCGTTGTTATATCCACGCGAGTTTTCAGAGTATGGTCGCTATTACAGCGCCTTCGACGACCACATTCACAATGGCGAAAGTTACACAGCCTACTCGATATGGGATACGTTCCGTGCCGAGAATAGCCTTCTCACACTTTTTGCACCCGACCGTATTGACGGCATGATCACGGCACTGTTGCAGAACTTCAAAGAGGGCGGCTGGATGCCGAAGTGGCCCAATCCGTCTTATACCAACATCATGATTGCCACGCATGCGGATTCACTCGTCGCCGAGGCTATCCGCAAAGGCTTCCATGGCTTCGACCGCGATTTGGCGTGGCAGGCGGTCTATAAGGATGCCATGACTCCGCCCGATGGCGATACCACGCGCCGCTGGCTGGATCGGGAAGAGCATACGCCCTATGAGGCACGCGCCGGGCTGACTTACTACAGGCAACTCGGCTACATCCCTACCGATAAAACCGACGAAGCAGCCTCGTCCACTTTAGAAGACAGTTATGACGACTGGTGTATAGCTCAAATCGCGAAGGCCTTGGGTAAAGAGGACGAGTATCAGTTCTTCTTGAAGCGTTCTTTGAACGACCGTCATTTATTCAATTCGGCAGTAGGCTTGATGAACGGCAAAACGTCGGATGGAAAATGGGCGCCGCTCGGTGGCTCCGAGGATAACCAGCAAAACCGCTCTCTCTCTGGCTGGACGGAGGGCGACGCCTGGGTTTATACATGGGCACCGCTGCATGATCAGGCCGGCTTGTTGAGCTTGATGGGTGGCCCCGACGCTTATGCGGCCAAGCTGGATGCGCATTTCAGCGGTGGTCACAACGTTCATAGCAATGAACCCAGCCACCATTATGGATACCTGTACGATTTCGCGAGACAGCCGTGGAAAACGCAAGCGCGCGTGCGACAGATCGCCGCGGCCGAGTACGGCTACGATGCGGGCGGCCTCGATGGGGACGATGACTGTGGACAGATGTCGGCCTGGCTGCTATTCACTGCCATGGGATTCTACCCCGTGAATCCTGCCAGTGGCGAATACATGATTGGCAGCCCCCTCTACCAAGGTATGAGCATTCGCCTGGCTAATGGTAAGACCTTCCACGTGGAGGCGGAAGATAACTCGGAACGGAACATCTACATTCAGTCAGCAACTCTGAATGGCGATCCGCTCCAGGTCCCACTCATCACTTGGGAGCAAATCCAGGCGGGCGGTACCCTTCACTTTCGCATGGGTCCAAATCCATCCCGTTGGGCTGCTTCATGGCGTCCCGAAACTCACCCGCAACCTGTAAAATGACATTGAAGGACCTAGCAACATAGCTGAAGAATCCCAGGCACTCTTCCGCAAGAACATTGCTCCCTCCAAGCGGCGTGTCTCCAAGCAAACTCCAACCCCTCCGTCGACTCCCACATCAGGAATAGCTCGGCCGCCATCCCGCCACTCTCTCATCCTCAGTATTAGTCTTGCGCTATTCTTCATTACATTACTCGCCTACGCCCCGGCTTACCGCTTCGGCTTCGTCAACTTCGATGATCCGGATTACATCACTAACAACTCGCACGTGCGCAACGGCCTCACCACCAAAGGCATAGTGTGGGCAGTTACCAGTACGGAGGCCGCGAATTGGTTTCCCGCCACGCGTTTTTCGGAACTACTCGATGCAGAGATCTTCGGTCTGGAACCAGGCGGCCACCACTTCACCAATGCCCTTCTTCATGCGTCGGCCACCGTGTTCCTCTTCGCTTTCCTCTGCGCCGCCACCGGTGAGGTTTGGCCGAGCGCATTCGTGGCTATGCTTTTCGCCCTGCATCCCTTGCACGTGGAATCCGTCGCCTGGATCGTAGAACGAAAAGACGTCCTCAGCGCGCTCTTCTGGTTCCTTGCGCTGTGGAGCTATGTTCGCCGTCACTATTGGCTTACGTTGCTGGCCTTCTGCCTGGGACTCCTGTCAAAGCCGATGGTCGTAACGCTCCCATTTGTGCTGTTCCTACTCGATAAGTGGCCGCTACGCCAGTCCCTCCGCACCGCCCTGCGAGTCAAAATCCCCATGCTGGCCCTGTCCGCAGCCAGCGCCACCGCTATCTATCTGATTCAAGCAAGCAGCGGTGCGGTTCGCGAAGTTGAACAATTCCCGCTCGCATTGCGCGTGGAGAATGCTATCGTTTCTTACGCAGTTTATATCGTCAAGATGTTTTGGCCGTCAGGTCTCGCGGTCTTTTATCCCTATCCACAGCACTTGCCTCTATGGGAGATTTCATTGTCAGCCCTATTGTTAGCGGGCATCTCAATCGTTGCGCTGCGCCAGTGGCATTCGCGCCCTTATCTCGGCGTGGGATGGTTGTGGTATCTCGGAACGCTTGTCCCGGTTATCGGTCTCGTCCAAGTCGGCTCCCAAGCGCGCGCCGATCGTTACATGTATCTGCCGTTGGTGGGTCTCGCAATCATGTTGGCTTGGGGACTCCGTGAAGTGCTGAAGGGCAAGCTTGCTATCTACGCTGCCACTGGCGCGTGCTTAGCGTGTGGGGCGCTATGCGAAGCCCAGATCCAATACTGGCGGAACAACGAAACGCTCTTCAGTCATGCGCTCGAAGTCACCAGCGGCAATTACCTTGCCCACCATAATCTCGGTGTAGCATTAGCTGCCCAGGGGCGCATCTCCCAGGCAATCCAGCAATATCAAGCCGCACTCGAAATCGAACCCAATGCCGCAAACGTACAAACCGATTACGGAAACGCTTTGGCAAAATCCGGACACATGCCGGAGGCGATCGAACACTATCAGGCCGCGTTGCGGATTCTTCCCGATTCGCCCATCACCCATAACGACTTGGCCAACGCTCTCGCCGCAACGCCTGGAAGGACAGAAGACGCGATCTCCGAATACCAGACGGCTCTGCGCGTAAAGCCGGATTATGCTGAAGCGCGCAACAACCTCGCACAAGTGCAATCCAATGCCGCCGAAACGCAATACAACCTCGGCGTTGACTCGGCCGCTAGCGGCAAACCCGAAGCTGCGATCTCACATTTCGAAGCGGCCTTGCGCCTGAAACCGGATTATGTAGATGCCCATAACAATCTCGGCGTCGTGTTAGCCGGCATCGGCAGGGTGCCGGAGGCTATCTCGCATTTTGAGGCCGCGTTGAAACTCGATCCGAATTCCGCTGCCGCGCACGTCAATCTTGGAATCGCGTTGTCAGGAACACCCGGCCGAATGCCGGAGGCCATCCAGCATTTCAAAGCGGCATTGCGCATCAAGCCCGATCCTCAAATCCAACAGATGCTAGATCGTCTGGAGAAAACCAGATAGCCACCGCTGCGCACCCACGCCGCCGCGGTGGCTGAACTTTCTCGCAACACTTAGAAGGTCAACTTCACGGCCAATTGGAGGCTGCGCGGACCGCCGGTGCCGGCGTTGACAGAGCCGGATCCGCTGCTCAGTGTGCTGGTCACGTATCCAAAGTTCGCATTGTTCGCCGTGCAGCACGTCGCATTCGGATTAGCGAACTGCGGAGTGTTAGTTGTGTTCACAGTCTCCAGCCGAAGCTGCATGGCGACGCGTTCTCTGAATTGGGTGGTCTTGGCCAAAGCGGCATTCAAGTTGAAGAATCCCGGCCCAATCATGGAATTGCGTCCCACGTTGCCCACCTGCTGGGCAGCACCCGCAACCTGGTCGGCCGCTCCGGTTGGGCAGGCCGGCGTTGGTGTCGCCGACTGGCACGGTAGCGGGGCAAAGGCGGTTGGATCGAACCACGGACTGCCACCGTTTGAAGTGGTATTGATTCCGTAAAGTATCTTGACGTTCGGATCCACTAGTTCCGGCGTATTAGTGCCGCCCTTGGTTCAGGTTCAAGTACGTTGAGCTATAAGTCACAGTGAAGGGCAGTCCAGTCATGACCGTCAGAATGCCCTCGATCTGCCATCCGCCGATAACCTTGTCCAGTCCTCGCGAAGCTGGAGCTTAAGAATCGCTTCCCATTACCGAACGGCAATTGATAAACATAGCTCTGCACGAAGTTCGATCGTACGATTGAAATCGTTCAACCCCCAATTACGGTGATATTGTCCGTTCAGATAGAAACCGTAGAATCCATCGTCGTCGCCGCCGTTGTAATACGCCATGCCCTTCTGGTAGCTGAACGAGGAAGTGATGCTTAGCCCGGATGCGAAGCGCCGGTCAATCTTTACCTGCAGGCCGTTGTACATCGAGGACACCGGAACGAAATACTGCGACTACGGTGCCTGTGTGCGGGAAATACGGCAGGTAGGCGGTGTCGCCTGCGGACGTGGGTGCGATCACCGGACTGGCATTGATGTTTTGCGACGAGCCCATGTCCACGCCGTGATTGCCCACATATGCAATATCCACCGTGAAATGAAACGGCAACGTCTTGCTGGACCGAGAAGTTCCACGCGATAATATGAGGGTTCTTGTAGTTTGTCGGGAAAAAGTCTTCCGTAGAACCGTTGAAGCCCAAGGCGGCGACGCTGTAAATCCCGTTGGACGGGATGGGCTGCGGCGAGGGCACCGGGAGACCGCTCTCGAAACTCAGAACGGACCCGTTATAGAACGCCGGACGTATAGGCGCTCGCGCCTTGTACTGCTCCGATGTTGCCTTTTGTCGGATAGTTGTTGTTGATGTACGTATTGTCCTCAAACGGGGTGTAACTGACGCCGATACCCGTCCGGATAACCGTCTTGTCCGTCAGGCGGTACGCCACTCCGAAGCGCGGCGCAAGGTAGTTCAGGTGGTTTGACCAACCCTCCATTGTTCGGGTTGCCGCCCACACCGCCGACCACCAGCGTGTTGTTCGACGGAATGTAGTTGGAAAACTGGCCGGGGAACGCCGGCAGGCCTGGCGGATAAATTTCCCAGCGCAGCCCTAAGGACCACGGTCAGCTTTTTGTTGACCTGCCATCTATCGGCGGCGTAGGGGAAGAAGTACCACGGCCCGGTAAGTCGGGAACGTGCCGCTGAAGTCGCGGCCGGTGCTGGCCGCCTGGGGGCTGTCCAGCAGGAAACTCGCCAGGTCGTTGGCCCATGAGGTGGTGCTGTTCGGGGTGGTCGCCGAGCTGGTAGTGCCATTGGCGAGCAGGCAACTGCCCGCGCACTGGTTTGGGCAGTGCCGAAAAAGTAGGCGCCGCGCGCGCTGTAGGTCTGCGTCTGAAGTAAATCGTCACGGATGCGGCGCATATCGAAACCCGAGCGTAAAGGTGTGGTTGCCATACGTCCTGGTTACGTTGTCCACCAAATCGATGTTGGCCTCCGCGCGGATCCCAGGGCAAACTGGCGGAATATCCCACCAGCGGTTCGGTAAATGCGCCAATATTGATGCCCACCAAGCCGCTGTTGAACTGGCTGATATTGATGCCAGGGATTCCCAGGCTGGTGGAATCGTTCGATCCATAGTCGCTCGGTTGCGCTGTGTTGTGGTAGTGCGCCACGCCGACCCGGAATTCGTTCAGCAGGTTGGGCGAGAAAACGTGCGTCCAGTTGATGCCGCTACTGTAGGTCTTCTGAACTCCAGTACCCTCGAACGCTCCGTTGGCATCGCCGCCGGCAGCGCCGAAAATGGGCGCCTGGTAAATCACCGGACGCTGGAAGCTGAATCGGCCACTGAGGCGGTCCTTGTCGCTGATGGTGTAGTCCAATCTTCCCGTCTGTGAAGTCGGTGTCCTTGGTGAAGGGCAGGAGGGCGAAGTAGTTGTTGGACGGCGCCAGGGTGCTGTATGGTTCGTTCGGGTTGGGCACCAGGGCCAGGATCTTGAGCGCGATCGGGTTCAGGCGCGATGTCGGAATGATGTTGCCGGGGAACGGAGTCCTTCCCACGCCGGTGGTCGTATTCCCGGTTAGCGGATCGTAAACCAAGAGCAGGGTTGGCGCCGGCCAGAGCCTCGCTCAAGTTGCCGGTGCGCGACAGCGGCGACGGTATCGTCTCGGTGTTGGCGTTGGCTTCGTGATCCTCGGTGCGCAAGATAGTCGGCGAAGAAGAACAACTTGTTCTTCTTGATCGGGCCGCCGATGGTGCCGCCGAAGTAGTTGTAGTGGACAGCGGCCACCGAGGGCTGGAAGAAGTTGCGGGCGTCGAAATCGCCGTTCTGAACGAACTCGTAGACGGAGCCGTGGAACTGGTTGGTTCCCGACTTCAGGATCACGTTAGTGACCGCGCCGGCGCCGCGTCCCAAATCCACCGAGTGGTCGCTGGTGGAGACGTCCACCGTTTGAATGGCTTCCAGCGGCGGGATCAGAATTTGCAGCAAGCCGGTGCGCTCGTTGTCGTCGATGCCCTCGATCTGGTAATTATTCGCCACGCGCGGCGCCCCGTTGACTTCGGTCTGCAGCGAGTCCGAAGCGTTAAAGAACTGGGAGTGCTCCTCCGTCGGCGGCGACGTGCCGGGCACCAGGGCCAGCAGGGCTTGATAATTGCGGTTGCTGACCAGAACCGGCAGTTGCGACACCGACCATCGAGTCGATGTTGCGGCCGGTATCGGCGCGGTCCGTCTGCAGTTGCGGCGGTTCCGCGGTAACTACTACCGACTCACTTAGTTGACCAGGCTGCAGAACTGCGTCCACGCGGACACTGCTGTTTACCTCAACACGGTTGTTTTGCTTCGTCTCTTTCTTGAAACCCGGAGCTTCCACAGTAACGGAGTAGTTCCCTTCGGGAAGGTCCGGGAACGTGTAATTGCCGCTGCCATTGGTTTGACCGTTGTGCACAATCCCGGTGTTCACTTCTGTCAGCGTCACCTTGGCGCTGGGGACTACGCCGCCGCTACTGTCCGTGACAGTACCCAGTACCGTACCGCTCACGGCTTGGGAATAAGCAGCAGCGCAACCCGCCGCCATCAACACCAACACCGCACACATCTCACGCAGATGTTTCATAACCACCTTTCGTATATAAGCGACTGAGCGGGCAACCCACTCCACGTGTTCGCGACTAACTAAACCGACAGAATTATATACAAAAACATTCCAGGCGAATAGAGACTTTAGTAGTAGAGAAGTGGCTTTAGCGATCTTGCCGTTATAGTGTAAGTGCGAAGGTTGACTCTGCTGCACAGCATTTCGTTGAAACACTTCGGGACAGGCGCCATATTGCATAAATACCGATGCATGAGTCTCACCGTAATGACGAAATAACAAAAATGGCATCGAACATACGCATGGCCGTGGCGTGGTAGACGGCGCACGTCTTCAGCCTCTCACCGCCAAGCGCACGGCCACTACTTGGGTGCGGAAACCGGCAGTTTTAACTCCAAACTCAACGAGTACATCTTTTGAAATGCCTTGTGGCCACCTAGCCTCCGACCGCCCGAACAAACGCCGCGATCAACGGATGCAAATCCTTCCCCGATGACGCGCCAACCTGCGGCTGAAATAGCGTCGCCACAAAGAACGGATGACCATCAATCTCCAACGCCTCCGCGCCCGCATCATCCCCATACGCCGAAATCGTCAAGCCATGCTGCTGCAGTCGCTCCACATAACCACCAGCCACGCCAAAGTTGCACCAGTGAAAACCAACAAACGGCTTCGGACCCATCAACTCATATAACTTCGTTCCTGCAACCGCGCGCACCTTACGCTCCTGCCCAACCAAACTGCAACTCAATCGCTCAATCACGCGCTCACCCGCATCCGGCGCAGTCTCTGCATGACTCGCGTCCGAAATCCCCGCCACATGCCGAGCAAACTCCACCACTGCATACTGAAATCCCGAACATGTGCCAAGAAACGGCTGCCCCGACATTCGAGCTTGCTCGATAGCCGCATAAACCGCATCGTCATCACGATACGGACTACCCGAAACCACCCACAACCCATCCGCGTTGCTAACTTCTGCAGCCTCCCGCGAATCCGTTCCTACCCAGCGGCCACGTACATGCGCCGGAAAAAGCCCAAGCGCCGCATCCAACTCGCGATGAGTCAAAAACTCCGGATTGCGATCCCCCAGTAGAACGACATCCATCATTTCAGAATGGTAGCGTCTCGATACCACGAGATCAGCGCGATAATCACCGCAATCGCAATCGCCGCAAAATACATCGCCGCCCTGTTCGAACGCGGCTTCTCTCGCACAGGGCCAACGCCCTGATACAACGCCAAAGTTCGCAGTCCATGCGGGAAAAGTATCCGCAGCATCGACACGAAAGCGACACTCAAACAACTCCCCAACACCATGACCGGAAGCGGTATTGCCAAACTCGGATTTGTGTCCAACACCACCGCCTGACCCAAAAACGCAAATGCCAAACTGCCCACACTCTGCAAAACCGGCCGCCAAATTGTCAAAGGTTTCAATGGGTCGGCATACGCATTGCAAATCAACAACGCCGCCACGCTGACAATCGTAGGTATCGCCAACTGCGCCGCCAAGTTCTGCCCCAACCACAAAGCCGCCGCCGAAAAAGACGAATAAATGGCCAGCGCTTCCATCAAGCAAACCTGAAAATCCGTCGTGCGCCTGATTCTGCTGACAACTAGAGGCCCCAGCACCGCCAGCGCTTCCTTCGCATATCGCCCAGCCGAATGAAACTTCTCGTGAAAGTCTCCCACAATGTGCTCGCGGCTCGCCGGTGGCAACAGAATTTCGAAAATTCGCTCAACCAACCACAGGAGCGACATGATTTATGCCGTCTCTTTCTTCCATTTTCGTGTCCAATTCTTGCCCAAGGTGCGCGTGATCGCATCCGCAATTCGCATCGCCGTCGCCGTCGATTCCTCTAATGCCTGCTCACCCACCGCCTCAATCTTGTAGCATCGCTTCGCCCGGCCGCCGCGCTCGCTAGTCGGGTCCGACAACCACGACGACACAAATCCCTTGTCTTCCAACCGGTCCAGTGTGACGTAAATCGCCCCCAACGCAACTTTTCTCGGTTGCGCCAAGTGCGTCACTTTGTCGTGGATGGTCACGCCATAAGCGTTCTCGCGCAGGCTCAATATCGCCGCCAGCACAAGCTGTTCAAATTGCCCAATCGAACCAATTCCAGCCATTTGTCCAACAGTGTAGAGGAAATCAAGGCTAATTACAATACTTCGCCTTTTGTTCGCTATCATAAAAAAGTGCAGTACGTTGAATTTCATGCTCGTTCCGCATTCTCTTTTCTGGAAGGCGCTTCCATCCCCGAAGATATGGCGTTACGCGCCGCGGAACTCGAACACCCCGCCGTCGCGCTTACCGATATGCACGGCGTCTATGGCTCGCCTCGAATGCACATGGCTGCCGAACGCTTGGGCTTGCGTGCTTTTGTCGGTGCAGAAGTGCTTGCCGAAGCTGGCCACCGCATCACGCTTCTGGTGGAAACGCGCAAAGGTTATCAAAACCTCTGCCGCCTCATCACGCGCACCAAATTCCGCGAAGGCGGGGTAGGGAAGCCAGAGAATCCATATGCCACCGACGAAGATTTCGCCGAATTCGCCCCAGGACTGATCTGTCTCACCGGCGGCGAAGAAGGTCCACTCTCACAAGTGTTTCGGATGGACCTGGGCGTTGGCGCAACCGAACGCATCCGTCAACAGATAGCCCGTTTGCAGCGCATCTTCGGCCGCAAAAATCTGCTTATCGAATTGCAGCGTCATTATCGCCGCGAACAGGAACATTTCAATCTTGCCCTACTCGACGCCGCCAAACATTTCAAATTGCCGTTGCTCGCAACCAACGGAGTAACGCATGCCACCGAAGAACGCCGTCGTCTGCAAGATGTGCTCACCTGTCTTCAGCACAAAACAACTCTGGCCGAAGCGGGCCGGTTGTTGAATTACAACAACGAACGCTATTTGAAAAGCGCTGCCCAGATGTTTGAACTTTTTCGCGATTTTCCGGTTGCTGTTCGCAACACAACCGAACTCGCCGCGCGTTTGCAATTCACGTTGACAGACCTCGGTTACCAGTTCCCGCACTATCCTGTGCCATCCGGCGAAACCGAAATGTCCTATCTGCGCACCATGACCGACGCGGGTGCTCGCCGCCGCTATCAGCCCTACTACGAAAAAGCACAGCGCCAGATTGAGCGCGAATTAGATTTGATTGAAAAGCTAAAGCTGCCCGGCTATTTTCTGATCGTTTGGGACATTGTCGAATTCTGCCGAAAAAATCAAATCTTAGTGCAAGGCCGAGGCTCCGCCGCCAACAGCGCGGTCTGCTATTCGCTCGGCATCACCGCTGTTGATCCGGTCGGCATGGATCTGCTGTTCGAACGCTTCCTCTCCGAACAACGCGGAGAGATGCCGGATATCGATCTGGACCTGCCCAGCGGCGACCAGCGCGAACGCGCCATCCAATACGTCTACGAACGCTACGGACAGTTAGGCGCCGCTATGACCGCAAATGTCATTACCTATCGTTCGCGTTCCGCTGTGCGCGACGTCGGCAAAACGCTTGGCATCGAAGAAGCGGAAATCGACCGGCTTGCATCCCAGCTTGCTCGCTTCGAATGGAAAGATCCGAACGATACGCTTGAACGCCGCTTCCGCGAACAAGGATTCAAACTCGAAGACAAACGCAGCCTCCTGTTCTTTACGCTTGTCAGCCAAGTCTTGGATATGCCCCGTCATCTAGGTCAACACTCCGGTGGCATGGTCGTTTGTCAAAACCAGTTGGATTTAATTGTTCCGCTGGAACCCGCCAGCATGCCCAATCGTGTTGTCGTCCAGTGGGATAAAGACGATTGCGCCGATCTGGGCCTCATCAAAGTGGACCTGCTCGGTTTGGGCATGATGGCAGTCCTCGAAGACACCATCCATCTCATTCGCGACCATTACAAAGAAGAAGTGGATTTGGCGCATTTGCCCGCGGAAGATCCAGCTGTTTATGATTGCCTGCAAAAAGCCGATACCATTGGCTTGTTCCAAGTGGAAAGCCGTGCGCAAATGTCTTGCCTGCCGCGCATGAAGCCCAAAACGTTTTATGACATTGTTGTTCAAGTCGCCATCATTCGCCCCGGCCCCATCGTCGGCCAGATGCTGCATCCGTATTTAAAGCGCCGTCAAGGTTTGGAAGAACCAGTCAGTTTGCATCCATCGCTGGAACCGGTTCTGCGCCGAACATTAGGCGTCCCATTGTTTCAAGAACAACTGCTGAAGATCGCCATGATCTCAGCCGGCTTCAGTGGCGGCCAAGCGGAGGATTTGCGCCGCGCTTTCGGCTTCAAACGTTCTGAAAAACGAATGCGTGAAATGGAAGTACAGTTACGTGAAGGCATGAGCCGCAACAATATCACCGGCGAAACGCAGGACAGAATTATTCAAGCCATCACATCGTTCGCCCTCTATGGCTTCCCCGAATCGCATGCCGCCAGTTTCGCCTTAATCGCCTATGCCAGCGCCTATTTGAAGTGCCACTACTTGGCTGCATTCACCGCCGCTATTTTGAATAACCAACCCATGGGCTTCTATTCGCCCGAAACTCTTGTCAAAGATGCGCAGCGCCACGGTCTTCGATTTCGGCCGGTAGATATTTCGAAATCAAAATATCTCTGTTCAATCGAAAGCGACGAAAAATCTCATTATGTACGCCTCGGTTTGAATTACGTCCACGGCTTGAACACAGCAACCGGAAAAAGGATTGCTGAAGAAAGCGCGCAAATCCCCTTCCGCAGCATGCGCGATTTAGTGCGCCGCGTACCCGAATTGCAAAAAGACGAAATTGCCAGCCTGGCTGAACTGGGAGCATTAAACGGCTTGCCCCGCGACAAGTCCGACCAACATCGCCGCGGCGCACTATGGCAATCCCAACTAGCTCTGCAACCAGTAACTGAACTGCTCGAACCAGCCGCCGACGACGGCGAGAAGTCGCCCCTAGCACCCATGAATGAAAAGCAAAGAACGTACGCCGATTTCGCAAACAGCGGAGTCAGTATCGGCAAACATCCCATGACTTACCATCGCCAGCGTATGCATGAAATGGGCATCATGGACGCAGCCACAGCCAAGCAGCAGCGCGACGGAATGGTACTAACCGTTGCAGGCTGCGTCATCACGCGTCAGCGCCCAGGAACAGCCAAAGGCTTCGTGTTCCTCAGCCTCGAAGACGAAACCGGCATCATGAACATCATTGTTCAACCGCCTCTCTACGAACAACGCCGCCAAGTCTGCAACAACTCACCCTATCTAATGGTGAAAGGTGTCCTGCAAAGCACCAGCGGAGTTATATCCCTGCGCGCCGGTGACTTATATGAACTACAGGTGACAGGTTCAGCCGTTGTACCGTCGCACAATTTCCACTAACGAATCACTCCGCCTGTATAAAACTAAGGTTAGGGAATCGCTCCATGTCCAATCCACCCAACTCGGCCGACGACTATAAAAATATTAAACAGCGCCTGGCCGAAATTGAAGACAACCTTGTCATCACCCAGAAGGAATGCGGTGGCCTCTTCGAAAATATTGATGCCAGACTCGACAGGCTCGTCGAACGAGACGACGCTATGGACCAGCGAATTGCCGACATCCTTTCAGCTATAGGACAATTCATCACCTCGCAGCCACACCAAAAGTAGCGACAAAATCCCGCCACCCAAACAAAAGCGCGAACAAGGAAAGCGGAAAGCCGCCTAACTCATCCGCGCCTCTCACTCTACTAAGTCGTACCTAGAACGTAAACCGCAAACCTAAATCAATCCTTCGCTGATTACTTGCCGTAGCCTCTGCACCAAAGCCGCCCGCAATACTCGTCGACTCCATAAAATAAGGCGAAGTCATAGCTCCATTCGGAGTTTGCAAGTTCTCATGGTTAATCACATTGCGCGCATTAATCGAAGCCGTCAAGTTGTAACGATGCTCCGTAGACTCGCCCATGCCGCGACCCGGCCCGCCGCCCGGCCCGCCTGGACCACCACGTCCGCCGCCACCGCCGCCCGCACGCGCACCACCCGACACACCAGCAAACTTAGTCGTGCCAAATCCCCAGGTCTTACTCAGCCGTAAATTGATGCTGATCATTCCCGGGCCAGTCAACGCATTTCGCGCGAGCAGTGTAGAACCAACAACTGGATCGGGATTCAAATAGCCCAACCCCGGCACGTAATACTGCTTTACTATCCCGTCAATTGGTGTGCTCGAAACACTAGGCCGCGCCGTCGTTACTCCGGAATCTTGCAAATAAAGATCGGTGCCAGTCGTGATGTTATAAGGCATGCCCGACCGGAATATCATGAACGGCGACAAACGCAATCCCCACTTATATGCAATCGATCCGCCAATAAACACCGAATTGTTCGCATTAATCGAAGATCGTCCCCAATCCTGATGGAAATCGTATGGATCCGAAGGCAGCGTACTTAAACCATCCGTGTCGCTTTTCGCCCGAGAAATGCTGTAGCGGCTGAACAACGTCAACCAGCGCCCAACCGTCGAATTCACGTTGAATAGCAACTGGTTCTGCCTGAAAAAGCCAGTCGATTGGTAGTCGTAAATGTCACCCGCGAAAATCGATTGATACGGTCGAACCAGCGGACCCGCGTAGCCAGGCGTACCCGGCGGCACATCACCAGCTACCGGTATCGGCGCATTGATGTCTACCGTCCGCAGTTCATGCACGCCGCGACCATTCACATAGTTGATACCTAATGTGGTTTTGCCGAACAACTGCTTCTCAATACCAATCGCCGCTTGCATTAAATATGGCGCACGCAAATTTGGATCAATTTGATATTTCTGATCTGTATTTGTCGCTGCCGATAGCAAGCTCAGCGGAATTTGCGTTGAAAAAGTCGAATCATAATTTAGCGGATTATTGATCGTGTAACTAGTCAAGTTGCCGCCTGCGCTGTAACGTTCCGCTTGTTCCACGCTGGTGATAGCGAAGCGATCGTAGAACATGCCCCAGCCGCCGCGCACCACCAGTTTCGCTTTGTTATTCGTTCCACCCGGTTGCCACGCAAAGCCAAGCCGTGGAGCCCAATCGTCATGGTCGGGAATGTTGGTCTGGGCTTCAAAGCGCACTCCCAAACTCACGGTCAAATTGGGCCTCACGCGCCAATCATCCTGCACAAACGGACCAAAATCCGTCTGGTTAATACCGAAGTACGGGTTGCCCGCGTTCACCATATATTTCGATGGTCCGTAGCCTGCGTTGCGAATCGCTAGCGTTGACATTCCCGCTTCTAAATCCTGAATCGTCACCAAATACTGCTGAATGGACGACATCGTCGATGTCCCCAAAAACTCATAGGTGCCATTGAAGTTGCGAGCGCTGTCGTCGCTCAAGATTGTTGAACGAGTACGCACACCAAGTTTCGTCGTGTGCGCGCCCCAAGTGACTGACGTGTAGTTCTGCAACTCGACATAATTTTCACGGTCGGTATTGCTCGGAAAACCCGGTGCGCTATAGCCCGATCCGCCTGCTGTAAAGGACTGCGTCACCATCAATCCAGGCGCTTCGCTTTGGCTGCCATATCCGGTGTACTGATACTCGTAGATGAAGTGTGTCTCGTTCACTACTTTCGGACCCAAAACAGCTGTCTCCACCAGCGCAAACGATTGTTCATTGATGGAATTGCTGTAGCCCGTGCTGGCATAACTCAGAGGTCCGAACTGAACCGCCGCCAAATCAAAAGCGCCAATGCCGGATACTAACCGGTCGTTGGCCGTGTACTCATAACGCACGCTCAAAGTGTTGTTGGTACTAATCTGCCAGTCCACGCGTGGACTCACTGTTGTGCGCCGCTGCGGTGTCGGCACGGCCGATTGGAAAGACTCCGTGCCCAGCAGGTTGCTCGTAGGAATGGTCGCCGTGATAATCCCGTTATCGTCAATGTTCCTGCGCTCGGTATCGATAAAGAAGCTGGCTTTCTTGCCGATCGGTCCGCTCACGTTTCCGCCAAACAACTGCGTACGGAACGGCGGCTTGTAATCTAGGAACGGATTGCGCGAATTCCAAATGCCATCGCTAATGTTGTAATAACCTTGCCCGTGAAATTTATCCGATCCGGGCTTTGTGAAAATCTGAATGCGTCCGTATCCCAACTTGTCGAACTCCGCCGAGAAAGGATTGGAATTGATGCGAATTTCGCGAATCGATTCTTTGGGAGGCAAACGTCCGCCGCTGAAACCATCCACGAAAATCTGATTTCCACTCGGGCCCGCCGCCGGACCGGCCAGCGCCTGTAAGTCCGCTTCCAAGTCATCCGGATCGTCGGGAAGCGCGTCCAAGTCTTCCTTGCGCAACACCAGTGCAGTCGCATTGTTCGAAGGATCGGTAGACACAAGGTTCCCCGCCGTATCCGAAACGGTCACTTCCTCTTTTTGCCCTTGAACGACCATGCCCAAGTTGGCCGTCGCCGTCTGACCCGTCACGATTGTCACGGAAACCGGCTTCAACACTGCCAGTCCCGCGTAAGAAACGGTTACAGTGTAGGCGCCGGGCTCCACGCCGCGCAGCACATATGTGCCATCAGCCTGGGTGTTCGTTGTCGCCACGGAACCGGCCTTGTTCAATAAATTGACCGTTGCTCCGGGAATCACTCCTCCTGTACTATCCTTCACCGTGCCTTGAATTGTTCCGCCCGCCTTACCCGCTTTACCTTGGGCGAAAACGCTGAGCGCCACTAGCAGTAGCCCAGCAAGTACACGTAGAGTTTTCTTCGTCATTAGATACCTTTTTAAGTCTTTATCCCCGAATTTACTGTTGCCGCATTACTGCTGCGGCATCGTCATTTCGCCCAAGCCCCAATCGCCGCCGGCGCTTCTTCCGCCGTTGCGCTGCGTTGGCGCAGCTTGCAAAATCGGCTCCACGCCCGCTATCAACGTGTTCGCCACAAAATGAGAATTATCCGCGCTGGTCATCACGCCGGAAATCACCAAGGCATCGCCCGGTTTCAAATCGGACAACGCAATCGTCGGCGTGCGCGCAATCATTTGCGATATATCGCCGCGGCCGCCACCAGGACCCCCGCCACCAGGAGCGCCGCCCTGACCACCATTCCAGTTGCCGCCGCCTGGTGCGCCCGGTCCCGGTTGGCCACCAGCTCCAGGTTGACCGCCTTGGCCTTGACCATAAGCACCTTGCCCACCGCCCGCCGGAGGTCCACCTTGCGCCCCGTTGCCGGCGCCGTTAGCGGCCGCAGCACTTGGGTTCAGCCGCCGCGCCAGGAAAGCCGCCATTGGCGCCGGCAACTTGTGTATCGTGGCATCTGCATTCAGCGATATTTCAAGTGGCTTCTTGCTCGCTAGATCTTTACCCGTTAGAGATTTCCCATCCGCGCCTAAACTCGAAACCGTGATCGAAATCGTCCGGAACGCGCCGCTATAAATCTTCTGCGCGGTAATCAAAGTGCCGTCATCGTTCTTATCGCCGACAATCTTCAACTGGTCGCCCGGTTGAATGTCAGCCAGTTTTGATGGCCCGGGCTTGCCAGTATCAACCGAATACCGGCTAAATTCCGTCGTCGGTGCAGTCTGTATCGTTACGCTCTTAGTCTCGGTCCCGGCTTTCGTGTCGGCCGTGATTTTCCCCGAAGCCGCATCCACTGCGGTCACCCGTGCCGAACTAGCCTTCGCCCACGCTGCTGCTTGCTCCTCATGCGTAGCTGCGAGCGCTCGGCCCGACATCAGAATTACCGAACGCGCGTTCAAATTATCCGGATTATCTTCTGCCTTCGTGCCCCTGACATCCACACGGTCATTTACTTCCAAATCGCTCGCCGTGATGCGAACCGCACTTTTCAAATCCTTGGCGCCCGGCTCAACCTTGAATATCGATTTGGTGCTGCCAATCTGGATGACATGGGTCGCATTCGTTTTGTCCTCCGTGACTGTAATGGTTTTCGCATTGGCGTCGATGGCAGTGATGGTTCCAATCACGTGATCTAACGGCACCTTTGCGGCAGTGGATGTGTCCTGGCAAACGGCAGCGCAGGCGGAGACGGTGGATAGTACTAGCAAACGGAGCAAATACGATGGTTGTGTCATTGAGTCGAAGGACCTGCGGCTAAGTTAACCCCAAGTCGTCTTTCATTGAGGCGACTCGGCTGCTATCAAAGTTACGTAAGTCACTGGCACGCCAAACCAAAAACAATGTAGCGAAATGTAAAGACGGCGGGTGAAAACTAATACTTATGCAGGAGCACCGGCGGGGATTTCAATCAAAAGGAGCGAGAATTCGTTTTCCGATTCTCGCCCCTTTTGATATACAACAAATAAGATTTGGGTACGGGCAGTTCAGTGAACAACGTTTATGCCGCGTTCAGAAGATCTTCTTCGAACGTCTCTTCGCCGTCCGCGCGTTGACGGTCCGCTTCTTCCTGGCACTGAATGCAGTAGGGCGCCCACGGCACCGCGTTCATCCGCTTGATGCTGATTTCCTCATCGCAGTGCATGCAAACCCCAAACGATCCTTCTTCGATCCGACGCAAAGCGGCGCGCACATTCCGCAGTAAGATCGTTTCCCGGTCTAAATTGCGGATCGCAAGCTCGCGTTCTGTTGCGTGCTGCACTTCATCCAATGCGTCGGCCGCCTTCTCAATGGTGATACCATCGCGATTGCGCACGAACTTCTCTAATTCTGTTTGCTTATCAAGCAATATTCTCTTGAACTTCTCGAGTTCTGTTTTAGTCATTTCTTTTCTCCTTCATACCCAAACCCTCAACACCGTCCTGATCAAACAACCAAATATGCATTGTTTGACGTTCGTCCGGCCTTATCGTTTAGCCGGATTTCCAGTTCTTCGTACAACTGCGAAGACACAAAATACGCTGGAACGCGAGGGTTTTCCGTTGCGGGCAGGAAGCCTTCCAAGTCTCGGGGCATTGTCCTCGATGACGTCGGAATAAGATCGAAATCTTGTCTTTCCATTCCGCTCGACTGCCAAACTATCGGCCAGCCGTTTTCGGATCTTCGAATCATACCACAGCGCTTCAGCAATTCAATAGCCAAATCAAAATATTTTCCCTAGCACCCCTTTGAACGACCTGAATTCCATCGGTGGAAGCTGTCTTTTCCCTTAGGGTAGCCACGCAAAGTAACTGAAGAATGACACGCAGGCGTTACTCGAACGTTCCCAGTTCTGGCTTATATCCATCACCCGCGCTGTCGCTTGCGTCATTACCACCACCCCCAGCGAATGGCCTGCGGGCACTCGCAAAACCACCGGGGATACCCTAGCTCCAAACGCATTCTTGTAGGGGAAAACGTGAGTACTTAGTCCATCTGTTTCTCTTTTGTTTTCTTTGACCTACAGGGAGAAATGAGAAAGTCGATTAGGAGTTATGGGCGGCTTAAGCCCGCTCAGATTCGTTTAAGAGGTATTCCCGTGCCTGCCGATTTGCCAACAAATGAGAACAATCGCTTGGCTGCACTGAAGCGATACGATGTTCTTGATTCACCACCCGAAAATAACTTTGATCGCATTGCCAGCGAAGTACAAAAAGCTTTTGAGGTCCCCATCTGCCTCATCTCTCTAATAGATGAAGACCGTCAGTTTTTCAAGAGCAAGATCGGCTTGGATGTGAACGAAACTTCTCGCTCCATGTCATTTTGTGCTTATGGCCTGTTGCAGGATGAACCGCTCATTGTTCCGGATGCCACCGCCGATCTGCGTTTTGCCGACAACCCGCTCGTTATCGCGCATCCCAAGATCCGTTTCTACGCTGGCGCACAGCTTAGAACACCGGACGGCTTCACTCTGGGCAACCTTTGCGTCGCCGACACCGTCGCGCGTCCGGCGCCGTCGCCCGAAGAGATCGCCATGTTGCAGAGTTTGGCCGACGAAGTCATCGATCTTTTGGAGATGCGCAAAGACCAGTTGGAAGCGCGCCGCTTGCGCCACGACCTGGAACGAGTCCGTAAAGTTCAATCGGCCGACCGCAAACGCTGGCAACGTATGGAACAGACCGCCGCTCTCGCGCTCGATGCAGGCCGTTTAGGGTTTTGGGAATGGGATCAGCATGGCAAAGTGGGTCAGTGGTCCGAACGTATGTTTCTTTTGATGGGAATGGCGTCGGAAACTGTGGCGCCATCGCTCGACGAGTGGATTCAAATGGTCCATCCAGCCGATCGTAAAGCCCTGCGTACCCAGATCAGCATGGCGCGCCACCTGCAGGAACCGTTCACCATGAAATTCCGCGTCCAAACCTCGGAAAGCGAGGATCGTTCGGTTACTATCGTCGGCGATCATTTTCTCGATGAGCGCGGCGAGACGCAGGGGGCGCTCGGCGTCGCCTGGGATTCTAGCGTAGCCGATCGAAAAGAGCGCGCGCTCGCCGAAAGCGAAGAAATGTTCCGCGGTCTCAGCTTGGCTTCACCAGTCGGAATCTTCAAAACCGACTTGGAAGGCAATATTACCTTTGTCAACCCGCGCATGGCAGAAATCTGGGGCGTAACCAACCTGTTCGAACTGCACGGCAACAGTTGGATTAACCGCGTCCACCCGGAAGATAGACAGGCTTTGTTAGATGCTAGGCGCATCGCCATCGAAGAAAACCGCGATATATCCTGCGAATATCGGTTGCTTTTACCTAACGGCACCGTCCGCTGGGTCCACGGCAAAGGCACTTTCGTCCATGGACCTAAAGGCGAGCCAACCAGCCGCGTCGGCACCATTGATGATGTAACCGAACAAAAAATGACGCTCGAGGAGTTGAGGGTGGCCAAGCGAGTCGCCGAAGGCGCCAATCGTAGCAAAGACATTTTCCTCACCAACGTCAGTCACGAATTGCGAACACCCTTAAACGGCGTCCTGGGCATGACGGAGTTGCTGCTCGATACCGAACTGACCGATGACCAGCGCCAGATGACCGAAATTGTTCAGGATTCCGGTCACGCCCTCCTGCGCGTCGTCAGCGACATCCTCGATTTAAGCCGTGTTGAAGCCTGCCGACTCACGATTCAAAGCACGCCTTTCAATTGGAACGAAATGCTGCGTCAGGCTATCGCCCAATTGAAACCCGAGGCTGATCGAAAGAACATCGCGATCACCATTGAACAGCCCGACGATACCCCCGGCCAGTTCATCGGCGATGCCGACCGCATCAAACAAATCCTGCTCGTCTACCTGACCAACGCTCTCAAATTCACTCCCACCGGCAGCGTAACCGTGCGCGTGAATACCAAACCTTTAGGTGGCCGCGATTGCGAGTTGTTGGTGATGGTCCAAGACGCTGGTCCCGGCATTCCCGTGGAACAGCAACCAAAGCTGTTCCAGCCCTTCTCACAGATTGATGAATCGCACACCAGAAAACATGGAGGCGCTGGTCTCGGTCTCGCCATTGCCAAACGACTTGCCGAACTCATGGGTGGCAGCGTCGGCGTCATCAGTGCTACCGGCAAGGGCGCTGCTTTCTGGCTGCGTCTCCAACTCTCCGTCCCCGCCGACTGTCCGGCGCCGGCCAAACGTGTCTCTTCCGGCCTTCTTTCGGAAAATGGCCGCCGCCTCGTCCTGCTGGTAGAAGACAGTCTCGATGGCCAGCGCATCGCCCTCAACATGTTGTGGAAGCTTGACTGCCAAGTGGATCTGGTCTCCGATGGCTTAACCGCGCTCGAAATGATGCGCCGCAACGAATACGCCGTCGTATTCATGGATTGCCAGCTCCCGCAAATGGATGGCTACCGCGCCACGCAGGAAATTCGCGAATGGGAAAGACGCGCCAACCGCACCCAAATCCCAATCGTTGCGCTCACGGCCCACGTCATGGCAAAAGATCGTGAACGCGGCCTTGATTCCGGCATGAACGACTACTTGTCTAAGCCGGTCGACCTCGAAGCTTTGCGCTGCGTTTTAGATCGCTGGGCCGCCAAAGCATGCGGTGTAGACCAGAGACGATGCTAGCCTGATCACGTGCGTATAAAGTCCTCATGTAGTGCCCTGCTGGCATTCGCCGCCATTCCGTTGCTGATGGCGCAAACTGCCCCCACGACAACGAAATCAACTGCCGCGGCCAAATCCACCGCCGCAAAAACCGCCACTTCCACCGCCGGGCGAAAGCCGGCTCCAGCTCCCATGACCGAAGAACAAAAGACCATCTATTCCCTAGGCCTGTCCATCTATAAATCGCTTGCGGGCTTTGAGTTGACTCCCGCCGAACTGGACCTGGTGAAGAAGGGCATCACCGATGCCGCCGCCAAGAAGCCCGCCGTGGACCTCGATGCCTATGGCCCCGAAAATCGGCCCGTTGCAGCATGACCGCGCCACCCGCGCCAATACCGCATTCATGGCTAAAGTCTCCGCCGAACCCGGTATGGCTAAGACTCCCTCCGGCATGCTCTTCAAGGAAATCACACCCGGCACAGGCGCTTCACCCAGTGCTACCGATACCGTCACCGTCAATTACCGAGGTACGCTCGTAGACGGCACCGAATTCGACAGTTCCTACAAGCGGAACGAACCGGCCAGTTTCCCCCTCGACCATGTCATCGCCTGCTGGACCGAGGGCGTCCAAAAAATGAAAGTCGGCGGCAAAGCCCGTCTGGTTTGTCCGTCCAGTATTGCTTATGGCGACCAAGGCCGCCCGCCCGTCATCCCCGGCGGCGCGACTCTGGTTTTTGAGATCGAATTGCTCAGCATTGGCGGCGCGAAGTAGCCCGCAATTGTGCTATTCTCAGAAACGTTGGGTTCTGTTTGCTCGTACGTGTCGATCAGGCTCAACGCTTCTGTTCCGCTCGATTGTTGGCTCGTGCTTGCTTGCGGAAGTAGTCTTAGTCGTCGGACAGGTGGGTGAGTGGTTAAAGCCAACAGACTGTAAATCTGTCCCTCCTTGCGAGGTACGAAGGTTCGAATCCTTCCCTGTCCACCATGCAACGCCCGGCACAGGTGTTGTAATGGTCGAAAAATTTGCCGAATAGGCCGTTGTAGCTCAGATGGTAGAGCGCGTCCTTGGTAAGGACGAGGTCACCGGTTCAATCCCGGTCAACGGCTCCATCCCGCCTCCACCCGACATGTCCCGTAAATTGCTCCTCTTTTTGTCGCCTCTATTGGTGGTCCTGCTACTGCCGTTGCTCTTCGTTGGCTTCCGGATCTACCACGTGCACCACAACCCCAACATTAGAGTTGTCTGGAATCCGCGCACTCAAATCTTCAACTGGGGCGCTGGACAGATTCAACTCCCGCCCGGCTACACCTATCAGCGAGAGCAGGGAATGGACACTGCGGTCGGCCGCTTCACATCCCCTGACGGAAGAATCGTAATTCGGCACAGCATTGGCGAACTCGCCGCCACCGACTCGGGACTTGAAGAGTCCGAATCGCTTGTCGAAGGCTCTCGCGTCATCACGGGTGCCACGAAATCTTTCACAAAACTGTCTTTCCCAGACAACGGCTGCGCCAACTTCACCCTCGAATCTTCCACCGTCACCCACCTCGCAATCCTCTCATCCCTCCCGCCTACCTTCCACCCACGCAACCGCCTTCCATCCTGGCTCCTGCCCCACCTGCCCGAAAGCCTCCGCTCCGATTGCCGCTACAACCACTTCGTCTGGTAACGCGCCGCCAACGTCCAAACGCAGGCTTTAGTCCGCCTCCCATGCGCCTGATTCCGGACCCCAAATCACCTTAAGTCCCTTGTACCTCTTTCAACTTTTGGCACCGCCAACGAAAGGCATTCGTTCAACCTGCGCCTTCGCGATGATCATCCCGTCAAACGGGTCTTTATGCTATTCCATCCCTTTCGGCGATCCTGTCATCGGCGAGGGGCTTGATCATCTGAAGACGCACGCATTCTGTCGCCACGACACCGAAGCAGAAATTACGCATCCTCTCGACCGAAATGTCGAGAAGATTGTGGCAGCCTGGACAGATCGTCTCCCAAAACAGGCCGTGTAAATGTCAGTCGCTGCGAAGCACGCTCATCGGATCGACTCGCGTAGCCCGATACACCGGCATCACACAAGCGGCGGTCACAGCGAAGACAAGCGCAGATAGCGAGGCCAGGAACGTCACTGGATCGAACACGCCGGCCTGATACGTCAAATCAGGCAGATCGGGCGCTTTCACCAGAACGGCGAGCAGACCCGACAAGCAGGCTGCACCCACCAATCCAATAACCGCACCTTGCGCCACACAGCGCAAGCCCTCCCCAAGAACAAGCCAAACCACATTCAGGCGTTGCGCACCCAGGGCGATGTGTATTCCGATGATCCGAATGCTTTGCGCCACCATGTACGTTACCAAGCCATACACGCCCACAGATGCCAGTATCAGAGCCAGTATGCCCAGCAACAGTGAGACAGCTCCGGGCACATCGGTCATTAACTTCTGAATCTGCACTGGCCCACTCGCCAAGCTGATGATGTATGTGTGCGCGGCCAAAGCCGGGTTGATTTTCAGCAGACTACTGCGCACGTCGGACGCCGCTTCATCGGGTGAATGTCTTGTGCGCAGCAATACCCACCCACCGGCGTCTGAAACCGGCTTAGGAAAGTAAGTGTAGTATCTATCTTCTTTAGAAAGAAACGTATTTCGAATGCCTTTTGCTACGCCGATTACTGTGTAGGAAGAATGAGCAAACTGACCGCGAAACTGCCTCCCGATGACGATACGGCGCTGCAGCGCACTCTCACCCGGCCAATAAAACTGCGCCAATCCTTCACTTACAATTACTTCTGCGTCATCATCGTCTGCTTCAGCCCGTGAAAAACTTCTGCCGGCCACAAGCGGAATACCCAAGGTGTCGAAATAGCTGGCGGAGACTCGGTTGAAGCGGCATCTGGCAGGCTTGCCGGTTTCGTCCTCCATCTCGCTTGATCCCGTGCCCAGAAATGGTGAACGATCTACTAGGGCAGTAGACGCAATCTCCGGTATTGAACCAACGCCATCCAAAATGCGCTTCAGAACAGCCTTGCGGTCAACAGAGGCATCGTCCATCATCGTCAAGTCCGCACTCATCAGCAAAATGTTGTCCAAACGAAATCCTGGATCCGAAGAGCGCGACTGCCACGCGCCCCGAAACAGAAGTCCCGCTGTGGCCAGCAGCACGAAAGAAGCCGAGACCTGCGCCGTTAGTAGGATACGACGCTGGCGCTTGGGCAACCCGCCCTCTTTTAGGCCCGAGTTAAGTGCTGTATCGACAGACCTCAGGGCTGGCCAAACTCCCACCAAGATGGCCGTAACCATCGATAGCGTAAGTGTGTATAGGCAGACTCGCCAGTCTGGCGTTAGGTCCAACTGGAAGCCGCCAAATACCTCCCGAGAAATACCTTGCAGAGCAGCCAGCGCGCCGATCCGAATCCAGTGACAGAACAGAAGGGAAAGTGCGAAGCCAACAACGCCGGAAGCAGTTCCTAAAACCACACTCTCTGCGCACAACTGCTCGACTATTCGCCAACGGCTAGCTCCAATCGCCAAACGCACGGCAATCTCACGTCTGCGGGCGGCGTTGCGGGATAGCGTCAGATTTACTAGATTCACGCAGCCAATCAGAAGGACTACCGCAACCGCACTCATCAGAACAAAAGCGATCGCAGCCGTTCCACGCACGCTGCCCAGGTTTGTCTGGAACGCCGTCGCTGCTACCGGCGCAAGCCAGCTCTCACTCCCATCCTTAGATATCCGAACGCCGCCCAAACGCCGCAGCGCTTCGGAGACTTGATCCATGTTGGTTCCCGTCGTGCGCCTCGCCACCACCTGCAGAATGTTAGCTTTTTGATCGTGCACCCAATCGGCGCCGGCGAGAATCTGCGGCTGCGCCTCAAGCGGCAGCCATACATCGGGCATATGCGGCGGGAAGTCCGTGCCGTTGAACCCTTCCGGAGCCACTCCAGAAATAGTAAACGGATCGCCCCCAATCTTGATAACCTCGCCCATAACTGTCGCATCGGCTTTCAAACGACGAGCCCAAAAGGTGTGGCTTAGAACTGCGCCTGGCTGGTTGCCTTGACCCTGCGACTGTTTCGCCGTCAAGCTGATGCCCAGAACATCGAAGTAATTGCCCGCCGCAAACTGAACTCTCACCCCTTCGCTTGTATCCGAGCCGGGCACCACCGTCCCCATAACGTTTTGCGTGGGCGACGTGGCTACGACATCCGCTAGACCGGCCAAGCCGTCGCGCAGGTTCTTAAATTCCGGATACGACACGCGCGTTTGTTGGAAAATGTCACCAGATTGCGTCACCACGCGGAACAGTTCTTGCGGGGCTCGAACCGGCAGCAGGCGGAATGTAACTGCATCGTATAGAGTGAAAACCGCAGTGTTGATTCCGATTCCTAAACTCAACGTCAATAGAGACACGACGGTGAAGCTTGGGCTCTTTCTTAAGGAACGGCATGCGAGGCGCAAATCGCGCAGCAGATTCTCAGTAGAGGTAAAGGTCCAGAGTTCGCGAGCGTCCTCCTTCACACGTGTTGCATTGCCGAAACTGCGATTACTTGTTTCCACATGAAACTGCATCTCCGCTTCCAGATCGCGATCCAGATTCCAGCGTTTTCGCAACTTCAACAGAAACTTACGCATGCTTCAGCACCTTGTTGATGGCGGTAGCCAGCCTGTCCCATCCCGCCTGTTGCTCACCCAACTGCTTTCGCCCACGCTGAGTAATTTGGTAGTACTTTGCTCGCCTGTTGTTTTCCGATAAGCCCCATTCGGATTCGATCGATCCGGCGAGTTCAAGCCTGTGCAAAGCCGGATACAGCGAGCCTTCCTCCACGTTAAGTACTTCATCGGAAAGCAAGTGAATCACTTCCGCGATTGCATAGCCATGCAGCGGTTTCCGCAAAACTGCGCGCAAGATCAATAAGTCCAGCGTGCCTTGCAAAAACTGTGGAGCCTGTCCGTATCCCATGGTGCGTCTATGGGAATCATAAACCGCTTCCCATAGCGTGTCAAGGGGAGTGCGTGATAATTTCTTTGCCACTCGCAACCGCAAGCGACCGTCGGCGAATTGCTGCCAATACGCGGTGACAATTACCGGCTCGTCAGCTCAGATGCTGATACGCGGCAATCGTAAGAAACTCCGGGAAAATCTCCGATTGAGTCATTTCTCGGAATAAATCCGCCGCTTCGCTGTAGGCTCCGTTCGCGTAGCGATCGTCTCCCACATATTTGCGAATTCTCTCCAGCACGGGCGGAATGGCGGCTTGCACCTTGGCGAAAGTAACCAGCGAACCATCGTTCATGCGCGCCCCATGGTGTACCCACTGCCATAGTTGAGCGCGTGAAATCTCGGCGGTGGCGGCATCCTCCATCAAGTTGTAAATCGGCACGCAGCCATTGCCTCCCAACCAAGCCTCCAGGTATTGAATACCAACATCGATATTCAGTTCCAGTCCAGCCTGCGTAATGTCTCCCGCCAGCGGCTGCATTAGATCCGCGGCCGTTACTGTGGCGCTAGTCTTTCTGCTTATCTGGTTCGGTTCCGGCATGTGCTCATCAAACACCTGCTGTGCCACGGGAATCAGTCCGGGGTGTGCCACCCATGTGCCATCGTGCCCCGCCAGAACCTCGCGTAGCTTGTCCTTGCGCACCCGCTCCAACGCCTTCTCATTCGCTTCGGCATCGTTTTTGATCGGTATCTGTGCCGCCATCCCGCCCATAGCGTGGATCTCACGCCGGTGACAAGTCTCAATCAGCAGATCCACATAGGACTTCAAGAAATGCTTGTCCATCGTGACTTGTGAACGATCCGGCAGAACCATATCCGGTCGATGGCTAAACTTCTTGATGAAACTGAAAATGTGATCCCGAACGCCCTGAGTTCAACCCCGCCGAGTGGTCGCGCAGCTCGAACAGAATCTCGTCCATCTCAAACGCCGCTGGTAAAGTTTCAATCAGCACCGTGGCCCGGATGGTTCCGCGCTCCATCCCGATATAATCTTGCGCGTAGTTGAAAACATCGTTCCAAAGCCGTGCCTCGCGGTGACTCTCCAATTTAGGCAAGTAGAAATAAGGCCCGCTACCTTTTTCCACCAGCGAGCGCGCATTGTGCATGAAGAACAGTCCAAAGTCCAGTAGCGATCCCGAAATTGGCTCGCCGTCCACCGTGACGTGTTTCTCAATCAGATGCCAGCCGCGAGGCCGCACAAACATCACGGCGGTTTTTTCATTCAGCTTGTAGCGTTTCCCTTCTGCCGTTGTTAGTTCAATGCAACCTCGCACGGCATCGGAAAGGTTGATCTGTCCTTCAATCGTGTTCTTCCAGGTCGGTGAATTAGAGTCCTCCAGATCGGCCATAAAGACCTTTGCGCCTGAATTCAGAGCGTTGATCATCATCTTGCGATCCACAGGACCCGTAATCTCAACCCGTCGATCCAGTAGTTCACCAGGGATCTGCGCCGCTCTCCAGTTGGTTCGCCGCACATCTTGTGTTTCCGGCAGAAAGTGGTAAAGTTTCCCGCGTTTCAGTTCCTCCAGTCGTTGCGCGCGAGCGGCCAAAAGCTGTCGCCGGCGGTCTCAAACTCATGCGACAACCCAGTCAAAAAGCGAATGGCTCCCGGCGTCAGAACCCGAGCTTCAACTCGCGGGATACCGAACCGTCGCCGGAAATCTGCAATTGAGTGGGGGCTGCCTGCACTTGCGTACTCATTTCACTGTCCTTTCTGATTACCAAATCCCGATTGAGAAACTTGCGAATTGTAGATCGGATACGTTAGCTGCATCAAAAAGTCTTGTACCCGGTCCAGCACATCTGCTGGGCTTTGATCCCCGCTGATGCGGCAATACGCCCAGTGAGCCTGGCAATAACGGGACAAGGGCGCAATCATTTCCTCATAGATGCGCATGCGCGCCAGCACGGTTTCATGCCGATCGTCGGGACGTCGCACCAACGGCATTCCGTCATGGTCGCAGGTGCCGGGATGTGCGGGCCGGCGGTTCTTGTTTGTTATAGATCGTGCCGCAGGCTACACACTGCAAACGGCCCTCCAGACGCCCGCAAACAATCGCTTCCGAGGCTACCAGTTCAATAACCGCTGGTTCTGGATATCCATGTCGGTGGATCAATGTGTCCAGATACCGCGCTTGTGAAACGCTCCGCGGATAGCCATCCAGAATACATCCTCCACCGCATTCCTCGTCGGAGATACGTTTGGCCACTACATCATTCACAAGTTCCTCATCTACAAGCCGGCCGGAGTTCATCACCTCGCGAAGTTTCATCGCCAGTGCGCCTCCGCCCAGCGACTCTTCACGCAGGAGTGTTCCAGTTGCAATCACCGGAACCGGCCAAATGCGAGTTAGGATGCTCGCCAGTGTACCTTTGCCGCTTCCTGGCGCACCTAAAAGAATCAAAGGACGTTCAATCATACAAACTGCTCCTCTTCGGCTTCATCCAACCATCGCCAACGTCGACGCCGCACCCGATGTGATGGCCTGCTGAATCGCGTCGAAATAACCTGTGCCGACAAATCTCTGATGCTTCACCGCTGCATAACCAAAGCGCTTTTCCGCATCGAACTCGCTTTCTTGCAACTCCGCATAAGCCGACATGCCCAAACTTGCGTATTGCCGTGCCAAATCGAACATGCCCATGTTCAGCACGTGGAATCCTGCCAGCGTCACAAATTGAAATCTGTAACCCATGTCTCCCAGTTCACGTTGGAAGCGAGCGATTGTTGCCTTATCCAGTTTTTTGTTCCAATGAAACGATGGTGAGCAGTTATAAGCCAGAAGCTTGCCCGGGAACTGCTTGTGGACCCCCTCGGCGAAGCGCCGAGCCTCATCAAGATTAGGCTCCGAAGTCTCGCACCACAGCATATCTGCGTAGGGAGCGTAAGCCAGTCCGCGTGCAATAGCCGCTTCAATGCCGCCGCTAAAACCTTCCATCCCTTCAGGCGTCGTGTGTCCGGTAAAGAAACGCCGGTCGCGCTCATCGATCGCGCTGGTCAATAAATGTGCGCTATTGGCATCCGTGCGTGCAATCAGAACGGTGGGAACGTTCATTGTGTCCGCAGCCAACCGCGCGGCTATCAGCTTCGTCACAAACTCGCGCGTCGGCACCAGCACCTTGCCTCCCATATGTCCGCACTTTTTGGCCGACGCCAACTGATCTTCGAAGTGAACAGCGGCAGCGCCTGCCTCAATCATCCCCTTCATCAGCTCGTATGCATTCAATGAGCCGCCAAACCCAGCCTCCGCATCGGCAACAATCGGCGCCATCCAGTGCACGCCATTCACTCCCTCGCTGAAAGCGATCTGGTCGGCCCGTTGCATGCTGTTATTCAGTGCCTTCACAAGTGCAGGCACGCTGTTGCTCGGATATAAGCTTTGGTCCGGGTACATTTGACCCGCCAAATTAGCATCGCCCGCAACCTGCCAGCCGCTCAGATAGATCGCCTTCAATCCCGCCTGCACCTGCTGCACCGCTTGATTCCCCGTCAAAGCACCCAGCGCGGGAACGTATGCTTCCGTATTAATCAGTTCCCAGAAGCGTTCCGCGCCTTGCCGGGCCAGGCTATATTCGATATTTACAGTCCCTCGCAGACGTACCACTTCTTCCGGTTGATAAGGCCGCTCAATGCCGGCCCATCGCCTATTCTTCTGCCATTCCTGTTTGAGTTGAGTTGCGCTTGGTCCGTGTGTCATGAACCTGAGTAAACCCCATCTAAGTCGCGAATTCAAATCAGCTAGTCCGACTCGGTCATCCGTCCATGCGGAACTTGGTGTCTCACGTCACATATGGGCTTTGGCAATCACATTGCTGACTTATACCTTGGCCCTAGCGAACTATGAACGCCAACATCAATTGGGGCACGCTGAATGAACACTGGGCGCAGCGGCGGCTCGCCGCCGGACGCGGCTGGATTGCGGCACATGGCGATGCTATAGCGGCAATTGGCCCGAACACACCGAATGCTTTTGACGCAGTTACGTCGCTCATGGTCTGGATTGATCTGGGTTGGGATGGCCTCGCTTTTGTCCGCGCTTTTGTTGCCGGCTTTCCCCCCGGCGCTCATGCCGCGCTTTGCCTGAAAGACTATCTCCAACTACGCCTTATTGAAGGCATGTTGAGCATCGAAGACGAGAAACCCGCCGCCGCCATCGACCATTTCCGGGTCGTCCTGTCGCTTTGCCAGGAAGCCCAGCTTGAACCCGACAAAGTCGCTCTGGCGCACTTTTGGCAGGCCCGCTGTTACCGTATGCGAGGCGAATATGAGGCGGCTATGTCCCACGTTGTCGCCGCCTGCCATACTGCCGCGTCGTTAGGCCATGACCGGATGGTGGCGCTGTTCCAAACGCTTGAAGGCTGGATTTACTTCCAGCAGCAGAATCTGGAGCAGGCAGTCAGCGTGCTGAATTCAGCCGAAAAAGTTCTGCGCGACACCGACGATCACGTCGCCCTGGGCAACATACTTTCCGGCTTGGGACGAATCGCTCGCCGCGAAGGCCGTTATGAGCAAGCCTTGGCGCAATTCAGTAGGTCGATTGAGGAATATCGCAAAGGTAATCCAGACCATCGCAACATTGCCCGCTCGCTCGCCCACTGCGCCTACGTGTCGCGATTGATCGCGCTACGCCTCCACAAACAGCTTGACGCGGATAGCCTGCGTCGCCGCGCGGCGCCCGATCGCTACGCTTCCCAATTAGACAAAGCGAACATTCAACTGAAAGCCGACCATCTGCGGCATCGTGCCCAAGCAGAATTGCAGCAAGCCGCTAACATCCTCGGAGATCACCACAACCACGGCAGCGCCACCGTTCACATCTACCGCGGATTCCTCCATCTCGATGTAGGCGAACTCGATTCCGCCAGTAACCAGGCGCAGCAGGCCTTTGCCATGGGGCTCGAGCATCAGGATTACATCATCATGGCGCGCGCCCGCCTGCTACAAAGTCTCGTCGAGACTGCCAAGCATGAAGAGGGAATCGAAGACGAGCAGGATCCCGTCGTTCACGCGCAGCAAGCCGACGATTTTGCCAAGGAGGCTGTCACCTTCGCCCGCCAGACGCAAAACGCCAGATTGCTGGCGCACGCCTGCATCGTTCGTGGCTTGAGTTTGACTGGCGACTATTTGAACGACTTACCCGCCGCTCGCAAATATTGTGACGAAGCTGCCACTTACCTGCCGCCCGGTGCCAACGATTATCTCTGGGAGGATTACGAAGCCCTGCGAACTCGCATCTTGAAGACCGACATCGACACGCCGCTGAAGCTTCTCTCCCAAAGCCTGTCTGGCCACAGGACCTTTCAGCAGATCACCGAAGATTTTGCCGACGTCATCATCCCCAAAGTCTGGGAGCAGGAAGGCTACAAAGTTTCCGCCGTAGTTCGCCGCCTCTCCATTTCCCCAAAAAAAGTCCGCCGCATCCTCCAGCGAGCCGGGCTCGAACCGCCCAAGAATGTGCACGATCGCGACTAACGAACCTCAGATAACAGGTTTTTCATTGAAACGATAACCTTTCGAACGACACAATAATCCAACTTAAACGCGTTTGGGTTGCCCTGGTCCGTGGTTTGCCGGCAAGCTTGACGCGAAACCAAATAAGTAGGAGGATTTAATGCCCGATCCAATCTTGAAACACTCCGTCCAAGACAATAACTGCCACGAACCTCGGCCCCGTATCGCGTACGGAGCCAGGTGCCGGTGTATGAAGTGACGCACGTATGGCAGATTCACCTTGCCAGTTTCCTGCCCGGCTTTGTTTGCGCGGGCATCGTGAATCAACCAAACTATCAAGTAGGCCATTGTTCGCAGGCGTGCCGGTGGGGAGCGCTCCAAATCGCAAAGCATCTGATCCGAACGAAACACATTTCTATCGCTTGTGCGAACCTGTTAAATCTAAGTAAATCAAAACATCATGATGACAAAACCTTCGATTTCCCTATCTTTGCTGGGCATCTGCTGTGGAGTTCTATCCTTTGCGGCGGATGTGGCGGGGTCGAAAGACCCTCCCGGTATGAAACGCTACGAAGGAAGCGAGATGATCGGCTATCGCGAGCCGAAATTCGACGAATTTCTGGTACCGCTCGGACCTCCAACTGATGTGACCACGCCTAAGTACGCGAAGAGCGTGAAAGCGGAAGGCTTGGTAAGTTACTACACCTATCTGGCGCCGGTCGGACGCACAAACACGGAGTTAATCCGGAATTATAGGCAGGAATTCCAACGCATGAATCTAACCACTCTTTATGAGAAAGGCTCGGGAGACAAGGGTTGGTTCGGACCCGGATTCACACAAGTATCAAGGGACAGCGACATCGGAGATATTTTGGCCTATAACGAGACTCAAGAGCGCGTGATAGTTGCTAAGTCGAAAGATGCGTCACCCACTTACTATTATCTTTTCGTTACTGTGTTTCGCGATGGCAACATGCCAGACCGGCTTCGCGCCAGTGTAACGAAGGATCGCGCCATCGCTCAAATAGTGATGGTTGCGCCCCAGGGAATGGAAACCAAAATGACATTCCTCAACGCCGACGACATGTCGAAAGCAATCGGCGAAAGCGGCAAGGTCGCTTTGTATGGCGTTTACTTCGATAACGACAAAGATTCTGTTCGCGCGGATTCCCAGCCCACCCTGCAAGAGATTGTAAAGCTTCTCTCCTCTGACCCGAAATTGAAGATTCAAGTTGTGGGACATACCGACAATCAGGGAACGCCCGACTATAACCTCGACCTAAGCCGTCGCCGCGCAGCGAACGTGGTCCGAGCGTTAACTTCCACCTATGGCGTGCCGGCCGCCCGTCTCTCGTCTTTCGGATGCGGTCCATATTCGCCTGTCAGCTCGAACGATTCAGACGATGGCAGGGCTAAGAACCGCCGGGTAGAACTTGTAAAGTGGTGATTACAAAAATCACACCCAAATATTCGGCTGAATCCTGATAATCACGGCCATTTCGTCCTTATTGACGTGCTACCGTAGGGCACTACTCTAGAAGAAGCACGCAGATATGCTTGAAAGCACGGAACAGGCCAATCTCGTTAAGGCTACCTCGGCGCCCAAACTCCCATGGGTAGAACCCTTAAAGGCGATTGCTCTTTTCTGGATCTTCCTCAACCACGTTGGTGAAAGGCTTTTCGGCTCGCCTTACTTCGGAAATCCTGACTCGCACTGGCCACCGCTCGCGGAACGGGTTAGCCAGTTTTTGTCCGTCCCACCTCGAGGCGGATTTCTGCTCGCGGCCTTCCGCAATATTGCTTGGATCGGTGACCAGGGTGTCACGATTTTTTTGATAATCAGTGGGCTGACTCTTACCTGGAGCTGTTTGGCAGCAGGTAACTCTGCAACGCTTTCGTGGGCAGGCTTTTACAAGCGGCGGCTCATGCGTGTCTATCCGCTTTGGATTGCCGCAAATCTGATATTTCTTTTCCCGTTCGCGATACTTGCCGTTCATCTTACGCTCCTGGATCCGCGCCTCTATCTAAGTTTGATTGGCATTCGCGTCATGCCCGATCAACTGTATTACGGCAACTCCGCCTGGTGGTTCGTCACGTTACTGCTGCAGTTGTATCTCGTGTTCCCACTACTGTGGAATCTCTTGCGTCGAATGGGACCACTCGCATACGGAATACTAGTACCCGCCCTCGCTCTTGCCATACGCGGAGCTGGGCTCTTTGTCTTCCAAGGCTATTTGGATGCCTGGGCGCGCGGAGCCATCTTCATCACCAGACTTCCTGAGTTCGCCCTTGGCATGTCACTCGGCATTGTTCTATTTGAATTTTCCAAACAGGCTCGCCCGCTACCATCGCGCGCAAAATTAATAGCACCTGCCGTCATGATCTTGCTGCTTGGCCTGGCAGCTTCATTCACTCTTTTGGGAATGACGGTGGCGCCCGTACTGATCGGCTGCGGAGCGATGGTTATCTTTTACTGCCTCTTTTCCGCCAACCTCGCAATTACAGACTGGATCGGCCAGCACTCACTCTCTCTGTTCCTCGTTCATCAACCTTTCGTTCGCCTTCTCATTCCTGCCTCGAGCCCGACGCTAAAGCTCTTGCCCGCCCTGATGCGAGTTACCATGGTGGTCCTCTGCAGCGTCCTTGCGGCCGTGTTGCTGGAGCGTATCACAAACGCAGTGCTTGCCGCCCTTAAGAGAGGCGCGCGCCGTTGGGGCACCCTCGCCTTTGCTGCACGGCTTGCGGCGGCATTTGTTTTCATATGGTGCCTTCTGATAGCTGGTGACTTGCTGGTGCGCCGTCTTGCGCCCTTGGAGGCTGCCGATCTCGGTTGGGGCGAGCGGCCTTCCTTGCAACCCGACTCCGAATTTGGGTGGAAGCTGCGTCCCCTGGAACAAGTCCGCCTCCGATGGATTACTTACGACTACGAAGTGCATTCGAATAGCCTTGGCTTTCCTGGCGCTGAATATCCACCCGGGTCGCAACCCGGTGTGCGCCGCATCCTGGTTACCGGTGATGCTTTCACTAGTGCCGAAGGCGTCGACACCGACAATTCCTGGCCCAGGCTCTTAGAGAAGAAAATGAATTCTATTCCCGGTGGTCCGCGGACCCAGGTGATGAATTTTGGCATCACTGGTTACGGCCCCAATCAATACCAGAAAGTGGTGGATCACTTTGCGCCCATTTATCATCCCAACCTCATAGTCATCGGCCTCTTCATCAACGACTATGAAGACGCCATCACTTCAACCGCGGATTTTCAGAAATCCATTGGATTCGGCCGGCCCGACCCAAATGGTCTCGCCTCTGTTCTTGCCTTCCGCCAATTGACCGCCTCAGTCCGAGCCAAATTGATTTTTTGGATCTATCGATATGCGCTCCGAAAGCCGGATCCAGATGGTTACTTTCTAGGCCAATTCGATCAACTCGAGGCCGGTCCGGATGGGAATGTGGCAAAGGGCCGCTCCGTGCTTGCCGGCAAGCTGCAGGAAATCAAGAAGTCTGCCGACATGGTTGGAGCTCGTTTGCTTGTCGTTCTGATTCCTTCGGGTCCCCAAGTTTGTGGCCCGCAATCACTGGCCTACTGGCCTAAATATACGAACCTGGCTGATCCTTACTTTGATGTAACTCTACCGCAACGAACGTCCAAACAGATTACCGGCGCGCTCGGCGTAGAAACTATCGACTTGCTCCCTTCTTTGCGAGCTATGAACAACTGTCCTTATCAGACTCACAACATGCATTGGACCATTGCGGCTCACCAAATGGCGGCCGAGGAGATTGCGCGATTTTTGATGCGCGACAATACAAGATCAAACTAGACAAACAAGAAGTAAATTAAATGAACATTGTGCCCGACGTCGTTCGCAGGCAACCTTCACAAATGGCTGGCCGAAGTCATCAATTCCCCACCATTGATTTTCCGAAACGCTGGCAATACTTAGTGCTTTGCTGCATCGTACTGCTTGGATTTTTCGCTCGTATAAAACCAACCCTCTCTCCGAACCTGGATCGCTCGCTCTGGAAAGAGATCGATTACATCGTTATCTCCCAAAATTACGCAGCCCACGGCATGCATTTTCTGCAGCCCGAGATTAACTGGCCAGCCGAACCTCCGCGCATCACGGCCATGGAGTTCCCGGCCGTCCCTTATGGCGCGGCGTTTCTATACGAACTATTCGGATTTCAAACCGCAACTGTGCGTCTGATCCCGTTAGTCGCCTTCCTGCTGATGCCGGTTTATCTGTTCTTTCTCGTACGCGATGAAATGGGACCTTTGGCGGCTTTCGCCACTTCGCTGATCGCGGTCCTAATGCCCATTCACCACCAGTTCGGCCGCATTCTGTTTTCCGAACCGGTTTCCATTTGTATGAGCGTGGCCGCTTTATTCCACTTCAATCGCTGGGCCAAATTAAGGCAGCCGGTCCACGCTGTTTGCTCCGCTGTCGCTTTTTCTCTAGCGGTCGCAGTCAAGTTTGAACCGCTCTTTATGCTATTGCCTTTGACTTACGTCTGGTGGCGCTATCGCGGCATCGGTAAGAGCGCTGTCGTCTTCTGTTTATGGCTGATCCTCTGTCTCGCCGGTCCCGCTGCCTGGATGCTTTATGCATACCACCTTAGCCAAACTTCCATCGATGTCTTTGGCGTCGTGCCGTTTCTGCACGGGCACAATAAACTGCAAACACTCACATTAACTCGCAGTTACCGGTTTTGGCTCGCCCTTGGTCATCGGGTTTGGATACTCAGTTGGGGTTTGCTCGGAGTGCCATTTGAAATCGTCGGTTTGCTAGTCGCGATCAAAGAAAAGGGAGCGCGCTTGCTGCTCGTATATTGCGCTGCCATTGCCTGCTATTTCGTGGTCGTCGCCGAAGGTCAGATTGACGCGTCCTATCGCCAACTCAACGCCGTCCCTGTCTTAAGCTTCCTCATGGCTATCGGAATTCTTACCGCTATCAACGCGCTTTTCATCCGCATGAAAGGCAGCCTACCTCCGAGCGCCAAACCGCTGATAGTTGCAAGTGCCGCTGTCATCATCATAATTGCTCTGCCTTCCTATTGGGCAGTCGCACGTGAGAATCCTCTCGAACCGGCTCACCCGCGCGCTTGGGCGCTGGCTCAACAAATTCAAACTAACTCACTCCCCGGCAATTACATTGTGGCGCTAGGCGAATACACTGCGCATGTCGGCGGCAACGATGTAAGTCCAGTTCTCTATTACTATTCGCACCGGCAAGGTTGGACGTTGAATGAAACCGAGTTATCCGAAAAACGCATCGATTCATTAATCGGCAAAGGTGCAACCCTGCTGGCGGTGGATAACGAGTTTGTTTTCGACGAGGGCATTAAGAGCCAGCAGACCAAAGACTTCATACAAAATCTTTGCAGAAAGTATCCCGTAATCTACCGCTCTGGCGATGCTCTCCTGCTGCGTTTAACCCCCACTACGCCCCGCGCTACGGAATAAGCCGTTCCGTCCGCAACCGCTCAAACAGATCAAAGAAGCTTTCATCAGTCGGTTGGTAGACCGTGAAGCCCAGCTTTCGGCTCTTTGACATATCGGTAACCACTTCCACCGGGCGCCCCAGATCAGCATCCGTGTGCCAGGCCGACGAAAGAACGTTAAAGTCCGCCTCGGCAAGGTCATGCTTCTCAGCAATTCGCTTCCACACAGGTTCGGCCCCCACAAGCTGCGTCTCAAGGGGAAAAGCTCTTCCCTTGAAATCCGCTGCTTCAACGTTAAACCATGAGGCAATCCGCTTCCACATCCAACTCCAGCGAAATACATCACCATTCACCACATTGAAAGCCTGGTTTATACCGGCTGCATTTGTTGAAGCCCACACCAGATGCTTTGCCAGAAGCCGCGCATCGGTCATATCAGTCAGACCGTTCCATTGCACCAAGGATCCAGGAAACTCCATCGGCTTCCCCATTTCTTTGCAGATAGTCGCGTACACTGCCAGCGTCGTGCCCATGTTCATCGCATTACCAACTGCATAACCAATAATCGTGTGAGGCCTGTG
Organism: Bryobacterales bacterium; assembly: GCA_963696305.1. Lineage (GTDB taxonomy): Bacteria > Acidobacteriota > Terriglobia > Bryobacterales > Bryobacteraceae > Bog-105. The sequence goes on along the minus strand of CAVOJX010000026.1, from coordinate 252,298 downwards.
GACACTCCACGTGAACCCGTCGCGCGCCGCCGCGGAAAACACCTCATCCTCCTGCGCATAGTAAAAATTCTCAATTTCCAATCGCGGCTGCTCTTCACGAAATGGAGTTTCCGGCAAAGTCCCTTTTCCATACTCTTCAAACGGGCCAAGGTAATGCTTCAACCCCGTCACCAGTGCCACGTGCTGCACCGTCTTCGCCTCCGAAACTGCGTCAAGGACGTTCCTCACAATACCGGCGTTCACTCGAATGTTCTCCGCTTACGTCGGCTGCCGAAGCCAGGTTGTTAAGAACACATGGCTGGGCTTCACATCCTTGATGGCCAACCGCGCAGCGCCGGGGTCTTGCAAGTCAACGGCGATAGGAGTGATGCCGGCGCGCTTGCCCGGACGCCGCGCCACCCCAAAGATGGTCCAATCACCCTCGGCAATAAGGCGGTCAGCCAAATTGCCTCCCACAATACCTGAAACTCCAACAATCAATGCTTTCTTCGTCATGCTCTCTACCAGACTGCAGAATCGCAGATCACGAAACAGCACCTTAAGATTATTACCGCGAGTGGCCGATAAGTAGGCTATGGGAAACTCGCCCGGACTGATGATGCACGAAGAACGCATCAAACTAACCACGCATCAAAAGGCGCTCAAAATAAACCTCGATCCCCTTCGATATGGATCCTTCGCCGAAATTGGTGCGGGGCAGGAGGTTGCCCGTTGGTTCTTCAAGGTGGGCGCAGCCGCCGGGACTATCGCCAAGTCTATGTCGGCCTATGACATGGCTGTCAGCGATGCAATTTACGGTCGCACCAAACGCTACGTCTCGCGCGAACGTTTGAAATGCATGCTGGAATACGAACATCACCTCAATCTGGAGCGCTTGGCGTCCACGCGCGAAGACAGCACGGCATTCTTCACCTTCGCCGATACCGTCGCTGCTCGCAATTACCAGGGGACAAACGAGTGCCACGGCTGGATGGGAGTGAAATTCCAAGCCTACCCCCACGACCAAGATAACCAGATTATTATCCATGTTCGGATGCTTGACGAAGAGAATAGCCTTCAGCAGGAAGCATTGGGAATCGTCGGCGTCAATCTGCTGTATGCGGCTTTTTTCCTGCACCATAATCCGCGTTTGATGCTGGAGTCACTGCTCGACAATCTGTCCACAGACCGCATTGAGATCGACATGATCGAGTTCTCGGGCGTCGAGTTTCGATGTGTGGACAACCGCGTAATGAGCCTGAAACTCGTTCAAACCGGTCTCAGCCGGGCCGCCATGTTCGGACCATCGGGAGAAGTCCTGCAGCCTTCAGAGGTCTTGCGCAAAAAGCCCATCTTAGTAGAGCGCGGCAGGTTCCGCCCGGTCACCAAAGTCAACATCGACATGATGCGCTGCGCGCGAGAAAAGTTCACCTCTGAACCGGGAGTGAAGGGCAATGCGCCGGTAGAACTCATGGAAGTCACTATGCGGCATCTGCTCACCGCCGGTGATGATATCGATCTGCAAGACTTCCTTGCCCGGGCCGATTTGTTGGCCACAACCGGCAAAATAGTCTTGATCTCCGATTATTTCGAGTACTATCGCCTCGCCGCCTATCTCGCGCAATACACAAACGAACCCATCGCCATAACCATGGGCACCGCCAGTCTCCAGGATCTTTTCCGGGAAGAATTTTACGCAAAATTGGAAGGAGGCATTCTCGAAGCCTTCGGTAAGCTCTTCACCAAGAACCTCTGGCTCTACGTCTATCCTCTTTTAGATCCAGCCACCGGACTACTCACCACAACCGACAACGTCGAGATGCCGGCAGAACTGCAAAGCTTGTATCTTCATTTGAAGGAGCGAGGCGGTATCAGAAAGCTCGACAACTTTGATCGCACCGTTCCGAATATTTTCTCGCGCGAAGTACTCACACGAATAAAGGCCAACGATCCTACCTGGGAAGAAATGGTCCCGGCGGAGATTGCGGGAATGATTAAGCGCCGCGGCTTCTTCGGCTATCGCGAAGCAGAGTTGCCTCAAGAGACACTGGCCTCATAACGCCTGCACTGATCCGCTCTGCACCGCGCGTCGGCGTTCCACATACATATCGACCGAATAGTAATGGAACTCAACCAGGTAAAGCAACAGAAAGAACACCAGACTGTAAAGCAGTTGCTGCCCGCAGATCCCATGGTCAGTCATTTCGGTGACAGTCATTTCAGTCATTTCGAGTCATTTCGGTCATTTCCGAGTCATTTCGGTCATTTCGGTGACGGTCATTTCGGTCATTTCGGTGACAGTCACCACAATGCAGAATTCCTTGCATTTCGGTGACAGTCACCACAATGCAGAATTCCTTGAGAGTACTCGTCGCGCGCCTCTACTCCCTTGCCAAACGTCCCCATTTCGGCATTTCGGCATTTCGGGCATTTCGGCATTTCGGTGACATTTCGGTTGACATTTCGGTGACATTTCGGACATTTCGGTGACGACATTTCACATTTCACATTCACATTTCCATTCACATTTCGGTGACAGTCACCACAATGCATAATTCCCTGAGAGCACTCACCGCCCGCTTCTACTGCCTTGCCAAATGTCCGCATTTCGGCATTTCCTCGGTATTTCGGTATTTCGGGGTATTTCGGTGACGGCATTTCACCATTTCCACCATTTCACCATTTCCACCATTCACCATTTCCACCATTTCGGTGACAGTCACCACAATGCATAATTCCCTGAGAGTACTCACCGCCCACCTCTACTCCCTTGCCAAATGTCCAGAAGATCGCGGGCCGTCATCCCCGGCTGCCCCCATCACCTCACCCAACGCGGCAATAACCGGCGCGAAGTATTTTTCAACGATTCCGAACGCGAAACCTACCTGAAACTTCTACGCCACTATTGCTCAGAATATGGCGTGACTATCCTCGGCTATTGCCTGATGACAAATCACGTCCACCTCATTGCCACACCGCAGCGCGAAAACTCGCTCGCGAAAGCCCTCGGGCGCACGCACAATGACTATTCGCGCTGGCTGAATGTGGGCCGTCGCGAATCTGGTCATGTCTGGCAAAACCGGTTCTATTCCTGCCCTCTAGAACGGCGCCACCTGTGGGCCGCGTTGGCATACGTAGAACGAAATCCAGTACGCGCCGGAATGGTAGCCGAACCAGCCAACTGGCCCTGGTCAAGCGCCGTCGCACACGTAAAGCCGAGATGCGCAACCGACTGGTTGCACATGGACGTCTGGCGAGAAAACTGGACTCCAGAGACGTGGGCGATCGCACTGGCGCAAGGCTTGGACGAAGCCAGTTTCCAGGCCCGACTGGCAGAGGCGACCAGAACCGGACGGCCGTTAGGAGACAATGCCTTCCTGGAGTTGTGTGAGCAAAAGTGCGGAATGCCGTTACGACCACAAAAGCGGGGACCGAAGCCCAAAGCGAATATAGATCCCGTGGCACCGTTGGCCACGCGAGCAGCTAATCTGGAGTTATGCTGAGTTGCCACCGCCGAGGCTTGCGAAGTTTAACCACCTCGGTCTATTCCCCCATTTCGGTGACCGTCCCGGAAACCCCGGAAACTCCTGCCAGCGCAATCCCCGTCGCATTCGTCACCCACATGTTGCCCCAGGTATCGAAATTGTAATTCCGATTCCATCCCGCGCCGCTCCCTCCACCACCATTGTCGTTAGCCACCGTCAGCCGGTTCAGCGCGTCATAGTTGAACGACTGCCAATAGTTATAGCCCGTCGCATACTTATTAGGGCTGGTACCTCCACAATTGCGCTCCAAGATCCCCCACAACACTCCATTATTGGCCGTTGTCTGCGTCGCTGACTGACCCCAGAACATCTGTAAATCCAGCAAAAACGCAGTCTGATTCGTGTACGTGTCCCGCCCTGGCACGCCGCGATGGCAGCAATAGCTCCCAAGCCCGCCTGCGTGTCCGAAATCTCAATCGGCTGCATTCGCGAATCATACGCGGTCTCGCGCACCATCCCGTTGCCATATTGATACCCCGCCAACGGCCCAAACGGCCAGTAGCGCATTTTGCCCACATAGCTAAGTAGCTACAAACGCAATTACGTTTTGTGGTGACTGGAAGGTGTGGAATAATCGGCCGAAACATTTAGCCCTTATTTGTTTCAGTAGCTTGCAAGTGGCGGAAGGGCTGGAAAAGAGATTATTTCGCACCTTCCTGTCCCAGTTATCCCCCTTTGCATTCCGGCGCATGTCCCGGCCCCCATAGGCGTCCGCTGAACCAGTCACCGCGCATCCCTCCAAACCTCCTCGGGTGATCGCAACTTGATCGACTTCACCAAACTCTGTTCAAGTCGCGCGAGATCGGCCTCGTTAGTGGGCACAGGGTACTGCCGAGGATCGATGGGAAAAATGACCCAGCCACGTTCAAAACTGTCCGTTTGCACCAATATGTACTCTCGACTCCAACCGATAGCTTTGATTGCACCAGCGATGCCGCCCGAGCGTCCGCGAACGAAGAGATAGTATTGTGGTGTCCCGCTGCCATCGCTCGTCATGAGGAAGTAAGATCCGACAATGGCGCGTCGCTCAGCGAAGACATCACCCCAGCCAACGCAGCTGTTCAAAAGCAGTCCCAATGCAAAGCAGACCACGATGATTGTTGCGATGCTTAAAATCCTCTCAAGACGCTTCGGGGCCATTTCGTTCATCCTCAGGGGCAAGGAACCTGGAAAACGATCGTTTGGCCTATGTTTCCCATAACTGGAAACATCGACCTGGACCACTTAAACGGTATTCTCCCACCTGTTAGTTTGCTCACATGGTAGGCGGCGGAGTCAAAGCTCGTCTGGTTTACCATGGCAAACGTGAGAACGCCGTTCGAGCGTGAGGCCGCCCACCAATATGACCCGATAAACTGCGCTGTCGGGTTGTTCCCAGCCCCCAAATATCCAAAAGGCCAAAATTCTGCCAGTCGCTCGACTTCCCGCTCGTTAGAAAAGCATTAATGTTCGCTTGGACCAGTGGCGACGCCATCATCTCCTTAGCCTGAGGCGTACTTGGCCCAAAACCGTATTGTTGGAATTACTCCCGGCGCTGCCGTTGTCATACGTGTAAGTCACCGACGATGTGCCGTCGGCATAGCTGATGCCCGTCAGCCGATTCAGCGCGTCATGGGAGTAATGCGTATTCTCGGCGGTTCCTTTGAATTCCGTACTGGTTATGTTCCCCACATTGTCGAACCAGTAATTCGTCCGCCCACTCTCCGGCTGCACGGTAGCACACATCCAGTACGGAAATTGTCGTCCGTCCCAGTTAGCCCCCAGTTAGCCCCATCGTGGCCGTCGAGGGACTAAGGGAGATTTATCCCTCAATAAATCTACACTTCGAAGTTAATTCGTCTAATCCCCGCTTAATGCGCGACAAAACCAAGTCCTCCTCGTCGGATGGCATCGGCTCGGACTCGTTATCCCAACAAATCGGTTTTGTGATATAAACGCCAAGGTATCCGCCCCAGCCGAACCAACTCTTGGGGTCCACGAAGGCTTCGGCGCCGAGTGTCAAACTGCGTTCACCAGAAAAGTATTGGACGGCCGTTCCATAGAATAGCTTGACCTTGAAACCGTCGCCCACAAAAACTTTTCCTTTTCGTGAGTCTAAACTCGCTCTAAGTTTCGGGCTGATATTCACGTGCGTTAGTAAAATGGGAGAAACCGGACTGCTGGGTTTTGGAGCAGCGTAGGGAGCTCCGTTGTTAGAAAATACGAGTTGGCGCCGGGACTGCCGACAAATGGTATCACGGCTCCGCTAGCGCCCGCGGCCCATCCCCAGGAAGCGACCCTCCATCCAAGGCTTTGAAAGGGTCCAGGGAGCGCACCGACGAGTTGCCCGAGCGGGCTGTTTCCAAGTGTTTGGAGCCCGGATTCCTCAGCAGCGGTCATATATTCGGTCCCACCGCTCCAAACAGCCCTGCCCACCGATGGGCCGAGCGCGGCTTCGTTCAATGCGGGCACACCGATCGAGACGCCGACAGCGCCCGCCCCCCCCGCCGTGACAGCGCCAGCCGCAAATTTTCCAAGGAACCTATACTGCGCATCGATATTCTGGCCCACGAGTATCAGCGCTTGACCGAAACCCTCCAGCGGCTGATCTCCATAGGCCCAACCTCCGGTGCCTCCGTAGCTGATGATCGCATCTGCGGCAGCAACTGTACCGCCGCATCCGAACTCGCAAGCTATCGGCCCAGTCCCTGGGCTGTACTGCACGGATGGATTTGTCCCATCGACCCACTGCCATCCATACTCTGCGACGTGTATCTGAGCCAACTGGAACTGACTCGTTGCTCCTTGTATCGGGTCGGGCGCAAAGTAAGTCTGCGCGCATGCTTGCGGATTCGCCATGCAACCAGGTATCTGGCTTTCGCAGGATGTATTGCCCTCGCATGGGCTGCCCGACGTCATCCCACTCGGATCCACATTCACCAAAGGATTATTCAGCGCGTAAGCATACCCATTCCAACTCTGCGAACTCCCCAAACTCGCCCCAGCACTCCCAGGATCCACACTATTAAACCGCCCCAACGTCGCCGTAAAATACCGAGCATTAAAATAATCCATCCCACTCTCCGAATCCCGCACCTGCCCCGTGAACTTCTCCGTCACATCACTCACCGGCCCCCACTGCGAAGTCCGGTTCGCCTGGTTCGCCCCTACCTCCTCGCCAAACGGCAAATAATCATGCCGCCCCTGTACCTGCCCGTTCTGATCAGTCACCATGCGCACGCTTCCCAAATGGTCGGTCGAATAATAACACGTCGTACACACCCCACCCGCTGCATTCTCCGTCGCCACCAAATCCCCCGCACCATCCGCCACATAGTCCTTCGTCCACGCACCGTTCACATACTCGGATGCCAAACCATTCACATCATAAACGTACACCGTCGTCGCGCCGCCCGAAATGCTCTTCTGCACACGCCGTCCCAACCCGTCATAGAACAACCCTTCATACGCAAACGTGCCCTGCGCCGCCATCAACTCATTCTCCGCGTTGTAACGTAACGCATTTCCGTTCACACCCAGCACGTTCCCGGCAGCATCGTAACTCCACCGGCTGTCCTGATTATTCGCCGTATAATACACATTCGCGGTCGCCGTCGGCCCTGCCAGCGCAATCCCGGTCGCATTCGTCACCCACATGTTGCCCCAAGTATCGAAATTGTAATTCCGATTCCATCCCGCGCCGCTCCCTCCACCCCCATTGTCGTTAGCCACGGTAGGCCGGTTCAGCGCGTCATAGTTGAACGACTGCCAATAGTTATAGCCCGTTGTATAAGTCTTAGGGCTGGTACCTCCACAATTGCGCTCTACCGACCTTCCTGACCCTTTTTGTGGCTTGACCGCGCCGCGGCTAGTCGAGACCCCCGACGAGGATGAACGGTCGCGGTCGAAAACCCAACAGATCGAAATGGCCGCAAATATCCAAATCATCCCAGCGCACCAGACCCACAGACCCACCCCGTCCAGCCCGAATTTTCCCAACGCTGCCCTTACCGAGGGCTCCTGAAGCGGTCCGCTCAAGGTTACCAATCCCGAAGCCGTCGTCAGATTCAGTAATGTAACTAACATGTACTTCACCGTGAGCCTTCCGCGCAAAGCCAACACCAGGAAGCACGGTACAAGGCCTAGGAAAAGCAGAACGCAGCCCGAAAGTGCCCAATTATTGGACACCAAAGGGGCATAGAGAAAACCTGCGAATCGATGCAGTTCAAGCAGAAACAAAAGCACGACCGACAACTGGGCGAGGATTGCAACAGCTCGCCGTCCAAGAAAGTTCGGGACCTGGAGTCTATTACGGTATTGCTGCACAGGCCTGCATCTCCGAGTTATAGGCGTCGTTTATGGGTGCCACGCTCCTGTAGAAATATGGTCGGTCTCCTAAATCTCCTGAGTTACCCCCTCCGGTTACCCGGGTCCTGTGTCCCGCGTTACACGGTATCCCGGATCTCCGAGCCACCTCAGCTAACTCGCTATTCCCCACAGGACCCGTTCCCATCCCCGCGAATCATTCGGAGTCCACTCCGGTCGAAACCGTGAGGAAAAATCGTGTCATCATCGTACATTACGGAGTCAAGAATAGCACCCGTGAGATCCGCTCCCGTGAGGTCAGAATCGCTAATCCAACTCGAGTCACCGAGATTGCCCGGGCCAAGGTTCGCATTTCGTAGGTTCGCATTTCTCAGACTGGAATGTAATATCTGACAGCCCTGGAGGTTCGCACCTTCCAGGTTGGCTCCGTCGAGATTTACCCTGATTAGCACATCCCCGTAAAAGACAGCGCCCGACAATAAAGCCATCCGCAAATCCACGTCCGACAGGATCAAGGCCTCGAAATCAAAGCCCCTCAGATCAGCTTCGCGCAAGTCGGCTCCATCAAGCTCGCCCGTTGATAGCGTCTCGGAATCGCTCTGAAATAGAAGTTTCCCGGATAGGTCCCGAATTTCCATTTAGATCTCCACTTACACAACTAGCACGTTTAGAAGGCAAAAGTGATCGGCGCCAGCTGAACACCAATGGCGGCTGCCCCGGCAACAAACAGTAGCCATGCGGGTATCTGGAAGTTGGCTGGAGCGGTAGCCTTCACTGTCGGTATCAGCGGCGGCGGAGGCCCTCCGCATTTGCTGAGATAGTCTCTCTCGGCATTGACGAGATCGGTCTTGTATCGAATGTAATCGGCGACGTGACCCCACTGACTCAGTCTATTTGGCCCTGGGGCTTCGACCGGGAGCGGATTCGATGCCGCATTCCACCTACCATCAAGGTTCCAGGCCTTATTTCTGAGCGTCTGCTGTAAATTTGCGATCCTCTGAGCAACGGAGTCGCAGTACTGTTTGCCTGCTGGCTTCCGCGGGTACAAATTCAGAGGCATAACCGCCGCGACCTCCGTACCGGGAGCGGCGGTAACATTGCCGCTGCCTACCGGGGCGGGCCCGGGCGAGAGCACCGGCCCACCACTTGAAGCGGCGGAACCCCCAGCTGGCGGACTCGGATAGGGGCCATACGAAGTCGTTGGGCCCGTCAGACCATTGCACAACGACCACGTAGCAGGCCCAGCGCCATACTCGCTGCCGTCGATCACCGCCGCACACTCCTGCGCAAAGGTAGTCGAGAGACCGCTCGGGAACGGAGCCGGCGCAGGGGCTGGCGCTGGGTTTGTCGGATCGGCATACATCCCACTCGGATCCACATTCACCATCGGATTCCCCATCACATACCCATACCCATTCCAACTCTGCGAACTCCCAAAACTCGCCCCAGCATTCCCCGGATCCACACTATTAAACCGCCCCAACGGCGCCATAAAATACCGAGCATTGAAATAATCCATGCCCGACTCCGAATCCCGCACCTGCCCCGTGAACTTCTCCGTCACATCACTCACTGGCCCCCACTGCGAAGTCCGGTTCGCCTGGTTCGCCCCTACCTCCTCGCCAAACGGCAAATAATCATGCCTCCCCTGTACCTGCCCGTTCTGATCAGTCACCATGCGCACGCTTCCCAAATGGTCGGTCGAATAATAACACGTCGTACACACCCCACCCGCTGCATTCTCCGTCGCCACCAAATCCCCCGCACCATCCGCCACATAGTCCTTCGCCCACGCACCGTTCACATACTCCGCCGCCAAACCATTCACATCATAAACGTACACCGTCGTCGCGCCGCCCGAAATGCTCTTCTGCACGCGCCGCCCCAAACCGTCATAGGACAACCCTTCATACGCATAGGTCCCTTGCGCCGCCGTCAACTCATTCTCCGCGTTGTAATTCAACGAATTCCCATTCGCGCTTTTCATATTCCCGGCAGCATCGTAACTCCACCGGCTGTCCTGATTATTCGCCGCATAATACACATTCGAGGTCGCCGTCGGCCCTGCAAAGCGCAATCCCGGTCGCATTCGTCACCCACATGTTGCCCCAAGTATCGAAATTGTAATTCCGATTCCATCCCGCGCCGCTCCCTCCACCCCCATTGTCGTTAGCCACCGTCAGCCGATTCAAAGCGTCATAGTTGAACGACTGCCAATAGTTATAGCCCGTCGCATACTTATTAGGGCTGGTACCTCCACAATTGCGCTCCAAGATCCCCCACAACACTCCATTATTGGCCGTTGTCTGCGTCGCTGACTGACCCCAGAACATCTGTAAATCCAGCAAAAACGCAGTCTGATTCGTGTACGTCGTCCCGCCCTGGCACGCCGCGATGGCAGCAATAGCTCCCAAGCCCGCCTGCGTATCCGATATCTCAATCGGCTGCATTCGCGAATCATAGGCCGTCCCGCGTACCATCCCGTTGCCATATTGATAGCCCGCCAACGGCCCAAACGGCCAGTAGCTCATTTTGCCCACATAGCTGGTCGTCGCGCCGCTCAGTTTCCCCGTCAAGCCGCTCATCCGGTTAGCCGTGTCGTAAGTCGTGTTCAACACGCGTCCATCCGGCAGCGTCTCTTGCAATAACGCACCCGCCAGATTGTAGCTGTAGGTAAATCCGTACGTTACGCTGCCCGTCACCTGGTTGCTCGCCGTCACTCGTCCAATAGGATCATAACTCACATAATTCGTGGTCGAGTTTCCGTTCGCAACGCTCAACAAACGCCCGCTTTCATCAATCTTTTCTCCGACGGGCTCGTGCTGCATCCCCAGTTACCCTATGGTATCTCGCGGTAAGGGAAATGTGGTGAGCGTCTCAGATCTCCCCAGATGGCGGTAGGATATTGTGTTTGAATGTCCTGTCCCGAGATCACCTGTCCGAGCTCACCACAATCGCAAGTCCCCATGTAAAATTCTGCGAATCCCAGTAGCCGGTCGGCAACAGCCGCAGATTGTAGAAATCCCACAGCCGCTGCACGGTATTTCCTTACGTCGCGGTGTTCGGCAATCGGTATGTGGCGCTAAAACGTGTTCGAGTGAGTGTGGGTTGTTCCGAGTTACCCCAACGGTGTCCACGGATCTCCGCCTATTCATTTGTAAGTTTAGGCCTGGTCATTGGAGTGGCCGAACGATGCCCGAAGGTGCTGCCTCTCTCTCGCGATGTAGTAAGCAAGAGCAGCCATCCAGATGCTCGCAACAACGAAAAGAATCACCTCAATCGCAATTTCATCTTTCGATATCGGCGTATTGCTGCGCCCCAAGCAGACCGCAAGGAACTGTCCCAAAACAATTGTGAGCGGAATGGGAAGCGAAAGCGGTACAAACCCGACTTCCACGATGCAACTCGAACCTTCGCTTCCAAGACTGCAGAAGAGCAGAAGAGGTATTGCAGGATTCTTCGCACCACGTCTCTTGGGCCTCCTCATGCAAGCCAACATTCGGCCGGGATTTCTGCAGAGATCTACAGCCCCACTCGATCCCCTTCGCACAACATAGTAACCGCTCAGCGCTGAGTAAACGTCTCTAATGTCGCGCACGCGGAACCGCTCCCGGCTAGCAACCGGAAATCGCCAAACCAGCGACGTAAATTGTGCGGCAAACGACACCAAAGCCTGTGCCGCCATCGCCATCGCCACAACGTAGGCTACCCATTCGGTCCTGTCAAGGTTCATGGTTGGCACGCAGAGACACAAAAGTTCCATCCAGCGTTTAAACCTGCCTGAGGAGTGTAGAAACCAACCTCAGTCGAACGCTCCCATCCTGAGTTCCCGTTGCTTAATTGAAAACCTGCGCCGATTCCGAACCCCGCACTCCCGCCCACACTGAACCCGTCAAGCCAGTTAATCAACTCGTCATTAGAGGGTGGAGTGGACTGGTTAAGCCAACCAGCAACAATAGAAGCATTCATCGCAACGACCGGACCTAACGGAACTCCAGCTGACGGGCCGCATCCACCGGTTGGACCGACAAACCAGCTACCAGTCCTGCTCACCGTTATTGAAGGTCCAACACTGCAAAGATTGAATGGTCCGACGCTCGGTCCGAAAGTAATCGATAGTTGGACGTAATCACGAATCATAGTCGCGGTGTGCATACTATCCGGCGCGGCTATGTAGGTAGGTGTATTCAACGAGGCCCAGTAAGATGACGAAGTATCGGTGATGCTGCTCCAATCGAACGAATCGCTCCCACCCGCCTCACCGCCGTAGTTGACGACCGCCGTTCCAGATTGGGTTGAACCCGCATTGCTTTGCAACAAGCTACTGCTGGACAAGCTCGTCAGCGCAAGGTCATCATAAATCGAGTTCCAGCCATCATGCAGCACCCCAAAGCTTCCATACGGCGGATGAGTAATGCCTCCAGCGTGAACGCCCGCTCCGCAATAATTGTTCGTCGAAGTGCAACTACTCAACCCGCTGGGATCCCGAAAAAGGAGCGGATTCCCCATCACATACCCATACCCATTCCATGACTGCGAACTCCCCAAACTCGCCCCAGCATTCCCCGGATCCACACTATTAAACCGCCCCAACGGCGCCATAAAATACCGAGCATTGAAATAATCCATGCCCGACTCCGAATCCCGCACCTGCCCCGTGAACTTCTCCGTCACATCACTCACCGGCCCCCACTGCGAAGTCCGGTTCGCCTGGTTCGCCCCTACCTCCTCGCCAAACGGCAAATAATCATGCCGCCCCTGTACCTGCCCGTTCTGATCAGTCACCATGCGCACGCTTCCCAAATGGTCGGTCGAATAATAACACATGGTACACACCCCGCCCGCTGCATTCTCCGTCGCCACCAAATCCCCCGCACCATCCGCCACATAGTCCTTCGCCCACGCACCGTTCACATACTCGGATGCCAAACCATTCACATCATAAACATAAACCGTCGTCGCACCGCCCGAAATGCTCTTCTGCACGCGCCGCCCCAACCCGTCATAGGACAACCCTTCATACGCATAGGTCCCTTGCGCCGCCGTCAACTCATTCTCCGCGTTATAACTCAACGAATTCCCATTCGCGCTTTTCATATTCCCAGCAGCATCGTAACTCCACCGGCTGTCCTGATTATTCGCCGCATAATACACATTCGCGGTCGCCGTCGGCCCTGCCAGCGCAATCCCGGTCGCATTCGTCACCCACATGTTGCCCCAAGTATCGAAATTGTAATTCCGATTCCATCCCGCGCCGCTCCCTCCACCCCCATTGTCGTTAGCCACCGTCAGCCGATTCAAAGCGTCATAGTTGAACGACTGCCAATAGTTATAGCCCGTCGCATACTTATTAGGGCTGGTACCTCCACAATTGCGCTCCAAGATCCCCCACAACACTCCATTATTGGCCGTTGTCTGCGTCGCTGACTGACCCCAGAACATCTGTAAATCCAGCAAAAACGCAGTCTGATTCGTGTACGTCGTCCCGCCCTGGCACGCCGCGATGGCAGCAATAGCTCCCAAGCCCGCCTGCGTATCCGAAATCTCAATCGGCTGCATTCGCGAATCATAGGCCGTCCCGCGCACCATCCCGTTGCCGTATTGATAGCCCGCCAACGGCCCAAACGGCCAGTAGCTCATTTTGCCCACCTAGTTAAGGAATTATGTACGGAATTATGCATTGTGGTGACCGGTCCCATCCGTTTATCCCGCTGTCATCGTCCCAGTTAGCCCCTGGTCAGCCAAGTTCCTTCAGAAGAATCCGTTACTCCGCCAAGGGCATTCTCGCGATTACCTGAATCCGCGGGAGGCCACAAGTATCACTGGGTTCCGCCAAAGGAGAGCCCTTCACTATTTGGATCTTCGATAACAGTCCAGACTGGCAAAAGACGTGTAATGCACTAGGCGAAAGCCGCGCATTTTCTTGTAATAATGCCTCCCTCGTGTCGCTAAGGCTGGCTTCAAAATGGTCAGTCGGTGCAATGAACTCCTTGGGAATGCGAACAGATCTATAAATGCGGGATAAACGATCGAAGTACCGGCTTTGGGACAGCCCGCTGCACGCGCCATAATGTTCCCATTGAGCTCTCAGGAGTGTTACATCAGGCATGACGCTGAGTAGCTTGTCGTCGGGTCTAAAGCTTTCCGTCCGCGCCTCACATTTTTGAATTTGGCCTTCGCCTGATATTGGAATGAGTGCACCTAGAACGAATCCCTGAAAAGATGCGCCCGCACAGTATCTAAGTCGAGGGTGTTCGTGACAGTACTCGGGCCACCACAACAGGTCCAGGATGTAACCTTCGTGTTTGTCGGGCATCGGCGGTCTACCTGACTCGGGCCATCGTGGGGATTCCAATATCAAAACCAGTGGTACGACTGCCCACAGCAAACGCCAAAAATAATATCGCTCAGTCATATTGAGGTTATTGACAATTGCTCGTGAGCCACTTGTTAAACGCCGAGGAAAAGGTATCAAATAGCCCAGGCAGGATCTTGTACTTTTGAACGACCTGTTGGTCATTCCTCTGCAGCGTATAATCAAGAACCTCATGCAAAAGCGTAATCTGCTGTGCCGAGTAACTATAGGTTTCGGCAAAAAAAGCACTACCGAAGACTATGTGTACGAAGTAGCGCCACCTAACTCCTGCGGCGTGTTGCCCATCAGCACTACGCCCGAATTCGCCGTCACCCACATGTTCCCCCACTGGTCATAGCAAACGACGCGAATGGTCCGCCATGTCACGTCAAGATGTTCGTGACTGAAATCTCGAACGGCAAAATTACCCGCGAAAAGGCGACAGCGCTGATCGTTTCGTTAAGGTCTTCTTCTCCCTGTTCCAGCTCCAAAACTCGACCCGAAAACCTTTTGTATTGGAGTGAACGCCATCGTAGAGTTGCCGATTAATTAGCACTCCCGGACCGTCCCCACCTCCCTGTCCATTTACAACCTCTTTAATATCGCCCGGAATTTCCAGAAGCTTTTTCGGCGGCTGATGTTCGCTCAGTAGCCAAATGAGAGTGACGTCACCGTAGGCATGGGATCCACGACTGGTAGCCATTGCTATGACGTCATCGCCACCAAACGGGGCTCCAAGGTCCAGGCCAAGACTAAGATCGTAGTCGACAGGCCCCATCTGAGCGACACCATTGCTAAAAAACCACAAACGCATGATTGATCCATAGCATGGGCTGTTCCATAGCAAGGCAGCGGTGACCACGATTTGAAAACTCGAATAATGCCTCTCCAAAATTGGAAGCTCCGCTGGTGTTACTTGTCTCTGATACTGGCCAAGATACGGCCCAACCCTCCTATCAGACGCGAAGCACCCTTTGTCTCTGAAGAACACCTCTCCGCCCCGGACTATTAAGTCGCTGCACGCGCCTCGGATACAATATGACGCGATAGTCTCCTCGTCCGGCTGGACGAAGGCGGAGTCCAACGCTAATAAGGCCGGCGCAAGGGCTATGGTCGCAATTAGTGCAAGATCGCGGAGATGCATGGCGTCATATTTCATCGTAGGAGACTATTGATGTCACAACCGGCACCGGATCGGGCGCCGGCACATCGATCCACCAGAAGGAGATCGAATCGCCCAGCGAACCCTGCCCCCCTCCGCCGCCCTTTGACGGACTCGGCTTGGGTTTGAGCGGCGCTGGCTGCTTGAAGCAGTTTGGATTGCTAAAGAAATCGACCAGCTGTCCCTTAAACCTGTCATAAGTCTCTTGTCGTTTCGGCCGATTAGGATTGTATTGACCCGTGTATAGACCGGCGGCCAGATCTCCAAATCGCTGATAAAGGCCCTCAAGATAGTTGATGCCAAATCCGATATTCGCATCCGGATTGCCGTTGAACCTTCCTGTCGGCCCCGTGTCTGTTCCAAAAACTCCAGCACCGGCGTCGGCGTTGGCGACGTTGTTGATCTGGAACGGGCCGACGTCGACCGACAGGAGGTCGCCGGCCCGGCTGTAGTTCGGCGTATTGCGTGGGTTGAGGTCAAAGTCTGACTCACCCTGCCAGGTCACTGCGGCCAGGGCACCGATCGTCGCTCCGTTCTCCAAAGAACTGAGGCCGCCGATGTTCCATATCCAATAAGCTTCAGGATAGTTGAATCCCGGAAGGCCGATACCCTTCGCGATGGCCCCACAGTTCGTTTGCGGGGAATTTCCGGAAGCAACCGCAAACATCCCGGCTGGGTCGGTGAACGCCAGCGGGTCTCCCCGAACGTAAGAATAGCGATTCCACTGCTGAGGGTCCGTTAGGCAGGTCGCCGAAAAGAACGGATCCACACTATTAAACCGCCCCAACGTCGCCGTAAAATACCGAGCATTAAAATAATCCATCCCACTCTCCGAATCCCGCACCTGCCCGGTGAACTTCTCCGTCACATCACTCACTGGCCCCCACTGCGAAGTCCGGTTCGCCTGGTTCGCCCCTACCTCCTCGCCAAACGGCAAATAATCATGCCGCCCCTGTACCTGCCCGTTCTGATCGCTCACCATGCGCACGCTTCCCAAATGGTCGGTCGAATAATAACACGTCGTACACCACCCGCTGCATTCTCCGTCGCCACCAAATCCCCCACACCATCCGCCACATAGTCCTTCGCCCACGCACCGTTCACATACTCGGATGCCAAACCATTCACATCATAAACGTACACCGTCGTCGCGCCGCCCGAAATGCTCTTCTGCACGCGCCGCCCCAAACCGTCATAGAACAACCCTTCATACGCAAACGTGCCCTGCGCCGCCGTCAACTCATTCTCCGCGTTGTAATTCAACGAATTCCCATTCGCGCTTTTCATATTCCCGGCAGCATCGTAACTCCACCGGCTGTCCTGATTATTCGCCGCATAATACACATTCGTGGTCGCCGTCGGCCCTGCCAGCGCAATCCCGGTCGCATTCGTCACCCACATGTTGCCCCAGGTATCGAAATTGTAATTCCGATTCCAGCCCGCGCCGCTCCCTCCACCCCCATTGTCGTTAGCCACCGTCAGCCGATTCAGCGCGTCATAGTTGAACGACTGCCAATAGTTATAGCCCGTCGCATACTTATTAGGGCTGGTACCTCCACAATTGCGCTCCAAGATCCCCCACAACACTCCATTATTGGCCGTTGTCTGCGTCGCTGACTGACCCCAGAACATCTGTAAATCCAACAAAAACGCAGTCTGATTCGTGTACGTCGTCCCGCCCTGGCACGCCGCAATGGCGGCGATGGGTGCCAAGCCCGCCTGCGTATCCGATATCTCAATCGGCTGCATTCGCGAATCATAGGCCGTCCCGCGTACCATCCCGTTGCCATATTGCTAGTAGAGTACAGTTAGTACTCCAGTTAGTACCCAGGTGGCGCTAGGATATTGTGTTTGAGGGGTGCTGTCCCGAGCTCCCCCAAACACACAGCGTCAGCCCGGCGCAAGCTTAGACAATGCGACACCCTCGACCGACATCAGTATGAAGAGCCAGACGAGCCTAAAGTCCGGCCAGTGATAGATGACTGCAAAAAGAATTAAGCAATGAAGAACCAACAGACACAACAACGATGACCAGAACCGTGGTCCAGGCCGAGTGCGCAAGTTTTTGCGGACGTAATGGCTAAACAAAACCGCCGTCCCCGCAAGCAAAGAGATCCACTTAACAACCAGTTGAATATTTGCATGGGTAGGGGAGCTAAACGCATAGATTATGGCAGCAAACCCGATACCCAGACCGATAAGAATGTACAAAGCAAAGTCCAATACGCGTTTCTTTGTCACTACTGACACTCCCCGTGAGACATCGCCAACATCTCCACGACGAAGCCGTGAAAAAGCGCAACATCGACCGCCAACAGACCCAGGTCATCGGCAGCCTTGCCTAGCTTGGCCGACTTCTGCATGAATCCCCTAAAAATACCTGACTTATTTGGATATGGAAGCTGCCGGCCAGCGGCGTGGTTAATGGCCGTATTGAAATAGTAGAGCTGGCTAGTCAGCAAGGTTGTACCAACGAGGTCCTTCACGGCACCAAACGTACCGGGCGAAAAAGGGTTGAGGTCGTCAAGCGCGGTGCTAAACGCAAGGGCAGCACACGATGGCAGTTTAATTCGCTGATCGTATCCGAATATCGACGTGATACTGTTCAGCCAGTCTGGGCGCTGACCGCCATTTGTTCCCGTTGCGGATAGCGAGCTCGTCGGCAAGGGAGCTTGCTTAACCGTGGTCGCAGCACTACCACCGCTCTGACCAAATGAGTTGCTAAACGAAGACGAAATCTGATTGCACAACGACCACGTAGCAGGCCCAGCGCCATACTCGCTGCCGTCGATCACCGCCGCACACTCCTGCGCAAAGGTAGTCGAGAGACCGCTCGGGAACGGAGCCGGCGCAGGGGCTGGCGCTGGGTTTGTCGGATCGGCATACATCCCACTCGGATCCACATTCACCATCGGATTCCCCATCACATACCCATACCCATTCCAACTCTGCGAACTCCCCAAACTCGCCCCCGCATTCCCCGGATCCACACTATTAAACCGCCCCAACGTCGCCGTAAAATACCGAGCATTAAAATAATCCATCCCACTCTCCGAATCCCGCACCTGCCCCGTGAACTTCTCCGTCACATCACTCACCGGCCCCCACTGCGAAGTCCGGTTCGCCTGGTTCGCCCCTACCTCCTCGCCAAACGGCAAATAATCTTGCCTCCCCTGTACCTGCCCGTTCTGATCAGTCACCATGCGCACGCTTCCCAAATGGTCGGTCGAATAATAACACGTGGTACACACCCCGCCCGCTGCATTCTCCGTCGCCACCAAATCCCCCACACCATCCGCCACATAGTCCTTCGCCCACGCACCGTTCACATACTCCGCCGCCAAACCATTCACATCATAAACGTACACCGTCGTCGCACCGCCCGAAATGCTCTTCTGCACACGCCGCCCCAAACCGTCATAGGACAACCCTTCATACGCATAGGTCCCTTGCGCCGCCGTCAACTCATTCTCCGCGTTGTAATTCAACGAATTCCCATTCGCGCTTTTCATATTCCCGGCAGCATCGTAACTCCACCGGCTGTCCTGATTATTCGCCGCATAATACACATTCGTGGTCGCCGTCGGCCCTGCCAGCGCAATCCCCGTCGCATTCGTCACCCACATGTTGCCCCAGGTATCGAAATTGTAATTCCGATTCCATCCCGCGCCGCTCCCTCCACCACCATTGTCATTAGCCACCGTCAGCCGGTTCAGCGCGTCATAGTTGAAAGACTGCCAATAGTTATAGCCCGTCGTATAAGTCTTAGGGCTGTACCTCCACAATTGCGCTCCAAGATCCCCCACAACACTCCATTATTGGCCGTTGTCTGCGTCGCCGACTGACCCCAGAACATCTGTAAATCCAGCAAAAACGCAGTCTGATTCGTGTACGTCGTCCCGCCCTGGCACGCCGCAATGGCGGCGATGGGTGCCAAGCCCGCCTGCGTATCCGAAATCTCAATCGGCTGCATTCGCGAATCATAGGCCGTCCCGCGTACCATCCCGTTGCCATATTGATACCCCGCCAACGGCCCAAACGGCCAGTAGCTCATTTTGCCCACATAGCTGGTCGTCGCGCCGCTCAGTTTCCCCGTCAATCCGCTCACCCGGTTAGCCGTGTCGTAAGTCGTGTTCAACACGCTTCCATCCGACAGCGTCTCTTGCAATAACGCACCCGCCAGATTGTAGCTGTAGGTAAATCCATACGTTACGCTGCCCGTCACCTGGTTGCTCGCCGATGCATTGTGGCGGCCGCCCCGGTTGTCCGGTTATCGGAGTGTACTGTCACGAGTTCCCGCGCCGCACTCCCGAGTTCCGCGGAAAATGTCGTCTGTCCTAGTTACCTAGTTACCTAGTTACCTCGTCCCAGTTACCTCCCAGATACCTCCAGTTACCTCTAGTACCTCCAATGTCATCCATGTCCGACCCGCCCAACCAATGGGAGGTCATCGCCCCATTGAGACTTAATAACTGCTCTCACCTCCTCCGCAAGTGAAAGCCTTTCCGCCGAATTCAGTCCGACCTGCGGCATGCCGTTGCGCCACAGCTCGACCGAGCTCAGATCAATACCGTATCCACCGTCTGGCAAGACCGCGACACCGGCATAGACTTCCCGATTCCGATGCCGGTACAAAAAGGTGTTCCCTTGGCGTATTGTACGCACCGTGGGTCGACCGAAAAGGCGATTTAACAGGTACTTGAGCATCCAGATCCACCTCGCTTTAGTGAGGGACTATCGGGTTGCCGTTGGAAAGAATAATCGGCAACTCCTTGGTAACAAATATTGACTCCGGGGCAGCACCTTGTACAAAAGTGGTTACCGGCCCAACTGCACCGTTCGCAAAGGCCGCAGACGCACTCCCCCAGAGCGGGTATACCTTGACCCCCAACGACCCTAGGAGGGAAATACCCCAGCCCACTGCGGTGTTGCCAAGGGTCGTTCCGTAAGATACTGAGGCGTTCATCGACGCGGCAGTCATGTTACCAGGACCAGACCAAAGGACGCGGCCCACGCTTGGGCCGAGCAGAGAAGGAGCTTCCGCGGACAGCGCAACGGGCGCTGCGACTACCGCCGCCGTGGCCAACGTGAGGGCATTGCCCACACCAGCCGTGTTCGACCAAAGAGCCTGTTGTCCCTGCCAAATATCAATTCCGACAGGAACATCCACGGCCTGTGAACCTAGCGCCCAACCTCCGGTGCCTCCGTAGCTGATGATCGCATCTGCGGCAGCAACTGTACCGCCGCATCCGAACTCGCAAGCTATCGGCCCAGTCCCTGGGCTGTACTGCACGGATGGATTTGTCCCATCGACCCACTGCCATCCATACTCTGCGACGTGTATCTGAGCCAACTGGAACTGACTCGTTGCTCCTTGTATCGGGTCGGGCGCAAAGTAAGTCTGCGCGCATGCTTGCGGATTCGCCATGCAACCAGGTATCTGGCTTTCGCAGGATGTATTGCCCTCGCATGGGCTGCCCGACGTCATCCCACTCGGATCCACATTCACCAAAGGATTATTCAGCGCGTAAGCATACCCATTCCAACTCTTGCGAACTCCCCAAACTCGCCCCAGCACTCCCAGGATCCACACTATTAAACCGCCCCAACGTCGCCGTAAAATACCGAGCATTAAAATAATCCATCCCACTCTCCGAATCCCGCACCTGCCCCGTGAACTTCTCCGTCACATCACTCACCGGCCCCCACTGCGAAGTCCGGTTCGCCTGGTTCGCCCCTACCTCCTCGCCAAACGGCAAATAATCATGCCGCCCCTGTACCTGCCCGTTCTGATCGCTCACCATGCGCACGCTTCCCAAATGGTCGGTCGAATAATAACACGTCGTACACATCCCACCCGCTGCATTCTCCGTCGCCACCAAATCCCCCGCACCATCCGTCACATAGTCCTTCGCCCACGCACCATTGCACATACTCGGATGCCAAACCATTCACATCATAAACATAAACCGTCGTCGCACCGCCCAAATGCTCTTCTGCACGCGCCGCCCCAAACCGTCATAGAACAACCCTTCATACGCAAACGTGCCCTGCGCCGCCGTCAACTCATTCTCCGCGTTGTAACGTAACGCATTTCCGTTCACACCCAGCACGTTCCCGGCAGCATCGTAACTCCACCGGCTGTCCTGATTATTCGCCGCATAATACACATTCGAGGTCGCCGTCGGCCCTGCCAGCGCAATCCCCGTCGCATTCGTCACCCACATGTTGCCCCAGGTATCGAAATTGTAATTCCGATTCCATCCCGCGCCGCTCCCTCCACCCCCATTGTCATTAGCCACGGTAAGCCGGTTCAGCGCATCATAGTTGAACGACTGCCAATAGTTATAGCCCGTTGCATACTTATTACGCTGCCCGTCACCTGGTTGCTCGCCGTCACTCGTCCAATAGGATCATAACTCACATAATTCGTAGTCGAGTTTCTGTTCGCAACGCTCAGCAAACGCCGCGTTTCAAACACCTTCTCCGACGGCCTCGTGCTGCATGCGAGTCGCTGTATGACACCACATATTCTCTATAGCTTTGGAGCGCAGAATGGCGGCTTATCGTAACAGCCCGGTCATCCAAGGACTACTCGCTCCAGAATTGCGCCGCCGTGCCTTCACCCGCCTTGGTGTGCCCCCTGCACGGAAGCGAATGAACGTAGATGCCGAACTTAGAACTAGGCTCAAAGAAACCCGCGCCCGGGGCATCAGGTGACAGGCCAATTCCACAATCCTGGTCGTCCGCACTCTGCGCCAATAGCAGATAGGCCAAAAAAGCCAGGGCCCGCCTATCGCCTTCTATGACGACATACGGCTTAAGATCATCCCCGGGGTTGCTATTCCGTTCGAGCAGGCCAACCCGGAGCGAGCAGCCGTGATCCGAAAAGTAATCGAAGACATCATCAACAGTCTCGGTCCCATCTAGGACCTTTGAGCCAAAAACAGTCAGGGTATCGTTCATAATCTTCAAACCTAGTAGAATATTTGCCGAATGCAACCGCTTCGCCAAACGGATCTCGAGCGACGCGCACGCCGCCCCCTAATGTCCTGGTAAGCCTTTCGATTCCGGTACACCTCCCAGTGATCCTTGTGCATCTCATCCAGACACCAGACCTCTCCAGTGACCGAGTTTACCTTGCATGGCGTCCCCTTGAGCGAAGTGAATTGTGCCCCATTCGGATTGTCGACGGCCGTCAGAGATCTCGATCTCCGTATGACGTCAGCCCCGAATTACGACCGAGTGTGCCGTCGCGAATGACCACACACGCCTACATCGCGCTCGAAGCAACACTACGCCTCGTTCTCTGTCCCTTGTCGCGCCAACGCGGCCAGGGCTCGCTCCTGTAAAAAGCCATAAACATCTCCAAGCCGCACAACTTCGCTTTCACGCAAAACCCTGCTTGGTCGCCCATTCGCACCCAGAATCTTTCAAAATCACGAATACGGAGCAAAACCGTTCATACCGTTGCCTGTAGCTCTGGACTTTCTCGGTACACCAAATCTCTTGCGCACCGAGTTCGCTCCCCGGGCTCAAGCCACTACTTGTGCGAGCCATTGCCTAAGAGAGTCGGAGGAACATCATAAATGGACAATTGCGAGCCGTCCAATATCGCCAAGTGCCCACCGCTTGGCGATAGAGCGTAAATTCGATGCTCGAGGCCATTGCCTTTTGGCTTGGGCAGTTCTGCCGACGCACCCGTGTCATAGTTCACGAGTCGAGTGTTGGAATTCTCCGATACTCCCCCTCCTAATAACGAAAATTTGAGCACGCCTCCGAAAAAGATAGCCAAAGGCGCATTCCAGGCCTGCGCACCCATTGCCCATCTCTTGCTACCCGGTATCCGAATATCGGTGGCGTTATCCCCGCGAAGGATTGATATGAACCCCTGGCGGCAAAAGACCTCGGATGCGGGCTCAGCGTGCAGCAAGTGGAACTCAGGAAACTGTGGTTTTGCGTCGCACGCTTCCGTTTTTGGGATGGAGAGTTCTTCTCGCCCCTTAGGCGACAGCGCAAATGGCCCCACGGAAAACAACAGTTCCCTTGCCGTGCCAGACTGCGCCACCACGGCGTTAGTCTTCGCTATCGGTCGAAGATCATCGGTGGAGAACCAGCACGTATGGCCGGTGACGGGGAAGGCCTTCCCAATTGTCCGGTACCATGGTTTCTCAAAGCCGATTACGCCCGTTCTCTCCGAGGCTGGAAATAGAAAAATCCTGTAGGCAACCGTTCGGTTCGGTTCGGCATCAAGCGCGCAGACATGTTCAGCGCTGGCTTCAGCTTGGACCCGCAGGCTAGAGTCAAAAACTTGAATTTTCCGCCCCGTGTTGACAAGCAGCCGACCAGAAGGAAGTGCAGCCACTGACGAATCTGACGTAACGGTGTCGAGGGGAAGCCCATAGATCAGGCGGATACCGCGGTTCTCGATCTTAAACACGTCTATCGTCAGATGGAAGGTGCTGTCAGGCATAACTCCATCCTTTGGGAATGCCACGCTGTCCAAACTCGAGATTGCTAGACGGTCTTCACCAACGAATTCCAGGCGGGCGCTGCTATGCAGAGGCCCATAAGCGGATCGATATGCCGTGCTGATCTCCACCAAGTTGACCTCTGCGATGGGCCTCTTAAAGCTGTCACCGGCTACGGCATCAGCCGCCGCTAAGGTAAATGCGACAAAGATTGACGCATGTATTTTCGGGACGAGCTTGCGTGCTTGGCGGTTGATCTTCTTGGCCCAGCTTGGGCGACCCGGAATTACGTAGTAACCTGTTGTCGTTTGTAGCATTGACTGTCCAAGAAAGTCTTTTGACAGGCTCACCCGGCTATTATCGAGTGCTTGGAGGGCCAGGGCTGGGAGTCCCCGGGAAAAAAAAGAAGTTTCCTGGCTGCCAGTATTCACCATTCCACACTCCCCCGGAGTAGTACCAACTCAGCCCGGTGGACGAGGAACTGCCCCCGCCTCCGCCTCCAAGAGGTATCCTTCGCCCACCCGGCAGAAAGATCTGTGGATTGGGGCAAGCCTGGACGTCGTGCCCGTCCAGTAGAGCCTGTATTTCGGCAAAGTGGTAATTCCACATACACGCCGCGTCATGGCCAAGGCCGGGCTGTCCGGTACATTCGGGCGTTCCGGGATACGAGGGTCCCGGTAGGCCGTAAGGCGCCCCGCTGGTTCCGTTTACCAAGGAGTCAATTACGCCCGCTCCTGAATAAATCTGGACGTTACTTAGATCGGGACTTTCCGGAAGCGTTGCGCCGCCCGGGCTGAAATAGACCATGGCGCTTTGGTCACTTACGGCCCCGTTAGCACCCAACTGCATTGAAATTGCCCCACCGCTCCAAGCCGAAAAGAAAGAATTAGTCGGCTGGCCGCCTTGCTCGGCTGTCTGTGCATTGACATCCTGGACCAACTCTCCTGCCGTCTGGGTAGCGCTATTGCTAAAGCCTAGTGATTGGCCGATCACCTTTAGGACGCCGCCAAGCTTCGATCCTCCAGCGTAAGGAAAGGCGATATCGAAGCCGTAGAGTCTGGCATATGCGAGAAGGGCGGCTCCGCCGCCGTGATATGGATCTGAGCCTATTCCGGCGACAATCCCACCGCACTCTCCACTCGGATCCACATTCACCATCGGATTCCCCATCACATACCCATACCCATTCCAACTCTGCGAACTCCCCAAACTCGCCCCAGCATTCCCCGGATCCACACTATTAAACCGCCCCAACGTCGCCGTAAAATACCGAGCATTAAAATAATCCATCCCACTCTCCGAATCCCGCACCTGCCCCGTGAACTTCTCCGTCACATCACTCACCGGCCCCCACTGCGAAGTCCGGTTCGCCTGGCTCGCCCCTACCTCCTCGCCAAACGGCAAATAATCATGCCGCCCCTGTACCTGCCCGTTCTGATCGCTCACCATGCGCACGCTTCCCAAATGGTCGGTCGAATAATAACACGTGGTACACACCCCGCCCGCTGCATTCTCCGTCGCCACCAAATCCCCCACACCATCCGCCACATAGTCCTTCGCCCACGCACCGTTCACATACTCCGCCGCCAAACCATTCACATCATAAACGTACACCGTCGTCGCACCGCCCGAAATGCTCTTCTGCACACGCCGCCCCAAACCGTCATAGGACAACCCTTCATACGCATAGGTCCCTTGCGCCGCCGTCAACTCATTCTCCGCGTTGTAATTCAACGAATTCCCATTCGCGCTTTTCATATTCCCGGCAGCATCGTAACTCCACCGGCTGTCCTGATTATTCGCCGCATAATACACATTCGTGGTCGCCGTCGGCCCTGCCAGCGCAATCCCCGTCGCATTCGTCACCCACATGTTGCCCCAGGTATCGAAATTGTAATTCCGATTCCATCCCGCGCCGCTCCCTCCACCACCATTGTCATTAGCCACCGTCAGCCGGTTCAGCGCGTCATAGTTGAAAGACTGCCAATAGTTATAGCCCGTCGTATAAGTCTTAGGGCTGGTACCTCCACAATTGCGCTCCAAGATCCCCCACAACACTCCATTATTGGCCGTTGTCTGCGTCGCCGACTGACCCCAGAACATCTGTAAATCCAGCAAAAACGCAGTCTGATTCGTGTACGTCGTCCCGCCCTGGCACGCCGCAATGGCGGCGATGGGTGCCAAGCCCGCCTGCGTATCCGAAATCTCAATCGGCTGCATTCGCGAATCATAGGCCGTCCCGCGTACCATCCCGTTGCCATATTGATACCCCGCCAACGGCCCAAACGGCCAGTAGCTCATTTTGCCCACATAGCTGGTCGTCGCGCCGCTCAGTTTCCCCGTCAATCCGCTCACCCGGTTAGCCGTGTCGTAAGTCGTGTTCAACACGCGTCCATCCGGCAGCGTCTCTTGCAATAACGCACCCGCCAGATTGTAGCCGTAAGTAAATCCATACGTTACGCCGCCGGTCACCTGGTTGCTCGCCGTCACTCGTCCAATAGGATCATAACTCACATAATTCGTGGTCGAGTTCCCGTTCGCAACGCTCAACAAACGCTCGCGTTTCAAACACCTTTCTCCGAGACGCTCGTGCTGCTCCCTACAGCTACCCTAAGGTACAAATCGCCAGTACCTGAACTGTGCTGAGCCGCCCAGGATCTTCCAAGGCCCTCTTGCTCGTTTGGTATTTGCGTGTACTGCCAACGATTACCCCAGTTACACAATGTCGACATGCATTCCCTGCGATTCGAGGGCTGCGATAATCCTTGCAACAATCTGCTCCTTCTGCTCCTCCGCTATTGGCAGACCGTCGTTCCACGCCCTTAGGGTCGCCGGTTCAAGCGCAGACCCGTCTAATAACCACTCACCCCCAACGTAAGCGCTCTTACCCATTTCCTCGTACATAACCTTGGCTCTGCCGATCAGAGTGATCGAAAAGCCCTCGTCGCTGCGGATACGCCCGCGGTTCAGCCAGCCTCACTTAAACATGGGTCACCAGCCGGCCCCGACGTAAGTGATTGGGTTCTTGCCAATCAGCTGAGGATATTCAACCGTGCCCCACGTACTGGCAACCCTTAGAACTGGCCCCTGAACAACCGTTACGCCGCCGACGGCCCCTTGCGCAAATAGCCTTGATGCTGTCGACCACAACGGATTCGCAAACCCACCTAATCCCGTTAGAACTCGACCGACTAGGATCGTTTCGAGGGCTGACCCGCCGCTCTCGTTAGCAAACTCCATTGCTTGCTGCATGGCCACGGTGCCTCCAGACTAGAAAACCCGGTTCGAAATAATTACGTCTGTCCCCTTTTCGCCGTCCCCGAGCTGGCTCGGCTCAGGCGGTTCGAATCTGCTCCCTTATTTGGCGTACGAGCTTGCCAGGCCGGAATGGAGAACGATCACCTTCAGCCGGGGGATCGAAAGCCAGCACGATAGTCAAAGGAAGTCTCCTGCGGGTCACAATGACCGCGAGATGAAAGGGAACTAAGAATAAACCAAAACAAGTTCGGATCTCGCGATACGGAATCAATGCGGCGCTGGGGTAGGGAATCTGTCGAACGAGAAGGCCGCCCTCCGAGACCCGAACATCCGCCGAGAAGAACAGGAGCGGCACAATGTAGGCGAAGAAAAACAACGAGCCTACCAACACTGTAAATGGTGTATTCTCCGCCGGGAAGCGGCGGACGAAGTAGAGGAGCATGAGCGGATAGGCGGCCGCGCAACTCAAAATGAACAATCTCGCAAGGACGATGCGCACTTGTCTACCGTCCACATATTGGCAGCGCTGCGGAGTACGTAGCGATCATGCCACCACCGAGTCGCGATCCCACACCCTCGCCTATCGTTATTGAGCCACCGGAACTGTTGAAGCTGACGGCAACGGGCCCCCATGCCCCGCCGGCCCCGGTTGTAAAGCTGTAACCCGAGCTAATAGGCTGAGAGCTAAAGCCAAACTGAACGCCAACGTTTGCAGCCGCGCCGATCGAGTTGACCGAAGGTCCTTGTTGAGCTGGGGCGTAATTTTCGAGAACTGAAGGAAGCTGAGCCTCCACCGAGAAGACTACCGCTGTGTTCGCGGCCATTTCAGCTCCCTACGAGATGGAGACGGCTCGGTTTTGAGATCTTTTGAATTTGAACGAAACAGGTTCTGAGAAACCCTGCGCGAAATGATCCGCGGAAATCCACCGTCCGATCCACCATGGGAAAAACGGTATCACCTGTTCAGGGCTTCGCCTATAAGGAATTCTACTAGGAGGGGTAACGCATTGGTCCTTTGAGCGTAGTACTGTGTGGCCAAGCGCCAAAATGCCGTCTTGCCCAGATCAGAACCCTTCAATCTGACGAGTGCGCATACCCGTGCGGCGCAACTCATTTGCCATTCGTCAGCCGTCGGTCGGCAAGCCTTCGTAGGTTAGTGGCCCGGCTCCCAAGTTCGATTCGCAAAACAACTCAATTCCCACCTCCGCGTCGCCTCTTTTCCCCCCGCCCGAATTTCAAGTCACAAGAGGCACTTGCAAAATGCCAAACGGCCCGAAAAGGAGATTTAAGACAAAAAAGACAAAGAATGTTTGGAAGAAGGGCTTCCGTCGGTGTAAGATTTTGTCGCCAAACAATATTCAAAACACGAGAAAGAAGCCCCGTTTGCAGCATACCTCGCAAGACCGCCTCGCGCAATTCAGCAACCTGCTGCAGCGCGAGTTATTTCCGCTATTGGAGTCGGCGCTGGGAACACTCTCCCGGCAAGCCCAACTGCTGGCCGCCGTGGTCAGCGCGCAGCCGTTAGCGCGCTGGATCGTTCGCTCCTCGCATCGCGGCCGCCGCCCCTGCAGCCGCCAGTCGCTGGCCACCGCCTTCTTCGCCAAAGCCATCTACAATCTGCCCACCACGCGTCACCTCATACAACGCTTGCAAAGCGACACACAACTGCGCCGTCTATGCGGCTGGGACACGGCCGCGCAAGTGCCTACCGAAGCTACTTTCTCGCGCGCCTTCGCCGAGTTCGCCGCCACCGGCTTGCCCGCCCAAATCCACGCGGCGCTGGTCCATCAGACACAGCAAGAGACAGTCATTGAGCACATCGCGCGCGACTCCACCGCCATCCCCGCACGCGAGCGACCGCCCCTAGAGGCGTCCCGAAAAACGCATTCGACAAGCACCGAAAAACCGCTCGTCCACGCTCCCTACAAGACCGCCAGCGGTTGGCATCGGCGCGGACAGCGCGGCAAAAAATACCAGCAAAAACGCACCACAGCTAAGCAGCGAGGGCCACGCCTGCAACGCCAGCAACACATGACGCTTAAGGAAATGCTCGCCGACCTGCCGCAGGAATGCAGCCTCGGCGCCAAGAAAAACAGCCAGGGCCAACCACAATACTGGCGCGGCTACAAACTGCACTGGGACGTCGCCGACGGTCGCATTCCCATCAGTTGCCTCCTCACCGGTGCCGCCGTGCATGACTCGCAAGCCGCCATTCCACTAATGCTGATGAGTGCCGAACGCGTGCGTTGGAAATGCGAAACGATGGACTCCGCCTACGACGCTAAACTCATTCGCGCACACAGCCAGAAACTCGGCCACGAAGCGCTCATCAAACCGAACAAGCACCACTACAAAGCAACCGACAGTAACCGCAAACTGAACGACGAACAAAAGCAGCGCTTCAAAAAACGCACTATCGTCGAACAACTCAACGCGCGTCTCAAGGACGAGTTCGGAGGTCGTAGCATTTACTACCGCGGGGCCTCCAAAGTCATGGCGCACCTGATGTTCGGAGTAGTCGCACTCACCGTCGACCAACTACTCCGCCTCACTCCCTAGATAGTCGCTGCTCAGCATCCAAAAACAACCAGAAAGGCCAGACCCTTTTGATAAGTGCGCCCGTCCTTTCAGCAGCCAAGCACTCGAAACGGGAAGGCCTTCAGGTTGCTCAACCGCCACGCGCCAGAACCATGCCAAGCTTCATCCAAAAACGGCAGATCGAGCGACAGAACTCCTGGCGAATCAAACCGATAGCGCCATCTTTCCTAGTGTCACTTGAAGCGGAAACCGCAAACTCACTCGAGCGCTCACACAAAAAATGCAAAAACCCCAATAAAAAAGCGATCTTTCACAAACACAACCCGCCTGTCAATCCCATCCCAGACCCATTCTGCAAGTCGTTCACAAAACCTCCAACTTTTTTATCTCCCCATCTTTCCAACCACTTAACTCAAATTCCTAATATCGTCGCGCCGCGCGATACCAAACAATCAAGTCAGAAATTATGCTTTCCGACCAACTTGATCCTCTCGATAGCGCCGCCGCCGAGCCGCTCGAAAAAAATCTAACTCCCGCTGCGGATACAACACAAGTCGATCCCCGAGATATCGACAATACACACATCACCGCCAATCCCGACGCCACACCGGAAGACCCCGCCGACCCTCCGCGCCCCAAACGTAACTGTGGCCGTACGGGTCCCACCTCAGCCTTCGGGCGAGCTACCTCTTCCCGCAACGCCACCCGCCACGGCCTCTGCTCCGAGACCCTCATCCTCTCTTATGAAAGCGAAGCTAAGTGGCTCGAACTCCTCGCTTGCTGGCTCTCCGATTACCAGAATCCCGCCGATAACTCACTCCTCTATACCTTCGTCGTCAAAGCCGCCCAAGCCGAATGGTTCCGTCAGCGCGCACAAAAAGAATACGACTTCTTCCTCCGCAACCATAACGACCCACCCATGTACGCCTGGACACCCCAACGCATCAAAGAACATGACTTACTGACGCGCTACGTCACCGCCGCCGAGCGCCGCTTCCAACGCGACTACCGCACGCTCGAACAACACTGGAAAAGTCACGCCAAGTTCGTTCCGCAAAACACCAAACCCGTCGCTCAACCCGAGTCCGAAGCCGAGCCACCCGAGCGAAAGATGCCCGTGGTACTTTTCGAAAACGCCGAAACCGGCGAATCTGTCGATACGCAAGGCAATCACTTCCCACCTCCGCCGAATTTCAAACCCGAACCAATCATTCCCGGAGTCTACAGACCCGGCGAACTAGGCTATCACCCACCAACTCCATACAAGCGAGGCCCCCAACGACGTTGAAAGGGTTTTGCTAAGACTCAGCGAAAGCGGAAAGCGGGATTGTCTCCTTTTTCGCAAGTCTTTCCGCGCTCCACCAAAGTCCAGCACGCTTCGTTCACACACCACACCATGAACTCGCAACCGCCAGGCATTGACGACCCCCAAGAATCCAAACCCAAGCTCCGTCTCCACAAACGTCAATATCAAGTATTTAACAGTCCCAAGCGTTTCCGCGTCCTAGTCGCTGGCCGTCGCTTCGGAAAATCCGAACTCGCGATCGCCGAACTCGTTAATGCCGCGCTGGCCTTTCCTAACCGCCTCGTATGGTACGTGTGTCCCTCCGAAAAACTAAGCAAGCGCATCATCTGGCGTCGCCTCAAAAATATAACTCGTCACCTCTGGTCTCAAAAACCTCTCGAAAGCGAACGCCGCATCGACCTCACAAACGGCTCCGCCATCCTCGTCAAAGGCGCTTTCGATCCCGACTCCCTCCG
Organism: Bryobacterales bacterium; assembly: GCA_963696305.1. Classification (GTDB taxonomy): domain Bacteria; phylum Acidobacteriota; class Terriglobia; order Bryobacterales; family Bryobacteraceae; genus Bog-105. Next base: position 220,924 of record CAVOJX010000026.1, on the reverse strand, counting down.
TGGCGACGGCCTCGATTTCGTCGTCCTCGATGAAGTCGCCGATCTCAAGCCGGATGCTTGGTCCCACGTCCTCCGACCCTCCCTCGCCGACCGCCAAGGCCGCGCCCTCTTCATCGGCACTCCGAAAGGTCGCAATCATCTCTATGACTACTTCGAACTGGCTAACTCGAACTCCGATTGGGAGTCATTCCAATTCACCACGGAAGAAGGCGGCCTCGTTACCAAATCCGAACTCGACTCCGCCGGCCGCGAAATGGACTCCAACGTCTTCCGCCGCGAATTCGAAGCCCAGTTCACCGCCATCGGAGATTACCGCGCCTATCTCGCCTTCGACCGCGCCGCCAACGTCCGCGAAGTTCGTTTCGAACCTACACTACCTTTGATCTGGTCTCTCGATTTCAACATCGATCCCCTGTGCATGCTCCTCCTGCAGCGCAACGGCGATAACGTCTACGTCCTCGAAGAAATCATGGTCCGCTCCAACGCCAACACCACCGAAGAAGCCTGTCGCATCTTTGCCAAACAAGCCGAACCCTACGCCAAAGCCAGCGGGTGGGTTCACGGCGCCTTAAACGTTCAGGTCTACGGCGACGCTTCCGGCCATCAACGCCGAACCTCTGCCACCGCTACCGATTGGACCATCATTCGCGAATACTTCCGCGGCTTTCACCAAGGCGACATCGAAATCGGCTGCCGCTTCGCCACCACCAACCCTCTCATCCGCGACCGCGTCAACTGCGTCAACGCCCGCCTCCGCAACCAACACGGAGATCCCCGCCTATTCATCAGCCCCGGCTGCAAAGAACTCATCCGCGACCTTGAAGAAGTCTGCTTCACCGTCGATTCCACCGGCGCCCCCACCCGCGAACTCAATAAATCCGACCGCCACCGCACCCACATGTCCGACGCCCTCGGCTACTACATCTCCCAAATCTTCCCCCTCCGAGGTCTCATAAGACTCTAAAAATCGTGTTCGAAGAAAAAGGGGGGACATTCCGGGCTGAACACAACCGCTCGGCTTTAACCAGCACAGCAGGGGTGTCCCCTCTTTTTCGCTCCACCGGGGTCCACTGACCTCGGGCCACAATCTCCGCGCGCCGATCTCTCCTCGCCATAATGCGTTCGAACCATCGGTCAACAGTTCTTTGACAATCGAATATTTCTGAGCTGTCGTCTGCCGCGCGCGATAACTACTTCTTTTCCTGCCCGTAATAAGCAGAGGGTCCGTGTTTGCGCGAGAAGTGCTTGTTGTGCAAGTGCGCCGAAATCTCTTTCGTTCCAGATCGAATGGTTGTCGTCAAGAAAGCCATGTGGGCGACTTCTTCCAACACCACAGCCATATGCGCCGCTTCCGCCGGAGACGCGCCCCAGCAGAATGGAGCGTGGCCGGAAACCAAAACCGCATGCGTTTTCAGCGGATCTAAATCCTTAAAGCGTTTGATAATAACGTTGCCCGTATTGAGTTCGTAATCAGTTTCGATTTCGGCCTTTTTCATTTGGCGCGTGACAGGCACACAGCCTGGAAAATAATCCGCATGCGTTGTGCCGAAGCACGGTATATCAATACCGGCTTGCGCCCAGGCCGTGGCGTAGCGCGAATGCGTATGCGCGACGCCGCGAATTCCCGTAAATGCGCGATATAACGCCAAATGTGTTGGCAAATCGGAGGATGGCCGCAACGTTCCTTCGACGATTTTGCCTTCCAAATCGCTCACAACCAAATCCGTCGTTTTCAAAACGTCATACGGTACGCCGCTGGGTTTGATGACCACCAGGCCGCTTTCAGAATCTAAACCGCTGGCGTTGCCGAACGTAAAAACGACCAGGCCGCGGCGGACAAGTTCAAGATTGGCTTCTAAAACTTCTTCTCGTAACGACTTTAATTTCATTTTGTTGAGTTTTTTCGAGCTTCTTCAGCGATGCGGCGCAGCGATGGCAGCACATCGCCGAGACTGGCGGTATCTGATTTGCGCGAACCGAATCCAAAATAGAGCCGTTTGTAGTGACGGAACAACTCATCATAGACGGCGGCGCTGGCCGGGTCCGGTGTATAAATCTTGAATGGTGGGCATAAGGCGGTTTGCGCCGCTTCAATATTTGGAAATGCTTTTGCAGCCAGGAACGCGAAGATAGCCGAACCAAGACTGGTCACATCGCCTTGCGGAACGAGGATCGGCTTGTTCAAAGCATTCGCATAAACCTGGTTCAACGTCGGGTTTTTTTGCGGAATGCCGCCGCCGTTAATGATACGCTCCACGGTGGTGCCGTGTTCGATCATGCGATTCAAAATGACGCGCGTGTGAAAAGCGGTGCCTTCGATAGCGGCAAAAAGTTCATCTTGTGCCGTGCTGGTCAGGTGCCAGCCCAAAGTGATGCCGCCCAGTTCGGGATTGACGAGTACGGTGCGGTCGCCGTTGTCCCAAGTCATGCGCAGCAATCCGGTTTGTCCGGCCTTGAATGTTTCCAGACCTTCCGAAAGTTTGACAACAGTCGTTCCGGCGCGGCGCGCGATGGCTTCGAAGATATCGCCGACAGCCGAGAGACCTGCTTCAATTCCAGTGAGGCTTGGATCGACCGATCCAGGAACCACGCCACATACTCCGGGCACCAAGCTGGTTTTGTCGGACAGACCTATGATGCACGTCGATGTTCCGATGACATTCACCACGTCGCCCAATTTGACGCCGGCGCCGACAGCATCCCAGTGTGCGTCGAATGCTCCGACCGGAATAGGAATGCCGGGTTCGAGACCAAGACGGTTGGCCCAAAGGCCGGTCAATCTTCCGGCTATGCCGTTCGATGTGAGATACCGTCCGCCAAGTTTTGTACGAACGCCGGTAAGCAACGGATCGACGGAGGTGAGAAAACCTTCCGGCGGAAAACCGCCGAGCGATTCGTTCCACATCCATTTATGACCCATGGCGCAAATGCTGCGCGGCGCTTCGGCGACCTTCTTTATGCCGGAAAGAACGGTGGCTACGTAATCGCAATGTTCAAAAGCGGTGGCGAATCGGTCACGCTTGTCGGGATTGTGCCGCAGCCAGTGAAGGAGCTTTGAAAAGCCCCATTCCGATGAATAGATTCCGCCGCACCAGCGAATGGCCAACAACCCGGCAACGTGAGCTTTTTCGGTGATCTCGGCAGCTTCGCGCCAGGCGCGGTGGTCGCACCAAAGATAATATTCGTCCAGCGGTTCCAGATTCTCATCCACTGGAATGACGCTAGAGCCGGTGGTATCCAGTGCCAGCGCTTGCACGGCGCTGCCAGGGACGCCAGACGCCTTAATCGCATTCTGCATAGCGCTAGCCAGCGCCGACATGTGGTCGTCATGACTTTGGGTCGCAAAGTCGGGATCATCGCGTTTGCGGTGCAACGGATATTCGGCCACCCCGGTTCCAAGCCGGCCTTTTTGGCTGTCAAAGATGGAGGCGCGAACGCTGAGTGTTCCGAAGTCTACTCCGGCGACGACTGTACTCATGCTTTATGCCAATACATGTCCCAACCGAGATATTTGGTCGTCGCCTCGTAGACGATGTTGGAAACGGGAGCCAGGTTCGCTGCGGTGTGATGTTCGAAGCCGCGTTCGCAGATGAAATGCAAAAGATCTTGCATGCGCGGAATTTCAACCACGCCTGCGCCGCCGAATGTGATCAGCGAATCGTCGGTAAAGCGGCCATCGCCAACGTAGCCGCGCACGCGGCCGGTGTTGTCGTCGGTGGAGATTCGGCAAAAGCTCATCGGCGCAGCTTTGACACGTCCCACGCAGGTGCCGAACGTGTTCAGCTTGCCTACCGTTCCTGCGATGATTTCCTGATAATCCATCCGGACGTCGGCAAAGAAATGTTTCGGAAGATTGCTGCAATGGAAGCAAACGGCTTTGTTCGGATCTTCGCCGTAATTGTTATTCCAATCGAGCAGGGCGCTAGGAGTTTCGGACGCCAAACGAAGAGCGTGCATGCCGACGACACCGGTGATATCCACTTCGCATGCGCTGGACATTAGCTCGTTGCTCATCATGCTCATGATGGTGCAGGGAACGACGCCGAAGAATTCTTCAAGCGACGTCCAACATTGGACGGCGCTAATGACCGTGTCGGTTTCTTTCATGAAGCCATCGACAACGGCGCCCAGTTTCGCCATCTTCATCAGCGAGGCTGCGGGAACATCTTTTGTCGAAACGTAGGCGTTGATGGCGTTCAGCTTAGCGACTGCGGCGGGGTCGTCATCTTTCATGCGTTCGATGCGGCCGAGGATTTCAGAAAGGTCGAGTGTGATGACAGAAATGCCATTGCCTTCGAGGATCTTTTCGCTATAACGAACGGTGTTGAAAGCTTGCGGGCGAGCGCCGATGGCGCCGATACGAAGTCCGCGCAGGCCATTGACGACGCGGCAAACGCCGAGGAACCAAGCTAGATCCTGCTTGAAAACGTCGGAAGTAGGCGCTTCGGTATGAAGCGTTGTCAGCGAGTAGGGAATGCGGTACTGCATCAGGTTGTTGCAGGCCGACATTTTGCCGCAAAAACTGTCGCGGCGGTCCGCGATGGTCATCTTAGATTGCGTATCGGGCGTGGCTTGGATAAGAACCGGCACATTCAAGCCGGCCAAGCGCAGCGTATCGGCGATGGCGCGTTCGTCGCCGAAGTTGGGGAGAGTCACGATGACGCCGTCGATATTCTCGCGATGCTTTTTGAACAAGTCGGCGCAACGTCTCGCTTCCGCGAAAGTCTCTACTGCTCCGAACTTTGATTCTTCGGGGGTGAGAGCGACTACTTCCACTCCGGCGCCTTGCAGAACTTTGATCATCTCCTCGCGACCGGTGGCGGCTAAATGATCAGGGAAAAAGCCTCGGTTTCCAACGATGAGACCGAGCTTGGGAACTTTCTTTTCGGTAGACATGAGTTAACTTTTCTTGGGATAAAACTTTATGAAGTAAAACAGTCCAATTATCAGCAGAATCCCTCCCCACCAGATCCCGGTGTGCAGGTTGGCGAGAACCGGAGGATTGACGGGTGGCACATACAACTCATAGACGCCGGCGCCCAGGATGAGCACTCCGTAACAAGTGAGCAGGATGCCGATAAAGAACCAGATAGTAAGAACGCCTGTTCCGTGCATGTTTCGATTACCAGAAGATCACATTCAAGATAATAAAGACTGCTCCAATCACGCACACCCAGAATATCGGGCGCTTGATTAGAGGCAGGCCAGCCGTGGACGGTATGTCGGTTTCACCATACACCAAGCCCTTGAGTTCAGAAGCTGGCTGGGCTTTGGTGAGCAGACTGACGACGATGGTGACGACGGCGCAGATCGTCCACGACCAAAGTGCTCGATACATATTCTCGGCCATGTCTTTGGCATGCGGCGAAAGGGCGATGACGGAAATGGCGGAAGGGTCGAGTTTGACCCACGCCCACATGGCGATGGAACTGAGGGTGCCGCAGAGAAGACCCCAGAAGCCGCCGGCAGGAGTGGCACGCTTCCACAACATGCCGAAAATGACGGTGCCGAACAAAGGCGCGATGAAGAAGCTGAACAGCGCTTGGACGTAGTCCATGATGCTGGCGAACTGCATCACTAGATAGGCAGTACCGATGCTGACCAGAACGCCGAGGACAGTACACCATCGGCCGACGGACACGTAATGGGCATCGGTTGCATTCTTCTTGATGCCCGCGCGGTAGATGTCATATGTCCAAACGGTGGCGAAGGCGCTGACGTTGCCGGCCATGCCGGACATAAAGCCTGCGATGAGAGCGGTGATGCCGAGACCGAGCAGACCCGGTCCGCAATAACGGGCCAGCATCAAAGGCAAGACCTCGTTATAGGAGTGCGCCCCCGTCGCTGCGGCTTGTGCTTCGCCCACAAGATGTTCGGGCAAAACAGCCAAGGCCAGCAAGCCGGGCAGGATGACGATAAACGGCACGGCCATTTTAAAGGCGGAACCAATGATGGGCGCCATTTCAGCGGCGCGCAGATCTTTGGCGGCGAGAACGCGCTGAACCACTAAGAAGTCAGTGGTCCAGTAGCCAAAGGAGATAACAAACCCTAACCCGAGCACGATGCCCGTCCAATGGATGCCCATCGGGTTGTCGCTGAACGCTCCGAAGCCGAGCCAGAGGTGAGTGTAGTCCTTGCCCGGAAAGTTTTGATGGATGCGCGCGACCATGCCGCTCCAACCGCCGGCTTCAATGAGCCCCAAGATGGAGATGACGATGGCGCCGAGCCAGATGAGGAAGAACTGAAGAACCTCATTAAAGATGGCTGAGAGCAGGCCGCCCAAGAACACGTAAGCCATTACGGTGAGCGACGAGATCCAGATGCTGAAGCTGATGTCCCAACCCAGAATGATGCGCATCACCAGCGCCATGGAGTACATGTTGATGCCGCTCATCAGCACGGTCATGAAGCCGAATGTAATTGCTGACAATAAGCGCGCCGGTTCGCCGAAACGCAGTTTAAGGTAGCCCGGTACGGAGTGCGTTTTGGAGATGTAATAAAACGGCATCATCACGACGGCCAGGAAGAGCATGGCGGGGATCGCGCCGATCCAATACCAGTGCGTTGCCAGGATGCCGTATTGATAAGCGGAGCCGGCCCAACCCATAAGTTCCAAGGAACCAAGGTTGGCAGCCACGAAGCTGAGGCCGGCGATCCAGGCGCTCATGTCGCGTCCCGCTAAGAAGAAGTCCTCACCAGTTTTAGTGAATCGTTTCAGGTACAGGCCGATGCCTAAAACCATGACGAAATAAAGACCGATGACTATCAGGTCGATGGGGCCAAGCGTCAGCAGCTTGCCCGAGGGATTGGGTTGAAAGAATGCAAAGGCTTGCATCATGTAATTGCTTATATGTGAGAAACTTGTCGGGTTGTAGTTTATCAGAATGATAGAAAACAGACGTTGGTAGCGAGTTGAGCACGTGACCGGCGAGATTATTCGTTTAGAACCGTTGGAGATGAGGCACATACCGGCGCTAGTTGCGGCCTCGGAAAAGGATCGCGACCTCTACCACTGGAGTCCGGTACCCAACGGTCACGCGGAAACCACGAAGTGGGTGGAAACGGCAATTTGTTGGCGCAAAGCGGCTACTGCTGAGCCATATGTCACAGTCCGTATTGCCGATGGCGCAGTGATCGGATCCACGCGCTTTTGGAACATAGAGCGATGGCTTTGGCCACCTGGACATGAGCGGTTTGGCCGTAAGGAGCCAGATGCTTGTGAGATTGGCCATACGTGGCTTTCTAGTGATGCTATTCGCAGCGGTGCCAATACAGAAACGAAGTATTTGATGCTGCAACTGGCGTTTGAAACTTGGAGTGTCTTACGCGTTTGTTTTCACACGGATGATCGGAACGCGCGATCAAGAGCCGCATTGGAGCGGATTGGCGGCCGCTACGAAGGGATACTGCGAGCGCATCGGATGGCAGCGGATTTCACAGCGCGCAATTCGGCTCGCTACTCGATTCTGGCGAGTGAATGGCCAGCGGTGAAGAAGCGCCTTATGGGTCTGCTGCGCCGAGCTACCAGCTGAATCCGCCTCCGGGTGGCGGCCACGCTCCAAGCAGTTGTCGCGACAGAACAATGCGACCGAAATGATAAGCGTTGTGAGCAGCCCAGCTGAGCAGTTGATCTTGCACGGTCATCAAGCGAACAGGTTCACCGGGGCGCGACGGGCAGCTCACGGTTGTGGACAGCCGGGTTTTGTCTTCCGCGATAGTGGCTGCGGTTTTTAAGTCTTCGATGAACCGGCGACAGAGCTGCTCCCATGGTTCGGCGGCTGATTGTGCAGCCGAAGGAAATGCATCGCTTGGTTTATCAGGGTATGGTGTTTCGACTCTGGAGATCCAACCGAGGCTCATCTTTTGCCAGAAAGCCATGTGCCAAAGTTCCTGGTAAATAGTATGCGGGCTTCCCGGCAGGGATTGATGCGCTTGCTGTTCCGTTAGTCCGGCGATGATGCGGGCCGGTGCCGCATGAGCGCTTTCGCCTATCAGTGCTTGGGATAATTCATTCATTATGGTGATTTTCTCGTGGCGTCCCACCAATCAGACCTGTTAGTTGTACGGGCAAGGAAATACTAGCGGCGTGGCGCGGATCCTGTTACTATGCGAATCCAGGAGGGAACCAAGATGAGTTCTGCCGCTGCCTCTGTCGTACCTGTGACCAAGCCTGTTCAAAGCCCGCTGACGCTTGTCATGAATATTAAGTCTCCGCAGGCTTACCAAGAACTGGTTGGGTTGTTGAACCAGCTTCAGTCTCAGCCTCCGGATAAAAATCCGATTGCGCTTGCTTTGAACACGCTGCATAACGTGCACTTTGCGCGGTTTGTGTTTTTGCAGAACAATACCCAGTTGGCAGTGATCACTACGTACGACGGAACGTTTGAGGATTACATTAACGAGTTCGTCGATTCCATCGGTGACATTTTCAATGCGCTGTTGCAACGCATGGATCCGGCACCACCGCTACCCGTGCAGCAAAACCGTGATGCGTTTATGACCTATGTGAAAGCCAACGATATCCAGTGCGTTCAGCCGTTTTATAGTGCCTATCCCAAAGCGACGGTGCTTGATATTCAATCGGCCTTAACAGCGCAAGGCTGATGCCGGCTCTTCCGGTTGAAGACATCCAGGGCTTCATTCTCCGCAGTTATGGAATGGATGCCCTGCGTTTGTTTGTGCTGCGTGTGGTGGATCCTTCAGCGGCGCGGCATGCGTTGGGCCAATTGCCCGTGGCCAGCGGAAAGACTTGGGATACGAAACCTGACTCGTGCTTGAATGTGGCAATCACTTATGAGGGATTGCAGGCATTGCAATTGCCGGCGGAATCGCTGGCAAGTTTTCCCGAAGAATTTCGCTTAGGCGCGGCGGCACGTGCCGACATTGTGGGCGACAGCGGTGATAGTGCTCCGGCGAATTGGAAATTTGGCCGCCCGGGTGAAGGGGCGCATGTGATGGTGACGATCTATGCGCAGACCGACGCGATTCGGGATGCAGTCACGGTGCAGATGCGTGCGATTTGGAGCGGTGCGATGGCCGAAACTTTCGTGCAAGATGCGGACATGCTGCCGGGCAATGTGGCGCACTTTGGTTATCGCGACGGATTCTCTCAGCCGACGATTGATGGCGGTTTGCCGAATCCTGTTCCAGATACCCCGTTGCCGCCTGCGCCTGCCGGTGAATTTGTGTTGGGCTATCCGAGCCAGTTTGTCGACTTTACTTATCCGGTGCCCGCGCCTGCGCAGTTGGGATTGAATGGCAGCTTTGTGACCTTTCGCATCTTGGAGCAGGATTGCGACGCGTTCGATCAGCTTTTGAAAGATGCGCCGGCGAAGTTTGGGATTGATGGTGAAAGGTTGGCGGCAAAGTTAGTGGGGCGATGGCGCAACGGCACTCCGTTGGAGCTTTCGCCAGACACGGATTCTCCGAACCCAGCGATAGGTCTGGATACTATCAACCAATACGACTACACAGCCGATTTGCGGGGTAACCGCTGCCCTGTAGGTGCGCATATGCGGCGCAATAACCCACGCAATTCGCCGATTGCGGGAGGTGGTGGTTTGAAGCACCGGATTGTGCGGCGCGGGCTGCCATATGGGCCGCTGTATGATCCGGCAAAACCGAATGACGGGATTGAGCGCGGGCTGCTGGGCATTTTTATTGCGGTGAGTTTGAAGGATCAGTTTGAGTTCTTGATGAAGGAGTGGGTGAACGGAGATACGTTCGCTGCGGGATTGAGTGGGACGAAGGATCCGATTTTAGGGGATAACTCCTGTGGAAGTGGGAAGTTTGTGATTCCTGTGGCGGGTGGTCCTTCGATTGTAGTGACTGGGTTTGGACGATTGGCGCGGGTGCGTGGGGCGGCTTACGGGTTTCTGCCCGGCGTGGCTGCATTGAAGTTCATAGCGGGGTTGAATCCGGCAAACTGACACCTTGGTCGCCGCGTTTCACAGGTCTGTCAACGAATAGTTGTCAGGCACGTGGTGGGGCGTCAGCGGGTTACGTTGTTTCAACGATTCCTGAAACACTTTGAAGTTTCGTTGCAGATACCCATGGGAGGGTAATCGATGTCGTTGCAATTGAACTTCACGATGCAGCATCAGCAACAGACAAATTGGTGCTGGGCCGCGGATTCGACAAGTGTTTCGCATTTTTATAATTCGGCGAGTGCCTGGACGCAGTGCAAGGTGGCGAATGCGGAGTTGGGGCGTACCGATTGCTGCGGAAGTGGGATGGCGGCTTGCAACCAGGATGGGTATTTGGATGTCGCGCTTGGGATTACGGGGAATTTGGTGAACTGGGTTCAGGCGGTGGAACCGTATTCGACAGTAGAGGCTCAGGTTAATCAGCATAGGCCGTTATGTGTGAGGATTGGCTGGAGCGGCGGAGGGGGACACTTCATTGCGCTCACAGGATATTTTGGATTTGATTTTGTATTTTTTGAGTTTGCGTTCGTTACAGTGGATGATCCTTGGTATGGGCGCTCGATTGTTCCATATAGCAATGTCGTGAGCGGATACCAGGGGAGTGGGAGTTGGACGCATTCGTATTTTACGAAGAGTTAAGGAGGTAGTTATCAATGGCACTTCAGTATCAGACTCCGCCGGAGAAGGCGGTGCGGTCGGTGAATGCCGCGTTGGATGCGATCCAACAGCATCCTGTAGCGGCAGTTCGGTTAAGTGAATCCGAGCGGAATTTGCGGTATCCGTTGGTGGTTTACCACCTGGGACTGGACGACGTGGTGGCGGGCAAGGGTTTGGAGGCGGCGTCGGCCGTGAGTTGGGCGCATCTGGTTGGGTTGACGACGGACCAGATGCTGGTAGAGGTGCAATATGACAGCCAAGAGTTTTTGCAGCTGAACCAGGGTCCGTTTGGGGCAGGGATCTCAAATGCGATTGGCCGGTTGGAGAACGCGGCGGCGGTGCGGGCAGGAAACTATCAGGTGAATGTTTTGCGCGTGCCGGGAATTTATGTCGTGGCGCTTTGGCTTAAGCGCGAGGACGGCAGTGGCGATTTGATGGTGCCGGTTGCTCCGGTGCCGCCGGATTTGGTGGCGAACCAGAGTTATTCCGTGGCGGAGTTTTTCGCGATTGTGGGGCGGATGGCTGAGCAGCGGCTGCGGTTTGACAATTCACCGCAGGCTCAATAGAAACCGCGTAGCTTAAGCGCGCGGCTCTTTTTTAGAGTGGCGGTTTGACGTTGGTGTAAGCGAACTTAGTGGACAGCAAGGTTTGGCCATCGTTGCTTTTTATGTCAGTTCGGAGGGGGAGCCCGGATGATTTGGAGATCCAGATCTGCATTTCGACAACCTTTCCGCTGGGCGGCAAGGAATGGGTTGAATAGAGGGCGGTTGGTTCGCCGCTGAGAGACTCGTCTTTGACGTAGTGGCAGGAGTCATTTGGACCCGGTTGGCGCGTTTTGTTTGGCGGGGCTATGTCTTTCGTTGAGCCGACCGCTACCCATTTGTCATCCATTTTCATGTAGACAGTGTCGTTGGCGTAAATGGCCTCGGACGGCGTGGATTTGCCGTTTATGGTCTGCGTGTTGTAGACGTGGGTGGGGGTTTTGACCTGTTTGCTGAACGCTTCGTGGACGACTTTTAGTATGCCGAGGCAATCGTCTTGAGCGGCAAGCGGCATGGCGCACAGTAACAGCGCGTACGTGGCGAGTGCCAACGGGGTGGGTCTTGAGAGCATTTTAGTTAAGGTCTTCGGGTTCGATTTCGGCGCTTTGGCCGGCGGCTTTGCGTTCCCAATATTTGCGTACCCATGCTTCCCAACTTTTTCCAGCGGCGGTGTCGCGGCCGCTGAAAGTGAGGGCGGCAACATCGGAATAAGGGATACTTACGCGGGGTGCGCCGTTCTGTGGCAGGATGCGAACCAGGGATTGCTGGAGAGTTAAGGCGGAGCGGCGGTCGTAGAGATAGCCTTCAATGACGGTTCCGTCTTTGCGAGTTAGCGTGACGTCTCCACGGTAATCGAACGCCTTTTCGAGGGCTTCGCGCAGTTCGTTCTCGTTGGTGAGAGGTGGAACCCAGCCTTGCAGTTGTTCGTGGCTGAAGCCAGGGACAACTTCGAGAGAGTCGGGGTTGGATATAGGGGCGCTCACGCTTGCGAGCCCTCTTCCGACGTTTTGATTTGCACGAGCGGGTTATAGGAATGCACGGGCGTGACTGGCTCGTTCAAGAGGGCCAAGGCGTCTTCGTCGTTATACTCAGTGAAGAGAGTGCCTTTAGCCATGGCGAACAGGCCTTTGAACGAGCCGAAACCGTAATCAACGGCAGATGCTTCGTAGCCGCTGTGTACCATGCAGTTGGCGCATTTCGGATTGCCGGATTCGGTGCCGTAATTTGCCCAATTCGTCTCTGCCAGGAGTTCGGCGAAGCTATCCTCATAGCCATCTTGCAGAAGGTAGCAGGGTTTCTGCCAGCCGAAGACATTGTAGGTGGGCATTCCCCAGGGAGTGCAGGTTAGGTTGCGTGCACCCATCAGAAATTCGCTAAACAGCGGCGAGGCGTTGAAGCGCCAAGTGGACTTTCGATTGGAAAGAATGGCGCGGAAGAGACGGCGGACTCGGGCGCGGCCTAGAAAGTGTTGTTGATCGGGCGCTTTGTCGTAGGAATAGCCGGGGGAAAGCATCATGCTTTCAACACCCGCAGCCATCATTTCGTCGAAGAATCGGCGCACGCTGTTCGGGTCGGCGCCGTCGAATAGCGTGGTGTTAGTGGTAACACGGAAGCCCTTTTCAACGGCGACTTTAATGGCTTTGAGAGCGATATCGTAGCCACCCTCACGGCAGACTGAGAAATCGTGATGTTCGCGCTCACCATCCATATGTACGGAGAAACTCAGATATTTGCTGGGTTTGAACAGGTGAAGCTTTTCTTCGAGCAGGAGCGCGTTGGTGCAGAGGTAGATGTACTTCTTGCGCGCGACCAAACCTTCGACGATCTCGCCGATTTGCGGATGCATGAGGGGCTCGCCACCGGGGATGGATACCATGGGCGCGCTACATTCATCAACCGCGCCAAAACATTCTTCTGGCGAGAGTTGGCGCTTGAGGACGTGCGCGGGATATTGGATTTTTCCACAGCCAGCGCAAGCCAGATTACAGCGGAACAACGGTTCCAACATGAGCACGATTGGATATTGCTTACGACCGGAAAGCTTTTGCTTGAGGACGTAGGTAGCAACCGTCCACATTTGTGAGGCGGGAACACTCATAGAGACTTCTATTCAATGATAACAAGTACGACCGGATTTGTCGGCTATATAAAGGATGAAGCGAAGTGTGACGCATCACACGGGTTGCGACTTGCCGATAAATCAGGGTTGGAGGACACTGGAACTGACATGGACAAGGCTGCGGTGATCATTATACTGTTGGGGCCTCCAGGATCGGGAAAAGGCACCCAAGCGGCGATGCTAAGTCATGAAACAGGCCTGACCGCGATTTCGACGGGTGAGTTGTTGCGCTACGAATCTGATTCCGGGACGGAGCTGGGCCAACTTGTTCGCGGATTACTGAACGCGGGGAAGTTGGTAGATGACGATTTGATGAATCAGGTGGTGGCGAAACGCCTTGCGAGTGCGGACTGCCAGCGCGGATGCATCTTAGACGGCTATCCGAGGACGATAGAGCAGGCAAAGTTTTTAGACGCTCATCTGCGGTGGCTGAACGTGGAAGATCCGATTGTGTTCGACTTTGTTGTTTCGCCGGAGACTGTGATTGAGCGGTTGAGCCAGCGGCGGCAGTGTCCGGTTTGCGGGCAGATTTACAGTGCTGAGTTCGATGTTTACGGCAAAGATTTGCGGTGCAGTTTAGACGGTTCCCCCTTGGTTCGGAGGGCGGACGATAATCCGGACACGATTCGTGAGCGTTTACGGATTTACCAGAGCAAGACGGTCAATTTGGTGAATTACTACAAGCAGCGAAGATATTTTGCATTGAGCGCCATGGAGCAGCCAGACACGATTGCAAGTGAGGTGTTGGCACACCTGGATAATTTAACGGTACCCGTAGTACTTAGATCTAGTACCAATTAGGCGCTAGAGTGAAGCATTGATGAATGGGATGAGAAAACTGTTCGGTGGCGTTTTGGCTACCGGGGCAGCAATGCTGGCCGTTGGTATGCTTGGATCGCAAAAGCCGCGACGCCGACATGCAAAGCCAGCCGCGAGTGAATCAAACCAAGCCCCTTATCCGGCGCCAGCCGCACCAATAACTATGCGCAGACCCCAATACCTTGCTGCTGTGACTACGTTTCCGCCGAAGCCTGAGACGGAACGAAAGTTCAGCATTAAGAGAATGAAGTCAGATGTGGGATCTGTCTATTGGATGTTGGAAGGTTTTGGAAAGTACAAGTGCTTCGTGCTTTGCGACAGTTGGGAAGAAGCGATGCAGCTTGCGAACGCGAAGCTTGAAGAGGTAGACGCGATAGAGGCACGGCGACGTTCAGTCTCTGCCATTGCATAGCAACTTGGCGATTGCATAACTCTCTTGCTTGGCTAGGGCATGCCACGATAGTGGTGGTATGACGAAACGCAGGCTTGGAAAATCCGATTTGGTGGTAGCGCCGCTCATGTTTGGCGGCAATGTGTTTGGTTGGACAGTAGACGAGGCGACGTCTTTTCGTTTGCTCGACGAGTTTGTCGGCGCGGGTTTCAATTTCGTTGACACGGCCGATGTTTATTCACGATGGTATCCGGGGAACCAAGGTGGGGAATCGGAAAGGATCATCGGGAAATGGCTAAAACAAAGTGGCAAGCGTGACCAAGTTTTCATCGCGACGAAAGTTGGCATGGACCTGGGCGAAGACAAGAAGGGTTTGTCGCGGGGATATATTCACCAGGCCGTGGATGCGTCGCTGACGCGACTGCAGACGGATTACATCGACCTGTACCAAGCGCATAAAGACGATCCGGATACAACGTTAGAAGAGACGCTGGGTGCATTTGCCGAATTGGTGAAGGCGGGGAAGGTGCGAGTGATTGGAGCGTCGAACTATTCGCGAGCGCGGTTGGCGGAGTCGATACATGTGGCGGAGAGGCTCGGCTATCCGAGATATGAGAGTTTACAGCCACGCTACAACTTGTACGACCGGGATGAGTTTGAAGGTGAGTTAGAAGCGCTTTGCCAAGAGCGGGAGTTGGGAGTGATTCCTTACTATTCGCTGGCGTCGGGCTTTTTGACGGGAAAGTACAAGACTAAAGAAGAGGCGGCGACAGCGAAGCGTTCGGCCGCGCTAAGCAACTACTTCACCAGGCGCGGGGAGCACATATTAGAGGCATTGTGCCAAGTCGCAATCGAGCGGGAAACGACGCAGGCACGAGTGGCTCTGGCGTGGTTGATGGCGCGGCCTGGAATTACGGCTCCGATTGTGAGCGCGACGAGTGTGGAGCAGTTGCAGGACATTCTGGGGGCGGTGGAATTGGATCTGACTTCGGAGGAGATACGATCGCTGGAGCGTGCCTAAGGGCGATGATCTGCAAAGCTTTGTTAGTGGTGTTGGCATTGATTCCCGCAGTTAGTTTTGCTGAGGTCAAGATAGAAGATATTTTTGAATCGGCTCCGTTCGCGTCCTGCCACGCGTCTACGGTGGTTGAGTTGCGGGACGGAGAAGTGCTGGCTGCGTGGTTTGGCGGCACCAAAGAAGGAAATCCGGATACGGCAATATGGATCTCGCGGCGGACGGCGGCGGGGTGGTCCGCACCGAGTGTGGCGATCAAAGAGCCAAAAACTGCGATGTTCAATCCGGTGCTGTTCTATACGGCGGATGAGAAGTTGTGGCTCTATTACAAGTTCGGCCCGAACCCGATGAGTTGGAGCGCCGGACGAATGTGGAGTGCGGACGACGGAAAGACTTGGTCGAATCCGGAACACTTGCCTGCGGGATTGCTGGGACCCATTCGAGCTAAGCCCTTGGTGCTGGAGGACGGGACGATAGTGGCCGGATCGTCGGTGGAGAGCTACGGGTCTTGGGCGGCATGGATTGAACGAAGCGCGGACGGAGGAAAAAGCTGGCGGAAAATCGGGCCGATTACGGCACCGGAGAATGGCGGAATTATTCAGCCTTCCGTGATCTCTTTGGGCGGTGACAAACTGCGGTTGTATGCGCGATCAAAAGAGCAGGTAGGGAAGATTTGTATTGCGGAATCGAATGATTTGGGGCTGAATTGGACGCAGGCGCGGACGATTGATTTGCCGAATCCGAACTCCGGGATTGATGCGCTGGCGATGAAGGATGGGCGGGTTGCGTTGGTTTACAATCATTCCACCAGAGAGCGGACTCCGCTGAATTTGTCGGTAAGCCGCGATGGGCTGCATTTCACCATGTTCAGGACTTTGGAATCGGAGCCGGGTGAGTTTTCGTATCCGGCGATGATTCAGGCGCGGAATGGAGATTTGCTGATTACTTATACATGGAAACGCGAGCGGATTCGGTTTGTGCGGGTGCCGCTGGCTGATGTTCCAGATGTAAATTGAGTGCGGAGCTCGCCCCCGACTCAGTAGCTTAAGCCAAAGCCGACAGGATGAAGGGTTTGATAACCCGATTCGCCGACGTTAAACGTAGTTGAAGTGGCTTTGGGCCAACTGAAGCTCAGTTTGCCGGTGGGGTTGTGGGAGCCGAAGAGGACATCGGCTACTCCGTCACCTTCGGTGCCTGGAAGCCAGGCGGCAATGATGGCGTCGGCGTAGGGGTGCAGGTCTTCTATGAGCAGCGGCCGGCCGGAGACAAGGACCACAACGACTTTCATTCCGGCGGCTTTCATGCGCGCGACGACTCCGAGCGATTCTGATGAGATACGGAGATCGGCGCGATCGCCCATCATTTCCGCGTAGGGGTTTTCGCCGATGACTGCCACACCAATCGCCGCGTCTTGACCGCCGCTGCCGTCATGCGAGTTAGTGAATTTGACGTTAGGCGCGGCTGCGCGCATGGCTTCGAGGATGGTTGTGCCGATTTCGTTTTCGCCAGATTGACCTTGCCAGCGAATGGTCCAACCGCCGCATTGGTTGCCCATGTTGTCGGCGGTTTCGCCGGCGATGTGAATGTGCGAGGCCGATTTGGACAAGGGAAGAATGCCGCCTTCGTTTTTCAAGAGAACCAGCGATTGACGAACACATTCGCGAGCGACGGCGCGATGTTCGGGAGAGCCGAAGTTGCGATGGAGCGCGCGGTTGGCGAGCGGATTGGCACCGTTGGGCGTGAGACCCATGGCGACCTTCACGCGCAAGATGCGAAGAACAGCATCGTCGATGCGAGTTTGCGAAACACCGCCTTCGACGACCAATTGGCGCAAGGTGTGAATGAATTCCATCCACTTATCGGGCACCATAACCATGTCCATGCCGGCATTGATGGATGTTTGAATTTGTTCTTTGTAAGAGCCGGGCAACTCGTTAAGAGCTGCGTAATCGGAAATGAGAAAGCCTTGGAATCCGAGTTCGGTTTTTAGGAGATCGGTCAATAGCTTTTTACTGCCAGAGCAATGGACACCGTTCCAACTGCTGTAAGACGGCATGATTGTGGCAACGCCGGCTTTGATCGCAGTAATATAGCCGGGAAGATGGATGCGGCGCAGCGTTTCTTCGTCGATGCGGGAGTCGCCTTGGTCGTTTCCGGTGCGGGCGCTGCCGTATGTGGTGCCGCCGTCGGCGATGAAATGTTTGGCGCAAGCGGCGACTGCCAAAGGATCACTAAGAGAGTCACGCTGCAGGCCACGAACCATGGCTTCGCCCAGAACCTTGACGATCTCGGGGTCTTGGCTAAAGCCCTCATAGGTGCGCCCCCAGCGAATGTCTTGCGGGACAGTGACGCAAGGTGAGAAGCCCCAATTAATTCCCGTGGCGCGCACTTCCTCAGATGTGACACGCCCGTATTTCTCGACCAGTTCGGGATTACGCGTGCACCCGAGCCCAATGTTGTGTGGAAACACGGTTGCCCCGATGACGTTGTTGTGGCCATGCACCGAGTCAACGCCATAGAGCAAGGGAATGCGAAGGCGGGAGGTGATGGCGCGGGATTGATACTCGTCGTACATGTCGGTCCAAGAGATCAGATCGTTGCCGGTCTTGGGATCGGAATCGCCGCCGGAAAGAACTGAGCCGAGGGAGTACGCGCCAACGTCATCAGGGGAATTGATGAAGAGCTTGTCCGGCTGGGTCATTTGGCCGATTTTTTCATCGAGCGTCATTTGAGCCAGAAGGGCCTGGGCCTGATCGTTTGCTTGGGTGAGCTGGGAGGCTTTCAGGAGTGCCGGTGCGGTAAGGGTGGCGGCGCAGGCGAGCAGAAAGTCTCTGCGAGTGGAAGGATGGATGGGCATATAATTTGTGGGCATGATCACACGACGAGATTTTGGCAAGCTGGCGCTAAGCGCCGTTCCCCTGGCACGTGCAATTGCTGGTATTAATTCTAAGATAGATGGCGTTCAGTTGGGTGTCCAGTCTTACAGTTTTCGCGATTTAAGTTTCAACGACGCGCTGAAGGCGATGGTGGCCGACAGACTAGGACTATGTGAGCTTTTCGCGCCGCATATTGAAGGCGGCCACTTGGACGTAGCTCCGATTCCGGCGAATACCGATTTCCGGAAGCTGCTGGCGGACATGAAAGCGAACCGCGAAGAGATGCGGAAGTGGCGGCTGTCGGTTCCGCTGAGTTATTTTGAGGGAATCAAAAAGCGGTTTCACGATGCAGGAGTTGACTTGTACGCCTATAACTACAGTTTCAGCGATGACATGACGGATGAGGAGTTGGACCGCGGGTTCGACTTCGCCAAAGCGCTGGGAGCACGGTTTATCACGGCCTCCACAACATTGCCGGTGGCGCAACGCGTTGTCCCGTTTGCAAACAAGCACAAGATGGTCGTGGCTATGCACGGGCATTCAGACCTTAAGGATCCGAACCAGTTTGCAACACCGGAGAGCTTTGCCAAGGCCAAGGCAATGTCGCCGTATTTTAAGACAAATCTAGATATTGGCCACTTTACGGCGGCGAATTTCGATGCTGTGGATTACATCGAGAAGAACCATAACGATATTTTGCTGATCCATTTGAAGGATAGGAAGAAGAACGAAGGGCCAAACACGCCATGGGGTGAAGGGGATACTCCATTGAAGGCAGTATTGCAGTTGCTCCGAGTTAACCATTACGCAATACCCGCTTGTATCGAATATGAATACAAGGGTGAGGGCAGTTCTCAGGCGGAAGTGAAGAAGTGTTTTGACTGGGCCAAAAAGGCGCTGGAGTCTTAGGCCGACCCATATACTTGGGAAATGAAACTTTGGATTTCGCTACTGTTCCTGGCGACGGCTGCGGCAACTGCACGCGAGGATGGGCCGGCCAAGACGCTTGCGTTTCCGGATAAATATCGCGAATGGGTCTGGCTTAGTTCCGGTGTAGGAATGTCCTATACGCCGGGCGATGACGACAAAGATCCAGCATTTGACAACGTGTTTGCGTCGCCCGAAGCATACAAGGGATTTCAGGCGACGGGCACTTGGCCAAACGGGACAATATTGGTTTTAGAGGTCCGCAAATCGGCTTCGAAAGGGTCGATCAACGTGGCTGGGCACTATCAAACACAACGCGCGGCTGTGGAAACTCACGTGAAGGATGATCAGGGGCGTTGGTTGTTTTATGGGTTTGGGAATGGCGGCAAGAAGGGGACGCTGATACCGAAAGAGGCGTCTTGCTATTCATGCCACGAGCAGCATGCGGCAGTGGATACGACATTTGTGCAGTTCTATCCAACGCTGCTGGAAGTAGCGAAGACGAAGGGTACGGTTCGCCAACAGTGATTGCCCGTTTTGTTTTGGCCGGATTGCTGATGTATGCGCAATCCGCCTACAAACCGGAGGCGATTGAGCAAGCGAATTTGGGTGTGTCGCTGGCTAAGAAAGAAGATTTTGCCGGGGCTGTTCAAGCGTATAGGCGGGCACTGGCGATTGATGCGAGATTGCCGCATTTGTACTTGAATTTGGGGCTGGCCTACTTCAAACAAGGACAGTTTCGTGATGCGCTGGCCGCTCTTCAGAACGAGCCCGGGAGCGATCAGACCGTGACTTTGATTGGCATGAGTCATTTTGGATTGCATGAGTACAAAAAGGCGGCGGAGATATTGCAGCCGCTGGCGACTCAGCATCCAGAGAACGGCGAGTTAGGTTACTTGCTGGCCAAGTGTTATTTGTGGGCAGGAGAGCGCGAGCAAGCGTTAGAGATGTTTCGGAAGTTGCTGGAGCGCGATCCGGATTCAGCGCCCGTGCACATGCTGATGGGTGAGGCGTATGATGCGGGTGACCGCGAAAATGAGGCTACCGCGGAATTTGAAGCTGCGGTGAAGGCCGCCCCAACACTGCCGGATACGCATTTTGGGCTGGGGTATTTGTATTGGAAGCAAAAGCGTTATGACGAGGCGGAGCGGGAGTTTCGGGAAGAGCTGAAGAACAATGCGGAATACCCGCCGGATGTTGCCTACTTGGGCGATATCCTTTTGCGCGACGAGAAGCGTAAGGCGGAGGCGTTTGAAACTTTGAAGCACGCGGAGGCGTTGGATAAGGACGCGCATGTGGTGCATCAGGATTTAGGGATTTATTATCAAGACGCCAAGCAATTCGATTTGGCGTTGATGGAGTTTCAAGAGTCGGTGCGGACTGCTCCGGATAATTATGATGCGCATTACCGGTTAGCACGGATTTATAGGCAGCTTGGCAATACGGCGGAGGCTGAGAAAGAGTTTGCGATTGTGCAGAAAATGCACGAGAAGAAGAATGAGGAGACGCTGATGCGGATTAGCGGCCCGCAGTAAATACATGACCAATCAAAGCGAGAAGGTCCAAGTGCCTGACCTGCTCAAGATGAAGCGCGCCGGGCGCAAAATAACGATGCTCACCGGCTATGACGCGACCATGGCAACCCTGATGGATCGGGCCGGCATCGACGTTCTGCTAGTCGGCGACTCGCTCGGGATGGTGATACTGGGAGATAACTCGACCGTCGGAGTGACGCTCGACGTGATGGTCCACCATTGTCGTGCCGTATCGCAAGGAGCGGCCCGAGCACTGGTGGTGGCGGATCTTCCCTTTCTCACCTATCATGCCAGCACAGCCGAGGCCATCGACAACGCTGGCCGACTCTTCCAGATGGGACGCGCACAGGCAGTCAAAATTGAGGGTGGCGCCGCCTACGCACCGGTGGTTCAGGCGCTCACTGCGGCTGGCATGCCAGTAATGGGACATGTAGGTCTACTTCCGCAGCACATCCATAGCGTAGGGGGATTCCGTTCGGTCGGCAAAACGTCAGCCGAAGCCGATCAAGTTCTTGCAGACGCGCTAGCCATCGAGAAGGCCGGGGCGTTCGCCCTTGTTTTGGAACTGATACCAACCGATCTCGCCCGCAAGATCAGCAGCGAGATAGCCATTCCGACTATCGGAATTGGAGCTGGTCCGCACTGTGATGGGCAGGTTCTGGTAAGCTACGATGCTTTCGGGCTATTTCAAGGTCACGTGCCTCGTTTTGTGAAACGCTTCGCCAATCTCGGTAGTGGCGTAACTGAAGCGACTCGCCAATATATAGAGGAAGTAAAAAGCGGAGTTTTCCCGGCGAGCGAGCGGGAGCCAGAAAGTGACTGAAGTCGTTCCCACTATCGAGCGCATGCGTGAGATCTCAGCCAACGCGCGACGCCAATTCCGTTCCATCGCGTGCGTACCAACGATGGGAGCTTTGCATGTCGGCCATGGTCGTCTAATCGATCAAGCACGCGAGATTGCAGACATTGTAGTCGTCACACTGTTTGTGAATCCAATTCAGTTCGACCAGCCAGACGACTATGGTCGATACGCGCGCCAGCTTGAGGCTGATCGCGTTTTCTGTGAAGCTCGGAACGTTGACATACTCTTCGCTCCGTCAGCGCAGGCGATGTATCCGGTACCAAGCGCGGTGTATGTTGATGCGCCGGAGCTAAGCAGGCATTTATGCGGCGCTTTTCGGCCGGGCCATTTCCGCGGAGTCGCTACGGTTGTTGCGAAATTGTTCAACATCGTTCAACCTGATAGCGCCTACTTCGGCGAGAAAGATGCGCAGCAGCTTGCCATCATCAGCCGAATGGTGACAGACCTGAACTTTCCTATAAGGATTGTGACCGTTCCAACTGTTCGCGAGGCGGACGGACTTGCTCTTAGTTCCCGGAATCAGCGCCTCACCGCGGAAGAACACCAAATAGCTCCAGTGCTCTTCCAGGCACTTACTCGCGGCAGAAACCTGGTGGAAGGCGGCGAACGTCAGGCCTCGAAGGTAAAGGATGCAGTTCTCCGCATTCTTGCCGAGCATGCGTTGTTCCGACCTGAATATGTCGAAGTTGTCGATGCACATATGCAGCCGATGATCGACATATCTGCACCTGCTCGTTTGGCCGCAGCGGTCTGGCTTGGGTCTACTCGTCTGATCGATAATGTTGCGGTTGGTATCTAGGCAACGCAGCGGGATTGAGCTAAATTCTTGCTAGTGATTCGCACGCAGTGTGCCAACCAGTTGAAGATTCGTGTATCGTTACTCCGCAAGGTGCAAGCTGCTCCTCAAGGGGATGCGGTTGAAATGGGCTCTCATTTTTGGACTTGCGAGGAATTGGATGAGCGACCATATGTATTGGACTGTTGAGGTCTGAAAAAAAGGCCGCTGAGCTTTTGCTCAGCGGCCTTTTTGTTTTGGTCTGAAGATCAGTCTAGAAGATGAGCTTCGCGCCGAACTGGAACGTGCGAGGATCCCAGGTGGAGGTGAACTGTCCAAAGTTATTACTGATGGAACAACCACCTGAGCCAGTTGTGTTGGAGCCGGGCGTGCAGCTGGAACTAAAGCTGGCGCCGGTGGAAACACCGTTGAATTCAGTGTGGTTCCACGAGTTGTAGGACTCAATGCGGAGCTCAAAACGGCTGCCGCGGGCCTCGCTCAACAGGAAGCTCTTGAAAAGTGAGATATTCCAGTTGTCGCGACCTGGGCCGTAGAATGCGCCCCGCTGCAGGTTGCCCCATGAACCGAGTGCAGGCAGCCCCCAGCCAGAGGTTCCGATGTAAGTTAAACCGCTGTTGGCGTAGCTAACGCTGCCACCGTAATCCGGCCGGTTCGTGGCGTTAGGCAAACCATTACTGCTCTGCTCACCATTCAACGTGATATTTAGCGGTATACCAGTTTCCATCGTGACAATGCCGGACATTTCCCATCCACCAATCACAGACTTGACTAACTTGCTTTGCGAATTGCGGAAGAACGGTATGTCATAGATGAAGTTCACCACTCCAATCTGGCGGCGGTCGAAATTCATCGGGCCGTTGTCATAGGAGCGGTTGTAAGGATCGGACAACGTCTGCAGGTCCTCACCTTGGCTCTGGTCCACGGCCTTTGAGTAGGTGTAGGCGCCCTGTAGTGTCAGATCTTTTCCTAACTGCGAATGCAGGGTCATCTGCAGTCCATTGTAATGGGCGTTCGCCGCATTCTCGTAAAGCAGAATCGAGTTATAGCCGGGGTAAGCCACAGCCAAGTTGTACGGAATCGAACCGCCCAATGTGGTTAAGTTTGCCAGTTGGTTTTGAGCCGGAACGTTGACGTCAAGATTCTCGCTCTGGTGCCGCTCTTGATTTCCAACATAAGAGACGTTCAACACAGTGTTGGGACGGAACTCATGATCGACACCAACGCTGAACTGGTAGCTGGTTGGAGGCGCGTAATTGGAATAGGATAATCCCTGGATAGAGCCGACAGTGATGGGGTTGGCGATGGCGACACCAGATGCGAGAGAAACACCAGGATTGTTGATGCTTACGTTAGTGTTGCTAACGCTGGCGCTGAACGGCTGGTTAGGACCACCGTTGTACATATCGTTGCCTTGAATGCGTTCGTACATGGTGCCGAAACCGCCGCGGATGACGGTCTTGTGGTCACCGCGCAGATCATACGCAAAGCCGATGCGAGGTCCGAAGGTAAACCAATCGGTCTGTACCAAGTCTCTGGGTATGCCGTTGGAACCGGGTATACCGAGACCATTCTCGTAGAACTGAACGCCGGCGAGAATGGGATTGGGGCTAGTGCCAAGGCCAGGGCTGGTAGGTGAAATCGCGCTGCCGTTGCTGCTGGCAACGAACGTTGCCGCATTCGCCGGGTTATAAAGAGCCTGGTAGAAATTGGAGCCGCGATTGTTGGCTTCATAAGTGTGCGGAATACCGTCCCAACGCAGGCCGAGGTTCAAGGTCAACTTCGAGTTGACGTGCCAGTTGTCCTGGAAGTACACAGCGGGTGAAATATTGTTCCACGTGCCATGGTCTTGAACTGCCAATTCCGAGTAGGATGACGCATAGCCCAAGAGCATGTCCGCCACAGCATTTCCAGTGAACAGACCGTTAAAGTTATACGAGCCTTGGGTATCTCCGAACAAGTCCTGGATCTTTGAATAAAGTGCCCAGCTTCCGCCCATCTTCATCTGGTGAGAACCGACAACAATCGAAAGGTCGTCGCGGACTTGATAATCGTTAGCCTGATTGTGCCACGGCCACGACGAAACGTCATATCCTCCGTAACCGCTCACATAAAAGCCCGGAATGCGATCATCCGTATTTGGGCCGCTGAACAAGCGTGGAATACTTAAGCCGGACGGCTGCGCAAAAGTGCCATTTGGAACGATGTTAATGGTGTTGCCATTCTGGTTGTACGACATTTCGTTCAGCACGGTGGGCGTGATGGAATAGGTCGCGTGAATGGTGGCATGATAAGCGGGGTTAGTCAAGGTCGTTCCGACCGAGGGCTGAGCACTGCCCGACCAGAGCGTAGTCGCATAGCTCTGACTCACATCGTCACGCATGTAGTGGCCAAAGATGTTGAACTTGTCGCTGAATCTATGGTCTATGCGAACCACTTCCTCGCGAAGATCGACAGGGGTGCTCTTGTTGCCGATGTACTGACTCCCGCTGTTTGGTGCCGAAAAGATACCGGCACCTAGCAACCCTGATACTTTGGAGTTGATCAGGTTTTGCGGAATTGTGTTATTGGGAAAGAAATGGCAAGCCGGGTTTCCAGTGGTTCCGCAGTTTGGAGCGCTCAACGTCAGCCCGTCGGCAGCATACTGCGAGGCAATTGCGGACGATACTTGTGCTGAGGTCGGAATCTGGACCGGGGAAGAAAACACACCGCCCAAGTTTGCGGTACTCGGCTCAGTGACGTTGAGGGAGTCCGGCTGGATCAGCTTGCGCCATTCCATGTTGTAGAAGAAGAATGTGCGGTCCCGATCCTTGTTGTAGGCTTTGCCCAACGTTACCGGTCCGCCAACGTTAAAACCAAAGTTGTTAAAACGGAACTCCGGCTTTCCCTGGCCGGCCAGGTTATTGAAAAAGTAGTTGGCATCGAAGTCATTGTTGCGGACGAATTCCCATGCAGCCGCATGAAAGTCTTTGGTGCCCGACTTGATGGCGAGCGTCATCGTACCACCTGAAGACAGACCGTAATCGGCGCTGTAGTTAGAGCTCAGGACGCGGAATTCAGAAACGGCGTCCAGGGATGGCATGATGTCCATGCCGCCCGCGCCGCCGCGGTCATCCGCTTCGGCACCGTCGATGACATAGAGGTTGTGAGCTTGGTACAAACCATTAAAACTCACGCCGGCGTCGCCGCCGATGGAGGTTGGGGCGCTGAAGTCGGCCATGGTGCTGGAAGCGCCCGCGGTTAGGGCAGTCAACTGATAGATGCTGCGTCCGTTGGTGGACAACTGCGTCATTTCTTTACTGGTGATGACTTCGCTGACTTCGCCAGATTCAGATCTTACGGCGATGGCTTCGGCCTCAACGGTAACGCTGTCTTTGGTGTTACCGACTTGAAGTTTAACGTCAACGCGGGTGCGGTCGCCGACATTCAACGTGATGTCACTCTGCTCAAAAGTCTTGAATCCGCTCACTTCGGCCTTAATCGCGTAGTGGCCGATGCCTAGGGTTGGGAAGGCGAATTGACCATCGCTATTGGTGGTAACGGTAGTCGACTCGTTTTTATCGGTATTGGTAGCGATTACTTTCGCACCGGGCACAACGGCGCCGGAGGGATCCGTGACCGTTCCGAGAATTGTTGCTTCCTGGCAAAATGCCAAGCCAGCAAATGAGAATAGAAGAACGCATGCTGCTAATGACCTAGTTAGCAGGTACGGCAATGTACGAGACGTAGCGGACGATGTTTTTGTCCGAAGGCGCATACGGAGACACCTCAATTTCTTAATTCACGCCTAGGATCGGGGTGATTGGCATTGAATAGCAAAGCTCGCCCCACTTCAAAAGCGTTAGGGGGAGTATATCACTTGCACTAAGGACTGTTACGAGGATCACCTACAAGCGAATTCGTCGGTAGCTGATAGAAGCTTCCTGTGTTACTACTGGGTGCGGAATACAAACTTTTCGTCTGCACGCGGGACTATTGAAAGACAGGTTGCCGTGTTGCGAAAAAGCGACCTAATCTGTGCTTAACGGAAGGCCAGAAGATTCAATGGCACGCCAGCCGCCGTCAAGTGAGATGACATTGCGGTAGCCCATTTTCTGAATGTTGTCGGTGGCGAGAGCTGAACGGTAGCCTCCGCCGCAATAAAGAACGAGCTTGGCGTCTTTGTCTGGGAATTTCGTTTCTATGTCGCGTTCGATGACGCCTTTGCCGATGTGAATTGCGCCAGCGGCATGCAAGGCAGCAAATTCACTTTCTTCACGCACGTCCACTAATTGTCCGGCTTCACCTGCGGCGCGTAGCCGTTTGTATTCTTCGATATCGATTTCCTTGATGCGCTTTTTGGCGTCGGCAACGATGGCGAGAAAGCCTGGGCTGTGATGTTTTACTGGGGTGCTCATGCTTCTGTAGCTCCGGCGCGCATGGTCTTTTGAATGCGCTGGATGTTGGCTCCTACGGCGGCTAATTTTTCTTCAATGCGCTCATAGCCGCGATCGATGTGATAGACGCGATCGATAATCGTCTCGCCTTTGCGCAACCAGACGCGCCAGCACCAGCGAAGCGCTGGCGCGAAGATCGGACGCGATCACTTGTGCGCCCATCAGCTCTTCTTCGCCCGCGACAATCGCCTGCCGGCCTTCCACTCGGATGTTTGCACCCATGCGGGCGAGCTCAGCACGTGCATGAAGCGGTTTTCGAAAATGGTTTCAGTGATGAAGCTAATGCCGAGCGCGGTGGCCATCAGCGCCATGTACTGCGCCTGCAGATCGGTGGCGAAACCAGGATATTCTTCGGTGGTCATGTCGACTGCTTTGCGGCCGCGCCGGACCACGGACGCGCAGGGCGTCGGATTGCGGCGATCACTTCCGCGCCCGCTTGCTGCATTTTCACGGTTAGCGCTGCGACGTGCTCGGGAACGCAGCCGGTGACAGCAGGTCGCCCTGTGAATGGCGCCCGCGATGAGAAATGTACCGGCTTCAATGCGGTCGGGGATGATGGTGTGTTCGGCGCCGTGCAGCTTTTCCACGCCCTGCACTCGAATGATCGACGTGCCCGCGCCTTCGATTTGCGCGCCCATTTTGGTCAGCAGATCTGCCAGATCCTGCACCTCAGGCTCACGCGCGGCGTTGTGGATGATGCGTTTCGCCCTTGGCCAGGACCGCCGCCATCAGTACGTCTTCGGTGCCGGTAACGGTGATGCGGTCGAAGTGACACGTGCCGCCGCGCAGCCCGTCCGGCGCTTGCGCTTCCACATAGCCGTGAGATTGTTCAATTGTGGCGCCCAAATGTTCCAGCGCGGTCACGTGCAGGTTGATGGGCCGCGCGCCGATGGCGCAGCCGCCGGGCATGGAAACGCGGGCGCGACCGGTTCGCGCCACTAGCGGACCCAGCACGAGGCTCGAAGCGCGCATGGTTTTCACGACATCGTAGGGCGCTTCCGGCCGGTCGAGACTTTTCGCATGCACCTGGGTGCCGCCGTTCGCGGGTCACTTTCGCGCCTGTATATTCCAGCAGGCTCTCCATGGTGGCGATGTCTTTCACCCGCGGAATTCGGCTGAGCGTGACAGGCTCGTCCGTCAGCAAACAGGCGGCCAGAGCGGGCAGAGCTGAGTTTTTTGAGCCGGAGGTGGGAAGTTCGCCGCTGAGGGGCGTACCTCCGACGATTCTAAATTTGTCCATCGATTGGTATTACGCTTTTAAGGTAGGAGGGGACGCAGACGGCCTTTCGAGGCAGCGAGTTTCGCCTCGGCATCGGTGCGTGAAACTTTCAGTTTTTGCATCAGGATGGCGATGCGGACCGGAATTGCCAGCAGCTTCGAGAAGTCTGGATGCTTCGTCGTAAGAAGTGCCGGAGATAGTTGCGATGATGCGGCGGGCCGGTCGCGTAGTTTCTCGTTGGTGGGCTGAAGGTTCACCATTAAGTTGCCGTAGACGTAACCAAGGCGGATCATGATGCCGGTGCTGAGCATGTTCAAGACGAGTTTGGTAGCGGTACCTGCGCGCATGCGAGTGGAGCCGGTGACGATTTCCGGTCCTGGAACTGGCGTGATGGCGATTTCGGAAGCTTCTGCGACCTGCGAGTCGGTTGTACAACTCAGCCCGATGGTAAGAGCGCCCAGTTGACGGGCGTAGGCGAGGCCACCAAGTACATAGGGTGTGCGACCGCTGGCAGCGATTCCTACCAACGCATCGAGAGGCGAAAAGTTGCGTTCCACTAGATCTTGCTTGCCCTGCTCTGAATCATCTTCGGCGCGTTCGATGGAGTGTCGCAAAGCACGATCTCCGCCTGCAATTAGGCCTTGAACAAGATCGGGCGGAGTATTGAACGTGGGGGAACATTCGGAAGCGTCGAGCACGCCAAGGCGACCTGAGGTGCCCGCGCCGATATAGAAAAGTCGGCCCCCAGATTCCAGCCGCGACACTATGGCATCAACAGCGCGAGCGATGTTGGGAAGTTCGCGTTCAACCGCAGCCGCGATTTGTTGATCTGCTTGGTTAATCACCCGAAGCATGTCCGCTGTGGACAGAGAATCAATCGCCGTAGATGCGGGATTCTGTGACTCAGTGACGAGTTGTTGCATTCGATGCCATGGTAGCGCCGAAGCTCAGGCGTAAAATGCGTTTTCGTAATGGGCGATGGTGGGCGGGTCGGCCATGACGATGGAGATAATATCGAAGCGGACTTTATCCCAATCGATGCCGGCGCGGGTGGCGAAAGAACGCGCGGCGCGCATGATGTGGCGTTCCTTTTCTTGATCGATGTTACGTTCCGGCGCGGAGTGTTCTGCGCTCGAGCGGGTCTTCACTTCGAAGAAGACGAGTAGTTCACCCAACCGGGCGATAATGTCGACTTCGGAGTCGTCGCCGGGCTTGTAGTTTCGGGCGACCACTTTGAAGCCAGCGCGCTGCAGATAACGATGCGCCAAATCTTCGCCACGTCTGCCAAGGGCGGCGGTGGGATTCAGTATCTGCGATTGGCCGTACTGACGCGCACGGTCACTTAGTTTCCAAATCAACTGTTTGGGATCGAGATTCCATTTCAGTCCTTGACTGCTTCTAGCACCCATTCGATCAACTTGCCCCTAACGAGGTAGCAAAGGTAGAATTCCCAGAACTTTCTAAACCGTTTGGAGCGGTTTACCAGGAATTCGAATCCCAAGTACCTCCAAAGCGCAAGTAACTTCACACGGGTAGAAATCTCACGAAATCGTGCGTTGGAATAATAGCCAAAGCCGGCATTGTCGTCACCGAAGTAGCGCAGGGAAAAGCTGTTCAAGTGCCAACGGTGGGTGGGATCGCAAAACGAGCTGAAATCAGTGTAATGAGGGGTTAGAATGTCGACCCGGCCACCTGGTACCAGGAGTCGGTGGAACTCTTCCATGGTGCGGATCACGTCGGCCACGTGTTCGATAACGTGCATGGCCCGAACTTCCTGGAAGGTGGAATCGGCGAAAGGGAAGGGAAATTGGTCAAGATCGGCAATGACATCGGCGCGGGTATTGAGGTTTCTATCAACGCCGATAGCGCCAGGGTATTTGTTGTTGCCGCAGCCTACGTCTAGGATCACTGTAGTTAAGGAAAAAGCCTCGGGGTTTTAATCCCGAGGCCTTCGTATTTCAATTTTAGCTGTTCAGGTTTAGCGCTTCTTCTTGCCGGTCTTTACAGGGGCTGTTGTTTCAACACCCGGAATTGTGGGGTCTTTAAAGGTCAGCATGTAAGGCGACTTGGTAAAGCTCTCGGCAATACCGGTGAATTGCAGTTTGTCGCCGACCTTGATTTTGGCGGCTTCGGTGTCTTTCAGCGGCGTACTAAAGAGAATGGTGGCATCAGCGACGGCTGGATCCTGAACGCCAAGGACTACCTTCGACGGATCGGCGGAAACGACCGTGCCGGTGAAGTACTTGGAGGCGTCGGTACCGCCTGGAATCTCAGCGTCCTTTAAATTGTTCGCAAAGTAGCCGGAGCCGCCATCGCCGGTCAGTTGCGATTCGATGGCATACCAAATTTTGAAAGCTGGATCGCTATCGATACGCTTTTGCAGCACGTCAGCTGCCGCGTTGGCTGCAGCTTGAGCACTGGTTATGCCGGGCCAACCCGCTGGTGGCAAAGCATTGGTCTTGGCCAGATCCAGAACACCCTGAGCGCCGTCGGCACTGCCATGGAAATTCGCGTAGGCGCTATTGAAATAGGTAAGCAGTTTAGCGCGGGCATCTGCAGCAACCGCCTGCCCGGGACCCGCGTATTGTGCGGCGCGAGCATACTCAAAGAGGCCCAGGGGAAATTTCTTGTCATCTTTGGTTTCAATCAACATTTTGCCGAAGCTTACGGACGTTGTGCCCTGATTGGGATTGGCGGTTAGACTGGCGGTGTATTCGCTTTCGGCAGTAGCCTCATCTTTTTTGGAGGTGGCCACCCAAGCGAGCGCGTTATGGGCTATGGCAATCGATTCTGCTTTGGCCTCTGCCCACTTGTCAGGGGAGAGCGATGCGGGCTTGTTCTTGTCGGCGAAGGCGTCATCGGCTGAGCTAATGGCGGTTTTCGCCCCCGACTCAACAGTGGTTAGAAGGTCGGGACTCGGGTTGGCGCCACCCACAGCAGGTCCCCAAACACTGATCAGATAAGCGGCCCTAAAATTGGTGGGCTGCGCCTTGAGCAATTCCTGGCACTTGTTAATCAGGGGCTGACGCTGAGTCGGATCAGTCGCAGCCAGTTGCTGAAGCGTGGCCACGAAGTACTGCAACCGTTCCGGCGAGTAGTCGCTGGTCGGATACTTGTCTTGCCAAGTATTCAACAACTGCAGGCGCGCCTTGGGGTCGGCAGTCTGAGTGATCTTGTAGTACAAGTCATACTCATCCTTGTCCTTATAATTCTTGGTCGCGGCTTGGGGGGCACCCTGATGCGCGAAGACCGCCGGCGCACCGGCCAGATTAAGTAATAGGGCGGCTAGAGCCCCGGTGGCCATAAATGGCCCGCTCAGTTGTCGAATGCTAGGTCTCATGATCATTTGATAAGCGCTTGCTGGAGTATAACGAACTCGCCAAATGGCCTGCAACTTCCTTCCACATTTTAGATAC
Organism: Bryobacterales bacterium; assembly: GCA_963696305.1. Lineage (GTDB taxonomy): Bacteria > Acidobacteriota > Terriglobia > Bryobacterales > Bryobacteraceae > Bog-105. Next base: position 189,391 of record CAVOJX010000026.1, on the reverse strand, counting down.
CAAGGTTCCTGAACTTGTTCCTGACTCAAATGCGGCATAAGCCGTTAAACTTCCATAACCTTATCGCATGCTATCATCCAAGCTTTCCATGCGCAGCCTAGATCTGGCGGTGATAGCCGCCTACTTGCTCTTCATCACATGGTTCGGCGCGCGCTTCAAGGAAAAACAGGGGTCCCTGAAGGATTATTTTCTGGGCGGACGGGGGGCTCCGTGGTGGGCCATCGCCTTCTCTATCGTCTCGGCGGAGACCAGTACTTTGACGGTAATTGGAACTCCTCCGCTGGCGTTTGCGGGCAACTTTACGTTCCTGCAATTGATATTGGGATACCTGCTGGGAAGGATCATCATCTCCACTTTGTTTTTGCCGCAATACTTTCGTGGAGAGATGTTTACCGCTTATGAGCTGATGCAGCGGCGCTTTGGACAACGCATACGAAAGTTCACGGCGGGCATTTTCTTGGTCCTACGCGCGATGGCCGAAGGCGTTCGTGTTTTTGCGATTTCGACGGTAGTGTCGATTGTCCTGGGTACCGGAGAATTGACCTCGATTTCAGTAATCGTCTGCCTAACTTTGTTCTATACGTTCGAGGGCGGCATGACTGCGGTCATTTGGACCGACGTGGTTCAAATGTTCTTGTATATCGGAGGCGCGCTGGCCAGCTTTTTCCTGATGCTGCATTTGATTCCCGGCGGATGGCCGCATGTGCTGGCGTTAGGCGATGCGACGCACAAGTTCCAGATGTTTGATTTTCGTTTCGCATTGAGCAGCGAGTTCTTTTTGCGCAAGTACAGCTTTTGGGGCGGTGTTTTGGGTGGATGTTTTTTGACTACTGCGAGTCATGGAACGGAACAGCTGTTGGTGCAACGGTTGCTGGCAGCACGCAACGAAAAGGAAAGCCGCCGAGCGCTGTTCACCAGTTGGTTTGTAGTGATGTTTCAATTCGCGCTGTTCTTAACGGTTGGCGTGTTGTTGTTTGTCTTCTATCACGACAGCGGAATGAAGCCGCCCGCCAAAACCGACGAAATCTATCCGGCCTTTATTTGGCGCTACCTGCCGCCCGGTTTGGCCGGATTGGTGATCGCCGCTATTCTCGCCGCGGCGATGTCGAATTTAAGCGCGGCGCTGAATGCGATGTCCTCCACAACCGTTATGGACTTCATAAAACCGCTTTGGCCGAAGTTCAGCGACGCCAAGCTTCTGGCTTGGGCACGCTGGGCCACCGTGATTTGGGGAGTCATTCTGTTTGGCGTCGGATTGCTGGCGCGACATGTAACGAGCGTGCTGGAGGCGGGCCTATCGATCGCGTCTATTTTGTATGGCGCGCTTTTGGGGGTTTTCTTGTTAGGTGTTTTGACGAAGAGGCCCGGCGAAGTAGCTGCGATGATTGGCATGGGCGCAGGACTGTTGACGACGCTCGCGCTGCAGCATTATGTAGCCTACACGTGGTTCGTGATTTCGGGTTCAATGGTGACCTTTCTTGCGGGCTGGCTGGCGGGATTGGTTTGGAAAAAACAGGAGAATTAGATGGAGACAGTGGAAAACAAACCGACGCTGTTGCGCGTGCTTGGCCTGTGGAGCGCGGTTTCGATCGTCATCGGAACCGTGATCGGTAGCGGCGTGTTCCTGGTTCCTTCGACGATGATCAGGAATTTGGGCTCGGTTTCCATGCTGTTCGTGGTTTGGATTGTGGCCGGCGTGTTGAGCCTGTTTGGTGCTCTAACTTACGCGGAATTGGCTGCGGCGATGCCGGAAGCGGGCGGTGAATATGTCTATTTAACGGCTGCCTATGGTCCGTTTTGGGGCTATCTATATGGTTGGACTCAATTCTGGGTGGCGAAAAGCGGGTCGATTGCCACGCTTGCGGCCGGCTTTTACACCTATCTGTCCGCATTCGTTCCGGCGTTGGCAACGCCCGTTGTGGTGCTTCCATTCCACATAGGTCCCGGTGGCAGCTTGCTGGAGATTCACTACGGCCAGTTGGTGGCAATTGTTTTGATTTTGCTTCTAGGCGCGGTTAATTACGCGGGTGTTCGCTGGGGCGGCAATGTGCAAGTGATGGTGACCATTGTGAAAATGCTGGGCATTGCTGGAGTAATTGCCGTTGGATTTTTTTGTGGCCGTGGGGATACGGCGCATTTCGCGCAACACATTCCAGCAACGGCTGGCGTGGCAGGTTTCTTTGCCGCCATGGTGAGTGCATTGTGGGCGTATGACGGGTGGAACAACGTGAGCATGGTGTCGTCCGAGATCAAAGATCCGGGCCGCAATCTGCCTCGCGCCCTGATATATGGAACAGGTGCAGTGATTCTGACCTATCTGCTGATCAACATTGCCTACTTCCTTGTTCTGTCTCCGCAACAGGTTGGCGCCAGTCACCGGCTGGCGGCAGACATGATGACTTACTTATATGGTGGATGGGCTGGCAAATTAGTGACAGTGGCGGTGCTCATCTCTATCTTCGCGGCTTTGAATGGATCGATTCTGTCGGGCGGACGAGTTCCTTATGCAATGGCTCGTGACGGACTATTCTTCCGCAAGATGGCGGTTGTTGATCCGAAATTTCGAACGCCGGGGAATGCCATGGTATGGCTTTGTCTGTGGTCTTCGGTCGTGGTTTTGAGCGGTTGGTTTGATGATCTTTACAACTTCGTGATATTTGGAAGCTGGATTCTTTATTTAATGACCGCTGTTTCTGTATTTGTACTGCGAAAAAAACGGCCGAATTTGGTGCGACCGTACGGAGTATTAGGATACCCGCTTGTGCCAGTACTCTTTGTGGGAGTTGCAGCACTTTTACTTGTTAATACGCTGCACGATAGACCCAGGGAATCGTTAATGGGCTTGTTTTTAATGGCTTTGGGGATTCCATTTTACTTTTATTGGAGTAGAAAGAATTCTATTCGTTCACGATAATTCAATCGCAAAATCAGATTGATTTCTGGTACTACCAGGACCGAAGAGAAATTCGCTAGAGCCCTATTAGGTTGAAATTAATGGCGTCAACTGAAAATACTGGGGGTTCGACACTAATTAACGCGAATTAAAAAATTTCGAAAGGGGGGCACGCATTTTGGACGTGGACAAGATGCTTGCTGAGCTTCGGCTCGAGCGGGAACAGATAGAAGAAGCGATAGCGACGTTGGAGCGTTTGGCGCGTGGTCGAGGCCGGCGGCGCGGCAGGCCACCGGGCTGGCTAAAAGAGGCCGCCGGGAACGCGTCAGAGGACGTCCTGAAGGATGGCGATGTTGACGCGACAAGTCATGGCTTAGCCTTTGTGCAGGAACCTCGGCGGCGCGGTCGTCCGCCGGGTAGCGGCAACAAGGTGAAGCAAATTTTGGCGCAGGTAGCCGAAGGGTAGGGCAGACGGAAACGGCGTCGGGCTAGTTCTTTGTCCCGACGCTTTCGGTGCGTCCGGCCAGCGGTCTGACCGTTGGGCCGCCGCAGACGCCCACGCCGGTGTTGATGAGTGCGTTCAGAAGGTTGAAGAACACCGCGTACACCACTTGCTCGGAAATCGGTTGGCGGCCGGGCATGCGGAAAGCGCTGGGCAATTCCTTGGCGATTTGAAGTTTGACGGCATGCAATATAAGTCGCCCCTGGCGATCTTTGCTGTTGGCGAGTGAAAACGGAGTTTGCAGCACCGCTCCGCTTTTGCCATCGACATAGAACTGACAGCGCGAGAACCATCCAAGATTGCCCGGGTCGGCCGCGTCGAAAAGCAACAGCGGTGCCTGTCTGTCGGGCACGTAGAGTTCAATCGACATCACACGTCCGTGGTCGTCAATTTTATGTTCAAAGCCTGCCTGCTTTGCGATGTTGCCAACGAATTCAGGATCGATTTCCAGCAACAGATATTTGTCGGGACCAGCTTCCAAGACTTGCATGCGCGCTCTACAATCCTAACTTGTTTGCGCAGAAGTTCGCTGGGCCCGGAATTCACGGAATAGCTTTTCGTAAGCGTTGTAGTTTGCTTGGCCGAATTGGACGAGCTTTATATCGCGAATGCTCGGTACGTAAGGGATGAATTCGATGACGGCGTTCAGAGAGACGGACGCGGCTTCGGCTAGCGGGTAACCATAAACACCGGTACTTATGGCCGGAAAGCTGATGCTGGTGCAATGGTTTTCTTCGGCCAGCCGCAAAGCAGTTTTGTAGCACGACGCAAGTAGTTTGGCATCGCCGCGATCATGATAGACGGGACCCACGGCGTGAAATACAAATTTGGCGGGAAGATTTCCGGCGCTGGTGACGACAGCGCTGCCTGTAGGGCAACCATCGTATTTGCGAAGTTCCTGCATGAGTGTGGGGCCGCCAGCACGGTGTATAGCCCCATCCACGCCTCCGCCCCCAGCCAGCATCGCGTTGGCAGCATTGACGATGGCATCAACCGGAATGCTGGTGATATCGCCAATGAGCAGCTCTATGGTGCAATTTCCGACAACAATCTGTTCCGGCATTTAGATAGATGTGGCAATCGCTTGCAGGAGAAAATCGACAGCTGGATCTGTTGCTAACGGACCCATGACGCCGATGCGCAAAATCTTTCCGGCAGATTGACCCAAGCCGCCGGCAATCTCTATTCCGTAGTTGGCCATCAATTTGTCGCGCAGCTTTGCTTCGTCCACACCGGCAGGCGGCGTTACGGTACTGAGATGCCAGAGACGATCAGCGGGGTTTTTGACAACTGGTTCGAACCCGAGCTTCACTAAACTATCAACAAGCCGCACTCCAGCCTTACGGTGCCGTTCCCAGCGGTTTCGCAGCCCTTCTTCTTCGACAACCGCCAAGCCTTCATGCATGGCGTAAAAGAGCGGCGGTGCTGGTGTGTGGTGATACGCGTGCGGTGGTTCGTAGTATTTGGCGAGCAGACGCAGGTCTAAGTACCAGGTGTCGGTATCGGTGGTTCGTGCTTCGAGGATGGACCAGGCTTTGGGTGATATCGAGATGGGCGAAAGACCCGCCGGACAGCTTAAGCCCTTTTGCGCGCAACTGTAGGCGATGTCGATGCCCACTGCGTCGAGCTCTACAGGCATTGCTCCAAGCGAGGTGACGCAGTCGGCCATGACCAATGCGCCGTGCTTTTGCGCAACAGAAGCAATGGCGCGGCCAGATTGATAGGCACCGGTGGATGTCTCACCCTGAACGAACGCAACTACACTTGGCTTCTCTCGGTCAATAAACTCTTCCGCTTCTGCTTGGGTGAAGACCTCTCCCCAGGCTTTCTCACATAAAACGACGTTTGCGCCATGTCGCTTGCCCATGATGGCGATGCGATCAGCAAAATGGCCGGCTGTGAATATAGCGAATTTAGAACCGCGTTCGACGAAGTTGGATACGGCGGCCTCCATTGCTGCGCTGCCACTGCCCGGTATAACGAGCGTTTTGGCGTTTTGTGTGCCAAGTACGTTACGAAGTCCAGTTTGGATGTTGGCGATGACGGAAAGAAACCAAGGGTCGCGAATGCCGGTGATAGGTTGCGCCATGGCTTCAGCAGCCCGCGGATCAACCGGTGAAGGGCCGGGTCCGTAGATCAGGCGTTTAGGCGCAGTGAGACGCTGATTGGCAATGGTGGTGGACATGAATACCAAGGTATCAAGGGTTGAGGGTATTACTCAGCTATTGCTTCGGTGAGCCTGCTCCAAACATGTGAGACCGGCTGGCCTGCGAGCAAGTCAACTTCTTCCAACCGATGCTCAGACCAGCGGAACACAAGATGCGCTATCGGATCGACCACATAGATTTGCTGAAAGCCCCAAGTTTGATAAGTGCGGCACTTCGTCAGCACGCGCCACATGGGATCATCATCGGAAAGAATCTCGATTATGATTTCGACTGGCTTGGTGGGATAGGGATGCTCAATTTTGCCAGCGGTCGCGATGACATCCGGTACTGGATGAAAATTCGGATCGATTTTGAGTTTCACTTCCGAAGCCGCCTTGAAACCGGCTTGGCTGAGTAACTCCATGAGAATCCTCTGCAGTAGACCATGAATCCACGTAGGCATCGATTTTTGAATGGCTTCCCCGTGCCAAAACTCGTAATATGGTTTTTCGGAACCGAACTGCATTTCGAATTCCGTTACTGTCAAGGTATTCAAAACAGTCGCAGCCATGGATGAAGCCTTCTCCTATTCTACGCAGTCACCTCGGCCGCACAAATCTTAAGCTTCGGTAGCCACTTCTGTATCGCCGTTGCCACGCTTCACAACTTCCAAGAAAGCCTTGGCGGCGTGACTCAAGGCGCGGCGGGCGGGATACACCAAACGGATCTTGCGTTCGACGAGCAATTCTTTGACGCGAATTTCGCGCAGCAGATCTTGGCTGATCTCCTGCTCAACGCACATGCGCGGAAGGAACGTTACGCCTTCGTTGTGCTGCACTAACCGACGAATGGTTTCAAGCGTGGGCATCTCTACATCCATATTCAGCGGAACTTTGTGCCTTTGAAACTCACGCAAGACTGCTTCGCGATAAGGAGAAATCACGTTGTGCGCAATGAATGTTTCCATGTCCAGTTCGGTAATGGAAAGCTCTTTTCGGTCCGCAAAGCGATGCTGCGGAGAAACAATCAGCATTAGGCGGTCGGTATAAATGACTTGCGATTGCAGGTGCTCGTCGCCCGGATCGTAGCTAATGACTCCCAATTCGAGTTCGCCATCCAATAATTGCGAAGGTATCTTGCTTGATTGTGAGCGCCGAACTTGCACTTTCACTTTTGGAAAAACGCGGCGATAACGCTCAATGTGCTGCAACAGATACAGCGACATAGATTCGTTGGCTCCAATTGAAAGCCGGCCAGCGTAGTTATCTTTCAGCTCGCGTAGTGCGTTTTCAAGATCGGACTCAAGGTTTTGAAAGCGCCGCGCATATTCCAGCACAACGCGACCAGCGTCAGTCAGAAGAAGCTCTCGTCCCGACCTATCAATGAGCTTCTCTTTGAGATCGCTTTCTAAGCGCTGGATTGCAATCGAAATGGCAGGTTGCGTGCGCAACAGTTTTTCGCCTGCACGCGAAAAACTACGTTCGGTCGCAACTGTCAAAAATACCTTTAGTGGATAGAGTTCCATGACGCCCACCGATTTAGGCGTTTATGGCATCATTATAACTAATACCAACTGAGAATACTATAAATTTGCATAATCACTCATCTTCTCCTAGGATGAAGAAAGTTCCACCGAACGAAAACGAATCAGGAGCCCCAAGTTGAGCCGAATCTATATTTTCGATACAACCTTGCGTGATGGCGAACAGTCGCCAGGCTGTAGTATGACAACCCCAGAGAAGCTGCAAATGGCCGAATCTCTGGTGGATTTGGGAGTGGATATTTTGGAAGCGGGGTTTCCAATCGCTTCCGAAGGTGACTTTGAAGCGGTAGACGCCGTTAGCAGGCGTTTCCCTTGGGTACAGGTCGCGGCGCTGGGCCGTTCTTGCACCATGGACGTGGAACGCGCCGCAAAGGCGCTAAAACATGCCAAGCGACCTCGGATCCACACCTTTATCGCTACTAGCGATATCCATTTGGAGTTCAAACTCCGCAAATCCCGACAGCAAGTATTAGATGATGCTGTGGCCGCTGTCACACTAGCTCGCAACTACACCGATGACGTCGAGTTTTCCGCAGAGGACGCGACGCGCACTGATCCTGATTATTTGGAGCAGATTTGCAAAGCTGTGGTGGAGGCTGGCGCAAGAACGGTGAACCTTCCCGACACTGTTGGTTTCTCGGTACCCGATGAATATGCCGTCTTGATTTCCAGGATGGTCAGCGTTCTGGGCGATCGTGCCATTGTCAGCGTGCACTGCCACGACGATTTAGGACTGGCTGTGGCGAACTCGTTAGCTGCCGTAAGCGCCGGTGCTCGCCAAGTGGAATGTACCATCAACGGAATTGGCGAACGTTCGGGCAACGCGGCGTTAGAAGAAGTGGTGATGGCTATCAAAACGCGAAACGATCGTCTGCCGTTCACAACGGGTATCAATACGGAAAAAATCTTCCCTGCCAGCCAGATGTTAACGCGTTTCATCACATTCGGTCCGCAGCCAAACAAAGCAATAGTTGGCGAAAACGCGTTTGCGCATGAAGCGGGCATCCATCAAGATGGATATCTAAAGAATCCGGCGACGTACGAAATCTTCAGTCCTGCAAGCGTTGGCGTACCGGAAAGCCGGCTGGTTCTGGGCAAACATAGCGGACGGCACGCTTTAAAGAGCCGCGCCGAAAGCATGGGCTTCACGCTAAACAAAGAAGAGCTGGACGAGATTTATACGCGCTTTACGACCCTGGCAGATAATAAGAAAGGACTTCGCAACGAAGCGATTCGCGCGTTGTTCGAGGAAGTCGTTGGCCGCAGTGTGGCCGCCCCTGCATCCAAATAAATGAATCTGAATATCCTTATATTGCCTGGCGATGGCATTGGCGTGGAAGTTACGCGCGAAGCCGTCAAGGTGCTGAAGCACGTCGCTTCGTCGAATGGACACACCCTTACTTTGAGTGAAGGCTTGCTGGGTGGTGTTGCTATCCACAAGACAGGAACACCTTTTCCCGCGGAGACAGAAAAGCTGGCGGGCGCAGCGGATGCAACGCTGTTAGGCGCAGTGGGCTTGCCTGAGTTTGATAATGCGCCGCCGGAAAAGCGTCCGGAACGCGGATTACTAGGCATTCGTAAGGCTTTGGAAGTTTATGCGAACTTGCGGCCCGTCCGATCTTACAAAGCCCTGATTGATTCTTCGCCGTTGAAAAATGAATTGGTGGATGGCACGGACATGATCATTGTCCGCGAACTAACGGGCGGCCTTTATTACGGCACACCGCGCGGTATCTCAGGCAGCGGCGCGGAAGAACGCGCCATCAACACGATGACTTATACGCGCGCTGAGATTGAGCGCGTTACACACATGGCTTTCCAAATTGCCGCCAAGCGCAGGAAGAAAGTGATGAGTGTGGATAAGTCAAACGTGTTGGAGAATTCACAGCTTTGGCGTCGCGTGGTCGTGGAAGTAAGCGCGCATTATCCGGATATTACGTTGGAACATATTTTGGTGGACAACTGCGCCATGCAGTTGGTGCTAAATCCAAAGCGTTTTGACGTGGTTCTTACCGAGAATCTTTTCGGCGATATTCTGAGTGATGAAGGCGCAGTCTTAGCGGGTTCCATTGGAATGCTGCCGTCCGCCTCTATTGGGAATAAGCGTCCTTCGGGTGCATGGGTTGGGTTGTATGAGCCCGTGCATGGCTCCGCTCCGGATATTGCGGGGCAAAACAAGGCGAATCCGCTCGGCGCGATTGGTTCTGTGGGTGCCATGCTGGAGTACAGTTTCGGACTCGCGAAAGAGGCGCAGTCGGTCTACGCTGCCATCGAAACAGTTTTGAATAGCGGGCAAGTGACGGCGGATTTGAAACCAGCCGGCAAACCCGCGACAACTTCGGAAGTGGGCGATGCCATCTGCACCGCTATTAGCGCAAAGTAAAAAGTAATATCTATGTCAAACGCCAAGCCGCGCACAATTATTGAAAAGGTCTGGGACAACCATATAGTGGCAGAGCGCCCCGGGGCTCCCACACTGTTGTACATTGATCTTCATTTGGTTCATGAAGTCACCTCTCCGCAAGCATTTTCGGGCTTGCGTGAACGTGGTTTGAAGGTTCGCCGTCCGGACCTCACCATTGGAACCACAGACCACAGCATTCCTACGCATGACCGTTCACTGCCCATTGTGGACAAGGTGGCCGAAACACAGCTCGTTCAATTCGCAAAGAATTGTTCGGATTTTGGCATTCCGTTTTACGGGCCCAAGAACAAGAAGCAAGGGATTGTGCATGTTATCGGACCGGAACAGGGTCTAACGCAGCCTGGGCAGACCGTTGTGTGCGGCGATAGCCATACCGCTACGCATGGAGCTTTTGGCGCACTGGCTTTCGGCATCGGCACCAGCCAGGTAGAACACGTTTTGGCCTCGCAATGCCTTCTGCAGACTCCATCGCAAACTTTCGAAGTGCGCGTAGACGGAACCTTGAAGCCGGGCGTAGGCGCGAAAGATATTGTCCTAAACCTGATTTCGCGCATTGGTATTGGCGGCGGCAACGGCTGCGTTTTTGAATTCTGCGGTTCGGCTATTCGCAGCCTGAGCATGGAAGAGCGCATGACCATTTGCAATATGTCGATCGAAGGCGGCGCGCGTGCCGGTTTGGTTGCGCCTGACGATACGACATATCAATATTTAGAGGGGCGTGCGGCTGCGCCCAAGGGGTCAGATTGGGATCGCGCGCTTGGCTTGTGGCGGCAACTGCCCACCGATGATGGCGCGAAGTATGACAAGAGTATTTATATTGACGCCGCGGCGCTGGAGCCGATGATCACGTTTGGAACGAATCCGGGTATGGGAATCGGAATCACCGCTCTGGTGCCTGACCCATCATCCATAAAAGATCCTGTCGAACGTGAAACGTTGGGCAAAGCGCTTCGTTATATGGATCTGTCTTCCGGTAAATCGCTTCTGGGGCATCCGGTCAACGTCGTGTTCATCGGCAGCTGCACCAATTCGCGTATTTCCGATTTGCGCGCGGCCGCTGCCATTTTCAAAGATCGTAAAGTGAACCCCAATGTGCGCGTCATGGTTGTGCCTGGCTCGCAATTGGTGAAGGAACAGGCGCAGGCTGAGGGCCTGGACCGCATTTTTAAAGATGCTGGAGCGGATTGGCGCGAAGCCGGTTGTTCCATGTGCATCGCTATGAATGGCGATCAGCTGGCGCCTGGCGAATATAGCGTCTCCACCAGCAATCGAAATTTTGAAGGGCGTCAGGGCAAGGGCGGCAGAACGTTTTTGGCCAGCCCGTTGACTGCGGCTGCCTCGGCTGTAACCGGCGTTGTGACAGACGTCAGGACGATGCTCTAAAGAAAGGTATCAGACATGGAAAAAGTGACTAAATTTACAAGCCGATTGGCGCCGCTTCCCATAGACAACATCGATACTGATCAGATTATTCCTGCGCGCTTTCTTAAGACTGTTTCGAAGGTTGGTTTGGGCGACAGTCTTTTTTGCGATTGGCGTTATGATTCAGCGGGCACGCCTAAACTCGATTTCATTTTGAACACAGGGCAGGGCAAAGCTGCGCATGTTTTGCTGGCTGGTGATAATTTTGGCTGTGGCAGTTCTCGCGAACATGCGCCATGGGCATTGACGCAGTACGGCTTTAAGGCCGTTATCAGCACATCCTTTGCGGATATTTTCAAAGGTAATTCTGCAAAGAATTCACTGCTGACGATTGTTGTGCCGCAAGAATCGCACAAGAAACTGTTTGCGGCTTTGGAAAAAAATCCGGAAGCGACAGTCACAATTGACTTGGCGAGCACTACGTTGACTTTGCCAGATGGTGAGACTGTGAAGTTCCCAATTGATGAATTCGCACGCCAGTGCATGTTGGAAGGCGTAGACGAACTTGGCTATATCCTGAACCAGGAAGACGCGATCGCCAAGTACGAAAAGTCGCGTCCTCTGACGGTGAATACCTTCCAGGCTGCATAAATGGACGAACAGGAATTCAAGACGCAGTCAAGCTTGGCCCTGGAAACGCTCTTCAAAAAGCTGAATAAGGCTTCAGAGCAGTTCGAATTCGAGCCCGATTTTAATTCCGGTGCATTGTCGATTGAGTTTGACGAACCCAAAGCAAGATTCGTCGTCAGTCCCAACGCGCCTGTGCGGCAAATCTGGGTGTCGGCGCATTCCAAAAGTTTCAAGTTGGATTGGGACCCGGCCCGATCGGCATTCGTTCTTCCTACGACTAGCGAAACGCTTGACCAGATGATTGCAAGCGCCATTAGCAAACATCTGGGCGAAGACGTCACGCTCTAATAAAAGAGTGGCTGGCGTTTATGTCTCGTACCCGTTTTGCAATCAAAAGTGCACGTTCTGTAATTTTGCATCGGGCGTGTCATCGGCTGACACCGTTACGGCCTATCACAGGGCGCTGGTGGAACACATTCGCGCGCATAAGTGGGATTGGTCGCCCGAGACCTTGTATTTTGGCGGCGGAACGCCCAGCCTCATGCCGCCGGAATTTCTGGCAGACGTCCGGTCGCTGATTCCTTCGGAACGATTGACAGAAACCACAATGGAGGCGGCACCGGGCACTTTGCAACACGCTTGGCCGATGGTGAACCGGGTGAGTCTGGGCGTGCAATCCTTTGTAACCGCTGAACTGCGCCAAACTGGACGCAGACATACTGCGGAAACTGTCGTTCGCGATGTGCAATTCCTGCGAAATCGCGGAATTGAGAACTTCAATATTGATCTGATTGCCGGGTTGCCAAACCAGACAATGGAGTCTTGGAAGGAATCGCTCCGATGGACTGATCAACTGAAGCCTCCGCACGTTTCTGTGTATATCTTCGAAGTAGATGACGATAGCCGGCTAGGCAAAGAGATGCTGCTGGGTGGAGTTCGATACGGCGCCTCCGCTATGCCTTCGGAAGATTTAATTGCGGATCTGTATGAGACGGCGGTTGAGACGCTGGCATCATTCGGCATTGAACGATACGAGATTTCAAACTTTGCGCGGCGCGGCTTTCAATCGCGCCACAACTTGAAGTATTGGCAGTTAGAGCCGTATGTCGGATTCGGTTTGGACGCCCATTCAAATCTGGGCGGCCGCCGTTTTAGCAGCAGCGACAGTTTATCTGATTACATCGCCAATCCGTTCGCACACGCGACTGATACACCTTGCGACCCCAACGAAGAACACTTCTTTGTCGGTTTGCGATTGGCAGTTGGTATTGAACCAACGGCTGAAGAGTGGATTCGCTTCGCCAAGCCAATTGAGAAGTGGACTAGCGCCGGATTGCTGGTTCGAGATCAGCATCGTTTGCGTTTGTCATCGAATGGCGTGCTAGTCTCAAACGAAATATTTGAGGATTTTTTGCAGAATGTCTGATTGGATTGACCTCAGAAGCGACACCGTTACTAAGCCTTGCGAACGCATGCGCGCGGCCATGGCGCAGGCGGATGTAGGCGACGACGTTTATGGCGAAGATCCGACAGTGAACCTCCTGGAGCGGCACGCGGCAGAAGTTTTTGCTAAAGAAGCAGGCCTGTTTGTTCCTACCGGAACTATGGGCAACACCATTGCCATTAAGATGTGCACTAACCATGGCGAGGAAGTAATTTGCGACGCGCGCGCTCATGTTCTGGATTGGGAACTTTCCATGATGGCTTGGTTTGCAGGTTGCTTGGCGCGCCCAGTGGTGGGTGACCGCGGTCGTTTGTCCTGGCCCACCATCGCGCCCGCTATTCGCAACAAGGGTCCGCACAATGCTCCCACCTCGCTCATAGCTTTGGAAAATACTCACAACATGGCGGGCGGCACTATCTATGAACAATCCGCCATTGACGAAATATGCTTGCAAGCGCATGAGCGCGGTCTCAAAGTTCACGTGGACGGTGCGCGTATTTTCAATGCGGCTGTGGCTACCGGCACAACCGTTGCCAGAATCGTGCGGGATGTGGATTCAGTCATGTTCTGTCTATCGAAAGGGCTGGGTGCTCCCGTAGGTTCCGTGCTGGTGGGAACTAAAGAAGCCATTGACCGCGGCCGCTTGTTCCGCAAGCGTCTAGGAGGCGGTATGCGTCAAGCGGGAATTTTGGCAGCCGCTTGTTTGTATGCGTTGGATGGAAATGTAGCACGTCTTAAAGAAGACCATTCCAACGCCGCACTGATTGCAGACGCCCTGCGCGAAGTCTCGAAGCTCTCGGTTAATTCGGTCGCTACCAATATTGTCATCTTCAACATCGCCAAAACTGGCCTTTCGCCGCAGCAGTTCAGCGATGCACTTCGAGCCAAAGGTATCCTCGCCAACGGCGTGAGCGCAACCGAAATGCGTATGGTGACTCACCTTGACGTATCGCGCGATCAATGCGCCAAAGCCGCTGCGATAGCTGCCGGCGTGGCCCTGAAGTGTTGATACTGGCGGCAATCTGCGCCATCTTCGCTTATGGCCTAATGTCGCCATTGCTGGGTGTCTTGATCCCGGCGTACGGCTTAGACGCGCGGCAGCAAGGCAGTTTGGGATTCGCCTACGCGCTTGGGCTCATGATTTCATCGCTGCTTGCAGGACCATTAGTTGACCGCAAAGGCAAGCGCGTTGCCTTAGTGCTCGGCTTATCGCTGATAATCATCGCTCTTATTGCTGCGCCGAATCTGCATTCTCTTCATAACCTGCTTGCCTTGTATCTTGCGCTCGGCTTAGGCGGCGGCGTCATCGTTACCGGCGCTAACTCACTGGTTGGAGACGTTGCCGCCGAACGTAGAGGCGCGGCGCTAAACTTTGCCAACCTGTTTTTTGGCTTAGGCGGAATCGTAACCACTTTTGCCGCCAGCTATCTGCTTGGTCCAGTGGCCCTTTGCGGCTGCATCGCCGGCGTGTCGATTCTAGCGTTGCTGGTAAGCTTCAAGGCTCCCATACGGCCGCAGCGTGACCAACCACGTTTCGACTGGCCACAAGCGACCGAGCTTCTAGCCAACCCTACGCTTGCCGCTCTGGCTTCTATTTTGGCGCTTTATATTGCCTGCGAAGTCGGCATTTGGAACTGGCTGAAAATCTATCTAATGTCGAACGGCTTCAAAGCGCAGGAGGCGGGCGGCATTGTGAGTTACGGCTTCGCGCTTGGTTTGCTAATCGGCAGGCTGATCACATCGCGCGCACTTTTGAGGGTTGCTGCCGAGCGTGTTTTGCTGTTATCCGGCATTCTGATCGTCATCACAACCATCGCTATGCTGAGCTTTTCATCCCACCTTGCTGTAACGATTGCGGTCTTCGGTGCAGGTGTAAGTATGTCATCGGTATTTCCGACGACGCTAGCCCTGGTGGGCGACAACTTCCGGACAGCGTCTGCCACTGCAATTGGAATTGCTGTGACAGCCGGATGGTTGGGGTTGGCTTTGAGTTCGCCCCTTATTGGGCTCATTGCCAATCAAAGCTCGCTCCACCAGGCACTTTTTGTCCTGCCAACGCTCGCTGGTGCTATGGTACTGGTTATTCTGGTACCGTGTAGGCGTCTACGAAAACCAGCCCAGACATAGTATTGTTTATAAACGCAAAGGAAATAAGTCAATATGGCATTTTGCCCAAATTGTGGTGCCCAGGCTCAAGGTGCGTTTTGCCCAAATTGTGGCGCTTCGGTAGCAAGTTCATCCGGTCCGGCGGCGCAAGGTGTGCCCGTAGCGACCGCCAGCGGACTTGAACCGCACATCGCAGCGGCGCTTTGTTACACTCCGCTCGGCATAGGTTTAATTGCATCCATCATCTTCTTGTTGGTGGCCCCGTACAATCAGAACAAGTTCGTTCGCTTCAACACATTTCAATCGCTGTTTCTCCACGCTGGCATCATCGTCTGCAGCATCGTCATTGGAATCATTGTCGGCATTATGACCGCTATGATTCACGCGCTCGGTCTATTGTTTGTTTTCTTGTGGCCAATCATCTGGGTGGCGATTCTCATCCTCATGCTTTACATGATGTACTCGGCCTTCAACAATAAAACCGTCAGCCTGCCCTTTATCGGCGACTTGGCCCAGAAACAAAGCTAATCAGAAAACTGCACCGAAAGCATAAGAGCCCACGTCTCATACTGAAGTTGTGAGATATCTGTGGGCTCTTTTTCTGTCTTCACTTTCGGTATTCGCGGGGCAAACCGATCTGACTCCGCACGTTGGCGCGATTGAGATCTATGGCGATCGCAAGGTCTCTGCTCAGAAGATAGAAAAAGCTCTCGGCGTCAAAGTCGGCGATAATCTCCCTTCGCGCGAGGGTGCGGAAGATCGCATCGACAAAGTCCCGAACATTGTGGTCTCACGCGTGGAAGCGGCTTGCTGCGCCGGAAAAGACCTCATTCTATATGTTGGCGTAGAAGAACGGGAATCGCCGCACATGGAGTTTCACCAAATCCCGACTGGCCCAACTACTTTGCTTCCAAGTGTGATGTCCAGCTATCGCCGCTTTCTGGATGAAGTGGAAGCCAGCTTGCGCTATAAGAATGCCGACGAAGATTTGACCAACGGCTATTCTTTGATGGCCGATCCGGAAGCCCGAAAGATACAGCAGGAGTTCCTGACTTCCACTGCTACCGACTTGAATAACGTTGCTGCCGTCGTCCGAGATTCGTCCGATCCTGAACAACGTGAGGCCGCAGCCTACCTGCTGCAGTATGCGCCCAGAGGCCCGCACACCACGCCGGTTATGATCAACGGCATTCAGTGGGCGCTGCAGGATGTGGAAGATTCTGTACGCGAAGCGGCCATGACAAGTCTGCGCGCTGTCTTGGTGGGTGCGAAAGTCCACCAAGATCAAAACATTCACTTTGAAGCCACATGGCTCGTCTCTTTGATGGACTCAGTTGTATGGTCGGATCGATTTCACGCTAGTCAGGCGCTGGTAGAATTGACCGACACGCCCAATCCAGAAGCTCTGGAAATGCTGCGCGCCCGCAGCCTTCCCTCCGTGATAGAAATGGCGCGCTGGCACGAATTGAAACATGCCTTACCCGCCTTCATTTTGGCTGGAAGACTTGCCGGAATGAGCGAAGACCAAATCAAAAAAGCGTGGGTATCCGAAGATCGCGAATCGGTTTTAGCAGCTTTGACCGGAAAAAAGGGCAAGCTGAGAGCTAAGTCTGGGATGGAGTAAGTTCAGGCGTTTCCACCACGGGTTCTTCGACTTCATTCGTCGGCCTGTCGCAATGACAGCACTCGCTGCAGCACATGCAACGATGGCACAGATGGTTATTGCAAGTGTCTTTCGTGCAATAAATGCAGATCTTGTGCGATGCTTCACCGCAGATGGAACAGGTGAATGTAGGGGCAGAAATTTCCATTTACTTCTTCTTTGAAACAGGTTCCTTGCTGATCATAGCGCGGCACCGCTGCGCTTCCTGGTCGGCCGTTTTAAAGTTTTGCTCCTGAGTAGTGGCCAAACTGGAAAGATAATCTCTGAATTGCTCACGCGCACTGAAATTGTGCGCAATCAAAGCATCTAGTTTGTCGGCCGAGGCTCGATCCGCATAATGCCGGATACCTTCCTCTAAAGATCGGGCGGTAGAATCCAAAGCTTCGAGACGAAAATATTCATCCAATGCCAGCGATAGTTGGTCGGTCTTTTGTGAAAGCATCTTTGATGTGACGACAACATCACGTGTTTGCTGTTGCGCTTGTTGAAGCTGCTGCAAATAGACTGGCGAAGCACCTTTGTTAACCCACTCCTGCGGATGAAGGGCGTCCAGGACGGGCTCAAAACGCTCGTTTTCTTGAATCAGTTTGTCGATGATCGTGCGCACATCCCAAGGTGCCTGAACGCCGGTCAACCTAACTTGTGGAACTTCTTGGGCGCGTGCAGAGATGAAAAGGAAGGAAACCAGGACGAGCAGAATTGCTCTTTTACTACAGTTAAGCACATTCTCGATTGTATCGGGCACCGCGCCCCTGGGAGCCTAAACGCCCAAGGGTCGCTGCGCATTGAAAGTTAGCGTCGACCGCCGCCGCCAACACCATTGCCGTGCATTCCACTAAAACCATGACCGCCAGCAAAGCCGTGACCGACAAAGCCACGACCAGCAAAGCCTCCACCTATGAAGCCGTGCCTATGAATTCCGTAGTATCCGCCATAGAAGCCCGGATAGAAGCCTCCATAGAATCCGAAGCCAAACGGGCTGTACAAGAACCCGTCTGCTGGCCAGAAGCCGTAATAATTCAAATACGGATCCCAAAACCAGCCGCCGCCTACGGGCATGTATCCATATGAATTTGCAGCTGCCAATTGATTCTGTTGTGCCTCATCCCGGCTACGCGCTTGGCTCCAAACATATATCGGGTCTGTCTTGGCTTGCTGAGTATTAAACCCGGTTTTTTTCAAATTCTCTCCGGTTCCAACGAGGATCTGATCCCCTTTGCCGATTTTGTGATTATGCGTATGTCCTATGACGTCCAGTTGTCCATCAAACACCTTGAAATCTGCAGGGCTGGCGGAGAACTGATAAAGGCCGCGCTTCAACATATCTGCCGATATCGTGCCAATAGTGACTTCGAGATGCGTGCCGTTAATAAGCTGATCTACTTCAACCAGCGCATTACCGCCCGTTAGTTTGATCTGCGTATCCGACAAACCAACCGAGGCCATGCTTAACTCGCTATTTGGACCAAGGCGCAAAAACGCGCCCGGCGTCAGCAACACTTCAGCGTACCCCGTGCCGGTTGTTAACGCTTGACCTGGCTGCAGTGCGAAATGACCTACTGCTTGCGGCGTAAGTTGCTGGCCGCCGGAAGATACTTGGCCTTCCACATAGTTCAATGAGCCTGGTCGCACCGCTTCAGCACTGGGTCCTGGTCGCATCGCTCCAGCACTGACTCCGTTTTGAAGGGGTGGGGAATTGTAGTATCCGCCCGTCTGAGCAACACCACAGACGGCTGAAGCGAGCAGGACCAAGCTAAGTCTTAATGGATTTATCTTGTTAGTTTTCATTTTCCTACTCCACTTAGTTGGACGTGGCAAAAAGGCGAAGAGAGTTGAGGAGTGATACGTGCGCGAAAACAACCAACTAACTGGTTGTTGCTAACTCAGCTAAAAAGTTGTGCGCAGGGTGGCTTCCAGAAACTTATTGCCTTCAACCGGATCTCCGGCATGGGTGCGCGAAGGTGTCACGGCACTTAGAATGTCGTGCAGCGGCTTTACCGTATATCTGTAAAGCGTGCCGCGATCCAACCTGCGGCTCAATTGCTGGTTGCGCTCAATCAAGATGGCGTCTACTGCATGCACCAGCGTTGGTTCGTTGCGCGGCAGAAGGCGATGCTGCACGCTAACCTCACCCTCCAAAACGTCCAAGCGCACGTTCTGATCCTCATCAATCGCCAGTGAGATAACCGCCGGGTGTGTTGCCGAAATGGTTGCGATGGCCGTGAACACTCTCTGCTGCATTTGCCCGGGAATCGGGTGCAGCGTTACGCGAACTCGGCCAGAAACGACATCCAACAAATCTCCCGCTGTAGCCGTGTTTATCCGGAAAGCGACTTTCGAATTGCTCAAAAGGCTGAACTCGCTGCCGCCATCGACAGTGAATCTAGCGTAACCATCGCGTCCCGTCGTAATGATTTGGCCGACTGGAACGTTTTCCCCTTGAGCCACTATCCATGGAAGCGCGTCGCGCTTTCGTGACACCTCGCCGGTAACCTCTACAGCGCGCGCCTCAAATGGTTTCATCACTACCGCGTCGATCGGTAACTGAGCGCTTGCGAAGCGTACCATTCCAAGCGCAAATAGCGAGACCTTGACTCCGAGTGGAACTGTCATTTTCGCAGTTTTCCAAGAGACGTAAGAACCACAAATCCCGTTCCCAGATTTTATGCCAGTTTTTTCGGCGCTTCGTTCTTAACGATGCCGAACCCTTCTTTTATAGTTACGAAACGGTCGCGTGGTGCGTTTGGAATTCTCTCGACATGACCGGTGCCGTTGGGCCAGCGGATCTCTAAATCAACTCGCTCGGCGCTTCCCAAACCGAAATGCAGACGTAAATCATTCACCGAATAAAAACTCGCTTGCGCCAGAACCTCTTGCACTTGCACCTTCCCGGAGTAACGCGCCGTAACTCGTGCGCCGATCGCACTTCGGTTTGACTTCACGCCCACAAGCTTGATCTTAATCCAGTGATTGGTCCCGGTAACGTCATTTCTTAGCAGCGACGGAGTCTCGTTCATGTTGAGAATCAAAACATCCACGTCGCCATCGTTGTCAAAATCTCCGAACGCCGCTCCTCGGCTCGCGTGTGGTTCCAAGATCGCGGGACCGGCCTCCGTACTTAGTTCCTCAAACTTACCGTTGCCCAAGTTGCGGAATAGAATCCGCTGGCTCTTAAACGGATAGTTAGGCAGCGTCTTTTCAATTTCGGGGTACACGCTTCCGGTAACCCAGAACAGGTCAGGGTTCCCGTCATTATCAAAATCAAACATCCCCGCGCCCCAGCTAATAAAGCGAGTTTCAACACCCAAGCCGACGGAATTGGTGACGTCCTCAAAATTGCCTTTGCCATCGTTGCGGTATAGTACCGCGGTGTCGTCGGCGAAGTGGGTTTTTAGAATATCCAGATTGCCGTCCAGATTATAATCGCCAATGCCGAGGCCCATGCCGGCCTGCTCCATGCCATCTTCGTTTAAAGCCACGCCGCTTTCCAAGCCAATATCTGTAAAGGTTCCGTCGTGATTGTTGCGTAACATGAGGGCGGGCGTCGAATCGCATGCCACATAGATGTCGGGCCAACCATCATTGTCAAAATCGGCGGCAGCTGTAGTCATAAAATAACTGCCCTTGCATTTGGCTACGCCTGATTTTTCGCTCACGTCGGTGAACGTGCCATCTCCATTGTTGTGATACAGTGTCACGCTACCCGGAGGCAGACCCTTGGGACCGCAATTTACCGGAATGCCCTTCCAGTTGCAGAAAACGCTGTCGCCCGGTTTCGGAATTTTATTCGGATCAAAATCCAGATAGTTCGCGATGAATAAATCCAGATGCCCGTCGCGATCATAATCAACAAACGTGCAGCCCGCTCCCCATCGCTTTCCTTCATGCAGCAAACCGGCTTTCTGCGTGATATCGGTGAACGTGCCATCACCATTGTTCTTGTAAAGAATGTTCTGTCCCCAGTTTGTGACGAACATGTCTTCAAAGCCATCGTTATCGAAATCGCCCACCGTCACACTCGATGCCCAATCACAATGCACCAACCCAGCCTTGGCTGTCACGTCGGTAAAGGTACCGTCGCGATTGTTTTTATAAAGTCGATTGGAAGTGCCTTCTGGTGCGCCTTCGAAACGATTTCCATTCAGAAGGAAAATGTCAAGCCAACCATCCGCGTCGTAATCGATGAATGCACAGCCACAAGCTACTGTTTCAATGATGTATGTCTTGTGGTCTGCCGGTCCGTAGATAAGCGGAAAATGCAACCCTGCCTTGGGTCCAATATCGGTGAACGAGGCATTGAATGGTATGCCGGAAAACTTTCCCTTTGGTTGGGCTTTTACACCCCTCGATGAAACGCCTTGGCCAAGGGCCGATAGAGCGGGCGCACCTAATAGCGCCAACAGTGTCCTTCGCTTAATCAAGTTTTATTATGCGCCCGCAGCCTGAAATGTCTTCGATATCAGCGCCCGCGCTTCATCTTGCAATCTGCGCAGATGCTCCTTGCCTAGAAAGCTCTCTGCGTATATCTTGTACACGTCTTCAGTTCCGGAAGGGCGCGCCGCAAACCAACCGTTCTTAGTTGTTACCTTCAATCCGCCGATAGACGCACCATTGCCCGGCGCCTTCGTCAACTTGGCCTCAATCGGATCGCCAGCCAAGTCGGTCGCTGTTACTTGTTCGGGCGAAAGCTTGGATAAAATTGCTTTTTGATTTTTATTGGCTGGCGCGTCAATCCGCTCATAAACCGGGCTGCCGAATTTCGCGGTCAATTCTATGTATCGAACACCTGGATCCTTGCCAACTTTAGCGGTCATTTCCGCAGCTAACAATCCCAGAATCAAACCGTCCTTGTCAGTGCTCCAAGGTCCGCTCTTCAGCCGCAAGAAGGATGCTCCTGCGCTCTCTTCACCGCCAAATCCCATGCTCCCGTCCAGCAATCCATCCACGAACCATTTGAAGCCCACCGGAACTTCAATCAACTTGCGCTTCAGATCCGCTGCAACGCGGTCAATCATGCTGCTGCTCACCAGCGTCTTACCAATGGCGGCGTTCTGTCCCCAGCCTGGACGATGGTTGAATAGATAATCAATCGCCACCGCCAGATAATGATTTGGATTCAACAGGCCAACGCTCTTTGCGACGATTCCATGCCGGTCATGATCGGTATCGCACGCCCAGGCCACATCGAACTTGTCCTTTAACGCAATCAAACTCGCCATCGCATAGGGAGATGAACAATCCATGCGAATCTTGCCGTCCCAATCCAGCGTCATAAAGCGGAACGTCGGATCCACAAGTTGGTTCACGACGGTGAGGTCCAGCCCATAGCGCTCACCAATGCGGGGCCAATAGGCAACGCCCGCGCCGCCCAGTGGGTCTACACCCAGTTTCAGCCCAGCGCTCTTGATTGCATCCATATCAATCACGGCATCCAAATCGTTCACGTAGGCCGAGACAAAATCATAGCGGTGCGTCGCTGCGGCGCTTAGGGCCTTGGCGTAATCTATCCGTGCCACGCATAACCCACTTGCAAGAAGATTGTTTGCGCAGTCTTCAATCCATTTTGTGGCGTTCGTGTCCGCTGGACCGCCACTCGGAGGATTGTATTTGAATCCACCGTCTTCCGGAGGGTTGTGCGAGGGTGTGATCACAATTCCGTCGGCCAGGCCTTCTTTGCGGTCGTGGTTGTAAGTCAGTATGGCGTGCGAAAGTGCAGGTGTAGGCGTGTAGCCGCCGTCCTGATCAATCATCGTTTCTACGCTGTTGGCCGCCAGCACTTCCAATGCGCTCATCAAAGCCGGATCAGACAACGCGTGTGTGTCAGCAGCAAGGAACAAAGGACCGGTAGTCCCCTGCTCCTTTCGGTATTGGCATATCGCTTGTGTGATCGCCAAAATATGGTTTTCATTGAACGCGGCATTAAGAGACGAGCCCCGGTGGCCCGAGGTGCCAAACGACACCCGCTGAGCAGGTATCGACACATCGGGTTTTAGCGAATAATATTGAGCAATCAGTCGCGGAACGTTAACAAGGCTAGCTGGGTCGGCCACATGGCCGGCGTGTTCATTGACGGACATAGACCTTATAATGTCACGCCAGCCGTTAAGCAGACGCCGTAGCTTTCTGGTTTTCTGACAAAAACTGCGACCAGCGATACTCCGGCGTGCGTGCAGGCTCAAGTGCGCGATCGACCGCCAAATTAGCCACGCTTTCCACCAGCCATTCGAAGTTCTCCTGACCGATGGTATAAGCATCCGCTTCCGGTGCTGGATTCAGGAAATCGATTGCGTAGGGAATGCCATCCTGGATCGCAAACTCAACCGAATTCAAATCGTAACCAAGCGCGCAACACAAAGTTCGGGCATCATTCTCCATCTGGTTGGCCAGCCTTTGCGACGACACGGTTGGCTCCTTTGCGTAGCGCTGCGCATGATGCAACGTTGGATCGTATTTGACGACCCGAACTTCTTTGCAGCCCACAACAAAGCAGCGATAGTATTCCTCCGCCTTTACCTGCGCTTGCAGCATCATGCAAAGAATGCCGCTTTCGTCATAGACATGAAAAAAATCCTCCCGGGAATGAACCGAGTGAACGTTCTTCCACCCGCCGCCGTTGAATGGTTTCAAAATGGCGGGGAAGCCGACATAATCGAAAATCTCGTCCCAATTCAAGGGATAGACGAGGTTGCGCAACGATTGATGGGTCGTCCCGTGCGGCAGCGCTTTATGCGGCAGAATGGCTGTCCGGGGAATGGCAACACCCAGCTTTGAGGCCAAAGAGAAGTTGAAAAAACGGTCATCGGCACTCCACCAAAAAGGATTATTGATGATGGTCGTTCCACCAAGCGCAGCGTTTTTAAGATACGCGCGATAAAAGTCTATGTCGTGCGAAACACGATCCACAATGACTTGGTACGGACACGGCTCGGCCATTTTTATGGCGCCGATTTTCATGTGGTCCGCTACAACATCCTTCGTGCCCTTGCTGTTGATGCGGTCCACCAACGCCGATGGAAATGTGTTTTCCATCCCGTACAAAATACCGATGCGCTTCATTACAATTCCCTTCCGCAAACGGATCAGCTAATTGGAAAATAGCATGAGCGCAATGAACAACGCGGCTGTAGTTACACCGCAGTGGTAGCGAGCGCTTTCTGCACTATTGGCGCAACGCGTGTGCCCAGCAGTTCTATGGCGCGCATCACTTTATTGTGCGGTAGTGTACCGCCGCTAATCATGAATGTCGTGCGCGAGATTCCGCCCAACACTTCGTTCTCGTAAAGTATTTTCTCCGCTACCGTTTCCGGGTCGCCCACCAGCAGTGCGTGCTTGGGTCCAAGACTGATGTCGAACTGTGCCCTTGTTTGAGACGGCCAACCTCGCTCCTTGCCAATTTTGGCGAACATCCAGGAATGTGAGGGGTGAAGGTCATTCGCCGCTTGCTTTGTCGAATCGCCTACAAAGCCAATGGAATGTACCCCGACTGTCAGTTTCTCGGGAGCATGGCCCGCTTTTCGACCGACTTCGCGATAAAGATCAATCAATGGTCGGAAGCGATGCGGTTCGCCTCCGATAATGGCCACAATCAATGGAAGGCCGAGGGTGCCAGCGCGGACAAACGAATTTGGCGTGCCACCCACACCGATATAAATCGGCAAAGGGTTCTGTAGAGGACGCGGAAAGACCCCTTGACCTGTCAACGACGCTCGGTGTTTGCCGGTCCAATGAACGTACGTTTCCTCACGAAGTTTTAAAAGCAGATCCAGTTTCTCAGCAAACAGCGAGTCGTAATCCTTCAAATCGAAACCGAAAAGCGGATATGACTCAATGAACGACCCCCGCCCGATAATGATTTCCGCGCGTCCATTCGAGATCAGGTCGATTGTGGCGAAATCTTGGAAAACCCGCACTGGGTCATCCGAGCTCAGCACGGTAACAGCACTTGCCAGTCTGATCCGCTTGGTTCTCGCTGCTGCCGCAGCCAAAAGTACGGCGGGTGCCGATGCAATGAATTCTTCCCGGTGATGTTCGCCGATGGCAAACACGTCCAGTCCAACCTGATCAGCCAGTTCAATCTCTTCCAGAAGTTGCCGAACGCGAAGTGCGTCGCTTCCTTTTTCACCCGTCGCCAAGTCCAGCGGAGAACCTACGAAGCTGTCAATGCCTAATTGCATTTATCTGTTCCTTTGTATTGACTTCAATTATATTGATGCCAATAGATGTAAAAATGATTCTATGCAAGACGTGAGCGGGGTTCATCTATATCTCATCCTGATGAAAGCCTATCGGGCAGTCACAGAGCGCGCATTGACATCCATCCGGCACAGCGAATTGGGTGAGTCCGATTTTCGAGTGTTGGAGGTGCTTCTTCATAAAGGAGCTATGCCCGTAAATACCATCGGACCGAAAGTATTCTTGACGCCAGGCTCCATCAGCGTGGCGGTTGACCGTTTATTCGAGAAAGGCTTGGTTACCCGCATGGACGGCGAGCAAGACCGGCGCGTGCGCATGGTGGACTTAGCCCCCGCTGGTCGAAAACTGATTCAAAGGGTCTTTGACGACCACGCTGTTGAATTGGAGAGTATCGCTTCGGCGCTAACCAAGGCCGAGCGTACTCAATTGGCGCGGATTCTGAAAAAGCTCGGTAAGCACGCCGCTAGCGTGTGAACGTTACAATACAAATTCAAATGAACGAAGAAATATCGCCTGTTCGCGGCGTTCGAGGTGCCGTTACTGTTCCGGGCGACAAGTCAATCTCTCACCGATACGCAATGCTCACCTCAATTGCTGAAGGCGATTCTCATATCCGGAACTACTCAACAGGAGCGGATTGCCATTCTACGCTGTCTTGCATGCGGCAGCTGGGAGTCAAGCATTCTTTCGTGGAAGAAGATGGTGCTACCTCGTTGATTGTCCACGGTGCGGGCGTGCATTCCCTGCAATCGGCAGCAGAAACGTTAGATGCCGGTAACTCCGGTTCCACCATTCGCATGCTTTCTGGAATTCTTGCAGCGCAGCCTTTTGTTTCTACCATTACCGGAGACGAATCGTTGGTCAAACGTCCCATGAAACGCATTATGGGCCCCTTATCGGAAATGGGCGCGCAGCTGGATGCTACCAATGGCCAGTTCCCCCCTATTACCATTCACGGCGGTCCGCTGAAGGCTATCCACTATAAACTGCCAGTGGCTAGCGCTCAGGTAAAGAGTTGCGTGTTGCTCGCCGGCATCTACGCGGATGGCGAAACAATTGTTGAAGAACCTATCGCCACTCGTGATCACACTGAAATTGCGTTGCGCGAGCTAGGGGCCGATATTTCTTTCGCCACACGCGTGGTCCGTGTGCGCGGTGGAGCGTCGCTAAAGGGCAAGGAACTGATTGTCCCGGGCGATATTTCTTCTGCTGCATTTTTTCTTGTAGCCGCTTTGATCACTCCTGAGTCAGACTTGACTGTAACGGGCGTTGGCTTGAATCCTACGCGCACCGCTCTGCTCGACGTCCTTGTTTCAATGGGTGCTCAAATCAAACTTTTGCACGTGGAAGAGACAAACGGCGAATTAATTGGCACGTTGCAGGTAAAATCGTCACGTATGAAAGGCGGGGTCATTGAGGGAGCGACAACAGCTGCATTAATCGACGAAATTCCCGTCCTTTCAATACTGGGCGCGGTCAGTGAGGACGGACTTGTGGTCAAGAACGCAGCCGAGTTACGCGTCAAAGAGACAGATCGCATCGAAACAATTGCCTCGAATTTGCGAGCAATGAGTATTTCGATCAATACATATGAAGATGGATTGCAGATTCCCGGTCGTCAGCAATTTCGAGCGGCAGAAATTCAATCCTATGGGGACCATCGGATTGCGATGGCCTTCTCAGTTGCGGCTCTCGCGGCAAGCGGTCCTTGTTTGATTCACGATGCCAATGCCGCATCCGTTTCTTTCCCGGAATTCTACGCAACGCTTAAGAACATCGCTGTTTATTCAATGCCATGGATGATGTAAACGAATCTGAACTGACCCATGAAGATCTGATCCATGATTTAGGCAACGTCTTTGAGACCATCAGCGACGCAGCGGAAAGGCTGTCGGGTGATCGTCGCTGGAAATCCTTGTCCGATACAATTCACCGCAGCGTTAACAGAGGAAGGCGTTTGTTGGGGGCTATTCCTGACAGCAGCCCCAATTTATCCTCGATATTGGCCGCGGCAATTCAATACGTGACAGACTACTGCATTGCCTCGCGAAAACCGCGAATGCGCTTTGTAAGTGATGCGCCCGGAGATCTTAAGCTGCCTGGCACCACTCAAGACTGGGAGCGTGTTTTCGTAAATCTGTTTTTGAATGCCGCTCAGATCATGAAAAAGCCTGGGCGCATCGACATTCGTACTCTGGTAACGGAAGGTTGTTTGACAATTACGATTTCAGATACTGGACCCGGAATTCCCGAAGACATACTGCCACGCATGTTCCGGACGAATGTCTCCACTAAAGTTGGCCGGAATGCCCGCACGGGACTTGGTCTGCATATCGTTGCCGCTATTGTTCGGAAACATGGCGGCAGCATAATGGCGGCCAATCGCGAGCCGGGTACGGGAGCGGTCTTCACTATTGATTTGCCACTAGCATGAACTATCTTTGCATTCACGGACATTTTTATCAGCCGCCGCGCGAGAATCCCTGGCTCGAAGCCATCGAACTTCAGGAATCGGCGCATCCCTATCACGACTGGAATGAACGGATTCATGCGGAATGCTACGCGCCGAACTCCACCGCCCGCATTTTGGACGACAGAGAAGCGCATCGTCAGCATCGTGAACAACTATGCCAAGATCAGCTTCAATTTTGGGCCCACTTTGCTCTCCTGGATGGAGGCCAAGGATCCGGCCGTTTATCGCGCCATTCGCGAGGCCGACGCGGACAGCGCATAAGGCCTTTGGCGGGCATGGTTCAGCGATTCGCGCAGCCTTACAACCACATGATCATGCCGCTGGCCAATCGCCGCGACAAATATCACCCAGGCGTTCTGGGGAATTCGCGACTTCGAGCATCGCTTTGGCCGCCGGCCGGAAGGCATGTGGCTGCCCGAAGCCGCCGTGGACCTCGCCACCCTGGAGGTCCTGATGGCGCAAGCGGCATCAAGTTCACCGTGCTCGCCCCGCACCAGGCCCACCGCGTTCGCAGTTAAGATGGGCGGCCGCAACTGGAAGGATCTCGCCAATGGCGCGCATCGACCCGACGCATGGTTTACCGCGCTTCCAACTGCCCTCGGGCAAAACCATCAACCTCTTCTTCTACGACGGTCCCATTTCCCGCGCCGTGGCGTTTGAGGGTGTGCTTGACAACGGCCAGAAATTCGCCGAGCGCCTTACCGAGCGCTTTCTCCGAGGACACGCGGCCGTGGCCGCGAACTGATGCACATCGCCACGGACGGCGAGACCTATGGCCACCATCACAAACACGGCGAAATGGCCCTGGCCTATGCCTTGAACTACATTGAATCCAAAGAGCTGGCCGAACTCACCAATTACGGCATCTTTCTGGAACGGCATCCCCCCACCCACGTGGGTGGAGATTCTTCGACAACAGCTCCTGGAGCTGCGTGCATGGCGTCGAGCGCTGGCGCAGCAATTGCGGCTGCAACTCCGGCGGCCATGCGGGTTGGAACCAGGAGTGGCGCGCCCCGCTGCGCGCCGCTCTGGATTGGCTTCGCGACACGCTCGCCCCGCTTTTCGAAGAGAAAGCCAAACAGCTGCTTAAGGACTCCCTGGGCAGCGCGCAATGATTACATTGACGTCGTTCTTGACCGCTCCCCGCGAACCCGCGAAGCGTTCCTCGCCAAGCACTCCTCCGGCAGCTTGACTGACACCGAGAAAAGGCACCGTTTGGAAGCTCCTGGAACTTCAGCGGCACGCGATGTTGATGTACACGAGTTGCGGTTGGTTCTTCGACGAGTTGTCGGGAATCGAAACCGTGCAGGTGATTCAATATGCCGGCCGCGTTGCGCAGTTGGCCGAGCAATTGTTCGGCGATCCCCTGGAAGAACAGTTCCTGACCCGGTTGGCTCTCGCTCCCAGCAATCTACCTGAGTATGGTGATGGCGCGAAAATCTATCTGCGTTACGTAAAGCCGTCCATCATTGATCTGGAAAACGTCGGCGCTCACTATTCCATTAGTTCGCTGTTTGCGCCCTATGGAGAACGCACCGACATCTTTTCTTATTCAGTGAAGCGGTTGGATTATCACACTGCTGACGCGGGTAAGTTGCGGATGGCGCTGGGGCAAGCGCAGTTCACGTCCAAGGTCACTCAAGAATCAGAAGTTTTAACGTTCTGGGTTGTCCACTTTGGAGATCATAACGTGGCTGGCGGTGTTCAGAAGCCCACTACATCGAACGACTATTCGGATCTGCTTGCTTCCATTAGCGGCGCTTTTGAGCGCGTCGATATCCCAGAAGTGGTTCGCTTGCTGGACCGGCGCTTCGGCGAACGGACCTACTCACTGCGATCGTTATTCCGCGATGAGCAGCGGCGTATCGTTCGCAGCATTCTATCTTCTACTGTGGCTGAGGCAGAGGCAGGCTACCTCCACCTCTACGACCAGCATGCCGCATTGATGCGTTTCATTGCGAGTCTGGGCACACCGATGCCGCGCGAATTTACCGCCGCCATGGAATACGCCGTCAACAGCCTTCTCCGACGGGCGTGTTCGGCGGACGAACTCGACGGCGGCAGAATTAAGAATTTGTTGCGCGAAGCACAAATAAATAATATTCCGCTGGATAAAACTACGCTTGAATTCTTGTTGCGGAACAAGTTGGAGCTTTTGGCCAGTCGGTTCGCGGCTGATCCGTCGAATTTGGACAAACTGCTGGATCTGCAGAAGGCATTGAAAACAATCAAGCAAATGCCGTTCCCGGTAATCCTCTGGCAACCGCAAAATTCTGTCTATGGTGTCTTGGCGTCTTTGTATCCGCGGATTTTGCGGCGCGCTGGCCGCGGGGAAGGCAAAGCGCAGCAGTGGCTGGAGCAATTTCAAGTTTTGTGCGATTCGCTAATGATCCGCATTAAATAGTTAAGCTGGCTGTATGGCTAGCTATTGCGCAACGGTTGAGTGGTCCCGAAACGGGGCGAAATTCTCAGATAACAAATATAGCCGCGAGCACAAGTGGCATTTCGACGGCGGTATCACGATTGCCGCTTCCAGTTCGCCGCATGTTGTCCCGGTGCCGCAATCCAATCCGCATGCTGTGGATCCGGAAGAAGCGTTGATTGCGGCGCTGTCTAGTTGCCACATGCTGACTTTTCTTTATCTTTCAGCGAAAAAGGGTTTTACGGTAGACGAGTACACGGACGAAGCAACTGGAAAAATGGCGAAGAATGCGGTTGGCAGGATGTGGGTTTCGGAAGTTATCTTGCACCCCAAAATCAGTTTTTCGGGCCATAGATTGCCCACTTCTGAAGAAATCAAAGTTTTACACCATGAATCGCATGAAGAGTGCTTCATTGCGAATTCGGTGAAAACCGAAGTCCGGGTGGCCGACTAGCTGCGGAAGCCCAGCTTGTCGTCTTCGAATGCTTCGTCTTTGCCGTTTTCGCGGAGGAAAGCAACTGCCGCGACCACGATTTGCACTGCGAAGAGGATCATCCAGAAGTTATTCATGCCTTTCTTAGGGCATGCGTAACGCCACGAACTAAGTTGTTGATTCAATTGAATCGAGTGATTTTTAAAATATCATTTTGAAACAACGCAGACGTTTCAAAACGATATTTACGGTAAAAGTTGCACGGACTCCTTACGTTTCTGAAACAGACGCAGAGCAAACATCGCGACCACTGCAATTCCGAGGGCGGCGGCGCCCACTTGCCATCCGTGCGTTTTCAAAAATGTAAAAGTTTGCGAACCGTAATGAATTGCTAAATAGGCAAATCCGAAATAACGAATCGCGCGCGCGGTCAGAATGGCCAAGGCGAAATACTCATAGCGGACTTGTAAAGCTCCAGCGCAGAAAACGGGGATCTTCATGGGCATCGGCAGGGGCGAAACAGCAGGAATGAAAACGGTGATCAAACCATACTGTTCAAACCATCCGTGCAGGCGTTTGCCGAGGCCGGATTGAATTTGCTTGTGCAAAAAAACGTCGCCGCCTTTGCGCGCAATAAAAAATAAAAAGCTGCTGCCGATCAGCGAACCAAGCATCGCGAGAGTGGCGGCAATGTAGGCACGCTCAGCAGATTGAGACGCGATGGCGATCAAAAGTGCGTCAACGCCGCCGACGATGGGAACTCCGGCCGAATCAAGAATTGCCAGAACAAACAGTCCAGATGGCCCGTAAGCAAGAAGCGTGCCCGCAAGTTCGCGCCAAGCAGCAACGGGGTGGGCAAAAGGGTTCAACAATCAGTTTGTTTCCGAGTTCAGGATAGCGAACAAACCGGCTTCGTCGACCACCGGCACGTTCAGCGATCTTGCCTTATCTAGTTTTGATCCGGCTTCTTCGCCTGCAACGACGTAATGCGTTTTAGCGGAAACCGACCCGGCAACTTTTCCGCCGGCCGCTTCGATTCGCTCTTTAGCTTCTTCGCGAGTAAGAGTGGGTAGCGTGCCGGTTAAGACAAAAGTCTTTCCGGTGAGCGCGCCTTGCTTGGGTTTTACCTTTTCGGCGGTGAATTGGAGGCCGGCGGCGCGCAATTTCTCAATCAATTCGCGATTGCGTTTCTCTTCAAAAAAATCGCGAATGGATTCTGCGACTTTCGGGCCAACTTCTGTGACCTCTTGCAGTTGTTCGTTCGACGAGCCGGCGATGGCGTCGAGACTACCAAAATGATCGGACAGGAGTTGGGCGGTGCGTTCGCCGACAAACGGAATTCCGAGGCCGTTCAAGACGCGGGCGAGTGGACGAGTTTTTGAGCGCTCGATGTTCTCGATGATTTTGGATGCGGATTTTTGGCCCATGCGCTCGAGATTCATGAGCTTTTCGGTATTTAGGGCGTAAATATCGGCGACACCATGAACTAAACCGCGAGCGAGCAATTGATCGACTAATGCGTCACCCATGCCGTCGATATCCATAACGCCGCGCGCAGCAAAGTGCAGCAAAGTTTCGCGCAAACGGGCGGGACAGTTGCTGTTGATGCAGCGGCTGGCAGATTCGCATTCTTCGCGCACTACATGACCGTGGCACACCGGGCACGATTTTGGCATATGAAACGCTTTGCGGTGCGCACTTTCTTCCACAACGCGCACGATTTTGGGAATTACGTCGCCGCTGCGTTCGAGCAAAACGCTATCGCCGATGGCTACGCCTAAACGCGCGATTTCGTCTTCATTGTGCAGCGTGGCGCGTGAAACCGTGACGCCAGCGATTAGAACGGGTTTCAGATGCGCCACCGGCGTTAACGCGCCGGTTCTTCCGACTTGCACTTCAATATTCTCCAAAACCGTTGTCGCTTGGCGCGCGGGATATTTAAATGCGATAGCCCAACGCGGCGCTTTTGCTGTCCAACCCAAACGTGTTTGCTGATCAAGCGAATCGATTTTGGCGACGACTCCGTCGATTTCGTAGGGTAATGATTCGCGACGAGATTCCCACTCGTGAATGAATTCGAGCAACGCTTCAATGTCGGCGCATTGCCGGCGGTGTTGATTTACTTTGAATCCAGCCGCGGCGAGGGACTCGAGACTTTGCCAGTGGCTGTCATAGATTGTTTTCCCATCGCGCAACAAAAAATATGCAAAATAATCGAGCTGACGTTTGGCGGTAACGTTGGGATCGAGCGCGCGCAACGCTCCGGCGGCGGCATTTCTCGGATTAGCGAAGAGCGACAGTCCGGCGGCGGCGCGTTCTTCGTTGAGACGTTCGAAGGATTTTCGCTGCATAACCACTTCGCCACGAACTTCAAACGGAGTTTCCAGTGTTTTCGGGCGCACGCGCAGAGGAAGCGAGCGCATGGTGCGGGCACTTTCGGTGACATCTTCACCGATTTGTCCGTCGCCTCGCGTGATGGCTTGCGCAAAGCCGTGATCGCGGTAATGTGCGGCCATGGAAAGGCCGTCGAGCTTCAATTCGGCAACGTAGCTGAAAGATTCGGATTTAAGCAGCCCGCGCACGCGGTTGTCGAACTCGCGCAGTTCCGTTTCGTTCAACGCGTTGTCCAGGCTGAGCATGGCCGAACTATGCCGTACTTTTACAAAACCTTCGCGCGGTTTGCCACCGACGCGTTGGGTGGGTGAATCCGGCGTAATTAAATCGGGGTGCGCTGCTTCGATTTCTTTCAATTCGCGCATGAGCGCGTCGTATTCGGCGTCGGTGACGGACGGTTGGTCGAGAACGTAGTAAAGATATTCGTGAAGTTCCAGCTGTTGGCGCAAGGATTGGACGCGTTTTGCAAACGATTCTGGGTGTGCCGAAGACATGTAACTATAATGAAAGATTGGAAAGTTTTCGCGCAAAAAGCGCTGCAATTATCTATAATCCGGTGGCGAGAAGTGTTTCGCGCAACCAGCATCAGCTTCAACGTAGCATTGAAGCGTTGGCTCAACAGGATATTGAAGCGAAGTTGGTGGCCACCACTGGTCCAAACAGCGCCGGACTCCAGGCAAAGCAACAAATTGACGCGGGCTGCGACTTAATTGTTGCTGCCGGCGGGGACGGAACGATCAACGAAGTTGCGAATGGGATGCTTCATACCGGTATCCCGCTGGCGATCTTGCCGGGCGGAACGGCGAATGTTCTAGCACGCGAAATGAAATTGCCGATGAATATGCTGCGTGTGGCGGAAAATTTCCGGCAAATGACGCCGGTTTGCATTTCGACCGGCGTATTGCGCACCGATCATCAGGACAAGCGCACTTTCTTGTGCATGGCGGGCGCCGGGTTGGACGCTGAGATTGTTTGCAACGTGGATTTAGATCTGAAAGCCGCGATTGGAAAACTGGCCTATTACATCGGCGGTTTTGGTCAAGTTTTCCGACCTTTAACCGAATTTGAAGTCAACGTGGACGGCAAGACCTTTCAGGCGAGTTTTGCATTAATCAGCCGGGTAAAAAATTACGGCGGCGATTTGGAAATAGCCAAAGGCGCATCGCTATTACGCGACGACTTTGAGGTGGTGCTCTTTCGCGGCAAACAAAGTTATCAATATCTGCCTTATCTGGTTGGCGTTGCACTGGGTCAGACGGAGAAGTTGCGGGGTTGCACGATCGTTCACGGGAGGACCGTAATTTGTCATCCAGCGGCGAACAAGCCGATATTCGCGCAAGTGGACGGTGAACTGGTGGGAAAACTGGGCATAACGGTGGAAATAGTGCCGCAGGCATTGACACTGTTGGTGCCGCAGGAGTTTTTGGCGAAGGAACAGGCATTTACCGAAGAGCGAGCGTGCGCGTAACGGGCTGATAGAGTGTTGAGCAATGGACAACCTGACGCATTCGCTGGTTGGCATTGCTTTGTCGAGGGCCGGACTGCAACGCGTCAGCAAACGAGCAACGCTGCTGCTGTTGATCTCGGCGAATATTCCCGATATTGATCTTTTGTCCAGAACGCGCGGGGCGTTAACCTTGATCGAGATTCATCGGGGATACACGCATTCGCTGGCTGCTTTAGTTCCACTGGCGTTGATTTCCGTTTTTCTGACGGCGGCACTGACGCGCGAATGGATTCCTCTGCTGCGCGGAACGCTGGTTGCCCTTGCCGGCTTAATCAGCCATTTGCTGCTCGATTGGAGCACAAGCTATGGGATTCGTGCTTTGCTGCCGTTTTCATCCCGCTGGTTCTATTTGGATTTGAACGGTTTTTACGACGGCGTTATCCTGACGGTTCTGTTTTTTGCGCTGATCTGGCCGTGGTTCGTCAATCTGATTAACAAGGAAATTGGGGCTTCGGCTAAGAATAAGGGGCGGGCAAGTGCAATTGCCGCGCTTCTATTCTTACTGGTTTGGGATTGGGGACGCTGGACTATGCACCAACGCGAGCTGGCGGTATTAAACTCGCGACTTTACGACGATCAAGTTCCGATGCAAGTGGCCGCACTTCCGACCGCCAATAATCCCTTGCAGTGGACCGATATTGTGGAATTGCCCGATTCCTTTCGTTTGACGGCAGGTAGTGATTTTCGGGTTTTCCGCAAGCCGACGGAAACAATGGTCTACAGTGCAGTGATGCGCGATGAGGCGTTTCGTTATATGGCTTATTTCTCGCGATTTCCTATTTGGACGATTGTGCCGGAAACGCTGGACAAGGGTATGGGCGAACGTTGGGAACTGATGGATCTACGATTCGGCCCGCCGGAAACAAGTTTCTTTCGTGCTAGCGCCTTGGCCGATAGTGGCGGGCGCATTCTGGAAATGAAGTTTATTGATTCTTCAACATATCGTCAACCATAGAGCGGCTGACATCCGCTGAACTGACGCTATATGTTCCGGACTTCACTTTGTTGTATGCCTGGACGTATTGTGAGCGTGCAACGGTGGCATTTTGCTGGAGACCGTTCAACACAGAGCTGAGCCGCGACAACGTGGCTTGAATAGGCGAAGCCTGTGCTTCGTCTGTCTGGGTAGCTTTCTGCGAAGAACTACTTGATCCGGCTTTGACCGAACTTGTGCTGATGCTTGGTATTGGATCTGGCAACGAGCCGATGGAAGAAATCTGAGCCATAAAAAATCCCTACTTCGATGTCCGTGTTTTGCGGGTCTCCTGCAATCTCACTGAGAACCATATCGACTGTTTGTAGAAGAAGTAGAGGAAGGTAGACGTGAAATGTGCTTAATTCCTAAAAAATGCAGTCCTAAGAGAGGAAAAGACTGGCGGCGGTTTGAAATGTTTGCGCGTGAGCTTGCACAGTATGTTGAATTGGCCGGGAATAGCCGCCGCCAAGAGTAATGACCAAAGGAATCGAGCGGGTATGGGTTTGGCCGATGACGATCGAATCGCGCTGGAATAGGCCGGATGGGGTTAGATGCAAGTGGCCGAGTGTATCGGTGATTAAGGCATCCACTCCGGATTGAAAGAAGACCAGTTGCGGGTGGAACTGCCAAACACAGGGAAGAGCCGTTTCGAGTGCCGAAAGATAGGCGGTATCTCCGGTGGCGTCGGGGAGTTCGACATCGAGGGTGCTTTTTTGTTTGCGGAAGGGAAAATTGCGGGCGCTATGCAACGAGAGCGTGAATACGGCGGGATCATGCTCGAAAATGGCGGCGGTACCATCGCCTTGGTGGACATCGCAATCGATGACGGCGAAGCGGGTAAGAGAAGTATTGAAGCGCGCCCATTCAATAGCGATGGCGAGGTCGTTGAAGACGCAGAAGCCTGCGCCTTCGGAGCGGAAGGCATGGTGAGTACCCCCGGCAAGAGTGCCGCCGAAACCGTGAAAGAGAGCGTTTTGAGTAGCGGCCAGTGTTGCTCCCCCGCTGGCGAGAGTGCGCGTGACGAGTTCGGGCGACCACGGAAAGCCAATTCGCCGCATGATTTGAGGTGGTAGCCTGCCGTTTAGAAAGCCCGTCACGTAATCTGGATCATGGACTCGAAGGGCATCGGCAGGCGAAAGCAGCGGCGCTGGGCGGAAGGTGAAGCGTGGGTCATCTGACAGAAGTTGACGAAGTAGACCGTACTTTTCAAGCGGGAACTTGTGACCCGGGGGCAGTGGGAAACTGAGGTGGTCTGTATAAAAGAGGGTGAGGGATGTGCGTTGCGGTATTTCACTAGACGTAACGGACAAATTCTAGGATAGTTAATTTAAGTGGCTGAAATGAGAGGACAAAGGTAGATGTCGCGAGGAGAAGCAATTGCGCGCGCAAAGACAGAGCTAGCCGAATTAACGGCCAAGTATGGACTGGCGTTCAAGGAACGGGACGGCGTGTCGATCGCAAAACAGGCCGCTGACCTTAAGCTAAAGCGGATTGTGATGACGCCGCCAAAGCCAGTAATGCCGTGCGCTGCCGAGTTGGAGGGGTTAGGGCATGTTGACCCGTGTTTAATTGTGCCCGCGAGCTTGCCGATTGAACTGTTGCCAAAGCATTCGCGCCTGGCGGTGGGCGGACAGGTTTTGTCGCTGGCCCGTTCGATGTATTGCCTTTCCGCCTTCATAACCGAAGAGGCGTGGCGGGCGCAAGGATTCTATAACGGTCAACCGCTGCCCATTGTCGTGTCGATCAAAGGCGCTTACAAGTACTTGGTGAAGCAGAAGTCGTACTTTTTCAAATACGGTGAATTTGTGGGGGCGGATATTGATCAGTTGTCATCGATCGAGCCGGACCCAAATGACTTGAAGTTGAACCGGCTTTATTGGGGCGACGATATGACCGATCAGTTGACGCTGGTGATTGCGGATTTCGCGTGACGGGGCTGAAACAGTAGGAGGTCGAGACTGAGCGTCACGGTTTGAGCTTGGAGCGGGGCGATATGTTTGGGACGGTAAATGGATAGCAACGCTGAGTGGACGTCCTCGATATTGAGGAATGCTGTGGTTGTGGCCTGTTTTTGAGCAACGAGCTCAAAAGCGGCAGAGAAAGCTTCAACGGTGCGGGCAGTGCGGTCGCGACCAGAGCCGCGCAATTCGATGAGGTCATTGGGAGCCGGCAGAGCGATGAGGAGTTTGCCATCGGGCTGAAGGATGCGATGGAACTCGGTGGGATGCATGCGGGCGGTCAGCGATAACAGCTTGGAGAAGCCGGCATCCTGATACGGGATGAAGCGGTCGGCATTCGCTACGACCCAAGTGCAATTTGGATAACGCTTGGCGGCAAGTTCGGCGGCGCGTGTAGCGATATCGATGCCGTGGGCTTCAAAACCGATTTCGTCTGCCATAGAACCGAGATAAAAGCCGTCACCGCAACCGATATCGAGCACCGTATCGGCGGACGAGGGAGAGAGTAGGCCGAGGATTTCCTGAAGCAGCGGCTTGGTAAAGCCTTGGCCATGCAGACTACGGCGGGAGCTTAGGGCAGCGGCTGTATCTCCCGGGACGTTGGAGCGTTTGTCCTGCGGCTGAAGAAGGTTGATGTAGCCGCTGCGCGAGATATCGAAAGCGTGGCCGTTGGGACAAAAGAAGCGGCCCACCTGCCGCTGTAAACTGGCACCGCAATTTCGGACAGTACAGAGGAGAGTGGGCCGCGTAGTCAAATTCGAGATTAACTAATCGGGAATAACGAGGACCTGACCATCGCGGATCACATCCGGGTTGGTGAGCTTATCCTTGTTGGCGTTAAAGATCTTCATGTATTCGCCAGCGTGACCATAGAACTGCTTGGAAATGCCGGAGAGTGTATCGCCGGGTTGAACCGTATACGTTTTGGGTTCGGCAGCGGCGGGTGCGGGTGCAGGTGCAGGTTGAGGAAGGCTAGGATCTACCGACAGTTCGCAGATAAGATCCCCATAGCTGGGATCGCAAGCTTTGATCTTGTTCCAAACGTCGTTTTTGATATCTTCGGACGGCGCTGCGCCTTGAATGAAGAGCTTGTCGTCCTGCATGTTGATATGCGACAGTACAACGCCCTGTTTACTAATTGTGTCAAGTGCCGAGGCGTATTTAGCCTTGAGTTCTTCAATTCGTTCCATGTTTAGATACTCCGATGGCCATGCTAACAGAGTTGGCATCGGTTCACCAGTGACAGGTGTATGAATTTAGTTTTAGAACTTAAATCCGGCGACGAGGTCTTTCATACGCGCTGAAAGCTCGGTGAGCGATTGGGCCGAATCCTGAGCTTGACGGGCGCCTTGAGCGGTTTCCTTCGCTACGCGCGCAACCGACCCGATGTTCTTGCTGATGTCGGTTGTGCCGCGCGCGGTTTCATGAACGTTGCGTCCAATCTCGTTGGTGGTGGCGGTTTGCTCTTCGACTGCGGAAGCGATGCTGTTTGAGATGTCGTTGATCGTGCTGATAATGGTGCCGACTTCGCCGATGGCTTGAACCGCGCTGCTGGTGTTGGTCTGAATGGTCTCGATTTTGCGGCTGATCTCTTCGGTGGCGCGAGCGGTTTCTTTGGCGAGTTCCTTGACTTCGTTTGCAACAACCGCGAAGCCTTTACCCGCTTCCCCTGCGCGCGCGGCCTCAATGGTGGCATTGAGGGCCAGCAGATTAGTTTGCTGGGCGATAGAGGTGATGACCTTTACTACCTTACCGATTTCAGAGGACGATACACCTAACTGATGGATGGTCAGGTTGGTACCGGTGGCGACGCGGACCGCATCTTTAGCCACGCGCGCAGCTTCATTGGCACTGCGCGAGATCTCACGAATGGAGGCGAGCATCTCCTCCGAACTGGCGGCCATGTTAGTAACGCTTTGCGAGATTTGAGCGCTGCTTTCGGAAACGACCGACGCTTCCCTAGCGGTTTCATCGGCACCCAAGACCATTTGACGGCTGGCGGCCGTGAGTTGCTCGGCTGAGGCGGCGACGCTGTTAGCGCTTTCAGCGGTGGCGCGCAAGGGTTCAATGACGCTCTCGATAGTGGTGTTGATGGCTTGAATGATCTTCTGGTAACCGCCGGAGTGGCGATTGATGTCTACGCGCGCGCGAAGATCTTTCGAGGCGGCTGCCTGGGCTAGGAGACCGGTATCTGCAATCAGAAGCTGGAGGTTGCTACGAACGCCTTCAATGACCTGATTGATGACGGCGCGTTTGCCAGGGAATTCGGGAAGATGGACGTCGAAGTTGCCACGGCCGAACTCGTCAATGCAATGCATGGCCAGTTCGGATGATTCGACGTGCCCACGGGTCATCTCGTTGATGCCTTCGGCGACGTCGCGGAAAGCACCGGAGAACTCGGCGGCAGGGATGGTGGCGTCGATCTCGCCAGCCTTATGCTGGGCGGCCATGGTGTTCAGATCTCCAATGAGGCGTTTGATGGTGGAGACCATGCGGTTCATAGCAGCGACCAGTTCGTCGCTTTCGGAGCGCTGCTGGAGTTCGACGGAAAGATCGCCGTCGCCAATTTGACCGGCCACGGTGGTGATCTGTTTTAGCGCCTGATAGAGGCCTTTCATAGCGCTGCCGAGGACTTCGGTGCGCTGCACTTTTTCCAATTCCTCAACGCAGGGGTGCCACATATCACCTTTGGCGAGGGCTTCGGCTTGCTTGGAGACGGCCAAAAACCGGGCGTGAGCGCGGGCAAAGGAATCGCCAAGTTTGCCGGCCACCTGGACTTGACGCTCAAGTACGGTGTCGCGAAGCCGGTCGTCAGCCAATGCGTCGGCTTGCTTGATGAGCATGGAGACGGCTAGTTTGACTTGATCGAGATGTTCCGTACGGTCGGAGCCGTTTTTGCGGATAATGGCCGAGATGTCGAGGCCGCAGAGTTCGAGCGTATTGAGAAGGAAGGAATCTTCCATTGCCTGGATGTCGAGATTGAGGACCTTGTTTAACGACTCGATGATGTCGCCAACCTTGTCTTCAGGCAAGCCGCTTTGGCGGAGCTTGGCGCGGGTTGCGCGCAGAAGTTCCGGATAGGCGCCCAAATACCACTTGGACGGCAGATGGAACTGTGCGTGCGACCAGCCAATGGCCAGCCGTTTTTCGAAGTATTCCAGATTCCAATTAGACTTCGCACCTTCGAAAGCGCCGATGAACTGTTGGACTTGCAGTTTTTCGAGTTCTTCACGAAATGCATCGAGCGTGACGCCTTTGGCTTTGGCGCGCTTTTGGGTGATGGCCTTTGTGGCAGCGAACGCAAACTGATGGTCAATCATGACCTTGCCGATGGCGGCGGCATTTTGCTTGGCCCATTCCAGATGCTGAAGCAGCAACTCCTGGTCAGCTTCACCCAGACCCACGTAGGCCCGGCGGTCGGCCAGGTTTTGCTCGGTAATACCGAAGCGTTCAGCCAGTTCGAGAGACGGGCTTGAAGATGTGGTGTTGGGATGGGTGAGGACTTGGGTGGGATTCAGAGTTGTGCTCATAGTGCTTGAGATGGGTCCAAAAGCTTAGTACAAGGACAGTTCGGAACATCTCGGGGTTTGCTATAGGGGCTGACGGCAGGGAGCACGGGATCATGGGTACAGGGCGCAGGGCTGGTTTACGAAACGAAATGGCGGTCAAAGGCGAAGAAATAGAGAAGATTGAGGGTTTTTGGAGCATGAAATGAGGAAACGGGGTGTTTATGGGCGACCTGGAAGGTCGCTGCAGGGCCGAGGGCGGCTTCGGTTAGTTCGGCATTAGGTGTACTGGATTGAGCGAACGATGTTTGGGTTGGGATATGGACGGAGTTGTCCCTGGAGTGGTGGGTGGTTCTGAAAAGCTGGACCGCTTGATTGGTTTGCAAACTTGCGGGCGCGGTTGGGAAAGCGCGGCGGTTGTTTGGGAAACTGCTTTAGCGCCTGGTGGGATCGACCTCTGGTGGGTTGAAGCCTAACGCAATGGCTTGCTTCTTCATGTCCGCCAGCTTTTCTTTCCAGGTTTGTTCGGGTCGGTTTTTCTTTTTGTAGACTTCCAGGCGTTCGTTGGCGACGGCGGTTTTGGCGGCGCTTTCGGATTCGGCGCGGCGGGCTTTGCGGTAGTCTTCGCAGGCTTTGCGTTTCTTGTCTACCAAGTCGCTGGCTGCGGTTTTGTAGCGCATGTGACGGGCGAGTGTTTTTTGCTGTTCCTCGCTCCACGTTGCGGGATCGGGATTGGACTGGTAGATGCTTTCTTCGATGGCGGCGTGGGCGCGGGAGGCGCGTTGGAGGAACCAATCGGTGTTCACTAACTCGGTGACCATGTGGTATTCGGTTTCGTTGTTCGGTACGAAGAGTTTGCGCCAGACAACTTCGACGATCTTGTACTCGTCCATGCTTTCGTGCGGAAGGATCAGGGTATGCGGGGCGCAGCAGCCGTGTTGGTTTCCGGTCCACCGGTTGGAGTTTGCGGCGCAAAACATTTCATCGCGTTCTTCGATGAGATGGCTTTTCCTGCTTCTGATCGGGGACCCGTTTGAATGGGAGTTGCAGGGGTGGTATTGATGTTCGTATTGGCCTCGGCGGGCTTGGCGTTCA
Source organism: Bryobacterales bacterium (assembly GCA_963696305.1). Taxonomy (GTDB): domain Bacteria; phylum Acidobacteriota; class Terriglobia; order Bryobacterales; family Bryobacteraceae; genus Bog-105. The sequence continues at coordinate 147,719 of CAVOJX010000026.1, read as the reverse complement.
GGTTTGTCATTTTTCAGTCCTCAGGTTAGAAAGTGGGCTGGGTATCAGCCTGAGTTCAGGATCACTCACGAAATACGGAAACATGTATTGGTGGGGTGATTGTGAAGGGGTGGAATTCGGGGTTATGTGATTGATTTGACTGGGGTTGGAAGAAGTGAGGATTCTTTCACTTCGGCTGTGACTGAGTTTTTTGGGTGGTTACGATAACAGCTTTAGGAGAGAATCGGCGGCTATCGGAAGAGGGCGGTCTTACATGTGCGGCCTTGCCACTACTTGACCAAGGGCGGCGTTCTAGTGAACTGAAAGATTCACGCAACCATGCTTACTTCTGCAGGAGACTCTGCTGGGATTGGTTTTGTTTTTGCTGCTGCGCTGATGGAGTCGGAGACGACCCAACTGGCGCCTGCCAGAGCGATGCAGATCGCGTTGCCCGCCCAATTGAAGTGCTTGCTTGGCCCGGCGGAGAGATTCGGAATCCAGACCAGCAACTCGAAGATCACGATCTCCGCGGTGAGGAGGCGCGCGGCAAGCGGCGCCATGATCCCGGTGAGGATGGCTATGGCGGCCCCGAAAAAGCCAATGGTGGTGGCATAGGCCCAGAACATCTTGGTCGGCGGCAGCCAACCCGGAATCCAGCCCAACAGGCCGGGCATGTCAATAATGTGGAGCGATGCCGAAGGAAATAGGGCAAATGCCGAAGAGGAGCACGAAAAAGGGCCGGCGGCGCGCAAGGGATGAACCGGCAGGCGAGAAGATGGCGCAGAGGACCAGGCCAGCGGCGACCAAGGCGAACTCCTCAAAGACATTGCCGATGGGGTCGTAATTGCCGAGATTCACAAAGGCCTTGGGCACCCAGATGAGGGTGAAAACCGAGTAGACAATCGTCAGGGTCAGGGCGCCGGCACGCGCGGTGCGGGGAAGGAGAAGCGCGATCCCCCCGGCGAGCTCAATGACCGCGGTGAGATAGGCGAGCGGTACGCGCAGAGGGATGTTGGGACCGACGTTCTGCCAGGAAGTGGCGAAATCGCCGGAGACCAGGCCCAGGATGCCGAGAAAGATGGCGGCTCGCGCCATAGACGTAAAGCCCGAGATTTGATGCTATGCTGCGTTGTTTTGCCATAAAGAACTTGAGATTTCAGTGTCTGTGGGCACGGCGCGCGGGGCAATAGCCACTTTGCGCGATTTGGGCCGTACCAGTCTGATCGATTCGCTTTGTAGGGCAACGGATGCAAGGAACAGATTGCCGGGGGACTGGTCGCCGGACTACAGCAAAAGTTCGAGCACGCCGATAGGGACTCTTAGGAGCCCAATTGGTAGGGAACGAATGCATTTAACTTTCAAGTGTTCCATTGTTGCGCTGCTGCTTGGGATTGCCAGCACTCTGGGCGCCCAATCCACTGATTTCTCGGTAGAAGGGCGGGAAGTGCAGGTACACGGCTTCGCGTCACAGTCGTTTATGGCCTCGAACGTCAACAACTATCTGACGATGAACACTAGCAATGGTAGTTTCGCCTTCACAGACTTCGGCGGCAACATCACGGTTCAGGTGACCGACAGTTTCCGAGTTGGCGCCCAAATTTATGATCGAAACCTTGGGCAGTTAGGCAAGTGGCGTCCGCAGATCGATTGGGCCAGTGGGGATTATCGGTATCGAGACTGGCTAGGCATTCGCGTCGGCAAGATTAAGACAGTGCTCGGGCTTTACAACGATACACAGGATCTGGAATCGCTACACACTTGGGCCATTATGCCGCAATCCGTCTATCCACTGGATTTGAGAGCTACCAACATTGCTCACGTCGGCGGAGACATCTATGGCGACATATCCTTGAAGCGGCTCGGAAGCTTGTCTTACACGACATTTGCGGGGTTGCTCCCCGACGATCGGTATGGCGGATACTTCTACGGTGCAAAAGCCTATGATTCGACGCTGATAACGTTAGGGGCCAGGAATGAAGGCGCGGATTTGCGCTGGAACACTCCGCTTCAGGGCTTTATGGCAGGTGCCTCTCACATCGATGCCAACTCCGATGGGAGAGGAATAGATCCCTTTGGCCAGCCGTTCAATGAGCACACTAAACAATATGCAACCGATCAGTTCTACGTGCATTACCTGAGAGGCGGTCTGATAGTCGACGGCGAATACCGGCGCACGCAACTGGACCAGATTACGCTCTATTCTTTCGCGCCGATCGAAACCAAACTGGATAGCCGGAGTTTCTATGGCTCCGTAAGCTATCGAATATCTAAATGGATAGAAGTGGGGACTTATTACTCGCGGTTCTACGTAAACTGGGGTTCCAATCACTCAGATCCGGGCAATCATATCTTCGATAAAGTCGCAAGCTTAAGGCTCGATCTTAACAATCATTGGGATGTGAAGATCGAAGGGCATTTCATGAACGGGTACGGGGCTGAGGATGCATTCCAGGGATTCTATCTGCAGGAAAATCCGCAGGGTTTCAGGCCGAATACAGATCTGCTTGTTATCCGGACGGGACTCCAGTTCTAACGCGCGGCTAAGAACCATGGCAGCAGAAACTAGACTTTGATGAAACTCATACACGTACTTCTCGTGCTGGCTGCTATCGCGACGTATGGCGCTGCAAATGTACCGCCAAGCGAGATCAAGTTTATTGCAAGTCCGAATGTTTCGACGTCCGAGATCTCCCGCGATGAACTGAGCCGAATTTTTCTGATGACCAAAACGTCGCTTCCAGGCGCCCCGCACGTCGAACCAGTCCTAGCGAGAACGGGTGCCGCGCACGGTCTCTTCCTCAAGGCGTACATGGGGAGAACGAATGAAGCTCTGATGACTTATTACCGGAGTCTGCTCTTCACGGGGAAGGCATCAATACCCAAGAGTTTCGGTTCAGACGCAGAGGTTGCAGAGTACGTGAGAAAGACAAAGGGCGCAATCGGATATGTCAGCACGGCGACAGTTACGACGGGGCTGAAAACGCTTCAAGTGCGCTAGAAACCCCGCGACATGAAGCACCGAACTATCAGCATAAAAATTTGGCTGAGTATCGCAATTTTTGTGATAGGTTTCATCGTGTCCACAGCTCTCGTACAGGTACAGGGGCTGAACCGTGAACGAGTTCTGCGAGAAACCTCCGAGGCATTGTTCCCCGCCGCCCAGGAAAGTCAGGACGCGGAGGCCGCCTTTCTACTGAGCGTGAGAGGGTTCCAGGATGCAGTCGTCATGCAAGATGCGTCAGGACTGGAACGCGCCGCCGAGGAAGGCTCCCGCTCGATAAACGATCTCAAAGCTCTGGCTGCAATACGAGGACTTTCCAAGGAAAGAACACTTCAGGCAGCGGCGCTCGCCGACGCTCTCAAAGCGTTTCTGCCCGACGCGGAGAAGACATATCGAGTTGCGGTTGAAAACCCGATGAATCTGACTTATGAGACCCAAAGTCAGACGCGGGCGCTCGCATTGCGAACCGAAGCGATCAAGCAGGATTTGGAGCGTACGAAGGATCAGTTCTCTATGGACCTTCACGAACGGCTCAGCGAGGTGGTAAACCAGTCAATCCATCAACGTTGGCAAGCGATGACCGTGTTGGGTATAACGCTGGTGATCGCCGCCTATATGGTGAATCTGACCATCCACCGCGCGGTCATGAACCCGATCCTTCGCATTAATGCGGAATTGGTTGAGGCAAAGGAACGTGCGGAGGAAGCAAACCAGGCGAAGAGCGATTTTCTCGCAAATATGAGTCATGAGATACGAACACCGATGAATGGTGTGATCGGGATGGCCGAATTGTTGATGGAGACTGAGCTGACCGAGGAACAGCAGGACTATCTCAGGACTGTAAAAGCGTCAGCCGACGCCCTTCTCACGGTCATCAACGACATCCTTGATTTTTCGAAGATTGAAGCGGGAAAACTGGCTTCCGAGAAGACTGCCTTCTCATTAAACGACAATGTGTTCGAAACGCTGAAGGTACTAGCGGTGCGGGCCGACCAAAGGGATCTTGAACTGATCTGCGAAATCGACGCGAGCACACCTGATCAACTTTTGGGCGATGCGGGCCGCCTGAGACAGATCATCATGAACCTCGTCGGCAATGCAATCAAGTTCACCGAGCAGGGTGAAGTGTTACTGCGTGTCGTGTCGGAGGCTCGCAAGAATGGACGCGTGCTGGTCCACTTCATGGTTATGGATACGGGTATCGGCATTCCGGAAGAGAAGCAGGCAAGCGTGTTTCAGGCATTTACGCAAGCGGATGGATCCACAACTCGCAAATACGGCGGAACGGGCTTGGGTCTTACCATATCGCGCCAGCTGGTTGAAATGGCGGGTGGACGAATCTGGGTAGAAAGCTCCCTGGGACGTGGCAGCACGTTCCACTTTACAATCCCGTTTGAAGTAGCCAAAGGTGCTCCTTTGGAAATACGATCAAGCGACCCTCAGGCGCTGGGTTTGATGGTGCTTGTCGTGGAGAATAACCTTACCTGCAGCGCTATTTTGGGCAGAATACTGAGCAACCTTGGTATGAAACCAACGTTGGCAAATGGGGATACGCAGGCCGTTCACATTCTCAGTCAAGAGGCTTTTGATCTGATCCTGCTTGACGTTAGCGGGCCGGAGATCGATACACTCGCACTTTGCGAGAAGATTCGACGCGCCCCAGGGGCAGCAAAAAGCCGCATGATCGTTCTTAGCTCCTCTGGTAGAAGGCGGGAGGCGGTTCGATGTCGCGAACTAGGCGTGGACGTCTATCTTGGGAAGCCCGTAAACCCAAGCGAATTACGTGCTGCAATCAGTTCGGTAATGAATCGACAAAGACAACTTGTCGAGACGTCGCAAAGAGCGGTCAGTCAAGAGAGCAAGGCCTCGGAGAGCCGGCGAGCGCTGCGCATACTTCTGGCCGAGGACAACATTATCAATCAGAAGCTGGCTTGCGCGCTTCTTTCAAAGCGCGGCCACTCTGTGTGCGTAGTCAACGATGGGCGCGAGGCCTTAGCCGCCCTTGACAAGGAAGCTTTCGATCTAGTGTTGATGGATGTGCAGATGCCCATCATGGGCGGAATCGAAGCCACTCGGAAGATTCGGCACCGGGAGTTAGGCACGAGCAAAAGGATTCCGATTATCGCGGTGACCGCGAATGCGATGAAGGGGGATCGAGAGGAATACCTGGAAGCGGGAATGGACGGATATATCTCGAAACCTATCAATTTGAATGATATGATGCGGTCAATTGGCGAGGTTATGGAGCGCATTGGCTCGGAGGTGACAGACCGCGCGCCATCAGCAGAAATGGTTCCTGACTCGCGTGGCAGGCGCGGAACCAATCCGGAGCACTTCTGTTCATTTCTTGAGGAAGCTCCGAACGGGCTCGAAGCACTTCGATCAGCCGTGGAATCGAACTACGACGCGAATCTAGAAGTCTTAAACTCTCTCGGCGGCGAAATCGAACGCCCACTGCAACGCCAATCTTAATTCCCAATTAGCCTCGGAATTCCTTCTTTGTCGCCACTGACGACGACGGGCTGTGTTGTTTGGCTATCTTCTCGGATCGTCGGCCAATTCAGTACGTGGGAACGAAAGAATGAGTTATATCGAGCGGCTGCCGCCGATTCGGCTGGCGCTTCACATCGGCTGAAATGTCACGCTAAGGGAGCGCCTAATCGATGATATGAATCTCTCGTCTATGCGGATCGGCGAGCGCTGCATTCAAGACCTCTATTTGTTGCGGAGAGGTTACACGAAACTTTACTCCGAGCGTGCCGCCGATTCTCATATAGGTTACTCAGCGCCAGATCCTGTTATGATCTGCCCCTGTTGGCCCTGCAGCTTGATCTTCTGATTTAGTGTTCCGGGGATAGTCTGGTGACCAATCGTGCCGCTCGGGTTTTTCACGGTCAGCAGCATCTGCGAAGTATTGCTGCGGCCTATCTAAACGACTTTGCCGTAAGCACAAATAGCGGAGGGCAATCGGTCAAGCGGCAGCACTTGTTCTGCTGCTTCCAACTTAATCGCGACCTGCGGCATGCCAAAAACAACGCAGGTCTTTTCATCCTGTGCAATGGTGGTGGCGCCGGCTGTTCGCATTTCAAGCAGCCCTTGTGCCCCGTCGTCGCCCATTCCGGTCATAATGATTCCCATCGCATTTCTGCCTGCATAACGCGCCGCTGAACGGAACAACACATCCACCGACGGTCGGTGGCGGGCTACCAGGGGACCTTCCTTCACTTCAACGTAATACCGCGCTCCGCTTCGTTTGAGCAGCAGGTGGTGGTTCCCTGGTGCGATTAGAGCCTGACCGCGCAGCACAGTATCGTTATTTGCGGCTTCTTTCACGGTGATCTTACATAAAGAATCGAGTCGTGAGGCAAAGGCGCGCGTGAAATGCTCGGGCATGTGCTGAACTATCGCAATGCCAGGGCAGTCCGATGGAAGAGCTTCCAGTACGACTCGGAGTGCTTCGGTCCCTCCTGTCGAAGCGCCGATGGCAACCACTTTGTCGGTGGTCTGAATCATGGCGGCATCGGCGCCTTTCATGAGCACTGCGTCGGCGGTGAGTTTAGGCTCAATCACTCGCTGCGAACTGAGTGGCTGAACTCGTGCGGTGGCGGCAGCGGTGACTATATCGCACAGCATTTGACGCGATTCTTCCATAAACTGCTTGCAGCCGACCTTCGGCTTTGTGACGATGTCGATGGCGCCATATTCAAGAGCCTGCAACGTGGTATCCGCCCCACGTTCGGCCAGACTCGAGCAAATCACAACAGGAATGGGATGCTGGCTCATGATTCGCTGCAAGAAGTTTAAACCGTCCATCCGCGGCATCTCGATGTCGAGCGTGATCACATCTGGCACTTGTTCGCGTATTCGCTCAGCCGCAACATAGGGGTCGCTCGCCGTCGCTATAACCTCCAGCCTAGGGTCGGTCGACAGAATGTCCCGCAACGTCTCGCGCACAACTGCCGAGTCATCCACAATCAAAACGCGAAACTTTTTGTCCTTCATTTAACGCACCTTCTTAATTCGGCCGGAACGGGCCTGCTGATTTTCAGCAAATGACTCCCCGATTTTGATCCGGCGCAAAAACACGTCGCCTGTATCCACGCGGAAATAGATCACCCGTCCAGCAATGCCGCCCAAATCGGAAGCCACCAGGCGCAAGGATTCTTTCTCGACAAGGCGTTCAGCCGCCTGCACGTTCTGGAATCCCACTGTCTTCTCGGCCATCCCTCCCGGCAGCACGTTTGCTCCGCCGAATAACTTGACTTCGATCTCTTTATGCTCGATGCCTTTCGCTTTTAGGCGTGCCAGCAGGTAGCCCATGGCGTAATCGACGTAGCGTAATTCCTGGCCATCCGCATCACGCGGGCAAATGGGCAGCGCTGCATGACACATGGCACCGGTCCGCGAGTTCGCGTGCCAAAACACTGCGGCCACGCAAGAGCCCAACGTTGTTTCGATCATTGCGGGCCCCTGGGTAATCTTCGCCTCGGCGACCCCCAGTCGGTAGTTGAGCATCTATTCGCCTCTTGCCGCATCCTGCTGGATATTCCGCTTTATCTTTCTGTAGACTGTCGGGCTCGTCATATCCAACGGCAGATCGAGTCCGTGGGTAGTCTCCGAATGCCCAAGAAACAGATAGCCGCCGACAGGAAGATGGTGGCAGAAGCGTGTGATGACGTTGAACTGGGTGTCTCGGTCGAAGTAGATCAGCACATTCCTGCAAAAAACTACATCGACCCTAGGCATCTCATAGCTGGCATCCATGAAGTTCAGACGCCGGAAATCCATCCTGTCTCTCAGTTCAGGTGCCGCTCGGAACAGCCGCTTCTTGGGATCGCGGCTGCGCAGAAAGTACTTTTGTGTCAGGTGTCTTGGTATCGACTCCACAACATCGGCATTGAATACCGCCAAATGCGCCTTCTGAAGAACCTCGCTAGAGATATCCGTTGCCAGAATCTGAAATTGAAAGCCCGTCTTGCGCTCGGCGTATTCATTCAACACGATGGCAAGTGTGTAAGGTTCCTCACCCGTCGAACAGCCTGCGCTCCAAACCAGGAAGGGACCCTTTGCCCGCCGCTCCGCCGTGTCCAATTGCGACAACACGGTCTCCGTCAGGTATTCGAAATGAGATCCCTCCCGGAAAAAGCTTGTTTTGTTTGTCGTTACTACATCAAGCAGGTGGCTCGCTTCGCCAGCTTGCCCGTTTGGGCTAAACAAGTAATCGCAATAGGCGGCTAATGAGGACAACTGAAGCGCTCGGAGCCGCTTTCTTATGCGCCCCTCAAGCATAGTGCGCTTCGCGTCCGGAAGTTGGATCCCAATCTCCTTTTGAATGAAGTGCCGCAGTCGGAAAAAATCTCGGTCGCGAAGAGCTTCTGTGTATAAAACGGATGGCATTTTAATCCTGCGAACTTAGTGAAGGGGTGGGAAGCTCACCCCTGCGCCCATCTTTCAAGCAACTTCTTCTAATGTGTTGCCGCGGTCGGCGCGCAGAACTCCAATCTCATCCGTGGAGAACACCTTGTCGATGTCCAAAATCATGATGAACTGGTTGTCCCGTTTGCCCATACCTTGGATGAAATCGGTTCGAATATGCATGCCGATGCGCGGTGCCGCCTCAATCTGATCCGGTTCAAGATCAATCACTTCGTTTACCGAATCCGCTAGGGCGCCGACAATCACGGAATCACCCTCTAGCACCACCTCCATTACGATGATGCAAGTGTTCACTGTCTTCTCGGTCTGCGGCATCTCCAAGCACAACCGGAGGTCCACGACCGGGACCACGCTCCCGCGCAAGTTAATCACCCCCCGCATGAAATTGGGCGTTCGTGGAATTTTGGTGATGGCCGTGAGGTCCAGGACCTCACGTACCTTTCCCACATTGATGGCAAAGACTTCTTGGAGGAGCCTGAAAGTCAAGTAGGGCTTTGCTTCCTTTATTTCTTCGACGCTCATCTGAGTCTCTCCTTAGAACCGTTCAAACTCGTCATCGAGATGCGCGGATTCATCCGTCATCCGAATAACGGCCCCGCCAGGTCGCCTGGAATTCCCCTTCTGAGAAGGCCGGCTGTGACCAACTGTTTCCGTCAGTTTGGCGAGGCTGTTGGTGTTTTTCTTCGGAGCTCCCGACCCGCGAGAGGTGGTCTTGTGGGGCGGTGCGTTATCTTGCTTCTCATTTGTTTGGAAGAACTCGATGGCCGAGATCAATTGATCGGACTGGTCGCGCAGTTGCTCAGTCGTTGCCGCCATCTCCTCCGCCGCTGAGGCATTCTGCTGAATTACCTGCTCCAGTTGCTGCAGTGCTTTGTTGATTTGTTCAGCCCCAGTATTCTGCTCGCGGCTGGCTGCCGTGATTTCCTGAACCAGTTCGGCTGTCCGCTGGATGTCCGGTACTAAGTGATCGAGCATCTCGCCGGCCTTTTCCGCAACATTCACCGTGCTGACGGAGAGTTGGTTGATTTCGCCAGCCGCCTTCTGACTTCTCTCGGCCAGTTTGCGGACTTCAGCCGCCACCACCGCGAACCCTTTGCCGTGTTCACCGGCGCGCGCAGCTTCGATTGCTGCGTTAAGTGCCAGCAGGTTTGTTTGCCGAGCAATCTCTTCAATGATCGAGATCTTGCTGGCAATTTCCTTCATTGCGTTCACTGCTTCGCGTACCGATTTACCGCTGTCGGAGGCGTCGTTCGACGACTTTGTCGCGATCTTGTCGGTTTGCTGCGCATTGTCCGCGTTCTGTTTGATGTTGGAGACCATCTCCTCCATCGAAGATGACGCTTGTTCGGCCGACGCTGCCTGAGCCGAAGCACCCGTTGATACTTGTGAAGATGCGCCGGTGATGGACTGGCTGGCTGTCACAACCTCCGACGCTATTGCTCGGATATCGTTGACCACTCGGCCAATCCCTTCCACCATCGATCCCAAAGCCTGCATCAGCTTATCGTCCGGCGAACGCTCTTGGATATGGACGGTAAGGTCGCCGGAAGCAATTCTCCCGGCCGCGCTTGTCACTTCAGTCATCGCCTCGATGAGCACGTTAATGCTGGTCTTTAAGGTGTTAAAGTCACCCCGATATTCTTCTCCGATTGGCTGCGGAATCTTGCCTTGGCTGATTTTCGCAACGTAATCCGCTGCCTCGTTTAGCGGACCGACAACCGCATCCATCGTCCGGTTTACACCTTGGATTACTTTGCCGTATTCGCCCGAATGCCTGTCGCTATTCGCTCGTGTGGAGAGTTTCCCCTGCACTGCGGCTTCCGCCAACATATTGGCGTCTTCAACTAGCGCTCCAATTGCCGATTTCAGCTGGTCTAGACTCTGGTTAATCTTGCTGAACTGCTGATTCACTTCACCAGTAAAGGCGTCGGCCTCTTTGGTTTTTGTTTCGAAGTTTAGATTCCCCTTTGCCAACTGCACTAGATTGGTTGCTAGCCGGTCCACTTCCTGTGCCGTGTAGTCTTTGACGCGAATGATTGATGTCAGGTCTGTCACGGTTTCAACAAATCCGACTTCTTCGCCCTTGACGTTGAACAGCTTTGACGTATCCTGCTTGCAACTCATGCCGCACCAGTCGAAATAGCTTTCAGTCTTACCTAGGCGTACCAACTGGTTAATACCGCACTTGTCTGTCTTGCAGATGTTCGCATTCGCCGTTGAGCAAGGCTTCCCAATGGCATCCTTACGGTCGCGCACATAACCCTGTCCGGTCATTAGCTTCTCGAATGCCTTGTTTAGGAAGACCCACTTCATGTCTTTATCGATGACGTGTACCGGGAACGGTACCGCGTCAATAATGCTCTGGTACCAGTTCAGTTTGTCTACGACCACGTCGAAGGTGATATTCATGCCCGCCACGATGTTGCCGAATTCCCCGGAGTGACGGGTGGCATTGGCGCGTGTGTCGAACTTCTCGGCCTTCGCCGCTTCCGTCAGCACATGAGCATCGGAGACCATAGCGCCGATGGCTGCTTTTAAAGTTGTGAGGCTCTCGTTAATCTTGCCGAACTGCTGGCACACTTCCGTGGTGTATTTATCGCCTTCCAGCGTTTTTAGTTCGAAGCTCAAATCGCCCTTAGCTAGTTGCACCAAGTTCGCTGCCAGACGATCCACTTGCTGCGCTGTAAAGTCCTTGACCCGAATAATTGAAGTCAGATCCGTAACCGTTTCGACAAAGCCGACTTCCTCGCCTTTGACGTTGTAGAGCTTGGCTGTGTCTTGCTTGCACGACATACCGCACCAGTCAAAGTAGCTCTGATTCTTACCTAACTGAACGAGTTGGCTGATCCCGCACTTGTCGGTTCGGCAGATATTTGCATTCGCTGTAGCGCAAGATCGTCCCACGGCATCTTTACGGTCTCGCACATAGCCCTGTTCAACCATGAGCTTCTCGAATGCTTTATTCAAGAAAACCCATTTCATGTCTTTATCGATGACGTGTACCGGGAACGGTACCGCGTCAATAATGCTCTGGTACCAGTTCAGTTTGTCTACGACCACGTCGAAGGTGATATTCATGCCCGCCACGATGTTGCCGAATTCCCCGGAGTGACGGGCCGCATTGGCGCGTGTGTCGAACTTCTCGGCCTTCGCCGCTTCCGTCAGCACGCTGGCGTCCGATACCATCGCGCCGATGGCCGTCTTTAAGGTCGCTAGGCTCTCGTTAATCTTGCCGAACTGCTGGCACACTTCCGTGGTGTATTTATCGCCTTCCAGCGTCTTCAGTTCGAAGCTCAAATCGCCCTTAGCGAGTTGCACCAAGTTTGCTGCCAGACGATCCACTTGCTGCGCTGTAAAGTCCTTGACCCGAATGATTGAAGTCAGATCCGTAACCGTTTCGACAAAGCCGACTTCCTCACCTTTGACGTTGTAGAGCTTGGCCGTGTCCTGCTTGCACGACATACCGCACCAGTCAAAGTAGCTCTGATTCTTACCTAACTGAACAAGTTGGCTGATCCCACACTTATCGGTTCGGCAGATATTTGCATTTGCGGTGGCGCATGGCCGTCCCACCGCGTCCTTGCGGTCGCGCACATAGCCCTGTTCAACCATGAGCTTCTCGAATGCTTTATTCAAGAAAACCCACTTCATATCCTTATCGATGACGTGTACCGGGAACGGTACCGCGTCAATAATGCTCTGGTACCAGTTCAGCTTGTCTACGACCACGTCGAAGGTGACGTTCATGCCGGCAACAATCTTGCCGAATTCTCCCGAGTGACGGGCCGCATTGGCGCGTGTGTCGAATTTCTCGGCTTTCGCCGCCTCCGTCAGCACGCTGGCGTCCGATACCATCGCGCCGATATTCGCTTTTAGCTTCGACAGGCTCTCGTTAATCTTCTCGAACTGTTGACGAACTTCAGTCGTGTATCTGTCGCCTTCAACCGTGGTTAATTCAAAGCTCAGGTCGCCCTCAGCCAGTTGCACCAGATTGGCCGCTAGCCGGTCCACTTCACGAGCTGTGTAGTCTTTGACTCGCAGAATCGGAGTTAAGTCTTGGACGGTCTCTACATAGCCAACTTTCTGGCCTCTGATGTTAATTACGTGCGACGTGTCTTGCTTGCAGTTCATTCCGCACCAGTCGAAGAAGCTCTCCGTTTTGCCCAATTTAACCAGTTGGTTGATGCCGCACTTATCGGTCTTGCAGATATTGGCGTTCGCCGTCGCGCACGGCCGGCCAACAGCGTCCTTGCGATTCTTTACATAACCTTGTTCCACCATCAGCTTTTCGAAGGCCTTGTTTAGGAACACCCACTCCATCTCGTTATTGATCACATGAACTGGGAATGGAACGGCATCAATGATGGCCTCATACCACGCGAGCTTATCGACAACCGTATCCAGACTGGCATTGGCCCCCTCCACTAGCTTGCGGAAGTCCCCGGAATGCCGAGTCGCGTCGGCGCGTACATCAAATTTCTCTGCCCGAGCCGCGTCCGTCAACATTTGCGTATCGCTTACTAATGCATTGACTGAATCCAGCATCTGATTGAATTGCGAGAAAAGCGCTTGCTGTGGACCTGTGAATCCGTTGAGGTCAACGCGCTCATTGAGTCGGCCTTCGCTCACCGCCTTGGTCACGCGAAGCATCTCCTGATTTATCCGTTCTTCGGCGGAGGCGTTCTGAAAGGTTAGGACGAGCTTCACCACTTGTCCGGCTTTATCCAAAACCGGCGTGGTTACCTGGCGTAGCGGCTTCTCGACCCCGAAAACTTTCGGGAACTCAAGTCCCTCCTGTGGCGTGCGCGTGTCAACCGCTGCCTTGTGCGAACACTTGCCCTCCCGACAAGCTGGGAAGTCGAAGAGGTCCCAGAACTTTGCCCCGATGCAAACTTGTTTAGCCCTTCCCGTCATCTCGGCGGCGGCGCGGTTGACGCTTAGCACATTATGTTCCGCGTCCAGCACCACGACAGCTGTTGGAATCAGCTCAAAGATCTCATCTACTTTAATCTTCTCTGAAGATCTTGAATCACGCTTTGCAGCCTTCTTCGCGGCAACCTTTTTCTGCGATGGGCGAGCGACAACCTTTGCCATATGATGGCTTCTCCTTTGTACCGACTAACGACTGAATAATGCGCCTGACGTCACGAGATAGGCCTTAGTCCTGTCTCGCACACGCAGTGTTTCTGCTCTCCAGGCGACCAGCGCGCCTTGGCTGGTTCGTGTCGACTCCGCGCAGCACGAACTCTATTTCTGAATTGAAGAACCCGACGCCGTGACATCCTGCACCAAACGATGCGGATCGAGTATGAGCGCGATCGATCCGTCCCCCATGATCGTCGCGCCAGAAATGACTTGCACGTCCCGGTAAATCCGGCCCAGGTTCTTGATCACCGTTTGATGATCCCCGAGCACTTCGTCCAACGCGAATCCGAAACGCCCGTCGCGAGTCTCAACGATGATGACCTGTTCGATCGCCGGCACTTCACCGCCGATCTCAAAATAATTCCGAAGCGATATATAAGGCACCAGTTCTCCGCGAACGTTTACCAGCCGCTTGCCGTGCATGTTTTCCACGTCCTGCCGCGAAAGTTCTATGCACTCCACCACGCTTGAGAGCGGGATCACAAAATGCGCTTGCGCCAGCCGCACCAACAGACCGTCGATAATCGCAAGCGTTAGCGGCAGCCGCAGTGTAACCGTTGTCCCTGAGTTCTGAACACTCGTCACTTCGATAGATCCTCTAAGAGCCTCCACGTTGCGGCGCACAACGTCCATTCCGACACCGCGGCCCGAAACGTCCGTCACTTCGCGTGCCGTAGAGAATCCTGGCATCAGAATCAGCGATACCAGATCCGATTCGCCCAGCCGCGCATCCGGCTGAATCAAACCTTTTTGGATCGCTCGCGCACGTATGGCTTCCGGATTGAGGCCCCGGCCGTCGTCACTGATGCGAATCAGCACATTCGCGCCCGAATAAGTCGCGGACAGGTGAATTTTCCCGGCCTTTGCTTTTCCAGCTGCGACCCGCTCTTGTGGCATTTCGACTCCGTGGTCAGCGCTGTTGCGTATCAAGTGCAATAGAGGATCGTTCAGTTGGTCTATAACTGTTTTGTCAAGCTCGGTCTCTGCACCTTCGGTTGTGAAGTCGATTTCCTTTTTGAGGTCGCGGGTAAGGTCATGTATCAGCCGCCGGAAGCGTTCGAAGGTTCCTCGCAATGGAAGCATTCGAATGCTCATCGCGCTGTCGCGAAGTCCAGCCGACAGGCGTTCTACTTCCTCGGCAATGAACACGGTCTCGGCGTCGTTGGAGCGTAGCGCAAGGTCGCTTAACCGCGCCTGCACGATGACCAGTTCGCCTACGAAATTGAGCAGCGCATCCAATTTCTCGGCTGCAACTCGAATGCTCGCCTTGCTTTCACCACCTCGTGTTTCGCGCTGTTCCGTGCGTGGCGCTGCGTTTTGATCGCGCTTGGCCGCTGGTTCAGGAGCCTGAGTGCCTACTTTCGGTTCGCCCAGTCCGCTTGGCGGCTCTGATTGATTCTCCGGCCCACCCACCCGTTCGATCACCAGTTCAACCGCATCCTCCACGAAAATGAAAACGTCCCGAATTGCTTCGAGCGGTTCTCCGGTAGTTAGTTGAAAATCCCACACCAGGTAGCACGTCTCTGGGTCCATCTCTCTCAAATCGGGCAAGTAACTGACGTCCGCGCTGGTCCGCAACTCGCCGAGATCTGCTAGCTCCTTGATAAGGTGGAGCAAGTTCATGCCTCGGCGCATCACGTCATGAGCGGGCCGAAATCTAATCTTCCATGCGGACTTGGCGTTTGGCGCGCCTTTTGGTGCTGCCGACGCAGACTTCGGCTGCGGAGCCTTCTCTATTCCCGAAAGCTTTTGGAATTCGTCAGTGATCCGGGTCAGTTGTTTCAGATCAACCGTTGCGCTGTCGTTCTCGTTCAGTAAGGCCTTGATCAAGTCACGGCTCTCCAGAGTCAAATTGATCAGTTCAGGCGTAACCGAGAGTTGATTTTCGCGCACCCGGTCGAAGACGGCTTCAATATCATGCGTGAAATGCGATACCCGGTCAAAGCCGAACATCGCTCCCGAACCCTTAATCGTGTGAAGAGCCCGGAACACTCGCTGGATCAACTCCAAGTCGTTCGGATTGTTCTCCAACTCAAGAAGCGCCGATTCCAGCTCGATCAGCAACTCTCCAGCTTCTTCCAGAAATACGCTGCTGCTAATCATCTGTTGTGTGCTTCGCCAAAAGGGTAGATACCTGCGGTTTGAAAACTAGCGGCGATTCCGGCCTGCAGGGCGCCACTTAACGACAGCTTTGTTCCATGCCGGTCGGCCGTCATCTGTGCGGCGCATAATAACTGGACTCCAGCAAAATCCAACTCCGTCGCTTCACCTAAGTCCACAGCAATATCGGTTGCCGTCTGCATCGCCGAGAGCAACGACTTATGCAATTCGGCTGCGGCATTCACAGTCACTTTGCCGCGTAGGTGCAGTACGCCCTTTGCCCCTTCAAACTCGAAGTGAAAGGCGTTGTTGACTTCGTTCGGCATCGTTTACCCTGTGTCTTTCCCCAAGCACAGAAGACAGGTCGAGGGTGTAAAACTCTCACGGCTCGCTTGTCTTTACCGAGGACTGACAATGCGATGTGACCAACGTCACAACACCACGTTTTATCGCGTCCAAAAGGCTGGCGCATTCGATAATGCGAAGGCGAAATGCACTCTGGTCGCACTCAGTGGGCAACACGGGTTAGCCAGAAAACCACTCATAGGCGACCCGGTGTCGACGATATAGTGTTTGCACGAGGGCCGCGAATGTGTTCGACTGGCTCAGCGAGGACGTAGCTCCGCCAAAAGTCAGCTTACATCCGCGATGCGCGCTTGAGTCCGTTAAAGGTCTTCAGGGAGAGATTGCCAGCAGGGCAAGGATCGAAAGCACGTCGCGGTGAGTGACTTTATTCAATGGTCTCGTAATGATGACGTTGAGCATGATCGGGAAGCTGCAGTTTGCCCGAGATCCTGTGGCGCACCGCGAAGCCCTCGGCGCCGGTGGCCTTCTGGCCACGATGTCGGTGCTCAGAGCCCCGCTCTGATTTCTGCAATGCCTGCGCGAAGGGGTCAAAGTGGTTGTGGGAGATTGTTGTACCCTGAGACACTACCGGCATCTCTCCCAACCCGTAATCTGGCGTACTTCGCCCGCCGTTGACGCCAATTAGATAAGAGACCTTCATGAAGCGAAAAACACCCTCGCCTATCGCAAAAAGATCAACCTCGTTTTTCACTCTAGTTCCTGCCATGACAATTCTGCTCGCGGGTTGCTCTTCCCCCGTAAGCAGAGCTGCAACAAGCGGATCGGGTGCAGCGGACGTACAAGTGGGGTCGGGGCAGAAAGTAGGCGGGTCAACCTATGTTAACTCGGCGGCGTTGTCGAGCCAGATGACAACGGCTCCAGTCACCGACCCCACGCTGAACAACATGGTCGCGGTCAATATGACGATTCCGTTGGGATGGAAGTTGCAAGGCATTGAAATGCATCCGCCGTGTACGCCGTCGCCTTTTCCAGCATTTCGCGCGTTTTCACCCGATGGCCTGATGCAGCTTCGTCAGGAACCATTACTGGGATGGCATTGGGACTCGGGGGTCAAACTGAATCAGAGCGGCTGCGCGGACATCTCCGGCGTCATTTCGGCGGCAGATTTCCTGAAATACTACGTGGAGACAATGCAAGGGGGAGTTCATGTGGTGGGTAGCATGCCTGTTCCCGCGTGGTACTCCCAATGGGCGCAGGGACTCGCGAAGCAGTTCGACCAGAACAATAGCGGCGTGGCGCCAATGTTCCAGTTACAAAACTCGGCGGACACGGCGGCCCTGCGGGTGCAAGTCGTCAACGGTTCGTTCTTAGTGGAGCAACGTTTGCGGGCCGCGGTGGAATGTGGGGTAAGTGCCACTTCTGGACCCTCGAAGGGGACGTGTTTCGCGCGTGTAGATGTCATGTCCGCGCCCAAGGGACGGCTGGACGCGCTGCTGCAGTTGGCCGATAGCAACGATCTGCCGCATGGGATGGCCGTACCGGAATGGAAGCAGGCGACGTTGCAACAGTTAGCAGAAAAAAACAAGCGCGAAGGCGACTCAATACTGGAGGCGGGCCGGGAACGGTCACGAGCATTCAGCCAAATGATATACAACGCGTTCCAACAGAACATGGCGCGCTCGGCTTCCCAGCACGCAGCTTTCATGCAGCAGCAGGAGTCTTCATTCAGAAGCTCAATGAACAATGCCAACGCCGCCATGAACGCCCGCTCCACAGCGGCTTCCGATTGGGTAGACTACGCCCTCGACCAGTAGACCGTGACCGGAGCGGGCGGAACCGTGAAAGTCTCAAATGCCTATTCTCAGACCTGGTCGAACGGGCAGGGACAGTGGTTTCAAATCAACGATCCGAATGCAAATCCCAATGGAGTACTACAGGGAAATTGGACGAAGACAGCGGTTGTGCATGGCAATGGACAACCCAAGTAGCTGGTGGGTGCTGCAGTCTCCGGTTCCGAGATAGAAGCTTAAAAGTCAGCTTCTGGAAGCGCTAACAAGGACTGGCGTCACCATCGCTTCAATCGCTGCGGCCATTTCTTCGGCCGGGATACGGTTGGCCGTTTGAAACCAGCGGCGTGCCGCTCCGAAGACGGCCCAGGCTGCCGTAGTGGCCAGCATCGCAACATCGACATCGGGAGGCGCAGCATGATGGGCAAGGCCTTCCTTGAACATGCCTTCTACGACGGGAATAATGGAACCCTCCAGCGGTATCCTAGCTAGCTGGCCGGGGCAACTTGTGGATTCGGCTAGATAGTCGCAAACACCGAGGGCAATGGCGCGAAGTGCTCCTTCGCAGTTGTTGAAGGAAAGTCCGCGGCGCTCAATCAGGTCGCGGAATCGGACTTCTGTCATGGCTTGAAGCAGCGCGTTCTTATCTGGGTAATGCAGGTAAAAAGTCGCCCGGTTCAGGGTTGCTTCGTCGGTGATCTCTTGGACCGAGATCTCTTCGAACTCCTTTTTATTCAGTAACCTAGCTAGCGAATCCATGAGCATGCGGCGACTGCGCAGGACGCGTGGATCCGTCGCTTCGGTGCCGACTTGTTGAGCGGGGGCCATTATCTCTTTAAGGATATCGCTTTTGCTGCAATTGACGATAATGCGACATTTGTCTATTTTACCGAATCAACACATGCTGATTAAGCATCAACTGTCGTGTAGGAGCTTTTTGCTATGGCCACACTTCTTCGCATAGATTCCAGCCCACTCTACGGCGGTTCAGTCTCGCGTCAGCTAACCGAGGCGTTCGTCACGCAGTGGAAGGCTTCACACCCGGACGGGAGTGTGGCTCACCGCGACCTGAACGCGACCGCAATTCCGCCGATTACCAGAGAATGGATCCAGACGGTGCACACCCCGGAAGCGGTGCGCACTCCCGAGCAGAATAAACTGCTTGTTCTTTCGGATACGTTGCTGGCGGAATTGGAGGAGGCTGACGAGTATGTGCTTGGCGTGCCGATGCATAACTTTAGCGTGCCTGCCGTGCTCAAACTGTGGATCGACCAAATTTCACGCGTCGGCAAGACCTTTTCCTACGCGAACGGAACGCCCAAAGGCCTGATCGTTGGCAAGAAGGCGACCTTTATTATTGCGACCGGCGGAAACTACGACGCACAGACGCAAATGGCATCGTTCAATTTCGTAGAGCCCTACCTGCGGTCGCTGTTTGGTTTTCTTGGAGTGACGGACGCGACCTTCTTGACCGCCGGTGGAACGATGGCGCTGATTTATGGGCAGGACCGTGACGCGTTTCTTGCGCCGCACCTGCAGGCTGTGCAAACGCACGCGCTGGCTTTTGGGGGAGAACGCGCATGAAGATTGGTTCGACAGTTGCGCGCTATCTGCTGGGACTAATGTTCACGGTTTTCGGGTTGAATGGATTTCTTCATTTCATCCACCAGCCGCCACCGGAGAATCCATTGGCGATTCAGTTCCTTACAAGTGCTAGCGAATCGCATTTCGCCGCATTCTTCTTTGCCGTACAACTGGTTGGTGGGCTGTTGCTGCTGTCGGGCTATTTTGTGCCGCTTGCGCTGACGTTGCTTGCCGCGGAGCTTTACAACATTCTGACGTTCCACCTGACGCTTGCGCCGGGGATTGCTCCTGGACTGGTGGCCTGTGTGCTTTGGGTTCTGGTTTTTGTTCAGTATCGCGGAAGCTTCAATGGCATCTTTAGTGCCAAGCAGCTATAAGCCGTTAAGCATTAGCCAAAGTTCAATCGGCGCGTAGCGCAGTTGCCGGGTCGATACGCATAGCGCGCCGGCCGGGTAGTAAGCACGCTATCAAAGCCGTGGCCAACAACACTGCCGCCACCATCACGTATGTAACTGAGTCAAACGGCCTAATACCGAATAGCAGCGTTTCCAGATAACGCGACAGCCACCATGCGCCAAGCGCGCCCAGCAGCATGCCTACCACAGCTGGCCGCATGCCTTGTCCAAGAGCTATGCCGAGAATGTTAACAGGGCTGGCGCCCAAGGCCACTCGGAGCCCGATTTCTGCTGTGCGGCGATTCATAGCGTAGGACAGGACGCCATAGATTCCGGTTGTAGCAAGCAGCAGAGCGAGACCTCCGAAGGCAGTTAGTAGAATCACGTTGAACCGCTGGGGCGATACCGACCGGAGAACCTCTTCGTCAAACGAACGAACGTCGGCTACCGGAAGATTGGGATCAAGACCGGCTACGATGGCGCGGACTGTGGGCGCAATGGCGAGCGGGTTGCCGCGGGTGTGCAGCACAAACTTCGAAACCGGGGCGTTTCTTCCATAAGGAAGATACACCGTAAGCGCAGGGTCAGATGCAAGCCCGCGCTCTCGGCTGTCAGCCACCACACCGACGACCTCGGCGTCCATGTTGCCCTGGCCTTTCCACAGTGCGACACTCTTGCCGATGGCGTCTTCCTTTCCGAATAGCAACGCGGCCAGACGCTGGCTGATGACAACTCGACGCGACGGAGCAGGCTGGCCTTGTTCGGCCCAAACTGGTTTGTCCCGCTCATCGAAAGCTCTACCACGAAGCAGCGGGAGCCCTATGGACTGAAAATAACTCGGAGTGATGATGCGCCAACTAGCCCAAGGCGGCGGTCCCGGCTGTCCATTACTCTCCGAAACGGGTGCGATTCCCATGCCCGTATCGGCGTTTTCTATCGGCAGGCTGCTAACTGCGCCGGCTTTGATCACTTGCGGAACGGTGGACAGACGCGCAAAAAAGCGATCTAGGAACTGCTTACCCACGCCGTTCTGATAGTACGACTCAGGCATGCTCACCGAGAAAACAAGCCGCCCCTCTGTATGGAAACCACGGTTGACCGCCATGAGTTCGCTAAAGCTGCGGATGAGCAAACCGGCGCCAACCAACAGTAGAAAGGAAATAGCAACCTCAGCCGTTACGAGAAGTGATCGCAAGCGGCCCTGTCCGCGGCTGCCCGTTTGATGATCGCTGTCGCGCATGGTGTTTGCGGTCCCGCTTGCTGGCGTTTGCAGAGCAGGAACGAGCCCGGAGAGCAGGCCGGTCAGAAGCGCGGTTAAAGTTGCAAATCCCAACACCCATGGATTGAGGCTGGCCTCTGCCAAACGTGGAATCCCTTCGATTTCCATGGCTTGAAGCGCGTGCAATGCGCCACCGGCCAATGCCAGGCCTAGCAGCGCGCCGAAGAAACTCAGAAGTAGCGATTCCAGAAGTACAAATCGAATCAGACGACCGCGGCCAGCGCCGAGCGCGATTCGCACAGCAATCTCCCGCTGTCGTGCGGTGCCGCGTGCCAACAACAAGTTCGCCATGTTCAAACAGGCTATAAGAAGCAGAAAGCTGACGGCGCCCAGAAGAACCCAAAGCGCGCGTCGTGCGTTGTCGCTCGAAATCCAACTGCTTGCAGGTAAAGTAGAAAATCCAATCCCTCTGTCCTCCGCTGGATATGCTTTATCAAGCTGTGAGGCGACCCGCGCGAGATCTGTTTGCGCGGCTTGCATCGAAACGCCGGGAGCAAGTCGGGCAATAACGGAGAACTCCCAACTGCCGCGGTCGGAATCCGCGCGCTGGCCAAATAGTTGATAGATCTGGTCGTCAATCCAAGGCTCACCTGGCGGCAGGACGCCCACGACGGTGCAGGCCTTATCATCCAGCCGTAGCGTTTTGCCGATGATATTTGGATCAGCGTTAAAGCGGCCGTGCCAGAACTTATTACCCAGGATCACGACGCCGTTAGAAAAGCCGTTACGATCTTCCGCGTAAGAAAAATCGCGTCCCAGGATGGGCGAAACACCAAGCGTGCGAAAGAAGCCAGCCGTGACAGACCGGTCGGTCACCTTTTCGGCTGGACCTTCACCGGTAAGGTTCGCGCTGTCGTAATGGAGAGCCGCCACTTCTTCGAAGGAATGGTTTCGCGCGCGAACGTCCCAGAAATTGGCTTCGCTGAAAGCCGCCATATCGATGCCGCGAGCCACACGAGTTTCTCTCACTTCCAGGAGACGATCCGGCTCAGGAAACGGCAGCGGCTGGACTAATGCCGCGTAAAAAATGCTGAACACCAGCGTGCTGGCGCCGATACCCAGCGCGAGCATACCAGTGCAGAGAACAGATAAATCTTTGTTGCGGCACAGGCTGCGCAGCGATTGCGCGAGTTCGCTGAAAAAAGTTTCGATTGTGACACCGAGACGAACATCGCGAACGTGTTCTTTTATTTGTTCGGTGCCTTCCATTTCAAGCCGCGCGGCGCGGAGTGCTGCGTCCGGATTCAGGCCGGAGCGGGACTTCTCGTCCACAAGCATGTCCTGATAGGAATGGAGTTCTTGCGCAAGATCGTCTTCGACAACCTGCCTGTGGGCTAGATTGCGCCATAGCGTTTTGAACCAGTGGGACATGGGGTTGCTCCTTCCTTTTAATTAGTGCATTTCGAGCGCACTAGCCATCGCTGCCGAGATACGCGCCCAGTGATCTGTTTCCTGTTTGAGCTGATGAGTGCCAGCCTTGGTGAGTCGATAGAACTTGGCGCGTCGGGTATTCTCCGATTCGCCCCAACTCGAACTCAGCCAGCCGGCTTCTTCCATTCGATGTAAGGCGGGAAAAAGCGATCCGGGCTTGACTTGAAAGGTGTTACCTGTTACTTGGGCAATGCGACGGGAAATGGCGAGTCCATGGAGCGGTTCGAGGACGAGCACCTTCAGGATCAGCACGTCGAGGGTGCCTTGCAGTAGGGCGGTATTTGGGGACTGTGCTTTCATACAGACATTCTATTTCTACAGACATTCTATATGAAGATGCCTCAAACGCATGTTATTTTTTTGGCTAGTAATAATCCGTCCTCTGAAGAGAACGGCGGAGTGCCGGCAGGTCGCGGACTACGAGTCGATCGCCGCTAGACACGATGTAAGATTAGAGTCGCTGTACGGGCCCACCCGTAGTTCAGGGCTGCATTTAGATCGAATCAATAGAGGTTTATGACGATACGAACTCTGTTCTTGCGCACCAGTGTAGTTAGCCTTCTACTGGCCACTGCCTGCGTCGCCCAGTACTCACACAAGCCCGGGCCAACGGCGGCCCCGACGAATCCGCAAGAGTACGCCATGCCGAAATATCAAATTGTCGATGGCCACTTCCATCTACTCAATTTCGTCCAGGAAACTGATGGCATCGACGCTTTTCTGAGAATTATGGACGCCACTGGTGTGCCCGAGTCGATCATTATTGGCATGCCCGTGGTCAAGGAATGGGATGAATCGCAACAAGAACGACCGACGTACTACTTGGACGATGACGCACGCACCTATTGGTACAGTGCCACCGATTTCCTGGTCGGCAACATGATGATGGGGCTCAGTCCCGACAAGCGCAAACGTCTCCATCCCTTCATCTGTGGCCTTAATAGCGCAGACAAAAATGCTGTGGACCATGTGGAGCGTATGATGGCCGCCTATCCGGGTTTGTGGGAAGGCATTGGCGAAGTGTTTGCACGGCACGACGACCTGAGCGCACTCACCTATGGCGACACCTCAAGAGCCAACATGCAATCTTTTGACCGCCTCATCGCGCTGGCTGAGAAGCACGACATGCCGATCTTGATTCACAGCAATATCGGGTCTGCCTGGCGCGAGAACACAGATTATCTCAGTGAAATTGAATATGCGGTCAAGAATCACCCGAACGCCAAGATAATTTGGGCTCATTGCGGTATCAGCCGCCGTATCGTGATAGCTAACCACACGCAGATTCTCGATCGCATGCTCCAAACCTATCCAAATCTGCGGGTGGATATCTCGTGGGTCATCTTTGAACAGGAAATCGCTCCCAATGGCTTGCTCAACAAAGACTGGCCAGCACTGATCGAAAAATATCCCGATCGCTTCATCATTGGGTCGGATGTGGTTGGGACTTTCGCTCAATACAAGTCCACCATCCAGCGTTACTACTTGGTCCTTGATGCGCTTAAACCTGAGACAGCCAAGAAGGTTGCTGGGGAGAATTTCCTGGCCGCTTTGCCTCACCGATAGAATTCTGAGAAGGCAAGCAAGCGGTGTTGGATGGCGATGCGGATATTTCGGAATTAAGACTACCTTAAGAGGTAGTGACAAAGGCACTGATGGTTGGGCACTATGCAGTGATATGGACAAGAATAGAGCCCGCCGAATGATCGCCGATTTCGCCAGCGAGTTTTCGGAAGTCACTATATGTGGCGTAAGAGGTTCCACGCCGGGAAATTCGGACGGTATGTTTTACCGGCCTGCCGCAGTAACTCTTGACCACATCGGACTCTTAGATTCGGATGGGCAGGTGATACAAGCCGAAGACTTGGCGAATGGTGTACATGGAGAGACACGGTATAACCCGATGGATTGGAGTCGTCGTAGCAATTGGCGGATGCGTTTCTTCGCTAGCGGAACCGGTGTTTTGGCACTTTAGCGCCAACCGAGAGCCGGGGCGATAGCGGTAAGAATTGCCTCCATGAGATGCACATTGTAGGCAACGCCTAGCTGGTTTGGGACGGTTAGCAACAGCGTGTCGGCTGCAGCGATCGCCTCATCGTTTTTAAGCTCTTCGATCAAGATATCCGGTTCAGCAGCGTACCCACGGCCGAAGATGGCGCGAGTGGTTCCGTCAAGGAAGCCGATCTTGTCTTCCTCTCTGCCTCCTCGTCCGAAATAGGCGCGATCATGATCATCGATCAACGGGAAGATGCTGCGGCTGACGGAAATGCGCGGAGTTCGAGCATGGCCCGCCTCTTTCCAGGCCGATTGAAAGGCACGAATCTGGGCGGCTTGTTGGATGTGGAATGGTTCACCCGTTTCGTCGAATTTAAGGGTGGAGGACTGTAAATTCATTCTGAGCCTGGCGGCCCAGATGGCAGTTGCATTGGAAGCCGCGCCCCACCAGATGCGATCACGCAATCCTTCGGAGTAGGGCTCCAGACGAAGCAGTCCCGGTGGATTGGGAAACATCGGACGTGAGTTCGGCTGAGCGAAGCCTTTGCCACCCAGCAACTCGAGAAATTCTTCGGCACGACGCCTGCCCATGCCCTCATCGTTCTCGTCTTGAATCGGGCGGTAACCAAAATAGCGCCACCCATCGATAACTTGTTCGGGAGAGCCACGGCTGATTCCCAACTGCAGACGCCCGCCAGCGATGAGATCTGCGGCGCCCGCATCTTCCACCATGTAATGAGGATTCTCGTACCGCATGTCGATAACGGCGGTGCCGATTTCTATTTTTCGCGTCCTTGCGCCAATCGCTGCGAGCAGTGGAAATGGTGATGCCAATTGGCGCGCGAAGTGATGAACGCGAAAGTAAGCCCCGTCCACTCCCAGCCGCTCGGCCTCCACGGCGAGGTCAATGGA
Source organism: Bryobacterales bacterium (assembly GCA_963696305.1). GTDB lineage: Bacteria > Acidobacteriota > Terriglobia > Bryobacterales > Bryobacteraceae > Bog-105. The sequence goes on along the minus strand of CAVOJX010000026.1, from coordinate 122,369 downwards.
CTGTAGCAGCGTATCAGCCGCCGACTGCGTTCGCGACTGCGGTGAAGGTGTCCAATGGCCGAACGAGAGAAAGCCAAGTTTCTTCATGCAAGATTAAGTCTACTGTTCTGATTAGAAGATGATGCGAGCCGCAAGCCTTCTGGCGGGAACTTTGTTACTCCGTCAGACAGATCACGGCCCGGCGCGTGACGCCTGCTGTTTCAAAACGCGCGCCAGACAGGTACCATCGGCCAACGTCATCCACTTGTAGCGTTTCCGAACCAGCTCGGGGACTGGCCAAGACCCACGACCACAGCGGTTTGCCGCTGGCACTGAGAGCGTAAAAGCCAAGCCGATAGCCGCTGGTTAGGATAGTCGCTGGTTATGAAGTATCGGGGCGTCCATCAGAGCAAGATAACCGCGCTACTCCTAACCGGCTGTTATAGTGGAGCTATGGCTTCTGGTCCGGCCATTGGCCATTCTGCGCATCTAACTGGCGGATAGCAGATGAAACGGGAAACGTCGGCGGCAGCGCCGGACGGAGGGCTGGAGAAAGATCTTGGTACGGCGGCCAATTCGGGTTATCGGCACCTGCATAGGCTGGGTTGGACGCCTTAGGCGCGCCCTAAAGCCTGACTTAAACCAGAGTCATTCACCGCCCATAAACTCTGGCTTGCATCGTCTCTTATGTAAGAAGTTCCGTTGTTGGCCACGCCATCAAGGCTTCAGAGCTCCAAGGCATCCAGTTCTTCGCTCCACCCTGCCAGGCCGGGAGGATTTGTGGTGCATGACGGTGCTGCGGGTCGCATTGAGATGGCTAGGCGCGAAGCACTTCCGCCGTACTGCGACTACGGCGCCTTAGCTACAAAAGACTGATTGAGTAAGTGCGGCGGATGGCCTTATGGCTTTGCGGACAGCGGCTGCCAGAGCTCAATTTTGTTTCCATCCGAGTCATAGATCCAGGCAAAGCGACCGTAGGATTCATTCATTCGTTTGGAATCAATCTTTACTCCCTCTTGTTTTAAGCGGTCGAGCAGAGCATCCAGATCGTCCACGATGTAATTGATCATGAACGGTGCGGGGCTGGGATCGAGATAGTGAGTGGAGGCGGGAAAGACCGTCCAAACGGTAACATGTTCCTTTTGAGGGTCGTCGTGTTCGCGCCACGGAAGCATGACACCTCCGCCTTTATCAACGAGTCCAAGGTGCTGCGAATACCATTCGCGCATCCGATCACGGTTAGCGGATTTGAAGAAGACACCGCCGATTCCAATAATGTGACCACGCTGCTCCACTTTGACGGGCGGCTTCGACGTTTCTGGCTGCGGAGACTGCACTTCCTGTCCTGCTTTAAGGTAGGCCGAGATGAGCAACAGCGAACTGAGCGCAATGGTGTTCCATGGTATTCGTGGCATGTGGATTATTTTTCGAGCAAGTCCTTGAGTTTTTTCACGAAGTCTGCCCAGCCAGATCTCGTGTCGGCGAACTCGTCGTCCCAGGATGCTTCGGGGCCGAAGCCGGATTGAACCAGACGGAGGCGCGTGATTCCTCCGCCGAGCGATTCGATGTAGTAATCGACACACATTTTTTGTACAACGCCCGTATCCACCGGACCTTTGTGGCCGTAGGTGAGGGAACGTTCGCTGCAGGTACCGAAATGCTTGCCGGGTTCCCAAGCGACGATGGTGGTTCTACCTTCCATACCGGGGCCCCAGGAGAAGTAATACTCTCCGCCGACGCGCGGATCGACTCGGGCTTCGGGGGCGAACCATTGCGCGATCTGTTCGGGGTCGGTGATGGCCCGGAAGACTTCTTCGGGGGTCGCCTTTATGTCGATGACGGTCTCGTGGGATCTGCTCATATTTCACTCCAAATTTGCGGATTCGATTGTGGATTCTTCCAGCTTGACTGCGGGATAAACAGCGGAGAGCAGGCGGAAACGGCGCCCCCCTTCGGCCCGCTCGTTATGATATTTCGCCGCGAGGTGCGCAATGGAGGCGGTCATTTCTTCGGCGAAGGCGGCGCGCGATTCAGCGCTAGCGAAGCGGATTTCGGTTTCGAGAGTAAGCGTGGCGACGCGTTTTCCGGCGCGGCGGGCTCGGATGCAGAGTGAGGCCAGCGCGCGTATCATGCGCGCAGCAGTGGAAGCAAGATAAGCGGCGGAGAAACGGTCGGCAGTGACGCGATCATCGCTGGTCTGGGGAGCAATCAGGAATTCGCGGGCCACGGCGCGCACTATGCGTTCCGTGCAATTGCCTTTTCGACGTTCCTCGGTCAACTCCAGAAAGCCTTCGCGTTCTAGCTCGCGCAGATGGTAGTTGACTTTCTGCCGAGGGATGCCGAGGCGGCGGGCTAGCCCAGCGGCAGAATCGGGCTCAGTTAGTTGTTCGAGGAGATGAAGCCGACCGGGCTGCAGTAAGACGCCCGCTTTTTCGGGGCTCTGTACAATTTGCAAGGTCGCCGGCATGGATCGATTGGAACACCGGAGCAATGTTCTGTCAAGACAAATATTGTTGTCGGTAAGATATTCTTTACCTTTGTCAGAAATACTATTGCTAAAATAGCTATTCGGGAATACACTAATTTTATGGCCAAAGAATCTGGACAACGCGATTTGTTTTCTGGGGCTTTGGAGCTGATGATTCTGCATTCGCTTCGGCTGAAGCCGATGCACGGTTATGCGCTTGCAAGACACATTAAACAAGTTTCGGATAACTTGCTACAGATTGAGGAAGGATCGCTTTACCCCGCTCTGCAGCGGCTTTTGAAAGCCGGGTTACTTGAATCGGAGGCGGGGCTTTCGGCCAAGGGGCGACCGACTCGCATCTATAGACTGACGCAAGCTGGCGTTAGCCATTTTGAGCTTGAGGTATCGAGTTTCGACAAGATGTTAGCGGGTATAACTCGAGTGCTGGCAGTTGGGGAAGCGTAGGAGACGGCCATGCATTGGGTGAAACGATATTTTCTCCGACAACGGCGGTATGACGACCTGGCAGTATCCATCGAAGAACATCTTGAAGAAAAGATAGACGAGCTTGTGAGCGAAGGCATGTCTCGCGACGATGCAGAGAAAGCCGCAAGGCGCGAGTTCGGGAACTTGACGCTGGTAGAAGAACGCAGTCGGGAAGTTTGGCAGTGGCCAACCGTTGAGAGTCTCTGGGCCGATGTAACGTTTGCATTGCGTCAGCTACAGAAGGCACCTGGATTTACCGCGACGGCCATTACCACCCTTGCGCTGGACATCGCAGTCAATGCGACGATGTTTAGCTTAGTCAGCGCCTTTTTGCTGACTCCGCCGCCGGGGAGGGACCCCCAGAATGTAGTTGTGATCTCGTCAGTTCGTCCAGATGGGACCGATCAAGCCGACACGAATCCCGTTTCTGTTCCGAATTATCTTGCCTGGCGCCGGAATACGCAACTGTTTGCGCAGATGGCGGCAGCAGACGAGTATCGGACGGCCAGCTTAGCGGGACAAGGACAGCCGACAGCGGTTCCGTACGCGGCGGTATCGTCAAACTACTCCAGTTCTTCGGCGTTGTTCCGCAGCTCGGACGCCTGTTCGCACAGGGAGAGGATCAGCCCGGCAAAGCGCATGTGGCGATATGAGCCATGGTCTGTGGGCGGGACGTTTCGGTTCAGATCCTGAGGTGATTGGTCGGACGATACGTCTGAATCGCGAGGACTATGTGGTTGCGGGTGTCATGCGGGCAGATTTTCGCCTTCTCGGCTTCACTCCGCAATTGTGGACACCACTTGTGCTAAGTGCAACAGACCAAGCTGAGGCAGCACGCAAAAGCCGTTTTTTGTTTTTGTTTGCGAGGCTTGCTCCCGGTGTTACGCTTGCCCAAGCGCGCGCAGAGCTGAGGATTCTTGCAGGGCGTGCGGTGGCGGATTCTCCGTTGATTGAGCGCGGCTGGGGAGCATCGGCGAGGACACTCCACGACTTTGTAGTTCATAACTTCGGTATTCGCTCCGCTCTCTTGGTGCTGATGACTACTGTGAGCTTTGTTCTGCTGATTGCATGTGCGAACGTGGCTGGGCTATTGTTGACCCGTGCAGCCGGACGCCAGAGAGAACTGGCGGTGCGCGTTTCGATTGGCGCCAGCCAACTGCGCATTGTTCGCCAGCTGGTTACAGAAGGCTTCTTGATTGCGCTGCTAGGTGGCAGTGCTGGTCTACTGCTATCCTACCTCGGAATTAACCTCCTGCGTGCCAACCTGGATTTCAACGAGGGAATTAGCGCAGTTCCAGTATCGCTGGACGTAAATGTACTGCTGTTTGTTTCTTTCGTTTCGTTAGTTTCAGCTACCTTGTCGAGCCTCGCCCCCGCGCTTAGGTCTGCACGCCCTGATCTTAATGCCGGGCTCAAGAGTGAGAGCCGCACCGCGTCGGCGGGACGCTCGCAGAGCCGTTTGCGTACATTTCTGGTTGGCGGTGAGATTGCACTCGCGTTATTTCTATTGACCGGAACCGGCATACTGATTCGTGGTGTGTCGCTTCTTGATCACCAGAACTTAGGTTTTCGAGCCGATCACCTCCTGACCGCAAACATAAATCTTGATACGGCGCACTACGGTGATGGCTCCCGGCAATTGCAACTCGCTCGCGAGTTGGTTTCTCGGCTGCGTGAGACTCCTGAAGTACAGGACGTGGCCGTTGTCTCCGACCTGCCAGCCACGAATTCAGGCACAATTCCCGTCTTCCTTGAGGGAAAGCAGGAAATTTCAGGGAACGAGCAGCGCAGCGTTCTTGATGCTGTGGTGATGTCGAATTACTTTTCCACTTTTGGAATCCCTGTGCTGCGTGGCCGTGTATTGACAGAAATGGATAACGCGAACGCACCACGGGTAGTGCTGGTCAACCAGGAGTTTGTCCATCGTTATCTGGCAGGCAAAGATCCGCTGGGCGCACGAATCAAGCTGGACATTGAAGGCTCGCAACCGGGTTGGAGCGAGATCGTCGGAGTTGTCGGTGATGTCAAGAGTTACTCCGAAGAGGTTCGCGTGGACCCAGAAGTATACGAATCTTTTCTTCAGAGACCCATTGCCTCTTTTTCTATCGCGCTAATGACCAAGGCGGAGCCGGATGAGCTTATGCCGATCTTACGCAAAGTCGTTACTCAACTGGACGCTGAGCTTCCACTTGCTCGTGTGATGAGCATGGAGGCTGTGATGAAGTACCAGCGGAATGGCAATCCGTTATTTATCAATATCCTTGGCACGTTCGCATTTCTTGCCTTGGTGTTGGCGGCCATCGGGATTTATGGTCTGGTTGCCTATTCCGTGGGGAGGCGGACCCATGAGATTGGTATTCGCATGGCGGTAGGCGCGACGCGAGCGGACATAAAGCGAATGATTCTGCGCGAGGGCTTGAGAACCGCGGCGACTGGGTCAACGGTCGGGTTGGTGATCTCGCTACCGCTGGCGAGAGTCTTCGATTCTCTATTTGCAGGCATGCACTTTGAGGCACCGTTGCTTCATGTGATTACGTGGATGGCAATCCTGATGGTCTCGGCGTTTGCGATTTATATACCAGCGTTGCGGGCAGCACAGGTGGATCCGAATGGGGCGTTGCGCGAGCAGTAGGATGGCATCAATTGGCAGTGGGGAGCTTTTGTAGGAAGAATTTGATTTCCTGCAGGACTTGGCCTTCTTCGCTCAAGAAAATGTAATGATGAGCACCGCGAAGTTCGACAACCGTAGCGAGCGAATCCGCGTTTTTCAGGTTGGTCTCCCAGCGGTGAATGTATTCCATCAGGATCTCGTCTGATCTGTCGGAGTCGTGCCGCTCCCCGTCGCTTTTGGGCGGGCTTCTTGCCCCATTTCTCGGCTGGCGGAAACGGTACGGCGATCAATGCCAACGCCGGGACGTGCATGCCGCGGTAGTCCTTAGCAATCGAACCAATACCGATTTCATCGCTGACATAGGGCGGGTTGCGATCGCTACCTATGGATCCGTCGGCATTCAGTTCGTACATATTTCGAATCTCTTCGGCGGGAAATGGAGCTTCGCCTCTTCGTCGTTGATAGGCCTGATATGCCGCGACGGAGGCGTTGTCAGCAGGTGTCCTTTTGGGTGAACTCGGCGCGCTGTTCGCGGCCTTCATCACCAGAGTTCTGTACTCGGGGTTGTCCCATGGATAATCCAAGGGGTCGGCGTTGGCGTCAAGATATACAAGTGCACCTAGCTCAGCGGGAAGTTTCTGACCAAGGAAAGTCATTTCGGAACCTGCTACTGAATGTCCCATAATGATGGGCTTTTGCAGCCTCAACGCTTGGATAACGAGAAAGTCATCCTCGGCCAGGTCAGGAGTTGCGTATCCGCGCCTTGGCTTACTGGATAATCCGAACCCCCGGCGCGTGATTCCATAAGCGTGGACGTGACAGCACTGAATCAGCTTAGGGGCGAAGTCTTCGAAAACGTGAGCGGTATTGCCAGAGCCCGGCAGAAGGACAACAGGCCGACCGACGCCTCCCCAATCAAGAACTTCCACTTTAACGCCATCGCCAACGTCGATAAACTGAGAGTTGGTGGCTGAACTCGCTGTAGCCGTGCTGATTATTAGCAGCGCCAGGATTGCTGAAAAGGATGTCAACGGAGTCGGTGCCCTCCCCGCTTTATTCTATGGTGTAAAGCGGATCGAAATTCGGAATTCCGGCGTGCTGGCCGGCCATCCAACGCAAGACGTAGACGACGCGAGGATTGGAAACGTTGCCAGTGAGGCCGTTGGGAATGACTTCCAGAATTAAGTGGGCGCCTGGATCTTTGTAGTAATCTATGTCGGGCTCGACATAAATGCAGTTCACGCCGTCGGTGGTTTTCGTGGTGGTTTCGTGAAAGGTGAGCTGTACGTTCGCCTGGCCAAATTGGATTTGCTTGTAGCTCCTGGTTGAGCCGGGATGCAACAACAAATCAATAGCTGGTTCGGTGGCGAACTCACCTTGTGATGCAGCCAACTTCACTTGGCTTGCTAGTGCTGGATCGGCATAGCCAAAAATGCGATCTGGTTGAAGTGCCGCAATGTCCAATTGCGTGAAGTAGTCGAGCGGTGTTCCCTGGGGCAGCGATATTTGATGCATGGCAGTGCCGATGTTCAAGAGGCAAGCGAGATAGTCGGGATGATCTTCCATCAGCTGCGAGTAGGTGTCTGCCGGGTTGCCAGTGGCGCCAGCCGCGAAGATCCCGGCGAGCTTCGGTTTTTTCGCTTGCACGTCGGACCATCGCGCTTGGGCGAAGTGAAAAGTGCAGTTTTTGGGGAGCAGCATGACATCGAGCGACTGTGGTGAGTGGGGGCTCCCGTTACCGGCTGAAAGCCGGCTTGCTCGTAACTGTCGGCATATGCGACGACTGAGTAGTTGTCCGCGAAATTGTTGTAAAAAGGAAGGCTGAACGTGTTCGTTGGACTAGATACACTATCTCTGTAGAGCTGAAGTTGGGCACCGTCGGTAATTGTCACCAGTAGGCTGGTTTTCGGCGCGATGAGTTGGCGAGTGCCATCAAAGACGTTGAGGGTTAACAGACTTTTTCCTGGATCGACTGCCGGTGGAACGCTGATTGGCGCTTTAGCGCGCTTTGCGGTGGCCATCGAGTTAGTCCTTTCGGGAAGATTTGATTATAAGGTGGAAGCGTTACGATTTTGTTAAGGTGATTTGAGTGATTCAAGCGAGTTATCGCGAGTATCCAGTCGAAGCCGAGTTACGGTCGCACTTTATTTGCCTTTGGACGCAGACGGTTAGTGGGCCGGAGGGTGAGTATTGGCACCGGGTGCTGCCGGATGGGTGCGTGGATTTGGTGATGATTGATGGCGGTGACCCGGTCGTGGTTGGTCCGTGGACGAATGCGTTTGTGGCTCGCCTGGCCGTGGGATCGCGATTGTTGGGAGCGCGCTTGTATCCGGGTTGCGCGAGTAGTTTGCTGGGCTTGCCGGCGCAGGAGATCCGGAATTTGTCTGTTGCTTTGCGGGACTTGGTGCTTGGATTTCGAGCAATGCATTGGGAACGCGTTTGGGACGAGAGTAACTCGGCGGCGATGCGGGGTGCTCTGAGCAATGTCTTGGTGGAGAGTTTGAGAAACGCGCGGCCGGTGGACGACGCGGTGGCAAAGGGCGTACGGTGGATGAGCCGGAATCCGAATGGACGGGTGGAGCAGTTAAGCGGTTGGGCGGGGATAAGCAACCGGCAATTGCAGAGGCGGTTTGTAGCTGCGGTGGGCTTTGGGCCCAAAACATTTCAAGAAGTCTTGCGCTTTCAACGTCTTTTGCGCATTGCGAGTGGAGGTGGAACTGGGTGCTTGGCGGAGCTTGCAATTGACGCTGGATTTGCGGACCAGGCGCACATGACGCGCGAATGCAGGCGGTTTGCCGGATGCCAGCCGAGCTTGCTTTTGGGGAGCGTGGAGTGCACGTTGAGTATGTCCGATTTATTCAAGACCGAGGGTGCATAAGGGCTGTATTGTTCAATTGATGACGAGACGAGAGGCACTCGCCACATTGACGGCTGTGCTTTCGACAAGAGGAGACGCCATGGGAGAAACACATGGACTTACAGTGTTATTTATTGCTGGTTTTGGGCCAATTGCACGCGATACCGCCGCAAGTAGAAAGCTGTATGAGGGTGCGCTAGGGATTTCGTTCAAGGAGGAAGGTGGAGGCTATTTGCACACCGGAAGCCTTGACGGAGCGAAGCATTTTGCGTTATGGCCTCTGAAAGAGGCGGCTCAGAGTTGTTTTGGCGCCGACGCGTGGCCAGCGCATGTGGCGACACCACAGGCGTGGTTGGAATTCGATGTGGAGGATGTGGAAAAAGCAACGGCTGAGTTAGAGGCGCGCGGTTACAGCATGATTGTGAAAAACAGGACCGAGCCTTGGGGCCAGGTGGTAAGCCGATTCATTGATCCCCAGGGAGTGCTGGTTGGACTTACTTTCACACCTTGGATGCGCGGAAATAAATAAGCTGCGGCATTAAGGCCATAAATGCTTTAATAACAGCTATGGCTGTCGAGCACGACAGCGGCGCACGTGTGAGTGAGGGGCGCTTTTCGAGGCTTTTTGAGAACCTTTCTGCGGGTCTGGCGGTTGCAGATTGGGACGAACGGGTTGAGTTTTGCAACCCTGCTTACTGTGAGCTGCTAGGGTACCCGGAAGACGAACTGCGGCGTATGCTGCTTGGTGACTTGGTGCATCCGTCCGAGCGCGCGTTCAATGACCGGGAGATGCAGCGTCTGAAGCGCGGCGAAATCCACTCGTTTGCGGTTGAGACGCGGTACGTTTCAACACGATTTGCGGAGCTGTGGGTGCGGCGGCTGGTCTCTGTCTGCCGTGGTGACGGAGAGGCGAAAGGTCAGATTCTAGAACAGATAATGCCCTTTGACGGGCGGAAACGCGAAGATTCGCGTACACAACTGTTTAACGATTTGGAAAATGCAATGGCGCATTCGACTACGCCGGACGAGTTGGCAGAGTTTGCCTTAGGGTCAGTCGGGCGGTTCATGGCTGTGGACGGGTGTTTGCTAGGTGAGGTGGATGAAGCAAACGACGACATAACTTTGAGATATGTGTGGTCGGCATACGATGGCACCGATGTGAAGCAGTTTCGGATTGGAGACTACTTCAGTCACGGTGATGGATCTCCGCTGAAGGGTGAAGTTTTGGTGTTGGACGATGCGCGCTTGGGCGGCCGTCCGGCGCCTTTTGCGTCCGCAATTCTAGCCCCATTCTTGCGTAAGGGAAAGACGCTGGCGATTTTGGCGGCGATGGCGAAGAATACCAGACATTGGGACAGAGCCGATATACGGGCCGTAAGGGGGGTAGTAGCACGCGTTTGGCCCGCGGTAGAGCAGGCGCGGATGACGGACCAGCTTCGGGCAAACAAGGAGGAACTGAGGCTTATAAACGAGCGGTTTGAGACTGCGCTGGAGACGTCTCCCGTGGTGTTGTTCACCCAAGGGCTGGATCTCCGATATACCTGGATCCATAATCCGGCACTGGGCCATTTAGCGGAACAAGTGGTGGGTAAGACTGATTACGACTTGTTTGAGCGAGCAGAAGATGCGCAACGTCTAGAAAGCATGAAGCAAGCGGTTTTAGACAGCGGTAAGGAAAGGCGCGAAGAGGCGTCTGTTATGCACGAGGGCAAGATGCGCTGGTACGATTTGAGCGTTAAGCCTAAGTTTGTGGCCGGGAAGATTGATGGGGTTCTGTGTGCGGCTGTTGACATAACCGAGCAACGGGAGGTACAGGAAGCGCTTAAGCGCAGCGAGGAGGAATTCCGGCAGATTGCGAATGCATTGCCGCAACTGATCTGGGTGGCGGGACAGGACGGGAAGACGAATTGGTGCAATGATCGCTGGAGCCAGTTTGCGGGAAAGAGTTTGCAGGAGTGTTCTGAGCAGCGATGGGACGGCTTGGTACATCCGGAGGATTGTGCGACAGCCTATGAAAAGTGGTTGCGATGTTTGCAGCAGGGCACGACGTTTCGCGCTGAGCATAGGTGCCGGCGACGCGATGGTATTTGGCGCTGGTTTTTGGTGCAAGCAGAGCCACTTTGCAATGAGGATGGAAAAGTAACGCGGTGGTTGGGTGCGTGCACCGACGTTGATGATCAGAAGACGGCAGAACGCATGCTGCAGAATTCGAACCTGGATCTGGAACAGTTTGCGTACGTTGCAAGCCACGATTTACAAGAGCCGTTGCGGTCGATTGTGGTGTATGCGGATTTACTAAAGACCCACTATGCTGGACAGTTTGACGGGGATGCGCGTGAATGCGTGGACTATTTGCAGATTGCCGGGATGCGGATGCACCGTTTGATTCAGGATTTGCTTGCGTATGCACGTGCAGGGGGCGTGGGATTGGATGCGAAGCCAGTTGACGCTGAGAGCGCGTTGGCGATAGCGCTGGAGAATTTGCGGCAACAGATAATAGAGAGCGGTGCTAGCGTGACTTGGGATGCGCTGCCGATTCTGCCGACGGCGGACGGGTTTTTGACGCATGTATTTCAGAATCTGGTTAGCAATGGAATCCGCTATAGCCGGAGAGATGCGAAGCCAGCAGTCCACGTTAGCGCGTATCCAAGCGATGGGGAATGGGTGTTTTGCGTGAGTGATAACGGGGAGGGAATAAAGCCGCAATACAGGGACAAGGTTTTTCAGTTGTTTGCGCGGTTGCACGGGCGCGAGATTTCGGGGTCGGGGATTGGGCTGGCGGCGGTTCGCAGATCGGTTGAGCGGCACAGCGGACGGGTTTGGTTTGAGAGCGAACCGGGGAAGGGCAGCAAGTTCTTTTTCAGTTTGCCGTTGCGGGCGGCGATGGGGAATGCGGCAACGCAGTGAATAGCCGAGACAGTTAGCGCAATGACTGAGCGGATTTCCAATCTAGCAGGCTTTGATTGAGAATCTTGGCCAGCGTTTCTAGAGAGATGGGCTTTGTGGCGTAAAGATCCATGCCTGCTTCGTGGCAGCGGTCACGATCTTCGGAGCGAGCGTGGGCAGTTACGGCGACGATGGGAACGCGGGAACGGCCGGTTGCTGCTTCTTCTTCACGGATAAGGCGGGTGGCATCGAGACCGTCCATATCGGGCATTTGAACATCCATCAGGACGGCATCGTAGAAGCTGGATCTCCATTTTTCGACGGCTTCGCGGCCGTTGGCGGCTAACTCAACGGTGCAGGCCAGCTTCTGCAGCATACGAGTCACCAGGAGTTGATTTACCGGGTTGTCGTCCGCGACGAGAATGCGCACGCCCTTGGCGGATAGGGGTTCGGGGGCGATAGGTTTAGATTCAGACGGCGTAGGTATAGCCGGCTTGTGGGTTAACAAGCGAGTTACGACGGATTTGAGCCTGGATTGAAGGACAGGTTTGCTAATGCGGACTAATGGCCGCAGGAGTTGTCTTTCGCGCTCACTGCGGTTGTCGGCAACGGGGAGCATGATGATCATGCGATCGTCCGGGATGCCCCCCGTGCGCAGTGCTTCGACGACTGAGTCACCACGCGTGCCGGGCATTTCAAGATCGATGAGCCATAGATCAGGTGTCGAGATCTTCTGGGAGGAAAGCAGTGAGAGGGCTTCTGAAGCAGAGGCCGCGCAAGCGACGGTCAAACCCCAACTCGTTAGCAGATCACACAGCATGTCGTTGCTAGTTTGATTGTCGTCAACAACAACAGCGCGGCCAGAGAGCAATTCGGCCGGCGCTTTTGACGATAGATTGTTAGAAAGAGTCTTGAACGGGACCGAGCAAGTGAAGGTGCTTCCATTTCCAGGTGTGCTTTGGACGCGGATGAAGCCGCCCATGAGCTCACAAAGTTTGGCGCAGATGGCTAGGCCGAGGCCGGTGCCACCGAAGCGACGAGTAGTGGAGGTATCGGCTTGCGAGAAGCTATCGAAGATAGTTTGCTGTTTTTCGAGAGGAATGCCGATCCCGGTATCTTGCACGGAGATTTCGACACTCGCTTTCTCGGCACTGCATTCAGAGCAGCTTAAGTGAACGACTACTTCGCCATTTGTAGTGAATTTGATGGCGTTGGTGATGAGATTGTTCAGGACTTGATGCAGACGGACGGAGTCGCCGAGGACGCGCACGGGAACGCCGGGCGCGATGATGCAAACGAGTTCGAGATTTTGACGAAATGCCTCCAAACCGGCGCTTTCCACGCTGGTTTCAACGCATTGATGAAGATCGAATTCGACGTTCTCTATTTCGAGTTTGCCGGCTTCAATTTTGGAGAAATCAAGAACGTCGCGGAGGACGGTGAGAAGGACTTGGGCGCTGCCGCGAGCTACGTTGAGATACTCGCGCTGTTCCTCGCTCAAGTCTGTTCCGAGCGCGAGTTCGATCATGCCTAGAATGGCGTTCATGGGGGTGCGGATTTCGTGGCTCATGTTGGCCAAAAATTCGCTTTTGCGACGGTTGGCAACCTCGGCAGTTTGGCGGGCTTCATGCAATTCGGTGATTTCGATTGCGGTGGTTTCATAGACGGTTCCTTCGGCCGTTTCGACCTGGACAATGTTTTGCAAGAGGCGAACAATGTGGCCATCCTGTCGGCGGAAGTCGATTTCGCGATTGTCGTTGCCGGTGACAGCGAGCTTGTGTTGCATTTCAGTGCGATTGAGGGAGCCCGCTTCGAGGGTCCAGTAGTTTGTACCCACGAGTTGCTGTTGAGAACCGAAGGCCAGCATGCGGGCGAAGGCAGCATTGCAATCAAGAATAAGACCCTCGGGACGCCAGCGGAAGACGGCCGCGAGATTGCGCTCAAACAAGCGCTGGTATCTGGACTCAAGATGAGCTTCGAATTCTAAGCGTTCTTGAATGACAGATACTTGGCGGCGCACGGTGCGCCGGAGCATGCCGGCCCAGATGAGGGCGGCAGCGGCGATGACGCCCAGCGCGGAACTTGTGATTAGAACATATTTCCAGACGACGGTGCGGACGTCGGGAAGGAATTCGATGTTGGAGATAAGCAGAACGACCGATGTGGGCAGACCAGGTTTGATTGCCCCAACGATGGCAATGCCTGTTACTTCGACAAGCGAACCGGGAGCCAGATGCACAACTGTTTGAAAAGGCGGAGAAGATAACGCTACGGCATTGAAGGTAGTATCGCCATCTTGCAGAAGCAAGGTGCGGTTGGAGGAGCTGCGGCGATCTTCTAAAACGCGAGCCTGGATGCGCAGGCTGAGACCGTTCATAGCGGGCGTCAAACTCGAAACGCGAACAATTGGGGAAGAATGAGCGCCGGAAGATTTTCCGACGATTCTAATGATGGAGTCCATGAGGCCCGCGCCATAGTCGGTTGCACCTGGGAAGCCGACGGCGTCGATGCTGTCGCCAACTTGTGCTTTGTTCTCTCCGGCGATGCGAATAGGAATGGCATGGTGGTCAGCTTCAATGTAGATGAGACCGGAATTGCTGTAAGTTATAACGCCATGAGCCTTCATCCGATGGACGAACTCCGCATCTGCACGAGTTGTAAGCACGCCGGCCAACGGTGTTTGCGGAATGGCGAAGAGATCTTTTGGTGGAGGCTCCTCGATGGATAAGAAATCCAGATTGGGGACGAAGATTAGCGCGCCGATGCGGCGACCGTTGTCGAGTTGGGAGCCGCAGACGCCGCGAAGCCGAACCTTAGCATCGATCAGGCGATCGGCCAGGTCTACTTTAGATCCGGCAACAACAACGATGGCGGAGCTGCCGCCATTAACGATACGCATAGTCAGACGCATTCCAATTGGTGCCTCAGGATGCAGCACGCCAATGGTTTCGATGAATGCGCTGTCGTGAATCCCGGAATTGAGTTGGGCTACCGTTGCAAAGCGTGGTTGGGGCAGAGATCCCACAGCTTTGATCCGAACGACCGGGTGGATCACTTCTGGAGAAAACTCTCCTGCCGCGGTTACTCCGCTGAGCGAAATTCTAGCGCCTAATGGGAGCTGATTCGAAAGTGGGCGCGCATCGACGTACGCTGAGCCTGTCGAGTCGGCAACAAAGAGCAGACCCCATTGGGAGTCAGAGTAAGTAACGATGGCATCAATGTGAACAGAGTGAGCCCGGTGCCGCATCTTCATGTGTGAGGAGCATGAGATCGCGGACAGAGCGAACCTCGGAAAGCGTCGCTTTGGTCTCCCCGCAATAGATCTGAGCAGGGAACCAAAATAAGGCGCAGGCAAGCAGCGCACGACGATGGCAGATCGCACTGCTTGAGCGCACCCGAGCATCGGTTAGCACTAAGTGGCTCTTTACGTCATTCTAGGGGATTTGAACTGGGAATTACCAGAGCTAACTCAGTTTGTCTTTATTACGTCCGGCGGCTGGACGGGCGCAGGGCGCATGTTGTGCGAGTAGCGCTCGAAGAATTCGATGATGCGAAGCATGTGGTCCATGCGTTGCTGGGGCGGGCCGGAGCGAGTGATCTCGTGACTGGCTCCGGGATAGCGAACATACTCTACTGGGCGATTGAGCTGTTTCAGCGTGCGGAAGAGCATTTGACCTTGTACGACGCCGGTGCGGTTATCGGAACTGCCATGAATGATAAGTAAGGGCGTGGTGATGTTGGCGGCGTAGGTGATGGGCGATTCCTCATCGAGGACTTTGCGGGCGGCGGCTTCCAAGGGAATCCTCCGAATTCCTCGGGAACCAGGCGGTAGGCGTTGCCTTCTCCGAAGAAGGTTGAAAGATCATAGACTCCGCGTAGGGCTGCGGCAGCTTTGAAGACTTTAGTGTGGCCAACGATCCAAGCAGTGAGGTAACCCGCGTAAGAGCCGCCGGTGACGAAGAGGCGGTCTTTATCAATCATGGGATAGTGAGATTCGGCATCATCGAGATAGGCCATGACGTCGCCCATAGGGCCGGTGCCCCAGTCTTTGTAGTTGGCGCGTTGGAAGGTGTAGCCATAGCCGCCAGAGCCGCGCGGATTGCCATAAACGACACCGTAGCCGAAGGAGCAGAACATTTGAAATTCGTGCCACATGGAGAATTCGCCAGGACCCCACATGGCGGACGGACCGCCGTGGATATCAAGCACCCAAGGATATTTGGTTGACGCATCGGAGTTGGTGGGCTTCATCACCCAATACTGGACACGAAGACCATCAGGGCGGGTGATCCAGTGTTCTTCGGGCAGCGCGACGATTTTGTCTGCTAGCCAGGTGGTGTTGAGATCGGTAAGGCGGCGCGGGTCGGAGTTGCTGCGAGTGGCGATGTAGAGTTCGTTGGGATTGGCGGCGGCGATTTCCGCGTATATCAGATGATTGTTGTCCACGGAAAAGGAACTGATGCCCGCTGGAGACGGGATGATGGTTTCGGCTGCGGTAGCGTTCAAGTCGGTTCGGAGCAGTGGCTGACCGCCTTGGAAGTTGGTTGAGTAATAAATGGAATCGTCGGGCGCGATTGCGAAATCGACCACCGATGGATCGCCATCTTTGGTAAGCCATTTAATGTTTGAGCCGTCGGCGTTGGCAAGGGCGAGTTTGGATTGGCGGTAGGTGGGTTGGTCGTTTGATGGGCGAGGAACACGATGCGGCCATCGTGAGCGAAATGCGGAGCGCCGCTGCTGTAGCCGGGCGCGTTGATGAGAACGTGTTCATTTGAGCCGTCGGCATTCATGGTGTAGATAGCGGATTGACCCAGGGCGCGGTCCGGATGGCGTTTAGGATCGGGGCCGGCGGAGAAAAGAATTTGGTCGCCTTTGGGCGCGAAGATGGCGGCGGTGTGCTCGCGGAAAGTTTTGGTGCGTTGCGTGACGGTGGGCGTGGCATCAAGTGAGATTTCAAAGACTTGAGAAAGGCTGAGTTCGCTTTGAAGGGAGGTTTCAGCGAGAAAGGCCATGCGCGTGAGGTCGACGGGATCGGAATGCGCTGCGTTGTGATCGAGCCAAGTGCGAATGCTTTGCAGATCGCCATCCGGTGAGCCTGTGGCCTTCGGATCGGTGGAGTGGGCCCAGTCGAGCGATGGTCGTTCTTCGCTAAATTCCGGTTTGCCCGGAAGTTTCGAAATTGGGATGGGACTAAGGGCTATGAGGGCTTTGGAATCTGCACGCCAACGGGGATGGGTGGCGCCAAATTCGAGCGTAGTGAGGGCTTGCGCTTCGCCAGGGGCGTGCAGATACAGAAGATAAATCTGCGGTTTCTTCTTTTCGTCGGGGCGGACGAAGGCGAGTTTGGAGCCATCGGGGCTGATGGCAAAGTCGGTATCGGAACGTTCGCCAAAGGTGAGTTGAACGGGCTTAACGGAAGGATCGCGAAGGTCGGCTAGCCATAGATTTGTGCGGTACGAATAGGTGGGATCGGTCTTGGGAGTAGCGGCGGGCTCGGTATGAATGGACAGGACGCCGTAGATTGCAAATGCGCCGTCGGGCGTAACTTCCACCTGAGTAACGCGCGAAATTTTGAGCAGATCTGTTTCGATGATCGGCTGTTTTTGCGCGGCTGAGAGCAGGGCGGCGAGAGCCAGGAAAACGCTGAAAAGACGCATAGATGCATGGTAACGAATATTGAATATCGTGGATTCGCAGTATTTTGATTAAGCGTTTACTTCGCGGCTGCGATATACTCGCACGGGCAGGAAAAGCACATTGAAACTCGGCGCAATCGACTACGTGAGTCTTGCAGTTTACTTTGCCTTCGTACTAGGCATAGGTTGGCTGGCAAAGAAAAACATAAAGAGTAGTTCGGATTTTTTGACTTCGCGACACGCGGTGCCGGTCTGGATTACCAGCCTGGCGTTTATCGCCGCGAATCTGGGAGCGCAGGAAGTGATGGGCATGTGCGCTTCGGGCGCGAAGTATGGCATCATGACGGCCCATTTTTACTGGTTGGGCGCCGTTCCGGCGATGGTATTCGTCGGCGTTTTCATGATGCCGTTTTATTACGGCAGCAAGGCGCGCAGCGTGCCGGAATACTTCAAGTTGCGATTTGATGAAAAGACGCGAGGGCTGAATGCCATAACGTTCGCCATTATGACGATTTTCTCCTCGGGCATCACTATGTACGCGTTGG
This sequence comes from Bryobacterales bacterium, assembly GCA_963696305.1. GTDB lineage: Bacteria > Acidobacteriota > Terriglobia > Bryobacterales > Bryobacteraceae > Bog-105. The sequence continues at coordinate 104,902 of CAVOJX010000026.1, read as the reverse complement.
GCAAGCTATTTCAATTGGTGTTGGGATGGAGTTTTACGGCTCGGTGTTGCTATCCGCAGTGATTGTGCTGGTCTATACCTTGCTGGGCGGATTGACGAGCGCGATTTATAACGAAGTAGTTCAGTTCTTCTTGATTGTGCTGGGATTTGCTCCGCTTTCGTCCTTGCGGTGACGAAGGCAGGCGGTTGGGCGGGCATTACGGCGCGATTGCCAGAGGTGATGACGCACGCGTGGCGGTATGTGGTTCGCACACGACGGAGAATCCGATGGGCGTGGAAGTGTTCGGCATGGTGGCCGGGTTAGGGTTTGTGCTTTCGTTCGGATATTGGTGCACCGATTTTCTGGTGGTGCAGCGGGCGATGGCGGCCAACAGCATGGAAGGAGCGCGGCAGACTCCATTGTTTGCCGCTTTCCCAAAAATCTTCATGCCATTCATCGTGATTCTGCCCGGTATTGCGGCAGTGGCGCTGATGAAAGGTTCAAGTGGTTATTCCATACCCATGCGCGCTGACCATACTCCCGATTTTGATTTGGTGCTAACGACTTTGATGGCGCAGTTTTATCCGTCGGGAATGCTGGGCATTGGATTAACGGCTTTGATGGCTTCGTTCATGTCGGGCATGGCCGGGAACGTGACGGCATTTAACACGGTATTTACGTATGACATCTATCAGGCGTACTTGAATAAACATGCGGACGACAAGCACTACCTTTGGGTGGGACGCATGACGACCATTGTGGGCGTTGCGCTGTCGATTGGGACGGCGTTCGTGGCGACGCATTTCAACAACATGATGGATTTTTTGCAATTGGTTTTTGCGTTTGTGAATGCGCCGCTGTTTGCCACGTTCTTGTTGGGAATGTTTTGGAAACGGACTACCGGGCACGCGGCGTTTGCGGGCTTGTTAACGGGAACGGCTGCGGCTGCGGCGGTGCATGGGTTGACGATTGCGGAAGGGAAGGGCGGCTGGTTAGGGGCGAACTTGAATACCTTCGCTTCGACAATGGCACAGAACTATTGGATTGCCATCATCTCTTGGTCGGCTTGTGCGGTGCTGACTGTGATTGTCAGTTTGATGACCCAACCGAAGACCGATGCGGATTTGAAGAACTTGGTTTATGGCGTAACGGAGATGCCGCCGAAAGGCGATGCGCCTTGGTATAAGCGGCCGGGTCCGTTGGCGGTTGTCGTGATTGCGGTGCTGGTGGTAGTGAATTTACTTTTCTGGTAGGGCGAAAGGAGAAAACGCATGGATGATTTAAGACGGCCTACTGGATATTTATTTACTTTGCTGGGGCTGATGTTGCTGGTGTATGGTTTGATTCGGCCAGAAGTTCGCGCCGCGCTCGATCCAGAGACGAATGTGAACTTGTGGTGTGGTGGAATGCTGTTCTTATTCGGAGGATGTTTGCTTTGGCTCTCGTTCCGGACGAAATCATAAGGCTGTATCGCGACCGTTACCCCGATCAGGCCGCTGTGCCTGCTATTTATCGGGCACCGGGCCGCGTCAACCTGATCGGCGAACACACCGATTACAACCTGGGATATGTTTTTCCGATCGCTTTAGAGATGGCTTGCTATGTGGCAATTGCGCCGGCAGACCATGGCCAGATTCGGCTTTATTCTCGCGATTTAGGGCGCGAGTTCGTTGTGCCTATTTCAGCTTTGAGCAGCGCAGTACCGCAGCATAATTGGAGTGACTATGCGGTGGGCGTGGCGCTGGAACTGAAGAAGGCGGGAGTGGAGATTGGAGCTTGCGATTTATTGATTGCGAGCGAGGTGCCTTCGGGTTCTGGGCTGAGTTCGTCGGCGGCTTTAGAAATATCTTCGGCGCTGGCGCTTCTGAGCGGGCGTCCGTTTGAGAAGGTAGAACTGGCGAAGTTAGGGCAGCGAGCGGAAGGGCAGTTTGTGGGAATGCCGTGCGGAATTATGGATCAATATGCGTCGGTGTTTGGGCATGCCCATTCGGCGCTTCAGATTGATTGCCGTAGTTTGACTCACGAATTGGTGGCGTTGCCGGATGATGTAAGCATCATTGCGGTGAATTCCATGGTGAAGCATGAGTTGGGAACTTCAGCCTACCGGGAGCGCGTGGCGGAATGTGCCGAAGCGGTGGAAGCGTTGCAGGCGATTGACAGCAATGTGAAAAGTTTGCGCGATGTTTCGCTATCGTTTTTCGAACGGGTGCAAGACAGCGTACCGCTGGTTCCACGCAAACGAGCGCGGCATATTATTTCCGATACCCAGCGCGTGGTGGATTTGGCAGCGGCGGCGTTGAAACATGACTTGCGCGAGATGGGCCGATTGTTTGTAGCGTCGCACCGGAGCATGCAATACGACTACGAGATTACATGCGAAGAAATTGATTTTCTTGTGGATACGACTATCAAGTTAGATGGTGTTTATGGCGCGCGCATGACGGGCGGTGGGTTTGGCGGCTGCACAGTGAATTTGCTGCGGCCGAATGCAGTGGCTGATTTCAAGGAAAAGCTGACTGCGGCTTATCAGGAGCGATACAAGTTGACACCGGTGTTTTACGAATGTCTGCCGGCCGAAGGCGCCGGACGCTTACAATAACCAAATCAGCGTGTGGCAACAGACCTATACTCCGATCGGCGGCAGCTTAGTCTGGTCGGCGTTGGTGGCTGCGTTGCCTGTAGCCGTATTGCTGTACGCCATTGGCGTGCGGCGCGTGGCAGCTTGGAAATCCTCAGTTATCGGTTTGGTGGCGGCGCTTTTGGTGGCGCTGATTGGGTATCGGATGCCTCCGTTTTTGGCGCTTGATGCAGCTTTGTACGGCGCAGCGTTCGGAGCGTTTCCAATTTTCTGGATAGTGTTCTGGGCGATTGTGCTTTACCGGTTGACCGTGGAGACGGGCAAGTTCGAGATCCTGAAAAATTCTATTGGGCATTTAACGGCTGACCCAAGTTTGCAGGCGCTGTTGATTGCATTCGCGTTTGGTGCGTTTTTAGAGGGCGCGGCGGGATTCGGAACTCCGGTTGCAGTAGCGGCGGCGATTTTGGGCGGACTTGGATTTGATGCGTTTCGTGCGGCGGGCGTTTGTTTGCTGGCCAATACTGCGCCGGTGGCGTTTGGATCTATCGCTATTCCATTGGTGACTTTGGCGGCAACGACTGGATTGCCGATTGAAGACTTGAGCAAATGGGTGGGGCGGTTGTGCGCGCCTGTGTCGTTATTCATTCCGGCGTATTTGGTTTTGGTGATGGGCGGGTGGAAAGAGATAAAACGAGTTTGGCCGGCGGGTTTGGTATGCGGAGCGAGTTTTGCGTTAACACAATTTGGCGTTTCGAATTTCATTGGGCCTTATTTGACGGACATTCTGAGTGCGCTGGCGGCGGTGGTTTCGTTGTTGGTACTGCTGCGTGTGTGGCGTCCGGTGGGCATGGTGGAGGTTAAGTCGACTTATACGTTCGGCGAAGTGTTTTGGGCATGGATGCCATATCTGCTGCTGGTGATTTTCGTTTTGCTTTGGAGTGTGGACGCGGTCAAGAATGTTTTGAATTCGGCGAGTATCCTGGTGCCTTGGCCCGGACTGCACAACGTGATTTTGCAGACGACGCCGGTGGTGGCGAAGACGGCAAAGTATCCGGCGGTGTACCGGTTCCGATATTTGGCGGAGGCGGGAACTGCTTGCGCGTTTGCAACGCTGGCGACAGCGCTGGTTTTGCGAGTGAGCGCAGGCCGCTATGTGAAGATTCTGACAGCCGCGGCGAGGCAACTGGTTTGGTCGTTCATCAGCATTACGGCGGTATTGGCGCTGGCGTTTGTGATGAACTATTGCGGCGCCACGGCAACATTGGGGTTGGCGTTTGCGGCATCGGGAGTGGCGTTTCCGTTCTTCAGCGCGATGTTGGGATGGTTGGGTGTGTTTTTGACGGGGAGCGATACGTCGGCGAATGCTCTGTTTGGAAGTTTGCAGCAGGTCACGGCGCACCGATTGGGCTTGAGCGCGACGTTGATGGCGTCGGCCAATTCAGCGGGTGGCGTGATGGGGAAGATGATCAGTTTGCAGAGTATTGCGGTGGCGGCTGCGGCGGCGGGGATGAAGCCGGAGGAGGAAGGGAAGTTGTTCCGATTTACGATTCGGCATAGTTTGTTTTTGTCGGGGTGTGTTGGGGTATTAGCTTTGATTTATGCGTATTGGCGGTAGAGGAATTTCTTGGGAGCAAGTCAGGTATCGGTAGTGATTTCGGAATAGAGTCGTTCAAAGCCCAGTAACCAGTTGAACGCTTGATGACGTTCGCGAGTAATGCTCAATAGCTCCTGAAACGCGCTCTTTTCCAATTTGTCAATTCTCACACCGGCCACAGATAGATCGTTATCTTGAATTTCAAGATCATCTGTTCGTAAAGGACCCCATTTGCATTTCGCCACATAAGAGACCAAGTCTATGTGCTCCGGGCGAAGCGAATATTGGCGCAGGCGCCAGTGAAGGGTCAGATGGGTATCCGCCCAGTTTTCAATCCGGTTTTTAGCGCGCAGAGCGGGATTGTTCAAGCAGGTGCTGGCTCGTTCGGCTAAGAAGCCCAGGGCGTTTGCGATCTCGTATGGGATGCATTGCTGGTGGACCGGGGGAAGTTCCCACATGCCCAAGCGACCAGGCGAGCACGGTCATCCCTTCCGACCTCCAAGTGGAATCGGTTAGTGCTCTCTCGTCTAGCTTTCCTAACGGCGTTTGGAGCACGGCCGCTTCGGCAGGCTCTAACTCCCCCTGAACTCCGATTGAATCGAGCCAGCGAACCATGCTGATTCGGAACTCTTCTGCTTTGGGGTCATGCGTACTGTGTTCGATGACGCCGCGACACGCAACTGCGGACAACACGATGGCTCTTGCCGCGACTCGTTGGGGTGTACGGGGCTTTGGACAAAAATCCTCTTCAATGTTGTCGGGCCCTGACATCAACAGACCAGCTTACCGTTTGAGGGATTTTAGGGAGATATTGGGATGATCTGAAAACCTTTTGTTAGTTTAGATTTGGACTGGTGATGGGTGAAAGTGACATTGGCGCTGACAAATGAGATCCAATCTTTGGAAGGGCGCGGCGTTTCTTCTAGGGCTTTGTTTCCTGGGCTTCGCACTACACAACGTTAGGTATCTAACAGACTGGTTTTTAGCTGACGGCCGTTCTGACAGCGACCCGAAGAGTACTCATTATCTGATGTGGAAGAAGGGGGAATATCGCCTCGATCCAGATGTCGCGCTGGGAACAATGATTGGGGACGCTGACAGTGCCAGCATCGTGATCGGCAAGACAAGGAAGGAACTGGAGGGCGTCTTTGGCTATCTTACCCCGATCGATCAAGCTTCAGACTACGACAAGGATGCCTCTCGTACCATGCATCCCGGTGTCGCTAGCGATCAGATATTCGTGTTGAGAAACAGTTGTTGGCTTGTAGTCTTCTCAAACGGGAGAGCCTCGCAAGTGGGATTCGCAAAAGGCTAAGACCAGACAATCCGGCCAGGTTTGTCAACCTGAGACGGACTGCATGAGCAAGCAAGGTTCAATTCGATTTGTTAGCGAGCCAGCGAATCGCGCTATGCCTGTTTCAGTAATTCGGTTCGATACTTTGGGGCAAGTGCCTTCACCTTTTGAATGAATTCTGTTTCCTGCTTTTCATCGAGTTTGGGAGGGGGCATCGTGCGAGTGGCGACCTCTATTCCGACCTCTTTAAAAAAATTCTCCTGACCGGCGGGAGAACAGATGCAGAGCATGCGAGTCGGTTGGGACGAAACGTTGTGAAACTGATGTGGTGCATTGGCGGGAATATGGATTGTTTCGCCTGCATGCACGGTGGATTTGTTGCCGCGGAAGGTTGCCTCGATCTCGCCTTCCAGGAGAATGAATGTCTCTTCGAAATCATGACGGTGCGGAGGAGGGCCCCCGCCGGGCGGGATATGCATATCAATCAGGCAGAATCTTCCGTTCGTGTCTTCGCCTGTAACGGTGACCGTGTAGGTATCGCCGACCAAGCCGATGTGCGGCAAGCTGTCGCTGTCGGGCTGAGCGATCTTCCGATTACGTTGAAGATCGTCCGGGTCTAAGGCCGGATACTCTTGGGTCTTATCTAGCATGTTATTTCTCCTTTAGAGGGTTAGTGGATGATTCGGATTGTTGTATGACGGCGGGCTTGGCTCGAACTGCAGACTCCATCTGCTTCAGTGCAGTGGTCAGCGAGTCGCGAGATACTCGACGCACGATGGGTTCTGCCATAAGACGGATAGCTCCGGGAACATCACGGCTCAATGCAATGGCTTCGACTTCCATATAAACTCCGCCATCGCGTTCCTCTAGACGGACGACGGTATAGAGCCTCCAAATGAGTCCAGTTCCCTGGTCCTCGGGAAGTGTATGCTCGCCGGTTGCGCCATATTCGGCAATCTCCTGAATGTGGGTGGATCGAGATACCGCGTAGACTCGCCGCTCATCGATGTGAAAGTACGATGCCTCATATTCGCTATTCAACGCTGTCTTTTTGAAGAAGGCCTTGTTCACGAGTACGGTGGAGAAGCGATCTCGCAAGTCGTCCAGTTGTATCGTTCTCGAGTCCACAACATTCGGCTGATAAAAGTCTTTGTAGCGGCCATAGTCGCGAATGACAGGCAAGACATCATGGATGGCCACTTGCGGCATGAACGTACCGCCAATCCAGTCATGAATCAGGCCTGAAGGAACCTTTTTCGGAATATTCGGACCGAAGGGAGACACGACAATCTGATGATTCTTGGCCTTGTCTATTCGTTTCGGCACCTCGTCCAGCCACAAGAATGTGCTGCCAGCATTTAGGCGCTGCTGCACGCGAATGTTCGCTTCTTGAATGTAGTCATCCCATGCTTTGACTGTTTCGGGCTTCAGGTTCGCAGCTTGGGCAGTGTGGAGAAAGGGCATCAGGACAACGAGGCCTAAGAGTAGGTTTGATTTCTTGGACATGTATCCTCCCGGACAGTTGGTTGATTAGGCTTGCCAAAGTTTGGCGGTTTCTGCGGCGAAATTGTCATAGCTGCGTGGTGTGTGCCCAAGAAGCTTGGTGACTTGCGCAACTTCCGTTTCGGTTGATGCGAATCCACGGTCGAAGTAGCCCTGGAACATCATGCGAAGATCGAACGCTGTCCAACTGGGAGCGGTCTGGCGCATTTGTTGTTCCCACTGATCGAAGTTATGTCCGGTGTATTTGATTTCTTTTCCTAGCAGGCGACTCCAAGTCGCGGCATTGCCGGGGCCGCTAACGAGCGTGGGGCCAACAAGGTCATATGTCCGGCCCGCATGCCCTTCTTCGGTGAGTGAAATTGCTGCCGCTTCCGCGATGTCGCGAACATCTACTGCGCAAATTCCGGCAGTGCCGATGGGCATGGGGTAAATGCCGGGCCCGGTCAGCAAGCCTTTCAAATTGCTATCGTTCTGAATGTAATAACCGGGACGCAAGATGGTGAAGGGTACGCCAAACTCACGTAGTGCTCCTTCGACGGCTAGCTTTGACGCGAAATGCGGCACGTCGCGAAATTGATCCGCATTAAACACTGATAAGTAGGTTACCTGCTTTATGCCGACGCGCTTCGCAATTCCATACGCAATCAGCGCCTGGGTCAGCTCATCGGCTACAACTGCGTTAAGCAAGAATAACTTGTCCACGCCGAGCAAGGCTTGTTCTACTGACAATGGATCTAGCAAATCGCCAAGCGCTACCTCGACATTTGCTGGCAGCTTTCCAGTTTCGGGCAGTTTGCGCGCGATAACTCGTACCTCCGCTCCGCGCTTGAGCAGTTCGCCAACGACGATACCGCCAACATTACCAGTGCCGCCTGTTACAAGAACTTTCACGGGGTTATCTTCCTTTGCATCATTTTTTGCGCCACTAAACGATTCCCTTCATATATGCGTTGCCTTGCCCGATAGATACGGACTTTTTTGCAATACTATTTTGCATGGCTGCAAAGCTCGATTTGAACGATGTAAGAAACTTTGTCGCGACGGCTCAAGCCGGCACGCTAACTGCGGCAGCAAGGACGTTAGACCTTCCGGTTTCGACGGTCAGCCGATCGTTGACTCGATTGGAAACGCATCTTGGAGTCTTGCTGGTACGTCGAAGTCCGAGGGGTCTTGTGGTGACGGATTCCGGTCGCGAGTACTTGCAGAGCTGCCAAAGGGCGTTACGGACTTTAGAAGAGGGAAGCGATCTCTTGGATGGACGGCAGACGAGCCCTAGCGGGCTTGTTAAGGTGGCTTGTCCCATACACATGTCCCGGGAAACGCTGGCACCCTTACTAAAGGAGTTTCTTCGAAGATATCCCGATCTGCGAGTTGAAATTGAGTCTTATGCGGCGGGTTGGGACCAGGAACCGCGGGAGGATGTGGACGTGTTCTTCAAATTGCGTGCACCGAAAAACTCGCTTCGCCGCGTTCGGCTTTACCCGGGCACAGCTAGGGGATTGTTTGCCAGTCCCGAGTACGTTAGTCGGGCCGGAACCCCGGTTAGCCCAGATTGTTTAGCCGACCATTCATGCATCGGGTACGGAGCATGGAAATTGAGCAGCGGAAAGAAAGTTGCCACTCCGAGCATCTCGTTTCGAGTGGTAACTAGCGATCCATTCGTCAATTTGAAGCTTGCCATGGATGGAATCGGCATCGCCATTATGCCGCTCTATATGGCGACGCGTACAGAGAATCGCGACCGTCTAGTGCCGATTCTGCCGCACTGGAAACCTGAGCCGATCACTCTATGTGCGTTGTTTTTTGGTCCATCAAGGCTTACCCCGAAAGTGCAGGTGCTGCTGGACTTCCTTGCGGAGTACCTTGGAACCAATCGGGATCCCAGGCTTCAGAACCAGCGCTCCGATGGGTATTTCACAGATCCATCTCATCCTCCGACATCCGGGCCGTAAAAGATGGCTGTTTAACGAATTAGGGAACTGGAAGATAATGAGTCTCGTCCTTTTGCGAAGACACAGCCATGGCGTTAACCATTACGAATCTCTCAAAAACGTATCCGAACGGGGTGCGGGCACTTAACAATCTTTCCCTTAGCATCGGCAATGAAATGTTCGGTTTAGTGGGGCCGAACGGGGCCGGCAAAAGCTCGCTAATGCGTACGATTGCCACCTTGCAGGACCCGGATTCTGGTAGCATCACGCTGGATGGGCTAGATGTGCTGAAGCAGAAGAACGAAGTGCGCAAAATTCTTGGTTATCTGCCGCAGGAGTTTGGCGTTTATCCGAAGCTTTCCGCGCTGGACATGCTGAATCACCTGGCGATATTGAAGGGCATCACGAGCGCGGGTGAGCGTAAGGGAATGGTGGAAGCTTTGCTGCAACAGACGAACTTGTGGGATGCGCGCAAGAAGGCTCTTTCCACTTATTCGGGCGGCATGAAGCAACGCTTTGGCATTGCGCAGGCGCTGTTAGCGAATCCGCAGTTGATTATTGTCGATGAGCCGACGGCGGGACTGAACCGGCGGAGCGAAATCGATTTTTGAATCTGTTGGCGTCGATTGGGCGCGAAGTGACGGTGATCCTATCCACGCATATTGTGGATGATGTTCGCGAATTGTGTTCGCGCATGGCGATCATTGCATCAGGTGAAGTGTTGCTGGAGGGTGCGCCGAATGATGCGATGGCTGCCGTAGAGGGGAAGATTTGGTCTCGAATTGTATCTAGCGACGATGAACTGCGGGCGATTGAAACGCAATGCCAAGTGGTTAGCACCCATCTATTCGGAGGCCAAACGGAGATTCGCGTTTTTGCGGCTTCTGCTCCAGATGCCAGTTTCCAGGCGGTTCCCGCAGAGTTGGAGGACGTGTACTTCGTCAATCTAGCTCGCCATAACAGGAACTAAGGAAGACGCATATGGCAATGTTTTGGGAGTTCTTTACTTTCGAGCTTCGGTTCCGACGCAAGAGTATCTCGACGTATGTCTATTTCCTGATTTGGCTGTTTTACGCGTTTCTGAGTGTGGCGTCGGAGAATTTCGGTCCGGTGGGTAATTCGAACGGAAAGGTTCTGCTGAACGGTCCTTACGCGAACACCTACAACGACTTTGGCGCGTGTCTGTTTGGCGTGATCATTATTGCCGCGATATGCGGGACGTCGATTTTGCGCGATTTTCAACGCGATACCTACCAGATCATTTTTACGAAACCGGTATCGAAATTCGCCTATTTAGGCGGTAGGTGGGCCGGTTCTTTTGTCACTACAGTATTCGCTTTTTCAGGCATGATGTTTGGGACGTTTTTCAGGCACGTTTGCCCCATGGGCCGACCACACGCGAATTGCTCCGAATCATTTGTGGTGGTATTTGCAACTGTTTCTGTCTATCAACCTGATTCAGATCTTCTTTCTCGGATCGCTTTTCTTCACTGTAGGCGCGCTTACGCGGAAGATTTTTATCGTTTATTTGCAGGGTGTGGCGCTGTTCATCGTTTACATCATTTTCATCACGGTGTTCTTTTCGGGGCGTTCGCTGGAGCATTTCTGGAGCGGCATTCTGGACCCGGTCGGGTTCATTTTGGTGGACAACATCACGCGCTATTGGACGGTGATTGAGAAGAACACGCTGCTGTTGCCCTGGGATTTTAGTGGAAATTCACCGGGCGTCTTTTTGTACAACCGAGCGCTTTGGACCGCAGTTGGAATTGTGTCGTTGGGTGCGCTTTGGAAGTTCTTCCCGATGTCGGTGGAGGCACTTACCGGGCGCGTGCAAGGAAAACGCGCTGCGAAGGCGCGAATTTTGGAAGTAGAAGAAGAAACTCGGCCAAGGCGTTCCTTTGTGGCCGCGCAGCTTCCGAAAGTGCGAAAAATGTTCGGCGCCGGAACGTCATTTGCGCAATACGTCTCGTTGACCCGGCTACGCATTCGCGTGATTACTCGCGAGATTCCATTTTGGGCGATTGTAGGTCTGCTGATTGTATTTGCCGTGAATAATGGCAAGTTCGCGGGCCACACCGGTATCCAAAATGTTTGGCCGGTTACTTACCTTATGTTGCAAGCGGTAGAGGGCAGCGCGATGCTTTTCTTCCTAATTGTTGCAACACTGTATGCGGCCGAATTGATTTGGCGCGAACGCGAGAATCGCTTTGACGGTATTCACGATGCGTTGCCGATGCATGAAACCACAGACTGGCTTTCGAAATTTACGGCGATCGCATTTATTGAAGTGATTCTGCTGGCCGTTGCGATGGCAGTTGGCATTACGATGCAGACCATCGAGGGCTACTATCACTACGAACCACTTCAGTATTTAAAAGAACTGTACGTGGTGACGTTCCCGCAATTGATTGGATACATTCTGCTGGCTCTGTTTGTGCAGACGATTGTTTCGAACAAGTTTGTGGGACACGGCATTGTGATTGGAATTATTGTGCTGCAGCCGATTCTGTTTAGTTTTGGCTGGGAGAATACGCTTTACCTGCCGGGCGCAACTCCTGCCTACACTTATTCCGACATGAACGGTTATGGGCATTTTGTACCGGCTCTGTTCTGGTCGATTGCTTATTGGCTGGCGATTTTCGCGCTGCTGGGCGTTGTATCGATCGCGTATGCGCGGCGCGGGGCAGAAGATTCGTCTGGAGCTAGAACACGTTTAGCGTTGCAACGCGCGCCGCGACTGATCCCGCTGGCGGCGCTTTTAGGCTTGGTCGCGGTTGGTGCTGGCGGTTGGTATTTCTACAATGCGCACGTTTTGAATGAGTTCTTGTCAGCCGATGCGCGGCGCAAGATTCAAGCAGACTATGAACGGGATTTCAAGAAATACGAATTGTTTCCGCAACCGAAGATCACCGCAGTAGATGCGTCGATTGACATTTATCCCGAGCGCCGGTCGTTTGAAGGCACAGGGCATTTCACGCTACAAAATAAGTCAACAAAACCGATTTCCCAGATTCACATAACAGACGGGAACCAAACTGTCTCGAACGTGAAATTCGACAGGCCTTTTCATCTGGTTAGCAGGACGGCACGCGATCTATATTCGATTTACGCTTTGGAGCAGCCGCTGGCGCCAGGTGAAATTCTGAATTTGACCTTTTCCGTGAGTCATGAAACGCGTGGATTTAAGGACGGCAACGAACTGGCCGAGTATGCGCACAATGGAACATTTTTTGATGCCGGCGTATTTCCATGGATCGGTTACAACCAAGGATTTGAGTTGGACGATCCGCGCCGCCGGCGAGAGCAACATTTGGGTGACTTGGAGGAGATGGCGCCGCGCGGAGAGCCGGTCCATTCGCGCATTAGCCTCTTCACCACAGATTCAGATTGGATTACCTATCACACGGTAGTGAGTACCTCGAACGATCAGATTGCGATTGCACCCGGATACTTGCAAAAAAGCTGGGAAGAGAATGGACGCAAGTATTTCGAGTACAGCATGGGATCGACGCACATTCTGGATTTCTTCGCGTATTTGTCGGGCCGGTATACGACTCGGAAGGAAGTTTATTCAGGTCCGAATGGAAAAGTGAACTTGGAAGTGTATTACGATCCCGACCACACATATGATATTGACGACATGCTGGCGAGTGCGCGTGCCGGGTTGGATTACTATCAGGCGAACTTCAGCCCCTATCAGTTTGCGCAATTTCGGATTATGGAGTTTCCGCGCTACCGCACGTTTGCGCAATCGTTTTCAAACACCGTGCCGTATTCGGAAGCGATTGGTTTTATCACGCGGATTGAGAAACCGACCGATGTGGACTTGACGTATTTTGTGACTGCGCATGAATTAGCGCACCAATGGTGGGCGCACCAGGTGATTGGCGGGCAGGTGCAGGGATCCAACATGCTGTCGGAGACGCTGGCGGAATATTCGGCTTACATGCTGATGCAGCATAGGTACGGTAAGGATTACATGCACCGCGTGCTGCGTCATTTCCTTGATAGGTATTTGCGCGGCCGGTCGGGCGAGTTGCGGCATGAACCGCCGCTGGCATTGGTACAGCGCGAGCCATATGTTTGGTACGAGAAGGGCGGTCAGATTATGTACACGCTGGCTGATTACATTGGTGAGGACAAAGTGAATTTGGCATTGCACAATTTCCTGATGCAATATCGCTACGCCAACGCCAATAACCAGGTTGACGCTGTTACGCACTCCGACGACCCGGGTGAAGCGCCCTATCCTGACACGCGCATGCTGGTGGATGCGCTGCGTGCGCAGACTCCGGCGGAGTATCAATACATGATTGACGATGGATTCAACCGCATTGTGCTTTACGACAATAAGGCTATTTCGGCGGTTTCGGAGAAGATGCCGGACGGCAAGTACAAAGTCACTTTAGATGTGCAGGCGCGCAAGTTGCAGGCGGATGGCAACGGCGTGGAATCTCCGATGCCGATGGCGGATTACATCGATATTGGTGTATTTGAAGGCAAAAAGGATGAAGAGAAGCCGCTGTATATCAAATGCGAAAAGATAATGCAGGAGCGGCAGACTTTTACGGTGGTGGTGGACAAGCAGCCAACACGCGCAGGCATTGATCCGTACAACAAATTGATTGACCGGATCTCAGACGACAACATGATGGATGTTACGACGAAATAAGTTGGCTAGCCGCCGATGGAATACATGGGCCGCGCGGGAGCGATGAAAGTGGTTTGGTTAATTTGATGACCAATCCATTTGCGGCGGACGGTTTGCTTGATAGCTTCTGTTAACGCGTCCTGGTTATCGAGAAAGGGGCGCACATTGGTCTCTTCATTAGCGAAAAGGCAATAGCGAAGTTTGCCATCGGAGGTAAGGCGCAAGCGGTTGCAGTTCAGACAAAACGGCTGGCTTACGGAAGGAATGAAGCCGACACGATAGCCGTCTTCGAAGCGATATTCGGTGGCAGGAGCGCGAGGATCAGCATCGGGGACGGCGGTAAGCGGGCCGAATTCGCGTTCGAGAATCTGGATCATTTGCCTGGCAGTGAGCACGCGATCCAGCGACCAGATGCCCTGCGCATCGAGCGGCATGAATTCGATAAAGCGAACTTCCACATTGTGCTGGCGGCCGAAGCGGACTAATGGGGCAATGTCCGGCTCACTCAGGTCTTTGATTGCCACGGCGTTGAATTTGATGACATCGAAGCCGGTGGCAAGCGCGGTCTCGATGCCGCGCATGACGCGTGGAAGATCGTCCCGGCGAGTTATGGTTTCAAAGCGTTGGCGGTCTAACGTGTCCAGGTGAATGTTAAGGCGGCGAAGGCCTGCATTGTGAAGCGGCTTGGCTTGTTCGGCCAGGAGGACTGCATTGGTGGTGAGGGCAAGATCGCGCAGGCCAGGCACAGGGGACAGTTTGGAGATCAAGTCCGGGAGGTGTGGACGCAGCAACGGTTCGCCTCCGGTGAGACGGATCTTATCGATACCTAAAGGCACCGCAACCGATACGAACTTGAGGATTTCGGCGAAGCTAAGTTGTTGCGGCATAGGCGCGAAGTCTGCGCCGGTTTCTGGCATGCAATAGAAGCAGCGGATGTTGCAACGGTCCGTTACGCTAATGCGAAGGTCGGAATGGGTGCGGCCGAAAGTATCGATGAGTTGGTTCATGCGATTTCTAGCATGCGTTGATACGCCACGCGTGCTCGGGAAATCAGGTCTTCTGATAGTTCGATGCTAGGCGCTAGTGTTTTGAGGCAGTCGAGTAATTTTTCCAGGGTGTTCACGCGAGTATAGGGACATTCGCTGCAGTTGCAATTCTCATTTTGAACGAAGTGGAAGCGTTTAGCAGGAGTTTGTTTTTTAAGCGTATGCCGAACGCCGCTATCTACACACAAGATAAATTCGGACGCCGGTTGCTGACAACACCACTCTACGATAGAGGAAGTGGAGCCGATAAAATCTGCCAGGCGCAAGACGGCGGAAGAGCACGATGGATGGGCGGCTACCAGCGCTTGCGGATAATCGTTGCGGGCATTAACAAGCTTGCGAGCCTGAAACGTAGAGTGAACAATGCAGGCGCCTTGCCAGATTTGCATGTTCTGACGATTGGTTTGCAGCTTTACCCAGGTGCCGAGATTGACGTCGGGCACAAAAAGTATGGGCTGACCTGCCGGAATGGAATTCACGATGGCAACGGCGTTGCGGGAGGAACAGAGAATGTCGGCTTCGGCTTTCACTGCTGCTGAAGTATTGAGATGGGCAACGATGGCGTGGCGCGGATTACGTTGTCGAAACAAGCGTACAGCGTCCGCCGGACAACTATCGACAAGGCTGCAGCCAGCGCTGAGATCGGGCAGAAGCACTTTGCGGTCGGGATAAGCAATCTTTACCAGTTCGGCCATAAAGCGCGAACCGCATACCGCGAGTACTGATGCAGTGGATTCGCCGGCCGCACGTACCAGTTCCAGGGTATCGCCTATAAAACCGGCACGTTCTAGAACCGCTTCGTCTTGGTAATGGTGCGCCAGAACAAATGGAAAACTCTGCATGACGTTTAACAAAAATGATTAGAAACGAAAATAAGATTTCGCAATCTAAAAAGGTAACAACGCAGATAACCTCCGAGTCTGCGCAGGAGCGGAAGGTGCCCAAGAGGCTAGAGCTTTTCGACACCTTCCCTCTGGCTTTTCCATGTTAGAATTTTGATCTGGACAGCATCTCCTCCCCGTGCAGCTGTTCTTGGATGTATATGGAACGAGCCGCAAGGGTTGTAGGATCACTGAAAAATGCTAACAAATTGTTATCGGATGAGGAATTGCTTCGCGCCATCTGGCCGGTTGCTGTTGGCAAAGTGATTGCCAGCCACACTTCCAGGTTGCGGGTTGTGCGTTCAACATTGGTGGTGGATGTGGCAGATGCCATTTGGCAGCGGCAACTGTTTGGACTCAGCAAACAGATACTAGGACGAGTTCAGAAGGTAAGCGGCAGTACCACCATTACGGAGATTGAATTTCGCATCGGTATTCCGAGGCGCGAACCGCAGCGGGCTGTGACTGCCAATCCGGCCGAGAGCGGCATTGATGAAGCAGAGCAAATTCAGGACCCTGTGCTAAAGAAGGTATATCGACTTTCGCGCAAAAGGTTTACTGCTTGAAGCTAACTGAAGATGAAGTTCGCGGTGTTGCCGACTTGGCAAACCTACGGCTTTCGGACGAAGAAGTGCACCGGATGTCCACGGATTTGGGGCACATTCTCACCTATATTGAAGAGCTGAACCAACTGGACACCAAGACCGTGGGGCCGATGGCGCAAGTGCTTTTCGATGCGGATGAACGCGCGACGCTGCGCGAGGATGTGGTGCGAACGCCGCTTTCGAATGCGGATGCTGTCGCCAATGCGGCTTTAAGTGGTGCTGGATATTACAAGGTTCCCAGGGTGATTGAGCGATGAGCGCGGTGGATGTAAGCGAGCTTACGATTTCGAGCGTTCGTGCCGGGTTGGCGGAAAAGAAATTCTCGGCCACTGAATTGGCGAAAGAGGCACTGCGATTCGCCCAAGCGGAGAACGCAAAGACGAATGCGTATCTTACGTTTTCCGAAGAGCGGGCGCTGGCTGCGGCGGCAAAGGTGGATGCGGACATCGCCAGTGGAAGCGAGTTAGCAGTGCTGGCCGGAGTGCCGCTTGGTGTAAAGGACGTAATCGTCACTAAAGGCTTGCGAACAACGTGCGGCTCTCGCATGTTGGAAAAATACATTCCGCCGTACGATGCGACAGCGGTTACGCGATTGGAAGAGCAAGGCGCGGTGGTGATTGGCAAGCTGAATTGCGATGAGTTTGCCATGGGGTCATCTAACGAGAATTCGGCGTATGGACCTGTGCGCAACCCGCGAGCATTGGACAGGGTGCCGGGTGGTTCCAGCGGAGGCTCCGCGGCGGCTGTGGCGCAAGGAACGGCAGTTGTAACGCTGGGGTCGGATACGGGTGGCTCCATTCGTCAGCCTGCCAGCTTTTGCGGCGTGGTGGGTGTTACGCCGACGTATGGTCGCGTTTCGAGATACGGCTTGGTGGCGTTTGCGAGCTCCCTGGATCATATTGGCCCGCTTGGGCGCAACGTGGAAGATGCCGCCACCGTTTTGAAGGTCATGGCCGGGCGCGACAAGATGGACTCTACTTCGGCTTTCGCTCCGGTGGCGGATTATCACGCGGCGATGAAGCAGCCGGTGAAAGGTTTGAAGTTGGGCCTTCCGAAGGAGTATTTCGACGGCTTAAACGCAGAGACGGGCGATGTGATTCACGCCGCCGTGAATGAACTTCGCAAGCAGGGCTGCGAAGTGGTGGATATCAGTTTGCCGCACACAAAGTACGCGCTGTCTTGCTATTACATTATTGCGACAGCAGAGGCGAGTTCGAATCTGGCGCGCTACGACGGTGTTCGCTACACGGTGCGGACGGATGGCGACACTCTAATTGACATGTATCGGAATACACGCGGTGCGGCGTTTGGCGCGGAAGTGAAGCGACGCATCATGCTGGGAACCTATGTGCTCAGTGCTGGGTATTACGATGCGTACTACAAGAAAGCCCAGCAAGTGCGTACGTTGATTGCGGCCGATTTTACGAACGCGCTGCGCGATCTGGATGCGATCTTGGCGCCGGTGTCATCCCTTCCCGGCCTTTAAGATTGGCGAAAAGATGGACGATCCGCTGGCGATGTATTTGTCGGATATCTATACCTTGACGGGCGATCTGGCCGGGGTGCCGTGCATGAGCGTCCCGTGCGGCGCATCGAAGGAAGGCTTGCCTGTGGGTTTGCAGATTTTTGCCAAGCACTTTGACGAAGCCACGATGTTTCGCGTGGCATACCAATACGAGCAGCGTGGGAAGTAGCGCTTAGCCTAGCAGTTGGCTCCACTGATCCCGGCTGGCGTATTTCCATAATCGCGCGAAGTTATCGACAGTCATGAAGGTGCGTGTCACCATGCGGTCGATATAGAGCGTTCCTTTCAGATGGTCGATTTCATGCTGCAGGATGCGTGCGTACCAACCCGAGGCATGGATGGCGCGCGGCTTACCTTTGTGGTCAAGACAATCGACGCGAACGGTGCGGGCGCGCGGCACCACGGCGGTTCCGCCATTGACACTTAAGCAACCTTCAAAGAAGGACATTTCTTCGCTGGGTTCGAGCGTGATGACGGGATTGATGATGACGTGAAAGGGGACAGGCTTGCGTTCACGCTCCTTCATGAACTCGGGCGGCGCGTCTTTTTGATACTCGGCTTTATCTTCGATTACGGCGAGTTGGTAGGGCAAAGCTACCTGCGGCGCGGCCAAACCGACGCCCGGTGCTTCATGCATGGTGGTGCGCATTTCTTCAATTAATTGTTTGATTTCGCGGCTGCGGATTTGATCTGGAGTCAGCAGGGCAGCACGCTGCCGCAGCACCAGTTCGCCGGCTTGGACAATCTTCAATGGCATATTGTCTATTTTGGACTTATGCCTGAATCGAACGAAGTGGCAAGCGCGCCGATAAGCAGCGGAATTGAACCTGAACCACGGTGGCCAGTGGTGTTAACGGTTGTCGCCGTGGGAGCGCTTTACTGGTGGTTGCCCGCTCGATTGACTCCGGGGCCGGACTGGCTGCTCATGGCTGTTGTGGTGGTACTGCTGATCCCCACTGTGATCTCGCATCGTTTCAACATGGCGAAGTTGAACTATGCACTGGGCATATCGATCAGTTTGATCATTACGCTGGCGGTTGGATTTTCGTTGACTCTCTTGATCTTGGGGTTGCCATCGAAGAAAGAGGCTCCGGGA
Source organism: Bryobacterales bacterium (assembly GCA_963696305.1). Lineage (GTDB taxonomy): Bacteria > Acidobacteriota > Terriglobia > Bryobacterales > Bryobacteraceae > Bog-105. The sequence goes on along the minus strand of CAVOJX010000026.1, from coordinate 86,219 downwards.
GAACTGTTGCGTGCAGCGGCGGCACTGTGGGTCTGCAATATTTTGGTGTTTGCCACCTGGTATTGGCGATTAGATGCCGGCGGGCCGCACGTTCGCGACTATGAAAAATTTCACACCGATGGCGCCTTTTTGTTCCCGCAGATGACCTTACCAAAGAGTTTTAAAGCCTCTAATCATGGGTGGCGGCCAGGTTTTGTGGACTATTTATTTTTAGCTTTCAATACCAGCACGGCTTTCTCGCCGACCGATGTGCCGGTGTTGTCGCGCTGGGCGAAATGCCTGATGATGATTCAGAGTTGTATTTCGCTGGGAACGCTGGCGATATTGGCGGCCAGGGCCATTAATATTCTGTGAGAAACGGCTAACCTAACACCTCGACCAATTTGTCTTTTGGCGCGATGACTTTGCGCTTTTTGCGCCAGCTTTGCACACGGTCCAGGTACACGTAAATGACTGGCGTAATGTAGAGCGTCAGCAACTGCGACAGAATGAGGCCGCCGACAACTGCGATACCAAGCGGACGGCGAGCTTCACCACCTGCGCCGGTTCCGAAGGCTATTGGTAATGTGCCTAACAGCGCGGCCATGGTGGTCATCATAATAGGCCGGAAGCGATTCATACAGCCTTCGAAAATTGCTTCGGTGGCCGGCTTGCCTTCGTTGCGCTGGGCGGCGATAGCGAAGTCGATCATCATGATGGCGTTCTTCTTCACGATTCCGATGAGGAGAATGATTCCGACGAACGAATAAAGGTTCAAGTCCTCACCGAATAACAGCAAGGTCAGCAAAGCGCCGATGCCGGCCGAGGGCAAGCCGGAAAGAATGGTGATGGGATGGATGAAGCTCTCGTATAGAACGCCCAGCACTAAGTAGATCACTACAATCGCAATTACCAGCAGTATGCCCAAGCCTTTTAATGAGCTTTGGAATGCTGCCGCGGTTCCCTGATAGCTGAAGGAAACCGTATCGGGCAGGCCGATTTCACGCGCGGCATTGCTGACAGCGGCGGTGGCTTGGCTAAGTGATACACCCGGTTTGACATTGAACTGGAAGTTTACGGCCGGAAGCTGGCCGATGTGGCTGACGCTTAGTGGCGCAACCGTCTGTTCAAGATTGCTAACCGCGGCCAGGGGAACCATCTTTCCCGAAGTGGAGCGCAGATATAAGTCGCTCAGCGCGGTGGGATTGCGCTGGTATTCGGGAAGAACTTCCAGAATCACGTCGTACTGGTCGGATGCCGCCGTGATGGTGGAGACGCGACGATTGCCGTAGGCGTCATAAAGCGTGTTGGCGATAGCATCGGGCGAAACTCCCAGAGCGAGTGCCTTATTGCGGTCAATATGAACGTCTAGTCGAGGACTGCTCAGGCGCAGATCGCTGAAGATGTTGAGAATTTCAGGAACTGTATTCAGCTTTTGTTCCAGCACCGGCGCCCATTTAAACAACTCTTTGGTGTCTGCGTCCTGCAGCGCGAGCGAATACTCGCTCCGGCCCTCGTTTTGTCCCAAGGTGATGAGCGGAGGGATTTGCAAAAAAACCACTATGCCAGGAATTTTTGCGAAATCCTGTTGCATTTGCGCCAGCAAGATCGAAGCGTTGGGCCGGTGCTTATCAGACTTGAAATTGATGAATTCGAAGCCCTGATTCTGGCCCGAGAAGCCACCGGTACCAGAGCCAAAGCTTTCCACCCACGGGTTCTTGGCGATGACTTGGTTGACTTGCGATTGCAGCCGCACCATTTCGTCGAACGAAGTGTCTTCCGCCGCCTCACTTCCGCCGAAAATGAAGCCCTGATCAACTGTCGGCATAAAGCCTTTCGGCATGATGATAAACAGCTCAACAGTGACCACCATCAGCAGCACACTGAAAGCCAGTGTTATCCGGCGATGGTGCATGACGTAGCGTAGAGTGTTCTGGTAAAGATGATTTAAGCCTTCGAAGAATTTTTCCGATGCTCGATAAAACGCGTTTGTCGGGTGGCTTTCATGATTTAGAAAACGGCTGCAGAGCATGGGCGTTAAGGTAAGCGAAATGACGCCGGATGTCAGAACTGCCACGGCGATGGTGATGGAGAATTCGCGCAGCAGTCTGCCGATGATGCCTTCCAGAAATAAGACTGGAATGAAGACGGCGACCAGTGAAATGGTCATGGACACGATGGTGAAGCCGATTTCGCGCGCACCTTCGATTGCCGCTTGCATACGCGGTTTACCCATTTCCATGTGGCGCACAATGTTTTCCAACATGACAATGGCGTCGTCCACGACGAAGCCGACCGAGAGCGTCATAGCCATCATGGACAACATGTCAACGGTGAAGCCCAACAATTTCATAGCGCCAAAGGTTCCTAATAGCGACAACGGGACGGCTAAGCTCGGGATAACAGTTGCGGATACATTGCGCAAGAAGAAAAAGATTACGGCGATGACCAAGCAGATGGTCAACAGCAGCGTGAACTTAACATCGCCGATGGATTCGCGAATGTTCTCTGATGCGTCAAACGATTGGCCAATCACAACGCCCGCGGGAATAGATTGCATGACTGAGGGCAGCAGCGCTTTTACAGCGTCGGCCACGGCGACTGTATTTGAGCCCGGTTGTTTCTGCACCGCCAGAATCATGCTGCGGCTGCCTTTAATCCAGAAAATGGATTTCGTGTCAGACACGCTGTCAAAGACGTGGGCAACTTGGTCTAACCGAACGGGAGCGCCGTCCTTATAGGTAATGATCAAGTGGCCGAACTGCGCTGCATTGGTCAACTGGCTATCGGATTGAACCGTGTAGGATTTTGAAAATCCGTACAGAGATCCCGCCGGCAGATTGATGCTTCCTGTGCCAAGCGCCGTGCGAATGCTTTCCAAATCAAGCTGACGCGCAGCAAGTTCCAGCGGGTCTGCCTGCACGCGCACAGCGTACTTAGCCGACCCGAAGACCTGCACGCGCGCTACGCCGGAAACCATGGAAATTCGCCTCGCCATTAAAGTTTCGGCGTATTGATCTAACTGCGACAACGGCATGGTCTCCGAAGAGACGGCTATGTACAAGATGGGCTGGTCAGCCGGATTCACCTTGGAATAAGAAGGCGGGGCGGGCATGTCGCTCGGCAGCCGGCCCTGGGCTTGCGAAATGGCCGATTGAACGTCCTGGGCAGCAGCATCAATGTTCCGGCTAAGGTCAAACTGGAGAGTGATATTGGTGGAACCAAGCGAACTGGAAGACGACATGCTTTCCAATCCCGGTATGGTTGAGAACTGCGCTTCGAGCGGCGTTGCTACCGAGGATGCCATGACATCGGAATTAGCGCCAGGCAACGATGCACTGACTTGGATAGTGGGATACTCCACTGCGGGCAGGTTGCTGACTGGCAGTGAAAAGTAGCTGATCAAACCAAAAATCAAAATGCCCATCATGATGAGCGTGGTGGCGATGGGGCGACGAATGAAGAAATCTGTGAAGTACATACGGCTTAACTTCTTTACGACTGGCTCTGGCCAGGTAGGACTTTGATTTTTGCTCCAGGCATGAGGCGCATTTGGCCTTCGGAGATAACAACATCCCCAGGTTTGACGCCGCTGCTGATGATGGAGATCTCGCCGCCGTCCTGGGGTTTAAAGATTCGCTCAACATTGACAGGGCGGATTGCTACCGAGGAGCCATCCGGACTGACAACCCAGACGAACTTGCCTTGCGGACCGGTCTGCACGGTTCGGCTTGGAAGAATGATTCGATCGCGCTCCAGGTTCAACCGGGCTTTCACGTCTACGAACTGGCCGGGCCAAAGGGTACGGGCGGCGTTGTCAAAGCGGGCCTTCAGTTTTATTGTGCCGGTGGTGGTATCAACCGAGTTGTCAATGAAAACCAACTGTCCGGTAGAAGTGACGCCGCCGGAACTCGCTTCGATTTGCAGTGGATGCGCGCTGTTGTATTTCTGAATATCAGGCAATAATTCCTGGGGAACACCGAATGTAACGTCAATGGGAGTGATCTCCAGCAGCGTTACCAGCGCCGCGTCGTTGTCCTTAATCAGGTTGCCCGGCTTCACGGAAATGGAACCGGCGCGGCCTGTAATAGGCGCTGTTATTTTGGTGTAGCTGAGTTGTAATTGGGTTTGCGCCAAGCGGGCTCGATCTGATTTTTCCGATGCCATGGAACTGGCAACCGCTGCTTTGTCTGCCGCAAGGGAAGCGGCGGCCGAATCACTGGTGGCTACCAATTGCTCGGTTTGCTCACGCGAGAAAATGCCTTCTTTTTGCAATTCAACACCGCGGTCTGTCTGTGCTTTGGTTTGCTTCAATTGCGCATCGTCGCGGTCAACATTGGCGCGGGCTTGTTCTTCCAAGGCAGTGTCCTTGGCTAGGTCGGCCTGAATCTGTGCCACCTGACGCTGCAGCGGCTCAGGGTCAATCTCAAAAAGTAATTGACCAGCCTTGACTTCCTGCCCCTCTTGAAAGTGAACAGAAAGAACTTGTCCGGCGACGCGCGATTTGACGTCCACGGTGGACATGGCTTCCACATTTCCTACCGCAGAAACTTCCAGCGGCACATCGCCGGTTTTGGCCGCGACCGTGCGGACGGGGACTTCCTGGGCCATCATCATCGCCATTTCGTTTGGAGCGGCTTTTTTTGTGCAACCGGAAGTAATTGCCAGCAGGGTAACCGAAACGGCGATTGTTGAATGAAAGGAGAACTTTTGCAAATGACTCACAGATAGGACCTTACGGAGGGTAGGGACACTTTTATGGTCGCATGTCATGCTGTTTTCTTGCATGGTTAGATGCCGAATTGTTGTGCCGGGGCGCGTGAATCTGATTGGGGAACATATTGATTATCACAATTTAGCGGTCTTGCCGATGGCGATTCCGCGATACATCACACTGGATCTCTCAGTGGGCGAGGATGACGTGGTTCGCGTGGAATCGGGTCAGTATGGTGTGCGGGAAATCCGCCTGGGAAAACACCTCGAGCTCAGTCCGGCTGGCGATTGGGCCAACTATTTGAAGGCGGCGGCGACGGCGGTCGAGACGCGCTGGCAGGTCAATCACGGCTTTAGCGGCAGCATCAGTTCCACGCTTCCCGCTGCGGCTGGGTTGTCATCTTCGTCAGCGTTGATTACCGCGCTGGCGTTAGGCCTTTTGCATGCCAACGGTGTGGATGCCAAGCTGGATGAACTGATGGATATTCTTCCGGAAGGCGAACACTATGTAGGAACCAGGGGCGGCGGTATGGATCACGCAGCCGTCTTGGCTTCCAAGGCGGGCCATGCGTCACTGATACGGTTTGCTCCGTTTGGGATCGATCACGTGAAGGTGCCGGAAGACTGGCGGTTTCTGGTGGCGCACAGTCTTACGCCTGCAGAGAAGTCAGGGGCGGCGAAAGCCCGCTACAACGCTTGCCGGACGGCCGGGTTAAACGCGTTGGCGAAGTTCGGGTTCGAAAGCTATAAAGGCATATCGCCGGAGTCCTTTGATCGTAAAGTTGAACTGACGGAAGACGAGCGCGATGCCGCGATGCATGTTACGACTGAGGCTGGACGAGTCGAACTGGCCGCAGAAGCCGTGCGTGCTGCTGATCGAACTGCATTTGGGCACATATTAAACGAGTCACACCAAAGCCTGAAAACACGGCTGCGTGTAAGTTGCGAGGCGTTGGACAGCATTGTTGACATCGCGACAAAGTCTGGCGCAGATGGTGCGCGCTTGACGGGGGCGGGATTTGGCGGCTGCGTCATTATTGTTTGTACGGACGCAACCAGCGGCGGAATCATGCGCGCATTGGAACGGGATTTCTATGCAGGACGAGCACAATACAATCGCGCAGAGCACTTGATTTCGGTTTTGCCGTCCAAGGGGGCACTGTATGCAGAAAATTGAAAAAGCCGTCATTTTGGCGGCAGGGCGGGGAACGCGCATGGGCAGCATAACGGAGATGTTGCCAAAACCAATGGTGCAGATTGCCGGAAAACCCTTGCTGGAACTCATTCTGGAGCGCTTACGGGATGCCGGCATCCGGCAGTTTTTTATCGTTGTTGGTTACCAGCGCGAAGCCATTCAGAACTATTTTGCAGGCTCACGCTTCGCGATAGAATTCACGGTTCAGGAGACTGTGAACGGAACGGGAGCTGCAGCTTTGCTGGCAAGGGCGTTTGCCGGCGACGATCCTTTTCTATTGACGTTTGGCGATATTCTTTGCAGTTCGCAAGAATATGTACGCGCTATCGCCCGGATGGATGACGAGACGCAGGCCGTATTAGCGGTGAAGTGGGTAGACGATCCTTGGCAGGGTGCCGCAGTCTATGAAGAAGCAGACCGCATCACTCGGATTATGGAAAAGCCTCCGAAAGGAACATCGCAAACGCATTGGAATAGCGCCGGATTTTACTGCTTCCGTCCACGCGTGTTTGATTATTTAGCGGTGCTGAAGCCAAGCGTGCGGAACGAATATGAGATTACGTCTGCCATAGACGAAATGCTGGCCGATGGATTAGTGTTGAAAATCTCCCCTATCGAAGGCGATTGGCGAGATGTTGGCCGGCCCGAGGATTTGGCGGCGGTTAACTCCAGATTCTCCTAATAATCGCAATCAAAGCCAATGCGCATACTGTCGCAACCGCCAGCAAGCTCCAGGCATAACTCATCCGGCCATAGAGGAAATTTCCCACGGTGAACAACGCAGACCAAATCAGAATCACCCCGGTCATCCAACCCAGCAAAGCCATCGGGACGTTATCGTGGCGGTCCCATTCATTGACCTGCTGCTTCGTGATGCCTGCTTGCTTGCGCACTGGTTCCCAGCCCGGACCGAACGGGTGAACTTTAGTATAGAAGTCCCTGAGCTTTTGCGGGTCGGTTTGGGGGCCAAGGTAGGCAGTGATCAGCCAACAGACCGTAGTTATTGCGATCGTGATGAGCAGTTGCTTGTCGGTGCTGATGACCAAGCCGTTGCGCTGAAAAACCAAGAATGCGACGGAGATCAAAAACGAACTGAGCATGGCTACAATTTCGCACCAGGCCGTGATACGCCACCAAAACCAGCGCATAAGATACAGTAAGCCTGTCCCGGCGCCTACCTGCAAAATCAGATTGAACGTTTCCTGTGCCGTTTGCAACACAAACACTAGCGCGGAAGAACAAACGAATAGCAGAATTGTTGCCATGCGCCCCATGAAGACATAATGCTTTTCAGTCTCGGACGGTTTGAGGAAACGGCGGTAGAAATCGTGGACCAAGTACGATGCGCCCCAGTTCAGATGGCTCAGAATGGTGGACGAATTCGCCGCAATCAGGCCACCCAGCATCAGCCCAATCCAGCCGGCCGGAAGGAAGCGCAGCATCGCCGGGAAGGCAATATCCGGTCCCATTAAGGATGGATCGGCATGCGGGAAGGCTTTCTGAATGTCCTGTATTGTCGGGTAAACCAGAATCGAAGCAAGCGCCACCAGAATCCACGGCCAAGGCCGCAAGATGTAATGGGCAAGATTGAAGAACAGCACGCCCCCCAACGAATCCTTCTCCGACTTTGAAGCCAGCATGCGCTGCGCTACGTAACTGCCGCCGCCCGGTTCCGCACCCGGATACCAAACCGCCCACCACTGCACCGCTACCGGCATGATGAAGACTGCGACGGCAAGGCTCCAATTGTTTGAAAAGTCGGGAAGCATGTTCAAATAATTCACACCGCCCGGGCCGCGAAGAGCGGAAAGCTTTTCCACCATTCCGTGCAGTCCCCCCACCTGCGGTAATTCCACCGCAAAGTAAGCAGCTGCGATAACGGCGGCCATCTTAATAAAGAACTGAAACATGTCGATCACCAACACGCCCCATAATCCCGAGTGAGCGGCAAACACAACGTTCAGCAAACCGACCGCGAGTAGGGTTTCCCAGCGGCTAAGCCCAAATAGGATTCCGCCGATTTTGCAGGCGGCCAGATCGACGCTGGCCATGATCATGCAATTGAACAACAGCCCCAGATAGACAGCGCGAAAACCTCGAACGGCGCTGGCCGATGTGCCTGAGTAACGTAGTTCATAGAACTCCAGGTCGGTCAGAACGCCCGACCGCCGCCATAGCCTGGCGTAGAAAAACACCGTGGCGACACCGGTTAGTGTGAATGCCCACCATTGCCAGTTGCCCGCAACGCCTTGGGTGCGGACGATGTTGGCGACCAGATTGGGAGTGTCGCTCGAAAAGGTGGTTGCCACCAACGAAATGCCAGCGAGCCACCAGGGTACGGATCGGCCGGAGGCAAAGAATTCGGAAGTGTTCGCGCTTGAGCGTTTACCGAACGCAAGTGCGGGTAAGAAGCAGATCAGAAGGCAGGCGGCAGCGATGAACCAATCAATGGTGTGAAGGACCATAGGTGTCTGTAAAGGATATCAGGACTTTTCTATTTCTTGTCTTTGCTTTCGCGGGTTAGCACTCAGAGTTTTCTGGGGACGACCCACCGGAGAGCAACCGCTTACAGCCAACACCCATTTTCAGAAGTTTGCTTTCCCATGCGCCATTTGCGGCTAATTATCCTTTGGATGGTGATCCCCATAACTGCTTCCTTCGCTGATCAGCGAACCGCGAACTGGACGGGACCGTATACCTCGTGTGACCAGCATGCCGAACTATTGAAGCACGAACCAATGGATATTGGTGTGAAATTCTCGACAACGAGCCCCGAACTGCAAGAAGAATTCCGCCGCGCATTGTCCTTCTGGTCACAAGTTCTCGACATGAAGTGGCACGAAGACAAAACTTCGTCGTGTTCCATCCAATTGGTGGACGGCACTCCGGAAATCTTGAAGCGAACGATTGTCGCCAGGTCGCAGTTCACAGATTGGGACAACTTCCAAGGATGGATTGCCTTCAATCCGACAGCGCAATTGACTCGTTTGGAATTGTATCTGACTGCCGTGCATGAACTAGGCCATATGCTAGGGCTCAAGCACAATCCGAATTCCCATTCAGTGATGTATTACTTAGATTTAGAAGGGCCTGAATATCTGGACGCGAGCGATCTGGCTGCCTTAGCCAGTAGACACAAGTTGCGTTCGGGTATCCATCCTGGGCTAGCCGTTGTCACCAACCAAACGATAGCTCGGAACTTACAATAAAGGCTGCGTGCCTTTTCCCCCTGTTGAACAACAAATAGCTTATTTGAAGAAGGGTCTTGCTGAACTCATTCGCGAAGAAGATCTGCGCGAACGATTAACGGCGTCCCTCAAAGAAAACCGCCCCTTGCGAATAAAGGCTGGGTTTGATCCTACGGCTCCGGATCTGCATCTCGGACATACGGTGCTGCTGCGAAAGATGAAGCATTTCCAAGATCTGGGCCACACCGTGATCTTCCTGATTGGCGACATGACCGGATTGATTGGCGATCCCACCGGACGCAACACTCTGCGGCCGATCATGACACGCGAAGAGATCCAGCAAAACGCCAAAACATATAAGGATCAGGTCTTCAAGATTCTCGACCCCGTTAAAACCGAGGTTCGTTTCAATAGCGAGTGGCTGGAGCCGCTGTCTTTTGCCGACGTCGTGAAGCTGTGTTCAAAATACACAGTTGCGCGGCTGATGGAACGCGAATACTTTAGCCGGCGCTACAAAGAAGGCATTCCCATTTCACTGCACGAGCTGATATATCCACTCTCGCAGGCCTACGATTCAGTGATGCTGCGCTGCGATGTAGAAATGGGTGGTACCGACCAGACACCCAATCTGTTGGTGGGGCGCGAGATTCAAGGCGACTATGGACAGGCGGCGCAAATTGTAGCTACCGTACCCATTCTGGAAGGGTTGGACGGTGTGGAAAAGATGTCGAAGTCGAAAGGCAACTACATCGGAATCGCGGAAGCGCCTAAAATGATGTTCCGAAAAGTAATGCAGATTAGCGACGAATTGATGTTCCGCTATTACGAATTGCTGACGGACATGCAGATGGATGAAATCGCTAATCTGCGCACTCAGGTTGGCAGCGGCGCAATCGCGCCTATGCAGGCAAAGATGGAACTCGGACGCCGCGTTGTTTCGGATTTTCATTCTGCGTCCGAAGCTGATGCAGCGGTGGAGGCGTTCGACCGCGAAGTGCGCCAAGGATTGGAACCAGCCGACACCGAAACCGTGAATCTACCGGAAAACGTGCGAACGGAAAAGGGTATTCGCTTGGATAAGTTGCTGGCGGCCGTGGGATTGGCCGACAGCGTGACGGACGCCGCACGCAAATTAAAAGCGAATGCAGTGGAAGTGAACGGACAGATTGCCAAAGAGCTGTTTCTAGTCGAGGCTAGCGGGACGTTAGTGCTGCGCCTTGGCAAGAAGTGGAAGCGGGTCCAAATCACAACCGCCTGATCCAGATCACAATCAGCTAATAGGTTTGACATATGATGTTTCTCGTAGAGCGGCGGGCTTTTTCGCCCCGATCGCGGAAGGAGCAACATGGCATCTGTCGCACAAACTCAGCACTCGAGCGACGTACAAATTAAACAGACCAAAATACTGATCGACAATAAGTGGGTCGACAGTATCTCTGGCAAGACCTTTGAAACCATAAACCCAGCCAACGGTGACGTACTGGCGCAAGTGGCGGAAGCCGATGCGGCCGACGTGGATTTGGCCGTGAAAGCAGCGCGCAAAGCGTTTGATTCGAAAGCTGCTTGGCGTCGTATGTCGGCATCGGAGCGCGGCAAGCTGCTGAACCGGCTAGCGGATTTAATTGAAAAGCACGCCGATGAATTGGCCACACTGGAATCGCTGGATAACGGCAAACCGAAGCATGTGGCCATGGCGGCTGATCTGCCCCTGGTTGTCGCGTGCTATCGGTACTACGCAGGTTGGGCCGACAAGATTCAGGGCAAAACTATTCCTATTAATGGCGACTACTTCTGCTACACACGGCATGAACCCGTGGGCGTCGTCGGTCAAATTATTCCTTGGAATTTTCCCTTGCTGATGCAGGCCTGGAAGTTAGCGCCGGCGCTGGCTTGCGGCAACACTGTTGTCCTGAAGCCTGCAGAACAAACTCCGCTCTCTGCGTTGCGTGTAGGCGAACTGATTCTAGAGGCCGGCTTCCCGCCCGGCGTGGTGAACATCCTGCCAGGCTTTGGCCCGACTGCGGGCGGTGCCATCACGCGGCACATGGATGTCGACAAAGTGGCATTCACCGGTTCCACCGAGGTTGGCAAGATCATCATGAAGGGCGCGGCCGATTCGAACTTGAAGCGCGTGACGCTGGAATTGGGAGGTAAGAGTCCTAACATTGTCTTTGCCGATGCGGCAGATTTGGAAGAAGCGGTCGAAGGCGCGCATTTTGCGCTCTTCTTCAACCAGGGCCAATGCTGCTGTGCCGGTTCTCGCGTGTTCGTGGAAGAAAAAATCTACGACGAGTTTGTGCAACGTAGCGCCGACAGAGCCAAACGCCGCACCGTGGGCAATCCGCTAGACAGCAACACCGAACAAGGCCCCCAGGTGGACAACGAACAGTTCACCAAGGTCTTGAGCTTTATCGAGTCCGGCAAGCAGGAAGGAGCGAAACTGCTGGCCGGCGGCGGACGCGTGGGAGACCGTGGCTACTTTGTCGCCCCAACCGTTTTCTCCGACGTCAAAGACGAAATGAAGATTGCACAGGAAGAAATCTTCGGCCCTGTCATGAGCATCATGAAGTTCAAAGATACGGATGAATTGGTGGAACGCGCCAATAAATCTATGTACGGTCTGGCAGCTGCTGTGTGGACTCGCGACATCGCCAAAGCGCACTTCGTTGCCAACAATGTCCGCGCCGGTACAGTTTGGATCAATTGCTACGACGTGTTCGATGCCGCTGCTCCATTTGGCGGCTTTAAGCAGTCCGGAATTGGCCGAGAGTTGGGCGAGTATGGCTTGCAACAATACTCGGAAGTGAAGACGGTTACGGTTAAGCTGTAGCGCGTTGTTTGTTTTCATGCGCCGCGCTGGAAGCCGATTTTCCGGCGCTGGCGCATGAAAAATAACTTATTAGCGAAAAATCTGATAAACAGTCGAGATTTTTCTTGGGTTACGGCTACTTTCCAAATAGAGGGTTAAGGTACCACACAGTTTGTGATACCTAGCTTCCACAAAAAATAAGGTGCCGCAAACCAATGACTTACAACACCCCAACCCCTCAATTGTTCGATTGCGGCGCAATTTATGCAGCCAGCGGAAGCGGTGCCGCGGCGTCATTGGCCAACTTCGATTTCAAAGCAGCGGTTGCAATTGCCAGCAGTTCCTCAACTTTTGACGTCAAATCGATGTCGTCGGAAAAACGGCGCAACTGTGTGATGAACGCGCGCCGCAGAATTGCTGCCGAGGCTTCCAAGCCCAAACTCGGAATATCGATTAGCGCAAATTTCAGAATGCTGTCCATCAACACCGTCTCCACGTTCAGCATTTTGTAGAGGTGCTTGCGATGCTTGATGACGTACTTCAAAACTTCTTTGCTGCGGTACGCAAAGTAGTGCTCGCGAGTGAACCAGGGCATGTCGCGCGTGTCTAGTTCCTTCATCTCCCGGCTGATCCGAACAGCAGCAGAAGCAAATGCGCGATCTACCGCTTCAGTCTGTTGAATGTCGTACGTGAACATGTTGGTTGGCCGTCCGGAGAAGGGATGTGTGCTGACGTACACAAGAATCGGATAAGCCGAATTGGGCCGCAGCAACACTTCGCGGTTAGCAGAGAACCATTCACGCACCCAAGCGCGCATGGCGGTCTGCATAGCTTTTGAAACCACCGAATAGGTCGGGAAGTAGGCCGCGGTGCGCTCGCGCGGCGCGGTCTTCCAAACAGAGAGATCGATCGAACTCTCCGAAGCAGGCTTCGGTTCGATAACGTTAGTCACCGACGTAGTCTCATTGGAAGTAAGCGCGGTCAACACCGCCTTGCTTGTTTCGTCATTGCTATTTCCTGAGTTGCGCACCGGCATCATGATCAAGTCGCCCATTTTTTGAAGTCTCCTAAATAAAAAAGCCGAGGCTCGAAAGCCCCGGCTGGGTATTTTTTAATCTCTTGCTCCGCAGTTTTCTGGGAGCGATCTGACCATAGCAAACGAAACCTCAAAAACGAACCATGCTCTGTGGGACGACAACAAAAAATTCTCCGCAATCCTTACAAAAAAAAGCAGTAAAAATTTTTGAGAATTTTTTCAAACTTTTGTGACTGAACTTTTGAACCACATCGAAAATCGCATTTTTTCGCATCTCCGCGAAGCCCACTCTATTCAGTATTCGGCCTATGTTCGTCTGGGTGATTGCCGGGATTTTTAAAAAAACGGCTTTACAAAATACTGTGAAGGATTTACCCTTCTGGCAGTGCCGTTTCCTGCAAAAACAAACTCGGATGCAATTCTTGCATCGGCAAGCGATATTATAAAAAATCAAGGACTTGCTGCGCTGTCCATGCGCACGCTGGCGGCTCGTATAGGAGTTCGTGCCTCGAGCCTTTACCGGCATTTCCCTGATCGGTCAGCCATTGAAAAGGCCTTAGCTCTTAAAGCTTTAGATCAATTGTTGGAGGCCATGAAACAAAGCGTCGCTGGGTTGACGGGTGAGCGGGCCCTGTTTGCGGCGGCACGCGCTTACTTGGATTTCGCTATCGCGGAGGGCCCATTTTACGACATGATTATGTCCTCAATTGTGGTTGCTGCTCCGGCGGACTCCTCTAATCCGCAGCCTACTAAGTTGCTTTGGGACTTTTTTGTCCAACTTGTAAGTGATACAACTCACATTAGTGATGACGCGCCTGGCGCGGCAGCCCTTTGGTCCTATATTCATGGGTTCACTGTTCTCCTTCGCTCAGGCCAATTAGGCGATGCTTCAACCAAGCTCACGTTTGCTCGTGGCACGCAAGCTTTGGTCCGAGGTCTTGCCGTTCCTGAGGCCGAAGCCATGCGATCTGGCGCATAGGCTGGCCATCTAAAAAACAGAGTTTTAGTGGTACAATTGGTTCTAGTGACGTTCAAGCTAGCTGCTATGAATTGTTGCGTTTGCTTGAACCTCTCATCCCCATTTCACGTTGTCTCCTCGCTTCGCCCCCTGCCTGCTTTACCTAGACGATGACATCTACTGTACAAATCTCCCGTGGCATTGAATTGCTGTTCGGCACTCGCGATGAAAACATCCGCCTGCTCGAATCGGGTTTGAACCTGCGTACGCATTTGCGTGACGGCGGACATTTGGTGCTGGAAGGTGACGACGTCCAGGTCATCAGAGCCGAACGGATTCTGAACGACTATGTCGACTTGGTGGAAGAAGGGCACGTTTTCAGCAATGGCGATCTGAACAGTTTTATGCGTGTCGTTGCTGCCGATCCCGACGTCTCTTTGCGACGCTTGGTGGAAAGCGGCAAATCACGCTCGTTCGGCAAAAAAGTTCTAGCTCCCAAGACTGTGAATCAACGGCGTTACATTGATGCCATTGAACATAACGATCTGACATTTGGCATTGGTCCGGCGGGAACTGGCAAAACATATCTGGCCGTTGCCATGGCGGTTTCAGCGCTTCTAAATAAGAAAGTGGCGCGCATCATTCTCACGCGGCCCGCAGTCGAAGCCGGCGAACACTTAGGTTTCTTGCCGGGCACCTTGCAAGAGAAGGTCGACCCTTACTTGCGTCCGCTTTATGACGCTCTGTTCGACATGATCGATTCCGAGCGCGTTGAAAAGTTATTAGAAAAAAATGTTATCGAGATCGCGCCGCTGGCATTCATGCGCGGCCGCACGTTGAACGATTGCTTTATTATTCTGGACGAAGCTCAGAACACGAGCAGCGAACAAATGAAAATGGTTTTGACGCGCCAAGGCTTCAACTCCAAGATGGTAGTAACTGGCGATCAAACTCAAATTGATTTGCCGTCGGGCAAAAAGAGTGGCTTGCTGAATGCCGCCGAAGTTCTGCGCGGGGTGGAAGGAATTGCCTTCGTCACCTTTGACGACAAAGATGTCGTCCGGCACCAACTGGTGCAGCGCATTGTGAAAGCCTACGACCGGTATAACGAAATGATCGGCGCCGGCCGGCAGTTTTCGCTCAAGTTGGCCAGTGAAACCCAGCCTGTTATTGCTGAGCCTCCACTCGACACCGCCGTCGAAATTCCCGAGTTCCCTTCAATCACCTGATTCACCTTATGTCTTCTGATGGCAGTACCGTGCTCTACGGAGCACTTCCCGCGAAGTTCAAATTCAGCGCGGCTGAAAAACGCACCTTGACTAAATTCGCCCATAAGCTGGGCAACGAACTTGCGTCAGGCAAGTATTTCGAATGTCTGATTACTGACGATGCGGAACTGCAGCGCCTGAACAAAGCCTTCCTGAAACGCAATTATCCGACCGACGTACTCTCATTCCCAACCGAAGGTCAGCCGCTCGCAATTGGCGAATGCGCCATTTCTATTGAGCGCGCCGATGAACAGCGACGCGAATTCGGTCACACCTTGATTCAGGAAATCCAAATCTTGATGTTGCACGGAGTGCTGCATTTACTAGGCTTCGATCATGAACAAGATGCCGGAGAAATGGCGCAATCGGAGCAGCGCTGGCGCTCTGAGTTCAAGCTGCCTAATTCTTTGATTGAACGGTCAAGTTCGCTCCCATCGGTTCGCGCATGACGATCTTTTGTCTTACCATCGCAAGCCTGCTCACTGCGCTGCTCTGCTTTGTGTCTATAGTGCAGTTGTTCTATCACGAATCCATGCGATTGCTTCGCAGAGAGCGTCCGTCGCTTGAATTTTTCCGCGATACGCTCATGGGCAAAATCGGTCTGGAGCCGGAACGCGGATCAATTTCGTTCTCTCTCGTGAAACATATGTCGCTGGCACTCCTGGGCGTCATGATGCTGTGTCTATTGATGCAAACACCTGTGCCGGAATGGCAAGCGGTATTGGAAGCCATGGCTCTGTCGTTCGTGGCCATGCTCTTTTCAACCTACGTGATACCGCTCTTTGTCTATTTCCGCACCAGCGGTCAGTGGCTCTTAAAGGTCTTGCCGCTGATTCGAGTCCTGGCTGCATGCGCTCTCCCTTTAGTCGCCATTGTGCATATGCTGCATTCGATTCTTGATTCGGAAAAAACTCCGAATGGCCAGGCAGCTCCCACCGATACCGTCGAACATGTCGAAGCGCTGATTGACGCGGGTGCCGAAGAAGGCATTCTAGAAGAGAGCGATCGAAAACTCATTCACTCAGTCGTTGCCTTTAACGACAAGAGCGTGCGCGAAGTTATGACTCCGCGTCCTTCCATCGTCGCCATCTCGCAGGAAAAGTCTATCGAAGATTTGCGCCAGCTTGTCATTCACGAAGGCTATTCGCGCATCCCTGTTTATCAAGACGATATTGATCACCTGTTAGGCTTCGTGCATGTCCGCGACATTTTTGAACTGGACGAAACCGAGCGGCAAAGCCGATCGCTGGGTGAGTTGATGCGGCCGTTGGCCATTGTTCCCGAAATGAAACCTGTTTCCGAATTGCTCAACCAAATGCAATCCGAAGGTCTCCACATGGTCGCCGTGGTTGATGAGTATGGAAACACTGCCGGCATTGCCACCATGGAAGACCTGGTGGAAGAGATTTTGGGTGAGATTCACGATGAACATGAGACAGAACGAGACGTTCGCCAGGAATCGGAAAACGTCTTCATCGCGCCCGGCCATTTGGATCTTGATCGCCTCAACGACTTGTTGGCGTTTCGGCCGGAAGAAGGCACCGAATCCACCACCGTAGGCGGTTTGGTTGCGGAGTGGCTCGGACATGTGCCGCAAGTGGGCGAAACTGCTGAACGCGGCGGAATCCGTGTCGAGGTCTTGGCTGGCAATGAGCGTCGTGTAGAACAAGTCCGCATTTCGCGAGTCGATAGTTCAACACCGGTCGCCGCTGGAGTAAATTAACGTATGCGCCGAACTGGTTTCGTTAGTATCGCTGGCCGTCCGAACGCCGGCAAATCCACCTTGCTGAACGCACTGGTTGGCGAGAAGATTGCCATTACTGCATATCAAGCCCAAACCACGCGCACTTCGTTTCAAGGTGTCCTGACAACGCCGGATGCGCAAATTGTTTTTGTCGACACTCCTGGTATTCACAAATCTGATTCGCTATTCAACAAGCGGATGATGGACACGGTGCGCGGCGCGCTGCAGGACCGCGACTTGGTTCTCTACATTGCCGATGCCGACCGCAAAGTCACCCTTGAAGATGAGCACGCCGTTAGCGCTTTGAGCAAATCTGTAAAGGCGCTTCTCGTCCTGAACAAGATAGACAAGGTGGAAGACAAGCGCTTGTTGCTGCCCGTCATTCAGAAATACATGGAGCTATTTCCGTTTGCCGAAGTTGTTCCGGTGTCTGCAATGAAGCAGCAAGGTTTGAAGGAACTTCTGACTTCCGTCATCACGTATTTGCCCGAAGGCGACCTGATTTTTCCCGAAGACTACATTACCGATCAACCGATGCGCTTCATGGCTTCCGAAATCATTCGCGAATCCATTCTTCGCAACGTACGTGATGAGGTCCCACACGCCTCTGCGATTTTCATTGATACGTGGGAGGAAACCCCCAAAATCGTTAAAATCGCTGCCACTATCAATATTGAACGTCCGGGCCAAAAAGCGATCTTGATTGGCGTCAAAGGCGAGATGTTGAAAAAAATCGGTTCAGCCGCGCGCGTTCGTATTGAAGAACTGGTGCAGCGCAAAGTCTTTCTATCTCTTTTCGTTGCTGTGAAACCAAACTGGCGTCAGGATCCGTCCTTTCTGGATACGGTTGATTGGCGAACGATGCTAGGCTCAGAGAGTAAAGCGAAAGAGAATTCATGAAACGTTTATTCGCGATTGTTTGTGTGTTTTTTGGCGTCTTCGGTCAAACCACGTTGCTGGCATGGCAGAAAGGCGTAAACCCCGACGATCGCATCTTCGATCAAGTTCGCATGAAATTAGCGACTGATCCGGACGTGAAGGGCGGCGCTTTGGACGTAAGTGTCAAAGATGGTGTCGTGGTGCTGAAGGGCCGCGTTGATAGTGACAAAGCCAAAAGCAAAGCCGCTCATCTGGCGAAAAAGGTGAAGGGCGTGAAGGACGTGGATAACGAACTCGCCGTAGGCCCGCCGAACGCTTAAAGGTTTTCAAGCGCGTGGCAAAGTTCGCTATTCGGTTTATTGCCGCGTTGTCCGTCAGTTCCTGCTTCGCCCAGTTTCCAGGCGAGACGGAACGCCTGATGCAGACGGCGCGCATCTGGGTGACGGTCGAGTATTTCCATCCTCAGGTAGCGAGCGGACCCGTGGATTGGGATTCCGCTTTAGTTGAGGCAATTCCAAAGGTCCGCGCTGCATCCAACGATGAACAATTCCGAACTGCCATAGCGGCCATGTTAGGCCGCGTTCAGGATTCTGAAACGCGTGTCCTGACGGTCGGCGCTCAACAAAACGAGCATGTGCCAGACGATCCGCAGATCAGCGTCTTAAGCAGAGCTACTGGAACAGCTTATGTTTCGAACTTACGCTCTAATGACAGGACATTCGTGCACTTTGCCGGAGGTACCGCCATGGTGCGTCTGTCGGTGCCCAAAGCCTCGGCCGAACTAAATCAGAACAAGCCGCCCACTCAGGCTATTATCAGCAACCCATACCCATCCGTCGAAGCTCGCATCTTAAGCGCTATCAAGCTTTGGGGTGCCATCCGTTATTTTTTCGCCTACAAAGATTTGATGGATGATGACTGGGACGACATCCTGCCCACCTACCTCCCCAAATTGATTGCTGCATCGGATGCTCTGATTTACAACTTAGTTCTTTCTGATTTGCTAACTCATCTCACAGACACCAATGCCGCGCCTCACAGTCAAACGTTGGACGCTTACTTTGGTGAAGCAACTGTCGGGCTGCAGATTCGCTTGCTCGAAAAGTATCCGATTGTGACCGATGTACTTGATCCCGATGCAAAAGCTGCCGGCGTTGCTCCCGGAGATGTTCTGAAGCGTATTGCTGGCGTCAGCACAACCGACGTTTTTAATCGTCTCGTGCAATATGTTCCTGCATCCACGCCGCAACGTTCTGGTTATGACACCATTCGGCAAGTGGCGAACGGTCCCGAAGGTTCCGAAGTGGAATTACTCATTGAAGATGTCAAAGGGGAGTCGCATGCCGTTAAACTGAAGCGTAGAAAATCCTGGAATCCAATGCAGCCCACCGAAGCCGCAGTGCGCGTTCTACCGGGAAATATCGGCTACATTGATCTGGAGCGCATTTCATATTCCGATGCGGAGAGCGCATTTCAGCAGGTGAAAGCAACCAAAGCCATCATCTTCGATTTGCGCGCCGCTGCCGCTCCGGCCGCCCAGCACATCGCGGCGCATTTGGTTTCGCAAGCCAACGTTGCAGCTGCCTTCGTCACTACGCCCATCGCTCTGCGTCCCGACATTCCATCAAACGGTACCGTCAGCCAATCCGCCAGCACGTTTGAAGTGCGCGCCGTTCCCAATCCGCAATCCCCCCATTATTCAGGTAAGACAATCGCTTTGATTGACGAACGAACCATAGGCGAAGCCGAATATGCCGGCTTATCTTTCGAAGCCGCCAACCAGACCGCCTTCTACGGCGAACCCTCCGCCGGCGCATGCTGCGGCACCGTCGCACTTACGCTTCCCGGCAATGTCACCGTCACTTACTCCACACAGGATATTCGCCACGCCAATGCCGGTAAATTGCAGCGCCTCGGTATTCAGCCGAACGTCGTGGTGCCCACCACCGCCAAAGGCTTGCGCGTAGGTAAAGATGAAGTGCTTGACGCTGCACTGGCCGCTCTACAGTAGAATCCAATCTGGCCGCGTTTTATACTCAAACGAGTTTCTGAATAAAGCATTTGAAGGAGATCCCCGCATTGTCTGGGTCCACAAACTACGATCGTATTTCCCCTGAAAGCCCTTTGCTCTGGCCCTTTTTAGCATTGCTTGTAATTGCAATCGCCCTCTTCACTGTCTATTGGGATGGACATCGCGATCAATTCCCGTACTCCACCACGTATAGCGCCACGATTTGGCCGCCTCCGCCTGAGGCTCCCGGTGCCGTTGGAAATCCGTCTTCGACT
Organism: Bryobacterales bacterium; assembly: GCA_963696305.1. Lineage (GTDB taxonomy): Bacteria > Acidobacteriota > Terriglobia > Bryobacterales > Bryobacteraceae > Bog-105. The sequence continues at coordinate 66,164 of CAVOJX010000026.1, read as the reverse complement.
GCTCCCGTGATCGCAGCGCTCGGCAGTTTCACTGGCCTCAAGCTACCGAACGGCACAGAATTGAAGGTGCCGCAATTCGGCATCGAAAGCACGCTCACGGCTTTCATAATGGACGCTTCAAAGCCGGTAGATAAGACTACATGGTTTGATTTTGATCGCTTGCTGTTCGACACAGGAAAAGCAACCCTTCAACCTGCTTCACAAGAACAGCTTCAAAACATCGCAGCCATATTGAAGGCATTCCCGAAAGTGCATGCTCGCATCGGTGGTTACACTGACAATACCGGAGACGCGGCAGCCAACATGGCACTCTCTCAGCAGCGCGCCACTAACGTCATGAGCGAACTTGTTGGTCTCGGCGTAGGGTCAGATCGTTTGGATGCCAAAGGCTACGGAAGCACGAATGCAGTCGCCGATAATGCCACGGAAGAAGGCCGCGCGAAGAACCGCCGAATATCGCTCCGCGTTACTGAAAAATAAGCTCGAATAGTCCGCTCAATGGTTTGGGCGTAGAACCTCCGCGCCCGCAGTTCCTGAAAAACCAAACCCGGTGGCAAGCTAAGGGCCGTCAAGTATATACTCGTCCAAGCATGTGTGAGAGGCAGACCATTAGCGTATACGAGATGTGCCTGAGCGTGCTGAATTTAAATTTTCTGTTTACAGGAGCAATTTCATGAGTAGCCTAATGGATTCCATTGGCAATTGGATTACACCGGAGTTGACGTCGTCGTTGGCGTCTCGCTTCGGAATACCGGCAGATTCGGTCAATACCGCACTGCAAACTTCATCCGCAACCATGCTGACCACTTTGGCCAGCAAAGCCGGAGATACTTCCTTTCTTAGCTCCGCCTACAAGATGATCACGGGCGCAGGCAACGCTGCGGCGGCAGCCGCCGCAAGTGGCGGAACGGCTGCAGGTACGCAGACCGAAGCGGGAGCAAATTTCCTATCTACCCTGTTCGGTAGTCACTTATCCGCGATTGAGTCTAAGATCGCGCAAAGCGCCAACATTCCAAACGCGGCTTCTGGCGCCGTTCTTGCTTCGGCAGCGCCGCTGGTGATGGGCGCGCTCTCGAACAAGATCAATGCCGGTGGCTTGAGCATCGCGTCGCTTGGCAGCACTCTCGCAGCCGAGTTGCCCAGTCTGAAGGGCTACTTGCCCACGGGCTTCACAATTCCTGGCTTGCCTTCGCTAGCAGGGTTCGGCGCGGCTGCCAGTTCCGCCGCTTCTAGCGCTACCTCATCCGCTACCCGGGTCGCCTCCAAAGCCGCAGATGAAGCCAAGTCTTCCGCTGGCTGGTTATGGCCGGTTGTACTGCTTGGCGCGTTGTTGATTGCTGGCTTGGTGTGGTACTTCAACCATGGCAAGGAAGCCGTCTCCGACACAGCCGCTCAAGCAACCAGCGCAGTAGCCGACACCGCCTCCAAAGCGACCGATACTGCGGTTACCGCGCTAGGTGCGTTCTTCAAAACCAAGTTGCCGAATGGTGTCGAACTCAATATTCCGGAAAACGGCATTGAGAATAAGCTGATCAAGTTCATTCAGGATCCTGCACAGCAAGTGGACAAGGAAACCTGGTTTGATTTTGATCGCTTACTCTTCGCCACTGGTTCATCTACCCTCGAGCCTTCGTCCTCCGAACAGTTGAAAAATATCGCCGAGATCCTAAAAGCCTACCCGAATGTGCATCTCCGAATTGGAGGTTACACAGACAACACAGGTGACGCCGCGGCCAACCTAAAGCTCTCCCAAGATCGGTCTTCAACCGTTATGTCGCAACTGGTCTCCATGGGAATCGATCCCACTCGCCTTGATGCCAAAGGCTATGGCGAAGAACATCCTGTTGCTGACAATGCCACCGAAGCAGGTCGCGCTCAGAACCGGAGAATCTCCGTTCGTGTAACTGCCAAGTAAGCGACTTCCATCTTACTTAGACCAAAAGCCGGCCAAGCTAAGCGCTTGCGCCGGCTTTCTTATTTACTAGCCCTTCACGCAGACTACCTGACGCAATATGTGGACGATATCCACCAAATCCGATTGAGCGGCCATAACGGCGTCAATCGACTTGTAGGCTGCCGGAGTTTCGTCAATCACGTCTTCGTCTTTACGGCATTCAACGCCGGCGGTCATGCGCGCATGATCGTCAACGGTGAAACGCCGCTTAGCTTCGGCTCGCGACATGGCTCGGCCCGCGCCGTGACTGCAACTGTGGAAGCTTTCCGGGTTGCCTTTGCCGCGAACGATAAAAGATCGTGCACCCATGCTGCCCGGAATAATTCCCATGTCGCCTTCCCGCGCTCGAACCGCGCCTTTGCGAGTTACTAATACATTTACGCCGTAGTGCGATTCACGCGCAACATAGTTGTGGTGGCAGTTAATTGCTTTCACCTCCGCGTTGAACGGACGTACTTCGCCGGAATCGCGTACCGCCGCGACAATCTGCTCCATCATCAAATCGCGATTGGCACGCGCGAAATCCTGCGCCCACTCCACCGCCTCCACATAATCATTGAAGTGATCTGTGTGTTCGGGAAAATAGGCTAAGTCGATATCGGGCAAATTGATGAAAAACTTCCGCATATCCTGGCGAGCCAGTTCAATGAAGTAAGTCCCCATCCGGTTGCCGACTCCGCGCGAACCGCTGTGAAGTATGAACCAAACAGTTTCGCTCTCGTCCAGGCAAACTTCAATAAAGTGGTTGCCCGTACCAAGAGTTCCCAAATGATTCACGTCATTTCCTTTGCTGAGTTTGCCGTGTTTCGCCAAAATGACATCGTAGCGAGGCTTCAACTCGCCCCAAACGTTTTTATTCCGGCCGGGAATATCGCTCCAAGCTCCGCTGTCGCCTTCGCGGCCGTTGTTGGTACGTCCGTGTGGCACAGCCTTTTCAATTACGCCGCGCAAGTTTTTCAAATTGTCGGGTAAGTCGCGAGCGTTCAAATCGGTTTGAGCGGCCATCATGCCGCAGCCAATGTCAACTCCGACAGCGGCCGGAATGATAGCCCCCTTAGTCGGAATGACGCTGCCGACAGTTGCGCCCACACCCCAGTGCACATCGGGCATGGCGGCGACCCATTTATGTATGAAGGGCATCTGTGCCACGTTCAATAACTGCTTGCGAGCAGCCTCCTCCACCGGCACTCCCTTAGTCCACGCCTTAATCGGGAGGCCGGTCTCGCCGGTGATGACGTTGTATTTTAATTCGCTCATTTTGGTCACTCGCTAAAAAAAGGCGGCCGACAAAGTTTACCTGAGACGTCTTTTTGTCATTTGGAGATGTAGTCCCAAGCAGCATTCGGCCGCCAGCCAAAGTCAAATTGCAATTTGTTCAATAACGGACACCCAATGGCCGGACGATAACTCGCCCGCGGAGAATGCCGCAATCAAATCAAAAACATGATCAGAAAATCCGCCGATGTTCAGAATATCTTCCCGCTCGGAAGCTTGAGTGGTTGTGTTCGGCTGAATGTCTAAGCAAACCAACCGGGCATGCGGGTTACGATGCCGAAACTCATTCCACCCTTTCATCAAAGCGGTTCCGGTTGCACGCCCAGCATCGAGCCAGGACTGGTTATCCGAAATGAACACAATTAAATCGCCGGTTGCTTTACGCTGGTTCAATAAATGAACTGGCGCGCTGCAGTTGGTTCCTCCTCCGCCGACCGCGGCCAATCTTGCCGCGTTGGTCATGACGCTGTCGCGTGGGTTCAAATCCACTTTCACAACGCCGTCGGCAAACGGCAAAATTTCCGCTGTCGGATTGTTGCGCAGGATGGCCGCCGCTGCCAGAGCCGCGACATCCACACACTGCACCGAAGAGGTTGCGTCTCCTCGGTAGCCGGTCGCCGGGCTGTGCATGGATCCCGAAACATCCGGGCAAACATACACCTTTCCAGTGATGGCAGGCACGTTCTCGATGGCAATCTCCATTGCATCCTGCAGCGAATCGCGAACTTGTGCAGGAACATCTTCCGCGCAGTTTTTATACGCCGCTAACAATTGGTAAGGAAATGCGCGCGCACGCTGAATCTCCGTTCGATTACGCAGTAAGCCAGATACACGCTCGGCGACGCCGGGAGCATTGAACGCCCCGTGGCGCGCAAAAGTGTTCAAGTTCATGCGAACCGTTTGCCAGTTGGCACGCATCGCGATGGCTGCCCAGGCGGCCTGAGTCAGCGGCAACGAGGTCAAGAGGGTAAATGGCAACTCAGGCACATCCACCGTAGCGCCGGCCTTGAAGCGTTCAAAATCCATTACAAGGCCAGGCAAAGCCGAATTATCATAGGTGCGGCCAATCATGTATCCGTAAAACGCGGCCCGCGTTTCTGTGGATGGCTTGGGGTGCACCATTTTCAAAATATCCGAAACCGACGGGTCTGCTCCCGTGCTGGAACGAAAAATATTCTCCTCGGTCTGCGTAGAAAGCCAGGTTTGCACCAGGCGCTTGGGCGCGCTTCCAAGAGACTTCCTTCCGGTTGCTCCGGAGCGGAGTATCTTCACGTAGTTGCGCAACATTTTCATGTTGTCGATCGTTTGCGAAAAAACAATCTCGTGCAAACGGGCCGAACGGCTGGACAGCCACGCGCACAGTAGCGCGGGCATGTCTTTCATATAAGCGTGCCGCCGAGCGTAAATTGCAACTTTAGCAACAAACTCCGGCCCTACGGCGTCGCACAGTTTGATAACTCGATCCAGTTGCTCCCGCTCGGAAGCGTAAAAAGTTCGTCCGAAGCAACCAGTGGCCGCGTACTGCGCCAACGCTTGCTTGGGCGTCAGTTCGTAAGCCGGCGCGCCTTCGGAGTTGACCGTATTAGTGGTCAGAATTATACGTCCGCGATAGCTTCCGAACAATGTGTTAATCGGCATAGTTGCCTCCTTTCAAAAAATAAAGAAAAAATCTTGGTGTGCCCGGATGGATTTGAACCACCAGTGCTCTCGCAAGGAGAATGCAGGGTTACGGCCTGCCGCCTTCAACCGTTCGGCCACGGACACACAATGAAAAAGGCCGCTAAGTCTTTCGACTAGCGGCCCTGAAATTTCTGGAACTCAGAAAATATTTATTTCATTTTCTGTTCACCAGAATAAAGAGCCGCTTGGATCGTGTAATAACCGACCAGGGATTTATTTAGACTGTTGAACAGGTGTTCCATAACAGTTATGAGTGTAAAACGAGTTCCGACTTAATGCAAGCTCTGAGTTTCAATTACTCGAGAAAAAGCGAGTTTGGGTTTTCCGTCGCGATCGAAGAGTAATGGGTAATTGGTTCTGCCTCGCACTGGCCAATTGTTCAACCAAGAATCGGCGTCGGTGGCTCCCCAGAATGTGACGCGCTTTAAAACATCACTATGTTTTTCGAATATTTTGAAAAGCGCGGAGTAACGATCGGCTAACTTTTGCTGCATGTCTTCAGGTAATCCGTTCGGGTAAGGATTCGATGCGGGATCGAGCGCCGCATGAACGCTGACGTCGGCGGAATGAGTTACAGAGGGCAGAACATTTATATCGAGCTCCGTAACCATAACTTTGATTCCGAGTTGGCCTAACTCGGTCAGTTCGTCGTCGATCTGCTGCAAGTCGGGATACTGCAAGTGAATGTGCGTTTGCGTGCCGATGCCGGAGATGGGAATACCTGCGGTTTGCAGTTTTTTTACTAAAGCGATTGCGCCTTCGCGTTTTGCTTTGTTTTCGAGTGAATAGTCGTTGTAGTAAAGTTCGGCGTCCGGGTCGGCTTCGTGCGCGAACTGAAATGCTTTTTCGATGTAATCGTCACCGATTATTTTTTGCCACTGGGATTTGCGCAAGGTTCCGTCGTCATTCAAAGCTTCGTTGACGACATCCCAACCTTTTATGCGCCCCTTATAGCGACCGACGACAGTACGAATATGATCGTGCATGCGATCGAGCAGCGCTTCACGAGTTGACGCTTCAAAAACCCATTTCGGAGTTTGCGAATGCCAGACGAGATTGTGTCCTACGATAAACATTCCGTTCTTTTCGCCGAAGGCAACGTAGCTATCAGCCGGAACGAAGTTGTAGCGCGTGAGTTCCGGTTGAACTTCTTCCCACTTCAAAATGTTTTCGGGCGTGATGCTGTTGAATTGACGCTTTATTAAATCGGCTTCAGCGGCGTTTCTTTCCGTGAACTGCGACTGGTTGATGGCAACACCAATTAAGAACCTGTCTTTGAAGACATCTTTGAGAACTGGTTCTTGCGTGGAGGAGGCGGATATAGCGATCAGCAGCGCGGTGAGGCTAAGTTTTTGCATAGTTGTCCTTCTTTAAGCGGCGCACGGCGAGTTCGTCGGCCATTTCGATAGTTGCGCCTTTATTTAAGCCATATATGAACGAGAGGATGGTACAAGCGGTGAACATGAGGCCCACGACGATGCTGAGAGTGGCGCGATAGCCTGCACGGCGTCCGGCGCGTCGGGCAGTTTGGTGTCGTAATGGAAAAAGCCGGCCATGATCCAAAGGAACGAAGCCGAGCCCAGCGCCAGCCCGGATTTCAACGCGAAACCGATGGTGGCAAAAACCATGCCCGTGAAACGGCGGCCGGTTTTCAATTCGGAATAATCGGCCACGTCGGCGAAAATCGCCCAGATCAGCGGAATCGTCGGCGCATAAGCGATGGAGATGAACGATGGTGATTGCAGACCATTCCCCTGCAATTCGCCGGCTCAAGAAGATAAAACGCGAACGAGCCGATGGTCGCCAGACGCGAAGCCGCCGATGGCGACGGCCTTCTTTGCCGAATCTTTTGGCGAGCGACGGCGAAAGCAAAATGACGATGATGGTCAGGCCGCCGTGCCGAGCATGTTGATGATGCTGTTGAAGACGTCGGCGACATTTGAGTGGCGCCAAGATCAGCTCTGTCGCCATGAACGATGTAGCCGAGCGTTTCCAGAATTCCACCGGAGGCTGGCGCGCTCCGGCGCAGCGACGAGGCCAACAGTTTTTGCACCCAGTCAAACATCGGCGCCTTGTCGGCGTAGTGATGATAATAATTGTAAAGCGCGCCGCCGCGGAACGAGAGGATGGCGAAATGAACCAGCGTCAGCACCACATGACCTTCCACGGATTGTTTTTCAGCAGATCGGCGAAATCCTGTTTGGGCGACGATTTTACCTTGTTGAAGCGGCTTGATGCGTTCCTTGGTGGTGGAGAAAGTGATCAGGAACAGAACGAGACACAACACGCGCCCAAATGGCCATGGTCATTTGCCAGCCGTGAGCGCGATCGTGCCCGCCGGCGAATTTGGCGACCAGCGGCAGCGTGAATCCGCCGACGATGAATTGCGCGGCATTGACGGCGATGAAACGGAACGAATTCAAGCTGGCGCGCTCGTCGACATCGCCGGTCATCACGCCGCCCAGCGCCGAGTAAGGCATGTTGTTCATGGAGTAAATGCGTCATCAGCATGCGTGTTGGTGATGGCGGCGTAGGCAATCATGCGCGCCCATGCTCCAGCCTTTCGGCGTGGTGTAGGCCAGCATCATGACGACGGACCATGGAACGGCCGTCCACAGAATCCACGGACGGAATTTGCCCCAGCGCGTGTCGCGTGCGGTCGGCGAGAACGCCCACGATCGGATCGGCCACGGCGTCCCACAAGCGCGGCCAGAGCAGGATGGCGGCAGCGGCGCCGTGCGGTTAAGCCGAAAACGTCCGTGTAGAAATTCATCTGGAACAGGATCATCGTCATGAAGACGAAATTCGCGGCGGCATCGGCCCGCGCTGTAGCCGGCCTTTTCGAAGAACGAAAGTTTCTTGGAGTTGTTCGGCCATGATGTTTTGGAGCGATTCATTTCGTCACCGTCAAAATAACTTTCTGCAAATCGGCATCGCGCGAGGAATTGCCGACCATGATTTCAAATTCGCCCGGCTCGACGACGTATTTCATCTTCACGTCGTAAAACGCCAGCGATTCCGGCGTGATTTCGAGGTGACCGTCTTGCGTTTCGCCCGGCTTCAGCGAAATTTTCTGGAAGCCTTTCAGTTCCTTGACCGGCCGAGTGACGGAGCTGACGCGGTCGCGGATGTACATTTGCGACGACTTCCGTGCCGGCGCGCTTGCCGGTGTTGGTCACGTCGACCGAGACACGCGTGGAGCTCGTGGCGCTTGATTTTCTTCTTCGCCAGCCGGACGTTTTTGATAGTTCAAAATTCGTGTAGCTCAAGCCGAAGCCGAACGGAAACAGCGGCGAAACGTCGTCAAACAAAAAGCCGCGCCGGGCCGAGGGTTTGTAATTGTAAAACACCGGCAGGTGCCCGGCGGAGCGCGGGAATGGAGATGGGCAGTTTGCCACCGGGATTGAAATCGCCGAACAAAACGTCGGCCACGGCGTGGCCGCATTCCTGGCCGAGATACCAGCATTCGAAGATGGCCGGCACCTGCTGAGCGACTTGGTTAATGGATAGCAGGGCGGCCGTTGAAGAGGAAAGCGATCACCGGTTTGCCGGTGGCGAGCATGGCGGCGACGAGTTCACTTTGCCGGCCGATCAGATCGAGATTGGTGCGGTCGCCCATGTGCTTGAGCGACCACGCTTCGCGCGAGGTCTGTTCGTTGCCACCGATGGCGAGCACGATGACGTCGGCCTTCTTCGCGACTTTGACGGCTTCGGCAATTTGTCTGCGGTCTTCGGCCGGATCGCTGGGAACGACTTCGTCCTGCTGCCACGAGCCGCCGACGGTGATTTTGCAACCTTCGGCGTGGAGCACTTTGACGTTCTCGCCGACCTTTTGACGGATGCCTTCGAGCACGGTGACGTTGAGTTTGGGAGCGCCGCTGTAGCCGCCGAGCAGAGGGCGGTTGGCATTTGGCCCGATGACCGCGATGGTTTTCAGCTTGGCCGGAGTCGAGCGGGAGCGAGGTTGTTTTCGTTCTTGAGCAGCGTGATGGTTTCGCGCGCGGCTTGGAGCGCGAGCTTCGCGGTGGTCGTCGCAGCCGACGATGCGCTCGGCTTCTTCGGGATCAACATACGGGATCGTCGAACAAGCCCATCTTGAATTTCCAGAGCAGCATCGGCGCGACCAGATCGTCGAGCTGCTTTTCTTTCAGGACGCCCTTCTTGCACGAGTTCGACGAGGTGCGAGATAGCAATCCGGTTCGGGGAACTCGATGTTGACGCCGGCTTCGACCGCCAGCCGGCACGCTTCTTTTTTGTCTTTGGCGACGAAATGGCCGTGGGTGTCGGGGCGGTGGTTCAATTCCCAAATGGCGTAATAATCCGAAACGACAAAGCCTTTGAAGCCCCATTCCTTGCGCAGCACGTCGCGGAGCAGCCATTCGCTCGCGTGCGACGGCACGCCGTCAATCTCGTTGTAGCTCGCCATCACGCTGATCGCGCCGCCCTTCTGGAGGCAGTCCTTGAACGGATGCAGAAAAGTTTCGCGCAGCACGCGTTCGGAGACGTTCACCGGCGCGCAGTTCTGGCCGGATTCCGGCTGGCCGTGCGCGGCGAAATGTTTCAGCGTGGCGATGACGCGCTTCTTGTCCTTGAACGTCGCGTCGCCCTGGAATCCGCGCACGGCGGCGATGCCGAGTTGCGTGTTGAGATACGGGATCTTCGCCGTAGGTTTCCTCGACGCGGCCCCAGCGCGGGTCGCGCGCCACGTCCACCACCGGGGTAAGCGCCTGATGCGCGCCGCGCACTGCGGGTCTCCTCGGCCGTCATGGTGAAAAGCTCTTCGACCAGTTCGGGATTGAACGTCGCGCCGAGGCCGATGGGCTGCGGAAAACTGGTGCGCTTCGCTGGCGGCGTGGCCGTGCAGGCATTCCTCGTGAAAGATCACGGGAATGCCGAGCCGGGAATTTTCGATGAAAAATTTCTGGATGGCGTTGGTGAGTTCCGCCATCTGCTTGGCGGTTCGGCCCAGCCATGGCGTGGCGGCGGGGGCTGCGGCATCGCTGGGACGGCCGACTTGGCCGAGGCCATGACCTTTTTTGAAGGCGGCCTTCGCCTTTTGGGGATCAAAATTGCCTTCGGCGTCCAGCAGTTTGGTGGTTTTTTCCTGCCAGATGCACATCATCTGCGCGGCTTTTTCTTCCAGCGTCATGCGAGAGAGGAGATCTTTAACGCGGCGTTCGGCGGGAATGTTGGGGTTTTTGTAAATGGGAGATTTCGGGGGCTTGGCTGGCATGTTTCGGGTAGCGGTCGGCGATACCCAATATATATTAGGGGCTCGGTTTTACTGTCTAGGCGGGGCGTTGGGGTTTTTGTGGGTGATGTCGAGGGTTACGCCGAGGGCGGGTGGGTTGGGGTCTCCTTTGTAATACATTTCGAAGTAAATGCGCTTGCCGTCTAGCAGGAGCGGGCATTTGGTTTCGATTTCTTCGGTGATGAGGCGTTTGAATTCTTCTTTGGTGTAGCCGATGGTGACGATGTCGGCGGGGAAGAAGTCTTCGCCTTGGTCGGAGATGAAATTTTCCAGTTCGGGTGGGCATTGGGCGTTTTGGAAGACGATTTGGCGGCGGAATTCGGCGGTGGTGCGCCACCAGTTTTCGTTTTGCGCTAAGTATTCTTCGTTTGGTGGGGTGAAGACGAGTGGGAGTCGGTTGCCGCTGGGGTCGAAGTTGACTCGGATGACTTGGCGCGGGATGCAGAAGTTGTCTGGGGCTACGAAGGGTTTGGGTTCGGGTTTTGGTTCGGGGTCTGGGAGTTTGGGTTTGGATTTGGATTCTTGGGCGATGGTGGATTGGAGGAGTTTGAGGGCTTTGTGGAATTCTTTTTGGGCGGCGGTGTTGCGTTTCTGGAGGAGGTTGTAGGTTTTTTGGGTGAGAGGGTGCCAGAGGTGCATGGGGAGACCGGTGCGTCGGAGGTCGAGGTGGAGTTGGAGGAAGGCGTGTTGGATGTGGCGGGCGTGGTAGTCGGCTAGGATCAGGGCTGTTCTTAAGATGGCGAAGAGGATAGCGCCGCCTGGGAATTGGGTGAGCCAGTCTTGCTCTAGTTGTTTGAGGGATGGTGGTTGAGTTAGGAGTTGCATTCTGAGGTTAGTGTGCGGGGTGGGTGGGCGCGATGATGGTGGTGGGTGGAGGTAAGTTGTTGGTGGGATTGGGAGATATTTTATTTGGGAGGTTTGTGATCGGTGTTTTGGAGGTGTGGGTGTGGTGGGTGTTCGGAGGATTTCGAGGGGATTTTGAGGGGAAGGTTGCCGGACTTTGGTGGAGCGCAAATCGCGGGACAGCCAACGCATTTCCCGGGTTGAAAGATGCGGTGTTTTTGCGGGATTGTGAGCGTGAAATGCGAAGGCAGTCCCGGATTTGCTTGTGGTGCGTTAGAAGTGCTGGTGGAGCGTGGGATTAGTTCTTGTGGACTTTGGAAGAGTGCCGCGGGGAAGGTTTTCGGACGTTGGTGGAGCGCAAATCGCGGGGACAGCCAACGCATTTCCCGGGTTGAAAGATGCGGTGTTTTAGCGGGATTGTGGGCGTGAAATGCGAAGGCAGTCCCGGATTTGCTTGTGGTGCGTTAGAAGTGCCGGTGGAGCGTGGGATTAGCTCTTGTGGACTTTGGAAGAGTGCCGCGGGGAAGGTTTTCGGACTTTGGTGGAGCGCAAATCGCGGGACAGCCAACGCATTTCCCGGGTTGAAAGATGCGGTGTTTTAGCGGGATTGTGGGCGTGAAATGCGAAGGCAGTCCCGGATTTGCTTGTGGTTTGTTAGAAGTGCTGGTGGAGCGTGGGATTAGTTCTTGTGGACTTTGGAAGAGTGCCGCAGGGAAGGTTGCGGAACTTTGGTGGAGCGCAAATCGCGGGACAGCCAACGCATTTCCCGGGTTGAAGGATGCGGTGTTTTAGCGAGATTGTTGGCGTGAAATGCGAAGGCAGCCCCGGATTTGCTTGTGGTGCGTTAGGGGACAAGCGTTGAGATGAGTCTCGACGCGGCAAACAGGAGTGTTTGCGCCACGCCTACGTGTTACGAAACGGATTGTGGGTGTGGGACCGATGGGTGATGAGGGGAAGGAGTTAGTGGGCTCGGAGGTAGCTAGGAACGAGTTAGAACGTTGCCTTCGTTGGTTGGTGGGCCGGTGGTGGGGTAAGAGATAAAAGGTTGGTTGAGTTAGTGGGTTGGAGGTGCGGGTTACATAGTTAGAGTTCGTCCTCCGTGGGCGGGGTGTAGCCGAGTTCTATGGCTTGTTTGGTCATTAGTTCGAGGTGTTCTTGCCAGGTGGGCTCGGGAGCGTTTTTGTTAGTGGCGGTTTTTAGTTTTTCGGCTAGGATCTTTTCGTTGGTTTTGGTTTTGCGGTGGTCTTCGATGGCTTTGCGGCATTTGGCTACGGCGTTGGCGTGCGCGGTGCGGTAGCGGGTGAAGCGGCCGACGGTGCGCTGTTCAGATTCGGACCAATCGAGGGGATTGGGCTTTTCGGTGTAGAGGCGCTTTTCGATTTCTAACAGCGTCTTGGTGGCTCGTTGGAGGAACCAGTCGGCGTGGACGAGTTCTTGGACCAGATGGCGTTCGGTGTCGGTTTGGGGCGCGAATTCTTTGGTCCAGGTGTTTTCGAGGGATTGCAGGTCTGCGGCGTTTTCGTGCGGCAGGAGCAGGGCGTCGATGGCACAACAGCCGTGCTTGAGAGCGTTATTGTTCATGGTTTGAGTGTGCGGGATGGGGGTACGGCTTCATGGGTGAAAACGGAGCGATGTTGTTGATTTGATGGGGCGAAGTATTTTTTTGAGTTTTGTGACTCGTTTTTCGGCGGAAACGTTTTTGGGTGAATCGTCATCGGAAGTGGGAGGCTTGCATTAGTGAAGAGGCTGGTATGGATCTTCGGCGTTTTTATGGTTTTGTCGGCCACGTATGCAGTGGTTTTGGCGTTGAATTGGCCGTTCACGAAGGCGGTGATGATTGGAACTCTCGAAAAGCGATCTTTGCGGACAGTGACGATCGGGCGATTTCGGAATACCTACTTTCCGCCGGGCTGTGTGGCTGAAGAGATACGGTTTTTGCGCATCAAACATCCCGACAAAGCGGCGCTGCTGACGATTGACAAGCTGGTGGTGAGGGACAGCTTTCTGCGTTTGGTTTTGGCGCAGCGGCGGTTGCAAAGTGTGCAGGTAGTTGGACTGCATTTGATGGTGCCGGCGAGAGAGCCAACAGGAGAACCGAGTCCAGTGATGCCGTTGACTCATTCCGACGCGGGCGATGCAGTGACAATTGGCGAGATTTCGGCTGACGGCGCGGTGGTGGAGTTTCTTGCGTCGCAGCCAAAGCAGGCGCCGTTTCGATTGCTGATCAAGAAGCTTTCGCTTTATGACGTGGGCAGCAATAACCCGGTGGCGTACAAGACGGAGATTGAGAACACACTGCCGCCGGGATTGATTCGTTCGAGCGGGAAGTGGGGGCCGTGGGATCCAGCGCATCCGGAGACGACGCCGGTGGATGGCAGTTACACGTATGAGAACGCGGATCTTTCGAAGGTGCCGGGTATCAGCGGAACGATGACGGCCAAGGGACAGTTTCAAGGTACGCTGGGGCGGATTGCGACGACCGGGCAAGCGAATGTGGCTCGGTTTCAGGTGACGGGATCGAGCCACGCGCAGGATTTGCGAACCGATTTTGACGCCGCGGTGGACGCGACGAAAGGCGATGTGACATTGAACCGTGTGCTCGCGACGTTTAACAGGACGATGCTGGCAGTTCGCGGATCGGTAACTCAAAAGAGCGCGGATTTGCACGTTTCGAGCGCGGGGCGGGCGCGCGTGGAGGATGTGCTGGGCATGTTCACGAGTACGAACGGGGCGGAACCACTGAGCGGGAATGTGAGATTGCAGGGACGGATTCAACTGCCCGCGGGTGATGCGACATTTCTCGAACGGCTGGCGATGACGGGCACGTTTGGTGTGGATGACGGCTTGTTTGCGAATCAGACGACGGAGCGCGAGTTAGCGAAGTTGAGTGTGAGCGCGGTGAAAGGGGATAGGGAAGAAGACCGCGAGAATCCGCAGACTGTGTTATCGGATGTGAAGGGCGAGGTGACGGCGACCAAAGGCGTGGCGAATTTCGAGCGTTTGGAATTTAGTGTGCCCGGCGCGGACGCCAAGGTTGGAGGCACGTTTAGCTTAAAGAACTACCAGTGCAACATGCGTGGAGTGTTGATGACAAAGGGTGATATTGCGGATACGGAGACGGGTGTGAAGTCTGTTTTGCTGAAAGTGATGACTCCGTTGTTCCGTAAGAAACATCATGAGCGAATGGTGCCGTTTAAGATTAGCGGGCCTTATGGGAAGGCGACGGTTTCGTTGGATTTGTTTGATAAGAGTAACGGACGCTAAAGCGCCGCTTGGCGAAACAAGAACCAGTTAAAAATCGACCTTGACAACCCCGGGCAAGGTGCGGCACTATTCCTATAGATAACTATAGGAGCGGTTTTCATGGCGAAATCAAGAAACGACGCTCTGCACGGATCTCTGGATCTGCTTGTTCTGAAAACCCTGGATGCAGGACCGATGCATGGTTGGGCAATTACGCTGCATGTCGAGAGTATCTCTAACAACGTCCTGCGGGTGGAAGAAGGCTCGCTTTATCCGGCGCTTCATCGAATGGAGCAGAAGGGGTGGGTGGCGGCGAAGTGGGGGCTTAGTGAGAACAACCGGCGAGCGCGATTTTACAGTTTGACGGCGGCAGGGAGGAAGCAGTTAGCCGCTGAGCAGTTGAACTGGCAAGAGGCGATGAACGCTATCGGTTTGGTGTTGAATTTTACTCCGCAGAAAGCTTGAGGTGAATCGGATGGGTTGGATTCGCAGAACGCGCGCGTTATTCAACAGGAACAAGCTGTCAGAGGCATGGCAGGAAGAGTTGGATTTTCACGTCTCGATGCGGGAGCAATTGAACGCGGAGCAAGGCATGCCATCGGAGGAAGCGCAGCGCAATGCCCGCATTCGTTTCGGCAGCAGAGTTTCTTTGTTAGAACGAATGCGTGAAATTGACATGCTTACGCTGCCCGCCAGCATATGGCAGGATGTCTGCTACGGGGCACGCATGCTAGCGAAGCATCCGGGATTCAGCGCCATTGCGGTGCTCGCGCTGACGCTGGGAATCAGCCTCAACACAACGGTATTTACTGGATACAAAGCGATTGTGAAGCGTACGCTGGATGCGCGCGATCCGGCGAGGATGGTGAATATCAGTTTGACGCGGCGATCGGGCGGCGGAAGTCCGATGTTCAGTTATCCCGACTATCTGGACTACCGGAGCGGCGGGCATTCATTCGACGGCATCATCGCTACGACCGGAGATGATTTGACGCTTTCCAACGCCGGTGGATCTCCGATCCAGCCACATTCCCCACTAGGTTCGATTGTGCGGACGTTCGGCATTACTCTGCCCGGGTTATCGGTTACGAATACTGAGTTTGTACACGCGGAGGTGGTCTCCGAGAATTACTTCTCGGTATTGGGAATGGGAGTGGCTCGCGGACGCACGTTCGGCCAAGTGGATGCATCCGAACTATTGTCTTCTCCTTCGGTGATGATCAGTGACAACTACTGGAAGAAGAGATTTGCGGGCGAAACGGAGATTTTGGGAAAGGTGGTGCAGTTGAATGGCGCGGCAGTCTCGATTATTGGAGTTACGCCACACGACTTTGTGGGCACTGGAATAGCGGCTCCTGATTTCTGGGTGCCGTTTTCGATCGAACCCTTGCTGCATTCCGGAAGCGATCCTTTTCGCGACCGGGAGGACCAGCGCTGCCGTTTATTTGGACGCCTAGCTAAGGGCGTATCTCTGATGCAGGCGCAGGCGGAAATCACCATGCAGGCCAACCGAATTCGTGCTTTGCACAATCCGCGTACGGCCGCAGCGGAAGCGGCTACCGCGGAGATCTGGCCGGGTTCACCGTTCGGCAGAAAGCCTGATTCGAACCTAACCTTTGTCATATTCCTGATTATGTTGGCTGTCGGGATGGTGCTGGTGATTGCCTGTGCGAACGTGGCCAGTTTGCAATTGGCGCGATCGGCCGCGCGTCAGCACGAATTGAGCATGCGGTTATCACTGGGAGCATCGCGATTGCGAATTGTGCGCCAACTTCTAACCGAGAGCGCTCTGCTGGGATTGATATGTGGCGTAGTCGGGCTGTTTTTTACTTGGGGCCTACTGCACGTAGTGGCGACGGAATTGAGCGATGTGCTGCCCGCGGAATGGGGCTCACTGGTGTTTCATGTGACGCCTGATCTTGAGATTTTCACTTATGTATTTGCAATCTCTCTTGCGGCGGGCGTTTTGTTTGGTCTTGCCCCGGCGCTTGAATCGTCGCGCGACGCCCTTAGCTCGTTATTGAAAGACCACAAAGTTATTTCGTCTTTTCGCAGCCGCAAACTTCGCGCGATTCTAACTGCGGCGCAAGTGGCGGTTTGCCTGGCTCTGATGGTTGCGGGCAGCTTGCTGATTAGGGGGTCTATCAATGCCTTGGATATGGAGACAGGCTATGAAGGCAAGCGTGTGATTAATCTGGAAATAAGATTTCCGGATCAGGCGAAATACGGTGCCGAACGCAAACACAGACTTCTCAGCGAGATACGAACTCGGATACAGGAACTGGCTCCGGTGGCCGAGGTGACGGTGGGGCGACCTCCTGACGGAGGTAGTGTTCGGATGGCCGCCATACGGTTAAACGGCGACCAATCAGTGGGTGGGGAGGCGCTTCGATATGGCTTCTACACCTATGTCAGTCCGAACTACTTTGAGACATTGGGAATTCCTGTGCTGGCGGGTAGAGGCTTCGCCCTGCAGGAGCGCGCCGCGGAGCATTCGGTCATCGTCAGTGCCTCACAAGCCGCTCAACTGTGGCCGGATCAGAATCCACTGGGGCACGAGATTACGCTAGACACAAAGAACCAGTATCTGTATTTCACAAGGACTGAACTGGTTCCGGATGGAATTCCTTACCGGGTGATTGGAGTCGTGAGAGATACGCGCGGTGTGCAACTTGACGGTAGTGACAGCGCCCAGATTTATATGCCGCTGCCGGAAGATCGGATTGATGAACACCCCATGCTGGTACGCACGCGAAGCGACCCTGCACCGGTCATTGCCAGCATTGGTGGCGTGGTTTCTTCGATCGATCCTGATCTGGTCGCCTATACGGAGACGCTTGACGAGATGCTTCATTCCACACCGCCGTTTGTGGTGTCTCGGTGCGCGGCGGCATTTGCGTCGCTGATTGGAGTTTTCGGTCTTTTGCTAGCTTCGCTGGGGATCTATGGAACGGTGAGCTATGTGGTTGTTCAACGGACCAGTGAAATGGGCATTCGTATGGCGTTGGGTGCGAGCAAAGGAGATGTGCTGCGATTGGTGCTTGTTGAAAGTACTCGGCCGGTAATGGCTGGAATTGCGGTGGGATTGGTTTTAGCGGTCGGTGTATCGCGTGTGCTGCACTTGCTTCTGTATGGGCTTAAGTCCGTGGATGCGGTTTCGTTTGTTGGGGTGTCGGTGTTGCTGTTTGTTACTGCTTTGTTGGCGGCTTATCTGCCTTCACGGAGGGCGGTGAGGGTGGATCCGGCTGTGGCGCTTCGGTATGAGTGAGTTGGTTTGGGTGGGTGCGCGGGGGGCTAATTGTGCATTATGGTAACGTGCCGGGAATTCCGGAACCCCCGGAAACCCCGGACCTAAGCTTGATTACGATGAAGCCCATCCTACGATTTGTGTTGATTGCGGCATTGGGCGGGGTTGTCCTTTGTTTGGCCCAGACCGCGGGGCAGCCGGTGAGTTCGTTGATTTTTCAGACGGACCGGCCATGGTCGCCGCGCACTAATATCAATGCCGATACGGTGATGGTGTATGGCATCGACAGTACTGTTGGGCAGCGCATCCAATCCTGGCGAGAACACGGGTATCGCACGGCTGTGATGACAGGAGTGGCGTGGGGCCGATATGCTTCGTATCTGCGCGGGGATTTCGATGGCAAGCAGCACTGGGACGAAACGCAGCAGGAGAAGGACGGCACGCTGCGATTGCATAGCGGGCGCGATGTGCCTTATATTTCACCTACCGTTGCCTATGGAAAGTATCTTGCGAAGGGTGTGGAGGCCGCGCTTGATGCGGGTGCGGAAGCGCTCTATCTGGAGGAGCCGGAGTTTTGGGCAAACACTGGCTGGAGCGAAGCGTTTCGACGAGAATGGCAAGACTTTTATCATGAGCCCCGGCGTGCGCCGGATAGTTCCACCGATGCGCAGTATCGCGCATCGAAGCTCAAGTATTTTCTCTATCGCCGGACATTAGCGCAGGTCTTTGATGCGGTGAGAGCTTATGGAGCGGCGCACCACCGGTCCATCCCTTGCTATGTGGCGACGCATTCGCTCATCAACTATGCGCAGTGGGGTATTGTGAGCCCGGAATCGTCGCTCTTGAAGGCTGGTACCGACGGCTACATTGCGCAAGTGTGGACGGGGACCGCGCGTGAACCGAATGTTTATGCAGGTGTGCGGCAGGAAAGAACGTTTGAAACGGCTTTTCTGGAGTATGGCGCGCTGCAGAGCCTTGCTCGGTCTTCAGGAAAGCCGATCTGGTATCTGAATGACCCCATCGAAGACAATCCGAATCACTCCTGGACTGACTATCGGAGGAATTGGAAGAGTACCATGGTGGCCTCGCTGCTGCAGCCAGTGGTAGCTCGTTACGAGGTGCTTCCGTGGCCGGATAGAATCTTTGGACCACGGGCATTGCACCAATCGACGGAACCGACAGACGCCAATCCGACGCCGGAGAGGACGGTGATTCCCAAGTCTTACGCGACCGAGTTGCAGACGGTGTTTCATGCGTTGAGCGAGATGAACCAGCCGTTGACGAAAACGCAATGGGAGACGGCCGGCACACAGGGGATTGGTGTGCTGGTTTCGGATACGCTGATGTTTCAGCGGGCCGCTCCGCAGCCTTCGGATAAGAATCTAGGGAATGTTTATGGGCTCGCGCTGCCGCTGTTGATGCGCGGCATTCCGGTGGAACCAGTTCAGATGGAGACGGCGACGGATAACAGCAGAGCTGGAAGTTTGTTGAGTCGCTACAAGGTGCTGCTGCTGAGTTATGAAGGACAGAAGCCGCCTTCGCCGCCGATTCACAAGGCGCTGGCGAGTTGGGTGAGTGCAGGAGGCGCACTGATTGTTATTGATGACGACGGCGACCCTTACAATGCGGCGACCGATTGGTGGAACACGCAGGGAAATCATTATGCGACGCCGCGCGACGACTTGTTTCGGATGCTTGGTTTGGATTCGAATGCGACTGGTTTGAGTGCGGTGGGCAAAGGGAAGGTTCTTTATGCGAAGGAGAGCCCTGCGGCGTTGAGTTATCGGCAAGATGGCGCTGAGACGGTGATGAAGCTGGTGACAACTGCAGCCGCGGCAATCCATTTGCCGCTGACGACGCCAGATGCGCTGGTGTTGCGGCGCGGACCTTATGTTATTGCTGCGGGGCTTGATGGAGCGACGGAACAGGCGCGCGTGAGGGTGAGCGGCGACCTGATCAATTTGTTTGATTCGAATCTGACGGAAAGCCAATCGTTCGAAGTGGGGCCGGGGACGCGGGGGCTGCTGTTGGATTTGAGCTGCTTTCAGACTTCGAGGCCTCGGATTGTGGCGGCTTCGGCCAAGATCAGTAATGAACATGTTGAGGCGAAGGGTTTGAGCTTTGATGCGGAGGGGATTGATCAGACGGAGGCGGTGGCGCTTGTGCTTTGTTCGCAGGTGCCGAGCAGTGTGACTTTGAATGATGTGGTGTTGCCAGCGGAGCAGTATCACAAGGCTGGAAGAACGCTGCTGGTGCGGTTTGTGAATCGGGCTAGTGTGCAGCGGATACGGGTGTTGTTCCGGTGATGGGGTGCATGGTTGTTTTTTGGGATGTGTGCTGCAATATGCAGGTTCTTCGGTTCTGGCGCTGGTATCGGTGATTTTGCGTTGTGGTGACTCGGAGGCGTGAAAAAATCGGCAAAAACATTTTCTGCCCTTTTTTCTTTCAGTCGCTTACACTTGGTCAAAAGACAGGAAAATCGATTGTTTCACACCTTCCTGTCCCGGAACCCCCATGCCCGTGAGGGACCACTAGACCTGTAGATGTCACAATCGGAGGGTGCCAGTCCTCTATATTGATCGTTTGAATATATTCGTCGATAGTAATTCCATGCAAATCCTGGGTAACCTAACGAGTGGGCTGGCGAAGGAGGGTTTTGACACCAGTATTCCTACAACTTTCTCGTGGGAGCGCCAAATCCGAGAGCTGCAGATGGCATTTCGACAAGTCCTGGATTTGATGCCGTCGGCGGGAGAATGGTCGGTACTCTTCGAGTACGTGCTGCCGACGGTCGGCCAGCGAATAGATTGCGTCATTTTGGCGCGTGACCTGATTTACGTGATCGAGTACAAGGGCGGTGCTGCCCAGAGCGCTCAAGCAGCTCTTCGGCAGGCTCAGGAGTATGCTTTGAACCTTCTTGACTTCCACGAGGAGTCGCGGAGTAGAGCCGCCGTCCCGATAGCTGTTGGTGGATTTAAGAGGGAAATCCCTTTGGACTTGACATGTGAGCACCAGGGGACCTCCGTCGGCCCAATGCGGTTGTCCCAGGCGATTATTCTTAGTTTCAGTTCGTGGGGTGGGAAGCGCGGTTCGATCGACGCCAGCGCTTGGAACATTTCCCGCTATTTTCCCGTCCCTACGATAATTCAGGCAGCTTCCGCGGTCTACGCGGGCCATGATGTAAAAGATCTGGCCCGCTGCCGTGCGGGCGACGAAAACCTCGAGTCGACCCAGAGCGCAGTTGCCATGTTAGTGTCGGAGGCGAGGGCAAAGGACCTAAAGCGGCTTATCGTTATCACTGGGGTTCCGGGCGCAGGTAAGACTTTGGCTGGTCTCAACGTGGTGCAGTCACTGATCCAAGAGCTTAACCTTGATGTCGATCAGGCGTCATTCCTCTCAGGTAATGGGCCTTTGGTCGCGGTGCTTCAGGAGGCGTTAAAACGAAGTGCAGGTACCCACAAAAAAGGTGCAATGCGATCAATTCGCTCGCGGATTCGAGAAATGCATCGATTTGTTAAGACAAGCTATGAGGGTGACCGCACGCCGGCGGACAGACTTATCGTTTTTGATGAGGCACAGCGGGCCTGGACTGCCGCAAAAAACTTGAAGAAATTCGGCTATGATCGTTCCGAACCGGAGTTGGTGCTTGATATCATGGGCCGCCACAAGGGATGGGCCGTTATTGTCGCATTGGTCGGTGGAGGCCAGGAGATTCACGGCGGCGAGGCTGGACTGGCTGCTTGGGGCGACGCGATTGCAGCGGATTCCGGGTGGGATGTTGTCACATCACCGGAGGCATTGTTGGGCGGGCCGTCCGTTGCAGGGTCGCGACTCTTTCGCGATGCGAAGTTGGTACCCAGCAGGGTCGCACAGGATGCGGCGCTACACTTGGCAGTATCAAAGAGGTCTTACGAAAGCGATATAACTGCAGCCTGGGTTAATTCAGTACTTGACGGTCAAGCACAAGAGGCCGAAGCGCTGGCTGCCCGCGGGCTACCTGTTTATTTGGCTCGCACTATGGACACTGTGCGCTCGTGGTTGATGGCAAATGCAAAAGGTAATCGGCGTGCCGGGCTCATCGCTAGCTCTGGAGCAGCTCGGCTGCGTGCCGATGGCGTTGAAACTCCCACGTTTCAATTCCTTCGCAGTGTTGAATACGTGAAGTGGTTTCTCGAGCCGGCTGGCGACCACAGGTCCTCAAATCAACTAGAGGTAGCTATGAGCGAGTTCGAAATGCAGGGACTGGAGATCGATCTTGCCGCGCTTCTGTGGGGCGGGGACTTGTTATTCCGAGACGGTCGCGTAATTACGCGAGTACTCCGCGGGACAAGATGGTGCACGGTTGATGGAACTGACGATCCGCAGGCCTCAGCTGACGATCGTCGGACCAGGATTCGGAACAAGTATCGCGTTCTGCTCACCCGATTCCGAAAGGCAATGATCATCTTCGTTCCAATGGGATCGACAATCGATTCCACCCGCGCGCAGGATGACTTTGACAGTATAGCCACATACCTCGTTAGTTGCGGCGCACATCTTGTAGCACATTCGGGCAGAATAGAAACTCTGCGCGATGCCTTCGCCGAGGCTTAAGTCTTGACTGCTTAGGCTAGTTCTCTAAGTGGATGATTGGCTTCACGATTTTGCAGCCTGCCCGCATTCTCGCGCCAAAGCGAGTTCCAGGGAGGGCGTAGCGTGAACTGGCATGGGCGTTTCCGCTCATGAGTGACAGCTCGTGTTAAGCCTGGAATACGAAAGCAGGATTTCCATCCTTCGAACGCTTTTGCAGTTTGCTTAGCGACGCCGGTTACGATTCTCAGGGAGCCGAGACTTACGTAAAACATGACAACAGTCGCGTCGAAGCATTAATTGCACTTTACGGTGCAGCGGATAATAATCCACATGAAGCTTGTGTTACTTTGCCTGTTGGCTAGCGCGATGTTTGGTGAGACTTATGATTTGGTCCTGGCGAATGGCCGGGTGATGGATACGGAGACTCATTTGGACGCGGTCCGCAATGTTGGAATTCGGGGTGGGAAGATTGCGGCGGTGTCGGCGTCGCCACTGGATGGGCGGCGCGTTATTGATGTTCGTGGGTTGGTGGTTACGGCGGGCTTCATCGATTTGCATTCGCATGGGCAGACTCCGGAGAACTATGATCTGAAGGCTCGAGATGGTGTGACGACGGCGCTGGAGATGGAGGTGGGTGTGAATCCGCTGGAGCCTTGGTATGCGGCGCGGGCGGGGCACGCTCGGATCAATTTTGGGGCGACGTCTGGTTATCTGCCGGCTCGGATGTTGGTGATGCATGATTCGGGGAAGTTTTTGCCTCGCGATGCGGCGACGAACCGGGTGGCGACGGGCGAGGCGCTTGCGGAGACGCTTGCGGTGGTGCGGCGGGGATTGGATGAGGGCGGCTTGGGTATTGGGTTGGGCATTGCTTACATTCCGCTGGCTTCGCGGCAGGAGATTTTTGAGTTATTTGAGTTAGCGGCTGAACGGAGGGTACCGGTGTATGTGCATATGCGCTATAGCGGGCCGTTGGAGCCTGGGGTGGTGGATGGGTTGCAAGAGATGATGGCGGATGCGCTGGCTACTGGCGCGTCGGTCCACATTGTGCACATCAGCAGCATGGGATTGCGCGATACTCCGGTGCTGCTGCGAATGATAGAAGGCGCACAGAAGCATGGGTTGGACATTACTACCGAAGCGTATCCTTACACGGCGGGCATGACCGATTTGTCGTCGGCGATTTTTGCGGAGGGATGGCAGGCGCGTTTGGGCGGTATTGGTTTTGGTGATTTGCAATGGGCGTTGACTGGGGAGCGGTTGACTGAAGAGAGCTTTGCGCGCTATCGGAAGCAGGGCGGGATGGTGGCAGTGCACAACATTCCGGAAGACGTGGCACGGATGGCGATTGCTGATCCGAAGGTGATGATTGCGAGCGATGGATTGATGGAGGCGGGCAAGGGGCATCCGAGGGCGGCGGGGACGTATGCGCGAGTGCTGGGGCGGTATGTTCGAGAGCAGCACGTGCTTTCGTTGATGGATGCGTTGCGGAAGATGAGTTTGATGCCGGCGCAGCGTTTGGGGATTCAATCGAAGGGGCGGTTACAGGTGGGCGCGGATGCGGATATTGCGGTGATTGATGCAGAACATGTGATTGATCGTGCCACGTTTGAGAAGCCGGCAGAGTTTTCGGAGGGGATTCGGTTCATTTTGGTGAATGGAGTTTTGGTTGTGCAGAACGGGCAGTTGGTGGATGGGGCTGTGCCGGGTATTGGGTTGCGGAGATGACGAGTTTTCTACGCCTTACTTTGGCACAGGGTCTATGTTGGTACTCACATGACTTCAGGGTTGACGTTTACGGGAGTAAAATCAGGGCTCGGCGGGAGTATGCGAGTTCGACTTCAAATGTTTGAACACAAGAGTGCAGAGGCGGAAAAGAATTGGCTGTTAAGCGAAGTGAACAAAGATCTTTCGCCGGGGCATAGAATCCTGAAGGTGGCATTTTGCTTGGTGGCTGTGGTTGTGGTTGCTGCTGCGGTGATCTTCTCGTCGCATCCATTCAGTTTGAGATAGGCAGCGATTTCCTGTTTTTTTCGCTCGGAAAAGCTCTGGGGGCGTGGGCTCGTGTCGGATTAAGAGGCAAGATGGGTTGGTCCACTTGCTTGCTCAAAACTAATGGCGAAGGGCAGCCTTGACTAGATCCGGATTTCGCTCTCAATTACGGTCAGATATGCGCGCACTGCCGAATCAGGGGACGCGTTGCCTTGTTCCCATTGCTGGAGCGTGCGGCGATTCAAACAGAAAGCGTCTGCAAATTGTGCCTGTGACATTCCCGCCTTCGCGCGGATAGCCTTGACGTCAATCGGCACGGGCAACGTATACTCCTTCATGACCTTTCGGCCTTCGATGTGAGCGAGAATTTACTTCGCACCCGCAATTAGATCGCGGCCGAATTCGGTGCCATTACTTGCGCGCTTCGATGGCTTGTGCGAGACGCTTGAGTTCTTTTTCTTGGTCATGAGTCAAATTCTCCAATTCGTTCTTTGTCACAAGACACGAAGTAGTAGAAGATTGCGCGGACGCCGCCACTCTTGCCGCTGTCGCCTCGACGCCATCGAGCTTCCGGAAATCCGCCGGTTCGTCCGATGACAGGGTATGCCAGCGGATCGGCAGCGATGCCAGCCTCCATCGCGCATCTCTCCTCGTTCGAGAGCAGCCGTTTAACTTGCTTCTCGTACTTTGGCAGAGCAGCAAGTTTGCTCACACGTCTGGTATACGTTATTCGCGTATAACATGTGCAGATATGGGTTTGGATTTCTGGGTGATTTTAGGTCACAGTATAGGCTAGGAGCAATTCACTTGGCAATTGTGTGTGTGGGCGCATGTGTGTGTGTGTGTGTGTGTGTGTGTGTGTGTGTGTGTGTGTGTGTGTGTGTGTGTGTGTATTTTTTTTTTTTTTGTCACATCTACTCGTTCAGCATATTGTTAAGCATAAACTTCAGCATTAGAATTCAGCTCTTTCCTGCTGCAAGGGCTGCTCCCGCTCAAGCATAAAATCATCGCTGACGCCTATGCCGTCAAACCAGCTGTCCCAGCTCTCACCCGCAGGTGTGATCAGCCTAGCTTTGCCTAGCACAACAATATCTACTTTTTTGACGGAATCCGGTAGCGCAACAGGTTTTGGCAAACGAATAGCCTGACTTTTATTGCTTTTAAAGACTGTTGATTGTTCCATGACATCCTCCACGACATATCCCAAAGAGATATATCATTCTAATCCGTCAGACTCAATAAGAACAATACAAAAACACAAACCCAAATTAAAACAACCCCAACTGCACCTGCGCCACTTCCGACATCATTTCCCGCGACCAGGGCGGGTCCAGCACCACTTCGACATTCACTTTCGTGACGCCAGGCAAAGCGCGAATGGATTTTTCCACATCGCCCTGAATCACCGGCCCCATGCCGCAACCGGGCGCGGTTAGCGTCATCTTGATTTCGACATCGTTGCCGCCGGCAGGATTAGGCTTGGCGCTACATAGATAAACCAGCCCCAAATCGACGATATTCACCGGAATTTCCGGATCGTAAACCGTTTTCATCACTTCCCAACAGTTTTTTTCTACCGCTTGGCTATCGGTTTCTGCCACCAGCGTATGCAATTCATGGACTTCTTTGCCTAACGCATCGGCATCGACGCCGTCTATGCGCACCATGTGGCCATATTCGGTAATGACCGTATAGTTACTCCCCAAGGCCTGATGGATAGTCACTTCTTCGCCTTTCTGCAACACCCCCTGATAACCATCCGGAATGGTGACCATATTCACATCGCGGGTTAAAAATACAACTTCTCTCTCAGCCATAACGCCCCTCAATGTTTAAATGTTTGTGCATCTATGATTTGACCGGTTACGCCTAGACTGGCGTCACCAAATAAATACACATAGACCGGTTCCAGCATGCTTAAGGACAGGATTTTGGACTTGTCTTCCGCCGGATAAGCTCTTTTGCGCAACGGCGAATCAACCGGTCCAGGCGACAAAATATTTACCCGCACCTTCTGCCCGGCTTCCAACTCCGCCGCTAAAATTTTCGCCAAACCTTCCACCGCAATTTTCGACACGCCGTAAGCCCCGGCATAGGCGTTACGCGCCGTAGAATCCGTGGTAAACACTATCGAGGCCTGCGCGCTTTTTTGCAGCACCGGTAATAGGACTCTGGTCAACAGAAAAGCGGCATGCAGATTGACATTAAAAGCGTGCCCCCAATCATGCATTTTCTGATTGGCTATCGGCGTATAGGCGTTGAATTCCACCGCAGAATGCAGTAAACCGTGCAACGCGCCATAATGCCGGGCAATGTTGTCGGCCAGCTCCTGGTAATCGTCCTCCTTAGCCCCCGCTAAATCGAAGGGATACAGCATAGGCTCGGGTCCGCCGGCAGCGGCGATGGCGTCATAGACTTTTTCCAGCTTCGGAATGATTTTATCCAGCAAAATAATTTGCGCGCCTTGTTTAGCCAGACTCAGCGCTGCTGTGCTGCCAAGTCCGCCGCCGGCGCCGGTAATGAGAATAACGTGATTATGTAAGGTCATAGCGCAGCATGTATCCATTGCAATAAGTGTTGCGGATGCCGGATTAAGGCGTCTGCGCCCCAGTTTTCCGGCTGATCGTCGTCCTGCAAATAGCCGTATAAGGCAGCCAGGGTTTTCATATTGGCGTTTTTACCGGCGGCGATGTCATGCGGCGCATCACCAATATAAACGCAATTCTTAGGGTCCACCCCGGCCAACTTACAGGCCGCCAGCATGGGTTCCGGATGCGGTTTGCTATTGCTGGTGGTATCTCCGCTGACGATGCAGGCCGCACGGTTAGTCAACTGTAACGCCGCCATCAAAGGTGTAGTGAAACGCTCGCGCTTATTGGTCACCACGCCCCACTTCAACCCCAGATTTTCTATCGCGGCCAAAGTATCGGTCATGCCGGCATAAAACAGGCTATGTTCGGCGATGTTGTTTTGATAAGCGTCCAGCATGTATTCCAATAA
The DNA here is from genome assembly GCA_963696305.1 of Bryobacterales bacterium. Taxonomy (GTDB): domain Bacteria; phylum Acidobacteriota; class Terriglobia; order Bryobacterales; family Bryobacteraceae; genus Bog-105. The sequence goes on along the minus strand of CAVOJX010000026.1, from coordinate 39,110 downwards.
GCGGGTTTTCATTGCCGCATCCGCATCGGCAGCGGCAAAATTAATCATCGGCATAGCGCCATGAGAAATGAACGGCTTGACCGCCAACGCGTCAATTTCTGCATAACCGTGCGCAGTTAACGCCTTATTCAAACTACAAATCAAATCCGGGGCGGTATCTACCAAAGTACCGTCCAGATCAAATAACACGCATTCCAATTTAAAACCTGCCATACGCTATTCCGGTCGCTTGAACGCGGCGATATAGTTAACGCCAATATCTTTGCCCAATCTAAATTGCTTGCTGAACGGCTGGTATTCTATGCCGGCCAAAGCTTGCAATTCTAAACCTGCATTCCGCGCCATTTGGCTAAGTTCCGAGGGTTTGATAAACGTCTTGTAATCGTGGGTGCCCTTCGGCAGCATATTCAAGATGTGTTCCGCCAGCACAATAGCCAATACATAAGCTTTGGGTTCGCGGTTCAAGGTGGAAAAAAACACCATGCCGCCGGGTTTTACCAAAGTGGCGCAGGCCTGGATTATCGCAGCCGGATCCGGCACATGCTCCAGCATTTCCATGCAGGTGACATGATCGAAAGCTTCCGGCTGTTCCTGAGCTAAGTCTTCCGCGCTGATTTTCCGGTAGCTGGCAGCCACACCCGTTTCTAGGCCATGTAATTCGGCAATATCGACTAATTCTTCGCTCAGGTCGACACCCAAAGCTTCCGCGCCGGCCTTGACCAGACCTTCGGTTAAGATTCCGCCGCCGCAGCCGATGTCCACCACTCGCTTGCCCTGCAATTGCGCATATTGCTGAATAAATGCCAAGCGCAACGGATTAACATCGTGCAGCGTCTTAAACTCCCCCTGTGGATCCCACCAGCGTTCGGCTTGGGCGCCGAATTTTTGAATTTCGTGTAGATGTACGTTATTTGATGCAGTCATAGCCGCCCGCCTTTAGTTGGGTAATAGTTTACTATATTAGTAGGTAATTGGTCATTTTTGAAACAAGCTTAGTAACTACTCAGCCCATTATTTTGAATTAATACAATGCCGGGTAGGATGTGCCAACCAACGGGCGGCGCATCCTACAAAACTCACTTCACTGATCACTTACCAAGCTTTTACTTTTCGCGCAAGCGTTCGCGCCAAACCGCCACCCTGGCCTGTAAATCCGGTAGATGCACAGTGGTCAGCTGGCGCTGGTTAAGCAACTGTTTACCGGCAACCCAGACATCGGTCACCTGATGCCTGCCGGCGGCATAGACTAATTGCGACAATGGGTTATACACCGGCTGGGTTTCCAAGTCGCTTAAATCAATGGCGGTTACGTCCGCCGCTTTGCCGATAACCAAGGAACCGATTTCCGCTTCCAAACCTAAGGCTTTTGCGCCATTTAGCGTGGCCATTTTCAAAGCCTGCATCGCCGGCAAGGCCCCGGCGTCGCCGGCCACGCCTTTCGCCAGTAGCGCAGCGCTACGCATTTCCGCCAGCATATCCAGATCGTTATTGCTTGCCGCGCCATCGGTGCCTAAAGCCACATTGACGCCGGCGGCTAAACATTGGGCGACCGGGCAAAAGCCACTCGCCAGCTTGAGATTCGATTCCGGGCAGTGAATAATGTGCGCGCCGGTTTGCGCATACACAGCAATTTCGTCTGCCGACAACTGCGTCATGTGCACCGCCATAAAGTCCGGTGTCAGCAGACCTAAGTCCTGCAGGCGCTGCAAAGGCGTCTGGCCGGTTTTTTGTTGTTGCTCCTCTACTTCGTGCCGGGTTTCATGCAGATGCATGTGGATGGACAAATTCATTTCATCGCTAAAAGCCAGCAGTTTTCGCAACGGTTCGTCGGACACGGTATACGGCGCGTGCGGGGCAAAAGACGTGGTCACCAGGCTTTCATGCCGCAGTTGCTCATGCAAAGCCAGGCCTTTGGCAATATAGGCGTCGGCATTTTCCGCCCAGACGGTCGGAAAATCCACCACAATCAAGCCGATATTGGCGCGGATACCGGACTGTACGGCCTGTTGCGCGGTTGTTTCCGGGAAAAAATACATGTCGTTGAAGCACGTCGTGCCGCCCCGCAGCATTTCCGCAATCGCCAAATCCGCGCCATCGCGCACAAAGGCTTCGCTGACCCATTTTTGTTCGGCCGGCCAGATATGGTGTTGCAGCCAATCCATCAGCGGCAAATCGTCGGCCAGGCCGCGCAACAAACTCATCGCCGCATGCGTGTGGCAATTGATTAGGCCGGGGATTAATACATGGTTGGCTAAGGTTTCCAGGCTGCGGGCTTGGTATTGCTGTAAAGCTGCACTGCTATCCAATAGATCGATTATTCTGCCGCCCTCAATCACCAAACTGTAATTTTCATGGATTACGGCTTCCGGCTCTACGGGTATAATCCACCGCGCTTGAATAATAAGATCAACCTGCATCGCTTTTCCTCGGCCCAAAGCGGTAATTATACCTGTTTGAGTTAGGCTTTCGGGCAATTTGCGACAATCTGGCTTGGTGAACCGTGGGCAGACACAACATCACCCTTTGGAAAAATGGTTTTGACCGTTTTTGCCGGCATCGCCGAATTTGAAAGATCTCTTATTGCCGAAAGAACCAGCGCCGGACGTCTTGCCGCTCAGGAAAAAGGCGTTCGCTTCGGTCGTCCGACAAAATTGAGCGCCGAACAGATTGCCCTCGGACATCGACTTCGCGAAGAAGGAACGTCGGTGCGTGATGTTGCCCGAATCCTTAACTGTCATCATGCGACTTTATACCGCGCAATCCGCACATTTTTGCCGCCCTCTGACAGAGACTAATTGTGACATTCTCCCAAAAGTTAAATTTAGCTATGTAATTGTTGAATCATCGCAAACGAATTATTTCTTGTTTTCGTATAAATCTTTACGCAATCTTTACACCCAATTTTCTACTATGAGTTGCTGTTCTAGATTCTAGGACGGCGCATTTTTCTGGAGCCGTGCAAAGCCCAACCATCTAATTATTATATTTTCTAAGCTTATGAAAAAAACTGTTTCCTTGCTGCCCTTGCCTATCATTGTCTCAATATTGCTATTGCTTTTTCCAATGTTATGCAATGCCGAAGAACCGAGCGCTGCTGCTCAATTGGATCTAAAGAATCATTTCATCGGCTATTTTGCAGTGGCGTTTACTTTTATTGCTTATGCATTTGCGATGACTGAAGATCTGCATCAAATGAGTAAAGCTAAACCTATGGTGTTGGGCTCTGGCATCATTTGGTTCGCTATCTTCATTTATTATAGGCTTGAATACGGCTCTGCAAAAAATGTCGCGTTGGCTTTTCAAAGCAATCTGACGGCGTATGCGGAATTATTTTTGTTTATTACCGTATCGATGACATTTTTAAATGCGATGACGGAACGGGGGATTTTCGACGCGTTGCGGATTGTGTTGGCTAATCGGCACTACAGTTACCGGCAGTTGTTCTGGATTACCGGTGTGTTGGCTTTTGTTCTGTCGTTGGTGATCAGCAGTTTGACGGTGGGTTTGTTGATGGGCTATATCATCCTGGTGATAGGCAAGGATAACCCGAAATTTGTCGGCTTGGCCGGTTTGAACGCTGTGGTGGCAGCCAATGCCGGCGGTACGATGAGCCCCTTGGGTGGGATTTCCACTTTTTTCGTATGGCAACAAAATGCTTTACATTTTACGCAGTTTTTTAATTTGGCTATTCCCTGCATCGTAAATTTTTTAGTCCCAGCCAGCATCATGCACTTTGCTGTGATTAAGGATACTCCGCACTTCCCTAATGAAACACCGGTGTTAAAACGCGGTAGCAAGCGAATTATATTTATTTTTATACTGACTTTCTGCATCACCATTTCCACTAACGTGTTTCTGGATATGCCGGCCATTACCGGCATGATGTTCGGTTTGGCAATATTGCAAATCTTTGCGTATTTTTTGACAAAGACAGAAAAACTCCATCATTTCTTGATTCCGCAAACCGAAAAAACCATTGATTCCCAAAAAGGCTTTGATGTCTTTAAATGCATAGCCGGCGTGGATTGGGATACCTTATTATTTTTCTATGGTGCGATGATGATCGTCGGTGCTCTGAGCTTTTTTAGGTTATCTGGATGCGATGGCTCATTATTTATTTACGCAAATCAATCCCACCGTGGCGAATATTTTGATTGGCTTGTCCTCTTCATCCATCGATAACGGTACTTTGATGTTTGCCGTGTTAAATATGCACCCGATTTTTCCGGTTGGGCAATGGCTATTATTAACTCTGACACTAGGCGTCGGCGGCAGCCTATTGGCCATCGGCTCCGCGCCAGCATTGCATGTATTGGGATTGATGAAAGGCGTCATGAATGAAGGCGAAGGTTATACCTTTAGCATGCACCTGCGCTGGATGCCAGTCATATTATTAGGCTTTTTTGCAAGTATCGGAACCTTGTATTTAATTAACGGCGGAACGTTTTAATCACAAATAGTGTTTCATTATCATGTTAATTTTTCGGGATCTTAAAATTCATGTCCTGCGTGGCCTTTGGGTGCTGTTAGTCAGCTATGGCGATGTCTGTGCCGACGATGCGCCCGGCGGTTTGATTGCCGACTATACCGGAAAGGATGTGTCCGCTTGGGCCGGTCTGCAAGGTTCCGGCTGGACTATCGGCGGTTGGGCAACTGCAGGTATAAATTATAACACCGATGATCCGCACGACAGCAGCAATGGCCCGCTGAGTATGACGGACCGTAACGGGGAGTTGAATCTGTATCAACTGGATTTGTTTGTGGAAAAAGCCGTGACTAAGGGCGATAGCTGGGATATCGGCGGCCGGGTAGACTATATGTTCGGTACAGATACTCGATATACACAGGCTGCCGGGACTTGGGACACCAAAATCATGAACCCCAACAGTTATTATAATATGGCTGTGCCGCAGGCTTATGTGGAAGTGTTTACGCCGGTTGGTAATGGTCTCAACACGAAAGTTGGGCATTTTTACACGATTATCGGTTATGAATCCGTGCCATCGACACCGAATTTTTTTGCATCGCATAGCTACAGTTTTAAATCCTCGCCGTTCACCACCACCGGTGCGTTGTTGAATTACACCATTAATAAGTCCTGGAATATCAACCTCGGCGTGGTAAAAGGCATGGATAATTTCGATTTGAATCCGGGAGCTTGGGCGCAAATGAGCGGTATCAACTGGAACAACGACGAAACCGGAACCGCTCTGTCTTTTGCGATTATGCAAGGCAACGGCTATCAAAATATGCCTGGCAATGACTTGGAATATTACTCTCTGGTTTTCCAACAAACATTCGGCGCATGGCGTTATGTCCTGGAGCATGATAGAGGGACGATAAATCATGCGGTGAATGATCAGACAGCAATCTGGTATTCCGTGGTGAATTACTTGACCTATCAACTGGATGAAGCGTGGAGCATGGGGATGCGCGGTGAATGGTTCCGGGATCAAAGCGGTTTTCGTTACGGCAACGGCGAGGCTAGTTATTATGACGTCACCGCTGGCCTGAATTGGAAACCCAAAGCTTGGTTACTGGTGCGGCCTGAAGTGCGCTACGACTGGAGCCAAGCACAATCCGCACCCTATGATGCTGGAAAGCAATTTAATCAGGTTATTATTGGCCTGGACACCGTCTTGCAGTTTTAATTGATGCGGCAACGTTATTTGTTGATTTGATAAATTGATGAAAATGCCCCACCGACCGCTTGCCCGGATTTGTCTTCATACATTGGCCGGCATTTTTACGCCATTGTGCTTAACTTTATTTGATTGGCCCATGCGTCAAACCTTGACGCCCACCAATATTTTATTGGTGTATTTACTGGGCGTGTTTTTTCTGGCTTTGCGCTTGGGTTTATGGTCGTCCTTCGTGGCTTCAATTTCCAGCGCCGCCGCCTTTGCTTATTTTTTTGCGCCGCCGATTTTTTCCTTTGCCATTGCCGACCAGGAAAACTTGATCGGGCTGGTGGTGATGCTGATTGTTGGCGCTATTACCAGTCAGCAAGCGGCGGACACGCGTTTTCAATCACAACTGGCCGCGCGACGTGAGAAACGGGTTACCGCTTTATATGAGTTAAGCAAAGAGCTGGCTGAAGCGCCGTTGGAGAAGCAGATCATAGAAATCAGCGTCCGGCACATCCACTCCGAATTCAATACGCGTAATACCATCCTCCTGCCTGATGCCGATGGCAAATTGATCTATCCGGCCGACATGCCGTTTGCCGAGTCATGCCGCCATGCCGACTTGGTTGCGGCAAACCATGTTTTTCTCCAGCAAACATGGCCGGACAAGCAGCCACCTAATACCGGGCTGGCCTCAACTCAATACATGGCGTTGACCGGTTCGACCGGCCCCATCGGCGTGCTGGTGCTGGAAGGCACAAATGCCGGACAATTTATACAGCAAGAACAGCAGCAACTGCTGGAAACCATTATGAATCAGATCGTGCATACTCTGGAACGGGCGGCTCTAGCGGAAACAGCCCGCGAATCCAACTCGAAAATGCAGGCTGAATCTTTGCGCAACTCCCTGCTCAGCAGCATTTCCCATGACCTGAGGACGCCTTTGGCAACTATCATCGGAGCGGCCAGCACCTTGGACGCCGATTTTGAGCGATTAAACGCCGAAGCCAGACGGAATTTGGTCAAGGCAATACAGGGAGAAGCCTATCGCATGTCCGATTTGACCACCAAAATTCTGCAAATGGCGCGATTGGAAGCGGGTGAAGTCGTGCTCAACCGGCAATGGTACGAAGCGGAAGAAATCATCGGCAGCGCTTTGCGCAGACTGGAAAATAATTTAACCCAGCGCCACATCAATATCAACATGGCACATAGCCAGACTTTGATTTTTGTGGATGCGGTTTTACTGCAACAGGTGCTGATCAATTTGCTGGAAAATGCCGACAAATATTCGGCGACCGATTTACCTATCGATATTAGTTTGGGCGTCGAAACGGGCAATTTATTGATAAGCGTGGCGGATCGTGGGCCGGGTATTCCGTCAGCCTTACAGGAAAAGATTTTCGCCAAGTTTTATCAAGTTCATGCAGAAAGCGCGCAAAGCGGTGTCGGACTGGGCTTGTCGATTTGCCGGGCTATTGTCGAAGCGCATCAAGGCAGCATTGCCGTTGAAAACCGTTGCGGTGGTGGAGCGGTGTTTAAATTGCGCTTGCCTGTACCGGCCTGTCCGCCGGCCATCGATCCGGAAGAGCAGAGGTTTACGTCATGCCTTTAATCAAGCCATTGATTTTGCTTATAGAAGATGATCCTCAGTTTCGATTATTGTTGACCACGACCTTGGAAAATCAAGCATTTCCAGTTCTTGCCCTGGGGTCGGGGATAGAGGGGCTTGCCGCCGCCCATGCCCGGAAGCCCGGATTATTGTTGTTGGATTTAGGGTTGCCGGATATGGACGGACAGGACTTGATTTCCCAGTTGCGTAAAGACTCCGATATGCCGATTATCGTGTTGTCCGCCCGTAATCAGGAAAGCGATATTACCCAGGCGTTGGATAACGGCGCGGACGATTTTTTGACCAAACCGTTCAATGCCGGAGAACTCATCTCTCGCATGAATGCCCTATTGAGGCGTGTCGGCAAGCCAGTTGCCGAAGATACAGATGTTTTTCGAACTGGGGAGTTGAAGATAGATTTTGGCAGACGCCGTGTGTTTGTCGGCAGCGATGAAATTCATCTGACGCCACTGGAATTTAAATTACTGAGTCTGTTGGCGCAGAACGCCGGGTTTGTTTTGACCCATCGGCAATTGCTAGCTAAGGTGTGGGGTGCTTCGCACATTGAACACTATCACTACTTACGAATTTATATGGGCCAACTACGCCATAAGTTGGAAAAAGATCCCGCCCGCCCTCGATATTTGCTTACCGAAACCGGGGTAGGTTATCGTTTGAATGATTCCAGCTAAAAAATTACGCGTTACACAATTTTGTAAGGCTACCAGATATCGTTTGTCTCGCAACTTCTGCCTAAAGGTCGGCAACTCATTTAACACCAACACCAGATCGGCAGTGCCTATATACGACTAAGTGCTTTGATTTAAGAAGGATAAAGAATGACTCAGGAATTCGCCGATAGCCAGTTTCTGCTCTTATACGTTCGACATTTTTCCAGTTAATCAGAGAGCTTATATTCTTTGTAGGCCTCGCTGCCAAAAAAGACCTCGAAAAATGACATTATCTCACTGCTGACATTGACTTTGAAAAGTCACACCCATTGTATTTATGGCTTTGAAAATCGTCTCATAACTTACCCTTTGTGAGACAAAAGAAAACAAAAAAACCGCCTATCTTTCTAAGGATGGCGGTTTTTTTAGTTTGAGTTTATTTCCAAAGTGGAAACAAAGTATACTTTAATTTACACCCAATCCAATCCCTGCAATTCTGCATACAACCCTATAAAATAAAGCCAATTTGCAATTTATTTGACACATGTAAACTTAGCTCTAAGAGATTAGTTGCGTAAGCTAGGTAGAGCAACTGAGACTTATTAAAGCACGTAAGTGAAACCCAGCATTCAACGCAAACAAGCTGAATAATTCCACAAATAAAGCCTGATAATACCTGTTATTTCACAAAACAACAAGGCATAATACACTCCAACTCATTCAACCACACCAAACTAAGCCGCTCCCTAGAAAGTCGACAGCCTCTTCTACCGCCTCTTCCAAAACTGGCCGCAACTCGCCTTAAGCATGTGCTGCAACTGCCGTATGCTTTGGACAGCTATGGATTGGCTAGCCTTGGTGATTTACCCAAACCGAGCCGCCGAGAAACCGCATGCAATAGAATTTGCCCTGTTTGCCAATGCGCCGCAGCTCAAGCGCGTTTATCTTGAAGATTATCGGCAGTTGCACGAACCCGGTTTCGAAATGTTAAAGCTGATTGCCTGTAAGGAGGACGAAACCGCGCAACTGGCGCAAACATTAACGGTACAACCTGATAAACTAAGCAAAGAAATGCTGGAATTTATCGAAACGGTTTTAGTCTATAAATGTCCGAATTTGAGTCGCGAGGAGATCAGAGCCATGTTAGGTTTAGATGTGCAATTAAAACAAACCCGTTTTTATCAGGAAATTGCCGAAGAGGAAAGACGTGAGGGCAGATTGGAAGGTGAAACCCAGCTATTAATCCGCCAACTCAGCAAACGCTTTGGCCCCTTGCCAAGCTGGGTAGAGAAAAATTTTGCCCAAGCTAATGTCGAACAATTGGAACACTGGAGCGAACGCATACTGGATGCCAAAACCCTCGCTGAAGTATTTGACTAATTTGAATCGACACTAATCTTAAAAAGTTCGTAACTATTCAGCATAGTTTTTTATGAATAAAAACAATACCCTGCATGATGTGCCAATCAACGGGCGGCGCATCCTACAAAATCGATTTGTTTCGCTAATTAGCTACCAAAAACTCTTCCATACTAAATACCTAAACACATGAACAACCCCAAACAACTCTCCGTGCAAGCGTTGGAATGGCGTGAAAACCGCCTAAAAGTCCTGGATCAACGTCTGTTGCCGGAAAAAATTCATTACCATGAATACCAAGACGCCGCCGGCGTGGTCGAGGCGATTAAGTCCATGCAAGTGCGGGGCGCGCCGGCCATCGGCATCGCCGCCGCCTATGGCGTAGTGCTCGCTGCGCTGCAACATTATCCGCAACCCAATTGGCAAGACCTAGTTGCAGCCGACATTCAGCAATTGGCGGCTTCCCGGCCTACCGCCGTGAATTTGTTTTGGGCGCTGGACGCCATGCGGCAAAAACTCGCCGAAAACTCAGATCAACCCATCGCCGCGCTGACTGACTTAGCGACACAAATCCACCAAGACGACATCAAAGCCAACCAAGCCATGGGCGAACTGGGCGCCGATCTGCTGGGCGCGGCCAAAGGCGTGCTGACCCACTGCAACGCCGGCGCTTTGGCGACCGGCGGTTACGGCACCGCACTGGGCGTGATTCGTAGCGCCCACCAGCGCGGACACTTGCAACAAGTCTATGCCGGCGAAACCCGGCCCTGGCTGCAAGGCGCGCGGCTGACCGTCTGGGAACTGGCGCAAGACGGCATACCGGCCACGCTGATCGCCGATTCCGCCGCCGCCTGGCTGATGAAATCCGGCAAAATCGACTGGATTGTTGTCGGCGCAGACCGCATTACCGCCAACGGCGATGTCGCCAATAAAATCGGCACTTACTCGCTGGCGGTGCTGGCGAAACAACATGGCGTAAAAGTCATGGTGGCAGCGCCTTTCTCCACCTTCGATTTCAGCCTGGAAACCGGCGAGCATATCGAAATCGAACAGCGCACCGCCAAAGAACTGCTGCCGGCCTGCTACTTAAGCCCGGACTCGTTGGTCAGCGCCTGGAATCCGGTGTTCGACGTCACGCCGGCTGAATTGATCAGCGCCATCGTCACCGAACGCGGCGTGGTGCTTGATCCCGGCGTACACGGAGTCAGGAGTTTAGCGCCATGATCAAGTTAAAACCCGGCAACAACCCGCTGTTTGCCATGAGTTGTTTGCTGCAAGGCTTAAAACTCACCACCCACCCGCAGCTGCGAAAATATCTATTGATACCGCTATTTATTAATCTGGTGCTGTACAGCTGTGCATTTGTGTTGGGTTACTTCAGCATCTCCGGTTTAATTGAGCACTTTATCCCGGCTTGGTTGGCCTGGCTGGATTGGATCTTATGGCCGTTGTTTTTCATCATTTTTTTAATCATTGGCTTCTTTAGTTTTACCTTGCTCGCCAACCTGATCGCCGCGCCGTATTACAGCGAACTCGCTACCAAAGCCCAGGAACTCATCAGCGGCCAAAACGCCCACCAGGCGGAACTACCGTGGAACAAGATATTTTTCGGCGAATTGCAGCGCCTGCGTTACATTTTGCTACGCACGCTGCCTTTACTGTTGCTGTCTAGCATCCCTGTGGTCAACCTAATTGCACCTTTGCTGTGGGCGGTTTTCGCCGGCTGGAGCATGGCAATGGAGTATTTGGCTTATCCCCTGGAACATCGCGGTTTGGCGTTTGCCGAGCAAAAACAATTTCTGCAACAATCGCGTTGGGGTGCTTTAAGTTTCGGCGGTCTGGCCAGCTTGGGTTTGACGGTGCCTATCCTGAATCTAGTCATCGGCCAGGCGGCGGTGATAGGGGCGACGATTTATGTTTATAGCCTAGCGGAAGCTGCGGCGGGTGAATGAGAGCGTTGAAATCAAAGCTTAGCCCTGTAGGATGTGCCAACCATCGGGCGGCGCATCAACTTTGCTATTTTTTCCGGCACAAGCCCAATAAACAGTGCGCACTGGTGTAGCTAATTAACTACCCTTACTAGCGCCGGGCGTCAAAGCGCAGCAGCGAGTTTTCCCATTTCAATAGGGCATTGTCTGCAGTTAATAGCACAGCGCCTTTAATCTGGGCAGTAGCGACAATTAGCCTGTCTGCCGGATCACCATGCAAGTCTAGTTGGGCGGCAGCTATACCGATATCGCCGTCTATCGAAATTTCAAGCAGGCCAAGGCCTAGTAGATCCCGCCGCCAAGCTGCGGTGGGGAGCGACATGGTAATCCGCCCCTTATCCAGCAACATGGCAACCTCCCAAAATGAAATTGCTGAAACAGCTAGCTTACTCTGCTGTAAGGCGCGGTCGGCGCCTTTTCTCGCCTCGACGCCTAAGGCAGCATCATCCTGATCTAGCCAAAGCAAGGCATGAGTATCTAATAGCACAATCATTCAGCATCCCAGTGTTCGCCCAAGCTCCCAACTATATCACCCACAATCTCAATTTTGCCTTTGTGACAACCGGCCAGACTAGCAGGTCTAAATATAACCGGGCTTAGTTGGGCAACCGGCTGACCGTTTTTAGTAATGACGATGCTATCACCGGAATCTGCTACTTCGTTCATCAGTTGCAGGCATTTGGCTTTAAATTCGGAGGCTTTAATGGTTTTCATAGATCAGACCTGTAATGACTATGGACGTGACTATAGTAGTGAGAGCACAAAAAATCAATCGGCCCAGTTGAAATAAATCAGTGCAAGCATAATTAAAACAGCATGATGAACTAAGCCTAGAATTAAGATTAAACCGTAACTATTCGAAAGACTTGGCTTTTGCCACCGGGGTAATTCGGCAAAGGTGTAGCCGGCATGGACGTAGTCACGGCGACTTTTTCCGGAATACCCCGGCGATAAAAGCCGAGCAAGCGACAAAATTGCACGTAAAATGTAGGAGCGGGCTATGCCCGCGATAAGGCCTTAAATACTGGATAGGCCGTCATCGCGTGCGTGGCCCGCTGCTAAAAGGTTGTGAGTTTTCCTTTAAGCGTATCTATTCATCACGCTGAATAGTTATAAATGAACTAGGGGATAGACGAAAGCAACTTCAGCCACAACGCCGTAATTAAGGCAGTTTGCAATAAGCCCACACTGCCTATCCAGCGTAACAAATCGCTTTTAGTCTCCGCCAGCTTAACTTCGGTTTTAAGCTCGGTTTCTCGAATACGAGCATCCAGTTATTTGTTAGTCACTAAGTTATCAAAATCATATTCATGCCGGGCTTGCTCAAGCGTTGACGCGACAGCGGCTTTTTGCAGCTTGGTGATAATTTCCGCTTGCTGCTCGCTAAAGCCGGCATTTTTAAGCTCGGTAAAAAATTCGTGCGTATCAAAGGTAATGCTTGTCATAGGCGCGCCTACTGGTCTTGCGGTATTTTAGCAAAGTTTGCTAAGTTTCTGCCTATTGCTCACGCCTCAAGGCAAAAACAAACAAAACCGCGCCCCGCCCAGGCTGCTTTGATTATCAATTTTCACAAACCCGGCTGTCTCGCCGTTTTTATGCAAACCCGCGATCACCGACACAAAAAACAAGCCTAAGCCGGCATTGCCCTTCACCCAATCCAAATTGGCATGGGCGTCTAAATCCGCCCGCAACAAATGCTCCGGATAACCGTGTCCGTCATCCTCAATACAAAATTTCACATAGCCGTCAACGGTTTTAGTTGCGGAAATACGTATGGCGCTGTGCGTATACCTTAGCGCATTGTTTAAAATCGTCCCCAAGGCATTACTGATATTAGAATAATCGCAATAGCAAAATAAATCCTCATCACAGGCGACGCACACTTGCACCTGTTTTAGCTTGGACATCACATCCTGTTGCGCCTTAGCTTCATTAATCAGCTCCAAAGCGGCATATTCATCTATCTCCAGACCAAACTTGCCGGCGCCGATTTTATACACCACCAACAACTGCATCAAACTATGATTGATGCGATTCGCCTCAAATTCCAATTGCGAGAAATTTTCGCTTTCGCCAGGCTGTTGTCTTAAAGCCAACTGCCGAATCAACTCCAACAACACACCTAAGGAGTTCTTAATGTCATGCACCGTGGAGGCCAATATTGCCGGGAATAAATCGGGCGACTTGAAAGATTCTATCATGCTTATCCGGCTGTTAAATGGTGTTGAGAAATTTCGGTAAACTCCATGCGCAGAATACCGAGTTTGTGTGAGTCTATGCCTATTTGCTGGGCTTTTTTCAGTAACTCTTTGGCGCGAAGAAGTTTTTCGTCATGAAATTCGCCGAATTTCAATTCATGCATGATGATTTTCAGCATATTCAGAATAATGGTCTTATTATCCGGCATACTGGTCATCGCTGTTTCAAACAAGGCCATTGCATCGGCAAATTTACCCTGCTTATACAACGCGACGCCTTTATTATTGGTCGCAATCAGCATTTGTTTGGTCTTTTGGATCAGCGTTTCCGAATAATCATCCTGGCCTATACCCTTCTGCATGTCGCGAACATCGCCCATAAAAGCTTCATCGTCGATATGACTTTTAATCAAGCCATCCAGCATCTCTAGGGCTTTTTCCGGCTGATCGCTTAAAAAACAGGTTTTGACCATGTCCAATTGCAGGTCTTTAGGGATCCTGCCCTGTAGCCGTTGGCTAATATTCAGCATTTTGTCAAAGGCCTGTTTGGCCAAATCCGCATTACCCAAGTTTTTTTGTAATTCTGTCTCAATCGTGGCTGAACGTAATTCGGCTTCCGGGTTATTGAGAAATTCTTTGCGCATATCTGCCAGGGTATGTAAGGCTTTATCGGCGGCATTAGTCTTGGTATAGATTTTTGCCAAGCCGGCGAAGTCCTCGCAAGACTTGTGGATGGAATTTTTACCAATATTCACAGTCGCTTGAAAGGCTTTTTCAGCCAATTCCAAATTTCCGTTGCGCTCAGCGGTAACCGCCAGTTTTTTCTGGCGTAAAATCGACTGCGGGGTTAAATGTACCGCCTTATTCAGAATTGCTTGGGCGTCCGGCAGTTTATTTAAAGCTTCATAGGCTTTGCTTAACCAATCGTAGGCTTCCATTAACATCGGTTGATCTTTCAGTAACTGCTCAAACAAGGCAACCGCCTGTTCGATATGATTTTGCCGAAATTCGATAATCCCCAGCCCCAACTTTGCCCAGGGCAATTCTCGACTAGCCAAAATTTCGCGATAAAGATTCCGCGCGGTTTCATAGTCGCCGCAGTTGATCGCCAATTCTGCGCGCAGTTTTATCAAATGCGTCAGCATTTTTTTATCGCCTGCGGCCAATAAGTTATCGCAAATTTTAATCGCTTTTGGCAAGTTGCCGCGTTGCATCTCAATTTCGATGCCGGACAAAAAACTCTTGCGTTCAAAATGCCGCTGCAAACGTGTGGCTAATTGTTGCGCATTAAAAGGTTTGGCTAAATACTCATCGGGTTTACCGTCCATCGCGCCCAAAACCATACTGGTGGCCTGTTCCGCGCTGATGATAAAGAACACGCAATTTTGACTCAGGAGTTTTCGTAGCCGCGCTTCTTCCAAGACCTGCTGACCGTTCTTGCCGTCGCCAAGATTATAGTCGCACAGCACCACATCGAAACGGGTGTTGCTCATGGCGTTGATGGCGCTAACGCCGCTATTTGCCTCAACTATATTTTCCGCCTCCAAGGTGTAAAGCATATCGCGGATAGCCCGGCGCATAGCCGTGTAATCATCGATAATCAAGATGGATTTGGACGCTAAACTAAATTTCATAATAGTCCGTGTAAGCATGAAATGCCGGGATAACAAGGAGTCAGAACACTTGCTGCAAACAAAGTATAGGCTAATCACAATTTTGGACTTGAAAATCAAAAATTCCACCCCCAATTTGGCAGAGTCCGATTTTTTAACTAGGTCTTAACTTTAAATGAGTGGAAATATGACTGTTGAAGCAAAAAAAGAAACCCTGGGGTTTCAAACCGAAGTAAAGCATTTACTGCATTTGATGATACATTCCTTATACAGCAATAAGGAAATTTTCCTACGGGAACTGATCTCCAACGGCTCAGACGCTGCCGATAAGCTGCGGTTTGAAGCCTTGGGCAACGACAGCCTGTACGAAGGCGACAGCGACCTGAAGATTCGTATCGATTTCGACGAAGCTAACAAAACCATCACCGTCAGCGATAACGGCATCGGCATGACCCGCGCCGAAGTGCAGGATCACATCGGCACTATCGCCAAATCCGGCACCAAACAGTTTTTTGAGCGCTTGACCGGCGATCAGGCTAAAGACAGCGAGTTGATCGGTCAATTCGGCGTCGGCTTTTACTCGGCCTTCATCGTCGCCGACAAAGTCACGTTGACCACCCGTAAAGCCGGCGCGGCGCATGGCGAAGGCGTGCGTTGGGAATCAGCCGGCGAAGGCGATTACAGCATTGAAACGGTGGATAAAGCCACGCGCGGCACCGAAATCGTGCTGCATATGAAAGAAGGCGAAGAAGAGTTTTTAAACAGCTGGCGTCTGCGTTCCATCGTCAAGAAATTCTCCGATCATATCTCCCTGCCTATCGTCATGAGCAAAGAGATTCCAGCGGAAAAAGACGAAGAAGGCAATGAAACCGCGCCGGCCCGCCATGAAGACGAAACCGTCAACGCCGCATCCGCTTTGTGGACCAAATCCAAGGATGATATTTCCGAGGAAGCTTATAACGAATTTTATAAGCATGTCGCGCATGATTTTCAAGAACCGCTGACGCATGTGCATAGCCGCGTGGAAGGTACGACTGAATACAGCCTGTTGCTGTATGTGCCGAGCCGGGCGCCGTTTGACTTGTGGGACCGCGACGCCAAACACGGCGTAAAACTCTATGTGCGCAAAGTGTTCATCACCGATGACGCTGAACAATTAATGCCGCGTTACCTGCGTTTTATCCGCGGCGTTATCGACACCGATTCCTTGCCGCTGAACGTGTCGCGGGAAATTCTGCAACAAAGCAAACAAATCAGCAATATCAAAGCCGGCGCGGTAAAAAAAGTGCTGGGCTTGCTGGAAAGTTTGGCGGAAACCGATAAAGACAAGTACCAAAAATTCTGGGAGCAATTCGGCAACGTCATCAAGGAAGGTCCGATCGAAGACCACAAAAACAAAGAACGCGTTGCCAAGCTGTTGCGCTTCTCTTCGACGCACACCGACGACAAAACCCAAAACATCTCGTTGGATGACTATATCAGCCGCATGAAAGAAGGTCAGGACAAAATTTATTTTGTCACCGCCGACAGTTTTGCCGCGGCGAAAAACAGCCCGCATCTGGAAATTTTCCGCAAAAAAGGCATCGAAGTGTTGTTGCTGTCCGACCGCATAGACGAATGGCTGATTTCCAGCCTGACCGATTACGACGAAAAACATCTGCAATCCATCGCCAAAGGCGAGCTGGATCTGGATAAATTCGACAGCGAAGAAGAAAAACAACATCAGGAAGAAGTCACCAAAGACTTTGAATCCGTGCTGAAGCAAATCAAAGACGTGTTGGCCGACAAAGTCAGCGAAGTCCGCGTCAGCCACAGACTGACCGACTCGCCGGCCTGCCTGGTCACCGGCGTCTACGATATGAGCTTGAACATGGAGCGTATCATGAAAGAGGCCGGCCAAGGTCTTAACATGATGGGCGGCATGGGCGGCAGCAAGCCTATCTTCGAAGTCAATCCGGACCATGCCTTGGTAAAAGCCATCAAAAACGAACAGGACGACGCCCGCTTCGCCGACATCACCCACATTTTGTTCGACCAAGCTATTCTTAGCGAAGGTGGGCAGTTGGATGATCCGTCTGCGTTTGTGCATAAGTTGAATGGGTTGTTGCAGGGCTTGTTGGCTTAGGCCACGTCTCCTTTGACATTAAAGGCCGGGTGACCGGCCTTTTTTATGCGGCTATTGCATTCTGGGTATGGAAACTTGCGATCAAGAATTCCAGTAAAGTTTTTGGTTTTGCAAAATGTAGCCTGTATACAATGCTGCTTAATGTAAATTTACCGCACATTAAGCGGCATATTGGACATCCAAGCTTTCTATCTAAATTGAAAGCTGCTTTTGAGGCCTTTTCAGCTCTGTTCAATTCCATTAGTAGGATTTGAATAGATTAAATTAGGGAATTGAACAGGTCTACATGATTTGAAGTCCTAACTAATTGTAAAACAAAGAAATGTTTATGCGATTTTTTTAGTGAAACAGGACTGGTTTTATGCCTATAATTCGCTGTTCTTAAACTCGGTGGCGGCGTCACACGAATCATGCCCTGCAAGCCACGGAACACAAGCCGTAGTGGAGCATAATAACTTGAGTTACTGTAAATGTTACTGCATATTTTCGTGGACGTTACGAGACATCCCAAGACATTGTTTTTATGGAACAACTGCCTAAACATACATCTTATTTGAGTTTTACTCAAATTATGTATCACACATCCACTGCTACGCGCAACTAATATTTTGCTTCCAGCCCACTGTCAAAAGATCGCCAGACCCTTGTAACCATCATAACAGGACGCGGGTTCGATTCCTGAAATGACTAATGAATCATTGATCATTAGTCTGCGCCTGTGGCACTAATCATATGGCAGGATTGCCATTAGTTGTTTCGAGTTGGCAGCAAGCTCCATAATTCAGGTGGAAGTTGTGATTGCAAAGATTTAGCAAAAATTGCATCCCAGAGAAGGTAAATCCGAGTGGTATTGCTTTTGGGAATATCGCCACCAGGTGTCTTTTCATCAAGTGCTTTTGCCCTAAAATAACCATCTCGGACCTTTTCCAGTGGATAATCTGTTAACCTTAGATTGGTTTTATCATACTTCATACCCAGCACTTGGTTCAAGGCAGCTTCAACTTCGCCCGCATTTTTTAGTTCAGCGACCTCTGATTCGTCAACATAATGAAGTAGCAAATAAATTTCAAAACACGGCCTGCTTAATGCGACTTTAATGCCTTTTTTCTGAGCATCTTTAATTGCGCGTATAAAACTTCTAATATGTTGATTTTTAATATAATGATCTGTGTCCAGAAGCATCCAGCGCTCATCGTCTTCATCATGCTCATAACTTTCTAATCGTTCTAATACGTGAGCCGCATGCGACTTATTGTCGTCTGTTGGAGTCGGTACAACATGCACTTTTATTCGGGCAATACTAAAAAAACTGAAATACTGCTTTGGTGCGTAGGTATCGTCGCAAGCAATAATGAATAACCGATCATCACGCAGACTTTCACTTTCACTGTCACGAGATAATGGGCGTGGTTTTCTATTACTCATTTTAATGCGTCTGGATTTGTTATTAGTCTATCAAGATTACCAAGAAACGGAATGGCCCCGAAACGACCTTGTAAATAATGCTTACGAATTTCCAAATCAGAGCGAACTTTAAAGTCTGTTAACGGATATAGATGCGTTGCGGCCTTGGCATCCTTTTCAGCAAACCAAATTTCATCACGACGCAACAGATCTAAGTCAAGTAGATTTGATTCGTGTGTCGTAACAATAATTTGCCGCCGCCCTCCGTCGCACGACTTAAGAAAAAACTCCAAAAATTTCCAGACTAAAATCGGGTGCATACTGCGATCTATTTCATCAATAAAAAATACCCCACTTTTAGTTCTTAAGTGGTGCAATGCAGGCATGAGATTTAATAAACGACGCGTACCATCAGACTCTTCAGTTAAGTCTAA
Organism: Bryobacterales bacterium; assembly: GCA_963696305.1. GTDB lineage: Bacteria > Acidobacteriota > Terriglobia > Bryobacterales > Bryobacteraceae > Bog-105. Next base: position 20,079 of record CAVOJX010000026.1, on the reverse strand, counting down.
CCCAACTAATTTTCCATTTTGATGTTCGTGAGCAGCCTGAATTCTGATTCGATAAAAGTGATTTTCATCTGTTCGCTCTATAAGCAACTCATTTCCTTCACCTATTTGAATTAACACCGCACTATTTTCTTCATCGCGTAAATCATCCAGCACTTTAGAAACGATGCGCTCAGGCAGTAGGTTTTGCAACTCATCTTCGGATATTTCATTTTTATGAACTTCTAAGCGGTCTACACCTGTTGATGAAGACTTTAGAAAAGCGCCAGCAAAATCTTTAAAAGAAGAATCAGTACTAAGTAAGCGTCCAAGAGGAAGAAAGGGCTCATCAGGCGCTAGCAGAGTTAGACCAGTTTTGAACCAATTTAAAATTTCAGTAAGTTCATTACCAATATCCGAGGAATCGAGATTAGCTTGAACAGTGGCTAAAAATGATTGATTTTGAGGGCCACCCACTGTTGCAAGGGCTTTAATTTTTTTTCCATTACGCCCCTTTAATTCAATACTAACATTGCCATTGTCATCGGTTATGCGTTCATATAAAGTTTTTTCGCTGCCACCTTTGATTTGAACAAGCCATTCTTGAATAATTTTATGATCATCAATCTGGAGTCCAAATCGATACAGCTTATCATTTGCGATAAATTGCAAATCAAAACAGGTAGGTGCATCAATCTCAGTACCTAAGCGAAATGCTTCACGACCAGTACCGCTATTTTTTTTACGAGGCTTTATAGCAATTGACTTTAGTAGGCCTAGTGCTTTGAAAAGATTGGATTTCCCCGCCCCATTTGCTCCATAAATTACCGCAGTTTTAAGTACTTTTTCCTTTGAATCCGGAATAGGAAACGCGTGACCATCATGGCTTCCAGATAGGCGATTACTAGCCACAAGAGAAAGGGTTTCCTCTTCATAAAAAGACCGAAAATTTGCAACAGAGAAGGATACTAACATCATATTTATCCGATAAGTTCGCTTGAATAGCATTATTTTTTATAGATTTATATAATATATAGCACATAATTGTGAAAAAATCACGCTTACATATAAAACGCAATGAAAGAAGTTGGTTGTATCATTCGAATTTAAACAATTGCAAAATCGGTGATTTTGTTTCCTGTTATACGCATTTTGTTACAGAGGGGAAAAATCTGCTAAAGCCATGGGATAAGTTGCGGAATCAGATATTTTTTGGGCTCCGAAGAGTTCGTGGCAGATTTGGATGTCAAAACTAAGGACATACCCTGCAATCAACCTCGATCACTCGCTAAATCATTACTAAAGAGCATGATCGCGACGAAGCTAATCGTCAAGCCTATGCCAGTGGCGCTTATAATCGTAAAGAAATAGACGATCATTTTAGTTTGCACTATTCGCGCATCAGCCGAATTGTGAAACATCAGAGAGAGAAGGGCCAAAAAAATACAGCCACTTGTAAGTGGCTGATTTTGAACTATTTTTCTTGGTGTGGCGGCGTCCATCACAATAAGCCATGCAAGCCTTATAAACAAAGGGATTTAATATTTTAAATTTAAAATATACCCCCAATAATTCCCCCAACAGATCAAGGTAGCCTTAAAAATATTTTGCAGAGCTTGACCATTAATTATTTTTTAACTGCGACAATTTGCCGCACAATCTAACCACAAATAGCAAATATTTTTTCATTATAAGAGCAGCTTTCTAATTCATGTACTGTTCAAAGCCACCAACATCAAATTAGGATTTTTTACCTGTTTGGGCTGCAGCTGTTTCTTGTTGCGTCTTACCAATTCTCACAGAAACTGCTAGAATTCCTTTTTCCTCATTGGTAATCTCAAAATATTATCAAGAGCATCAATTGTTGGCTTTCCTTACAGAAGGATTTAATTTTTTGGGGAAAATTTACTTAGTGACTTGCGAAATTTGCAATCTCCGTTTTTGCCGTTATATCGGCCATAACAACCCCAATTTTCTCGGCTTGCTCTTTAACTTCATCAAAAGGATCAAATAAGCTAAATTGTCTCTGTTTTGGAGCATCGTAGGCGAACAAAACTTGCTGAGGCTCGATAAATTTATACTTTGCCAATTGCTGAACTTTAGATAGCCAATAATTCCCCTGATCAATCAGCGCAGAAGGCTTATCTTCCCTGAAATGAATTGGTTTAATTACTCGAGGGTTTCCATCTTTGCGTACAAAAGGAAATGTAGCCTCGTACTTTTCAGCTTGTCCTATTGCCCCTTCTTTGAATAATTCCCCCAAATTACGGCTAACTTACAATTCACGTATTTGCTTTTTCATGTTCTCATCGTAGCTGGGCTCATGAGCAAAACTTCGCTGTACATAATGTTCAAACAGTTGTTCAACGGTCGCAACCGGATCAGTGCTGAATAAAACCCGGCTGTCACTAAAACGAATAATATCCTCTCTGCTGCGGATTAGTTCAGCATACAGATCAACATCAAGGCCACCGGTATCCCATGCCGATTGCCAACTGTCGAGCGCTATTTGCAAACGGCGCTCGAAATCCAATTTTTCAAAAAAATCATCCTGTTTGTTGCAATATTCCGATTTAAAGACATGGGCAGCCCAAAAATTAGCTTTATTGAATTTAGAATCAAAAATCAGATTATGATCAATCACATAAAGCTCAGAAACATCGGTATTCCACAGTAAATTTGGATTACCGCCAAGTGCGGTTAAAGTTCGGTCTTCATTTTCAACCCAAAGATCAAAAATCAAAACACTAAGTTTCCGCCATCGGTTTGCAGATAACCCTGAAAGCCATCGAGCAGGCGCAACGGCACTTCTTGGCTGCGGGACGGATCGTATTCAAACAACACGCTAGGTTGTCCAGGCGGACCGCCCAGGGCCCCCCGCGTCAGAATAGTTGTCGTCTCAAATTTTTAAATAAAATTAAATTTGAGATTAGAAATGAAAACCTATACAAGGCATTCAGAAGACTTTAAAGAGCAAGCGCTGGCAAAAGTATACAATCGTGGAAATGAGCAATCGATTCAGGGCGTCGCGGACGACTTGAACATCAGTTTACAAACCTTAAAAACATGGATGAGAAGAAGCAAATTGGGCAAAAATCCTGTTCTACCGTTGAAATCGAAACGCCCAGAAGATTGGCGTCCTGAAGAGCGTCTTGATGCCTTAAATCAAGCGTATGGATTGAGCGGTGAGGCTTTAAACGCCTGGTGCCGAGAGCAAGGAGTATTTGTCCATCAACTGGAGCAATGGAAAGCCGATTTCTGTTCCCAGAGCGGTACATCTGATAAGCGTGAGGTAGCGATTCTCAAAACAGAAGTTCATAGCTTAGAGCGCCAAATATTACGCAAAGACAAAGCCTTAGCAGAAGCCGCCGCGCTGTTGGTTCTGCAAAAAAAGTTCCGAGCGCTCTTGGGGGAGAGGTCGAATGACGTCCCTTGAAGAGCGCGAGCAAGTGATTTTTTTACTCAATGAATCAAAAACAGCCGGCGCACGACAAGCACAAGCCTGTGAAGTATTGGGTTTGAGCGAACGCACCTTACAACGCTGGCAGACGGGCGAGACTATCCATTGCGATCAACGCCCCTTACGCGACTACCAGCCGCCGCATAAGCTCACGGAAATTGAGCGAACCAAGGTATTGGCTGTAGCCAATTCAGACGAATTTGGGCATCTGCCGCCGAGTCAGATCGTGCCTCGACTTGCGGATCAAGGTAGCTATTTGGCCTCTGAATCGACTTTTTATCGCATACTGGAAGCAGAAAACCAACTGGCGCACCGTCGCAGTGAGCGGCCATCTCAGCCCCGTACTAAACCTCGCGCGATCTGCACCACAGCGCCTAATCAACTCTATAGCTGGGATATCACGTATCTGCCATCGGCAATCTGTGGGCAGTTTTTCTATCTTTACCTGTTTATGGATATTTTTAGCCGAAAAATTGTGGGTTGGCAGGTGTATGCAGAGGAAAGCAGCGCCTTGGCAGGCGAGCTGTTACGCGATCTGTGCTATCGTGAAGGTATACAGTCAAACCAGCTTATACTGCACTCTGACAACGGTAGCCCAATGAAAGGAGCTACGATGCTGTCTACATTGCAACAACTCGGCGTGATGCCCTCGTTGAGTAGACCTTCGGTAAGCAACGACAATCCTTACTCAGAATCGCTCTTTAAGACCTTAAAATATCGACCAAAATATCCGCTAAAGCCATTTGCCAAGGTAACGGATGCGCGTGATTGGGTATCGGGCCTGGTGGATTGGTACAACAACGAGCATCGCCATAGCGCCATCCAGTTCGTTACGCCTACACAACGCCATGAAGGCTTGGACAAGGACTTGCTGGTTAAGCGTAAAGCTGTCTATGAGGCTGCTCGTGATCGAAACCCGAAGCGATGGACTGGTGACACGCGGAATTGGGAAAGCATTCAAGCAGTCCACCTTAATCCTGACAAGCCTGAGGCTAATAGTAAACCTAGTATTGAGAAGGCAACTCAAAACAAAAAAGCCGCTTAAGATTTAACCGTCGAGGCGACAACTACTCTGAAAATTTCCGAGGGTCACCCACATGAATTTATCCGAGGTCGCCGGTCGCCCCGGTTCTTTGAGTACCTGCACACGGGTTTCGTCGGCCATGATGATGTTGCCGGCCTGTTGATGATCCCGGATGAGATTAATCAAAGGTTGCAGGGGTCTAGCCAGCGCGATGACCCAATTGGCCAGCGTAGCCCTTGAGAGTTCACCGCCATAACGGGCTAGGATGTTTTCGAGTCGATAGAGCGGCAAGCCATCGCAGTATTTATATATGAGTACAGAGCACATCAAGTCAATGCTGCCCATTGCGCCGGGAACCGGATGCTTGGGCCGCGTGGCTGCCAGGATCTTGCGTTGCATTTCATCTTGAACCGGTTCCAGAAACACGGCTTTTTCCTGCATGTATTCTAGAACCCGTACTTGCGCGGGAATGATGTCCAGTTCTTCGACGCAACAAGTTTTATTCTGTTGGATTAGCGGACACTTGACCGAAACCTCGGCATCAAAGCGAACAATACGAGCATAATGAGATAGACTGAACCGGAAATCTTATCTCTGCTACTGAGGTACTCTGCAAGCGTTTTATTTTGAAGAGCAACCGCAAGCCCCAACTCTGCGCAGATTGTCAGAGCCAATGCGAGAAACCCAACTACCAATGACTGACCTGGAAAATTGACTTCAGGAAACTGCCTCAGCACGTAGCCAGAGTCAAAGAATATTGCAGCTGCCATGATAGGCATTTCCACCAAATCCCCCCAACGTTCTCCGATGCGTGGAACAAGGAAAGGAACCCGGAACATGCCGAGAACTAAGCCAGTGCCAAGCACGAGTGCAAAGTATACAAACCCAGCAGAAATGGTCTTGAGCAATTGTTTGCGACTATAATGGCGTGACGTTTTCAGCCTGAGGACCTTTTGCGCCGCTTGTGACTTCCATTGTAACGCGCTGGCCTTCTTTCAGTGTTTTACGACCACTGCCCTGAATGACGCTAAAGTGTACGAATACATCCTTACCACCATCTTGTTCAATGAAGCCGAAGCCTTTGTCATCGTTGAACCATTTTACTTTGCCTTGTACTATTGCTGCCATAACTTTCTCTTGTGTTAAAACCATTGCTGGCGTTGTTGCTAGGTGCTTTTAGGGGACCCGGAGATCAAATTATAATCGGTAACGGATGGGATGGCGATGATCTCTAAGTTCCATTTATATATCTTTCTGACTTCATTTGCTTACACTTTACAAACTTCATCGCCATATTATAAATACCTGATTACCCATAAGCCTCAGCTAACTTCAGAAGTCGCCACGGCATAGGTGGCGTTCTCACAGCCATATAAGCAAATCGAGGCAACATGTCTTCGAGTTGGAACCTTCGGTTAAAACGATAACAAAACTCAGCCAGATAACGGGGAAGATGCTTAGGATTTATTGCATGGTAAGTGCCATTGATAGCCCTTTTCACATTGCCTATCATGGTGTTGACCCATGTAAATTCTTCTTTGGTCACGCTTAGCGGTCCACCGCCTGTCACAATACTATAGTGGTGACAGCCAACCTGTGTGACTGCTGAAAAACAAGCCAATCCATCGGAAATGACCATGCAACCGGGTTCTAAATGTTGCCTTGCCCAACGAGCAATTTCAGTGAGCCTAAAACCATCAACGACATTCATATTCATTGCAATCGGATGGTAATTTTCATTAAGCGAAATCGCAGCAACAAACGGTACTTTGTTATCAGAACCGCGCCCTCTTTTACCGCCTCGACGTTCTCCGCCCCAGTAAACATCGTCCAATTGGATGGTTCCAATTAATGGCTTACTGTCGTCGCGCTCTTTCATGACCTGCATGATTTTCTGTTTCATGCTCCAGGCCGTGTTATACGATACGCCGACCTGTCGCTTCAACTCTAAGGCAGACATGCCTGTTTTAGCTTGGGTTATCAGATAGATAGTCAAAAACCAGATGGTCAAGGGAAGCTTGGTTTGCTCGAATATCGTGCCGCTGATCAATGAGGTTTGATGATGACACTTCGAGCATTGATAAAGCTTTCGGGTTTTTACGATACTATAATGATCCGATCCACAGTCTGGGCAACGGAATCCATCCGGCCACCTCCATTTAAATAGGGCTTTGGTACATTGGTCTTCAGATCCATAGTTTTTGAAGAAATCCACCAAGCTATAGCCCTTTTGGAATTGCACTTGATTTTTACTCATGGCATTAACTCCTTTAAATCAACGCCTTTTGGACAATTGAAGTTAATTAAAGTTGCTGAAGCTTGTGGGTAATCAGGTATAAATATGCTTTAACTATCTTGACTATAATTCCAATTTTTAGGTTAAATTTCTGCATCAAAATAAACCGCCACAAAACTCCATTATATTCTTAAAAAACAATGACATTTTGTCTAAATCATCATGGCTAGTTCAGAATTCGATGCAAACGGCTTGAAATTGGATACAGAAATCAATAGTGTTCTGATTGAGCATATGCTCAATGGCGTCGCCTATTGCAAAATGCTTTATCAAGATGGAAAGCCTTGCGATTTCATCTACTTATACGTCAACCCCGCCTTTGAGCAGCTGACAGGCCTTAAGAATGTCGCTGGTAAACATGTTTCTGAGGTAATACCGAATATCCGCGAAAAGGATTCCCTGCTTTTAGAAATTTACAGTCGTGTAGCACAGGGCGGTGAACCAGAGCGATTTGAGACATTTTTAGAGTCTTTAAAGATGTGGTTTTGGGTTTCGGTTTATAGCCCAAAACCAGATCATTTTGTAGCTATATTCGATGTTATAACCGAACAGAAAAACAATGAATTAGCACTCGCTCAAATAAATGAACGCTGGTCTTTAGCTCAGAGTGTAGCAAGCATTGGGATCTGGGATTGGGATATTGTCAACAATCAGGCGTCGTTTAATTCTGAATATTTTAAGTTGTTAGGTCTTCCACAGAACGTTAGCCACAGTTATGAAAACTTTCTATCTGCGCTGCTTCCAGAAGATCGTCCTAAAGTACAAACGACGGTTCAGCATTCCTTAGAAAATGGTATTGAACAGTATGAAATTGAATATCGGTTAAAAAGATTTGACGATGGTTCAATTCGATGGATGAGATCTAAAGGCAGGTTCATATTTTCAGATGGTATCCCATCGCGGGGGTTAGGGATAATCATCGACATTACCGAGGGGAAACTAGCAGAGGTGAATTTAAGAAAAAGTGAAAGCCAATTACGTTTTATTACAGATAATGCACCAATTTTAATCGCTCAATGCGACCATGAAAAACGCTATAAATTCGTAAATCAACAGTACGCTCAACTTTTTGGGCTAAAGCCTACTGACATTATTGGTAAACATCCGCGAGAGATCCTGGGTGAGGAAGCTTATGCTCATGCGGCTCCCTACATGGAAGTGGCGCTCTCTGGAAATGAAACCGGTTATGATTTGACACTGCCAACAACGAGTCATGGCCCGGTCGTTGTTGCCGTTCATTATCATCCGGAGTGTGATACGGAGGGCCAGGTCATTGGCTTTGTTGCTGCGATAACCAATATCACCGAGCGCAAACGCGCGGAAGAAATCCTGCGTTTTCATAGCAAAATTTTAAATAACTTGGCGGAAGGCATCTTTCTGATTCGTGTCACTGACGAAACGATTGTTTTTGTCAATCCCAAGTTTGCATGTATGTTCGGTTATGATCCAAGCGAATTACTCGGTAAACATGTTAGTATTGTCAATGCTACTTCCGATAAAAGCCCAGTAGAAGTGGCTGCCGCAATCATAGGCGAGCTTGAGCAGACAGGCTGGTGGAGTGGCGAGGTAAAAAATATCAAAAAAGACGGAACCATTTTTTTGTGTCATGCCAGTGTTACAGTTCTTGAACATCCTGAATTCGGACTGGTATGGGCATCAGAACATGAGGACATCACTCGGCGAAAACAAATTGAACAAGAACAACGCATTGCAGCGATAGCTTTCCAATCGCAAGAAGGCATCATGATCACGGATGAAATCGGTAACCTCATCCGAGTGAACGAGGCATTTACCAGAATTACAGGTTATACCCCGGATGAAGTCATTGGCAAAAATCCCCGAATCCTTACATCAGGCCGGCAAGACGCAGCATTTTATGAGGCCATGTGGGCAAGTATTAACCGCAAAGATGCTTGGGAAGGCGAAATATGGAACCGCCGGAAAAATGGAGAAATCTATCCAGAACACCTCACCATTACTGCCGTCAAGGATGCCCATGGTATCGTAACAAACTTTGTCGCTACTTTATTTGACATTTCCAGGAGCAAACAATCGGAGGATACAATCAAGAATTTGGCCTTCTATGATCCTCTTACTGAATTGCCTAACCGACGTCTTCTTATGGATCGGCTTCATCAAGCTTTAGCTTATAATGTGCATAGCTGTAAACAAGGCGCGGTGATGATGATCGATCTAGATAACTTTAAAATGCTTAACGATAGTCATGGACACGCACAGGGTGATTTGCTTCTGAAGCTGGTTGCACAACGTTTAACCTCTTGTGTGCGCGAAGGCGATACTGTCGCTCGTTTGGGGGGAGATGAGTTTGTAGTCATCCTAGAAGACCTCAGCGAAGACTTAAAATTAGCCGCAATTCAGGCCGGAGAAGTAGGACAAAAACTGCTAACAAACCTTAACCATCCTTACCAACTTGGTAAGCACGAATATCAGAATACGCCTAGCATCGGCATTACTCTATTTAATAAAACAGTACAAGAAAAAGAAGAATTGCTGAAACAGGCGGACATTGCCATGTATCAAGCCAAGAGGGCTGGCCGTAACACTTTACGTTTTTTCAATTATGAAATGCAGGAGTGTATTATTGCCCGTTCCGAATTGGAAAACGAATTACGCGTTGCGCTTGGGAATGGTCAATTCCAATTGCACTATCAAATTCAAGTCAATAATTTAAACCAGCCATGTGGCGCCGAGGCGTTGATTCGTTGGCTACACCCTAAGCGTGGTTTGGTGTCTCCAGCACTATTCATTCCTCTTGCTGAAGAGACAGGGATAATAGTAACTATTGGCCATTGGGTTTTAGAGACTGCTTGTCTTCAGCTTAAGGCTTGGCAACAAGATGAATTAACTCGACATCTGATTTTGTCGGTTAATGTAAGTGCCAAGCAATATCGCGAAACTGAATTCGTAACGCAAGTTAAATCTGCCATACTGCGCCATGACATAAATCCGCAGCTTCTGAAACTTGAATTGACAGAAAGTATAATGGTTGATGATATTGAAGAAACGATTAGAACCATGCATAAACTAAGGGAAATTGGTATTCAAATTTCATTAGACGATTTCGGCACCGGCTATTCTTCGCTCCAATACCTTAAACGCCTACCCTTGTATCAACTAAAGATCGATCAGTCATTTGTCCGTGATATTTCGATAGATGAGAATGATATAGAAATTGTACGCACTATTATTGGCATGGGAAAGGCGATGAACTTAAACGTTATTGCCGAAGGTGTTGAGACTGAAGAACAGCGCGTTATTCTTGAACAGTGCGGTTGTTTTGCATTTCAGGGTTATCTATTCGGCAGACCGGAACCGATAGAACAGCTTGAGATTAGACTGAAACAGAATTGGGAATGAATGTAATTGTTTTGTGCATCAATTTCGTGCGCTGAAATATCTCGAATGACCGCAGTCACTCCCTCTTCATTGCCCAATTTAATTTTCGAGATTGATACCTCAATAGGAATTTCACTGACACCTCCCGATTGATGGGATTGTCCTCGGTCAACAGCAAACAAGCACCGTCATGCAGGATTCGTAATCGGCTCTCGGCATCTTGCAAGGATGTGTCGGATCAAGGATAGCTACTTCTTGGCCTCGGGTTACACCGCTTTGTTGCTTACTAAAATCGTACAAAACGATTTAAACCGACAAGCTAATACATAAATCAGATTTTGTAATTCTTCTCGATCGGAAACAGGTAAAGAGCCAACCCCTTCAACAACTTAGCTTGCTGTTGAATACCCACTAATTAATTGTGCGACAAATTGTCACGCTTTTTCTGGACAGACTGTCCAATATCCAATAGAATCCTCACACCTTAAACAGGTTGGTTTCGACTCGAAAGTGTCGTAATCTTTTAAATAGAGGAAGGCAAGCGGCCGTTAACACGGAAAAATAACAAAAATAATCGCAACGAATAAACCTAGTATTATTTTGATAGGCGTCCAGAAATAACAACAATATTACAGGACGGTGCCCGCTCAATGCGGGCATTTTTATTTGTAAAGACCAACCCACTGTTAATCCATGTCTTCTTTGCAAAGCCACATTATGGGCAATTTGGTCTGCCGATAATTCGCGCTCCATTTTAGATTTTGATCGAGACTTCGGTCAAAACGAAGAAGGCGCATCGCAGAGAGCGGCCTTGATTGCTGAAAAAATTCGAGCTTCCTTAGCAGTTTCCTTTCAAATCAATGGACAACAGCATAGAGCCATCACAATTGAAACTGGAATTGACCGAAAAAGTCATACTGAACGACAGATCGTCGTACCCTTTTAAATATTATTACAGGACGCGGGTTCTATTCCTGAATTTACGATTTTTTGCAATCCACTGTTCGCATTTGCTCTACCAAGCAAGCAAATACATTCCTAATCACGAGAGGTTTTGCTTAAGCCCTTTTGGCGAAGTTCAATAATTTTGCTGATAATTTGCTTGAACAAAGCAGGAGGCAAAAAGCCATAGTCATAGGCTCCGGCTTTTCCTGATACCATCCGTAAATCATATCCCGGTCATATGAATTCATTAAAGTCGTCAAGAATAATCCATGACTGTTCCGGGTCTAAACCTAGGTGATTTTTTACCCTTGGCGGAATTTGTATTGCAACATCCGGATTATCAGGGGGCGTATGGGTAATCGGTGCAACTGTAACTTTCTTGCTACCCTCCTCGCTCTTAACAACTAAAACAATTGCGCAAGGTCTGTTTTTTAAGCCCTCAACTTTTCCTGCTTTGTATTCATTACTCCATAAATACGAATAGGAAATTACAAGCCCGCTTTCTGGTTCTGGTAGCGCCATATTCAGCTTTACTTAATCCAGCAATGAATTAAGATGGTCGTGCGACGGGTTCATTTGTACTGTAGCGATGGTACTTATAGTTTCTTCTGGCAATTCACTTATATGATACGCGTGTCGGGAATGAGCTTTGAGAAGCAAATACTCCTTAAAGTCATGTTCTGAAACGAAATATCCGCTTGTCCGGCCATGACTGGTGATCGCTATAGCCTCCCGTTGTACTTGCTCTTTGTATTGCCCGAAATTTTTTACAAACTTGGTTGCAGGAACTTCTAGCATGGCGCACCTCTAAAGCGTAAAATACGTATTTTACGTAATATTCGCAACATGTCAATTTTACTATATCTTGACTACCTTATCTATCCGATTGCCCGACGATATGGCGAAACGACTAAAAAGCATCGCCAAAGTTAGGGACATTAGCGTAAACAAAATTATGTTTGAACTATCTGCGCAGGTGTTGGCAGAAGAAGAAGAAGCCAAGCAACGCTTCATTGCGGCTCAACTGAGAGGCAATCCAAAGCGGGCTTTGCAACTTCTTGATGAACTTGATTTATTAGAGAAAACTTAAAACCGCGCATCGCGTGGTAGTAACTGAGAAAACCGTTGTTTTTGGCACCGAATTAACTTTTGGGTTTTAACTCTTATGTGTGATTGCAAGACCAGGTACCGTCTTTATGTGGGTACCGTCTTTAGGTACCGTCTTTGATGCAGGCAGAAACGGCGCAATGTTAGACTAATAGGGTTACCGACGCGTACAGGGTAGTGGTTAATTAATCCACTCAGACAATAAAAACAATTCTATCCCCGAGCCTGATACACGGCTAAAACCCGCGTCATTGGTGAGTAACACAGTACACTTACCGGTAAAAGCTGTAGCGGCATGTATCGCATCCGGGAATTTTAAACTTAATTGTGCGCGAACGTTGGCGGAAAAAATAAGAACATCTATATCAATTGGAGCAATTTCCAAATTAGGGCGAGGCAAAAATGTCTGACGATAAACTTGCACTAAATCATGTCGATTATTTTTAAACGGCATTACCAAACACTCGGCTAAACTCAAATTAGAAGTTACAGCCGAAAATTCGCTTGATTTTAAACCGACAAAAACGTCATTTAATTCTTTTGCCCATGGCTCAATGGCTTCTATGGCATAAATAAAAATGTTTGCGTCTAAATAAACTTTTTGTCCATGCAAGGCCGACCTTAGCCGTCCCATGCATCTCGCTCCGCTCGAATAAACGCATCAACTTCAGCCGCACGTTTGAAACAAGCCGGAACCTTCCCAATTAAATTAGTTAATGCCGGTGAAACAAGTTCTTGACTTTAATATTTGACGACATCGGTAATCATATGCGCATGGTGGATTATCTTGGCATAGCAGACAATGCGTGGAACTAATCTGGTATTAACCGCCCGACAAATCCCGCCTCCATTATGCGATTCGCCTCCTGTATCAATCGGGCGTAGGTCTCCGCAGGGGTATCGCCGTGATGATCCTGCTCCAGCCGAGCGACGCCCGTCTGATAATTTAGGCTGTAGAGGCCAAACCGCGGGGTATAGGTACCCCATTCGTAGTTATCGAACAGCGACCAATGCAGATAGCCGATCAACGGTATTTCATCGCCTACGATGCGGATGACTTCCTCGATATGCAGACGCAAAAATTCACTGCGGCTGACGTTGTCGCGACGATGGGAGTAGCTATTGTCGTAGCAGCGGCGCAGGGCCATGCCGTTTTCAGCGATGATTAAGGAACGACCGGGAAACTCGTCTGCATAGTAACGGCAAAAGAAATGCAGGCCGCGGGGTAAAATCGTCCAATCCCACCATTTGCTTGTGATGGAACTCATGATCCAGGCGCGTAGGGAGGTGTTCTTGAACTCATGATCCCACCACACCGGGGGACGGAAGGCGTGCGCAGAAAATGGGTCGTAGTAATCGATAGCGATATAATCCAGCAGTCGGTTTACAGGCAAATCAGTCAGAGCCGACAACAAGCAGGGCAGATGGCCGATATCGAACAATCGCATTCCCAGCCGATGGCTAAGGTTTCGGAGACTGGCGCCAATCAGCGAGGCGAAGTCTTTGCGTAGCGGTATCGCTGCTTTGCTCAGTTCATCTTCGAAGGCTGTCGCCCGCTTGCGAATATAGGCGTTTATCGCCGTGGGTTCGATCTGCCTTTCCGGCAAGCTAAGCAGGTCCAGCAACAGTTTATCGCACCAATAGAGATCGCTGCAGTAGGTGTTTACGGTTACCAGGGGAGTTGGCCATCCGGCATCCCGATAGATCGAGTGGATGGCGTTATAACCGATAACATGGGCCGTCAGGAGATGATCGGCGGCCTTGATTGCAGTCCGTAGACCACGCCGGGCCTGAGATGGGAACTGGTGGCCGATATAGGTATTCAACACCAGCATGTTAGGTTCATTGATGGTCAGGTAGTAACGCACCGGCGCATAGCCTTTAGCGACCAAACTGCGATTGAGGTACGGCACCACCGTGCGGACATAGTCGACATAATGTTCGATCATAGTAGGGCTTAACCAGGCATCGGTACCCAGCCAGGCGGGGTGGACGAAATGATGCAGAGTGACCAGTGGCTCCAATCCTTGAGCCCGGCATTGGCACAGAATTTCGCTGTAACCGTCCAGAGCCTGATAGTCGAAGGCAGGGGCCTGTCCGACAGTGTCGCTCAGCGTTGGCTGAATCCGGCTCCATTCGACACTCAGTCGAAATGCATTGAGTCCCAAACGCCGGCAGGCGTCGAAGTCTGTCTGGTAACGGCTCCAGAATTCCGCAGCCCGGCCCACCGGTTCCACATCACCGCGTCGTTCGGCTCCGGCCCAGTTAGTGTGAGGCATGTCTACTCGGTTATAGCCTCCTTCGGACTGATAGGCCGATGTCGCGACCCCCCACAAGAAGTCTCTGTACTTACGTGATTTCATGGGATCTGGGTGGTTTCCGCCATTGCCAATCGTTGTTCGCGGGACAAGGATAGCGGCTCCAGCCTATCCTCGATCAGCGTTCGCACCACCGTTTGCGCAGCGTCCGGTTTGGCGAAACTGAGTGCTCGCAGTTTCATCTGCGCCATTCTCGCCGGGTCGTCGAGCAACTTGGATATCTTGTAGGGAAGCGTGATCAGGTCGTGACACTTGACCGCGATGCCTGCTTCCAGCAAATGATCGCAGTTGCGTTCCTCTTGTCCGGGAATCGGATTGAACACGCACATGGGCAGACCGCTGGCAACGGCTTCGGCAGTGGTCAACCCGCCGGGCTTGCCGATGAAAAGATCCGCCGTTTTCATCCAGCGGTGCATTTCGTCGGTGTAACCTAAAACCCGTACAGAGGTGTTTTGCTGATCCCGCACCCGCTGCTCGACGCGCCGTCTCAATTCTTCGTTGCGGCCGCAGACCACCAATATTTGCGCCCTATGGCTAAGCGGCAAGATCTGTTCCATGATGAAGTCCGTGGGACTGAACCCCAGCGCACCGGCGGACAGCAGCAGTATCGGCTTCGCCGGGTCCAAACCTAGTTGGGCGCATTCCTGCGTCCTATCGATGGGTTCGCCGAAGGCCGGATCGATGGGAATACCGGAGACAGTGATCCGATCCGTCGGAATCCCCAGCATCTGCAGATAAGCTTTGGTTTCATCCAGCGCCACAAAGTAACGATGAAAGGCGCGCGACAGCCACATGGCGTGAAAATCGAAGTCGGTCACAACGATAGAAAGCTGAGTCTGCAACTGTTCAGTCGCGATTAGGTGGGAAATAATCCCGGCGGGCATGAAATGGGTACAGACGATGATGTGTGGATCGAAGTCGAGGATAAACCGGACCAAAGGCTTGGTGTTTAGCCGGTCGATCATGTGCCTCATGGCGTCCGTCCGCCAGGGTTCATCGCTGGCCTTGTACCACCAACCGAGGAAGTTCGGCGCTGATTTTACTAGGGAGGCGTAGAAAGTGGAATAGAAATCCCTAAACAGTTTATTGGTGTACTGTAGGGCGTCGTTATTGATGACTTCTCCAACGCTTTCATCGGCGGCAAAAGTTTTTTCCAGCGCCGCCGCAGCCTTGATGTGGCCCATGCCAGCGCTGACTGACATGATTAGAACGCGCTTTTTGCTCATGAATGATTTAGGAGGTTAATATATAAAAGGCTCAATAGTTTCATAACATTTTCCTGAATACCTTATACAGCAAAACTTTCAGCTTGTTTTCGACTTCTCAAAAGCTGCCGGTTCTGAACGTCAAAGTTTTAGGGAATTTAAACTTCCTGAATTTTTCGTACCAAGAATAAAGAGTTTGTGATAAATATAGACCAACGTAAAGATTCATAGAACAACGCTATCTCAGTGCTTGGGTCATCGAGCCGCCGCCCTGAACCTCCACGCTGGCCCCCGGATGCTGCTTATTGAATTCCTGGACCAGCATCGCGGCAAATGGTTGCATGGAAGTAGAACCAATGACGCTTACGGCGCGTTCGGCATTTTTGCTGCAAGAGAGGCTGGTAGCAGCTAACGTTACGCTGACCAAAAAAATCATGACTACCTGTTTTGCTGCTGTTCGCCTGTCCTTTAAGTAGCTGATGTCACCAATAAAACTACCTGATTACCCCTCGGCTTCAGTAAAGCCGGTATCCTACAAAATCCGTATTTCAAGGCTAAAATCGCGACCTAACTATCCCTCCTGCTTTCCTTAACAGCAAACGACCGGAGTTTCCGACCTGTCGCCATAATTGCGGCCATTTTTCTCTGTTCTGTGCTGCTTTCAGGCAGCGTAACAGACGCGCGCTGCGGGCTTCGTCCATTTGCCGCCCCATAGCCTGTATCAAAGAATCGACGTTATAAACGCCTAACCCTTCATTCTCACCCAAACTCACCGGCGTCAGCACTGTGTCTGCAGATAATGCCAAATCGTGCTGAATGGCGGCCAGGGCGGCTTGGATATTCTTGGCTTTGTCGCAATTCGGCGTATTTAAATCATAGGGTGGCAGCCATTCGCGCCTGGGCCGCAATTGATCAATGTGGGTGACTACGCAAATAATGGGTGGAAGCTTTCGGTTGGCTTGGGCCAAAAAATGTTTATAAAACGCATTCAGAAAAGCCTTATCAGCTAAGCGCGCAGCATTATTGGCGGAACACACCAACAAGACTAAATCAGTTTGGTCCAGTATCTGTTGATGGTTTTTTAACCAATTGCTTTGTTCGCTATAGCCCGGCGTATCAAAGATTAAGCCGGAGAGTTGCCCTTCCCGCTCCAGTTTGTAAGGCGTGAGTTCGGCAGTCGTTGACACCACGTCCGCGGCGGCAACCGGTTTATCGAACAGAGCGTTAATCAGCGTTGATTTGCCTGCATTGGTTTGCCCTACAACCAATATGCGCAATGGCTCGCGTTCCAAGCTGTCTTGCTGCGCAAGAGCTTGTTGGCTGTCTTGCCGGGATTCGGGCGTCAGCGCTTCTATTTTCTCAGTTTCCACCGCCATCCGGCCGCTGTAGAGCAAAATGGCGTATTCCCCAACTTTTTGGATATAAGTATCCAACAGCCAATTCTGTAGATACGGTAAAGTCATATCGACGACATTATCTTGGCTGTAGCCATTCGCTTCGTTTAAAAAACCGCTTAGCGGGTTAACCAACATCCGGCCCAAGCGAAATAGTTTTTTCCCATCATTGAAATTTTCCAACCAACGCTGCAGATTTAGGCCGTCCGCCAAGGTGATAACGTGGCTAAACGGCAGATTTTCGGACAACTGTTGGTGCATGTCATGCGTCACATGCTCAACAATACTGAGCAATTCTGTGAGGGGTATTTCCAATTCCGGATTTCTAGCATTCGGACGATAATGTTTGGCGACGACTGCCAAAACGCGCCGCCCTATCTCTAACCAGTTGTCTGGTTGCGCATACTTAAAGGACTTATCCTGTTTAATCTGTTCCGCCAAAGCTTGCACAACGCCCCAGACTTTCTGATCGCGCTGGGAGTTAAAGGCATTTGGCTTGCTTTGCGTGGCGATAAATATATTTTTCTTATGCCGTTTCAATAGCCTAGCCACAATCCAGGCAATACCGCTACAAGAGGCTGTGATGCTCAACCACAGCAATAGCAGTTGATTTTGCCACAACCACCAGCCGCCAATAGCCATTAATGCCAAAAATGGCAAGCCCCAAAGCACAGTAATCAGTATCCAAGGCCACAAACTGCGTTTTCTCATAGTGACCCACTCCTATTAAAACGTGCTTTCAGTAATTCGCGGCCAAACTGCAATTGTTCTTGGTACACAGCTTTCAGCATCTGCGGGGTAAAGGCTTCACCTTGTTGCGTTTTAGCGTAATAAAAACACAAGGTCATGCCTAAAGCATAGGTAATGCCGGCCGTAGACAGACCGGAGATTACCGAGCCCCAAACTGGAACCAGCTTGGCTAATTCACGAACGCCGACACGAAAACTAATGCCGCCGATGCCCACCGCGCTAGCCACTTCGTACACGCTGCGCCAAGTCAGCGCTAAGCCATAGATTGAGGCAATGCTATGAAACAACTTGCCCTGAGCCGCTATCACTAAAGGTACATCAGCGCCTGGAACTGGGGTCAGCGCCAAAAGGCCGGCGGAAATCGCGTAGCCTATGACATGCGGACGCGCATGCGCGGCATAGACGTCGTTCAGATATTTGGATTGCGTTTGGCTACCCATCAGCATTACCCGCAAGCCCACCGGCAATAGGGCTTCGATTTGCGTCCAAAGGGCGTCAAGTCCATAATCCAACGGCGTATAGCCATCCTCCGGTTGCGTAAAATCTACCGCGACAAACTGGGCATTGAATGCCTTGAAGCGCTCGCGCTGAATTTGTAAAGAGCGGACAAGATCCTGCGGCCAATAGCTTACCAAGCTGTCGTCTGCAGCGGGATAGGGTTGTAGATGATCTTTAGTTTTACTGGAATATCCCTCGTGTAAACCCGTCTGAACTATTAAAATTGGCCACTCAGGATGTAAGCAACGAATTTGTTGCATAGCCCGTTGCACGGCGTCAAGTTCATGATCCATGGCCTTAATGACGACCATTAACAAATGCGCCTGCTTCCGACACCAGTTGATGTCTTCCAGGGCATCATATTCCACCTCGCCCAAGCCTTTTGTATCGAGAAAGCGCACAAAAGCTGTATCGGCGCTGGGAAAATCAAACACATCGGAGCGCTGTGTGCAAGACTGAAAGCCTTCGCCCACTTTCGCCCGCGAAGAGCCCGTTAATGCTTGAATGATGGAGGTTTTACCGCTTTGGATTTTCCCGAGTAACCAGAAAACCGGGACAGGCAGACTTTGCCGCGCTTCTTGCAACTTTTTATGCAGAGTAGTATCGGAGACCTTGGGATTTAAAATTATATCTATCCAGTTTGCTTTTATTTTGAATTTGCTCGGCATGGATTTTCTCGAGTATAAGAAGGTTAAAAAAACGCTTAAAAGTCGACTTGTCAAACAAATTTTAATTCGAAACTACTGACCACGATCGAGAACACACAACCAGGGATTGATCCCTCTTTTCGGCATGACGGGTTTGACAAAATATTCTTTTGAGAATTCAATAAAATATCATAACCATTCAGCATGAAGATTAGATTCGCTAAAACAAAAACTCATAACCTTGTAGGAGCGGGCCATGCCCGCGATTAGACCTTTAGGTTTGGATAGGACTTCATCGCGGGCGTGGCCCGCTCCTACATTTTTTCTAATTTTTCTTTTTTCTGAATAATTACAAAATGTCATTCTAAAGAATTATGCTTATAATGCGGCTATTTTAGCCAGTATTAACTCATGTCTAAATCCATACTCCTGAAAATCAAACAAACGCCAGAGGCTTTGTACGCCAAAGCCCTACAAGAAGCCGAAAAACAAGGTTACACCTTTGTCGGCGACGCCGTGATGGGAGAAATTTCCGGTTCGGGTATCAAAGGCCGGTACAAATTTTCCGGCAATACCCTGATGCTTACCATTACCGACAAACCTACTCTATTGAGTTGGGACTCACTGCAACGAAAATTGCAAAATTTCATTGCTGAGTAAGCCAATAAATATTATGCATAATATTTGGCTGTAGGTATTTTCACCCTGCTTGACATGCAAGGTAAAATATGATGAAAATATTATATTAGATTAAGATTTTATCTGAGTTCTAATGGGGATTTGCTGTCATAGGCAGATGTTTATTCAATTTTTGATTTAGGAGGATGTGTGATGAACACTGAAAATATAACATCAATTGAAACTGAAGAAGTTGTCGTTGAAGAAAAAGAAACCGTGAAACTATCAGCAGTTAAAGCCTTCAAATCCGGATGCTTGGCGGCCAAAAAAGCGGCGGCTAATTTCACTTTTACACCTTTAAAGCAAGCTAACCGTGCGGTTTATGAAGTATGTTACGGCTTATCTTACGGGGTAGTCTATGCCTCTCTAGTTATTAGCAAGGCATTTCCGGAAGAAGGTGTTGTTCACAAAGGCCTGCACGAGG